>DASYLB010000031.1:0-26181 GCA_036009765.1 Pyrinomonadaceae bacterium | reverse complement strand
AATAGTGCATAGTGACGCACGGTTAATCCTTCTCTCGCGCATCGACGGTGATGCGCCCCGCGCATAAAGATAGTTAGCGCTGGCGTTTTGGATAGTTCGAGAGCAGGCTGATTTCAACTCAGAAGCGCTCTCAGAGCATCCGAAAACCGGCCCTTCGCTCCTACCGTTCGACCGAAGCCAATCCGATTCGCAGCTTCTTTTATCCCCACAAGGGGAAAGGTACATCTTTATGTCTATGAAACTTTACGTAGGAAATCTCGCGTTTGCGACCACCAGCCAGGATCTGCAGGAGCTTTTTGCCTCAGCTGGCACGGTTGAATCGGCAAGCGTCGTGGAAGACCGCGACACTGGGCGCTCACGCGGCTTTGGCTTTGTCGAAATGTCCAGCAAGGAAGAGGGCGAGGCAGCTATCGCTCAATTTAACGGCAAGGAAGTCAATGGTCGTGCGCTGAACGTCAACGAAGCCAAGCCCCGCGAGAATCGCGGCGGTGGCGGCGGTCGTGGCTTTGGCGGCGGTGGCGGCGGTGGTCGTGGCGGCGGCGGTGGTTACGGTGGTAATCGCGGCGGCGGCGGCGGGTACGGCGGCGGCGGCGGTGGCGGCGGCAATCGCGAGCCACGCTGGTAAGCACCTTGCAGTAGTTCTCAGTGCAGCCTCGGTGCTCTCTGTGTCTCGGTGGTGACGTTTTTTCAAAGACTAACCACAGAGACACAGAGTCACAGAGGACGCACAGAGTAGTGAACACAACTTTTCAGCGATGAGCGTTGTTGCTCATCATCAGTAAAAAGGAATGCGACGACCGACGAACGTGACGTCGCAAAAGAAATCTATGAATTTTTCTCAACTGGGATTGGCGGACGCACAAGTGCGAAGCTGCGAATCTCTCGGATACACCGAACCAACCCCGATCCAGGAACAGGGCATCCCCGTCGTCCTGAGCGGCCATGATCTTATCGGCTGTGCTGAAACCGGCACAGGCAAGACAGCCGCATTTCTGCTCCCCATTATTCAACGAATGACCGAGAAGGCGCGGCCCGGCGTGCGCGTTCTGGTGCTGGCGCCCACGCGCGAGCTGGCAATGCAGATTCAAAAAAACTATGGCGAACTCAATCGCGTGAAGGCCAATCGTGGCGTCACTGTGATCGGGGGTGCCAACATTCGCACGCAAATCGCAGATCTGCGACGCGGCGCGGCGATCGTTATCGCCACGCCAGGACGTCTGCTTGATCTCGCTGAGCGCGGCGCAATCAATCTTTCCGGCGTTGAAGTTCTCGTTTTGGACGAAGCCGATCGCATGCTGGACATGGGATTTTTGCCGGCGATTCGCCGTATCCTTTCCCTGGTGCCGGCCAAGAAGCAAACGCTGCTGTTTTCAGCGACGATGTCTGCCGAGATTGAAAAGCTGGCGCGCACCACTATGAAAGAACCGAAGCTGATTGAAGTCAGCCCGCGCGGTCAAGCCGCAACCATGGTTGAGCAGACTGCCTATCCGGTAGCACAGGAATCGAAAACGGCGTTGCTTCTGGATCTGCTCGAACGTGAAAAGTTTGAGCGAGTGCTGGTGTTTACTCGCACCCGACGGGGCGCCGAGCGCTTGTCGCACATTCTTTCGGCGCGTGAACACAGCGTCAATCGGATTCACTCTGATCGAACGCAGCCACAGCGGGAAGCGGCTCTGCGCGGTTTCCGCGATGGTCGCACGCGCGTCCTGGTTGCGACCGACATCGCCGCACGCGGTCTGGACGTTGATTCCGTTTCGCATGTTATTAACTACGACGTGCCCGCGGCGCCTGAAGATTATGTGCATCGTATTGGCCGTACTGGCCGAGCGGGCAATTCAGGTCGCGCGATCACAATAGTTACACCCGTTGATGAAGTATCGATGCGCGCGATTGAGCGCTTGACCGGACAGACGGTAGCGCGGGTAGTGCTGCCGGACTTCGGCGGCAGGAAGAGTGAAACGGCGAGTAAGCCGTTTGCACGGGCGACACCGCCACGCGCAACGTTCACTCGTTCGTTCCGACCGCGACGCGCAAGCAGGTAATAACGAGAAGTGCTGAGTGATGAGTACCGAGTGCTGAACAAGACAGCTCTTACTCGTCACTCAAACTCAGTACTCATCACTGCTCTTAAAAGGAGAAAACTATTTGGCTAGAGATGATTTGATTCCGGCGGAGGGCACCATTATTGACAAGCAGCCCAATGCATTCTTCAAAGTACAACTCGACAACACGCAGCACGTAGTGCTCGCCGCGGTGTCAGGCAAAATGCGCAAAAACAGAATTCGCATTCTGGTTGGTGATCGCGTAAGCGTTGAAATGTCGCCGTACGATTTGTCGCGAGGCAGGATAACGTACCGCTATAAGTAAGCAGTCAGCAGTAGGCAGCGACGGAGATTTAGTGTCGAGCTTACTACTGCTACTGACGACTTACTGCTCACTTCACGCGCTCGAGATTTTCGCCGGGTTCGACGGTAATTGTCTTGAACCTGGACAGCCGCACCAGGCCGGGCGCCGAACCTTTTGGTTTCGTCAGAAACTTACGACGCGTGTAGTGGATGCTGACCTTCGAGTCGTTGCTGGCCTGGCTGAATTTCGCAGCCAACTGTGCCGCTTCAATTATTGTGCGATGAGGAATATCTTCCCGGCTTGAGTTTCGCACGATGACATGCGATCCAGGGTAATCGCCGGCGTGGAGCCAAAGATCATTCGGCTTCGCGACGTGAAAGGTTATTTGGTCGTTATCCCGCGCTGACCTACCGACCAGCACTTCATATCCGTCAGACGACAGGTAGCGTCGCATACCCGGCAGGGTCGGCGACGCTTTTTGCTTTTTAATGGGTAACCGCGAACCAGCTTTCTGTTCTTCAAACTCGCCGAGCGCTGCCAGGTCACGGCTGGCGATCGCAGCTTCAAGTCTTAGCAGTTTCTCGCCCATCGCTGTCAGTTCGACGTCGAGTTGATCCAGCCTTGCGGCAATCTCGGACACTGCCCGCTTGGCTTTCGTGTAGCGGGAAAAATAAGCGCCGGCTGCTTCGGGCAGGGTCAGGTTTTCATCGACCTCAAGCTCAACACTAGGCGCGCCTTCTGCGTAGTAATCAGTCAGGCTTACTTTGTTACCGGCCCGACTGGCGGTGGCGACATTCGCGAGCAATAGATCGCCGGCTCGCTTATGTTCGTCAGGATTACCGTGCGCGGCCAGGTCTTTTCTGAGATTCGTCTGTAGTTTTTTTCGTCGCGATATCTCCTTGCGCAGCCTGGCCAAATGACTTCCCGCCAAACTGTCAAATTCATGCGCGTTTGCGAGCTGGCGATAATATTCGTCGGCGGCAGCCGAATAACTAGCGGCCGTTTGTCGCGTAATCAGCGTTTCAGCCTGGGCCTTCGGACGCGTAGCGATAGGTTTCGTCTGCGACTTTGGCGGCGCGTACAACTCACCTACTTGTTGGCCTTCTCCTTGTGGATTCCGCCACGCTTGCTTGATCGTGCCCTCAGAACCAAGCAAAAACAGATTTGCTGAACGCCCCGTGAGTTGAGCGACCAGAATCTGATTCTGGGAATCGCCGAGCTCATCACTAACAGAAAAGAAAAATCTAACCACGCGTTCGTTTTCATCTTTCGCGAGCGATAGCAGCGCGCCACTACCAAGGTGCGAGCGGATTCCTTGAACAAACGACGAGAGAGCGACCGCTGTTTTCTCCAATTCGCGAGTTGTTCGTTGGACCAAGTACAGCCGGGGCGTGGCAGGTTCGATACTGATGAATAGACAACCCTTTTCTCTGAGACCAAAATCAATCGCCAGCGAAAAGGCAGATAACTGAAAAACCCGGCCGAGGAATCGTCCGGGCAACAACTCCTGTAACTCGTTAACGATCTCGTTCAGCGTTGCTTCGTCCACGTTCTACCTTCGTTGCCTATCTGGCTCACTCGCGTTCAAACAAAAAGCCCTGCTCAAGCCAAAGAGCGCCGATTCTAGACGATAAAAAGGCGTTACGCTCGAATTACTGAGGTACGCGTGAAGCGATCATGGGCTGTATGTTTCTCACGGTTGATGAACGTGTACATTAGAGCGACGCCGGCCGCAGCCAAGGTGAGTAAGTAGACAACTGACCGCCCAGCAGATTGGCTGCCAGTCGGAATAAGCCCCGTTCGCGCATCTACCACCCGCAGAGACAAAAGCTTCATGCCCAAGGTTCGGCCGGTGAAGGCCACGCTAATCGTCAGATATAGAAAACCAATTACCAAGAAGCTCCCAGCAGCAAACGCGATCACGCGAGGATTCTGCCACGCGACTTTTGTTAACCCTGTAAGCGCCAGTAACGGCGAGGAAATCAATCCGACCACCAGGAGATCCACCAGGGCGCTAACAATTCGTCGGAAGAGAGGCGCAGACTCATAGCCTCGTCGATCAACTCTCATCGTTGTTGGAATAGAATCGAGGTAGTTAAGGGCCGGATCGTCTTGTTCACCAATCACTCGTCTGGGCTTTGGTCTCTCCTGCGGCGGCGCCTCCGCCTCCGTAACCTCAGGAGCCAGCGTGATCACTTCAAGAGCTGGAACGACGGCGAGGTTGTGCACGCGTTCAGGCTTCAAAACAGGCTCGTCAATGGCATCGTGTGTCGGGATAGGATCAAGGTTCACTGTCGGGTGCTCCTCGTAAGCAAGTGCGGTTGCGGTAACTGCATTACTCCCCGGCTGGGAATGCGCTCGTTCAATTCGTCGTAAAGCTGCCACTACCAGCGGATTCATCGGCGTCACTTCGGTTTGCGGCAAGAGTTCCAGCATGGGGGCGGGCTTACCTTCGAGTTCACTGAACAGCGGACCAATCTCGGCGGCTTCCGCCATTGCTTTTTGTGCCCGTTTTTCCTGAGCTTCGCGCACTCGTTCGCCTAATTCCTTGCGCCATTCGGGCAATACGCTCCGATTTACACCAGGAAACTCGATCAATGAAGGATTGCTCCGTCTTGCCGTGGATCTGTTCGGATTCTTGTTCGGAGGCGTGGTTTCTTTCATGTCAACTCTTTGATTGGGCGGAGTTTGCCCGGCCGTATCGGCTGCGCTTTGAATCTGGAGCGCACCACAATCCCGGCATCTCACAGACGCGTTCTCGTAACGGGCTCCGCACGCGGGACATCGCATACCAAGCTTGCCTCCGTTGGGAATGGTCTGAGCGCGGATTAATTTGACTGACTGAAAACCGGCCAGGCTCCTGCGTAGTCGGGCGGCATGGTATCAGGAACTACTTTAAGTGGTCAACCAGAAAATATAAGAGGCGTTGGGGTTGTCCGAGTGGGCAAGGAAGTGGTCAGCGAGGCTGGGCCCTGTGGAAAAGTCTAAAGAGGAGTGCGGCCACCGAATCCGCCTTCCATGTCGTGCCACCACTTGAGCTCGTCACCTTCGCCCAATTGCCAACAGAGGAGCACTACGCGTCCGTCGCGAAGCGAGGGGAAATCTACCAGGCCGCGGTCGAAATCCTTTAACTGCACCCCTAGATCCTCTAGTTCCGACATCTCTTTCGTGAAGTCATTCAGAACAATCGCATAGAATGAACCACCTACCATTCCGCCGCCGCCCTGTTCCGCACCTTCCGCGGCCAACTTTGCGTGGCTACGAAGGCTGGTGAGCCGCCGGCGAGACCGCTGTATTCTTGTCAGGATCTCGCGCACCGATGGCAGGAGTGCGTTCGCTTCTTCGATAGTAAACAACTTCATGAATAATCAAGTTGCCGAAATTCAGTGCTCGTCAGTAACACGAATAAACTCCGCAGCAGCGCCAAACTGTTCGGCCTCCTCCTCAATCGTTGTCTCCAGCACAACGCGCAGGGCTGATTGAAAACCGTCGCTGGCTTCCTGAATCTGAATTTGTTCGTGCAGGTATTGAGTGGGTTGCTGCTCATGAATTTCATAACGGTGGCCATGAATGGCATCCTTGCGGACCCGATCCGCTATTTCGCCGAGATCGATAAAATAGTCAGCAACGTCGATTAACTTTGGCGCCGTGTTTGAACGGAAGCCTGCGACTTCGACTCGGCAACCCTTGTAGGCTACCGCATTCACTGCGTAAACGAAGTCTTCGTCACCGGATACCAGGACGGCGGTATCATAACGACCGGCAAGTGACAACATGTCGACCGCAATCTCCACATCAAGGTTTGCCTTGCGAGTGCCATCGTAAAACGTTTTCAATTCCTTTTGAATTACGCGAAAGCCATTTCGTCTCATCCACAGCAGAAAACCCTGTTGCCTTTCGGCCCCTACGTCAACGCCGGTATAGAAAAAAGCGCGAAGCAGTCGACCGTCGCCGAGTAGCACCCGGAGGAGTTTATTGTAGTCGATATCAATATTGTGAAAGCGGGCCGCATGAAAGAGATTATTGCCGTCAATGAAGACCGCCACTCGGCCCCGATGCCCCAGTTGCCAGGAAATATTCTGTGTAGGATCAATATTATTCATCTGATAGCCGACTCCAAAAAGGTATTAATATATCCAGTCTAGGATGCTTTTTTGTGGGTGATTGGTCAAGCAGACGACTTGCGGGAGTTGCCGGGTTTCACGCAATTTCAGTGGCCACAGTCTCGCCGGTGAGGGCATCGACGTAAGCCAGCTTGACGGGAGCGTTGGTTAGCTCGATTTCCCAGGCGAGATGAAACTCCAACGCTTCGGGCCGGTTTTTTGCTGGGAGAACGTAAATTGTCATCTGCCGCGCACTGATATTGGTGGACGTCCCGATGGTGAACGTTTGCTCGTTTCCGTTCGCGTCCAGATACACGAGACCCTTGGTTCTGAGTTGTTGAATGGCGTCTTCTGCTTTGGGACGCGTGTTAAGAGCTGAAAGAGAGCTTTGGATTCGGTCGGCGTCCGGAATGCAAGTACTGCTGAGGTTTACGACGCGGCGATCATTCGTGAAGACGATTTGCAGCTTGCCGTAGTTTCCCCGAATCGGGTAACGAAAAGGACGTTGTTCGTAGGCGGCCAACTTCGATCCGTCAGGCTGATCTGTTCGTTCGATAAGAGAAAGTTTGGCAGGGTCGGAGCCGATGAGCTCCTGCCATACTCTGATGAACCGGCGCAGTGACTCTCGAGTTTCTTCCTCAGTCATTGTAGCTGCCGCGCCCAGCTTCGGCAGATAGAGAGCACCGCTTGCGTTGGCGGGGAGACTAAGAATGGTTCCGGTCACTTGCTGAAGTTGTGGTTCTGATCCGCTCGACTGTGTCGACTGCCCGAGCCGGTTTAGGGCCGCGAGAGTTGCTTCTTTCCGTTGAGTGTCCTCGATAAGGAGAACTGGATAGTTTGACTCGCTCCCACGTGGGCCAGTAGCGCTCGGCGGCTGCAAGGCGGCACAAGCACTGAGCAGCAGCGCTGAGAGAATCGCAACGAATCTGAAACGGCGCGCAACCTTAATTATGTTCTTCTCGATTGCCATGGACTAAAAGTTAGATAGAAAACTTTAGGGCGTCGTATAATTCACAGTCCTGGAGGAGTTGTTGCACAAAGATAACGAAAACGTTCCGCTTCCTATTTGGTCGAACGACGAGCCGGAGATTTCTGCGCCAGCTCCTTTCTCACCTGATCAGATGTTGCGATGTGACGAATGCCTGCGGGCGAATCCGCCTACTCGCGTCAACTGCCTCTATTGCGGTGAAACTTTGCCTCACGATGAAACCACTGTCGCCCTGCAAAAGCCAGCGCTTAGGCCGTTGGAGAAATGGGAACAGGGGTATAACAACATCCTTCTGCCTCCGGCGGCAAATCTAACTCCCGCAGCTTTGGCCGAGGCCTCCGATCTTTTGCGGTTGCGGTCGGAAGATCTTAGTCGAATCCTAACTACTGTAACGCCTTTGCCACTCGCTCGCGCGGCAACAATTGATGAAGCACAGTTAGTTCAGCGTCGACTGGGATTACTCGGAATCACCTCAACGATTATGCCAGAAGCTGAACCTGGAACAGATGCGGCGGGTGTAGTAAAAGTGCGCGCTCTTGAGATCGATCAAGTGGGAATCTTCGCTTACAAAACTCCGGAAGAACCATTCGTGCAAATCGCCTGGGCAGGCGTTGAGTTGTTGGTTGTCGGGCGACTGATCGTCAAACGGGTAGAGTTAAAAGAACGGAAGGGTTCCAGAGCGGAGAACAGCATACTGGATTCCAGTGAATTCATGACCGACGAAACAGTTGTCGATTTTTATGTTCGACAACAGCCAACGCCTTATCGCATCGCCGCTAATAGTTTTGACTTTTCCTGTTTGGGTCCGAGCAAAGCTCTCCTGGCAGGTGAGAACATGACAAAGTTGCTGCAGCAGTTTCGTGAAAATTCACCGCATGCGGCATATGACGATTCGTTTAATTCGTTGCGCAAGTCTCTCGAACCGGTTTGGCCTTCGGACCAGCAAAATGAGTCGAGCGGGTGGCGTCGGGATGGTCCCGGGAAATACAGTATTGGCAGCGTCGTGGAGCGGACCAACGAAATACAATTCTCACGCTACTCGCGACTTCGTCATTATCTTTTGACGAACGCTGCCCGCCAATCCGACCAGCAACATGCGCCCCGAGAGTCGGGAGACAATTGATGACGACGCGCAAGCCGTCTCGACCCAAGACCCATTCGGCGGCAACTGCTGCTGCGCGATTTGATCCACCCAGGGACTCTGACCTCTATCGTTCCGGCCCGGCTGGCGACACTAACCACATCTACGGTCTCGTTCCGGTGCTCGAAGCTCTCCGCGCCAGTAACAACAGACTCGAACAGATCACGATCGCTGAAGGCGCCAGGCACGAACGTCTGCGGGAGTTACTCGATTTAGCAAAGCAAGCTCGAGTGCCAGTGCATCGCGCGCCGAAGTTTTCACTTGATCGCACACTGCCGGGAGTAACTCACCAGGGTGTTATTGCCAGGACAGCCGCCGCAACTTATCGCGACCCCGACGAGTTGCTTGATGAATTGGGCGCACAAGTCGGTACCGCTGAACCGCCCCTCGCGTTGGGCTTGGACGCTGTCGAAGATCCGCGCAACCTGGGCGCAATCCTGCGCACGGCTGAGTGTGCCGGAGTTGGTGGAGTGTTCATTCCTGAGCGGCGAGCGGTTGGCTTGACAGCAACGGTAGCAAAGGCTGCGGCGGGCGCACTGGAGCACGTTTCTGTAGCGCGTGTAACAAACCTGGTTCAATTGATGGAGCAGTTAAAACAACGTAACATCTGGGTGATTGGCGCCGCGGCTGATGGCACTTCAGACTACACCGACTGGGATTGGACTGTGCCCAGCGCCCTGTTCCTTGGCGGTGAGGGAAGTGGCTTGCATCGCTTAGTGCGGGAACGTTGCGACGCATTAGTTCGTATTCCTCTGCGCGGGCGGATAGAATCTCTCAATGTATCAGTAGCCGCAGGCGTTATCCTTTATGAAGCGCTGCGTCAGCGAACTGCGGGTAAATTGAAACGTTAGGGTCGAGGCGAATGTTGGTGGGAAGTTGATTGGAGGCGGGAATGTTCTGTCCTAATTGTGCAGCTCAGAATCTTGATGGCGCCAGCTTTTGCCGCGTCTGCGGGGCTAACATCAGCCTCATTCCACAGGCGCTCTCGGGACAGTTGCCTCAAGCGCCCGAGCCTGAAGACTCGCGTTCGAGTCGTCGTCGCAGACGAAGAGAAGTTGAGCCAAGCCTTGAGAAGGGCATCATGAACCTCTTCATCGGGCTCGGCTTCATTATCGCCGGAATTGCCATCATGTCTCGGTTTCCGGGGGGCATTTTTTGGGGCTGGAGCATGTTCTTCCCCGGATTCTCCACTCTCGGAAAAGGCGTCGCATCGATTGTCGCGGCACGGCGAAACCAACCCGGGAATATGTTGCCGACGGGCACCGCGGGATCATACTTTCCCAATCAAGCTAATAAATCGTCAGCTCCGGCGTTGGGCGGAACAAGTGCACCGCGAACCGGAGAATTGAGAGCACCGGTACCCAGCGTGACCGAAGGAACGACTCGGCATCTCGGCCCAGAAGCGCCAACGCGACATCTCGACGAATAAGACTGCCTCCCAAAGAATCACTCCGCAGTTTCGTTAATGGACTCTTCGCACAAGCCACTTGTTTGCATTTCACTTTGTGAACAGACTATTGCCGCGCTCGCTCAAGCGATTGCGTCGGCAGCGGAAGTCACAGATCTGATTGAGGTGCGGCTGGACTGTTTGGATCCGCCCGAGCTTGAAACCGGAGCTGGGGCGATCAGCAAACTCCTTCAAAATGCGGCTTGCCAATCGATCCTCACTTTCCGGCCTTCACAAGCAGGCGGGCGGCGCGCCCTTGATGACGCCACGCGCGAGGCGTTTTGGTCATCCGCAATTTTCTCCGGAAGTTTTTTTGACGTTGAACTCGATCTTGCTGAGAAATTCCAAGCGGTGGACGCTTCAGCGTCATTGCCGATCGACTGGAGTCGCACAATTTGTTCTCACCACGATTTTGCCGGACTGCCGGTGAAGCTCGATCAAATTTATGAACGGATGAGCCGCACGCCGGCACGGGTCTTGAAGATTGCCGTGCAAGCCCAAGATGCGATCGATTGTCTTCAAATCTTTCAACTGCTCCAACGCGCGCACGAAGATGGTCGAGAGATCATCGCGATCGCGATGGGCATAGCTGGCGTGGCCACTCGTATTCTCGGACCGTCGCGCGGTGCTTTTCTCACCTACGCGTCATTGGATCGTGAAACCGCAACCGCTCCCGGCCAACTGTCCGTTAGTGAACTACACGAAATCTATAGGATCGAGAAAATTGACCGGTGCACTCAGATCTTTGGGCTGGTAGGACAACCCGTTTCCCATTCCCTCTCTCCGCGAATGCACAACGCAGCGTTTGCGGCTGCAGGAATAAACGCGGTGTACCTTCCCTTCGAGACTGGCGACATCAAGACGTTCATCAAGCGTTTGATTCACCCGCACACTCGCGAACTTGATTGGAACGTTCACGGGTTAAGTGTGACCGCTCCACATAAGTTCTCCATATTGGATCAGCTTGATTCGATCGAGCCGGCTGCGCAGGCAATTGGCGCTGTTAACACCATCGTCATCGAGGGCAATTCGCTGCACGGGCATAACACCGACGCGTCCGGCTTTATCAAACCACTTGCAGAAGCGTTTGGAGATTTGCGTGACGCGCGTTGTGCGGTCATCGGAACTGGAGGCGCGGCGAGCGCGGCGTTATGGAGTTTGAATGCAGCCGGCGCTCAGACGACGCTCGTTGCACGCGAGGCAGCAAAAGGCAACGAGCTGGCCGCGCGCTTCAACATCAAGTCGACGCTATTGCCAAATGCCGATTTCGCTGGATTTGATGTAGTGGTTAACGCGACGCCACTGGGGACTCTCGGACAGTTTGAGGATGAGACGCCAGTAACTGCATCTCGTCTTCGTGGTGCTCGATTGGTGTACGACTTAGTTTACAATCCAACTGAGACTAAGTTTTTACGTGAGGCTCGTCAGGCAGGATGCAAGACGCTGGGTGGTTTGGCGATGCTGGCCGCGCAGGCAGCCGAACAGTTCAAATTGTGGACGGACGAAGCGCCGGGGCAGGATGTAATGCTGAGGGCTGCTGAGCGAGGACTTGAGAAAACAAGATGAACGAACGCTACAGCCGGCAAATCCTGTTCAGTGGAATTGGCAAGGAAGGCCAACAGCGCTTACTGGAATCGCGCGCTCTGATAATTGGTTGTGGGGCGTTGGGTTCTGCGCATGCCGAAAGCCTGGCGCGAGCAGGAGTCGGGAAGCTAAGAATCGTCGATCGTGATTTTGTTGAAGCGTCAAATCTTCAGCGTCAAACAATGTTCACGGAGCGCGATGCTATTGAACGAATCCCCAAAGCAGTTGCGGCCGCCAATCACATTCATGAGTTGAACCAGGAGGTCGAAGTTGAACCTGAGATCGCCGACGTCAACCATTCGAATATCGAGCGACTCATTGACGATTGCGACGTGGTGTTGGACGGCACAGACAATTTTGCCACGCGATATTTGATCAACGACGCCTGCGTCAAGCACCAGATCAATTGGATTTATGGCGCCGCAGTCGGATCTTACGGCGTAACAATGACCGTGAGGCCGCATCAAACACCCTGTTTGCGTTGCGTATTTGATGAAGCGCCACCCGCAGCCAGCGCTCCCACGTGTGATACGGCCGGCGTGATTATGCCGGTCATCAGTATCGTGGCGGCCGTGCAAGTTGCCGAGGCGCTAAAGCTGTTGACCCGCCAAACTAAAGCCCTGCATGGCGCGTTGATGCAGTTTGATGTTTGGCGAAATGAATGGCGAAAGATTAATCCGGGCCCACCGGCGCCCGATTGTCCGACTTGTGGTCTGGGACGGTTTGAGACGCTGGACGCCGTCGCCGCTGACTTTGCCGCTGTCTTGTGTGGCAGGGATGCGGTGCAGATTTCGCCCGCGCAGGCAACACGCCTGGACTTTGGTGAACTTGCCGCCAGACTCCGGCTTACCGGCGAAGTGAAATTTAATGATTACCTGCTACGCTTTCGCACTGGAGAATTTGAGTTGACGGTTTTTCAAGACGCACGTTCGATTATTAGAGGCACGAGCGAGATCACAACTGCTCGATCGCTGTACGCGAAATACATAGGAAACTAAAAACCACAATATGCTTAAAGCCAAACGACGAGAACATCCGGGAAAACCTTTCAGCGCCTTCGTGGCAAGTCTGCTGCTTGCGGTGTCGGCTGGCGGCGCTTATGCGGGCCAACCGGTGATCTGGGAAACGAGTGGGCGAGCTGATTTGTTAAAGGGCGATGCGCGCGGGGTCTCGATCAGCGACACCGGCATGTTGATGCTGGCGCCGCGCCTGACCGAAATCTATAACACCGAGCAGGCGTTTGTTTGGGCCGGCGCAGTCGACACTCAGGGGAATGTGTATCTTGGCACCGGTCACGATGGCAAGATCTACAAGGTCGCCTCGAGTGGCCAGGGCGCTTTGTTTTACGACGCTGCGGAATTGGATGTGACTGCCCTGGCGATTGGCAAGGATGGTGCGTTGTATGCAGGAACATCTCCGGATGGGAAAGTCTATCGGATCACTGCCGACGGGCATGCTGAAGTGTTTTTTGATCCGGGTGACAAATACATCTGGTCGCTGGCTGTCCTGAATGATGGATCGCTGGCAGTTGGCACTGGTGATAACGGCAAGCTCTATCGCGTGCGTGCAGCGGGCGCAAAGCCTGAGTCGTCGCTCTTGATTGCTACGAATCAGACACACGTTATCTCGCTCGCAGTGACAGCGCAGGGAGACTTGATCGCTGGAACAGACCCGGGCGGATTGGTCTTGCGAATCTCTCCTGAGGGAAAAGCGTTTGCTTTGTTTGATGCTCACCTGCGTGAAATACACGCGCTAGCTCCGGCAGCCGATGGTTCGATCTACGCGCTCGCTCTCAGTGACGCTGCTGCCAGCAGCCGCGGACAAACTGTTCCCGCACCTGTGCCCACTACTGCAGATGGAAGCGCGGGTGTCTCGAGTACGTCGGTTACTATCACTGCAATTGACGAAAGCGGCGTGCCGATTCAGACACCTGGACAAACGGTGCGCAGTCGAACGGATCTTTCAACTGCACGCAGCGCAGTATTTCGGATCCTGCCGGACGGTGGCGCCGACGTTGTTTGGAGTTCGCCTTCAATAACGGCTTTTGCGATCGCGCCTGCATTGCAGCAGGGAAGTGTGTTAATTGGAACATCCGATAAGGGACGCATCTATTCGGTAACCAACGACGGGCGCGACACGCTGCTCTTGCAATCGAGCGAAGGACAGATTTCTTCGTTTCTGTCACGGGGAAATCAGATATATGCCGCGTCCAGTAATCAGGGAAGACTGTTTCGCTTCGGGCAGGAGTTGATTGCTGAGGGCTCCTATGAATCGCCGGTTCGCGATGCGAAGCTAACAGCTGCGTGGGGCCGAATCTGGTGGCGCGGCAACGGCAACGTCGAGTTGCAAACACGATCGGGAAACGGCGAACGGCCGGACGCAACCTGGAGCGAGTGGAGCGCTGCCTATCGCGATCTGAATGGGAGTGCGGTCTCGAGTCCGCGCGCCCGGTTTGTGCAATGGCGCGCTACGTTGCGATCCGGAGGCACGGCAAGTCAGACCTGGATGGAAGACGCGAGCCTCGCGTATCTCCCGCGTAACGTTGCCCCGGAAGTTTTATCGATTAGTTCGTTGCCTATTGGAGTTGGGCTGCAGCAAATTGCCCAAATTCAGATTGACCCTAACGTGGAGTCGTCGGGACTTGATCCGTCGCTGTTTGGCGCGGTAGCTCAAGTTCCACCACGTCGGATTTTTCAGCGCGGCGCGCGCTCGTTTCAGTGGCAGGCCGAAGATCGAAATAGCGATACTCTGGAATACGCGATCTACTATCGCCCCTTAAACGAAACTACGTTCCGATTGTTGAAAGACAAACTGCGCGACAACTTTTACACAATCGACGGCGCCACGCTCGCGGACGGCAGATACATTGTTAAGATCATCGCGTCTGACGCGCCCGATAATCCCATGGGGCAGTCGCTATCAGGAGAACGCCTGAGCGAACCGGTTGACATCGATAACACGCCGCCGGTTCTGCGTGTGGTTACGACTCCGCAATCGAGTGGACCGGGTCGCGTAGTTTTCGAAGTGGACGACGCAACCGGGAAGATCCGAAAGGGCGACTTCAGTCTTGATGGGGCGCCCTGGACGCCATTGTTTCCCGACGATGGAATTGCCGACAGCGGGCACGAGCGATATTCTGTAGACCTGCCGGCGCTCGCGTCCGGTGAACATACGGTCAGTCTGCGGGCCTTTGACGGCAGTGGAAACGTGGGGACTTTTAGCGTGACGTTGCGACGCTAGCGGTTGCACGATACGGTGTTGATGTTGGCGAAACGGTGTGAGTCGCAGTGAGTTGAACGAGTCTGGGTCAGACTAATCAAGGTGGATTAGAGTGTTGAGCCGATTGATGTTTCTGGCATCGTACTTGCTCCGTTGAGGCCGGCGCATCTCTTACTCTCCCTCCCATGCGCGCTTAAAAAGCATGAGGAGGACAGGAAACTCGATGTTCGACTTGAAACAAAAAGCAATGGCGGTGGCGATTGGCTGCTTTCTCGCGGCGGGCGCATTTGCCCAAAAGAAAGATGAACGTCCGCCAAAACAGCCAAACACCGTGGTTGTAACCCCAAAAGGCGAGAGGCCGCCGCCAAACAACAACAACAATCAGGGCGACAAAAAGAGCGGAGACAAAAAGGGAAAAAACTAGGGCGGGTGAAAGACCAAGGCAGTTGAAAAACCAAGGCTCTTGATCGCGAGCACCGAAAATTTCAAGGGGTAGCGGCTAAATGAAACCCACGCACCGAGAGGTGGCGTGGGTTTCTGTTTTGAATGAGCTAGCTGGAAAGTGTCCGAGTTCAGCGATTCTCGTGCGGGCACGAGCGCAGAGCCATGCGAAGCGGAAACGGGCGAGCCAATCACCGTTGGGTCGCCCGCTTAACTGTTAAAATGGTGCCCGCTAGAAGATTCGAACTTCTGACCCCTCGCGTGTGAAGCGAGTGCTCTACCACTGAGCCAAGCGGGCGTCGCTAACTGTTAAGTCCAGTCTACACAACAAATGTTTTTATCGTAAAGCTTAACAAGCGCGGATCAGTTGCCCCTGATGTCCTTCCTGTCCCTGGAGTCCCTCAAAACAGCCCAAGAATAGCGCATCGATTTTCGAATCCTTCAACCTCAGCAATTGCTGGCTATTTGTAGCCGTTGCGTTCTTCAAAACACGAATCGACTTTCTAATTACTGGAGATTTCTCACGTTGTATTGGGTTCTGCTAGACCTATTGCTTGCTCAATTGTCCGCGCAGTCGAGCATTCGTGTCGCCAGCTCGATTGGTGCCGCGATGAGACTCGAAACGCAAGACTGCCCAACGCGACATGTCACTACGCTATTGTGTCACCGCGTTGTTCCGTTCCGGGCATGCGCTAAGGTCTCTTTAAGCAGGGGTTGAATTTGATGCGCTAGCAAGAAAACTATTGACACTTAAAATGTGCCGGGAATAATATCGCGGCGTTTCCTCGATACCGCGCGAGTTCCTCGTGCACGCTCGCTACTCCCACAGGGTTCAGTGAACAACTCCCTGTGATATCCAGTTGGACCCTGTGGTCCAGCATCCACACTAGGGAGTTTCTAATAACGTACCCGTCCTCTCGCTCCGGCAAAGACTCCGTCCGTTATTATCTTGCCTTCACGACCTGTTTTGCCCTGCTGTTATCGACGGTCGCTGTCAGCATTCCAAGATCCTCGTCCGCGGCGACGCTCCAAAAACTTAGGGACACTGTGCGTCCGGTGACCGCTCCGCCCGCACCGGACTTGCCGAATCTCGACGAAGTGCGAAGCCGGCCACAAGAGGAACCGCAAGCGGGTCTAGTTGCGCCTCCGATGGCGATCCCTTCAACTCTATGAGGACGTCGCAAGCCACTAGAGCCGCGTAGAGGGCTGAAGGTTGGTGATTCGGGAACGACTGGTGTCCCGGGAGTTGCGCCAGGCAGCGTTGGTAGCTCGCGCGTGGATTCATCCTCGCAGGGCAGACTTCATCATTCGAGCGCGACGATTCGCCATCGGGTGCTCTCACCACCGCTTACCAGGTATTCGGACGATTCAAATAGCGTCTTGCCCATCTCGCGCACCGCCAACACCATTGAAGTCTGTCCGTGAGCGTAGGCAGCCCGCAGGATGTTGCACCAATAAGTTAGCTCATTTGCGTTCGCTGCTCGCACAAGCGTGTAATTGAAAAAGTAGTACCGATCCAGATAACTATCAGTCGTTCGTAAAATACAATTTTGACTTTGGCGCAGTCACCGAGAAGCAAACCCCTTCGCCAAATTCAGGCCAGACAACCCCCAAACAACTTATCACCTACGACTCTCTTGGCCGCCTTTCGCAAGTATCGAATAATATCAATAGCGCTTACACGCGATACGTCTATGGGGCGAACTATGTGCAGAGTTATGCGAGTGTGAACAATGTGGCTGACGAAGCCTATTCAATCAGCTTCACCGACGGTGCGGGTCGCC
Organism: Pyrinomonadaceae bacterium; assembly: GCA_036009765.1. GTDB lineage: Bacteria > Acidobacteriota > Blastocatellia > Pyrinomonadales > Pyrinomonadaceae > PSRF01. The sequence continues at coordinate 9,128 of DASYLB010000031.1, read as the reverse complement.
CATACTATTCGGCAAGTAACCATCCCGGGAGTAACGGTGGCTATCGCGGAGTAAATACTTTGTATGACGTGATGGGGCGCGTCTGGAAGGCGTCAAATCCCACGGAAGTTAATAGTTCATCAACTCCGTTCGGCGATGACGTCGCCGGTTGGCTCTACACTACACAGACTTATGACTGGAAGGGACGTCCCCTAGTCACCACGAATCCGGACCTTACGACAAGAACTGCAAGCTACAGCGGCTGCGGCTGTGCTGGCGGCGAAGTGGTCACGCTCACGGATGAGGGAACGATTGATGCTGGCGTGGCGAAGCGCCGGCAACAGAAGATCTATGCAGATGTCTTCGGACGCACCGCGAAGACGGAAACTTTCAACTGGCAGGGTCCTAGTGTGTATGCTACGACTGTGAACACCTATGACGCTCGAGATCAGGTGACGCTCGTGCGGCAATACGCAGGAGCCGAGGGCAGCGCAACCTATCAAGATTCGGTGCTGACCTATGATGGACACGGGCGGCTAAAGACGAAACATACACCCGAGCAGCAGATTGATCCAAATAACGGTGCTTCGACCGATCATGGAACTTACAACTACAATGACGACGATACAACCTCGTCGGTTGTAGATGCCCGCGGGGCGTCTGAAACCTTCAGCTACAACGGCCGCAGCCTGGTTACCGCGATCACATATGCTGCGCCTATAGGAATCACGACGACGTCTAACGTCTCTTACGTTTACGACGCGGCCGGCAATCGCGCTTCAATGTCTGACGGGCTCGGCTCGATGAGCTACGCCTATGATCAGTTATCACGCCTCACATCGGAGACGCGCATGATCACCGGCCTCGGGTCATATCCACTCAGCTACGGTTACAACCTTGCCGGCGCGATGAAAAGCATTACTGACCCTTTTGGAGCCCAGATTGGCTACAACTTCGATGAAGCTAACCGTGTGAAGAGTGTGACTGGCTCAAGCTTCGGCGGCGTGTCCAACTACACTTCAAGCACTTCAAACATTCAGTATCGCGCCTGGGGTAGTCAGAAAAGCGTTACCTATGGCGATGGTAAGTCAGCCACTACAACTTATGATGCGCGCCTGCGACCTTTGGCCTACGACATGCCAGGTCTGCGCGAGCAGTTCCAGTATTACGACGACGGTCGCTTGAAGCAGATGACCGATCTGGACGACAGAAATCAGGATATTGGTTTTCCCGACACCGCGCGCCATTTCAGTCGCGCGCGCAGCTACGATCAGGCTGGCCGGCTGATTAGCGACAAAGGGATGGGATCCAGCGGCTTACCGTTGAATCAGACTTATGCCCACGATGAATTTAATAATCTAAAGTCGCGTTTTGGTACTTACTACTACCAGAGTCAAACCTCGGACAGCACAACGTACACCAATAATCGGCGGCCGACCTGGACGTATCACGCGGTCAGGTGAAACACAGTCCGCTTGCTTATGACCTTAACTTTAACGAGACCGTGTATCGCGATTGGAGCTACGACGCAGCCGGACGGATGGTCCAGGTGCAAGAGACGGCTACCAGTCCGAGCTCGGTGGCAACGTACACCACCGGCTTTGATGGCGACGGGCAACCGGTCCGTGAAGCGTCGACTACAGGTACCTTTACTACAACCGCCTACATGATACGTTCGTCGGTGTTGGACGACGTGGTGACCAGGTTGGACAGCGCCGGAAATAAAACGAAAACCGTCGTCAACGTGGATGGGATGCTTAAGGCGGTACAATTTTCGATAGGCGGTTCGAATTCGGTACTCTGGACGCACATCGATCCGTTGGGCTTAAGCGAGGCGGCCGATACCAAGCCCGTTTATGATGCACTCGGCAACTATGTCCCCTGGCAGCATGTACCCAGCGGCCCTCCGCCGAATGCTTATCCACCCTTCTCACCAAATTTCGGCGGGTTAGGATCAGGATTCGGAACAACGCAGAGTGTTTCCTGCACCGACCAAGGCATGCCTATTAATTGCAATACAGCAATGAGACTAATCAGTAATGGGTCAGCCACAATCGGCTCCATCATTTCCAATCAGCAGCCGGCCAACTTCTTCGCGAGTATGGGCATGGCTTTCGTAATGGATGTGAACACCACTCGAACAAAGACCTCAAGCTCGAGGCCGGGTCGAGCGCCCACGCCTCCACGCTTATGGCCTCCCGGAACGCGAACGCGCGAACCGGACCCGGGGCCAGGTGGCGATGGCGAAGGAGGGTCCGGTGCGACCTACAACGACGTTACCACGGTCTCCTTCCGACTGGTTTCAGTGGGCGGAGCTCCGCAGAACACGCTACCGCTTCCGTCAAACTTGAGGGATCGAGTCTCGGATGTATTAAGCAATCCGAAGACTGACTGCGCTGACTTCATCAAAAAGCTTCTCGGAGCGGCCGCAAAATACGGCAAAGCTTTCTCTGATAACGCTTTGGATCTTTTTGATCGCGTACAACGCGAAGCTGGCTTTAAGTTGAAGGGTCTCGCATCAGACCACGGGGGGGGAAGCTGGTTTTGAAGGAAGTAAGCGGGTAGTCTACATTCAGCCCCGTTCTTCACCTGATAATTCTAGGGAGCTCGAGCATACCAAGTACGGATATGCGGTTTCGGTGGTGAATGAACTAATGCATCAGGCCCGGAACGGTGGTCTCTACGATGACCGGACTCTAGGCAGATCAATCTTCACGTTGGTAAGCCCAGATGAGCGTGCAGAAAATCCCCTACCACGGACGGACGATGTGGAGGTGAATAGCAAGTACTTCCATTCTCTCTTCAAATTGCATTGTCGGTCAGTAACCGGAGAATGACTTATGAAAAGCTTACTTCCGACCTTGTTTTGGACACTTCTGATATTGCCGCAGGCGTATTCAGTCCATGCCCAGGATTGGCCGCAGATTGACCCTCTGAAATCCACGAGGGCTGATGTTGAGCGCTTGCTAGGGCACACCAAAGAGGCATACTTTGCGCTTTATCAACTTAAACACGGCAGTTTATTCATCGAATATTCAGGTGGTCCTTGCAGGCCTGACAGAAAGGGAGGCTGGGATGTGCCCGAGAACGTGGTGATCTCTATCAGCTTCTCGCCCAAACACCCGAAACGACTCGCAGAACTGAAACTAGATCCTAAGAAATTCAGGAAAGTCGTTGGCGGTGATGTGGTCGGAGTCGAGTACTACGTCAATGACGAGGACGGCATAACATACGGGATTCAGCGAGGAAAATTGGACTGGGTTGAATACGGCCCGCCTAAAAAGTACGAACACTTAAACTGTGGCGGTCCCACTGATCAGATGCCACGCGACGCGAAGAGCCCGTGACAGAAAACTGTCTTCAGTGGGGAAATCAACAGAAATCAAGAACGGGGTCAGGCTTGCGATTTTGCGATTCGGTCGTCTCGGCAATTCTCACCATTTGATCTTGCTAGGGCAGGCATAAAGCAATTCTTTGTTGAACTGGTCTCAATAAAATCTGAGATCGGTAACATAGCGGCGAGCCATGAGTCGGAACTTCAGAGAAAGAGCAACCGCAGCAGCCGACGGCTAGATCGAGCGGGGCAAAGACGTCGTCTGCGTTGATGACAGTTTACTCCCAGGCTAATGACCACGCAATTGGCCAGCAGCAAAGAGTTTTTCGTCACCAGTGAACCGCGTTAGACGATCCACCATTCAGTTTAATCATGAAAAATTCCGCTCCATGAAGTAAGAAATCGGCTTCTTCCTGGGCGGTCATGAGGCGGAGCGCAGCGTCTGCGCTATAGGTGGCGAGCGCATACTCGACCAAAGCGCGCTGACTGCCTTCGATTAGTGGACGCTCGTAGCTGAACGCTTCTTTGATCTCGCCTTTTTGTTCGATGACAAAGCCATTCAGAAGATTCAATATAAACAACTGGCCTAGCGGGCTGAATACCAAAGGTGGCCAAAGCCTGAAATAGACTAGAGGCTAACTGTACACCTCCGAGTCAACCAGCTAAGATGCTACCACTCGTCCCCGCCGGTTAGGTACATCGCCCTGTGACTATCGCGTGTAAGAAGCGTCTGAATCCTCGCATCAGGAGGAGACCGACACGTTTCGCTCGGGCCGGTGTACTTCTTTAGCTGTTTTTCTTAATCGCGCCTCGCCCCCAATTGGTTGGATGAAATATGAATCCCCCATCCCAGACCAACAAGCAGGCTAGTGGGCCAAGGTTCTCATTGAGTTTGGCCGTTGCGCTGCTGGTATTTGTTCTCCCGGCGGCCGTCGTGTTGTATACGGGACGCCGGGACTATGCCGACATGCACATCATGTTGGACACCGGCATGTATCTCTTGCCCGGCGTTCTGGCGCTCTTGTTCTGGGACATGAGCATTCGGATTGAGTCGCCGTTTCCGAAATGGCTGGCCATCAGTTTCGGGATCACCGCGGTGCTAGCGTTCGTCCATGCTCTTGTTGGCGTCGAATGGCCGATCGCCTTTGCCATCATAAGCCAAGCCGGGAATATTCTGCGACCGACAACCTGGCCGCCACCGGCGCACTTGCTCCCGGTCGGAATCGGCTGTGCCGTTTGGCAAATGCGCCGCCGATGGAGGAGCGCCTGGCCTCTTGCGGCCCTGTTAGCTACCCTCACTCCGTTTCTCTATCTGCTTTTTAGCAGTTTGCCTCTTTACACTTCTCCCACTCTGTTGGGAGTAACACGTCCGGCGTTGATGATGGGGCCCGCGCTATGGGCAATCGTCGGCCTGATGTGTTGGCGGTGGCGTTCGACCGAGCGACTGTTGTCGCCTCTTGCGATGATGGCGGCAGTGTTGTTTTCGGCCAACGTCTTCATGCTCTATTCACGCTCGCCGCACGACTCATTGGCAATCGTAGCGCACCTCGGTCTTGTAGGCGGCTACCTGATCCTGCTTCTGTCAGTGATGCAGTTGGCGTCGACTGATATGCGGGAACGTCTGCGCGCAGAACGAGAGTTGGCACAACTCAATGAGGAATTGGAAGGACGGGTGCTGAGCCGTACGGAGGAACTTAATACCACTAACCAATCGCTGGCAGCTGAAGTCACCGAACGTAAGCAAGCAGAGACCAAAATCCGCGCCCAACTCGTCCGGCTCGACCTGTTGCAACAGATTACGCGTTCGATCGGCGAGCGTCAGGACTTGCGCAGCATTTTCCAGGTAGTGATTCGCCGGCTGGAAGACGACCTGCCGATTGACTTTGGTTGCCTCTGTTTGTATGACGCATTCAGTAAGTCGCTAACCGTCGCTAGCGTGGGAGTGCGCAGCCAGGAATTGGCAATGTTGATGGCCATGCCTGAGCAGTCGCCCATTCCAATTGATGAGAATGGTCTGGGTCGTTGCGTGCAAGGCCAGCTTGTTTATGAGTCTGACATCGCTGCGTCGGAATTCCCATTCCCGCAACGGTTGGCGAATGCCAATCTCCGCTCGCTGGTAATCGCGCCGTTGTTGGTCGAGAGCAGGACCTTCGGCGTACTGGTGGCGGCCCGCAGAGAAGCCAACGGTTTTAGCAGCGGAGAGTGTGAGTTCTTAAGGCAGTTGAGTGAACATGTCGCGCTTGCCGCCCATCAAGGGCAACTCTACAGCTCTTTGCAGCAAGCTTACGATGACCTGCGCAACACGCAGCAGGTGGTGATGCAACAGGAGCGTCTCCGCGCTGTGGGACAAATGGCCAGCGGTATAGCTCATGACATCAATAACGCTCTGGCGCCGATGAGTCTTTACGTCGAGTCGCTTCTGGAGAACGACCCAAGCCTTTCCGAACGCTCGCGTGCTTCATTGAAGATTGTCGAGCGCTCCATTGACGACGTGGCCGCGACCGTGGCCCGGCTGCGAGAGTTCTATCGGCAGCGCGAGCCACAACTGACCCTCGCGCCCGTCGACTTGAATGCAATGGCTCAACAGGTAGCTGAACTCACGCGAGCACGTTGGCGTGACATGGCCCAGCAGCAGGGTGCCGGGATTGAGTTGGTCGCCGACCTCGTTCCCGACCTGCCGCTGGTTATGGGAGCGGAAAACGAAATTCGCGAGGCCCTGACAAATTTGATCTTTAATGCCGTTGACGCTATGCCTAACGGCGGCACCTTGACAGTGCGCACTCGGATCGGCGCAAACACTTTGCAATTCGCGACGGCTTCTACCACCGGCCGTTACGTCCACATTGAAGTGACAGACACTGGGATTGGAATGGATGAGAAGACGCAGCGTCGTTGTCTGGAACCATTCTTTACCACCAAGGGCGAACGAGGGACTGGTCTGGGTTTGGCCATGGTCTACGGGATGGCCGAGCGGCACAGTGCCAATGTCGAAATCGAAAGCGCAGTTGGTCGGGGCACGACCGTACGTTTGACCTTCAGCGCGACGACAACGGCGAATGTTGAATCCAAACCAGGCACAAGTTCGCCACCTGTGGTGGAGAGTCAGCGCATTCTGCTAATCGATGACGATCCTCTGGTGCTCAAATCGTTGAGCGATGCTCTGGAAGCCGACGGTCATGTAGTAGTTGCGGCCAACGGTGGTCAGGAGGGAATTGAGACATTCCGCGCGGCCATCTCCGCAGGTGAGCCACCCTCCATTGTTATCACCGACCTGGGTATGCCTTATGTGGATGGCCGCCAGGTCGCAAGTGCGATCAAGCACGCATCGCCGGCTACGCCAATAATTCTTCTCACCGGTTGGGGCCAACGACTGGTTACCGAAGGCGAGGTTCCGCCACATGTTGATCTGGTGCTCAACAAGCCGCCCAAGCTGCGCGACCTTCGCGAAGCGCTCGCTAAGCTTTGCGGGAAGGCCGTATAGCGGGGAGCCCTACCGAATCATGGCCCAACCCTTAGCTCGAATTCTGATTGTGGATGATGAAGTTCCGCAGATGCAGGCACTCTGCGAGACTCTGCGCGTGCATGGTTATGAGATGGTTGGAGTCACCTCTGGCGACGACGCTCTCATAGTGCTGCAGGACCAGCATTTCGATCTGGTTCTCACGGACTTAATGATGCCGGCGATGGATGGAATAACCGTGCTTCGCCGAGCAATGGAGATCGATCCGAATCTGGTCGGTATCATCATGACCGGCGCAGGCACAATTTCCACGGCCGTCGAAGCGATGAAGACCGGCGCGCTCGACTACATCCTAAAGCCTTTCAAAGTAAGCGTGATCCTTCCTGTCCTTTCCCGCGCGCTCGCTGTTCGGCAACTTCGCATAGAAAACGCTGAACTGGATCGGGCCTTGAATCAGCGAACCGCCGAGTTAGAAACAGCTAACAGGGAACTCGGGGCCGCGAACAGGGAACTGGAAGCCTTCTCCGCTTCGGTCTCACATGATCTCCGCGCGCCGCTGCGGGCGATTAATGGCTTCTCCCACATTCTCCTCGAAGATCACGCAGCGGAATTGTCAGATGACGGTCGCCACCTTCTAGACATGATGATGACCAGCGCCCGCGAGATGAATCAGCTGATTGACGATCTGCTGCGATTGTCTCGTTTGGGACGGCACACACTTGCAAAGGAAAAGGTAGATACCTTGGTCCTCGCCAATCGTGTAATCGAGGATATGCGTGGTGAAACTGCTGATCGAGAAGTCGAACTCATAGTGGGTGAATTACCGGAATGCTTTGGCGACCCGGCACTGATCAAACAGGTCTTCACTAACCTCATCTCAAACGCCTTGAAATTCACGCGCAAACGTGAGCGGGCGGTGATTGAGATCGGATGCGATCAGTTAGCCGGGGAGAAGGTTTATTTTGTTCGCGATAACGGCGCTGGATTTGATATGGAAAGAGCTGAAAAACTCTTTGGTGACTTTCAGCGATTTCATAGTCAGCACGAGTTCGAAGGCACGGGTATTGGCCTTTCAATAGTCCGTCGCATTATTGAACGTCACGGTGGCCGTGTATGGGCCGAGGCGGAAGTCGATCGCGGTGCGACATTTTATTTCGCCTTGCCTGGCCTCTGAGGACAACGTTGAAAGAATGGGTTGACATCAGACCGACTTAGGACTAGTTTCTTGACTTGAGCTTAGATTTTCTACAACGCATGAGCGGAAGATTTAGATCATCACTTCATAGAGTCCAGCGCGCGCAGCTCTCGCGTGTGTTGACTTACGTCTTGTTGATTCTGATCGCGTACGGCTCCTCAGTTGGAATCGTTCATAGGCATGACGGTCTATCAACCAGCAATCCTCAGCCGATAGCGTCCCAGGCACCTGATTCGCCAGTTGCCCAGGATCTTGCCCATTCGTCCAACAATCCGACCAAACCTGGCGAGTGTCAGATTTGTCAGTTTCGGCAAAGCTTATCAAACGGCAGCATTTTCATAGCGGTTATAATCCAGGCGCCAACCGCTTCCTCTCCAGTCGTAGCGGCTCTCGCAGTATCCGCCTCCTTCTAACACGCAGACTACCCGTCAAGGTCGCGCGCCACCAGTTATCTCCTAAATCAATCAGCTCAAAGGTTCGCGAGATCTACTACTGAGTGGACCAACGAACCTATTCGGCTGCCTACCTGGGTTTCTCATTAATACATGAGACCTTGGCAGCTAACATTCGCTGCTAAATTTAGTGAGGTACATCGTCATGATTCGTAGATCCACTCTTCCCGAGATACTCCAATCGTTCTTTTTTCTAATCGCCATTTCATTAGTCCTTAGCTGCTCAGCTTTTGCCCAATCCCTTACAGCTGGAACTATCAGCGGTACGGTCACAGATCCAAATAATGCAGTTGTGCCAAACGCTACTGTCACGATTGAGAATGCTGTGACTGGTTACCGCCAAACTGTAAACACTGGAAGTGACGGTGCGTTTCGCTTCAATAACGTGCCTTTTAACAACTATGTGCTGAGTATATCCGCCAGCGGTTTTTCCTCAGCGAGACAGACTTTGAATGTCCGCACATCCGTGCCAATAAATATCAACGTTCCTGTCGCAATAGGAGGCGCAACAGAAACAGTCACGATCACGGGCGGCGGCTCAGACGTGCTCGAAAACGTGCCGTCCACTTGTAACCCTCCCCAAAAATCGGGCCATTGAAAAGTAGAGGTTTCCGGGCGAGTATGACGCCAGGAGGCCTGCATGCGAAAGAGCAAATACAGCGAGACGCAAATCATCACCATCTTGAAAGCTGTCGAGGCGGGCAAGAC
>DASYLB010000030.1:0-470690 GCA_036009765.1 Pyrinomonadaceae bacterium | reverse complement strand
TTGGGCCGTGTTGGCATTCCCCCTCCTGGTAGGCCCTAGTAGCAACACAATTCTAGGAGAGCATCCTTTGGCCCATCTTCTTGCACCTTTTCGCGGGGTTTTGTTATAGTCAATGTCCGAAACCAACAACAAGCACTAACCCGCAAAGCTCGGACGCTTTGCTTCAGGAAAGGAATTCTTTATGGGAAACGATAACGACAACATCTCAACGCGTCTTACTTACCTCTTGATCGGCGGCGGCATCGGGGCCGTTATTGCTCTGCTTTTTGCGCCAAAATCCGGACAAGAGCTCCGTGGCGATATCGCCGATGCAACCCGCAAGGGCATCGACAAGTCGCGCGAGACAGCTCAGCAAATCGGTGAACGCGCCGGAGAGTACTACGAAACTACGCGAGAGCGGGCAGGCGAACTCTACAATCAGGCCGCCAGCAAGGCTTCCGAAGTTTATACACAGGCCTCCGAGAAAGTTGGTGAAGTGGCGCAGACAGCGCGCGCGACTGCAGCTCGCCAAACCAGCACGGTAGCGGCAGCCATCGACGCGGGCAAGAAGGCTTATCAGGAAGAGAAGCGCAAGACCGAATTGTCTGGTCGCATCGAAGCAGCGCCGCAGTACACTGAAAAGCCAAACTAAAGTAAGTTGCCGATTTTTGATTGCCGATTGCCGATTGCCGATTGGACGCTCCGAGTTGAGCACGAAATTCTAGTCGGCAGCGGCAATCGCTAAGTAGACATCCACGCCGCCTAAACGGCAATCGACAATTGCCAATCGGAAATAACGCATGTCTCTCCTTGCCCTACAGATGAACCCGAATGATCCGATGTTTTGGGTCATGGTAGTCATTGCTTTGTCATTCATCATCATCGCGGTGGCGATGGTTGCAATGGCGGTGTTTGTGAACCGAGCAGTGAAGTCGGTAAATCGTCTGGAAGAAAAACTCGAGCCGCTAATCGCAAGGGTCACAGTCATCAGCGACCAGGGACAACAGATTGCGGTTCAGGGAAAACTTATCGCCGAGCAATTTTCGGCGGTTGCCGGGCATCTCTCGGCTGCCACCGCCAGCTTGTCTGACTCCATGGCGATAATCAAAGATGAAGTCGGCGAATTGAAAGAGCTGGTGAGCGAAACCGCGCATGAGGCGCGCGACAAAGTTGAGCTGGTGAGCAACACGATCGATCGCACGCACGAACAGGTTGTTACCACCACCGATTTCATTCAACGCAAAGTGGTCGAGCCTGCCCGCGAGATGGCAGCGGTTATGGCGGGCCTGCGTCGCGGCCTTGAAGTTCTCGTGGCGCCGATACCAAAACCAATTAACCAGACTTACGGAGAGGATGAGATGTTTATCGGTTAACCTCTGGCGCCACCAACGGCTTCAAGAAACTCGAACCATCGCATCCGCCGCGGACCTGGTTCGAGTTTTTGTTTCTTCGACTCCTCTGTGCAACCCTGTGTCTCTGTGGTAAGTCAGCGACTGAAAAATAATCACCACCGAGGCACGGAGAACACAGAGATTGAAACGACATCGCTCCAAGCTAAACCAATTTTGGCGAGCATCGGTTGTACTGCTAGTATTGTTAATTCCGAACGCGACAAGAAACTATGTCTACTGAAACCACCCCGCTTGATCTCAAAAAGACTGTCAACTTGCCGAAGACCGCGTTCTCGCAGAAGGCAAACCTGGCGCAGAGCGAGCCCGCACGTCTCAAGAAGTGGACTGAGATGGGCCTCTATGACTTGATTCGCGCCGCGCGCGCCGGTGCTGAGAAGTTCATCATGCACGACGGTCCACCATACGCGAATGCCGACATCCATCTCGGCACAGCGATGAATAAAATCATCAAAGACTTCGTCGTGAAATCTCGCAGCATGCTGGGTTACGACGCGCCTTACGTTCCCGGCTACGACTGTCATGGCTTGCCGATTGAGCTACACGTTGAAAGGAAACTGGGAGAAAAGAAAGCTAACATGCCGGTCGCGTCAATCCGACGCGCTTGTCGTGAATACGCAAGCAATGCGCTGAAGAGTCAAACGCGCGACTTCAAACGGCTCGGTATTCTTGGTCTTTGGGACAATCCGTACTCAACCATGTCGAATGGTTATGAGGCTGAGACTGCCCGGCTGTTTGGCACCTTCGCGGAACGAGGCTATGTCTACAAAGGTGCGCGGCCCGTCTACTGGTGCATTCACGATCAGACTGCGTTGGCTGAAGCTGAGGTTGAGTATCGGCAGCACAGTAGTCCGTCGGTTTATGTGAAGTTTCCGCTCACGAGCGATCCGGCTCAAATCGATCCGGCGTTGGCTGGTCGAAAAGTTTTCGTGCTGATTTGGACGACGACCCCGTGGACTTTACCAGCCAACCTTGGCATCACCGTCCATCCAAACTACGAATACTCCGCGTTTGAACACGGTGACGAGGTTTACATAGTTGCGTCGGAATTGGTGGCCCATGTAGCAAGGGTCTGCGGCATCGTCACGGAAGGTGAACGTCTGGCCGCGATTGTTGCTGGGAAGCCAACTCCTCCAGGTATCGTCGCGAGGTTTCCCGGCGCGAAGCTGGATCGCTTGGAGTGTCGACATCCCTGGATCGATCGGCCGTCGCTCTTGATGGTTGGCGAACACGTTACCCTGGGTGGCGAGGCTGATGCTGAAACCGAATTAGACGTAAGCGAAGCTCGCGATCGCAAGACGACCGGTAAAGCCGGCACCGGGGCGGTGCACACGGCGCCCGGGCACGGTCACGACGACTTTGTGATCGGTAAACGCTACGGTCTCGACATCTATTGTCCGGTTGATAACGCCGGGCGCTTCACGAGTGAAGTTGAACACTTCGCCGGCATGAGTGTCTTCGCAGCGAATCCAAAGATTGTTGACTTCATGAGCGAGCGTGGCGTCCTCCTGTTCAGCGAGAACTACGACCATCGCTACCCCCATTGCTGGCGCTGTAAAAACCCGGTGATCTTCCGCGCCACGCCACAGTGGTTCATATCGCTTGATCACGTTTCAAAGGATGATGACTGGGGATTTAGTTTGCGCACCGGCGCCGCGCATGAAATCAAGGAAGCAGTCACGTGGATTCCAGCCTGGGGCCGCGAACGCATGCTGAACATGTTTAAGAACCGCGCCGACTGGTGTGTTTCCCGACAGCGTGTTTGGGGCGTACCCATTCCGGCCTTCTATTGTGTCAGCTGCAACCAGGGAAGCCTGGAAACGGTCGTCCTGCTTGATCAAAAAGTAATCAATCACGTCGCCGACATCTTCGAGCGTGAATCAGCAGACGCCTGGTACAAGTATGAAGCGAAGGAACTCCTTCCGGCAGGTTTCAAGTGCCCAGCTTGCGGCGGCAATGAGTTTACAAAAGAGTCTGACATCCTCGACGTTTGGTTTGACAGTGGTTCGTCGTGGCCGTCGGTCTTTAAAGATTACTTCGCTCAAGAGTTGGGAGAGTGGCGCCCCGCCGATGTCTACCTCGAAGGCGCCGATCAATATCGTGGCTGGTTCAACTCTTCGCTGCTGGTAAGCCTCGCCAAATATCGCCGGGCTCCGTATCGCAACATCATCACGCACGGCTGGCTCATCACTACGCAGGGCGAAAAGATGAGCAAGTCGCAAGGTACCGGCATCTCCCCGAACGAAGTAGTCAAAGAGTCAGGCGCTGATATCCTCCGACTTTGGGTGGCGTCGTCGGACTACCACGAGGATGTGCGCTGCTCGCTGGAGATTTTGGAACGTACCGTCGATACGTATCGCAAGCTACGAAACACAGCACGTTACGCTCTCGGAAACCTTGCCGGCTTTGATCCCGCGCGCGATGGCTTGCCGGAGACAGAGTTGCTCGAAATCGATCGTTGGGTGCTCGCTGAACTCAGCGAAGTGGCGTCACAAGTCAGAGCGGCATATGAACGTTATGAGTTTCACGCGGCTACTCGTGCGATTTATTCGTTCTGTACGGTAACACTGTCCGCGCGCTACTTCGACATCATTAAGGATCGGCTTTACACGTACGCTGAGGGCAATCAGGCACGTCGCTCTGCGCAGACAGCTCTACATACTATCGTTGATGCCTTGGCGCGAATGCTTGCCCCAATCTTAGTGTTTACGGCTGATGAAATCTGGGACAACTTGCCGGCGGATAGCGCCCGGCCGGACTCCGTTCATCTTGCGGTTCTTTCCCCGGATAAAGTCACCGTAGATCAAACTTTGATCTCGGATTGGGACGCGCTTTTTCTTTATCGCGACTCCATTTTACTCCGGCTTGAGGAGGCTCGAAACGAAAAAGTAATTGGCAGTTCTCTCGACGCTCATGTTGTGATCCAAGCGGGTGGCACCGTTCATCAACTCCTAAGTCGGTACGAGCACGAACTGCGTTACATTTTTATCGTTTCACAAGTAACGCTAATCAAGCGGGATAATCTTGTGGTATCTGAGGTGGGACCAATGGCTGTGGAGATTAGGCGAGCTGATGGCGAAAAATGCGAGCGCTGTTGGAATTACTCGACACGTATCGGCGAATGGGAACGCTATCCAACCGTTTGTGAACGTTGCGTGGTGGCGCTTAAGGAGCTCGAACAGCACCGTTCCGAAACTCCGGTAGAAGCATGATGTTTATAGCAACCCGTTGCCCTTAACTGACTGCCCGTACGACAAGAGTTTTTTGCCCGAGTCCTATAAATATTTCGCGCTTAACCGCTCTGGACAAAATCAGCGGCCTGCGCTGAGGCGATGTCGTGCAACTGAAGTATGGACACTGAATTCAATGACACAGCGATGACGTCGACGCGTTCGCGTTATGGCTGGCGCCTGGGTTATCTGCTCGCCAGCTTCGGCATCTACATGGTCGACCAGTCCAGCAAAGCGTGGGCTGTGCGTACCTTGCGGTTCAGAGCTGATCGAACCATCATTCGGGGGTTCCTGGACTTTGTTTACACAGAAAACCCTGGGATAGCTTTTGGCCGGTTGCAGGAAAGCGGCAGCTTCGGGCGCTGGTTCTTTGTAGTGCTTGCGATCGCGGCAGCAGTGGCGGTGTTTTATTATTTTCTGCGAACGCCGCGAAACGACGATCGCGTTCTCGGTGCTTGCGCGCTATTGCTCGCTGGCATCGGCGGCAATCTTACCGATCGCGCCAGGCTCGGTTACGTGGTCGATTTTATTGTGTTGCACGCCGGCAACTGGCACTGGCCAACTTTCAACGTCGCTGACGCAAGTATTTCCATCGGCGCTCTGCTACTCGCTTACGATTTGATTTTTGCAGGACGAAGGCGGCAGGTAGCTAGTGGTCCATTGCCGGCTCCACGCAAAACGGAAACCAGCGCTGGACCCGGGTAGCTAACCGACCTTTGACTTGTCCTGACTACTGATTTTCTATGTACCCCGAAATTTTTCGCATCGGCAGCCTTCCGATTCACACCTACGGCGTTTTCCTGGCGCTGGCCTTCCTCTGCGCGATCTTGATAACTGTAAAGCTGGCCGCTCGTGACGGGCTCCCCAGTGAAAAGATCTACGATCTTTGTCTCTGGATGCTGCTGTGTTCCCTGGTCGGCTCGAAGCTTCTGATGCTGTTCACCGAACCGGAATACCGCGACCATCCCTGGCAATTGGTCTCGACCGACTTTCTGCGTTCCGGTGGCGTTTTTTATGGTGGGCTGATTGGCGCAATTCTGTCGGGGTATCTTTTGATGCGCCGTTACAAACTGCCATGGTGGAAAACGGCTGATGCCTGCGCACCCGGAATTGCCATCGGCAATTTCTTTGGCCGGCAGGGATGTTTCGCGGCGGGCTGTTGTTGGGGCAAACCTACTTCGCTTCCCTGGGGCGTTAAGTTTAGTGAACTGGGTCATGAAATCACCGGCGTCCCAATCGATGTGCGCCTCCACCCTACGCAACTGTACGAGTCTTTCGCGATGCTGATCGTGTTTTTTTTCCTGCTTTGGCTGCACCGGCATAGACGTTTCAGCGGACAAGTGATTCTCTACTACGCGCTGCTCTATTCGATTATTCGCTTCGCCATTGAGTTCTTACGCGACGATCCGCGCGGCGATCTGCTGGGATTGACGACGCTGACGGGTCTTTCGACTTCGCAACTCATAAGCCTGATCGTCGGCGGCGGCGCACTGGTCCTCCTGATCCTTCGCTGGCGCCATGCTGCGCGCCCCACGAAAACGCACCGAGCCGCTGCGCCTGACCTCGCCTAAACCGTCCTTGGCTTTGCCTCGTAAAGTACTTGACACTACTCCGGCCACTGGCCTATCATCCGGTCCATGGGTTCGATCCACCTGGTAGTCCCGGAAAAAGAAGAGCCGCCCGCGCTGCACGAGCGCGCGATGGACAATCTCAAGTACATCCGCGAAACGATGGAACGCTCCACTGCCTTTACGGGCATTTCCGGTTGGGGGCAAGTGGCTATTGGAATTACCGCACTTGGATCATCTTTCATTTCCGCGCAACAGAAAACGTTCAAAGCCTGGTTGGCAGTTTGGATGGCTGAGGCCGTAATCGCCCTGCTGATTACCGGCTGGTCGATGGATCGGAAAGCTCGAGCCGCGAAAATGCCGTTGGTTTCAGGTCCGGGACGAAAGGTCGCGTTTAGCCTTTCGCCGCCGATTTTTGCCGGGGCCATTGTCACGGTAGTCCTGTATCGCGCCGGCTTGACCAGCGCGATTCCTGGTCTGTGGCTCTTGCTCTACGGCACCGGTGTGGTCACCGGCGGAATGTTTTCAGTAAGCGCAGTTCCAATTATGGGTCTCTGTTTCATGGCGCTCGGCGCCGCGGCGTTTTTCGTGCCGGCCGAGTTTGCCAACTGGCTAATGGCGGCCGGGTTCGGCGGCTTGCATATTGTTTTCGGAGTGATAATCGCAAGGAGATACGGTGGCTAGACAATCAGCACTAAAGCATTCTGCACAGAAAAAGGCAGCGACGAATTTGCGGGACGTCCCCGCCGCTAGGGCACAACATCCCGCGCCGAATCTCGATCGTTTGATACATGAACGAATGCGTCTCGGCATCGTAAGCGCGCTTGCTGCGAATGAGTCTTTGACTTTCAACGACCTGAAGGGCCTGATGAATACGACTGACGGTAACCTCAGCGTGCATGCGCGCAAGCTGGAAGATGGCGGCTATATCGCGTGCACCAAGTCGTTTGACGGACGCTTGCCAAAAACCGAATACAAACTGACTGTCAGTGGACGACGCGCGCTCGAAAACTACTTGAGTCACATGGAGACCCTGATTCACCAGATGCGGAACAGTTAGGCGGCGACCCGCGCGTCGCTTCTCTTTTTTTACCCGCTGACTTTGCACGGCAAAGCGCTTTGATGTAATTCCAGAGGGTCTTAGAAGAATTGCATGTACACAAATGTAAACCTCGCGGCGTCCATCGGCGCGCTGGCATTGCTGGGAACGGGCTTTCTGCTCCTCGTCGCCGGCGTAACGTTTGTCTTCTCCATCGCAAAGAAGAAGACAGCGCTTACAAAGATTGTCCTAACGATTGTGGGGCTGGTCGCGGGTTTTTATCTTGCCACTCTTTTGATCTTTTCGTTCGCAAGCAGGGAGAAGCTCTTAGCGCTTGGTGAGGAAAAGCATTTCTGCGAGCTGGATTGCCACCTGGCATATTCAATAACTGACAGCCGCGAGACAAAGAATCTCGGCGCAGCAAATAATCAGGTCATTGCCGCTGGGATGTTTCGCGTGATAACCATCAAGACTCGCTTCGACGAAGCCACAATCGGACGAGCCAGAGGCGACGGGTTGTTATATCCAAACTCGCGTGTCGTCAGCATCAGCGATGCTGACGGGAAACAATACTTCCCTTCGCCGGAAGCGCAGAGCGTGCTGGCAAGGTCTCAGTCGGCCGGTACGCCGATGACAATTCCGCTCCGCCCCAGCGAATCTTATTCAACCACCCTTGCCTTTGACTTACCCAGTGACATTAAGAGTCCAACCTTGTTGATTCGCGAAGGCGAGACGTTGACGCGTTTCGTAATTGGTCATGAAAACAGCTTTCTGCACGAGAAAACTCGTTTCCAGATCTAGCCTATTGCGAACCGCTAACGCCAGCCATATTCACACCCATGGAACACTATGACGTAATCATCATCGGCGCCGGCCTTGCGGGGCTGCATTGTGCGCGCCTACTTGGCAAGCGGGGACTCACGGTACTCCTCGCTGATCGCAAAGAATCTCTACACACGTCGATTCACACCACCGGCATTTTCGTTCGTCGCACTCTGGAAGACTTCGACATACCGGAGGATTGTTTAGGACCTGTTATCAGAGATGTGACGCTATATTCGCCTTCGCGCTCGCGAATGAACCTGGCAAGCCCGCATGACGAGTTTCGAGTTGGGAAGATGGGCCAGCTCTACACGCGCTATCTCGACCACTGCTTGCGCGTGGGAGTTACCTGGATGCCAGGGACACGCTATGCGGAACACAGACGCACCGGGAAGGCGCTCGCGGTGCGGCTCGACAATTCAGGCGGCAAGCCTCATTGGGTGACTACGCGCTATCTCGTCGGCGCTGATGGCGCAAACTCGCGTGTCGCCCGCGACCTTGGCCTCGAACTCAATCGCGAATGGATCGTGGGTGTTGAGGATGTCTACACAAACGTGCCTCTCGCTGGGCCGCCTCGGCTTCACTGTTTTCTCGACCCGGCAATAGCGCCTGGTTATCTCGCCTGGGTCGCGAACGACGGTGAGGACACTCACATTGGAGTCGGTGGTTACGCGGCGATGTTTGAGCCGGTGCTGGCGCTTGAGAAGTTTAAGTCGAGCTTGCAAGGCATCGCCGATTTGAGCAACGCAACACAGATCGAGCGGCGCGGCGGTCGCATTCCGGTCGGGGGCGTGCTGCGCGACATTGCCTGCCAACAAGGACTGCTTATCGGTGATGCCGCAGGAGCCGTCTCGCCATTAACAGCCGGTGGGCTCGACCCCTGCATGCGCCTTTCAACTCTCGCGGCGAGCGTGATTGAGGAATATTTGACAACTGGAAGCGCCGAAGCGCTTGCGGCCTATTCAGGCGAACTGTTTCGGGCCCGCTTTGCTTCACGCATCTGGATGCGACGTCTGGTTTCAATCATTCGCCAACCCGCGCTGCTGGATCTCGCCTGCGCCAGTCTGCGCCTGCCGATTCTCAACTCGTTTGCGTGGCACGTGTTCTTTGGTCGCGGGTCTTTTCCGGATGTAAACGTGAAGAGCAATCCGGACACTGTTTGCGAAGCAAAGGGAGCCGGCCCGTGAATAGATCGATTCGGCCAACCTCTTCGCAAAATCGCCAAGCATTCATTCAATCCAGTGCGATCAACTGGTCCGTTCCGCTGTGGTTTGCGCATTATCAAACAAAGAACTTGCTCTCGCCCATATCTGGGCTTCCCCACGCACGAGCGTCAAGCAACCGAGCGCAACGTTCCAACGTTGGCGCAGCGCCAGACGAGTCTGCCGGACAATGCCCGAACACGAACGCCCCAAGGTCAAAACTATGAATAGAGCCTGCACCTTCCTAAGGAACTCTTCTCCGTCGGCGACGTGTAACTCATCGTTAAGATTTGATGTAGGTATTCACGCGACCTCCCTGTGGACTGCCACGTTGCCTGCCTGTGAGAGGTGAGCAAAATGAATCCGACAACTGCATGTGAGTACGAAATGCTGCTCAGCCAGCTAAAGGAGTCTTGAAATGACCAAACGAATTATCGCCATCGCTTTCATTTTCATTTGCGCGTCGGTTGCCTGGGCCATCCTGGGCGGGACGATTTTTGCACGCACCTACGATTCCGCCTCGGAATCCACCAAAAGCGTCGCTTCCACCTGGGGCGCGCCGCAAAATCAAGTGTTGCCACACGCTTCGTATACCCAACTGGTGCCGAAGAAGGAAGAAAGCACTGAGAACGGAATGAAGATTACCAAGACTACCGACGAGGAAGTGACAACGTTCCTGCCGTTGAACAGTAGTGCCATCAACGTCGTCCTCGACCTTGAGCATCGCCAAAAGGGCCTGCTTTGGTACAGCACCTACAAAGTCGACTTCCGTGGCGTTTACGAATTTCGCAATACCAGCGATAAGGAACAATGGATCAACTTCACCCTGCCATTTCCAACCGCGCAGGCCATCTATGACGACTTAACTTTTATGGTGGATGACTTGCCCGTCTCAATTGTGAATAAAGACAACTCGGCGACGGGTAGCGTGAAAATACTGGCCGGAAAGAGCGCAAGGCTAACCACCGGATACCGATCGCAGGGATTGAACGAATGGCGCTACAGTTTTGGCAGTCAGGACGTAACGCAGGTGCGCGACTTCAAATTGAACATGAAGACAAACTTCAAAGACATTGACTTCCCCGAAAACACGCTCTCACCCTCAGAAAAACACGAAACAGGATCGGGTTGGGACCTGACGTGGTCTTACAAGAATCTGCTGTCGGGATATCAAATCGCGATGGTGATGCCTGAGAAGTTACAGCCTGGACCACTAGCCGGCAGAATTAGTTTCTTCGCACCGGTCTCGCTTTTCTTTTTCTTCTTCATCATGCTGATAATCACTACTCTGCGGAAGATCGATCTGCATCCGATGAATTACTTCTTTCTCGCCGCCGCGTTTTTCTCTTTTCATCTGCTGCTCGCTTATCTGGTGGATCACGTCTCAATCCACGTTGCCTTTGGCATCTCGGCGGTGGTTTCCGTTTTCCTGGTTGTCAGCTATCTCCGGCTCGTAGTAGGAATCCATTTCGCCAGCCGCGAGGCCGCACTCGCGCAGTTGGTTTACTTGGTGATGTTCTCCTACGCATTCTTCCTCAAGGGCTTCACCGGTCTCGCAATAACGATTGGCTCGGTGATGACCCTCTTTGTGGCGATGCAGGTTACGGGGCGCATACGCTGGACGGAACACTTTTCCCTGAAACCGGTGGAACCACCAGCAGCAGAATTGGTCTAACTGTTAATAAAGCCGGCCCCGGGAACGTCTATCGTATAGAGGGAACTTTCCGGGGCCTTTGTCTGTCTATAGCAAGTAGGAAGGGTTGGGCTCTGATCCAAAATTTCGTAACGGCCGGCCAGTCCAATTCCCTCTAAACTTTGACCGTCATTTCGTCGTACGGACTGTTGCACTAAGGAGCCACTAGAGCTCGCTGCGCCACTAAGTCAACTTAATGAAAGCCTTTTTTTCTTTTTACGCCGACGCACTGCGGATTGCCGTGCAGTCGATTTTTGCCCATAAGTTGCGAGCATTTTTGACGTTGATCGGAATCATCATTGGAGTTGCGTCGGTGGTAACGGTGGGAGCTTCAATCAGCGGACTCAACACCTACGTGGTTGATAAGGTGACAAAAATCCTCGGCAGCAACCACTTCATGATCGCGCGCATTGCAGCCAACGGCCGGCTCTCGGATGAAGAGTTTGAGCAGATGAACCGGCGCAACAAGCAATTAAAGTGGGACGACTATGAGTGGGTGCTGGCACACTGCAAGTCGTGCGTGGAAGTTGGCGTTCAGGCGCAAGGGCAAACAGACCTGAAGCAGGACGCCATCGAATTTCCCGGCGCCCTGGTGTTTGGTTCTTCCGCCAATATGGTGGACATAGAAGACAAGACAATCATCGAGGGACGTTTCATTTCGGCTGATGAAGTAACGCGTTCGGCGCTCGTAGTTGTTTTAGGTGGGGATATCAAAGACAAGTTTTTCGGAGATGGCAGCGCAGTTGGCAAAACATTGAAGGTGCGCGGCCTGCCCATGAGAGTCGTCGGTGTCGAAGAAAAGCGCGGGTCCTTCTTTGGCGATTCTGTCGACCGTCATATCTATATTCCGGTCACCACTCACTTACAGCTTTGGGGTCGAAACGGTTTACAGATTCATGGCAAAGGCGCCAATCGCGAAACTTTTCAACAGGCAATTGAAGATGCGCGCGTCGCCCTGCGCGTCAAGCACCAGTTAAAGGGAAACGAAGAAGACGACTTTGGCCTGGTCGACGTCGAAGCACTCAACAATCAGATCGATCAATTCACCAGCGGCATTGCAGCGGTGGTTGTGCCTATCACACTCATTACACTCATCGTCGGTGGAATTGTAGTGATGAATATCATGCTCGTCAGTGTTACCGAGCGCACCTTTGAGGTGGGATTGCGCAAAGCGGTTGGCGCAACGCGGAAACAGATATTACTTCAGTTTCTAATCGAGTCCGGGATTCTCTGCGCACTTGGAGGTGTGCTTGGACTACTGCTCTCGTGGGGCGTGACTGTCTTGATTACTGCCCTGGCATCAATAACGATGACGATAACTATCGGCTACATTTTGCTGGCCCTGATCGTTTCGACCATGATCGGAATGGTGGCTGGAATTTATCCGGCGTTTAAGGCCGCTCGGCTCGATCCGATTCTGGCGTTAACTCAGGCAACGTGATTGAACCTTGTAGGACAGTTCCTGCCTGTCCCTAATCCACGACAGACAAGAATGTCTGTCCTACTACAGAATGAAATTCAAGCTGCCACATAGTGTTTTGCGCGAGACGCTTCGCATGGCGCTGGATAGTGTGCGCTCGCACAAATTCCGAAGTTTTCTTACCGTTCTCGGTATCGTGATTGGCGTCATGACGGCGATCACTATCGCGTCCATCCTTACCGGGTTGCGACAAAACATAGTTTCCATCATCGAAGAATACGGCACCAACAACATCTATGCGTTTCATCTCTCCACCGGTCCGCGAACGGGCGAGGACCGCTCCGAGCGTTTACGTAAACCATTGACTCCGGCTGACGCGGAGGCGATTCAAGCGCAGGCAAGCGCAGTCGAGGAAGTAGGTCTGAGGGCGCCTAACATTGGCTATAGCGGTGGTCCATTTGACGATAACATTTCCTACAACGGGCACAACTACCGTTGGGGTGACACGCAAGGTGTCTCAGCTAATTACGCTGGTATCACTAACATTGCGATCAGGGAGGGTCGGTTCATAAGCGAAAATGACGACCAGCAGCGCGCGAATGTAATAGTCCTTGGCGTCAATGCCGCTGATGCGCTCTTCCCCGGGCAGAATCAACAGATAGCCGGCGCCAAGGTGCGGATGGGCGGAATAAACTTTGAGATCATCGGAGTACTCGAGAAACGAAAGGCCGGATTCTTTGGAGAAAACGAAGAAGACAATGCCGTGTTCATCCCGTTTCGCACCGCGCAGAAAGTCGCCCCGGCGAAGGGATATCTGCTGCTGGTAATCAAGGCACGTTCCGGACAAACCAGCGAAGCGCTGCAACAGTCGGAAGACATTCTGCGTCGACGCCGAAGTGTTAAGTTTGGCGATCCGAACAACTTCGATATCAAGACTGCTGATAAGTTTATCGAACAGTTTGACAGCATCACAGCGATGATCGGTTTAGTTGCTATCGCGATCTCGAGCCTTGGACTCCTGGTGGGCGGCATCGGAGTCATGAATATCATGCTGGTCAGTGTCACCGAACGAACTAAAGAGATCGGCGTGCGCAAGGCGCTCGGGGCTCGCCGGAAAGATATCGTCCGCCAGTTCCTGTTTGAAGCGATGACGCTTACGTTTCTCGGCGGCATTCTCGGTGTCGTCCTCGCGGTCGGCATTAGTAAGTTGGTTATGTTGCTAATACCAGCGCTTCCCGCATCGATTCCCACCTGGGCGGTCATCTCGGGCCTGACGGTATCGGTAGGAGTTGGTCTCCTCTTCGGCGTCTGGCCCGCGCGCAAAGCCTCCCGTCTCGATCCCATCGAGTGTCTTCGCTACGAATAAGGTACTGCAGAGGTCAGAGATCAGCGGTCACAGATCAGTTATCACTAAGAGAGCCTCCGACCTCTGATCTCAGACCTCTGATCTCTCTGACCTCCGACCGCCGACCTCTGTTAAGATTGGCCTGCATGACTACAAAGCAGTTGCAGCGCGACTTCATCAAAGACCATCTCACCTACCTGCAGGTGGAGAAAGGACTCGCGCGACACTCGCTCGATAGTTATCGCAGGGATCTGGCGCGACTTGACCGCTGGGCGAACAAAGCCGGTAAACCTGTGGCGGATCTGACGAGACCCGATCTGCGCAAGTGGATCGCGAATCTTTCTCGTGAAGGCCTGGCTCCTTCGTCGGTCGCTCGAGCTGTCAGCGCGGCGCGCGGTTTCTTTAAGTTCCTGATGTTGGATGGCCACATAAAGAATCACCCCGCGGAAGATCTCGACACTCCACAAAAGTTTGCTTACCTGCCAAAGTTTCTGACCGAAGAAGAAATCGATCGCCTGTTTGCGGCCCCGGACATTTCATCCGAGCAAGGCATACGGGATCGCGCGATGCTGGAACTGATGTATGCAGCAGGGTTGCGAGTCTCGGAATTAATCACACTGAAGCACTCGGATTTGGATATTCATAGCGGGGTGGTGAACTGCCGCGGTAAGGGCAGCAAAGAACGGCGCGTGCCGGTCGGAAAAAGCGCGATCCACTGGTTGCAGCAATACGAAGCCGTGAAGGCGGGTTATGGGAAATCGCCCTACCCAACTCTTTTCCTGCACCGGGGAAAGCCGCTGACACGTCAGCTGGCCTGGTCAATGATCAAAACTTACGCCGAACAGATTGGCCTGCAGCACGTGTCACCGCACACCTTGCGTCACAGCTTTGCGACTCACCTGCTACAACATGGCGCGGACTCGCGTTCGGTGCAGGCGTTGCTCGGCCACAGCGATATCTCAACCACCCAAATCTACACACACATCACCGATCGTCACTTGCGCGCCGCGTACGACAACCATCACCCGCGGGCACGCGCTGTCGCTAACAGCAATAAACCTCAGAACGACTAATCCATGTTTCTGCTCCGCAAGCCTTCCAGCGAAACAGTACGAAAGTTCATCCTATCGCAACTCGATCTCCCGTTTACGTATAGTGCGGTTGGAGCGACGCGAAGCGAAACGGCGCCGGCTGGTTTCACCGTTGACCACAATCGGAGACAGCTGGGTTTCGGCGAGAACACTTTCAAACTGGGAGTGTCGGCACTGCGGGATTGGAAACAGTTCGAGCTGGGCTGGGTAACAATCGTTCCACCGCTGACGCCGCTGGAGGTTGGCAAGGTCGTCGCAGTTCGGGCGCACACTTTCGGATTCTGGTCACTGAGTGCAGCGCGGATCGTTTACCTGATCGAAGAATCAGCCAGGGTGAAGCGGTTTGGCTTTGCTTACGGAACCCTAACGAATCATGTCGAGTGTGGCGAAGAAAGATTTATGATCGAATGGTTGGAAGACGACTCTGTTTGGTATGACATCTATGCGTTCTCGCATCCACAACATCCGCTGGTGAGGTTGGGCTCTCCTTTAGCCCGACTGTTGCAGAAACGATTTATCAGGAACTCGCTCGACGCGATCTCAAGCGCAACACTCTGCCATTAAACCTGAGTCAAGAATGTTCTTTCGTATCCCGGGCTTTGACAATGATGGACAGGTTATTTCCTGACTAACACAACCGGCGCTTGTTCTGCCGCTCGAATTTTTTCGAAGAAACTGCGCACCGATTGATATTGAGCCACCGGAATCTTGGCGGCTAACTGCGTCAGGTTGCGAGTGAAAATTAGCTGTCCGTCTTTAACGACGTAGCTCGTCTTGTATGAACCGAAGGACGTATCAAGTTTCAAGGGATCGGGAAGCTCGTCAACCTCAAAACCGTCAGGCAGTTTGAACCGGACCGTTTCGCTAAAGTTACGCGCATCCAGCACCACCGGCTGTGCCCTTGTCTGTTCTGTTAGCTCAAGCGAATTCCGGCGGGAGACAATGGCCGGCTTGAAAACCAGTAACCGATTCTGCATCAACTGCCCGTAGTTGGTCGCGGTAAAGTCAACGTCCAGATCGAAGCGGCCGCCTAGATTGTTGTCCTTGGGATCTACCCGCGATACCTTTGCGCCGGTGGCGCCGGTCGCTACCCAACCTTCGATCACCTTCAGATATTGGGCCGACGAAAGGCCGCGAAAAATTCGCCGGAAGTCGGCAGCCGCCTGGCCGTTTGCTCGCTCGCGAACGGTTGCCGTGATTGTTCCTTCCTGGGCCAACACCACGTCTGCCTGACGATCAAAGGAACTGTCCTCCGGTGGCAAGACCGGCATGCGCATCAGTTGTCCGGCTTCACCCGCAATCACCAGCGCAAAGCTTCCCTGTTCGTGGTCGGGCAGATCACCAACCGCAGTGTTGTCGTCAGTTGCGTCGAAGATCAATAAGCGGCCGAGTTTCGCGTCGGTAATAACTGTGGGAACGTTAATGTCATCGCCAACCTTGATCGCGATGATGCAGTGATTGAACTGATACGGCGAGGCCCATTCTTCGCGAACGTGATCCGGGTCCCCTGCATAGATCGCCACCGGGTAAGCTGTGATGTTGATTGACCTAAGCATTGAGCGCATCAGATTCGCTTTGTCTTTGCAATCGCCATACGACTTCGCCAACACCTGCGACGCCGGATGGGGCCGGTAGCCGTTTCCACGGCCAACTCCGATATCGATCGAGATGTATTGGAGATTTTGCACGAAGTGGCCGATTGCTCTTATGCGCTCGAGATCGGTCTTTGAGTCAGCAGTTAGCTCGCGCGCTTTTGCGGTGACATTCTGATCCGGGATCGACTGCGGGTCATGGAGGTCGGTCGCCCAACGCGAGACCTGAGTCCAGTTCTCAAAGCCCGGTGACGAAGCCGAGATCCCGCTATCGCCGAGGAAATAACTAATCGCCACGCGCGGAGCGAGATTACTCATTTTCGGACTTGACGGTTCAAACTTGATTGGCTGCAAATCCCGCAACTCCCAAACGTAAGTTGAACCGGTTACGGTAGGTTCGATCTTGTCGTGATTGAAGGTAAGACTCAACGCGCGCCAGCCTGAAGGCAAAGTGAGACTGTAGCGAGACTGCAGCGTGGGCAAACGCTCCTGAAAGTCCCAGAGGTCCTGAGTAAAGAGTGGACGCTCCTCGCTCGATGCTTCATAGCCAAATACAGCGCCCGCCTCCGCGTCGTTCGTAGCGTCAATTTCCTTCACCCGGTATTCGTTGTAAATATCGTTGGGGTCCTGAATGCGATCCGCCGTTTCATCCTTGCCATACTTCTTCACGATGCCGTTTGGTCGAATAAGCCAGCCGCGCATCTCGTTGATCTTGCCGCTCTGGGTCAAGTAAAGCTCGGCGGCATCAGCATAAACCCGGCCTTCGCGCGACAGAATTCGAACCGCATAGAGGGTGTTCGTCACCAGCTTTCCGTCAGAATTAAGAACTATGTTCTGCTCAGTGCGCAGGACAACCGCGAGGACTTCCTTGTCATAGTTGGGTACTTTGATCGCCGCCGCTTGCTGGAGCCATGCCGGGGCTTCTTCCGCGGGTGAACCGAGGGCAACTCCGGAGGCCAACAATAACAAGCCACCGAGAATGGCAACTCTTAAATACATCTTCTTTTCTCCCATGGATGAGCCTTCGGCGGCTAGGGTGTGGCGGCCGTAGCCGCTGATTGTTTCAACGTAACGGTGTGATTGTCCGCTTTGTGCACCGAATCGAAATAGCCTTTGAGCTTGGAATAGCTCTCTACTGGAAAAACGATTGAGCTGCCTCCGCCAAAGAAAAACTTCCGCTTATAAACCAGCTCAGTTCCGTCGCTAGTGATTCCCATGGCTCCGTTGTATTCACTAATCGGTCCAGCACCGAACGGCGCCGGCGCGTCGGCATTGTCGAGCGAAAACCCCGCCGGCAAGTCAATGGTTACCGCGTCTTCCTCAGACCACGGATAGTCGAAATAAACCGGATAGGTGCGTTCACTGCCGGAGAAGAGAGGCTCGACTCCGTGCTGGAAAAATTCAGGCTGTAGAAAAACTCGCTTACCGGTGCGTTGGGCATAGCCCGGGACGCGGATGTGATAGTTGTACACAAATGGTTTCAACGGGTCCGTAATGTTTTCGATTTTTATATCGCTTATGTCAGCCGTACTCATTTGCTTCTTAACGATATCTCGCAAGGTTTCTTCACGCTGGGCCGGAGAGTCCTCGTCGTTCCATTCTTTGTGAAACACGGAGAGGTGACCGTAGTACTCAATATGCGCATCGCCTTCAAGAGTGCCATCGTCGCTTAGCTTCAATTTTGCGGATCGTTTAACTTTTGATTTGTCAGGCGGAGAGAGTGGTGTTTCCAGCCAGATGGGCTGCTTTGGATCCGAGAGTAACGCCTGCTGCGCTTCCTCTTGCCAGCGCAACATACCCAACGGCACGTAGGTGCTGGCGGGATCGTAAAAGCGCCACTGATCGCCGACTTTCACTGCGATGTCGTATGTTTGAATAAAGTAGTCGTCGGGAAATTGCTTGTCGAAAAAAGTGTCGCTGCGATCAGACAACCGAACCACGCGAGCATCGAAACCGGCGGCGATTGCCAAAGCTGCAAACAGCATGTCGATATCCGTGCCGGTTCCCATGCCGCGCTTCAGCGTGTCGGCTGGCGACTTGTTCTCTTTGAGTTTGGCGCGATCGTCAGCTGTCAACCCCGACGCGTCGTCGTTGATGTTCTTGATCTTTGCGCGGCAGATTTCCAAACAACTTCTCCAGTTTTTCCTCTGGAGTGGAAGCGCCGGCGATTGTCGCCGCAGAAACGGTTTTCACCTCATCGCCAACTTTCATTAACGACTTGTAATCCGAAAATGTCTGCTTGCCGTATTCCTGCCAAAACTTCTCGCCTTTAAGATCCGTTTTCCTTCGAATAGTAGATGAGCATCCA
Source organism: Pyrinomonadaceae bacterium (assembly GCA_036009765.1). Lineage (GTDB taxonomy): Bacteria > Acidobacteriota > Blastocatellia > Pyrinomonadales > Pyrinomonadaceae > PSRF01. The sequence goes on along the minus strand of DASYLB010000030.1, from coordinate 451,992 downwards.
GGGTCGCACTGAATCCTCGGGTGGCATTCGCGGTTCCTCATGGAAAGCCGGAACCTTCGACATGCTCACACTGTAAAAGCCGTCCTTCTCTTTATTGAAGGGACTGGCCTGGCCATTGAAGGTTTGCGCACGCATGCCGTATTCAAAACCCGGAAGCGAAAGCGGCTTGATGTAGTACTTAACTAACTGAACCGGAACATCGCGCTGGAAGTAAAGACGGATGTAGTTTGCAAGGCGGTCGTTGCGTGTTTCTTTCCAGCGATACTCGATAATCGATCCGGGTTCCACGCCCGGCATTGCAAACGATTTCGCTTTGATTTTTGTGCCGCTTAACTTTTCGATCGTCCGCTCTAAAACATCTTCTTTCTTGAGCTCAACGATGGCGCCGTTTGGTTTTATCGTACGCGCGGCGATGTCCTGAATCTTCCAGTTGCTCAAAAACGGTATGTCGATCTTGCTCTGTGATTCTCTGCCACGTTCGCTAAAGACCTTAATCCGAACGTAGTGGCGTAAAATAGTGCGTGGCGTACCACCCTCTACATCGTCGCTAAGACGCACTTCCCAGAAAATCGCTTCCGCGTCGGCATCTTTTTCTACGATGGGGGCTTTGAGCGCGAGGTCTGCCGGATCTATCGGCTTCCAATCGTCGGCGGCTGCAGCCGCGGGAAAGCCGAGCGCAAGACAGACCAAGAACAAGGGGAAAATAAAACGGGGGATAGCCTTCATCACAAGAAACTCCGGAAACAATTTGTAGCGGTGATCTCTGGGCCAGAGACTTTTCGACCGGGCGTGCGAGGCGCTTCAACCGGTTGCGGAACTACCTATTCTGGGAACAACCGCGCGGATTCTAAACCAGGAGAAGGGACTGGCGCAATACGGACTTTCGCTAATAACGACTACAAGAGGATTTGCAGTAGAAATACCATCCGAAGACGCCCGAGACTTGCCCGCTGCTCAGTTCTGCCAACACGGCGGGCGGGAAGCTAATATGGTACAATTTTGCTCGATTCGTTGAACATTTCCACCCTTGAGACTGCAGGCCAGTCCAAAACCAGGAGGACAGAATAGTGGCTACCGAACTGAAACGAGCAACGACTACCCTTGACCGCATTGAAGAGCTCCTGGGCGAAAGCGCGAGGACGCTGCTCGATCACAAATCGGAAACAATCGACAAGGACCAGATAAGCCTACCCGGTCCGAATTTTATTGATCGCGTTTGGGCATACTCCGATCGCTCCCCGGCCGTCCTGCGATCACTTCAGTCGCTCTTCGATAATGGCCGGCTCGCTGGAACCGGCTACCTTTCGATCCTGCCTGTCGACCAGGGAATCGAGCACTCCGCCGGAGCATCGTTTGCTCCTAATCCGCAATATTTCGATCCGGAAAACATCGTGAAGCTGGCCATTGAAGGCGGCTGCAACGCTGTCGCTTCTACATTTGGCGTTCTTGGGTCGGTCGCACGTAAGTTCGCGCACAAGATTCCTTTCATCGTAAAGATTAATCACAACGAGTTGCTGACGCTGCCGAATAAGTTTGACCAGATTTTGTTTGGCACAGTGAAGGAAGCTCGGAACCTCGGCGCGGTGGCTGTAGGCGCGACGATCTATTTTGGCTCCGATGAATCAACGCGCCAAATAACTGAAATTAGCCGGGCCTTCGCTGAGGCCCACGAACTCGGCATGGGCACTGTCCTTTGGTGTTACCTTCGTAATCCCGGCTTCAAAACTCCCGAAGGCGACATGCACGCCTCGGCTGATCTTACCGGACAAGCAAATCATCTGGGCGTCACCATTCAAGCCGACATAATTAAGCAGAAACTTCCGGAGCGAAACGGCGGCTTCCCGGCGGTGGAAAAACAGCTGGGCAAGTCGTACGGCAAAACGAGCAAACTCGTTTACGAGAAACTCACCAGCGACAATCCCATCGACATGGTTCGCTACCAGGTGGCCAACTGCTACATGGGCCGTTGCGGCTTGATCAATTCCGGTGGCGAGTCGAAGGGTGCGAGCGATCTGGCGGATGCGGTGCGTACTGCAGTGATCAATAAGCGCGGCGGCGGCACGGGCCTCATCTCCGGACGCAAAGCCTTTCAACGGCCGATGGCCGAAGGCGTTGAGCTTTTGAACGCTATTCAGGACGTATATCTCTCGGACGAAATCACGATTGCCTAGTCGAATCGGGAAGAACTAAAGTTTAGCAAGGGCGGACGAGGGTCCGCTCTTTTTTCGTGGGACAGCATCAAAGAGCGGGGGCAAGCCCGCCTTCCTGACCATGAGCCGATCATTCTTGAGTCTTATGACTCTAAAATGAAGGGCCTTGAATCTTAGATTTCACTAAGCTTGAACCGGAATTTCTCAGGTTAGGAAGGCGGGCTTGCCCCCGCTCTTGTGCCTCACTGGGAACAGTTGGCTTCTTTTTGCTCTGCAGAAACGCTGTAAGGTCCCGCCCCAATCTTGTTATCATGCAGCGCCCGTATATCAAGTGAGACCAATGTCGTTGGGAGTGAAACCTGAATCAGCGGAAGTATCCGACGTCGAGCTTCTTCACGCCGTGGCGCGCGGTGATGAAGCGGCTTTGGCGCGTCTCTACGATGCTTACAGGGTAATCCTCTTCGGCTTGCTCGTCCGTATATTGAACAGCCGCGAAGAAGCGGAAGACGTTCTGCAGGACGTATTCATTCAGGTTTGGCGGCGGGCGAAGGATTTTGATGAGAACCGGGGGCGTCCGTTCACCTGGTTAGTGACCCTGGCGCGCAGCCGAGCGATTGACCGGTTACGCCAGTTTGGCGCTCGTCAACGCTTGGCGACCGGCGCCGCTCAAGAACAGACCGAGGTGGTTTCTGACGCCTTGTCCGACACCATCAAAGTCGCCCAGCGAGATACTGTCCGGCAGGCCCTGGCGGAACTCCCCGAAGAGCAACGAAACACGCTTGTGCTCGCTTATTTTGATGGCTTAACGCAGTCGGAAATAGCGGCGAAGCTAAACGCTCCGCTGGGAACGATTAAGACGCGGATGCGTTCGGGAATCATAAAGCTGCGCGCACTTTTGGGATCGCAACTGGAAAACTTCGGCTGAAATGATGACGCACGAGAACTACAAAGATCTGCTGGCCGCACAGGTGTTGACCGCGCTTGCTGCCGATGATGCGCGCCTGCTGAATAGTCATGTGGAAAGTTGCGCCGAGTGCCGCTCGGAAATGAGTGAGTTAGAGAATGTGACGGCGCTGCTCGCCTACAGTGCCGAGCCGCTTGAGCCGTCGACAAAAGTGCGGGAGCGAATACTTGCGAGCGTACGCGCTGAAGATCAATCGGACAGATCGGCACGCGATCCCGTCTCGCCAAACAACGTAAGGCTATTCGCAGCACAACCGAGAAATGTTTGGGTGTCGCTTGGCTCTTTCGGCGCTATCGCTGCTGCGCTCGTTTTCGTAGCCATGATGATCGCGCTCGTGACGTTATGGCAGAAGAACCGCAGCACTCAGAATGAGCTGGCCCGGCTCACCGCCCAGATTAATGAGACAAAAGCGCAAGTGGATCGTGACCGCGCTATGGGCGAATTGCTGACTTCACCGGGCGGAAAAATGGCGAAGCTCGCCGGAACCAACGTCGCCCCCGGCGCGCAAGCAATGCTGGCGTACGACAAGAGCGGCCACGCAATGTTGATGGCGAAAGGGCTACCCAGTGCACCTGAAGGCATGGCCTATCAACTCTGGTACATCAAGGACAACAAGAAAATGCCGGGAAAAGTGTTTACTCCCGATGCTTTGGGTTCTGGAATGCTTGAGGATCAGATTCCCGACTCCGCGCGCGAAGCCGCCATCTTTGCCATCACGCTCGAGCCAAAGGCCGGCGTCCAGGTTCCCACCGGTTCGATCTACCTGCTCAGCTCATCGTAGTTGGGTCGACGGTGGTGAATTTAACTAAACGAAGAGCGTGTTACAGAACCGCAGGCAGATCCACTTCGGTCAAACCAAGCCACTGCCGCGCAACCGCTCCAGTCAACTATTTTCCCGAAAGCTGCTAAACTTTCTCCATCCTACTTGGAAGAAGAAGACAAATGGGCAAGCGCAAGAACGAACCACCTTTAGTAGACAACGTTATCTCCGATGAGACCGGCGCCTTCGATCTGCGCTTCATCCTTTGGCGACACTTCTGCCAACAGAACGGCATTTCGGTTGACTCTCTGCCGAGCCAGCTCGATGGTGAGCAAAAAGAAAAGTGGGAAGAGCTAAAGGCCAGCCGGTTACGCGGACAGAAATAGCAGCAGAACATCCGCAGATTCCGCAAATTACACAGATTCAACGGCAGCGAAGTCAAGGAGCTTCTTGACCTGGGCCGCTATTCTTAATCTGTGAAATCTGCGGATTCATCTTTTCTACAATCTGCCCGAGCCTGGTTGGTAAACTCCCGTGAGAAAAGGATTGGTTTTTCGTTCCTGGCCAAGAGTAGTTACCGGCCCATGTCCGGAGTAGACTTCGACGTCATCGCCCAGCGGTATTAGTTTGTTCATGATCGAATCCAGCAGCTGCTCAGTTGATCCACCGGGCAGATCGGTCCTGCCAACTGAACCCGCAAACAGCACATCGCCAACAAAGACTTTCCGCTCCTTTGCGGCAAACAGGACTACATGCCCGGGAGTGTGGCCGGGACAATGGACCACCTTGAATTCAAGTTCGCCGGCGCGATAAATCTGGCCGTCTTCGAAGTACGCATCCACTTTTGGCGGTTCCTCAAAATCGAGTCCCAGCGACGCCCACTGCCCACGAGGAATACCGATCCACGCAGCCTGTTCCGGCAGCGCCTCATAGATAAACTCATCGGCTTTGTGAAGCATGATCTGGGCAGCGGGTTTTAGCTTCTTCAACGCCGCCACACCGCCGATGTGATCGAGATGCGCGTGCGTCACAGCAATCGCCTGCAACTCGAACCCGTGCTTGTCGATTGCTTCTACAATCGCTTTTGAGTCGTCACCTGGATCGATACATAGCGCGCGCTTCGTCTGTTCGCAGCCGACTATGCGCGTGTGTTGTTGAAAGGCGGTGACGGTGATTTCTTCGATGATCATAAGGGTTGCCAACACGCAGGCCCGAAGGGCCGATAGTCAATAGCCACGCCCGTTAGGGCGTGGAAGAATCCGCAATGGATTCCGAGCGCCGAAGGTGCGACCAACTCCAGATTATAGCCAGATGTAACGCGTGTCGTATGCTATGCCATGCTTATCAAGCAGTCCAATGAATTCCTCTTTGAACGTTCGCTTGCGATGATGCTCTTGTTGGTTGGCAATGTATCGAACAACTTTGTCTCCTTCGGATTTGCTTACGCTAAACGCTCCGTAGCCTTCTTGCCACGCAATCCCAGAAGTCGCGAAGAGCACTCGTGAATCCATCGCGAAGAATTAGATTTTACGGCGTTTACAAAATCCGCGATGCTAATGGTTGATGGCAGCGAAGCATACAGATGGATGTGATCAAATGTGCCGCCAGCGGAAAGCAACTTTGCGTTCTTCTTCCTCATTATTCCGCCGATGTACGAGTACAGATCGTCCCGCATATCAGTAGCTAGCCATGGCTCGCGTCCCGCTGTACTCCAGGTGAAGTGCGTAAGCAAACTTAGGTATTTCCCAGCCATGTTGAGTCTCCTTCTGAGTGTCGGCCCTTCTGGCCTTTGATATAAGGCTAACACTTGATCCACGCCCTTACGGGCATGGCTATTAACTACCGGCCCTTCGGGCCAAAGCAAAATTTCTTTCTACGGACAAAGCTCAGCGAGAACTGGGCGGGATTGTTCGGAATAGTTCTGGGAAATAATCAATCACGGAGCAAGGGCGTATAATTCTTTGACGAGGTCTGAACCAAAAAATCGCCATGGCGTTTAGCAAGACCGGCAACCCCTTAGCATCGGTACTCGACGCACTAACCGTCGAGGGCGCGGCAGAATTGACTGAGCACCTTCCGGATGCTGCCCTCAAGTGCTACGCGTGCGGACATCGCTGCCTCATCAAACAAGGCAAACGCGGAATCTGCAAAGTTCGCTTTAACGAAGCCGGACGTTTGCTCGTGCCTGCGAACTATGTGGCCGCGCTCGCCTGCGATCCAACGGAGAAGAAGCCGTTCTTTCACGTCCTTCCGGGTTCCGATACTTTGACTTTCGGCATGCTCGGCTGCGATCTTCACTGCGCTTATTGTCAAAACTGGCTAACTTCACAAGCTCTCCGCGACGACACCGCCGGCACCCAACCTCAAGAGGTAACGGCCGAACGCCTGGTGGCAATGGCGAAAGCCTACGGCGCTTCCATGGTCGGCAGTAGTTACAACGAACCCTTGATCACCGCGGAATGGGCAGTCGAAGTTTTTAAGCGGGCCCGACCCGGGGGGCTCCGCACCGCGTTCATCTCCAACGGCAATGCGACGCCCCAGGTGCTCGACTACCTACGACCCTGGACCGACTGTTACAAGATTGATCTGAAGTCGATGAACGACAAAAACTACCGGCAGCTGGGTGGCGTTGTCGATAATATTCTCGACACGGTGAAGCTGGTTTATGAGCGAGGCTTTTGGGAAGAAATTGTGACGCTGGTAATCCCCGGCTTTAATGATTCGACGGATGAACTGAAGCGCGCCGCAGATTTCATCGCTTCGGTCTCACCCGACATCCCCTGGCATGTGACGGCGTTTCACCAGGACTATCGTATGACTGAAAACGCGAACACTACAGCCGCCCAACTGATCCACGCTTGCGAGATTGGGCGCGAAGCCGGTCTGCGTTATGTCTATGCTGGAAATCTTCCCGGAAGAGTCGGTCGCTGGGAAAACACCTACTGTCCTCATTGTGATGAATTGCTGGTCGAGCGTCACGGCTACCTGATTCGCGAGATGAAAATGACGTCGGAGGGAAAGTGTCCTTCGTGCGCGACCATCATTCCGGGAATCTGGTTCTGAGCCAAACGAGAACGCAAAAAAAGGCAGAGGCAACCCTGCCTCCGCCCTGCTCCGGCTATATCCGTTGCTTACGGCTTCTTGGCTGGCGAGCTCCCCGGTTGTTGAACCGCCATCTCTTTCGGCGCGGCCATGACCGGCGGCGGCTTCATTATCGTTGTCCCGCCATGGTGAAGCACACCCAACCACTTGCCATCCTGCTTCGCCCAGATTGAGGAGGCGCGCTCGCCGTCGCCCGGCGTCCCCGACATCTTGACGGTATAAGTCACCAGCATCGCGTCATCGTTGAGCTTGGCCGCTTTCCAGTCGCTCAAAACAAATTTCGACGCGTCGAATCCCGTTACGCCTTTAACGGCGCCGGCCTTGTCGTAAACACCGTCGCTCTCGACTTCAATGAAGTTGGGCGCCAATAGAGTTGCAAAACCTTCATAGTTCTTGGCCTTGAACAAGTCCCAGACGATCTTTTCGTTGGCGATCGGATCTGGACCAGTAGACGCCACCGGCGTCGTTCCCGTTGGTGAAGATTCGGCTGATGCCGGACTCTTCGACGCAGCCGGCGGCGGCATTGGCGGCTTCACTGGACTCTCCTGATGATATGTCGCCAGCCACTTGCCGCCGTGATTGACCCAGGCTGAACTGCACCGGCTCGACTCGGTGGGAAATTCCTTGCCTTTAAATTTTCCCTTAACGCTAACGGCGTACGTGACGATGAAGGCGTCTTTGTCGATCGACGAAAACTTCCAATCACTGAAAGTAAGTTCAACTGGTTCGAAGTCCTTCACCGCAGTGATTGAGGCGGCTTTATCGAAGACGCCTTCGCCACTAACCTCGACTTGATCGTCAGCCAGCATATTGCCAAAGGCGTCGTAGTCTTTAGCCTTGATCGTATCCCAAATGGCCTTTTCCCTGGCAATGGCGTCGGCCTCGGTCACGGCCGGGACTGTCGGTGTACTCGCATTTGAATTTGCGGGCGCAGACTCACGGCTAGTCGGCGGCGGCGTGGCACATGCGGCAGTCATTGTTAGTGCAAAGATAACTAGGAAAATCTTTTTCATGGACTGACTCCTGGAGTTATTCGTAGAGCAGTTGGGTTCTATTCCAAATGAGAAGAATAGTCAATAACAGGGCGTTCTTATCTGGCCCAAAAGTACGGAACGGCATTGACAAGGGCGACTGTTGGCGATATTGTCCGCATTTGGTCGGACTGAACTATTCCCTGGCGCGGGTCCGGCGCCAAAACCTTCGTACCCGTAAATCCCGCTGACGCTCCGGCGTTGTTCTGCAAGAGGAGAACTACCATGACCGCATCCACCATATTGATCTCGGTTGCCAAAACCCAACGCGCTCGAGTTTTTGCCTTCATTGTCGCCGCGACCAGTCTTCTGCTCATAAGCAGCGTCAGTGGCACTGCCCAACGCAGGGCCGCGACACCGGCGGGCGAAGACGAGTCAGCAATGTTCAAAGAGTATCGCGGCGTTCAACTCGGCATGACTTCGGAGGAAGTCCGTAAGAAGCTCGGCTCACCAAAGGACAAAGGCGACGAACAAGATCTCTTTGTTTTTGGCGACAACGAGAGCGCGCAGATTGTTTATGATCAAACGCACAAAGTCGTCACCATCTCAGCGGACTTCCTTTCCGCTGACACCAGCGTGCCCACGGCAAAGCAGGTTTTTGGCGCTGATGCCGAAGCCAAGGCTGATGGCTCGGTCTACAAAATGGTGCGCTTCACCAAAGCCGGTTACTGGCTGTCGTACAACCGGACCGGCGGCACCGCGCCCATGACCAGCATTACGTTGCAGAAGATTCAGTAAGGCGACTCGCGCAAGAATTCTAAACTGCGGACAAGCATTTCTCGAGTCAGTTGAAACAGTATCAGCTGCGCGCGTACACCCGATTCGTTTCCCCCACAGCTGCCTGGCGTCCCCGCCGAATTAATGCCTCAAAACATTTCATGACTCGTCGTAAGATTATTTTGCTGGACGCGCCTATGTTTTACTAAACCAAAGCGGATCCAGACACATCATAGGAAGAGGACTGATGAAACTTCGTTCAATTGTCAGCGGTTGCGTCCTATTAGCCTGTTTGATCTTCGCGAACGCGCGACCCCTGAGGCCCGACCCTCCATTTGAAAATCGCTGTGGTTGGTTCCAAAATCCGACCCCGGCAAATATTTGGTTGGCCGATCGCGATGGCGAATGGATGATCGGCGTGCAGGGCGGGTATCAGGTTGAAAGCGATTGGGAATGGCCGGCCTTCAAGAAGGGCCAGTGGGTAGAAACCAACGGCCACCACGGTTATGGCTGCGCGTGTATGCGCGTACGCGTCGATCGTGAAAGCTGGCATGTGCTGGAAATAAAGAGTTCAACTGCACGGCCGCTGTCAGCTTGTCGCAAGGATCGCTCGTTGAAGCCACTGTAGTTTCGCGCTGGCTCAGGTCGCCTATAGTCAACCCTCGTCGAATCGTCACAGGCCGCAGATGACCGACTCACTTTCTCAACGCATCAAACTACAAGCTCATAACGAAGGCTTCGAGAAGGTTGGCATCGTTCGAGCAACACCACTCGGTGACGAGTGCGATCGACTCGTTGAGTGGCTCCATCGCGGGTATCACGGCGAAATGCGCTGGATGGACCGCGACCCGGAGATGCGAACCGATCCGCGCAAACTATTTCCGGCAGCACGCTCGGTCGTCGTCGTCGCTATCAACTACTACACTCCCGCCACACACACCAACAATCGGACAACCGGCAAAGTTTCGCGCTACGCCTGGGGCGATGACTACCACGAAGTCGTGGGCACAAAACTTCGTTCGCTACTCGCGTGGATTAAAGAAGAGGTCCCTGAGGCAGAGGGCAAAGTGTGCATTGATATTCAACCGATGATGGATAAGGCCTGGGCCGCTCGCGCCGGACTCGGCTGGATCGGGAAACATACCAACTTGATAACAACTGACTATGGCTCGTGGCTCTTCATCGGCGAGCTGCTCCTGAATCTTGAGCTCGACTACGATAACGAACTCGTCGAGGATCACTGCGGCAGTTGCACACTTTGCATCGAAGCCTGTCCCACTCAGGCGATCACTGCGCCCTACGTAGTCAACTCAAACAAATGTATTTCCTACGCCACGATCGAGCTGCGCGATACTGCGCTCCCAGCGCTGGTTGCAGAAAATCTTGAAGGTTGGTTTTACGGTTGCGATATTTGTCAGGACGTTTGTCCCTGGAATCGCTTTGAGCAAGCGACGGATGAGTCTCGATTTCTGCCACGCGAAGGAAACGTCAACGCCTCGCTTGCTGAAGTGCTGGAGCTAACGCCGGAAACCTACGCTGATCGCTTCCGCGGTAGCGCAATGAAGCGCGCCAAACTTTCAGGGCTGCAACGCAACGCCGGCACGTTGCTGAAGACTTAAGCAAGCAGCGGGGGGCGGGCCCCCTTCCCGGCCCTGAGGTGATCAGAGACAATAATTTCTGATGAGGGCCTTCAATGCTAAACATCTCTCAGGTCGGGAAGCGGGCTTGCCCCGCTGCTTTGTAACCACTCCCTACTTAGTCTATCGTCAACCAGAATTCAAACTACTTAATCGAGGACGAACTTAAATGAGGCCGTTAACTCTGCTCGTGATCTCCTGCGCTGTCATGTTTTGTTCTTTCGGTTCCGTGCTGGCGCAGGAACCGAAGACCCCCGCCGATCTGCAAAAACTCGCCGCAGACTATTACACCTGGCGCAATCAAAACTATCCCGTCGCTTCAAGTGATGCGGGCCTGCACACCTGGGATAACAAGCTAACTGACTACGCCCTCTCCGCGGTGCTGATGCGGCGGCTGCACGTGAAGGAAGTGCTCGGCAAAGTGCGCGCCATGCAAACGGCGAACTGGGGCAAGGATGATCGTATCGACTGGCTCTTGTTCCGTTCACAACTCGACGGCATTGACTTTTTCAACCGCGTAATCGATTTCGAAGCGAGCGATCCGCAAACCTATGTCAACGAGTGCAGCAATGGCATCTTTTCGCTGCTCAAGAAGGAATACGACACGCCGCGCAATCGCGCGCTCGCAGCCACCGCGCGACTCAAACAGATGCCCTTTGTAATTGAGCAAGGCAAAGGGAACCTGAGCAAGCCGGGTAAGCTTTACGCGCAGCTCGCAATCGACTCCGCAAGATCAGTCGACAGTCTTTTCAACGACAGCCTGATGACGCTCGCTAAGGATTTATCGCCTGCGGAAAAAAGCGAGCTGGTTAAAGCACGCGATGCGGCGCTGGTGTCGATTCATGGTTTTGCCGACTGGCTGGAAAAACGTCTGCCGGGGATGGTGCCGTTCAAACCGATGGGCGAGGAGAATTACAACTATCTACTGAAAAACATTTACCTGTTGCCGATGGATGCGAAGCAGGTCGAAATGCTCGGGCAGGCAGAGTTGGGTCGGTATCGCGCGCTCGAATCGTGGTTGCCCGATCCGTCGCTCGCTGATCCTAATCCAGCACGCAGCGCCAATGTGCCCAAGGATCAGGAAGCATTTCTTAAAGCCTACGAAAGCCGCGAGACCGAGATGATCACTTTCCTAAACACGAATCATCTGGTCACGCTGCCTCCTTATCTCGGCCATTTTGAAATCCGACAACTGCCGGAGGCGTTCAAGCCCACCAGTCCCGGCGGTTTCATGAATCCGCCCGGCGTTTACGACAAAGATGATAGCGGCTTTTATTTCATTCCCACCTACAACCCGCAGTCGAAGAATTTTTACATTCGCGCCGCGATTGAAGATCCGCGACCGATACTCGGCCACGAGGGAATTCCCGGTCACTTCCTGCAACTCTCCATCGCCAACCATTTGAAAGACGAAATTCGCCGCCAACACGGCGATGGCGTGTTTATTGAAGGCTGGGCGCTCTATGGCGAAGAGATGTTAATGCGCACCGGACTCTACCCAAGCAATTCCGCGGGAGCGGCGCAGATCCTTCGTCTGTCACGTTATCGCGCGGCGCGCATCGGCGTTGACGTGAATCTGCATACCGGCCGTTGGACATTCGATCAGGCGGTAGACTATTTCATGGAAGCCGGCGGTTTGGATCGCGAATCAGCAACAGGTGAAGCCGCAGGAGCGGCTGCGAGCCCGACGCAGAAGATTACCTACATGGTTGGCAAGTGGCAGATCATGCGACTGCTGGGAAAATATCGCGACAAGCAAGGCACAAACTTTCGCCTCGGCCAGTTTCACGACGACCTGATCAAGAATGGCAGCCTGCCGCTTTCGGTCGTTGAGTGGATCCTGTTGGACGATTCATCGTCGCTCGATCAGGCGCTGAAGTAGATGCTCTTAGACAGCCATCGCTCACAATGACATATCATTTTCCAGTTATTCACCTAACCGAGCCTGAAATGATCTGGCTCAAAGCGGTGTACTCACGGGTCGGTGTTGAGAGCGTGGAAGTGCGAAGCTTGAAGGCGACTCTTTGGGGCAAGATCCCCAAAGATTTCAATCCGCGCCTCATTGATTCCCGAGCGCTCATCCAAGGCGTTAGGCTGACCCTGTACGGCGTCTACCTGATAGATCCGAGTGCGTCATGGATTGAAGAAACCGACAAAGTGATCATTGCGATTCGAGATCACCTGCTAAAGAATACTAAGCTTCGAGAGATTTCTTCCGACCAGATAGCGATTCTCACAAAGCTACCGAAACCGGTTGTGGAGGTGGTTTTTGGGCTCGTCATGGATCTTGGGAGGTTCTGGTCATCAGCATCTGGAAATCAGACGGGTGGATATACGCAGTTGGGCATCGACGGCGAGGAATATTTTGACCAATACTTGCAGTACGAAAGTATTGAAGCTCTGCTTGATAAATTCATAGCCGAAGGTGCCCAACGAAAGACCCTTCCGAACAGTCAATCTTGGGGGATTCTCAAGACCTCAAGCCGGCACCATGACGTATTTATGAGTTATTCGTCTCAAGATCGTGAACAGGCTCACCTCATATGTGAAGCTATCGAAGCCGCGGGAGGCTCTGTATTCCTTGCTGAGAAAAGTCTAAAGCCAGGGGAGGAATTCGCGGAAAGAATAAGAGAAAGCTTAGTCGAAGCTAATGAACTTTGGATGCTTGTCACTCCAAATAGCCTCAAGAGCGAATGGGTAATCGCCGAATTAGGTGCAGCTTGGGCTTTTCAAAAAAAGATCGTCCCGATTCTCTTCCGCTGTGAACCGGGCGATCTGCCTGAACGCCTGCGAGGAACGCAATCGATCGATTTTCACAAATACCTGGAGTTGGTCCATGCGACCTTCCGTTAATCCGCTTCATTGGTGTCGCGTCGGCGTATGGTCCCACTAAATCCAGCTTTTGCAGACGAAGTCCGGCGCAGCTTTGCGCGTCAACCGATCATGGATCTGATCGGCGCCACTCTTTCGCTTGTTGAGCTCGGTGTGATTGAGATCACGCTTCCCTACCGCGCCGATCTCGCGCAGCAAGACGGCTACGTACACGCCGGCGTTGTGACCACAATCGCCGATTCAGCTTGCGGCTACGCTGCTTACAGCTTGATGCCTGCGGGTTCGCAGGTCTTAAGCGTTGAATTCAAAGTGAACCTGCTACGTCCCGCCCAGGGCCTAACATTCCGCGCGCACGCCGAAGTGATCAAAGCAGGAAGAACACTGACAGTCGCGCAAGCGAATGTCTATGGTATCGCTGGTAACGACGAGCGAACGTTAGTCGCCACAATGCTCGGTACGATGATTTGTTTGCGCAAACAGTGAGAGTAGGACGGGCATTCTTGCCTGTCCCTGCATTCTCCAGGACTCGAAGCAACAGGACAGACAAGAATGTCTGTCCCACGCTTGGAACGGCCGGAGGAGTTTCAAAGTTATGAACTTTGCCAAACGGTTTTTGATCTTGTTTCTGACTTTGGTGTTCGTCCACTCGCTGGCCCTCGCCAATGGTTCGGTGCGGGACTATCGCCGCGCTCACGAGCACGAGATCCTCAGCGAGTTCATGGAACTGCTGGCAATTCCAAACGTTGCCGGCGACACCGAAAACATTCGCCGCAATGCCGCGGCCATCATGACGATGATGCAGCGACGAAAACTCTCGCCGCGCCTGCTCGAAACGTCCGACCCATCGGTACCGCCCGTCGTCTACGGTGAATGGAAAACCCCCGGAGCTACACGCACGTTGATTTTCTATGCGCACTACGATGGCCAACCAACGGATCCGCGTCAGTGGAGCGGCACGCTGCCCTGGCAACCAGCGCTGCGCAGTGCGGCGCTCGAATCGGGTGGAAAAATTTTACCGGGGCCGAAAGGAAATGAGGTTATCAATCCGGAGTGGCGTCTTTATGCTCGCTCGTCCGGCGATGACAAGTCCGGCGTCATGGCGATCCTGTGCGCCTTTGACGCGCTGCTGGCCTCAGGCGCGAAACCGACCGCTAACATAAAGTTTTTCTTTGAAGGCGAAGAAGAGGCAGGCTCACCGCACCTCGGAGAAATACTCCGGCAAAACAAACAACTGCTACAGAGCGATGCGTGGATCATCTGCGACGGACCGGTCCATCAGTCTGGCCGTAAACAAGTGGTCTTCGGTGTGCGCGGCGATACCAACGTGGACATCACTGTTTACGGAGCCAAGCGTCCGCTGCACAGCGGTCACTATGGAAACTGGGCGCCGAACCCTGCAATGTTACTCATGCGCCTTCTGTCTTCGATGAAAGATGAATCAGGTCGCGTGAAGATCGCCGGATGGTATGACCAGGTCGAACCGCTCGGCGACGTTGAGCGGAAGGCGATCGCCGAAGCCCCGCAATACGATGAAACGCTGCGACGCGAGTTGGGAATCACGCGCACTGAGGGACAAGGCCGCAGCTTACTCGAGCTGATCAATGAGCCGTCGCTTAACGTGAATGGCATTAGTAGCGGCGACGTCGGCGCGCTCGCTCGTAATGTGATTCCCACCACCGCGACTGCGGTTCTCGATTTGCGACTCGTTAAAGGCAACGACCACGCGCGTCAGGCTCAACTCCTCATCGAGCACATTCGCGGGCAGGGTTTCTCTGTAATCGATCACGAACCAACTGACAAAGACCGCACCCTCAATACCTTGCTTGCTCGCGTGACGGTGCGGCCGGGCGGTTACAACGCCGAGCGCACGCGAATGGACCTGGATATTCCGCTTGCCGTAGTCGCGGCGGTTCAGTCAACTTCCGAAGAAAAGATTGTTAGGTTGCCAACAGCGGGAGGGAGCCTGCCGCTCGCAGTTATCACTGCTAATTTGTCTACGATAACGATGACCGTGCCTATCGCAAATTACGACAATAATCAGCACGCTGAAAACGAGAACCTGCGTTTACAGAATCTTTGGGACGGCATGGAGACCATGGCCGCGATCATGGCCATGAAGTGAAACGGGAGGCGAGTTGTAATGCAGTTCGAATACTTAGTTTGCCAAACTCAATTCAGCCGGGTGACGTTTGCCAACGGCGAATGGCAGGGTAGTGTGGCTTTGAATTCCGGCGATACGCAAAAGGCGCTCGATTCGTGTCCCGACGTTTGGGTCTATCTTAATCAGGCGGGCCGCTCGGGCTGGCAGTTGATAACCGCGGCAACCTTCTCAGTCAACACCGAAGGTCAAACTTCGCAGGTTGGCAACCAACTATTCCTGCGCCGCGAGCGCATGGATAATTCCTAGTGCCTAATTTGTAACACAAACTGTTAGTTTGCGTTGGATGAGTGGGCTCTCGCGGGCGCAAACTAACGGTTTACGTTGCAAAACCAAAATAGGCCGCCACAGAATTTCCTGGTGATAGTAGCTACGGCGCCAGGAAGGCCTTGATGTGGGCCACCACTGCATCCGGTTGTTCTTCTTGTGGAATATGACCGGCGCGCGCTATGTCCGCCAGATTCGAATTCGGAATTGCCGCGTTCAACCGCTCACCGATGAGCGCCGGTAAGACTCGATCGTCTTCACCCCAGAGGATTAAAGTTGGAACCGAGATTGACGGATACTTGTCAATGTAGCTCTGGATATCTTTAGGGATCGCGAGCTTGCCAATTTCGAGCAGTGCATGTCTCCCACCGGGTGAGGCAAGCGGCGCCGCATAAGCATCGACTTGCTGCTGCGTAATCTTCGCCGGATCGTAGTACGACTTTTTCAACACCATCCGAATCTGGCACTTTGGCGGTAACAGATGAACCGCCAACCATCCCAGGATCGGAGTTCTAAGCAACTTAAGAAACATTGGCAGGTGATCAGGGTAGCCGGCGGAGTCGATCAGGATCAGTTTCTTTAGGCGCTTCGGATTCTCCGCACAAAGTCGAATGGCGAGAAAAAGAGAGACTCCGCCTCCATATGAATTTCCCACCAGCGTCAAATTCATTAGATCGTGCTCGACAATAAACTGGTGGATAAGTTCGCCCTGGTCCCCGATAGAATAGTGGTTGTCGTGCGGTTTCGGTGATTGTCCCTCGCCTCTAAAGTCAATGAGAATGACCTGATGCTCGGCTGAGAGAGGCGTGATCATGTAGCGCCAGGAGTAGGTGCTGCCGCCCAGACCATGCAAAAAGAGGATCGGGTCGCCGCTGCCGTAGATCTCACAATGAAGACCTGTTTGCGTAGTACAAGGATGAGAAGTCATCGTGTGGGGTTTCTCCTTCTATCCGTGGTTGGGACTGAGCAACATTTGGAGTGCGGCGGCAAGTGTAGCGCGACACCGCTTTGGATACGCGGCCAAGAGGAATGCGGGAAATCCAAAGGGCCGACGTTTTCGGCGCACTCCAAATTTGCCGCTTCAACTTCCAACGAGAGTTTTTCAGCGGCCTGCTAAAGACTGAACTCTGAACTGCTGGCCTAAAACTGAACCCGTACGCAGCTGACATCCGCACCTGACAGGTTCTGCATCGGCGCCTAATAAGTTCGTCTTACCGGGCGGCCATGATAATACTAATGACCGGTCACGTCACCTTAAGCATTCGAATGAAGAGGGAGAACCGAACATGATCAAGGGAACTGAAAACCGAAACACCGATCATCCCATTGACGAGCTGTTTCTGAATCGCTGGTCACCACGCGCTATGACTGGTGAAGCGATTTCGCATGAGGAGTTGCTGACGCTTTTCGAAGCGGCGCGTTGGGCGCCTTCATCTTACAACTACCAACCTTGGCGCTTCCTGTATGCACAGCGCGACACAAAACACTGGGAGACATTTTTCAATTTGCTGGTGGAGTTCAACCAGAGTTGGGCACACAACGCGGCCGTACTCGTTGTTTTCATCGCCCGCACTCATTTCGATTTCAATGGCGAGCCGGCCCCGACTCATTCGTTTGATACTGGCGCAGCTTGGGAAAACCTGGCGCTTCAGGGTTCACTAAAAGGTTTGGTAGTTCACGGCATGCAGGGTTTTGACTACGAACGCGCCCGCACTGAATTGAGCATTCCGGAAGGATTTCAGGTGGAAGCTATGTGTGCGATCGGGAGGCCCGCAAATCCGGAAACGCTATCGGAAGGTTTGCTCGCCAAGGAAGTTCCGAGCGGGCGACGGAAACTCGAAGAGACGATTTGTGAAGGTCCGTTTTGTTTCTGATCGTAACGCAAACTGTTAGTTTGCGATCTTAAGACGCGAGTGGCGACGCTAACTAACAGTTTGCGTTACGTCTTAAAAAGTGTGGCCGTAGTAAACGCCGAGTGAATTGTTGCCGCGTCCCTGATTGCCGATACTGTAGCCGGCGTAGATATTGTCCTTTGCCGAAAAAGTAAAAGCCACTCCCGGCGTTACGTAACCAAAACTGTTCTTGCCGCTAAACCAGTCAGTCAAAACCGAGAACTTTTTCGTCACCGGTTGCTCGACGGCCGCCAGCACGCCGGACTTGTCAGTACCATCCTCAAACCTTCCTAATAACTGGTAGCCGCCAAAGGTGAGCCGCGGCGCGCGCCTACCGCTGAAACTCTTGCTACCTACAACGTAAACCATTCCGGTGGTGCTGCCGTCGCTCCTGTGTGTGACCGGCGTCGAGAGCAACGCTCCGGCGGCGATGGCTACACCGGCCTTCTCGTTTTGGTAAAACTGCCACTTGACGTTTGGCTGCACGATGACCGGTTTCGCTGAGGAAGTGTGGGTGTAGTAAACGTTCGCGCCGACCTCGATATTTCCGGGTACGCCAACGACGATGCGTTCGCCGTAGGTCTGGTAACCGCCGTTCGCGTAGGAAGCAAAATGCGTGATGAAATCCGTCTCCAGATAGACCTTGCGCGCAGACTGAACGTCGCTTGAAGGAACATTGAAAATTGTGGACTGGGCCAACGCGCTCGAAGTGAGCGACAGCAAACAGGCATTGAGCAACGCAAGTTTGACCATTCTCGGGTGAAATTTCACGGGCTTGTCCTCTCGCTTGATAGTGCTGGAGCTATCGGAAGACAGTCAGGCAACAGGGCAATTGCGGCTCAGGCTGGTTCGCGGTACAGTGTTTTTAGACGAATAATTTATACAATGCAAGGCCGGGCTGTGCTCTAAGTTCGTCTCTCTGTGCAGCCTTGTTTCCTCTGTGCCTCGGTAGTGGAGTTTTACTTATGGCCCATCCACCACAAAGGCACAGAGAACACGGAGGTTGCACAGAGAGTTTCGAATTAGGTCACTACCGAAGGCCCGCACGTGGGGGGACAACCGATGACAGCGCCGATTCGCATACTAATGCAAACCACGATTCCGTTCGCCGAAGACGATTGGCACATCGGCCGCTTCTCACTGCTGCGCGATCAGCTGGCCTCACTCAAAGATGACGCCGGCAATCCCTTATGCGAAGTGACTACGCGCAATCGTGAGTCAGATGCAGCAGGAAATGATCCGATCCTGAGCGCCCTTGATACGACTGATTTTGACGAACTGTGGTTGTTTGCGATTGACACAGGAGATGGTCTGACAACTGCGGACTGCGAAGGTATCACTCGGTTCCGCCAACGCGGAGGCGGCATCATGGCCACGCGCGATCACCAGGACCTCGGCAAATCGTTGTGCACGCTCGGCGGCATTGGCCGGGCGCACTTTTTTCACTCAAAGCATGTTGAGCCTGATCCCTCCAGACACGTTGCAGACGATCCTTTTACGACCTCAATCTCCTGGCCCAACTATCACTCCGGCGCAAACGGCGACTATCAGGAGATCCATGTAGAAGCGCCACACGAACTCATGAGCAATCCTTCCTCAGCGGCGGGCGTGATCAAGTTTTTCCCGGCCCATCCACATGAGGGCGCAGTTGGCGTCCCTGAAGGTGAAGCGCCGGCGCACGTGATCGCAACCAGCAAAAGTCAGGTTACCGGACGTTCGTTCAATCTTGTCGTTGCTTTTGAAAGTTCAGTTGACGATCACGGCAACAAGCTCGGACGCGGCATCGCGGAGTCGAGCTTCCATCATTTCGTGAATTATAACTGGGACCCCGAGATGGGCTGTCCGAGTTTTCTGACTGAAGCGCCGGGCGACGGGTACAAGCGAAATCCGGAAGCTCTAAACGACATCAAAACCTACGTAGCAAACGCAGCGCGCTGGCTGGCCGGAGGGTGAGTTCGGTAGAGGAAATCGCGCGAGTTAATTTCGATAATGATACGCTGGACGCGCTAGCGCTCCAAATAACGTTGTTGAGCCACCAATGTTCCATCCGCTGAAAGATTCTTACAATCGCCCGATACGCGACCTGCGCGTGTCGTTGACTGATCGTTGCAATTTTCGCTGCTTCTATTGCCTGCCGCACGGCGAACCACCCATCGCTCCAAAAGATCAGATGCTCTCCTACGAAGAAATTGAATACGTCTGCGAAATTTTTGTTTCGCTCGGTATCGAGAAAATACGGCTAACTGGCGGCGAGCCGATGATGCGCCGGGACATCGAAACCATCATCGAGAAACTCGCGCTGCTGAAACCAAAGGGACTCCAGGATCTGGCGTTGACTACGAATGGCTACTTCCTGCCCGAGCGCGCCAAGGGGCTGAAAGACGCCGGACTCGATCGCATTACGATCAGCGTCGACAGTTTGAAACCCGAGAAGTTTAAGCAGATGACTGGAGTTGACGTGTTGGATCGGGTGCTGGCGGGAATTGCTGCCGCGAAGGAATCCGGACTCGACCCGATCAAGATTAACGCCGTCATCGTGCGCGGGCACAACGACGATGAAGTTGCCGATTTTGCCGCCTTCGCCCGCGAACACGATGTGAAGATGCGCTTCATAGAGTTTATGCCGCTCGACTCCGGGCACGATTGGTCGCGAACCGACGTGTTCTCCGGCCGTGAGATTCGCGAACAAATAAACGAGAGGTTTCTCCTGAAACGAATTGACGTCGAGCGCGGTTCGGAAACTTCCTCGCGCTATCGTTTTGCTGATGGCGCTCCGGGGGAAATCGGGATCATCGCTCCGGTCACTGAACCATTCTGCGGCGCGTGCTCGCGCATTCGCTTGACTGCAGATGGTCAGATTCGCACCTGCCTTTTTTCTAGCGTCGAACATTCGTTGCGTGATGTGATCCGCACCGGCGCCACCCGCAGCGAGATCGTTCAGTTCATCGAGTCGGTAGTAATGAAGAAAGAGCCGCGTCATTACATCAACGAACCGCAGTTTGTCGCGCCGTCCCGTTCGATGAGTTTTATCGGCGGTTGAGGCGAACGGCCGGACATTTCGCCGCGGGAGCGGCGAGACGAAAGTAGCCAACCGTGAAACGTCTGGACCACATCGCAAACATGGGTCTCGCGGAGCTTATCAACTTGAGCTTCTGATCTTGATTGAAGGACTAGGCGACAATTCCAACAGTCTAGTTCGAGTCTCGGGGTCGGGAAGGGGGCTTGCCCTCCGACATCCTTTGCTTCCTACTGCATTGCTTTGATGTCATCCAGCAACACGCGCTCGTGGCCATTCGGATCAACCTTCTCATAAACCTTTCTGAGCGTCCCTTCCGGATCGATCACGAATGAAGTGCGGTTCCAATACATCGTGCCTTTGTATTCGCTTTGGCCCACACCCGCCGCGGCGAGCAGTTCATGGTTTGGATCGGCCAGCAAGTCGATCGTAAAGCCAAACTTATTGCAAAAGTCCTTATGCGAAGCTACGTCATCTGCACTAACACCCACGACAGCGATACCAGCATCATCAAATTCCTGTTTGCTGGCAGTAAATGATTTGCCCTGGATGGTGCAGCCTGGCGTGTCATCCTTCGGATAGACGTAAACTACGAGCCACTTGCCTGCAAAGTCGCCGAGTTTCACTGTCTCGCCATCCTGGTTCTGCAGGCTAAACTCCGGAAACCGTTTCCCTGTTTCTGCTGACATGTTCTTGTTCCCTTCCGCAAACTTAGTGTGTGAATTCGTCCTTATTGATTGTTGAGTTTACTTCATCCTTAGGCAGTGTAGCGAACAGACCGCGCCATCTTTGATGTTGAGAAGACACCAACCAGGTCAGTCGCTTTGGCAGAGCACACCAACTGAGCGTAAAACTATTCCGAGCCACAACCGCCAAGCAGTTTATCAACTTAACGCATCGCCGGTGGATACGCGGCGGGCGGTCGGTATTGTGGAACATCCTCCTCCGCGTTCGCCTTCACCGCGAAGAATAGATAGCCGAGGCCAATGATGATGCCCAGCAGCGTCCACCCCGGAAGATGAAACGGCACTAGTTCAAACAGGAGGTTGAGGATCATTACTGGCGTGATCGCAATCGCTGACAGGCGCATGAGGGTTTTGTAATCCAGTTTCGCATGCAACATCGCCGCGAAACCAAGTCCGATGAGTGCGTAGATTAGTATCTGGATTCCGCGAAAGATAAACGAAAAGAATACAGCTACTGGATAGAACACCGGGAAAAACCAGGTCCTGGCAGTGGCCAACCAACCTTCAACTCGCGCTCGATCTACATAGAAATTTTGCACCCCTGAAAGATCAAAGATCTGGGTTTCTGAAGCGTTCTTTCTCATGACGAGTTTGGTTTTGGTGAGTATGAGAGGAACCGAAGGGTTCTTTGCTTCAACAGAAGTGTCGACGGTATCGATGATCGCGAGCGTGGCTCCGGTCTTTGGATCCTTGATCGAGTGTGGCATCGACGCATCCGTCGACACTTGACCATTGGTAATCCTAACCGCGGGAATCTGTTCGGTGATTCCTTTGGCGTCGTCGTCGACGAATCTGCCAAAGTCGCGGTGGCCTTTGATAGTCGCGGGAATCCAGAGCAGTAGGATCACCAGCAGCAGGTAAAGCAGTCCAGTGCCGCGCCAGTTTTTGCCGACATCGCGATAAAGAGATTTTGAGAAGAACGATAAAACTAACGGATGGAAAATAGAATAACGTTTCATTCTTCACTCCGCTTCGGGAAGGACTAACGCGTGGCCCGGATTCTATCAGACCAACTCGTTTGCGGTCACGTTTGTAACGCAAACTGTTAGCTTGCGATTCAGTTCTCCGGCATTCAGCGCAGGCGCAAAACTGACGGTTTGCGTTACGAAAATCGAACCAAGGCTCTACTCAAAAGTGGGTGGTTTGCGATGGGTTGTAGTAAACTGTGCTTACAAAGTTTTCGGGGGAGCCGCGAGGCTGAGAGTCTGGTCGATGCAGAATGCGGATTTCGGAATGCTGAATATGTCAATCCGAAATCCCCAATCCGAATTCCGCAATTCCAGTGACCCCTAGAACCTGATGCGGTTAATACCGTCGAAGGGAGAAACAGCCATTCGTGACCGTTCCGTCCTTTGATGGAGCGGTTTTTATTTGAGGCCTTTGGTCTTTTTACTTTGGTCTTTGACGCACAGCTTCACGGCTATTTGATCTGTGATGGAGTCACTTAACGAGTCGGCGAGGCCGACGGCAGAATGTAGCCCCGCGTGGAGCGAAGCGGAACCCGGGGATCAGAATCCGATGAAGTGTTGAGTCCGCGAAGCGGGCAACAGACGGCGCGTTTCAACTAGGAGTTTCTTCATGAGCACTGCAACCAAACCAATCCAGAACGAAACAACTGTGCAGAGTAACGACAAGCCGTTACCAAACTCCCGGCGCGTTTACATCGCCGGTAAGCAACCAGGCGTCCGCGTTCCTTTCCGCGAAATCTCGCAAAATCAAACGCGCAATTTCGACAACTCGCTTGAAGATAACGAGCCGGTGCGCGTCTACGACACGAGTGGCCCCTGGGGCGATCCGTCTATTCACGCGGACGTGCGTGAAGGCCTGCCGTCGCTGCGACGCCATTGGATTCTCGAACGCGACGACGTGGAAGAATACGAAGGCCGCGCGTTGCAACCGATTGACGATGGCTACCTGACCTTCGACGCAGCCAACCACGCGCGGCAAAAAGAGAAAGCCCAAAAAGACAAACTTCGTCTGGAAGATTTTTCCGCTCTCGCACGGACACCGTTGCGCGCGAAGCAAGGCGCCTGCGTGACGCAGTTGCACTATGCACGCCAGGGCATCATCACTCCGGAAATGGAATTCATCGCAATCCGCGAAAACCTGGGCCGTTCTTTGGAGTGCGCTGACTTGTCAGCGCTTTCAAAAACGGCGACTAGTCGCCGCACTCCAAATTCAGACGCCCCTCGTGATTCATTGTTCCACCAACACCGCGGCCAATCCTTCGGCGCTGCGATCCCCGACTACGTGACACCCGAGTTCGTGCGTGATGAAGTCGCGCGTGGTCGCGCCATCATTCCCGCAAACATCAATCATCCCGAATCGGAACCAATGATCATCGGCCGCAACTTCCTCGTGAAGATCAACGCCAACATCGGCAACTCCGCGGTGTTGTCGTCTATTGATGACGAAGTTGAAAAAATGCGCTGGTCGATCAAGTGTGGTGGCGATACCGTGATGGATTTGTCGACCGGCAAAAATATTCACGCCACGCGCGAGTGGATCATTCGCAACTCGCCCGTTCCCATCGGCACCGTGCCGATTTACCAGGCGCTGGAAAAAGTCGGTGGCAAAGCTGAAGACTTAACCTGGGAAATCTTTCGCGACACGTTGATCGAACAAGCCGAGCAGGGCGTCGATTATTTCACCATACACGCCGGCGTAAGACTTCCTTACATTCCCATGACTGCCAAACGAACGACGGGAATTGTAAGTCGCGGCGGTTCGATCATGGCCAAGTGGTGCCTCGCGCATCACGAGGAGAGTTTCCTCTACACACGCTTCCGCGACATCTGCGAAATCATGGCTGCGTATGACGTTTCGTTTTCCCTTGGTGACGGCTTGCGTCCCGGTTCGATCGCTGACGCGAACGACGAAGCGCAGTTTGCAGAACTCGAAACACTTGGTGAGTTAACGAAGATTGCCTGGGAGTACGACTGCCAGGTGATGATCGAAGGTCCAGGTCACGTGCCCATGCACTTGATCAAGGAGAACATGGACAAGCAGCTCGAGACTTGTCATGAAGCGCCGTTCTACACGCTCGGGCCCCTGACAACCGACATCGCGCCTGGGTACGATCACATCACTTCCGCGATCGGCGCGGCGATGATTGGCTGGTACGGCACCGCGATGCTTTGTTACGTCACACCGAAAGAACACCTCGGCTTGCCTAACAAGAAGGATGTGAAAGACGGCGTCATCGCCTACAAGATCGCTGCCCACGCTGCCGATCTCGCCAAGGGACATCCCGGTGCGCAGTATCGCGACAATGCGTTATCGAAAGCGCGTTTTGAATTCCGCTGGGAGGACCAGTTCAACCTTTCGCTCGACCCGGAAGTCGCGCGCGAATATCACGATGAGACGTTGCCACAGGAAGGCGCTAAGCTCGCGCATTTTTGTTCGATGTGCGGCCCCCACTTCTGTTCAATGAAGATCACGCAGGACGTGCGCGAGTACGCCGCGCAAAAGGAGATCGATGAGCAGGCGGCGTTGGGCGTGGGAATGAAAGAGAAGGCGGAGGAGTTTGTGGCGGCGGGGGCAGAGATTTATCAAACGGTTACCGCAGATTGAGCCGGACCTGTTGTCACTCTGCCCCCCTCGGGCTCAGCGTTTGGGTGACCCGCGAAATGAATCGATCAACGAGCGCCGTAGGCGCGCCATATGGATAGCCTCGGGTGAAGCGCCGAAGGCGCGAAGTGAAACAGCCTGGGGCAACGCCCCAGGTTAAGTATCCCGAAGACAAATCTTTGAGCTCTGAAGGAGCGAAATGATCTGACGGCGCATGCGCTCTGAAAATCACTTCGCTGGGTTGCAGCTTCGATTAACTTCCAGCCACAGTCACCTGGGCCGTTGGCCCATGCTCTTACACTTCGCGCCGTTGGCGCTCACCCGTCGCCCGCGAAATCAGGCCCTAGGTTCTCAAAGGCACGCCTTGAACGACTTCGGCGTTGGCCCTTACTCACTTTGCTCACTCACCCTCGCAGCGTTATCCTTTTCTCATGGCAAGCCTCAGCGAAATTGAAAGACTTGCGCTCGCCTTATCTGAGCAGGAGCGTAAAACTTTGGTCGCGAAGCTTATCGACTCACTGGCGAATGTCGAACCAGACGAAGATGAGAGTGAAGCAGTCAGGTTCAAGCCGGTTAACTCAAGCATGCTTCGTAGAGTTCGCTACGATCCGAAGAATAGATTTCTCGACGTCGTCTTCAGGACCGGTGAGACCTATCGCTACAAAGATGTACCGTGGGATGAATACCACAAATTCATGAGGGCTGACTCCCTCGGCAGGTACATGCAGATGCACATCATCGATCACTACGAAACAATCAGGTTAGAGAACTAACTTGAGGCGAGTCGGAAGCTCCTCGCTCCCCTACCAAAGCGCCTAAGGCGCGAAACGATTTACAGACCGGACTCATAGCTAATAGGGGTTCGGAGACATAGCTAACAGTTTCGGAGTCGAATAGTGCTCGCCTCTTCCGCTTCGCCGTCCTCGCATCCCAACTGACACAACACCATTGCGATAAAAACCTGGAGAATTTATGGAGAACACCCAACTCAGCTTGCGCTTGAACAGCTCTACGCTTTCCCGGCCGCGTCCTTTTCCACCGCGCCGGGACTTTGCTTCGCTCTCAATGCTCGATCTGATCGAAGCGCGCGAGGCGTATCACGTTTATCTGTCCGGCCTCGAAAATGTTGTGGCAACCGCGATTGGACGCTTTCGTTTTCACAAAGATGACTGGTATGCCGAGCATCCTCCCGACGCTTCCAAGGCCCGCAAGGGTCGCTACATTGCGCACCGGCGAACTTTGAATAACTCAATCGTCCGGCCCTGGTCGTGGCCGGCAGTGATGGTCTTTGTGCGAGAGTGGGAGGAGCGCGGCCGTCTTGGTAACCAGTCGGTGCCGCGCTGGCTCTATCTGCCGGATGGACGAGTGATTCCTACTTGCGTGATCCTGGCTACGCCGGATGAGACCCCTCCGCCACCGGTGCCGGGTCCGTCCCAGGCCAGCGGGCTGTTCGGCGGCGGCTACTCCTGTCTTCGCGAACATCAGGGTGTGGAACAACTCGGCTCGATTGGCTGCCTGGTCTATCGCGAAGGTTCGTACTACGCGCTAACCAACCGTCACGTCGCCGGCAGTGGTGGAGATGAAGTGCGCGCCTTTGCGCATGGCGACTATCATCGCATCGGAATTTCTGCGGACCTCGGGATCACGCGGCTGCAAATGTCGGAAATATTTCCCAACTGGCCGGTGGAAAAAACTTTTCTTACGCTTGATGCGGGCCTGATTCGTTTAGACAACTTCGATGATTGGACCTCGCAGGTGTTTGGCATCGGCGAAGTCGGCGCCACCTTTGATGCGACCGAACAATCGATGACTCTTGATCTGATCGGTTGTCCGGTGCGAGCGTTTGGCGGCACCAGCGGCGTGATTGAAGGCGAAATTCAGGCGCTTTTCTTTCGCTACGAATCGCTGGGCGGGTTCGATTACGCTACCGACGTGCTCATCGGTCCGCAGGCGAAATCCAATCACAAGAACGAACGCAGAGCGGCGCCGCCATTCACGCGGCCCGGCGATTCGGGAACGATCTGGTTTTACGATCCTCCTCCGGTTGCCGACACAGAAGACGACGATGACTCGGACGATCATGACAAGCAAGCACCCGAGGACCGGGGCTTGCGAGCGCGCCGGCTGCGTCCAATCGCAATGCAGTGGGGCGGTCAGCGCTTCAAGGTGGAAGGTGAAGAGGCGGGCGCTTTTGCTTTGGGAAGTTTTCTGTCGACTATTTGCCGCGCGCTCGACGTCGAGGTGGTCCGCAATTGGAGCACTGGTCACGATGAGTATTGGGGAAAACTTGGTCACTTCGCGATCGGTTTTAAAGCTTGCGATGAACTTTCCGGCAACCTGAAGATTTTGATGACAAAAAATCAGGAGCGCATCGGCTTTGGCGATGCGACGTTGGGAGAAGGATCGGCTTTCAAAATGGGCGCCGGCGCTTTTATTCCGCTGGCGGACGTTCCGGACTATGCCTGGATCATGTCTTCGCGTGACTCCGAACCCATACAACACTTTGCTGATGTTGATGTTCGCGATATTGATGGTGGACCGACAATGCTCGATCGCTGCTTTGACGATCCGAAGAATGTTTCCGCGCAAGTATGGAAAAAATATTTCGATGGCTTTGCGGCAGCGAAGGTGGGCCCGGAAGAGGGTGTGCTTCCGTTTCGCGTCTGGCAAATTTGGGAAGCCATGGTCGCATACCTGAAAGAAAACCAGGACGTCATTCACTTTGTCGCCGCCGCCGGGGTGTTAGCTCACTACGTGGGCGACGCGTCGCAACCGATGCATTGTTCTTACCTGCATCATGGAATTCCGCCGATGAAAACCGTCAACGGCCGCAAGTATCCATTTCCACGCAGCAGCCCGGAGTTTGAAGCATTCAAGAAAACCCGGGAGGCGAAGATCCACGGCATTTACGAAGAAACCATGCTCGAGATCGACACGCCGGCGGCCCTGATTGCGCTCAACAAACGACTAACAACAAGCCATCTGTAAAACGCGTCATTGAGACAGGTCACGATGCCGCGGTTGAAACAATTCGGCTGATGCATGCCACCCAGAAACGCTTGTCACCGACAACGATCATTAAAGCCGATGACCCGTCGCTGGGACCCAAGACCCGTGCCGAAGCGCTCTGGAATAAGATTCCAATTCGCAACGCCACTATTGCTTCGCTGGGAGATAGTGTCGAACTGCTGGCGGACCTCTGGTCCAGTGCCTGGAAGACAGGAAATGGCAATGCGATCCCAAAAGCAAAGCTGGTTGAGTTTTCGGAAAAAGACCTGGAAAAGATCTACCGCAAAGAGAAAGGATTTGTCCCCAGCTTGAGTCTTGCGGAGATGGCCCAGAGTGGTAAGTTTGAACCCAAGTAGAGAGTGAGGCTGAAGACCGCCCCGGCACCATCTCACAAGCGCCGAAGGCGCGAAATGAAACAGCCTGGGGCAACGCCCCAGGTTAACAATCCCAACGGTTTTGAGCTCTGAAGGAGCGAAATGATCTGGTGGCGCACAAGCACGATAGATCATTTCGCTGCATTGCAGCTTCGATCAACTGCTGGGGTTTACCTGGGCCGTTGGCCCAGGCTCTTTCGCTCCGTTGGTGCTTACACACCCCCGCCTCCCTATACTAAATCGCCCGCCAGATGTTATTAGTTATGCAATTCTCCCCGCCCTTTCAAACGCTTAGCTAACCAGGTACGCATCCTATGAAACTATTCACACGCGGCGCCATCATGACGATGGCTGCGATCTTAATCCTTGCCGTTGTGCTGGTCTGCTCTCAGATGAGCGACAACGTCAAAGCTCAAAACGGTCAGACCTCCAACAATCAAACGCCAACGAGCCAAAGCGAGAAGCCTTTTGATCAAGCGCAGGCGCTCGCGGATCTCAGAAAAGCGATCGCCGGCCAGGAGGACAAACCCGCTGGAGAAGTTTTCAAAAACGTACAGATGCTCAAAGCGATGCCGGCTGGCCGACTTTTAAAAGTAATGGAGTTGGGATACGCACGGTCGTTGGGTGTCGATTGCACGCATTGTCATGTTGCCGGGCAGTGGGAGAAAGAAGACAAACCAACCAAGCAGATAGCCCGCGACATGGTCGCGATGGCGGCGAACATCAACAAAGAACTATTGCCGAAGATCAAAAACTTGAAGAGCGCGGAACCGGTGATCAATTGCACGACCTGTCATCGCGGCCAGACAAAACCAGCGCTCAATTTACCTGACAGCGCGCCCAAGTAATAGCAGGTCAGTTAGCTTTCGGCCACGTCTTCACGCCGCAAGGATAGTATTGAAAAGCGCTTCGTTGGATATTGGGCGCGACCGTTCACGATAACCGATGTGCAATAGCATCTCGCTGGATTTCAGAGGTAGCGTGACGTTAACCCGCGGTCACGGAAACTTATTCGATTGCTCTTGAAGGCGAAAAACTAATCGGACAACGCAGCGGCCGGGCGCAGGAGGAGTTGTTACTCGCAGACGACAACACTTTCTTTCGCAGGGGAACGATTCGTGGCGAAAAAGTCTTCGCGCGAGATGCAAATGGCCGCCTAACAGCGATGCTCGACCGTCGGGAAAATAACGATCTGACCTGGAAAAAGATCAAGTAGAGCGCGCGCACCTTATTTTCAGTTCCCGCTGCGGAAGCGCGATAATGCTTCGCCATGAATGCCAAGCTTGCCACGTTGCTGGTTACGGTCACTCTTAGTGCCCTGGTCTTCAGCGCAACCGCCACCAGACCCTCTGCGAAAGCTGAACCGCCGCAAGATCGTCCGGTTGATGACATCGCGTTTGAAGAAGCGCAAACTGCGAAGCTGCTGGGAGTAACGCTACAAAAGTTTCCGGCGCCGCAGGGACTGAACGGGATGGATGAAATTCCGGCGAGCGCACGTCCTTTCGTTTTCACCTTGAAATCCCAGCCCACCTCCGGCCCGGCACCGCGCGTGTACTTCGAAACAAGACAGATCGTCAAAGCGGCTGCGCCGGACGGCTCGACGTATGAAGCATATTGCGGACGTGACGATGACGATACCTACGAGGTCGCTCCCGATCCTCGCTTTACTTCAACTTTCGAAAGCCGGCGGCAGTGGTATGAAAATCATCTCGGCTACGGTTACATGCCCGCAAACGTGTACATCGGCAAACGTGAAGCAGGAAGAATAAAACCAACCCTATTCTTTCGCGATGTTGGTTCGCATGACACTGCTCCTCATTCTCTAGCGATTGACAACCGCGGCATGGCCCATCTGGCGGTTGCTGACGTGAATATTTCTCAAGATAATCGGCTCGACTTGTATTGGGCCATCGGCGATCTGTCTTCCCGCGCCAAATGTTTGGAACAAGGCGTCTCATTTGAAACTATACCGAGCTAGAGCGTTGCGGAACTCAGTCTCCTTGGCAGTAAACACATTCACTATGCGATCGAAATCTGCCGGCGTCAGAGGAAAAAACCAGCTATGGCGGAAGCAAACGCGGCTTTCATCGGTACGATTCCAGAAAACTACGACCGTTATCTGGGTCCAGTCTTATTTGAGCCGTATGCCGCAGATCTGGCGTCGCGGCTCGAGGTTGCTGCCGGCGCCGCGGTGTTGGAACTCGCGTGTGGCACCGGAAGAGTCACGCGTCTGCTGTACGATCGGATCGGGCCCCAGGGCAGATTGGTCGCGACAGATCTGAACGAAGCTATGCTGAACTATGCGCGGCAAAAGTTTGGCGCTGAAGGATCCATCGAATGGAAGCAGGCAGACGCCGCCGAGCTTCCCTTTGCCGATCAGTCGTTTGACGCTGTGGTTTGCCAATTCGGGTTGATGTTTTTTCCGGAAAAAGAAAAAGCTTTGCGAGAGGTATTTCGAGTGCTGAAACCCGGCGGAAAATTTCTATTTAACGTCTGGGACGAGATCAAGCACAACGATCTTCCTTATGTTACACAGGAAATTATTGTCAACTTCTTCGCAGACAACCCTCCGGATTTCTACCAGGTCCCATTCTCACTTTATGATCCCAAAGAGATAAGACTGCGTTTGTCGGGGGCCGGCTTCGGAAACATTGAGTTGACCCTGCTGCCGCTCGCAGCGATTGCAAGTTCGGCACCAGACGTCGCGAAGGGTTTGATTCAGGGGAATCCCATCATCAACTCAATCAGGCAAAGGGACGAAGCAAAAGCTCCGGAGATCGAAGCGACGCTCGCGTTCACGATCGCACGCAAGTTTGGAGAGTCGCCAGTGCGAGCAAAGATGCAAGCACTAGTTTGCACCGCGATACGATAAAGCATAACCGAGCTTGACGCCGCAACAACGGATTCGACAATCGGCACCAGCCGGGAAAAATTGCGCAAATGAAAACACCGCAAAAGGGTGACTTCGAAGACAGCATCGAACGGGTTCGTCGGATATGTCTCGGTCTGCCGGAGACCTGGGAAAAAATCTCGCACGGTGAACCAACTTTCTTCGTCAAGAAAAAAGTTTTTGCCATGTGCTCAACTAACCATCACAACGATGGGCACGTTGCGGTTGTGATTCCTGCGGCAATCGGAATACAGGAAATGCTCATCAAGAAGTCGCCGAAAAAGTTTTACCGGCCACCCTACGTTGGCGTGCGCGGCTGGGTCGGTATTGAGATTGTTCGCGTTAGCGACAAAGAGCTTACTTTACATCTCCGCGAAGCCTGGCGCCTGATCGCCCCACCAAAACTTCAGGTTGCCATAGCAAATCAGGCCTGAGAGCGCGACACGCCCGCAAGTTCGAAACCTACCGGTGGTTATTTCGAAACAAACCCACCTGCCAAAGCGTTAAATCACCCGAATCCAGCACTGCTGCATCCATCCAGTCTTTCCAGGAGAACTAATCCAATGAATCGTAAGACGTTGCTCGCGTTTTTTCTGATCCTCTTCTTACTGGCAACTGCGACGCCCCACCCGGTTCAGAAGAGTTCACAACCCGCTGCAACTCCTGCGACAGTTTCAATCCCTTTCGAACTCGTGATCCGTCATATTGTGGTTGGTGTCATGATCGACAATTCGCGCCCGCTTTCGTTTGTCTTTGATACTGGCGACAAGGTTGCAATCGTCGATTCAGATTTAGCGAAAGATCTGGGTTTGAAACTGGAAGGACAAATCAACGTCGGCGGCACCGGCAGTGATTTTTTGCGCGGATCCTTTGTGAAGGAATCGACCTGGACGCTCCCCGGCGTCGCAGGGTTTTCTCAACCGGTGATGCTCGCTCTACCGCTGCGAAGACTGGCGGCCCGGTTCGGTCATGACTTCGACGGAATCATTGGCAGCGACTTCATCAAACGCTACGTGGTCGAAGTTGACTATGCCGCGCGCAAGTTAGTGCTTCACGATAAAGACAAGTTCAGCTATTCAGGGCCGGGTGAATCCATTCCCATTGAGTTTGATCATCAGGGCCATCCATTAATCGAAGCCGAAATCATTCCGCTGGGTGGCGCGTCGATCAAGCGCCGGTTCGTGCTGGACCTCGGCTCCGGCGGCGGTCTGGCTTTGCACAGTCCGTTCGTAACCGAGCATCAACTTCTCAGCCCCACCCTGAAGACAATTAGGGCTATCGGCGCCGGTGGTGCCGGAGGTCAGAGTGTCGGTCGCATAGGTCGTATCTCAGAATTAAAGATTGGCAAGTTCAGAATCGCTAGTCCGACCGTACTCTTCTCCGAAGATAAGGCGGGAGCCTTCGCAAACGAGTCGCTGGCGGGAAACATCGGTCAGCAAGTGGCAAGCAAGTTTAAGTTGTATCTCGACTACGAGCATGCGCGAATCATTCTGGAGCCTGCCGCAACGTTTAACGAGCCGTTCGCAAAGGCTTCCAGCGGACTGGCCCTAATGGGAGAGGGCGTTGGTTACTCGACCCTTCGCGTTATTGACGTTCTTGAAAACTCGCCTGCGTCGGAAGTCGGATTACAGAAAGACGACGTCATAACCAAAGTCAACGACAAGCTGGCGTCGGAATTGACTATTACAAAGCTGAGTGAGATGTTCGAGCGTTCGGTACCTTACAAACTGACGATCCAACGCGGCGACCGGACCTTACAAGTTACGCTGAGGCCCCGGAAGTTGGTTTAAGACCAGCGACCGAAATCGTCGGTAATAAATTCCCATCCTGTAAATCTACTGCAGGTAAGAAGGGTTGCAATAATTTTCGCGGCAGCGCCGCGATGAGACGGTAGCCAGACGTGGAACCTCTGGCAACGGAAATCGATAATGATTTTCGAAATAACGCGTGATCCAGAGGTTGCACCTCCGGCTACCTTCGGCGCGATGCGCCAGAGGGATCGAAGGACCAGGGACGAAATAAACGTAGTCGCCATCCTGCGAAAAAGTGACGCCGATATATCGTGTCTTGTAAATCCTGGCAGCTATCGTTACCCTCGTTTCCTCTAAACATCACGGCGGACATCATCTCGGGCGGAGTACCCGGACGATGAATGGCAGGAGGAAAATATGCATCGCGAAGATCAGTTCATTCCACACTTGATCGTCAATGATGGTCTGGCAGCACTAAAGTTTTACAAAGAAGTGTTCGCCGCCGAAGAAGGCCATAACATGATGGCTCAGGATGGCAAGCGACTCATGCACGGGGAGATCGTTCTCGACGGACACAGACTTTTTCTCAGCGATGAATTTACGCCGGAAGAAGGCGGTTCGTGCAAAATGCCGCAGACGCTTGGCGGTACTTGCGTGCGCATTACACTGGAAGTGGACGATGCGGACGCGCTCGTGGCGCGCGCGGTCTCGCACGGCGCGCAGGTGCTGATGCCGGTGCAGGACATGTTCTGGGGTGCGCGCTATGGCAAGATCCGCGATCCGTTTGGCCACGAGTGGGGTATCAATCAACAACAAAAAGAGTTGAGCAAAGAAGAAGCTGACGCGGCAGAGTCGGAATTTCTCGCCAAAAATAAGTGACTGTGGGTTTCCAACTTGAGTGGGTTAGGTAATGCTGCGATTAAGATCTGGCCCAGCCGCTCAAGTGATTGGCCGGGACCGCACCCGCCAGCGGTCCAGCAAATCGCTTGCGGGTTTTGTTAATACGAAAGGATCGCTCGTCGAATGAAACTTGTCGTCGCCATCACACTCCTCGTCTTGTGGGCCACCTTCGCTTGTGCGCAAAAGATTTCGCCGGAAGAACAGAAGTTGGTCGCCTACATCGACGCGCACTCGGCCGAAGCCACAACGCTGCTGGAAAAAACAGTGGACATCGAAAGTCCCACTGAAAACCTGGTCGGCGTCAAAAAGGTGGGGGCAATATTCAAAGCCGAGTTTGATTCGCTGGGCTTCACTACGCGGTGGATCAACATGCCGGTCGAGATGAAACGCGCCGGGCATCTTCTTGCTGAAAAGAAAGGCACCAGTGGCAAACGTGTCTTGCTGCTTGGTCACATCGATACTGTATTACACGGCGAGAAGTTTCGCCGCGACGGCAACAAAGCATTCGGCACCGGCTCGTCAGACATGAAGGCGGGCGACGTCGTCTTGTATTTCGCACTAAAAGCCCTGCGTGAATCGGGCGCGCTCAAAGATGCCAGCATCATTGTGTTACTGACCGGCGACGAGGAAGACTCAGGCGACCCGGTGGAAGTAAGTCGCCGCGACATGATCGACGTGGCCAAACGCAGCGACCTGGTGCTTAGTTTTGAAAACGGTGGCAGCAACATCGCCACGGTTGCGCGCCGTGGCAGCAGCGACTGGACGCTGGAAGTGACCGCCAGGAGCGGCCACTCTTCAGCGATCTTTAAGAGCATGGGCAGCGGCGCGATCTTTGAAGCAGCGCGAATTCTAAATCAGTTTTACGAAACGCTGCGCGGTGAAGAGTATTTGACGTTCAATCCATCTGTAATTTCGGGCGGGTCGGAAGTTCAAGTCAACGATCGTGATCTGACTACTCGAGGCAAGACGAATGTTGTTCCGGCAAAAGTCATCGTTCGTGGCGACTTGCGTTTTATTCGCGAGGAACAGAAGGAAGCCGCGCGCGTAAAGATGCGGGAGATCGTAGCCAAAAGTTTACCTGGCGCCACGGCCACGATTACTTTTGCTGACGGAATTCCAGCGATGCCGCCGAACGAAGGAAATTACAATTTGCTGAAGCAGCTCGATGCCGTTAGTCGGGAGCTCGGATACGAAAAAATGGAAGCGCTTGATCCGGGGGCAAGGGGCGCAGGCGATGTTGCTTACGTCGCGCATTTGCTTCCGGGACTCGACGGCCTAGGCGCAACGGGCGGGGGCGCGCACGCTAAGGGTGAGTACGCCGATCTCGACACGCTGCCACGTCAGATCAAACGCGCAGCGCTGTTGATTTATCGATTGACGCGCTAGCAGGCTGCTGAAAAACTACAATTGGAGTGCTGCGGCAAGCGGAGCGCGACGCCGCTTTGGATACAGGGAGACCAATAGAAATGCCGTGAAATCCAAAGCGCCGCCGGTGTCGGCGCACTCCAAATTTTGACGCTTCAATTTACCCAGAGTCTTTCAACAGTCGTAACACTTGCTGCTTCCACCTTCGACCGTCAATATAATTGCGATACATTGATCAGATCATAAGTTGCTTTAGTCTCGCTTTCCGAATTAATGCTTATCGACATCTCGCCTTTACGAATCTCTCGAGACTACCGCCTGCTTTTTTTTGGCCAACTGATTTCTGCTTTCGGTACGGCGATGAGTTTTGTTGTTCTGCCCGTGCAGGTCTACCAGCTGACCGGATCAACTCTGATGGTTGGCCTGTTGAGCGCATCAGAGTTTGTTCTGATTCTGTTTATGGCGTTTGTCGGCGGCGCCTATGCCGACTTCATCGACAAGCGCAGGATGTTGCGCTTGACCGAGATCGGACAGACCCTGGTCACCGTCACGCTTCTCGTCAACGCCACGTTACCCAGGCCACAAGTGTGGCTGCTCTTTGTCTGCGCTGCGATTCACGCGGGACTCTCCGCTTTGCAACGTCCTTCGTTTGAATCACTACTGCAAAAAATCGTGCCAGTAGAGTTGATGGCTTCCGTAAGCGCGCTGAATGCGCTGCGTTGGAACGCAACAACAATCCTGGGTCCGTCAGTGGCCGGTCTCATTTTGGCGAGATACGGCGCCCCGATCGCCTATTCGGTGGATCTGGTCAGCTTCGCCGCTTCCTTAACCGCTGTGTTTCTGATTCGCGCGGTGCCGGCGCCGACACAAATTGAGAACCGGCCGACTTTGAAATCCGTGGTTGAAGGTTTGCACTACGCCTGGAAACGGAAGGACATTCTCGGTACTTACCTGATCGATATGAACGCGATGTTTTTCGGAATGCCCTCCGCGCTCTTTCCGGCCATGGCCCTCAACTTCGGTGCGGGAACAGTTGGCTTCCTCTACGCCGCGCCGTCAGTGGGCGCGCTGGTAGCCACGCTCACTTCAGGATGGGCCAAGAAGGTCAATCGTCACGGCTTGATAGTCGCAGTTGCCGCCGGCCTCTGGGGCGCGGCGATAATCTTATTTGGCTTAGCACAAAATCTATACCTGGCTTTATTCTGTCTCGCGCTCGCTGGTGGTTTGGATATGATTAGCGCGGTCTTTCGCATGACCATTTGGAGTCAAACGATTCCACACCACCTGCGCGGGCGATTGGCTGGATTAGAAATGATCAGCTATACCTCCGGCCCAAAACTTGGCGACGCAGAAGCCGGCATCGTTGCAACCTTAACCAGCGTTCGCACTTCAATTGTTTCCGGCGGAGTTTTGTGTATAGTCGGCACAACGATAATCTCGTTGTTGATTCCTGAGTTCATCAGATACCACGGCGCCATGGGCATCAAGCAGAAAGAGTTGGAAGAAGCGCTGCGCGAAACTGAAACCACAAGCCTGCTCGTCGATTAATCGTTCTGCGGCTGGCAGCCTCTTTGAGGAGGGCTCCGATTGGAACTTCCCCTTACCCCGCTGGAATTTGCGCGGCGCACGCGCAGGCTCTACCCCGAACGTGAAGCATTGGTTGACGGTGAACTACGTTTAACTTACGAGCAGTTATTCACGCGTTGCGATCGCTGGTCTGCAGCCTTGCAAGCGCTTGGCGTGGGCCAGGGTGATCGGGTTGCTTACATTGCGCCCAACACACACGCCCACCTCGAATCGTTTTACGCCGTGCCTCAGATCGGCGCGGTGCTGGTTCCAATCAACTACCGGCTAACGGCGGACGATTTCGTCTACCTGATCAATCACAGTGGCGCGAAGATCGTCTGCGCCCATTCCGATTACCTGGATGCAATTGACGGCGTTCGTTCGCAGTTGCCAAACGTGGCCGCGT
This sequence comes from Pyrinomonadaceae bacterium, assembly GCA_036009765.1. Classification (GTDB taxonomy): domain Bacteria; phylum Acidobacteriota; class Blastocatellia; order Pyrinomonadales; family Pyrinomonadaceae; genus PSRF01. The sequence continues at coordinate 414,889 of DASYLB010000030.1, read as the reverse complement.
TTGTAGCTCTCGAGGGCGGCGAGCACAAGCAGGGCTGGCTGAACTACGAGCAGCTCATTAAGGACGCCTCGTCTATTTTTTCGCGGCCCGAAATTCAAGAGACCGACCTGCTCTCCATCAACTACACCAGCGGCACAACCTCGCGGCCTAAGGGCGTGATGATCACCCATCGCAACGCCTACATCAATGTGATCGGTACGCTCCTCCATCATCCCATGTCACTTGCCGATCGCTACCTTTGGACGGTGCCGATGTTTCATGCGAACGGCTGGACGTTTGTGTGGACGGTGACGGCCGCGGGCGCCAGACACGTCTGCCTGCGCAAGGTCGAGCCGATTGGGATCTTTGAGAAGATCAAACAGGAAGACATCAGCATGCTGTGCGCGGCGCCTACCGTTTTGATTAGCATCGCCAACGGCCCTCCGGAACTAACACGCGATGCGCGGCGCGGACTTCGCATATTGACGGCTGGCGCGCCGCCGGCTGCCGCAACTATCGAACGCGTCGAGGGTGAATTGGGTTGGGTCATCACGCAAGTTTACGGACTCACCGAAACCTCGCCGTTCATCACAGTCTGTGAGCCCAGACCTGAACACGCGCGCCTTGATTGCAGTGCGCGGGCCGCGATTAAGGCATGCCAGGGAGTTGAACTGCTTACCTCCGGTGAGTTGCGCGTGGTCGATGAAGTAGGGCGCGAAGTGCCGGCCGATGGTGAAACACAGGGTGAGATCATTGTTCGCGGGAATGCGGTGATGAAGGGTTACTACGAAGACGCGGAAGCCACGAACGAAGCCATGCGTGATGGTTGGTTTCACAGCGGCGACGCGGCGGTTGTTCACCCAAGCGGTTACGTCGAAATACGAGATCGTATTAAGGACGTGATCATTAGTGGCGGTGAAAACATCTCGTCGGTGGAAGTTGAGGGAATTTTGTTGCGTCATCCGGCCGTTCAGGAAGTGGCAATCGTTGGTCTGCCTCACGCGAAGTGGGGTGAAGCGCCGCACGCGTTCGTAGTTTTGAAGACGGGAGCAATCGCGACGGCTGAAGAGCTGCGTGAGTTTGCGCGCGAGAATCTCGCGCATTTCAAAACCCCGCAAGGCTTTTCGTTTGTTGCGGAACTCCCGAAAACAGCCACCGGCAAAGTTCAGAAATATGTCTTGCGCGGCAGACCGGCGATCGCGAAACAGTGAGCGTCAGAACCGCTTATACACGAGGGACACGAACGATCCGATAGTTTGTTCGGCGTCAAATCAACCTCGAGTCCAACAGTGCCCTTGGTTTCGCTCCAGGGGAGCGAGCTGTTTATAGACAACGGGTATGAACTCGATCGGTGGCGCTCCAGCGGAGCGCAATGTTTTCCGGTAATGGGGCGTGGGATCGACTTCAGGTTTCGCTCCGCTGGAGCGAGTGGAAATCTTGGGCGGTCACGCGCGTGTTATAAACATCTCGCCCCTAGGGGGCGAAGGCAACTATGTTCTTTTGCATTTCCAAGTTGAATCCACCTGGTGTATTCGGGTTTGAGGTGAGTCTCGTATGCTGAATCTTTACCAACTTCTCCCGTCCTGCGCGCTTGCCTGTGGAGCACTGCTGCTGACGCTGGCCCTCTCATATCAACCAAGCAACGCGCAACAAACGTCGACGATCTCGCTCGAGCCTTGCGAAGTAGCGGGAGCAGAACCTGGCGCCAAGGAAAAGGCGCTCTGCGGCAGCTATGATGTGTTTGAAGATCGAGCGGCGAAAAGCGGTCGAAAGATCGCGCTCAAGATTCTTGTTTTCCCAGCCACCGGCAACCACAAGTCGAACGATCCACTGTTCTACATCCCGGGCGGACCCGGCTCGTCTGCCACCGAAGATGCGCCCTACGTCGCGCAGGAGCTTAACGCTATTCGCGAGCGCCGCGATCTTGTGTTTGTGGATCAACGCGGTACCGGCGGTTCGAATCCTCTCAACTGCGAGTTTTTCAACCAGTCCGATTTACGAAGTTACTTCGGCTACTACTTCCCGCTCGACGCCGTGCGAAAATGTCGCGCTCAGTTGGAACCGAAGGCCGACCTGCGGCTTTACACTACTACCATTGCGATGGACGATCTCGACGACGTCCGCCGCGCTCTGGGCTACGAAAAAATCAACCTTCATGGCGGTTCGTACGGCACACGCGCGGTGCAGGTCTATCTGAAGAACCATCAAAGTCATGTCCGCACGATCGTCCTGCACGGAGTTTCGCCGACGAATCAATTCATGCCACGCGATTTCCCCGAGCACACTGAACGCGCGCTCAACGGTGTGTTGGACGAGTGCAACGCAGACGACGCCTGTCGTAATGCTTTTCCCAAACTCCGCGATGACGCGAAGAAGGTGCTGGCGAGATTATTAATCGGGCCCGTCGCAGTGGACTTGAAGCTCCCCCCGGCCAACGAAGCTGTTCATCTTGAACTCTCGCGCGATCTTGCCGGAGAAGCTGTTCGTTACATGCTCTATCAGCCCGGCGCCGCCAGCCGAATTCCCTTGTTTCTCCACCTCGCAGCTCAGGGCAATTTCGTACCGCTTGCTGAGTCTGCGCTTTACTATCGTCAGGAGATTGTGGCCACTGGAAGTAACGGAATGTATCTGTCCGTAACCTGTGCTGAAGATTTGCCTATGATCAAAAGTGGCGAAGGCGAGCGTAAGGGGAAAGATACGTTTCTCGGCGACTACCGCTTACGACAGCAACGGGCAGCCTGCGCCCTGTGGCCGCGCGGAGATATTCCGAAAAATTACGCCGAGCCCACTCGGTCAAACGTCCCGGCGCTAATTCTTACGGGCCAGTGGGATCCAGTGACGCCGCCTGCGTATGGTGATTCCGCTGCGAAGTCGCTTCCGAATAGCCTGCATGTAGTTGTTCCCCACGGCGGTCACGGCTTTGGTGGACTTAACGGGATCGAGTGTGTTGATAAACTCATCGCCGCTTTCGTCAATTCCGGAAACGCGAAAGGGCTAGACACTGCTTGCGTTGGAAGCATAAGGCGCAAGGGGTTCGCATTGAAACTGCAGGAAGCAAATCAGTAACTGCCTGAGTGACTTTGCACAAAAGTCGCAGAGAGTGGTTGCGACGCGTAGCGTCGGTGTGAATTTAGCCCAGCCTTTCAAGGCTGGGACCACGTCGTGCTTTAAACCATCGTCGCGTCAGCGACGCAATGAAGATAACTCTCAGCGATTTCATTCCGTTGCGACGGACGTTGTTGGGTTAATTATTGTTTCCCGGCCTTGAAAGGCCGGGCTAAATTCATTCGTCGCTACGCGTTGAACGCTTGCTGTCGCCACGCCGTTAAGGCAAAGTCTGCCAAAACAGATGATGAAGAAACTGCTAAAACTTGGACTCGCACTGATTGTTATCGTGGCCATTGCGTTGACCATTTTTTGGTTTGCGCGACCCGCCAATGTTTCCTTCGATGAAGTTCGGGCCGTGGTACCCAACTCAGATTACAGTCACTTCGCCGACATCGACGGCGTCCGCATTCATTATCAGGAAAAGGGAACAGGCACGCCGCTCGTCCTTATCCACGGTTACACTTCGTTGACTTATACGTGGAAGGAAGTCTTCGAACCGCTCTCGAAAAGCTTTCGGGTCATTGCCGTGGACCTCAAAGGCTTTGGTTTTTCCGGCAAGCCCGACGGCGACTACACACGACGAGCGCAAGCGGTACTCGTGGCGCACCTGCTGGATCATTTGCACATTGAAAAGGCGTGGCTCTGCGGAAACTCGATGGGCGGTGAAGTTGCGCTCAATGTCGCGCTCGCAAATCCACAACTCGTCGCGGGATTGATTTTGATTGACAGCGCAGGTGTGGAAGTTCCCGGCAGAGGCACGCTCACTCCGGGCTACCTCCAGATTCCGGGTGTTGGCCGGTTGTTGATCGCCCTGTCGCTAACGTCCGACGAACTTGTTCGCCAGGGCCTGGAAAAGAGTTTTTATGATCACTCGAAAGTCACTCCCGATCGCGTGGCAAGTTATTACCGTCCGCTCAAGACTCGCGGCGGACAACTGGCCGCGTTGCGAGCTCGCGCGCAATGGTCGCAGTTTCCGGTTGAACCAAATCTGGACAAGATAAATGTCCCCGCGCTGATTTTGTGGGGCGCGCAGGATCAACTCATTCCGCTCGCGGCCGGACGCAAATTTAATTCGCTGATCAAAAATTCAAGCCTGTTGATCTTCGACAATTGCGGACACCTGCCGCAGGAAGAAATGCCGGCGCGCACGATTGCAGAAGTGACGAAATTTATCACGGCGCGGAAATGAACCCGTGAATTCAACTTCCAAATGCAACCGTGCCATTTCGGTTCGCTCCAGCGGAGCGCGATGTTTCCGGCAATGGAGCGTGAACCGACTTCAGGTCCCGCTCCGCTGGAGCGAGAAGAAATTTTTGGCGGCGGCGCGTTCTATAAACATCTCGACCCTAATGGGCCGAAGGCAACAACGATCTGTTGCACTACATGGTTGAATTCGGAAACGAAAAACCAACGCCTTTATCTCGTCTTTAAATATTCAATGATCGCCCAACGCTCGTCCTCAGTGAGCAGCGGGCCGATAGTCCCATTGCCGCGCAGACCGTCGCGAAATTCATGACCGGCGTTGGAGTTGCCAGTAATCTCCGTGCGCAACTCAAAAGTATCTTGCGAATTGATCCTAAAATGTGACCGGCGATTGGCAGGCTAACACGCGGTAAAGTCTAAACTACTCTGCAATAGTTTCTCGCTTGTAAAACTTCACGGTTCACGGCAACCAAACCAAACAAACGAAAAGAAGCGAGCCGGGCTCGCCTCTTTCACTAAGAACTGTTTACGAAAAGTTAAGGGTTCGTTTTCTTCGCCTCGGTATCGTCTCTCTTCTTTACGTAAATCCCTCCGCGTGGCACCAGTCCCGCTTTATTTGCGAGGGCATAAGTAACCGAATCAACCTGATCTTTGTCTGCCAGGCGAAAGCTGGTCACGCCGGCCACCTTTGTGTCGGGATCACTATACTGCAGGGTCAGATACCGGACCTTAGTTTTGATTAAACCAACTGGCCACATTACATGCTGGGCTACACTTGCTGCCGCCGGCTGTTTCTTTTGCGTATCGGAAAACGCCGAGGTAACGGCATTGTACGGAATAAAAAACAGCTCCTTCTTGTCTTTGCTAAACAATAATCGCTGATTGGTATCGTCGAAACTAAGCGTGCCGTCCATCGTTTTCGAATAGCCGAAGACGCCGCCCTCATACTTTGCTTTCATTGATTGCGGCGCCGCCGCCGGCACTGACTTCGTCGCGTCGGTGGGCGTGTCCTTCGCAACCGGCCGCGGTTGCGCGCAAACTGCAACAGCCATTACGCAGGTTAACAAGAGGAGTACGGGAAACTTCATTTTTAAGACCTCCAGCAAATTCGGATCATTTTGCAAACGGACGCACTCGCTCCGTTGCTTCCTTAAAATCAGTATCACTCGGCGCGAGACTCAATCCTTTTTGGTAAGCCGCTAGTGCTTTTGCGTACTGCTTAGTTATCTCAAAAGCGTAACCAAGTTCGCGATAGACGTTGACGTCGTCCGGCGATTTCTGCGACGCAGTCTGGAGCGCCAGGATTGCCTTGGGAAAATTCTTGGCGCGCGACTGCGCGATTCCGAGTAAATAAAAAGTTACGCCTTTGGCGTCTGGTTCCAGGGTGGCTCGCTCAAGCGCAGCCGCGGCGCGTACGTATTGTTCAGAACCAATCAACGCTTGTCCAAAAAGCGTTACCGCCTCCGCGTCAGTTCTAACTTTAATTAAGTTTTCTCCGGCACGCACCGCGCCCAGATAGTCGGCAGATGCTTTGGTTGGTTCATCGGAGTTCAAGGCTGCGCGTCGCAGATACGCTGACGTCAAAACCATCCAGGCAGCGGCAAAACGAGGATCGTTTACGGTCGCCCGATTGAGCGAGGCGATGGCGCCGTCCAGATCGTTTTTGCCAATCGCAATCTGACCCAGATAAAAGAGCGACAAAGTATCTTTTGGATTTGCCTTTACGACCGCGTTGAAGCTTTTCTCTGCGTCGACGGCTTTGCCGGTTTTGTATTCGGCGAGACCACGAAAATAAAGCAGCGACGGATCAGGTTGGGCGCCGGGACGGGTTGTAGCGGTAACCAGCAACGGCAAAGCCAGATCGAATTTTTCCGTGAGCACATAAGCCTGCGCTAACGCATCATCCGTATTCGGATCGTTTCGCTTGGCAACTTCCTGCAGGTCCCGTGCTTTTTGCAGATCTTCGATCGCCGGATCATATTGCTTCAGACTCAACTCCGCAAAGCCGGCAATTTTCCACGCCTCGGAGTCATTCGGATACTGCGCAGCAATTTGTTTAGCTTCCGCTGCGGCTGCTGCGAATTGTTTTTGTTGCAGCAGTTGATAAGCGTGAGAGGTGTCGCCCGTGCCGACCGTATTCACAACGGGCTTTACCGGTTGCACATCAATCAAGGGCCGGGTTGAGGTGTTCTTCGCGGTCGGACTCGGTTTAGGTTCGGGTCTGAGCAAGGGCTCTTCCGCGGGCTTCACTACCGGTTGCGGTTTCACGCGCCGCGGCCGGCTGGACTGCGCCATCACAATCCCACACAAAACCGCCAGGGACAAACTTAGCGAAAAGACTCGGTAAAACGGGCGATTAATCATAGATAATTCTTTCGGGGAGAGGCTTATTCTCGAGGCTGACAGAGCGCTTCCGAAAGACATGTTTCCGATGCCCGGATTGGCTCTTTAGTTTGCCGGACTCACTGTCGGGGAAAATACTACACCGGAAAGACTACTAACTTACCAGACAAAAGAAAAGCCACGGCCACCTGCTTTATGCGACTAAAACTTCCGACGTAGAAATCGTGATCAGCAATGGCCGTGGTGATTCGCCGCTGGCGCTTGTTTCCACTCGACGAGGCTTACGATCCAGGAGGCGCTTGCGTCTTTTTGCGAAAGATCATCAACAGTTTCGGACGGTGGCCGCAGTTCCTCGGCTGTTCCCCGGGGTTGATGCCATAATCCAACACCAATATGAATGGGTTCTGTCTTCCCTCACTCGGCGAAAAAAAATAAAACTGATCTATTGCTTGCAAGTAATTTTGCCAAATGGTATTAAGCCCTTGCTCACTACCGGGCTGTGGTTGAGGACATCCTTCTGGCAAGCGGTTCAGCCACGATTTCACTTATCTGAGAAATCACTTACCCGACTTCCGCGCCCTTGGGGTTGCTGATCTTTGCCCCGCGCTGGTCGATAAATAAGGTCAAGGGAAACTCTAAACTCTAATCAACTGGCGCCCTCCCATCAGCAGTTCTCCTGCGGTTGGCCGCCACTCGCGGCAAAACAAGATCAGATCCGTCTGTCGACTCATCGGCTATCCGGAGGTCTGCAAGAACAAACCCATCCTTGACCTCATCGCGAGCACAATTGGCGATGGTTGCCTGGTTGAAAATAGAAAGGGCCAAGTACCATGACTCAATTAACACAACTGACTATGCACAACTCCAACTTCGTCGCGCGCTTCGTTCCCATGGCCATAGTCGCCATCGTTCTGATGATCTCGTCGAGTCCCGCTCGTGGGCAGTGGACCACCCCAACGCGCAGGGAGATATCAATAACACTAACTCCGGAAACGTAGGAGTCGGAACGGCGACACCCACGGCCAACTATAAGCTTGATGTAACAGGCCCCCAAATAATCAACTATGGAGGGGACACGGTAAGTTCGCTCTTCATCAATGCAACAGGCGGCAATGGCGTACCGGCGTTTAAAGTCCAGGTCCCTGCTACTGGCCAACAAAAAGCTTTTCAACTGATTAACGCCGGCGGGGCCAGCGGTTGGGCATCTTTTGAATTCAACGTGGGCGGCACAGGAAAGGCCGGACTAGCATTGGGTGGCGGAAGCGCGACCCGCGACACAACATTTTTTAGAGATGGTGTCGGCCTGCTTCGCACGGGTGGCTCCTTTATCGTTGACGGCAATATTGGAATTGGGACGACCTCTCCAACCAAGAAACTTCATATGGTCAGCGGCACCGATACGAACACTTCTTTCCTCTTTATGGACACCGGGGTACACGGCGGAACCTACTTTGACGTCGGTGGTACCGCAAACAATGAGAGCTACCTGAATATGAACGTTTACAGGGCAGGCACCTATACTACGAGATTCGGAGTGAGTGCCAGCGGTCATTTGTTCCTCCAGCCCGGCGCCAGTGGAAACGTAGGCGTGGGCACATCAACACCCGGCTATAAACTCGACATCCAGGGCGGTCAGCTCAACACTTCAGGCGGCCTTTGCATCGCAGGTGATTGCAAGACCGCGTGGTCACAGGTGGGTGGTGCTTCTCAGTGGAGCACGTCCGGATCAAACATCTACTACAACTCGGGAAGCGCCGGCATTGGCACTACTACTCCGAACAAATCCTCCGCAAGCAGCGCGGTGACGGTCAATGGCAGCTCCACGGCCATTTACGAGTTGGCAATCGGCGATGTACGCAAGGGAAACATGTATCACGACGGCACCACCCTCAGTGTCTACAACAACGCGAATGGCGCCCTTACACTTGGCACAAACAGTACCGAAAGATTCCGTATTGATGCAGCAGGTAATGTTGGCATTGGAACCGCGCCAACTGCCAAGAGACTCGAAGTATCGGGAGATCTTAATGCCTCCGGCACGATTACAGGCGGCACCATTCAAGCCAAATATCAGGACGTCGCCGAATGGGTTGAGTCTTCTCAACTGCTTTCAGCGGGCACGGTCGTTGTCCTCGATCAAACAAAATCGAATCAGGTAATCGCCTCTTCACAAGCTTACGACACTCGTGTCGCCGGAGTTATTCCGCCAAACCTGGTATCACGCTGGGTGAAGGAGGAGACTGCAAAGTCCTGGTTGCAACCACCGGAAGAGTGAAAGTCAAAGTCGACGCTACGAACGGATCGATTCAAGTTGGTGATCTGCTCGTAACGAGCGACGTCGAAGGCGTGGCGAAAAAATCAGAGCCTCTCAACCTTGGTGGAGTGCAGATTCACCGTCCCGGCACACTCATCGGCAAAGCCCTTGAACCACTCGCGAAAGGCACGGGCGAAATCCTGGTGCTGCTCAGTCTGCAATGAGCGGTAAGCGGTATTAACTTTGGAGTCGAAAGTACAGTCACCAATCCGGGCGCTATGGCTGTTGCAAAGGTGAGTGCTCGCCGTTCCGCGCCGATTAAATGAAGTCACCTGTCCAGGAGAAGAATATGGACCGCCAAGCTCACGGTTTCCAACTTCGAATCATGGCTGCGCTCCAGCTTCCTTCTGTAATAGACGGTGTGGATGTTTTCTCCGGCAAGTTGGCTTGAAGGATATCGAGTTTAAAGGAATAAGTGGCAGTAGCTGCCACTTATTCCTTTAAGTCCCATTAGAAATTCAGTTTCAAGCCAAACTGAAACTGTCTCGGATCAAATGAGGCTGTTGGGCGGCTGTAGTAGCGCCCGTTGCTGGCTCGCTGTCCCCAGTCGTTAACCGCCGTGAAGAAGGGCGCGGCCGCCGCTTCGTTGAAACGGTTAAAGAGATTGAAGCCTTCAGCGATCACGTCAAGCCGGACTCGTTCACCGAAGCGAACGGAACGCATAACGCGCATGTCGAGTGCAGCATACTTGTGCGTAATTCCCATATTGCGTCCCAAGGTTCCGTTCACCGGCAGCGCCGTTGGGCAGACGGTTGAGGTTGGTCCGGGAACGCACAGCAGGCCTGTTGAAGTAACGCTGGGCCGTTCATTTGAACCCTGCAAATCGAAGTTCTGATCGACGGCGGAGAGAATATTAAACGGCCGCCCCGACGAGACTTCGAGGATTGGAGCCACTGTGAAGTCGGCGAAAAAGCGCTTGGCGCCGCCGGCGTTCCGCCATTCAATCGGCGAAGTCGCCAGCCCACTGAAGACATAGCGCAGGCGCTGATCGAAGAGCGAGTCGGCACGATCCAGTCTCAAGTTGCGGTTGTCCATGGGCTTGAGCAACGTCTGCAAGTCAGACGAATCGTCAATTGAGTGCGACCACGTGAAAGACGCGAGAAACTGCATGTGATTCGAGAAGCGTTTTTTCAGGTCGATGTTCAACGCGTTATAGAGAGAATTGCCAATCGAAGACTGTGCATTCACGTCGCCAAATGGCGAGATAACACTAGTCGGAGTTGCGAGTGTGCCTGCCAGGTTTGCGTCAAACGCCGCCTTGGGAACGCCGAAGGCCTGCACCAGGAAATAATTCGGTCCACTGGGACGGAAGAAGTTGACTGCTGCTGGATTTACTATGCGTCCGCGCGGGCCAACCACGATGAATCCCGGAATGATGGTCGTCATGGTTTCGGCCGGATTGAATGGGTTTGCGAATGTCGAACCAGGAGTTGAGCCGGGGGCGCCGGCGGCAGTCGGAAATGAGGTTGGTAGAACCGCTTCGCCGAAGCTATTGGGGCCCCGGTTCGCAAACCGTCTAAAGTTTTCGACCAGCAGATCCTGCCTGACGATGTTGACATCTATCGGCAACGGCAGATGGTGCGCACCGACATAGATGTAACTAGCGGAAAGCGACATGTCCTTAGTTATCTGGCGCTCGACCGTGAAATTTCCCTGCACCGCTGAGGCGTATTCAAAGTCTTTGCTGATTGCCAGTGTGAACGGCAGCAACGATCCGAAACCTGGGAACGTTTGATCGTTGAAACGTTGCCGGCCGTTCTGATACTGCGCGCTCGACGCAACTCCCGGCGTACAGTTAACGCCAGGAATACCTCCCGGGCCACAAACAATCACGGTGCCCTGAAATACTTGCACGGCGTTTAGCAGTGCGGTCGGCAAAGGACTGCCGGAGATCAGCGTCGACTGTTGTTGCTGCGCCGCGTCGCCGATGTCGGAATTGAAGGCAGCCGCGAGCAGCGGGTGATCGTAGAAGAGACCGAAGGCGCCGCGGATCACTGTCTTGCCATCGTTCTTCGGATCCCAGGCTACTGCGATGCGCGGCGCAAAGTTGTTCTTGTCACGCGGGAAGCCCTGCTGCACGTTGAGAACATCTTGCGCGGCGAGAAGATCAGCCTGCGACATCGTAATGCCGGAAAGTGGATCTCGAAACGACGTTGCCGGGGGAATTGTTTGCGTCATTTCATAGTCGTAGCGAATCCCGTAATTCAGCGTAATGTTCGGTTTGATCTTCCATGAATCCTGCGCAAAGAAAGCCATTGGACGGTTGCTGATTCTGCTAACCGGGTCACCGTAGCCCTGTATGAAGCTGCCGGGAAAGCCGAGGCCGTATTGCTGCACCGGCGTAAAATCCGGAGCGGCGCCAACTCCATTGGGAATTGCGGGAAACGGGGCGAGGGTGGTTGCCGAGAGACCGCCGAAATTGAACAGACCGGCAAAGTTTAGTTCGAAGACTGCGGAAGGAATTCTTACGAAGGCGTAATCGCCGCCAAACTTGAAGGTGTGATTGCCGGCAACCACGCTGAGATTATCAGTCCATTCGTAGCGCGTCTCCGTACGAATCACCGGCGAGAAGAGCTCGCGTCCGATGAATGCACTATCGGAAATGTTGAAGGCTACTGCTTCGCCGTTTTGTGACTTAAAGGTCGCGCGACGCTCGCCGAAGTTAAACCGCGCTTCGTTGACCATATTTCCCGAGAGCGTCGAGGTCACACTGGCTACTGTTGAGTAGTCGCGCAGCTTTTGAATGCCGGTGCGCGAAAAGTCGTTCTGGCCCAGTGACTGATTCTGCGATTCAACTTGAATTCCCGTAATCTCGCTGGGGTTGTAGCCAAAGCGGATACTGAACTGATGGTCCTTAGTTATCAGGTGATCGAGGCGCACCGAGTTATAGGTGGTGCGGTCGGTCACCGGAAAAATTCTTTGCAGGTTGTTGAGCGGTCGAAATGCAATCGGTAACCCGTTGGTTCCGGTTGTGCCTGTTGGAACAGGCGCGCCGGTTAAGATGAAGCGTGGTCCAATCACAGTGCCCGCCGGGATTGCTCCGCCAACACTGCGTAGCGGATTCGTGCCAGTCAACGCGGTATGGCCGCCGCTCGATGCGAGCGCGGCGTATTGAATTGCGGCAGTAATAATTCCTTGCCCCTGCAACATCTGCGCTGGAGTTCCACCAAGCAAAGGAAGTGCGAAGGCTATTGCTCCATTTACATAGTTCGCCTGCTCGGGCCGAATATTCGCAAACGTCTGCGTAAACGGTAGGAACGGCGCCCCGATGGTCACGCTGCCGGTGAGTCCCTGGGCCACGTTACTAGTAAAGAAACCCGACTCGTCGCGACGTCGCTGTTCGAAAGCAAAGAAGAAAAACGTGCGGTCGCGATCCAGTGGACCGCCCAGGGTGACGCCGTACTGAGTTCGCCGGAAATCCGGTTTCGCAATTGGAGCAAACGGATTGCGTGCCTGGAAACTCTTGTCTCTGAGAAAACCAAAAACGTTTCCGTGAAAGTCGTTTGTACCACTCTTGGTAACAACGTTCACGATGCCGCCTGAAGAGCGTCCAAACTCTGGCGCAAAAGAATTTGTGACTACCTGAAATTCCTGAACTGCTTCCTGCGAAACAGTCGAACGCGAAGCGTTGACCGAATTGTCCGTGTTGTCAGCGCCATCGACCTGGACCAGATTCGAGCGACCGCGTTGACCGCCAAAGTTCAAACCCGTGGTAGGCGCTGGGCCAATTGGACGACCGTTGTCGCGCCCGACCGTTGAGGTGGTCAGTGCGAAGGCGAGGTAGTTTCTCTCGTTGATCGGAAGATTCTCGATGCGTTGCAGATCGACAGTGGTAGCGATCGACGTCTTCGAAGTTTCCACGAGTTCCGCCGTAGCTCCTGAAATCGTTACGATTTCGCTTACCTGCCCAACCTCCAGCGCGATGTCCAAATCCGCTCGCTGACCGACGGTGAGTTTCACTGCCGGTAGCACTGCCTTCTTAAAATTTGCCGCTTCGACGCTGACTTCATAGTCGCCGGGAGGCAGATTCACAATTAGATAGCCGCCATTGTCGTTGGTCGTGGTCGTCTTGCTTACATTGGTGCCCGGATTTCGCGCCGTCACGGATGCACCAATCACCACAGCTCCGCTTTGATCGCGGACGACGCCTTGCAAGTCGGCAGCGTTGGACTGTGTTTGTCCCAGCGCGACGCTCGATCCAAGTAGTCCACAAGCCAGGGTCACGAGCAGCAGAACTGCCAAGCGAATAGAAGGGTTAAGCCACTGCGTAGAGGACGCAAACATTAGTGTTTCTCCTTAGCTAATTTAGGGACGCGGACGACCAGGTAAGAACTGGAAAACTATCGGGCGATTCGGAGACCTTGGCCTTTTTACTCCAAATGCACTGATCTGGCAAGCTTTTATGCTCTTGTTGGGATGTGAGAACGGGGTGTTACTGGAACAAATGCGATGACTAATCAAACGTTAGAAACGCTCGCTTCATGACTGTTGGAATGGCGCGTGGCGCGGGCGAGTTTCCGGCGCAAACTGGAACTTGTGCCAAAGAATAGTATTGCCGCTTCGGCTAGGCGAGGGAAAAATGCCGCTCGTCGCAGCAGGCCCGAAACACGCAATCGAGCGGCGAAGCGGCGTTGGTATTCGGTCTCGTAATCGCGCGCCAGCGTTTCGAAGCCACTGCCCTGCCGCACTGTGGTGAGATTCCGCGCGACTGTTTCAGCAGCAACCTGACCGCTTTCCAGTGCCATCAACATTCCGCTGCCGGTGAATGGGTCGATAAACGCTGCAGCATCGCCGATCGTCAGCAAACCTGCCGCGGGCGCTAACGTCCGACGCCCGAAACTCTCCAACGATACACTGAGCCAGGGTGTGCTGATGGTAGCTTCAGCAAGCGTGTAAGCTGCACGAGAATTCTTCATGACCACCTCGCGCAGTACGAGTGCGGGATCTGAACCGTAGCGACGGACATCGTTGGCCGCGACAATGAAGCAAAGATTGCTGACACCGCCTTCAACAGCGCTCAAGCCCCCGTAGCCGCCTTTGTAGAAATAAATTTCGCAGGCGCCGTCATCGAGCCGCGCATTTTCCAAATGCGCCTTGAACGCTACTAACGGGTTTGGGTGCTTTCGTTGATTGGCGCGCGGCTGATCCAGCTGACGCGCCAACGAACGCGCCCTGCCGGTTGCGTCTATGGTGACGTGTGCTTCGTAGTCTCGGATTTTTTCTTCGGTTTTCACCCGCAGGCCGCGAACCTCGGCGCCTTCGCAAATCGGTTTCGATGCATGAGCGTCTTCCAGAACTACAACCCCAACCGCTTTTGCGCGCTGAAGCAGTTGATGATCCATTTCACTGCGACTTAAACCGAGAGCCTGCACGCCACTGATAAACCATTCGCTGGGAACTGCGACTTTGTTTCCCCGGCTTGAGTAGAAAACTGTTTCTGAGAGTGAAGCGCCGCCCGCGGCGCTCATCTGCTCCATAACGCCAAGCCGTTTGAAATGTGCCAGGCACTCAGGGGATATGAACTCACCGCAGAGTTTCGGACGCGGAAACTTTTTCTCCTCGATGAGCAGCACGCTGGCGCCTGTCAACGCCAACTGAATTGCCGCACTCGTGCCCGCCGGACCGGCGCCGGCGATCGCTACATCGAAGTTGTTTGGAAAAGTCTGTGTCAAATCTTCCTGTAGGACAGACCTTCGTGTCTGTCCCGCCTCATTGATGTCTCTCCTCGTTCCGATTACGAGGGACTGCTCGTCATCGCTGGACAGACAGGAATGCCTGTCCTACTGACTGGCCAGCACCAGTCGATAAGGAAAATGCCGTTCAACCCGTGGGTTAACAAGCCCGGCGCGCTGGGCCAGATCTAACAATTCTGCGGGAGTAAAACTTCGCAGGATCGATAGCGCACCATCCTCACGAATAAGCCGATTGTGCAAAAACACGCGCCCGATTGTCGTGTAAAAAAAGTAAGCGACCGGGTGCCGGTGGAGATCTATCACGAAAACACCGCGAGTGGATACCCGGCTAAGCTCGCGTAGAATTCCAACCACATCCGCATTCTTGAAATGATGTGTGAAGAGCGAGCACAACGCATAATCAAATTGGTTGTCAACAAAAGGGAGTCGGAATGCGTCGCCGCGGATACCACTGATCTCAGGGAACTTTGTCGCAGAGGCTGAGATTTCTCTTACCGATCGCGGGTTTAGTTCGACTCCAGTGAGTTGGGCCTTTCGGCCGCTCTTACGCGCCCAGTCAGCAACAACGCGCAACAGTTCTCCCGAACCCGCGCCTACGTCGAGCAAAGAAAAGTTTTGTAAGTTTAGCTTTTCAATTTCCGTCAGCAACGAATCCCGCAAGGCTGAGGCATCGCCCAACCAGCGATTCACGCGCTGCAGCTCCACAATGCAGCCTTCGTATTCCTCGGCCGTATAGTCACCTTTATCCAGGTGTTCAAGCTCCAAGCTGCGCTGGCGAAACTGATTGAACATGGATTTGGTTACATGATAACAGTCTCGTCACCACGTTTCAGAGCCGGAAACAGTCAACTCTTTGGAGTGCGGCGACCTGTCGCCGCTTTTGCTTTAGGTTTGTCACGCGCGATTGGTTGGGAAGAGCACTTGTGGAAAGCGCCGACAGGTCGGCGCACTCCAAAGAGTTGAGCCTAACCTGTGAACTGCATTTGTCGCCGGCTTCGAAGTCTGGAATCATTGCGCCGTGTCGAATAGTTCCAGCGCGCTTTCCCAACTGTTTATCGATCCACCGCACGTGGGTGAAGCAGTTGCGCCCAACGTTATTGGTCGCGCTGGATCCTTTGAGTGTGGCGCCGTGCTGCGCATATCGCTGCACATCGATGAATCGCAGCGAATTGTCGACGCCAAATTCAAAGCAGCGGGCTGTAGTACGTTAGTCACTTCGGTTTCGTTGTTAATTGAACAAGTGATCAGCAAGACGACTGGTGATGCCGCAGCAGTTGCCCAGGATCTTGAAGCGTTGCAAGCACAACTCGGGATCTTGCCGAAGGAAAGAAGCGAATGTGTTCTCTTAGCTTGTGAAGCGCTCATCTCGGCAATTCGCAACTACAGCGACTTAGCGCGTGACGAGTGGGAAGGTGACGAAGCACTGATCTGTACCTGCTTCTGCGTTTCGGAACGGACTATCGAACGTGAAATACAGGAGAAGCACTTGCAAACAATCGCGGAAGTCACGGCGGCTTGTAGCGCCGGCGGCGGCTGCCGCTCGTGTTACCCTTTGATTGAAGACATTCTGGAAAACAGTAAATAGTGAATCGTAAATCGTGAATAGAAGTTGACGCCGCAATGACCGCTCGGATGGATTTCCCGTCTTTACTATTCACGATTTACGATTCACATTTACCTTCTCTATTTACGATTTACGATTCACTATTTACCCGCCTATGATCTATCTCGACAACAACGCCACCACTCGCGTCGCACCTGAAGTTTTCGCGGCGATGCAACCTTATTTAACCGAAACCTACGGCAACCCATCGTCAGCACATTCGCTGGGTCGGAAAATGAAGTCGGCAGTGGAGCATGCTCGCGAGCAAGTCGCTGAACTGCTGGGCGCCGCGAGCCCCGGAGAAATTGTTTTCACTTCGTGTGGTTCAGAGTCAGACAATTGGGCTATTGGCGGATTTCTTGAACAGAACCCCACGCGTCGTCACATCATCACCACGCGCGTCGAACATGAAGCCGTGCGCAATCTCTGTGAGCATCTCGCGGAAATCGGTTGCGAGGTTTCGTGGCTCGAGGTCGATGAAAAAGGCGAACTCAATCTGGACGATCTGCGACAGATCATGCGCCGCGACAGCGGCATCGTTTCCGTGATGATGGCGAACAACGAGACGGGTGTGCGGTTTCCTATTGAAGAGATCGGAAGAATCGTAAGAGAGAATTCCGAAGCAGTCTTTCATGTCGACGGCGTGCAGGCCGTTGGCAAGATCCCGATCAACCTGAAGGAAACGGAAGTAGATCTTTTCGCTTTGTCAGGTCATAAACTGCATGCGCCGCAAGGTATCGGCGCGCTTTACGTTCGCGACGGCGTCAAGCTGCCACCGTTCATCATTGGCGGTGCGCAGGAAAGAGGCCGGCGTGCCGGCACTTCCGCGGTGCCAAACATCGTCGGACTCGGCGCGGCCTGCGAGTTGGCCGCAAGTTTCGACGAGCACGAACGCATCGAGACTTTGCGCGACAAGTTGGAAACCACAATCCTGAATCAGATTCCGAATGCGCGTGTAAATGGTACGACCGATCCAGCCAAACGTTTGCCAAACACTTCAAGTATTTCCTTTGAGTATGTTGAAGGTGAAAACATTCTGATGCACCTCGATCAAATCGGTGTGTGCGTGTCCACCGGTTCTGCTTGTCATTCAACTACCAAACAATCGTCACCGACTTTGCGCGCCATGAACGTGCCCTACACCGCCGCGCAGGGTTCGATTAGGTTTTCTCTCGGTCGTTACAACACCGAATCAGAAATCGATTACACGCTCGAAAAACTGCCCGCGATCATCGGCAAGCTGGTAGAGATGTCGCCCTACGACAAAGAACTCAAAGCGCTAACATCTGCCAGAAGCGCGGGCAAGCCCGCCTTCCCAACCTCCAGCTGATCAGAATTGAGCTGCTGATCCTCGATTTGAAGGCCTTCAAGCCCGTGCCGCCGGCCAATGAGAGCAGCTCTAAGTTAGGAAGGGGCTCGCCCCGCTGTTTTTCTTGCTGGCTTACCTCGTCTCCGCTTTACTGGTAGAATTCGTATTTGAAGTTAGACGTCTCCGCTGCTACTCCATTCGGTTTCCGGAGCATCAATTGATGTCAGGTGAACAGTCCGCCGCCATTGAAACGCCTTCCGTTGCGTTAGCCAAAACCGCTTCGTCGCGCAAAGCTCGCGAGGACAGCGTGACCTCTATGGAAACTGACGACTACGTTTGTATTGCTCCTTCAACTCCGCTCTCTAAAGCAATCGAAGCCATGACTCAGGACGAGGGCGGTTGTGCGATCGTTTGCGCCGAAGATGGGTCAGTGGTGGGTATTTTTACTGAGCGAGATCTTTTGACTAAGATCGTTGGACAAGATAGGGACCTGAATGCGCCGGTAAGCAACTGGATGTCGCCCGTGGTTGCCAGCCTGACGCCGGAAGCAACGATCGGCGATGCGGTGACCATCATGAATGACAGAGGCTATCGCAATGTTCCGCTGGTCAAAGCCGGCAAGCTCGTTGGGTCCATCTCGGTCTTCGACATCATTGGTTATTTGGCCGAGAGCTATCCAAAAACTACGATGAACCTGCCGCCAAATCCCGATCAGGTGATGGAGACAACGGATGGCGGGTAAAACTAGTGAATAGTAAATCGTACTTGGTGAAGAGTAAGAAACCTGCTTTTTCTGATCATGATTTACGATTCGCGATTTACCAGTGACGATTGACGATTTACTTTCATCCATGGAAGGGATTCGAGTTAACACATTATGAGCACTATTATCGAGCCTCCGGTAGAACAGGTGGAAAAGAACCTTGAAGAAGTAGAAGCCGTGACCATTCGCTTCGCCGGCGACTCCGGCGACGGCATGCAGTTAACGGGAACTCAGTTCACGAATACTTCCGCAGTTGTCGGCAATGATATTTCAACGCTGCCGGACTTCCCGGCCGAGATTCGCGCGCCAGCCGGCAGCTTACCCGGCGTCAGCGGATTCCAGTTGAACTTCTCGAGCCAGGACATCAAAACGCCCGGCGATCAGCCCAGCGTTTTAGTGGCCATGAACCCGGCCGCCCTAAAGGTGAATCTCGCCGATCTCGAAGAGGGCGGCACATTGATCATCAATACCGATGGCTTCACGCCGGAGAATTTGAAGTATGCGAACTATGCTTCAAATCCACTCGAGGATGGCTCGCTGGCCGGCTATCGCGTGCACAAACTACCGATCAGCACGCTGAACATGAATGCGCTAAAAGGCAACGTCGAACTCTCGCGCAAGGAGATCGATCGCAGCAAAAACTTCTTCGCGCTCGGCGTGCTCTATTGGCTCTACGATCGGCCAATGAACGGCACCCTTGCCTGGATCACGAGCAAGTTTGGCAAGAATCCGGAACTGGCGAAGGCAAACGAGATTGCCCTGAGAACCGGCTACAACTTCGCCGACACCACCGAAGTATTCACGACGCATTACTCCATCAAAAAAGCCAAGATAGCGCCGGGCAAGTACCGAAAGATAACCGGCAATGAAGCGACTGCGCTCGGGTTTGTTGCCGCTTCGCAATTGGCCGGCAGACCTCTGTTCTACGGCTCGTATCCAATTACACCGGCCTCCGACATTTTGCACGAACTCGCGCGGCACAAGAGTTTTGGCGTGAAGACGTTTCAGGCTGAAGACGAGATCGCCGCGGTTTGTTCCGCCATCGGCGCGAGCTTCGCCGGTCAGATCGGATTAACCGGAACTTCTGGTCCAGGTGTGGCCCTCAAGCAAGAAGCGATCGGCCTCGCAGTTATGACTGAGCTGCCGCTCGTGATCGTCAACGTGCAGCGCGGCGGGCCATCTACCGGATTACCGACGAAGACTGAGCAGGCGGATCTGTTCCAAGCCGTCTGGGGACGCAATGGTGAGTGCCCGGCAATCGTTATCGCCCCGGCAACTCCGGCGGACTGTTTTCAGATGGCGATAGAAGCTGTTCGGCTCGCATTCAAATACATGAGCCCGGTCTTCTATTTGTCAGACGGTTATCTCGCAAACGGGGCTGAACCCTGGGCCATTCCGGAGATCGATCAACTTCCAAAGATTAATGTCACGTTTGCGACAGACCCCACGAATTTCATGCCCTATTCGCGCGATCCGGAAACGCTGGCGCGTCCTTATGCGATTCCCGGCACACCGGGACTCGAGCATCGCATCGGCGGTATCGAGAAACAACACATTACCGGCAACGTAAACTATGATCCCGAGAACCACCATCTGATGGTGAAGCTGCGTCAGGAAAAAATTGACCGCGTTGCGAACGACATTCCGCTGATTGAAGTGTTCGGCGAGAAAACCGGCAAGGTCCTCGTGCTTGGTTGGGGCTCAACCTATGGCTCAATCTCAACCGCAGTCGAGAAACTACAAAGCGAAGGCAAGAATGTTTCAGCAGCGCACCTCAAATACCTGAACCCCTTCCCGAAAAATCTGGGCGAAGTGCTCGCTGGATTTGAGACGGTGATTATTCCCGAAATGAATCTCGGCCAGCTCTGTACGATGGTGCGCGCAAAGTATCTGGTTGATGCGATTGCGTTCTCGAAAGTGAAAGGCCGCCCATTCCAGATTCGCGAGATCGTGCGGAAGGTTGAAGAGTATTTGTAGCTGGGAGCGCAGGCATCTTGCCTGCATCGATTAATATGGCAACACCTGATGTAAAAGTTAGGCCAGCCCGTCTGTTTGAGGCTTATGCAGAGGCTCAGCGTTACCTCAATGGAGTGGGTAGCCTGAACTATGCGCTTGAACAACTCGTGGCTGATTTGAAGAATCATGACATTGACTATGTCGTGATTGGTGCCGTCGCATTGTTCGCCCACGGCTACCGACGCTTCACAAACAACATCGATATCGTGTTGACCGATGAAGGATTAAAGCGGTTCGTCACTCCTATCGGCGGAAGATCTCCCCAAACATTATGTAATTATGATGCAGATATCACTTCTAACAAACGCGTACGCTCCTTCCCGCATGGTATCAGTATTAAAGTAATGACGAGTGGCGAATACCCGGGCGACGGCAGACCAAAACCGGTTAGCATGCCCGAACCTACCGCGGCTGCTCTAGAAATTGACGGGATCAAATTCGTTACGCTCGAAAAACTGGTCGAGCTCAAGCTTGCCTCCGGGATAACCGCTCCCGACCGATTGAAAGATTTGGCCGATGTGCAGGAATTGATCAAGGTTCGAGCGTTGCCGCCTGAGTTTACTGAACGACTTGACCCTTACGTAAGAGACAAGTTTTTGGAATTGCTTGAGTCAGTAGAGAAAGCAAGACTAGTCGAGGAACGCGACACCCTCCGCGTGCAGGAATTGGAAGATGAGCACTGAAGTACAACTCATGACCGCTGATGAGCTTCTAGCTTTACCTCGAGGCGAGTTTCGTTATGAACTCGTCAATGGAGAACTAAAGAAGATGTCACCAGCCGGACAGAAACACGGAAGAATCATCGTACGTCTAACGGTTCCTTTGGCGAAGCATGTGTTGGATCATCACCTTGGCGAAGTGTACGCGGCTGAGACGGGTTTCAAGCTGAGAAGTAAGCCCGACACCGTGTTAGCTGCAGATATTGCATTCGTTCGCAGGGAAAGACTAGAAGCGTTGGGCGAGACCGAGAGCTACTGGCCCGCGGCACCCGATCTCGCGGTAGAAGTAAACAGTCCTTCGGATACCGTGCGCGAGGTTGAAAAAAAAGTAATGGAATGGTTGGGGTTTGGCACGCGCTTAGTTTGGGTTATTAGTTCCAAACTACGTACTGTCACCGTTTATC
This sequence comes from Pyrinomonadaceae bacterium, assembly GCA_036009765.1. Lineage (GTDB taxonomy): Bacteria > Acidobacteriota > Blastocatellia > Pyrinomonadales > Pyrinomonadaceae > PSRF01. The sequence continues at coordinate 393,435 of DASYLB010000030.1, read as the reverse complement.
GTTCGCTTACCGAAATCCTTGTCCTGACCGAGAACGATATGCTTGATGGTGGTGACGTTGTCCCAGGTTTTCAAATACGAGTCGCTGAGATTTTCGCAGAATAGTTTTTTCATAGGAGCAATAATGAGTTCAACTGGAAATGGTCATAGTGGCAACGGCAATGGTAACAAGCCAATAGTCGAAGCGGTTTCTGCCGACAGCGAAGTCGGTTCAGCCGTTTCGGGGAAGGTTGCGCCGCCTCCGGGTCAACAGAAAAAGGCGGACTTCGTTTCCGATCAGGAAGTGCGCTGGTGTCCCGGCTGCGGCGACTACGCAATTCTCAACAATGTCCAGAAGGTGATGCCCGAGCTCGGCATCGAGCGCGAAAAAATCGTTTTCGTTTCCGGTATCGGCTGCTCGTCGCGCTTTCCTTACTACATGAACACCTACGGCTTCCACACGATTCACGGACGCGCGCCGGCAATCGCGACCGGCATCAAGTGTGCAAATCCGGATCTCAGCGTTTGGGTGATCACGGGCGACGGCGACGCCCTCTCAATTGGCGGCAACCACTTCATGCACGCGATTCGCCGCAATCTCGATGTCAATTACATACTCTTCAACAATCGCATTTATGGTTTGACTAAAGGCCAGTACAGCCCAACGTCGGAGTTTGGCAAGAAAACGAAATCAACGCCGGTCGGCGCTATCGACTATCCAATCAATCCGCTTTCGTTGGCCATCGCGAGCGAATCAACCTTCGTGGCGCGTTCAATTGATATCGACGTCAAACATCTCGGTGGGATAGTGGAGGCTGCGGCCAAGCACAAGGGCATTTCGTTTATTGAGGTCTACCAAAACTGCAACATCTTTAACGATCACGCCTTCGATTCATTCGCCGAACGCAGCGTGCGCACAGACCGCGTGCTCTATCTCGAGCACGGCAAGCCAATGATTTTCGGCAAGGACCGCAACCGCGGAATTCGCATGAATGGCGCTCATCCGGAAGCGGTCACCATCGGGGAAAACGGTATCAGCGAAAGCGATCTGCTGGTGCACGATATCTATCTGAAGGATCCATCGGTCGCGTTTATGTTGGCCCGCATGGAGCAACCGGATTTCCCGCAACCGGTGGGAATTTTCCGCGCGGTCGAACGTCCCACCTATGAAGAAATGATGGTCGACCAGATCGACGCAGCCATCGCGAAATCGGGTCCCGGCAGCCTGGAAAAACTGCTCAATAGCGGCGACACGTGGATCGTTGAATAGCAGGGGGTAAAAGGTGAATGGGTAAAGGGGAAGAGTGAATCGTCTGGTTTACTAAGATCCTTAACCTTCCCCTTGACCCTTCCCCCATAACCTTTTCCGCTTTCCCCTCCCCTCAACTCACTTGTCCTGTTAGCGTGTTTCATGGTTCGAAGCGCTGTCTGTATTCGCTGGACACGATAAAGGCTTTGACCATCTCTGCCTGCTCAAAGTTTCCATTAAACTGATTCAGCTTCGCCAGCCAGAATTGATAGCCACTCTCGTCCGGGTCTCTGCGGAGATAGCCAAAGTATTCCATCATCACAAACGCCTCAGTAAACTTAGCGCTAATGAATCTTTCGTTCTCCGCTACCTGCCGCAAGACGGTGGCTCTCGTCAATGTCCCGCTGGATAGACCGTTCACCAGCGCCTCTCTTTCGCTTTGGCTGTAGCTCACCCCCGTGTTGGCTATTAACGTGTCGACGTAAACCTCGTCGGTTAGATTGTCGTAAACGCCGCGGAAGGCCGCCCGCTGGGCAAACGCATCAATGAACGCGGCTTTGTTTGCAGCCAACTGCTGCTGCCAGTCGCCTCTACCAACGATGACATTCCGAGCGATGGTGGCTGTATCAGGCATGAACTCGATGTAGAGCGGGCGGCGGCGATAACTCGCCCGGTAGAGACGGTCAACCAGCCCTCCAGTCTGCTGAAACTCGATTGACAGGAAGTAAGCTGCAGAGACATTGATGCGCCGTCTCTCAACGCAAGCGGAGTCGCTGCCGCAGGAAGTCAGCTGATCGCTCCAGAAGTTGAAGCCACTCTCTTCGGGTTCGCGACCGAGAAAGTCGAGATAGTGTTGGCGGACGAAATACTCAGGTGTGTCGAGCGGATTCGCTGACGCTCCGGTCGGCAAAGCTGTGAACGTCGCCTCCGTCACTGCGCCCAGCTGGCTGAAGGATCTCGCACCGGGACTAAAACTGTAGTTGGCCCGCGAGGGCGTCATCGTATAAAAGCCGCCAGTTACGACTTCGCCGAATTGGTAGTTGCCGTCAGCATCGGTAATCGTCTTCCGCGTTTGGCCGCCGCTCAAAAAGATCACTGCACCACTCACGGGCATGCCATCGGGGCTTGTAATCCTGCCGCTGATTCTCGAGGAAGCGGCGGTCGGACTGCAGCCGCCGACAAAGTTAAAGTTGGTATTCGTGCCCGGCTGATCGGTGCCGTTGAATACTGTGATCACGGGAGGGTTTGCTGCAGCCTGGTCTTTAACGTCGACGTCAGTAAGAAAGAAATTGCCGGAGCCCGACCAGGTGCGCTGGGTACCGTCCGGCAGCGACCGGATGAGAATAGAGTCTGCATCGCCGCAACTTCCACCCCCTCCATTTAAGGAAATGACGCCGTCGTTAACAATACTGCCTTCCAGTGTTAGATCGCCGCTACCTTGATTAGTCAGTTTTCCGGTCGCACCAATCACGACTGGACCAGCAGTTAAGTTGGAGCTAGCGGCCTGCTCAAGAATCCCGGCAGTGATGTTTAGTTGTTGCCCTGGTTGAAGGACGAGATTGCTGGCCAGCGTGACCTTGCCGGAAGGCTTGTTGAACGTCCAGGTGCCGGAGGGATTCGCTCCGCCGTTGTTGGTGAAGATTTGATTCGCTGCGCCGGCGAAGGTTAGGTCTCCCGTGCCGCCGTCGAAGGCAGCGCCGACGACAACCGCGCCGCGCGCCTCTAATGTGCCGGTGTTGGTGAGGCCATCAGCGAGCGTCATCGTGCCGGCGACGACCAGCGTGCTATTCAAGAACACCCTCATCCCATGACCCTTGTTGATAGTCAGATTATTGAATGTCACACCGGTAAAGTTGTGATCGAATTCGCCGTTACCGTCTAAAACGAACGTGCCGCCATTGTGGTTGAACACGCCAACCAGCGGAGGCGGCGGGGGCGGATCGTGCGTAAACTGACCGGCGACAAAAGTCGTGCTGCTTGATGCGGTGAACGTGCCGCCCGACAAATGGAAGTTGCCGTTGAAGTCCAGGTTGCCGCTGCCGCCGGTAAACGTTCCGTTGCTTTGGCCAAAGGGGCCGTTGACGGTAATCATGCTCGCGCTGCCGTTGAAAGTGCCGCCGGTCTGACTGTATGGACCACTGATAGCAAAGTCGGCCCCGCCCTGATTGATTGTCCCGTCTTGCACTGTCAACGATGGACAGGTGAGAGTGCCACTTCCGGAAGTGGCAAGCGTCACGTTGGGCGAGTTCAGAGTTGTATTTGGCATGCTGGTGCCCGCCGCAAGTGTGATTATCCGCGTCGCAGGACCAGAGATAGTGAGTGAGCCGTTTCCACTGTTGAACGTGGGAAGAATATTGACAGCGCCTTTCGCATCTATTGGACCGCCAAACAGGAACTCCCCATTGTTTAGATTAACGGTACCGTTGACGATAAAGGATCCGCCGAGCGTAAAGAATCCGCCGGACTTGTCGATCGTCAAGTTGTTCAGCGCAACTGCCGGACTGGCGCTGGTGTCGACGCTATTGTTGCCGTCCAGAACAAACGTACCGTTGTTGTGAATGAACGTGCCCCCGGAAAGACTGAATGCCTGAACGGAAGTGGTGTTGCTCGATGCGGTAAACACTCCGCCTGAGAAACTGAGCCGACCATTAATATCGAGATTGCCACTGCCGCCCGTAAACGTTCCGGCTACCTGGCTAAAACCACTGGCGCCTACGGTGAGCGTGGTTCCTGAGGAATGCGTGATTGTGCCCAGGTAACCTGTTCTCATATCAATCCCACCGATGCTGCCGCCAAATCCGGCGTCGATGGTCGCGGCGCCGCTGCTACTATCAAAGACTGCAATGTCTCCCGAACCAGGAACTACGTCACCACTCCAGTTGAGTGGATTGCTCCAATTGTGATCCGCCCCGCCACCGTTGTCCCAAAAGATGTTGGCCGCCACGACTGCGCGCGGAAAATAAACAACCATCGCCAGGCTCACCGCCACTGCGCCAAATGTCAGCCACTTACTTGTCTTTGAAATTCTTCTGCTACCTTTTAGATACTTCCACATACTCAACTCCCCTTCAGGTGATTTCCTCAATCATTCTCATTCGTATTGGGCTCGTCTTCATCCAGGTCGGGTTCGGGCATCGCTGAGAGTGATTCGACAATTCCCTGTGATTCCTGAAGTTTCCTGGTTTCTTCGGCCGATACTCCTCCCGCTTGCCTGATCACCCAGACTTCGCGCTTCTCAGTGGTAATCACAGTTCTTTTTTTCATCAGTCCTCTTCCGCAAAAGATCAGTCCGTATTGAATCGCCCTCCCAGTTCTTATTGCCTCGACTGAAGTCGTTGCCCTAGAATGAACCTCGTCAATAGTCAATCCGGCGATCCCCCGAGTCCAGAACAGACTTACTCTGCGGACGCCAGTAAGTCCTTAAAGTCCAGCTAAAATCGTCTAAAAAGATTTCTACAACTGAGATATGCGCAGTCCAGTCAAACACGTGTACGAGTTTGGCCCGTTTCGTCTCGATGCAGAAAAACTTCGCCTGACGCGTGACGGCGAGCTCGTGCCTCTGTTTCGAAAGGACGTCGAAAGCCTGCTGGTGCTGGTGCGTAATCCGGGCAGGCCGCTGGAACGCGAGGAACTAATGAAAGCGGTCTGGGAGGATGCGGCTGTAGAAGATGCAAATCTTACGGTCGCGATCTCTCACCTGCGTAAGGCACTGGAAACGAATGGCGAGACGGCGGAGTACATTGAAACAATTCCGCGTGTTGGCTATCGCTTTGTGGCTGAGGTCCGTGAAGTCCTGGAAGAACCCGCGCCACTCATAATTGAAAAGCACACGATCTCGCGAACGGTAATCGAGGAGGAGGAGATTAACGCCGATGCGAGGCACGGGCGCGACCCGGAGCTATTATCAACTGCCCGACAATTGCCGGCATCCGGACAACTAATCACCTTTGGGCGCAGAAGATGGGCCATTCTCATCACTGGCGTTGTAACGATCGCGCTGGTCTCGGCTTTCTTCTGGATGCGCGGCGAGAAAAGAAAAACCTCGAACTCAGCCGTCGGGATCAAGTCCATTGCGGTGTTACCGCTTACCAATCTTGGCGGCAACAAGGACGATGAGTATTTAGCAGATGGGATCGCTGATGTCCTGGCTACGCGCCTCAGCGGGTTGAGCGCGTTGAACGTGAGGCCCACCAGGACTACGCTTGCCTACAAAGAAACGCTGCTTGATCCGTTAGCTGTAGGACGAGAGTTGCAGGTTGACGCGGTGCTGCTGGGTAGCGCCCAACGCGTCGACGATCGCGTGCGAGTGACCCTGCGGCTGGTTAAGATCGGAAATCAATCGACGGTCTGGGCCGGGCAGTTTGATGAGAAGCTGTCTGATCTGTTGGTCATGCAAGACGCGATTGCCGAACAGGTAGTTTCAGCTCTGTCGCTCAGGTTGAGCGACACCGAGAGCGAACAACTGGCCCATCGCTATACCACCGACGCTGATGCCCAACATCTGTACCTGCGCGGACTCTATTACTGGAACACCAGACGCGAATACGACAAAGCGGCAACTTACTTCAGCATGTCGTTGGAGAAAGACCCCAATTTTGCGCTCGCGCACGTCGGGCTGGGTCAGGTGTTGGCCACCGGTGAGGAGACACAGAGATCGGAAGCGTCCATTCGCGAAGGTTTACGGCTCGATCCAAATCTCGCTGAAGCGCATGCTGCTCTAGGTTTCTTCCTGATGTTCGTACAATGGAAGTGGGATGAAGCGGAACGCGAACTCAAGCGGTCCAATGAATTGAAGCCCGGGTATGCGCAGGCGCACCAGTGGTATGCCTTGCTGCTAGCGGTCCGCAAACGTTTCCCTGAAGCAGAAGGAGAAATGAAACGTGCACTTGAACTGGATCCAACTTCATCAAACCTTAACGCTGCGATGGGTCAAATTTTCTACTACGCGCGAGACTACGACGAGGCAGCAACCTATTGCCAAAAAGCATTGACCGAAGACCCGAATTCGCGATTCGGACACGAACACCTGGTGGAAATCTATTTTAAGGAGGGCAAAGAAGCAGAGGCCATAACGGAATTCACGAAATGGCATCTGCTGGGGATGCAAATGGCGGCTGGGAAGGGTGATGAGCAGTTGAAACAGCGGACCGAGGAAGCCGCTAAGACAGGACTTAAGAGCTTGTTGCAAGAGCGAGTGGCAGACCTGAAAGAGAACGATGGTAAAGCGCGCTCTCCATTTTGGCTCGCGCATGCTTACGCTATGTTGGGCAATAAAGAGCAGGCGCTGCATTGGCTGGAACAGGCCGTCAGCTTACCAAACCACGCTTTATCGATTGCTTTTATCGGCGTGGATCCCATCTTCGATGACCTGCGCTCAGACAAACGCTTCGAAATGATCCTGCAGCAAATGAATCTGCCTTCCTAATCGAGTCGACGGGCGACACCTGGATGGTCAAGTGACAAACCCAAACCAGGTAGCCTGCTCGGGAATGATTTGTTGCCGCGGAAAACTAAGTAGTAGAATCACGATTGCTATGAGCGAGGTCTTACTTAAATGAACTGTCCTTCCTGTGGTCACGAAAACATCGACGGCATTGACCGTTGCGAGAATTGTCTGGCCTCGTTTCGACAGCTCGACATTCCGAGCGCCGACGCAGCTGAAGGTCTGGCCAGATCGGTGATGGCAGACAATCTAAGTCGCCTCGATCAGGATGAGTTAATTTCAGTTGGGTCTAACACGCCCGCGCTCGAAGTAACCGAACGCATGAAGAATTCCAACTCCGGCTGCGCGCTCGTGGTTGACCATGGCAAGCTGGTGGGTATTTTTACCGAACACGATGTGCTCAAGCGAGTGGCGGGCGCCGGAAACCTGACAGCGGAAACCGTAAGTGAACTCATGAGTCCTAATCCGGAAACGCTTCACGAGAGAGATTCGGTGGCAGAAGCCCTTAACAAGATGTCGCTTGGCCGTTACCGTCACATTCCGTTTCAGAAAGCCGATGGCAGTTATGCCGTCGCCTCAATTAGATCCGTCCTCAAATATATCGCCCAGGAAGATTGGTAGGAGCGTCGGATAAACTGTTGGCTGAGATCCGAGTTACCGCTATTCTTGAACCACCCATACCGCTCGCTTAATCACCCACGCTTGTAAATTTTACGTTTTTGACTGTCCGCTTTCGCGAGGCAGGCTCGAGCAATCGGCCGTGCCACCGGTTCTTCACGCTGAAGGCGTGGACTTGAATAGGCGGGGGCAACGCCCCCGGAAAACTTACGAAAGGGATATCACGTGGCCCAAACTCTTACGAGCCTCCTTGTTCACATCATCTTCTCAACGAAAAATCGGACTGGTCTGATCACTCCTGAAGTTGAGCCAGACTTGTTCGCGTACATCGGCGGCATTCTGAAACACAATCAGTCGCGTCTCCTGGATGCCGGTGGCACCAGCGACCACGTGCACCTGTTAGTATCGCAATCAAAGAACATCGCGCTTAGCGCTCTGCTCCAAGAAATCAAGCAGGGCAGTTCGTTATGGATCAAGAGTCAAGGTGACGAGTTCGGACATTTTCATTGGCAAGATGGCTATGCCGCCTTCTCAATTGGCCAGCGCGAGGTTCCCAATTTGAAGCGATACATAGCCGGACAGAAAGAGCATCATCGCAAGCAAAGCTTTCAGGAAGAGCTGATTCAGTTTTTTGAGGAATACGGATTGGCCTATGATGAGCGATATCTCTGGCGCTGATTCTTCCGCCCTTTCAGGGTCGGATTGAGCTCTAACGCGATTCCGTGGGCGCTGCCCACGGCTATTAGATTTGTCCCTTTCAGGGACGAAATCTGTCCCCGGCGCAAGTCGTATTCAACTCAGTCGTTCAATTGGCGGAAACCTGGACTTTGAACTCAACGACACCCGACCATGAAAACAATCATCTCCATCGCACTGCTAGCATTTCTCTATTTCCTGCCAACCACGACTCAGCAAGCGGATTACGCCAAGCTGAAGGCTGAGGCGGAACAGTCCTACGCTGCCGGTTCTTACGCGCGGGCCAATGAAGCTTACAGCAAGATCGACAAGAAGGGACTCGCGCCCGCAGAAGTGCGTTGGGTCGACTTCCGGTTAGCCGACACTTTATGGCGCGCACAGGCAGCAACCGAGACGGCGGACACAACGAAATTTGAGCAGGCGCAGAAGCAACTCGAGGAACTAATTCGGGTTAACGACAAAGAGGATGAACGCGACCTGGTTTGGGCCGAAGCTCATGAATCGCTCGGCGACTTTTTCTGGACGCGCGCCAATCAAACCGACTGGGGCAGCGGATGGACGCACTATCAACCAGCTCTCGACTGGTGGGCCGGGCAGCGTGAGATCGACCAGGCCCGTCAGCGCTATCTCAGGATTGTTTTCAAAGCAGCTGACCCGCCCCACCCAAACGAGTCTTACTACTATACCTACTACGGCAACTACATTCCGCTCGACATTCTGGAAAACGCCCTCCGCATCAGCACCGCGGAGAACGAGCAGGCCCACCTGCATTTCCTGATTGCGATGACCATGCGTTACGCCAGCGGTGATATGGAAACGCGCCAACGCGTGCCTGAGGAATTCGACGCGGCGCTCAAAACCGGCAAAAAATCTGATTGGTACGACGACACACTGTTTCATTACGCACAGTGGATGAACAGCAACGGGAGGGTCCTCCAGCTCGAGGACGGCCAGTGGCAACAAGAGGCTGATTACGTTAAGGCGCTGGAGCTGTTTCGGCGTATCACTACCGAATTCAAAAAAGGCGAAACGCGTTATTACGATCAGGCAGTGGCAGAAATCAAACGGATTACCGACCCCACAATTAGCGTCGCCGTCTCCAATATTTTTCTGCCTGAGTCTGAACTCCAGTTTGAACTGGAAGCACGCAATCTCAAACGCGTTGATTTCGCGCTATACAAAATCGATCTGACTCACGACGTTCGCTTCACTAAGAATTTGGACGAGGATGAAGGCGAAGGGGAAGTCGGAAACTGGATCCAAAAACTGCCGGTCGCCGGCCGCGCGCCAGTTAAAGTCTGGTCGAAACAGATTGACAGTAAGGGCGATCACAAACCTTTCGACGAGGAAATTCGCATCGAGGGGAAGCTGCCGTTGGGCGCCTACCTACTCGAGGCCAGAAGTGGTTCACAGTCAGCGCGTGATCTTGTGCTGGTCACAGACGTCGCGTTGGTCTTGAAGACAGCGCCAAGGCAAGCTCTCGTGTACTTCTCAAATGCTATGACCGGAGCACCGGTTGCTAATGCAAACGTGACGCTCTGGGAAACCTACTACGACGACACCAAATGGCGCTCCCGCCGGATAACGCAAACCACCAACAGCGACGGCCTGGCGCAGTTTCAGTTGAAGAACGCCGCCAGCAGCAGAAACCTTTATGTCGCCGCGGCCAACTACACGGGTGGTGATCGCGAAGCTTTCGCTGCCGGCAGCGCCGGCGGCTACGATAACGAGGATGCAGCGTGGCGCATCTATGCGTTCACAGATCGCCCGGCTTATCGTCCAAAGGAAACAGTGCAATGGAAGTTTATCGCTCGCCGGTTTGGCAACGGCGTCTATTCAACGCCCTCGGGTCAGATAGTCGAGTACCAGATCACCGATCCGCGCGGCACCAAGGTGACTGACGGCAAAGCCACGTTAAATAGTTTCGGTAGCGCCTGGGGTTCGCTAGAACTGACCGAGCAATTGCCGCTCGGCGAATACAACGTGCAGTTCTGGGATGACGGCCGTCACAACAGTATCGGTAGCGCCAAGCTGTTTCGGCTCGAAGAATACAAACTGCCGGAGTTCAAAGTCTCAGTGCAAACTCCTGAAGATAACGGCAAGAAGAAAGCTTTTCGTCTGGGCGAAAAAGTAGAAGTCAACATCCAGGCTGACTATTACTTTGGCGGACCGGTAAGTAATGCCGCAGTCGAAGTTGTCGTTTATCAAAATCCGTTTTACCACTACTGGTTTCCCCATCACGACTACGCCTGGTACTACGACGATATTGAACAAACGCAGCGCCAGGGTTACTACGGCGGCCAGGGCTCAGTCGTAAAACGCGAAACGATCAAGACGGACGCAACCGGCAAAGCCCTGCTTACCTTTGACACGCCCCGCGAGAACTACAATCAGGATTTTGAATATCGCATTGAAGCGCGCGTAACTGATTCGTCGCGTCGCGAGATCGTTTCGAGCGACACCGTGCGGGTCACGCGTCAGCGTTACTACGTCTACCCGCGCCCGGAGAAAAATATTTATCGTCCGAAAGACAAGGTCGCGGTTGATATCAAAGCGCTCGACGCTAACGAGCAGCCAGTAACCACTGAAGGCGTGGTTAAAGTTACGCGCGACTACTGGTGGGAAGTGTGGCTCGATCCGACCGGCCGCGAAGTGAAGGGCAACGAGCTTCGCCTGCTGCGGGAGAAGCCGGTTGCGTTTCCTCCGGCCGTGAACAGAGGGCAAAAACCCTGGCGGCTGAAGTTTCGCGGTTATCAACACGACGATATTCTGACGCAAACAGTAAAGACCGATGCCGAAGGCGCGGCGCAATTGCAATTCACGCCAGAACGCGAAGGCTACTACCACGTAGCGTGGGAAAGCAGCCAGGTGCTGCCGGGCGGTAGCAAACGTGATCGCTTCCTGGCGCCGATCAAAGCTGAGACCTACGTCTTCGTCGCCACTAATGCGTCCAGCGATCTTGGTTATCAGCACGAGGGCGTTGAGATCGTGGTTGATAAAGACACTTTTCGCGCCGGTCAGACTGCGCCGGTGATGATCTCAACCTTTACCAACGACCGCTACGTGCTATTCAGTGTTGAAGCCGAGGATCTCTACAGTTACAAAGTCATTCACGTCACCGGCACCACGAAATTGATCGAAGTGCCGATCGAAGAGAAACACGTTCCCAATATCTTTTTGCAGGCCGCCATGGTGAGCGATGCGGAACTTTACGAGGATACAAAGCAGGTAGTCGTGCCTCCCGTGCAGCAGTTCCTGTCGGTCGAGGTAAAAGCCGATCGCGAGCAGTATCAACCGCGTGAAGAAGGAACGCTTTCCGTGACTGCTAAGGACGTAAACGGAAAACCCGTGTCGGCGGAAATTGCGCTGGCAATGTTTGACGAGTCAGTCAAATACATTCAGCAGGACTACGCCGGCGATCCGCGCCAGTTCTATTACGGCACTAAGCGAACGCATTCGGTCGAGACCGAGAGCACCTTCAGTCAGAAGGCCTATTTGCGGCTGGTGGAAGTTGCGAAAGGCCGCTTGGTTGATAGTAAGGAGGCGGCACAAAGCGAAGATGACGAAGAGATCCCAAAGGAAGTGCCGAGCATCGGCGGCAGTAGGGGACGATCCGATGTCTCATCTTTAGCCGATGCGCCGGCGCCGGCGGCAGAGTACGGAGCTACGAGGGCTGCTAACAAATCAGCGCCTGGTGATGCAAGGTTGTTTCGTGGCCTGGTTGGCGGGAAGGATAAGGCTGAGAGTGAAGCCCGCGCCTCCGGTGCTTTGCAAACGCCTCCGCCGCCGCCTCCCGGTCAGGAACCTGCAGTTCAGGTGCGTAGCGACTTTCGTTCAACCATTCTTTGGTTGCCGGATCTGACGACTGACGCAAACGGCGCCGCGACCGTGAAAGTTAAATATCCCGACTCGTTAACGACCTGGGTTACAACTGCGCGACTCGCCACTGCTGCAAATCAATTTGGCATGGGCGACGCCTCAACGCGTACCAAGCAACCGTTAATCGTCCGACTACAGGCTCCACGCTTTTTTGTCGTCGGCGATCAAGTCACGGTTTCCGGAGTCATCAACAACAATACCGATCAGCCTATGCGGGTCGCTCCTTCGTTAATCGCCGAAGGTCTGACTGTCTCTGGAACGATCATCGATGGCAAAGTGGTCAAAGGTGAACCGGGTGCGGTTGAGGTCAAACCCGGTTCCGAAGCCAGGGTCGATTGGCTCGTCGCCGTCACCGAAGCGCGTGAAGTGAAGTTAAAAGTCGAAGCACGTGGTAACAAATATGCCGACGCGATGGAAAAGACGATCCGCGTTTACGAACATGGCGTCGAGAAGTTTATTTCACGCTCGGGCAAGATGCGCAGCGACAGCGTTGCGATCAAACTCGACATTCCCAAAGCGCGCCGCCCCGAGTCGACCGGGCTCGTTGTACAAATAGCACCTAGCATGGCCGTCACAATGCTCGACGCCTTGCCGTATCTAATCGACTACCCCTATGGCTGCACCGAACAAACGATGAGCCGTTTCCTGCCGGCCGCAATCACGGCGAAGACGCTGCGCGATCTGGGCATGAAACCGGGAGACGCGATGGAACGTGTGTTTGGCGGAATTGAACCCGACACCGCGCTGGCCACGCATCCTAAAGGCCAACGCGATCTCAAGGAACTCGATCGCATCACACGTGAGAGTCTCGATCGTCTCTACAACTTTCAGCACGCCGACGGCGGTTGGGGCTGGTGGAAAGACGGCGACAGCGATCACTACATGACCGCCTATGTGCTCTGGGGCTTGACGCTCGCGCGCCAGGCTGGGATCGACGTGAAAAAGGACGTCGCCGAACGCGCCGCAACCTATCTCGACAAGGAACTCGTCGAAGAAGAAACCAGCTACGACCAGCAAGCCTGGATGCTGCACGCATTGGCTGTCCACCGGGCTTTGTCAGTACCACCTGCGGTAGCGGGTGGGTCAACGGGATCAGCCACTGAGTTCCAGTCCAAGGCATTCAACAACCTGTTCACCAATCGCGATCGCCTTAACGCCTACACGCGCGCGCTGCTCGCATTGTCGGCGCACTACTTCGGTTACGCCGACAAAGCGAAAACCCTGATCGAGAACCTGGAAAACGGTGTGAAGATCGACACCAAGCCCGACATATCAATCGTGCAGCAAGGCGCGAATTCTTCTGATCCCTCTGTGATAGGCACAGCACACTGGGGCGAAGATGGCGTTTACTGGCGCTGGTCGGAAGGCGGCGTCGAGGCCACATCATTCGCCCTCCGCGCTTTACTAACAATCGATCCGCAGAACAAACTCATCGAGCCCGTTACGAATTGGCTGGTTAAGAACCGGCGTGGCGCGCAATGGAGCAACACCCGCGACACCGCCATCGTCGTGCTCACTCTCAACGACTACCTGCGCCAGAGCGGTGAACTGCAGACAGACATGAGTTACGAGTTGCTGGTCAATGGAAACTCCGTTGCCACCAAAAAGATCACCGCAGCCGACGTGCTTGGCGCACCGAGTAAGTTTGAAGTGTCGCGCGAGTTTATTCGTGACGGGACAAACGACATTACTATTCACCGTACGAGCGGCACGGGCGCGCTTTATTTCTCGGCCGAGGCAAAGTTCTTCAGTCTCGAAGAACCAGTCTCCGCCGCCGGGCATGAAATCTATGTCAGCCGGCAGTATTTCAAACTCGTCAATCACCAAACGCTGTTGAAAGGTTTCGTTTCCGAACGCGTGCCGCTCAACGACGGCGACACGGTGGCGAGCGGCGAGCGCGTTGAAACGGTAATTACGATTGAGGCGAAGAACAACTATGAGTATCTGTTGTTTGAGGACCTCAAACCAGGCGGGCTCGAAGCTGTTCAGCTTCGCAGCGGTGAAAACTTGTTCGTGAAAGAATTGAAGTCTGGTGCTCTTCAAGGTCCAAAGTCGGTCAGCCGTCTGGCTTCGTTCAACTTCACATCAGCGCAGGATTTCACCGGTCGTACGCGCTGGGTCTATCAGGAACTACGCGACCGCAAAGTCGCGATGTTCATCGACCACTTGCCTGAGGGCATTTGGCAGTTGAGTTACGAAATGCGCGCCGAGTCGCATGGTTCCTTCCACGCATTGCCAGTGCTTGGTCACGCGATGTACGTCCCCGAAATCCGCACCAACGGCACGGAGGTGAGAATCAAAGTAGTTGACTAGTGAGCAGTGGTCAGTGATCGGTGGCCAGTGGTCAGTGATCAGTGGCCAGCTGACGGCCCGGGCAGTAGCCCGACAGTGATGGAGGGCTCCAAGTTGCGGCAACCTCAAACGTAGAGAGTTGGCGTACTCGGAGCCCTCCATTACTGTCGGGCTACTGCCCCGGAGCCTCAAAGTGAGTTGCTGGGACCGCGGGCGTCCCGCCCGCGATGAGCGCGAAGCGCGAACCAAGGTTTCGACTAATCACTGGCCACTGACCACCAGATACTGCCGCGTATCGCACCTTCGGCGCTCTGATTCTTTGCTGCTCAAGATCCAACCCTGACGGGCGTGGCTATTAACTTTCGGCCCTTCGGGCCTAAACGCAATTGGCCCGTACCGGCAACTGTTGGTTTGCGCTTGCCGCATCCCGCTAGGGGGGCAATATTTATAGTTACGCGAAACGAAGGAACTTCTTCGCTCCGTCAGAAGCGAAATATTTTGCTCCTACGACGCGGCGCACTTTCCATAAGGACGTCGCTATAAACATTCGGCTCCTCCGGAACCACTCCTGGCGGACCACTCGCGCTCTACTCCTTACCCTCTTCCCCCCTCCCCTGCCGCTATTCAATTGTGCGGGAAAAGGTGTAACGCAAACTGTTAGTTTGCGTTTCGCGGCTTCGCCGCCCGATGTGCGGAAGGTCTCAGACCTTCCGTCGCTGCCTGATTTACCTGGCGGCTACGCCACCATTTCGGAACGCAGCTCTGGCAAAAAGGAGCTTAACGGTCGGAGAACGTCGCGAAGTCTTCAAAACGAACGTGGCTGTCTTTAGAAGAGGAGCTTTTGCGCTATTGTATCGACAACCTCCGGAACGCTATCTTTGGTTCGATGCTTGATCGTCTTAGCAAAGAACAGCGTTCATGGAACATGAGTCAGATTCGCGGTAAGGATACACTTCCGGAAAAGCGCGTACGTTCATTGCTACATCGCATGGGCTACAGGTTTCGTTTGCACCGAAAGGATCTGCCTGGCAAACCGGATATTGTTTTTCCCAGTCGGCAAGTCGCCTTGTTTGTCCACGGCTGCTTTTGGCACAGGCATCGAGGTTGCAAAAACTGCACGACACCAACTAACAATCAAAAGTTTTGGGTTGCGAAGCTCGAAGGAAATGCGACTCGCGATACAAAGAATCGGCAAGCTCTACGAAGGATTGGATGGAAAAGTTATGTAATATGGGAATGCCAAACAGAAGATGCGCATCGGCTCGAAAACACGTTAACGCGGTTCGCTAACACCTTAGCCAGTTAGCTTGAAGGCTTGAAGAGTCTACAACAGCGGGGCTACGCTCTATGACCAATCCCGAACATCTATACGGCCGCCCTTGGAGCGAGCCAGAGTTTCTCATAGTGCTCCACTACTATTTGAAGCACCATGATGAGGCAAAGCACGAAAGAACCGCGTTTGTTAACGACCTCTCTCGCATCCTTGGCCGCACAGTCAGCTCAATCCTGATGAGAATGGAAAATTACGCGAGTATAGATCCAACGGTTCAAGAGGAGCGGGTAGGGCTAATACACATAACCGAGTTTGGCCGTCGTCTCTTTGAGAAATGGAGAGAGCAGCCGGAAGCCCTGGGACTAACAGCCGGCGTTCTGATCCGCCAGTCTGAAAAGCGGGATGTCCCTGATCTCTTCAATCCTTCACCAATCAAGATCCCAAAAGCTTTCGGCAGATACGAGTTGGTAGATCAGCTCGGCGAAGGTACTAGTGGATTGGTTTTCTCTTGTATTGAGATTGAATCTGGGAAGGCGTTTGCGATCAAGATTATTCACTCACACATTGTGCACGACGCTGAGATTTTTCATCGGTTTCTCCGAGAGATTCACGCCCTTCGCGCTGTAAGTCATCCCAACGTGATCACGCTTCATGAGGACAATCTCGAAAGCGAGAGAAACTTTCCAGCATTCATTATGGATCTGGCTACCCACTCCTTGACGGGTTACCTGGAAGCGCGGCATCGCCAGGGCGAGCGGAAACGACCAATCCTTCACTTCACTGAAAGCGAGACTATTATTCATGCAGCGATGGATGCGGTAGAGGCGCTCCACCAGAACCAGCCAAAACTGATCCACCGTGATATTAATCCGAACAATCTATTGCGTTTGCCGGACGGTCGTTGGGTTTTGGCTGATTTTGGTCTGGCGAAGTTTCTTTCGACGGCACCTGCTAGCACGTCATTTCAAACTACGACTCATCGAGGGTGGGGAACGATGTGGTACACGGCTCCGGAACAATACGAGGATTTCATGAATTCCACCGAACGGAGTGATGTATACAGCCTCGGTATCCTTATTTGGGAACTGTTTACCACTACCGGGCCTCCACCCAGTGAGTTGGGATTGCCGGAGAAGCTGGTGGAAGTCTATCGAAAAGCAACCGCGCGGGATCCCAATCTACGGTACGGCAGTGTTGGCGATCTCCGACGAGAATTTGTTAAGGCGTTGAGAGACGGTCCACAAACAACGCTGTGGACCTAACGAAGCGAAACGTATCCCGGTCTAGCACTTTGTGCCGCGAGCCAAGCCTGAATATCAATAACAACAGAGTTTCGAAGCCTAAACAGAGGTGCGACCTTGATCAGTTTTTCAGGCTTTCCAATCACGTATGGAAATCTGGCGGATAGCACTAGCGACCAGATTCCATCCAGTCCTGGTATCTGAACGGCCTCTAATCTTCTCGACGACTCTTTTTTATCTTTGATGAGCTTACCCAAAAGCTCAGGAACCAACAGTCCAGCGACAAAACGAGAGACCGATCGCGTTTGTTGAGAAAAGTCACAAGGGGCTGTAACCTCGACCAGGGTAACTCTGCACTGTTTCATAAGACTCGTGAATTGAGTCCGGAGTTTGCGCTTGAATCCTCTCTTTGCCGCGGCATCACTTTTCGAATTAAGCTGATCAGAAAGCCGTTTATATTCCCCGTCCTTCTTAAGACTTAAAACGTCATTCATTAGGCCTTCAACGTCCGGAACGCAAAGGGCGTGCGGGCATCCTAGACCTGATATCTTTGAGGGGAGGTACACATTTCCAGGTTTCACCGTAGAATCTGTGGGGTCGGCCGGTGAAAGTAAGAGCATTGAATTAAGCTTCGCCATTTGTGATGTAGACAACTCGGGCTTATCTAATTTCCGAATTGGGTTTATTTCTTTTCGGTAGGCACTCGCGTCTAGGTGTTCCAGCCCGTCGAGGTGAAGCGAGTTTAGCACCTCAAGTAGACCTTGGCTGACAGTCGACATATCCTCGTTTTGTCCTGCACCGGTTGCAAGCAATAGTCTCAGAATTTCACTCAGTGAGGTTTTCCATTCAGCCGGAGGTTGCGCGCTGTTATTCCGCGCTGTCACCAAATCAGCAATGGCTTGAGTCGTTACAGTGGCTGCGTCATGAGACATTTGCTCCCATAACCAAAGAACACCGAGGGGGCTACGATCTTTTAACAAGCGGTTCACATCTCTAACCACTTGGCTCGACTTAATGCGCCCGGTTTTCGTAAAGGGTTTGGGCATCGGAAGAACAAACAACGGACGCAGTTTCGGCATTGCCTCACCCAACATGGTTCTAAACTCATCAATGTAATTATCATTTTGGGTCCACGCCACAAACATGACCGGAGCTGTATCGGAGGCGATACTCTTTTTCAAGACGTTAACGGTCTTTCCCAATATCTCGCGCATGGTACCGGCGGATGCTAGTTCCATATCCACAAACGCCAATCTGATTCCGTTCAGGGGCTTCATGTTTTCGAGGTCTTCTAACTTGTCGCCGGGTACGTACACGCACCCTATTCCGAGACTTCCAAGGACCCTAATTACCGGCATTGCTTGCTCAGCAACATCGTCCACTATCAAAACGCGAGCTGTTCTCAGGCTGTTCATAGCTCTTTGGGGAATTGCAGCGCCACAATTGCGCCGGTGAAGTCCTTTGGCAATGAGAGTTGCGACTGGTCGGGGAACAGCAGTTGGCCTTTGTGGATCTTCATGACCTCACTTGCGATATGAAGCCCAAGGCCCATTCCGTCGGGTTTTCGTGAGAAGAACGGCTCTGTTAGGTATTCCGGAGGATCGATAAAGCCCGGGCCATTATCGGCGACAACAATCGAAGGTTTGTTGTCCAGTTCAAAAGTGGTACCCACGTACAGTAACTTTTTCGAAGCCGCCTTGCTTTCCAGCCAATAAATCGAATTGTCAATTAGATTCATAAGACTAGCAATTATCAGCCTTCGGGCGCACTTAATGCTGAAATCCTTGTCGCCAGCGACGTTTCCATTTACTGCTTTGATTCGATGAGCATCCAATCGGAATTCCGTGTTGAATAGAGCCTGCTTTACTAAAAGACTTCCGCGTTCGCGTGAATTCCCAGACTTTCTTGCAAAGTATGCGAGACCATCGATCATCTGTGACAAGTGCTCAACCAAAGAAGTGAGTCTCGGTTTATCTGCCCCACGCTTTACGACGGTCACAATTTCCTTGATGATTTTCTCAACCTCGTGAATCACCACCGTTAGCGTTAAGCCCGGACCCGCGGCGGTTAAGAGTCGTTCACGAACTTCAATAAACTGCCGTTCGATGCGATCGAGATAGCTGCCCAGCTCAGTTATCAACCCTCTCTTTTCAAGTTGTACCCTTAACTGAGATAAATCATCCAGCACGGGCTCTTTTTGCTTGATTCGCGAGTACTGGCTTCGAAGACGCTGCTTGTCTATTTGTCTCTCCGCTTCGACTTGAGTTATTGCAAATAGTACTGCTTGCTGAAGAGCGTCGTACGCATCATTTTCGATGAAACCCTCACGATTGGTTTTTTCGATCAAGTTTTTGCTCGTGCGTGAATCAAGCGAGACCGCACCAAGAATCAAATTGTTACTTATACTTCGAGTAGGAATATTTACGCGACGACCACCCAAGCCCAGCCAGTCATTTCCCGGTTCACCGAAATCAAAAACACGCATCCGGTCTCGATAAACTCGCACGCCTCCGTTGACATCAAGGAAGGTCTTAAGTCCCGCTTTGTCGCTCGTAAGTTCCAAAACGGAAGGTTCCCGATCAAAGATGTGGAACTCGAAACGGACGGTTCCAATACCTCCAACGACATCTAGATCCAATTTCTTCTTCTTCGGGTAAACCCTCATCAGCTGAGCTCGGAGGTTCAGGCGTTGCCGCCCCTTTATTCTCGTACCCATTCCGGGTAGCGGAACAAATCGATAGTTATAAACAATCTCATTTCCCTGCATGTATCCAGTGGCTCGAAAGAGTGAAAGTTTCAGGACAGCGCGAATATCGAGTAGCTTATCCAGCCAATCGGATTTTGGATCCAGCAGTAATCTCGCTTGAAAGTCTTTAGGGTTGTTATATGGTGAACAGATCGAATTTACCGCCCGGTATAGGTCGCGAACCTTTCCTCTGGTCCAGGTCTCTCGGAGGCGTTTGATTTCTATTAGAGTGCCATGCTTTGATCCTGAAAAAAGTTGAGGAGATCGTTCTGACACGGAAATACTCACATCTGATAAGTATCGTGCGCGTTCGAAATCATCCCAGTTGATTCGAACTACGACCTCCATCTTACCGACCATCCGAGTTACGAGTTCTATCTCACGTCCCAGCTTGTGAGCCGCGAAGCGCCCTACGCCTTTTTCCCCAAGCGGTAAACGTCGATATTTTGGTGAGCGCCTTCCGCACAATCGTTGCGCAGCTCGATTCTCAGTCCCTGGTTCAAGCCAGACATTCTTTACCGTATCAATATCCATACCGGTACCCGTGTCATGGATAACAATCCTGGCTACCTTCTGGTTAGTGAGGTCATGCATTGTGACCGTGCAACGCGAAGCGTCTGCATCGTAGGAATTCTTGACCAGTTCAAACACTGCCAAGCCCGCATCGCGAATGAGCTGATCACCCAAGAGCAAGAGCATTCGAGCCCTGGGACGGAAAACTATCTTCTTAGGCTTAGCCATGGTTTAGACTGTTTTTGCAGAATCGTTCGTCAGAACTTTAAGTACGTGCTGCATTACCGGCGGACAAACGGCGTTACCGATCATCTTAATACGGTCGCGTCGGGTACCAGCTTCAAACTTCATCTTGGGCGGCATACCCATCGCCGCCTGGAGTTCAGGTACCTGCAACATCCGCATAACGTGTCCGTGTTCTGGATCTGGCTTCACCACAGCGAAGCGGTCCACGGTTGTAATGGTGCGTAGCGGCCGATTCAGTGGTTGCCAGCCGCCAGCATGATCGGAGCCGTAGTAAACGAGGAGAAAGGGCTTTTTCATCCCGACAACTGCGATTCCACGTTTGAACCTCTCCAGCGTGGCCTTGGCCCGTTTCTTCTTCTTAACCGGCGTCCATTTGTAGCGCCCATTCAAGTTCACGATCTTTGAGGCATTCCTGACGGCGTGCCTTCGAGGTGTTACCTTCTCCGGCTCCTGATTACGGTCTGCCACAAGGAATAGGCGACGCCGCGACTGCGCCACACCAAAGGCGGCAGAATTAAGAACCTGCTCCCGCAACTTGTATCCTAGCGTCGTAAGAGCCTTCTTAAACTCTGCGTAGCGGCTCCATCGTTTCATGCCAACCACATTTTCTACGACTAACCAGCGACACTTAAACGCCTTCGCGAACCGCTCAACCTGAAAGGCGGTATCCCTGCTTTGTTCGCAGCGCGGCTTGTTGCCCTTTGCCGGACTGTGGCTGGTACACTCGGGTGAGGCGATAATGAGATCAATCTTGCCAAGTCTATCTACAAGCGCTGTTAGATCTACATCCTCCAACCGAGCTTCGATAAATTCAGTATCAGGAAAATTCGCCTTATGCGTCTCGCCGGCTAACGCCCAGAGGTCGATCGCGGCTACGATTTCGACTCCGGCCTGGTGTGCTCCCCAACTGCTCCCGCCAGCGCCTGAAAACAACACTAACGCACGAATTCGTTTCATCGCGCAGCCTCCGCCGAAAGCTTTTCGTTTCTTCCAAGCTTTTCAATTCCTCGACTAAGTTTTGACGGGGTCGTGCCGAGCGCGTCGGCAATACGGACGATGCTGAGGAGGCTTGGATTTCGAACGCCTCTTTCGATACCGCTGATGTAGGTTGGGTCCAGCTCAGCCTTCTCGGCCAGCTTTTCCTGTGTGAGTTTCTTGTTTTCCCGCTCGCGACGCAGGTTTAAGCCAAACGCGGTAAGGGCGCGATGTCGGTGTGCCATAGCTATCACTATGGACTATGAGTCTAGGGACTATGAGTCTAGTGGCTTTGGGACCCCCCCCTAAAACTTGGTGGTTTGGAGAGAAGGTTTGAGTCCAAACCCCTAAGAGGTTGGCACAGCCTGAGGCCGATCCGCACCCACATCCCTGACTACCTGGGCCGACGCCTCGCAGGCGCTTATCGCGACCGGCCGATTGTCAGCGATCCAGAACGCGGGGACATCGCACCCACATGCGTCGCGCATTACGCGAAAGACTTGAGCACGAGATTGGTTGCGGACGCGCGATTTCCGAGCGGCGCGCGACCGTATACGGTTCGTGAGTACGCACGGCTGCAGGGCGTGCCTGATACGTTCACGTTCGCGGGCAGTAACAACGATGCTTATCGGATGATTGGGAATGGAGTCTCGGTTCCAGTTGGGAAATGGATCGGCACTGAGATTGTGCGGTACTTCGGCTCAGTGAGCCATGAGCAGTAAGCGGTCAGCGGTCAGCGGTCAGCAATCACTCGCTAACCCGAAGTTAGCATTAAGCGCAGGCCCCGTGAGCCGGAGTTTGTTGAAGTCCTCACCTCCGGCCCCACGCAACAACTGACATCACTTGCTAGGTTTGTGGTCCGGCGGTTCCTCCCTTGCTGGACTTCTTACGCGTCAAGCCGGACTTGCGCTCGCTCTTGCGCGTGTAGCCCATCGCTTCATACAACGAACTTTCAGGGCCCTCGGTTGGATCGGCCAGCACACCATTCACTATCAGTTGCATTTTCGCGAGGGCCGCTTCGTCGCCGGCGTCACGCTGATTGAGGGCTTGTGTGAGTTGGTCCTGAAGATCCTCTATGCGTTCGCGAGCTTCCTTTGCGGGCGCGACCGCCGTCTGAAACTGGGCGAAGGTCATGCCGCCAAACGTTTTTGCCGCAGCGAGTTCCTGCCAGGCGTTGAGGGTGCGATCGATTTTGTCTTCAATTTTTCGTGGAGTTACTTTCGGCATTCGTAAGGATCCTCTCTATGCGCCGCCGCGCACGGTTGAAGGTTGAGTTAGTACGTGCGGGGCGGCACGCGTGAGACTTCAACATCAGGACGGAGGCGCTACTCAGGGAGCCAGCTAATGGGGACCGGCTAATTTGCCGAGCAAAAACGCATTCCATTCGATGTTGGCGGGGATTTTGGCATGGTCACATTCAACTTTCAATCAGGGACTTGCGAGTGACTTTGAGTCACCTGCAGGTGACCTTGTCCTCGGCTCAAGGTGAGAAGGTTTTAGGTGCAGGTGACGATTGGTCACTCGCAGAAGAAAGCGATCAAGCCGGAGGTGACGACATTTAAGTTGCGGGTGACTGGCAGTTGATCGCAGGTGGTATTGAAGGGAATTGGAAGTGACTGGAGGGGAATAGCCGGTGACCTGTGAAAGGGGAAAGGGTAAGGGTAAAGGGGAACGTGAGAAGCGCGGGGCAGCAGCCCGACTGGCAATGGAGGGTTCGTCGAGTCGAAGCGCTGGAGGCGCGGAATGAAGGTAGCCCAGGGTGAAACCCCGAGGATGACATGCGCAAGACGCGACTTCGCCGATCCTCGATGGGTCGGCGATGTTGTTTGTTTTGGTCGTGAGAGCGAATGATCTGTTGCTTGATCCAGGGGCTGCGCCCCTGGCTATTTCATTGCGCGCCTACGGCGCTTTGATTGGACGCGTTGCGCGCGACGATCTTTTAAATGCGGGCGGGACGCCCGCGGTCCAGTGAACTGGTGGCGAGTTCGATGAGGCGGATGCCAGCTGAGCGGAGCCCTCCATCACTGTCGGGCTACTGCCCCGTCGCGCTACTGCCCGCGCTCCCTATTCCCCTTTACCCCTTGCCCTTTACCCTTGCTCTTACCCGTTCCCCTCTTCCCCCAAGAGTTTTTTAAGTCGGACGATCTCGCGTTCGCAGCGTGGCGCCTGACAGTCGCTCACCAGCGCTTCGTATTCTGCCAAACGCTCGCTTGCTTCCGCGCACCGGCCGGATTGAATGAGCGCCTCAATGTGCAACGGTCCCAACCACAGACGGCTGATGCGTGACTTCGTTCCGAGCATCTCCAGAATCTCCTCGCTCAAACGGAGCGCTTCTGCGAGGTCGCCGTTGCGGAAGTGAACGTGCGCCAGGCAGCGTCGTCCCTCGGTGCGCGAGTAAAGCAAACCCAGCGCTTCACCATTTTGATAGTTCTCACGCGCGGTTTTGAAAGCTTCGTCGAGACGCCCGGTATCAGCTAACGTGATCGCCAGATTTCCGTTCAGCAGTCCGAACAGTCGCTGCTCGCCAATAACCTGGGCCAGCGCGATTCCTTCTCGCATCTCATGTTCAGCTGACTTCAAGTCAGCTGAGGCCATGTAGGACAACGAGGTAACGAGATAGGTCCAGCCGTGTCGTTCGCGCGAGTGCAACCGCTCAACTATTTCGCGTTCACACGCGGCATACTCCAGCGCCTTCTCCCAATCGCCCGCGTTCACACAATTCTCGCCGAGAAATTCATAGCCCAATGCCTGCGCCAACAGCACCTCGTGCTTTTTGCCGTATTCCACCGCGCGCCAAGCCCAAACGTTACCATCATAAAATCGCCCCAGGTGTTGGTAGGCGCCCGCCAGAAATCCGAGCATGGTCGAGAGACTGGCAACTCCAAACGAGCTGCTCTCTTTTTCTACCGCCGGCGTTGCCAGATCCACCGCCCGCTTTAACAACTCGATCGCTTCCTCGTGATGTCCGGCGAGGTGATGGAAGCGACCCTCAATCGCCAGGGCGTTTGCAGTTTCCAGCGGATCGTTTTCCGGATCAAACACCTGCAACGCTTCACGTACATAATCGAGCCCGCGCTGGTCACCATTTGTAACTAACGAACTAGCCGCCTGACACTGAATGCGCGCACGCTCCCGCGGATCCTGGGCCAGTACCAACGCGCGATCGAAATGCGCGGTCGCCCGCAACGTGTCGCCGGAGGCGAGCGCGGCATTGCCCGTAGCTTCTTCGATTGCTAACTGCTCACTCTTCAAACCAAGCGACTCGGCGCATTCAAGGGCGCGACCGTAGGCAGCGATCGCTTCGTCGTAGGCAAATATTCGTTCAGCCTCAGCGGCTGCCTGTTTAGCGTATTTCAAGCCGCGCTCGTATTCGCCGGCGTGAATGAAATGATGCGCCAGAGTTTCAACTGCAACCGGCGCCTTTTCGCGATGCTGCTCGAGCCCTTCGGCGGTGCGCAGATGCAAACGACGGCGACGAATCGGGTTTAACTCTTCGTAAAGCACCTCGCGGATCTTGTCGTGAGTAAAAGCAAACGAAGTATCACCAGAAGCTGCGAGTAACTGAGCGCCGACTGCTTCATCGAGCGCATCCAGAAGTTTGTCTTCGCTGCTGCCGTCCACCGCGGCAATCAGTTCATCGATGGTAAACGTCTTACCAAGCACCGCCGCCGCGCGCAACGTGTCGTTACAATCAGAACTCACGCGGTCCAACCGATTTCCGATCGCCTCTTTCACGCTTTGCGGGATAACCAGATCTGCCAGTTCGCAACGCTTCCAACGTCCGCTCTCTCGTACCACCGAGCCCTGCTCTATCAATGCCTTCATCACTTCTTCAACGAAGAAAGGATTGCCTTCGGTTTCGCGAAAGACTGCTTCGGAAAAGTCGCCGGAGATGTTCTCGTCCAATAGTGCGGCAATTTGCGCGTGTGTCTCTTCAGCAGTGAAACGTTTGAGGCCGATGCGCGTGGTAAATCGTTCGCGGTTCCAATCAACCAGCGCTTTCGCGAGCGGATGCGCGCGGTCGAGTTCTGTATCACGATAAGAGGCGGCGATAAGCACGCGCTCGCCGCGCAGGTGACGAACGAGATGACCGAGCAACCAGAGCGTGCCGCTGTCGGCCCAGTGCAAATCATCGAGGTAAAAGAGCAAACTCTGCCGCCGCGCCAAAGTGGCCAACACACGTGTGACTGCGTCGAAAAATAACAAGCGCTCCTCATGTGCGGCTAATTGGTGATGGGCGGGAAAAGGGCCGAGACGCATTTCGATTTCGGGCGCGAGTTTGGCAATCTGCGAAGCACTTTCACCGATCACTTCGCGCAGCTTCGCGTCGTCTTTCTGCTCGCGAACCCAGCTCCGAAAAGCTTCGACGAACGGTAGGTAGGGAGTTGCTGCTTCATACTCGTAACACGCGCCGGTCAACACCACGGCGCCGTCGAGCGTGGCCTGCACAATTACCTCGCGAGCCAAACGTGTCTTGCCGGAACCCGGCTCACCACTCAACAACAGACAATGACCACGACCTTCCTGCGCTCGCCGCCAAAGCTCGCGCGCTTCCGCGAGTTCGGTACCGCGCGCGATCAAACGGCCGCGCGCCAGCGCGTCGAGAATGGCGACCGCGCCGCCGCCATCTCCTTCCAACCCTTCAGGCGCGCCGGCAAAAGCATCACGCAACGCGCTCGCTGTGTCGGCAGCCGTCGCGAAGCGTTGCGCCGGATCCTTCGCGAGTAAGCGAAGTATTACAGTTTCGATCGGTCGTGGCAGATCGGGCCGGAGCACGCGCGGCGGCACAACTGGCGCGTGCAGATGCTGCGAAATCGTGGCCAGGGGATCGTTGCCGGGAAACGGCACGCGGCCGGTGGTCAACTCATAAAGTACTACTCCAAGCGCGTAAAGATCGGCGCGCCCATCGACAGTTTTTCCTAACGCTTGTTCCGGCGCCATGTAAGCGGCAGTGCCGACAATCGTTCCAGCGTGCGAAATACGAGAACCTCTGGAAGGTAACGCCAATCCCAGATCGGCAAGCTTTACACCGGCGCCGGACAACATCACGTTGGCCGGCTTGAGATCGCGATGCACGATGTCGTTCCGGTGCGCGTGTTCTAGGGCGGCGCAAATCTGCGAAGCAACTTCGACTACGTCCTGCAGATCGTGAGGTGGCTTTTGGCCCAGGTTCGGACCGTCCACCAGTTCCATAACAAAGAAAGGGAAACCGTGATCTTCGCCGACGTCGTAGATGGCCACGATGTGCGGATGATTTAACGCCGCTGCCGCACGCGCCTCACGCATGAAGCGACTGCGCTGATCTGAGGTGCCCGTCGCTGCTGTCACCACTCGTGCTGACACTGGCGTCCCGGATTTACCATCTGCCCCTGCTTCCTGCCGCCTGCTACTTCCACTCCATCTTTCGGCAAGAACTTTCACCGCCACCGGACGCAACAACTCCAGATCGCTTGCGCGAAACACGATCCCCATCGCACCGCGACCAATCTCACTCTCCAAACGATAGCGTCCACGCAGCGTCAGCCCCGGCCGCGGCATACCGGCGCGAAGAATCTGATCAGAATCGAAGACACGCGTTTCTGCCGACTCGTTTGGAGATTCAGGCTGAGGTTGCAGGGCCTGACCGTCGGTCTCAAGATCACTCATAACTCACTACTCGCAACGTTAGTTTTGCTAATAGGAATAGTAACGCGAATGCGTGAGGCACTCCACAGGAGAGGAACTGAGCGCCAACGGCGCGAAAGTGTAATAGCCTGGGGCAACGCCCCAGAGATGAGGGTTCACAAACAGCTTGGAAGCGCCGAAGGCGCGAAATAGACCGGGAATGATCGGATATTTCGCGCGTTCAGCGCGAAACGAACTTGCAAAGCCGGCCTCTACCTGGGGCGCTGCCCCAGGCCTTTACAACACTTCGCGCCGTTGGCGCTGAAACGTTGTTCCCCTTACGGTTTTTTCCCTTTGCCTTTTCCGCCGCCTCGGTCTTGCTGTGGTGACTGTTGCCTGCTTTCATGTTTTGGCGCGGCTTGCTGCTGCACTTGCATCTGGCGCTGCTGCTGTTTCATCTCTTGCCTTTGAATTGACTGCTGCGGAAGCTGGCGCCGTTCAGGCCGTGGCACCGGCGCCGGACGGACCTCCATCTGCTTCCGCTCAAGCTTTCGCTCTACTGGGGGCTGCACTGGTTGCGGTTTCGGAATCACACGTTCTCGCTGTGGCAGTGGCTGCTGAGGCCGTCCTACTCGTTCACCCTGCGGTTGTTGTTGTAGCGCACGCGGTTGTCTCTGCGCCTGCTGCACCTGCGCCCCTCGTTTAGTCTGCTCTGCTTGACGCATCACTTCACGCTGGGCCCTTTGCTGTTCAAACTGCTGCTTCTGCTGTTGTTGCTCCAGCGCACGCACCTGTTGCCGTGCGTCTCGATCACCGCGAGCAGCTTCCGGTGCAAGCTTCTCGATCTGTTGCCGGCGCGCGAAGTCGTTGTCCGCGCGTTGCCCAGGTGATTGATCATCTCTGCGCTCAATTTTCAACTCCTGCTTCCTGACTCTGTCCGCAACAGGTTGCACCCGCATTAACCTAGCAAGGTCCCTTCTAAATGGCGGCGCCGAGGGCGCGACACCGACAACGATCTGCCGGTCGTGGAGTTTCTTTGCGATTCCCGGTGGCAAGTCTGTCTTTCCTCGGCCCCACGCTGAATGCACTGCGGCGTTTCTGAGCGGCGCTAGCGTCAGCGGATCAAGCACTGGTCCCACCTTCGCGAAGTGTTGCCGATCAAACCGTCGAATCTCCCGGCGATCAATGTCACGCCCGAACCTGTCCAACGGAATCACCGTGACTGCGCCCGGTACGTCGAGATTAATGACCCGCCGTGGATGCACGTCCGTGCGCGTCAAGTAATAAGGCTGCCAGTTTCGATCGTAATAGCGCGGCGCATACGGATCGCCCGGCGCCAACGGCACCCAGCCAATTTCGTTCGTTTCATTAAGCGGAACAAACGCCACCAATGCCGGTGAATATCGCGGCGTGCTGTTCCGAGCATCGGGAACCCAGAACCATTGACTGCCGCTGTTCACCCAACGTCCGTAGTGATAAGGCGCATAGCCCCAGGCCTCGCTGGAAACCCAGGTTGGTCCATACGGATAATCGTTAACCCAGTATCCCTCCTGATAAGGAGCCCAGCTCGCATCAACGCGCGGCCGCCAGCAGTGACCATAACCGCTCACGTCCTGCCAGTCGCCGTAGGAATCAAGATCGTTCAATCCTGGTATGAAGGCCGGGGCATACTGATAACTAACGTCGCGCCGGTAAGGATCGTAGTAGTACGGATCGCTGAGATAAGCGTCGTAGTTGTTGTAACGCCCATCGTAAACATTTGGATATTGATAACGGTAATAATCGTCAACGACGTATCCCGCATCGCGTCCATCGAGACGCGACAAGGCAGCTTGCGTCGCAGCTTGCGCAGCGAGCGTTAGTATTTCACCTTTACTGATACGGCCCGATCCACCCTGCCCCACGACCTGCGCCAAGCCGCTCAATACGGACACGAGCACGTTGCCGTTATCGTCATAGCCAACGTTGTAAAGTCCCGGCTCGAGAAAATCGACCGCGCCATTCGGCGTGCCTACTTCATACAATTCTCCCGAATTCAAATAACCAACATCGAAGATTCCTGAGCCGTCGCGCAACGCCAACTGCGTACGATTGTCGGAAAGGTCTAAAACGTCGAGCGAGGTGTTGGGATTTAGTCGCGCGAAATTACGACCGGTGAATGCCAGTGAAGCGTGTGAATTCTCGCGGGTATAAATTCGATCTCCGACTGAAAACGGCTGATTCGGTGTCGCCGTCACCCACTGCGCATCTGCTTCGTCAGTTACTTGATTCCCATTCGCGTCGAGCGAATTACTCAGAGCCACCTCGCCGTCAACGCGCTGTATGCGCGCGGCGTTAGGAAGCGCCTCAGCCTGCACATTTTGTTCGTGCTTGAAATAGAACGCCGTGCCCAAGCCGGCTACTAACGCGACCAGGATCGCGACGACGCCCACGTGCGGCCAAACTTTTATTTCTTTCATGATTGCAAATCCCTCCGAGCAGGACAGGCCTTCCTGCCTGTCCTTTTAGATTGTGTCTAGGGAGACGCCTAATTTCAGTTAAGACTTCGCAACCACCATGCCCCCATGGTGTCTGGCTGTGACGATTTCAGGACAAGTTGCGGCCAG
Organism: Pyrinomonadaceae bacterium; assembly: GCA_036009765.1. Taxonomy (GTDB): domain Bacteria; phylum Acidobacteriota; class Blastocatellia; order Pyrinomonadales; family Pyrinomonadaceae; genus PSRF01. The sequence continues at coordinate 364,076 of DASYLB010000030.1, read as the reverse complement.
CAGCAGCTCGATCCTAAGAATATTCGCCGCCCACGCACCGCATCATGTTATGGCCACTCGATCGCAAGAATTTTGTTAGGTGAGGCAGGGCGAAGATTGGAGAATAAACGAAATATCATTCGGAAACTGCACTCCATATCGTCCGCACATGTACCCATACGGGTCGTGCAGGATCCGAGCGCCAATACCGAACCGAGCGCGCAACAGATTATTCTTGACAAGTTTGGCGCCCACGCTTCTAATCCTTGTTAGAGGCGACGCCCAAAAACGAGCCTTCAACCTCACTTCAAACTACGACAAGCCGAGTGTTTCCCAGGTCTGTCGCTCCTCCCGAAAGGTTTCCATGCACAACCCAAAACGCTTTGATCGCTCCAAGACGCTCCTGATCATTTGTTTCCTGCTTGTCTGCGCCTGCGGATGCAGTTCTCTCCTCGCTCATGCCTCGCAGAATCATGGCTCGCAGGAATCAAAAGAACGTTTTCCGGGAAGAGGTTCTGCGAATCACCGAGGTCACGCCAGGCGGCGCCGCGGAGCGAGCCGGCCTGAAGACGATGGACGTCGTGTTTCGTTACGGAGACTTTGAGATTTTGGATGACGCTTCTTTTTTCGCCGCCCGCGACACTTACGAAAATAGCCGCGAATCTGAAATTCCGGTTGTCGTTTGGCGTGGCGGACAGGCCGTTAAAACAATGGTCCCGCCGGGCAGACTCGGCATTGAATCAAACGAATACAGTCCAGTCGCTTACCAGTTTGACTCGCTCATGATGAAACTCGATGTGCAGCGCCAGATTCCTGAATTCCTGCGCGCCGTTGAATTCAAAGATACGTACACACCGCCAGAGCAAATCGTGAACGAGGCGAAGCAACTGATTGATCAAGCTGAACGCGAAGGAACCTTGACGCCGAATCAAATCCTGGTGGCGCGAATCTATATGATTACCGACGATGCGTCTCCTGAAGATCTCAGGCGACAGTCAGCAATGCTAGCGCAATTGATCGCAACGCAACCAGTAAGTTATCTGCACCTGGTCGGCAATGACCGCTTCTTCAACAAGAAGCATCATCGTGCCGCGGTAGAATGTTTTAAACGATATCTCGAGGCCCATCCAGACGATGTTTCCATCCGACTCAATATGGGCGTTGCCTATTATCGGCTGCGCATGTTTGCCGAGGCTGAAGCCGCCGCCGATTACGTGCTCGATCACGAATTGGGATTAAGCGACCACGGCCTTGGAGTCGCATACAACGTTAAAGCGATGGGCTTGCTAGGCCGTCGCGACTACGCGAACAGCATCTCATTCGCAGAGAAGGCATTCGATAAGGACCAGTGCCACTGCGACATTTCGCTGGTGATGTTGGCTGCTGCCGAAACCGGCGACACGCAAAAACTCGCCGAGGCGTCACACAAGTTTGAGCAAGAGTTGCCGAAAGAGTTTGAAAAAAAGGGACTGCAACTCGCGGCGGTTGAAGCCCTCGCGCTGGTCAAGGCTAACCAAACTGATCGTGCTCGCGAGTTGGTGCAGAAGTGGAAAGATACGGACAGAATTGAAGGCCGGTTGAAAGCGTACTGGAAAATTTACGCGTGCGGCGCGGACGTCTGGAACAACTGGAACGAGCTTGCGAAAAATTAACGCTGACCTTCCCGGGTCTTAGCGGCTTGAGGAGCCTCCATACTTAACTCTCAATGTTACTTTCTTCCTCTGAACTTGCGTTTGGACTTTGGTTAGACGGTAGATGTTGAGTGTTGCTCGCTACGTTTTGAGTGGCCGGCGCCGAGTCGGCGACTCGATCTTGAGATCCGGCCGGCGTGTCAGTTTCGCCAGAGGCTTGCGGGTGCTCGACGGTTATGTAGGTGACCGTGTCCCAGGCGTTATGAATGCCGATGAACAAGAGCACCATCGCGGTCGCGCCGATTATGAAAAGTACTCGTTCAGCGTAGCCGGGCAATAAGGCTGCAGAGATTACCAGAGTGATGTAAGCGATGAGTGGCAGCATCACATGCCAGCACCAGTCTGAGGCCACCACCTCATAAGTCGTTTGGCTACGCGCTCGCCTGGCGATGATCAGGGTGTAAAAGATTCCTGCGATGCCGCACACACCGATGATCACAGCGACGCGCAAAAGCCCATGCCAAGGGGCACTCACCAGCGCCGACAGTAGCAACACGCCTGCGAAATGTACGATCGTGGGCGTAGTGAAAGCATCAATCTCGCGACCGGTGGCCCGCCTCTTTGACTCGGCTATCAGAGCAATCACCACAAACTGTAGACCGGTCAGTCCGGCGGCTGAAGAGCCGACGAGGAAGAAGAATGTCTGCCAGGCGGCGAGTGGTGAATGTTGGTCCATGAAGTCTGAATCGTAAATGGTAACGCGCGATTAGAGAAGCGTGGTTGAGCTTCCAACTTCTCGATTGCTTCACATTGAAGGCCCGTTCAAGCTGAGATCACAATCTCAACGTCAATCAGCTCGGGGTGAGGAAGGTGGGCTTGCCCCCGCTCTTTCTTGCCTTTTTGTGCAAAGCCCGCTCATTTGCGGGCGGGCCGCCCGCGGTCCCACTAAACAGCTTGCCCATTCGTCGAAGTCAGCACGATGGCCACGAACGTACATCATCGCGTTCATGCTGGAACTACCACCCAAACCCTTGCCGCGCGGAGCAAAAATCCTGCGGTCGTTCATAGCGGCGTTGGGTTCCGTCTGGTAAGCCCAATCGAATTCCGACTTGAATAATTTTGGCCACGCGGCAGGAATGACTGACTCTCGCGGCCAGCGATCGCTACCGGCCTCAAGCAGCAACACTTGATTGGAGCGATCAGCGATCAGCGCTCAGCCGGTTGGCTAACACGCAGCCCGCCGAACCTGCACCGACGATGATGAAGTCAGGCATGGGGCGCATATTAACTCAGTGCGCGGCGAGTAGAGCAACAGGCGCGGCGCAAGTCACGCAGACAGCTGTCGGGCCCCAGTCGCTGCCGGAGCTCTCCATAACTGTCGGGCTCCTCCGTCGGCGCAGATCGCACATCCCAGGCGCAGTCGTCCACTAGCCACCTCACTGCTTACTGCTCAACGCTCACTGTTTCGGTATACCCGGTACGATGGTAGCGCTGAACGTCAATCGACGAGTGCTGCGGCCGCGCATGTCGTCGTTCGGAACTTCTTTGGTCTGGATTAAGTTGATCTCAAAGCCCGTTTCTTTTGAACCCTTCGTGACCGCACCGCGCCAGGCGTAAACATCGGAGTCTGCCGCTGGTCCCTTCGGTGACAGGGTTTCCGGTTCAATATCCAGTTCCATGCCGAAGTTGGCGAGGTTGGCAGTGTCGTCAGTTTTGGTCGCATCTTCGTTGTCATCGAGTTGTAACGGCGTGGATGGCGTGAAGAAGTAAGTGCCATTCACGCAACCGCTGGAAGTCCCCGTCGCGCCACCGCGCACCTCAACAACGGAACACTTTCCTTTGAGTTTTGGGTTGAGGAACACCCGGATCTTGAAACCGGTGCCGGTGTCGGTGTATTCAGGAACGCTGAGCGCGACGTCCTCTCCACTGAGCGGACCGCTGAGGTTGCTCATTGCTTCATAACTGTCGCCGCTCGCCCCTTGGCTTGGACCCTTGACCCGTCCCTGGTACGACGCGGAGCCGCTGACAGACGGCGCAGGCGCATTTGCCAAATCGGAAAACGCTGCATTGCCGACTTCGTTGGTAGTCATCGTGAGCCAACGCGTGGCTTCAAACTTAATCACTAACTTTCCTTCAGCACTGCCTTTGTCGGTGCGGCCCTGGTAAATCTCTTCGTAGACGCCCTGGACCACGTACCGGGCGGCGATTGGTCTTGCAGCAGCGGTGGGCTCCTTCGAGCGCTGTTGAGATAAGGCAGTGACAGCAACGATCAGGAGTAGGCAGAACAGGGTGAACTTGCGATTCATGAATCAACCTCCGCTTGAAGGGCAGATGGGAACGGCAGGGAGTGCATGCATTCTACAACAGGACGACCGGGGTGGTGGCGTAGCCTTGTGCAGTCTGCTGTGTACTGTTTGCTGTTTACCGCTTCCGTCCGAGCGACCATTTGAGCAGTGACGGCGTTACCAGCGTGGTGACGATGACCATGATTACAACCACGCCAAACGTCGCCTGGCTAATCACAGGGCGAGAGACTCCAGCGGCATTAGGCAAAACTAAGCTCGCGCCGATGCCCGCGAATATCAACCCGACTTCACCTCGTGGAATCATCCCGAGTCCGACCGTCAACCGATTGGTGTCTCGCTCGAGCACGCCTGCCGAACAAATTTGTTTCCCAATAACTGCGGCTGCCGTGAGCGCCAGCGCAAAGGCTAATAGATCGAGGCGCGCGAAGTAGCGAAGGTCAACTTTCATCCCCATCAACACGAAGAAGACCGGCGCCAGTACCAAGATTGCCGGACGCAGCAGATCGTGAAGATCGCGCTCCTTGCGTTCGCGTGCCGGCTGGTAGTGGACCTCATCAAGCACGAGACCAGCCGCAAACGCTCCCACGATTGGCGCCAGGCCGACTTTTGCCGAAGCCCAGGAAAGAAACAGACAAAACGCAATCGCCACCGTCAACAGAACGCCTTCCGACTCGAGCCGTCCGGCTCCGCGAAGCAGACGTGGAACAGCAAACTGTCCAACCAGGATCGATCCGATCAGAAAAAGCAGCGCCTTCAACGCGACTAGTGCAACTGACATCAGGGAAAGTATCGCGCCCGTTGCCGTTGCTTTGATTGCGCCCGAAACAACCGCCAGCATCATCAGCCCGAGAACGTCGTCAATCACCGCAGCGCCAAGAATTATTCGGGCCTCGCGAGTCGCTAGTTTCGCGAGATCTTTAAAGACTCGCGCAGTGATGCCGACGCTGGTGGCGCATAAGGTTGCACCGATGAAGATGTGAACTAGACGCGATTCACCCGGAATGAAATAAGCGGAAACTCCCCAACCCAAAAAAAACGGAGCGATAACACCCAGCAGTGCAACCAGCAAAGATGACCAACCAACTTCCATCATCTCTTTCAAATTCGATTCGAGGCCAACTTCAAACAACAGGATGATTACTCCGATCTCAGCAATCGCGGCGATGATCTCGTTGGTCTTCAGCGGTTCGGCGGCGTTGAAGCCAACCAAGACCAGATTCCCAACCGCGATTCCTCCAATCAACTCACCTAAAACGGCTGGCTGTTTGAGTCGTTCAAACAGTTCGCCGCCAAGCTTGGCTACAATCAGCATCGCGGCGAGCCCCACGAGAACCAGCGGCTGAAGCCCTTGCGAGACGCCATTCGCGGCAGAGGATTCTGCAACCGGAGCGGCCTGCGCCGCAGTGGCGTAGGTCAGCAGTGAAGCAGCGATCAAGTAAGCTTTGGGCGGGTTTCTCATGAATGGTTAAGAACGGAGCGATTATTACATAACCGGTGCAAATGCCTGTTTTATGTTCCCTTCCGTTTGCTTCCCTCGGACCGCGCCTCTATAATGCGCCAAATTTCAGCGCCCCGGCATTTGAGAGGATTCAGGCGAATCCGGACGTTGATACGCATAAATCGGCAAACCAACTACAACATGTCAACTCCGATCAGGTGGAAAGAGCGTAGAGGTGTCGCATCTTCGGCTTCCGCGCCCCCCAAAACGCCATTGCGTGCTCTGGCACTCAACCTCGGTGAAGCCGCGCGTGCAGCATTAACTGAGCCTTTTCGACTGACGGTGGAACACCAGCAGATCCACCTGCGCCGCCTTCCTCCTGAGCTTGACGGCTTTCGTGTAGTTCAACTTTCCGATATTCATCACAGCCCATTCACCAGCCGCGAGCAAATCGAGCGCGCCGTTGAAACTGCCAATAGTCTCCAGCCTGACATCGTGGCGCTTACCGGCGACTATGTTTCCAAGGAACGCGCTTACGCGGCGCCCTGCGCAGAGCTGATGAGCGGCTTGCGGGCGCGATACGGCGTCTACGCTGTGCTGGGAAATCATGACCACTGGACCGATGCGGCCTTGATCACGGATCTCTTTCGCGCTGAAGGAATCACAGTCTTGGTCAACCAGGGAATGCGTTTTGAAAACAACGGCGCTGCTTTCTGGCTGGCGGGCGTGGACGACACGATGGTGGGCCTTGAAGACTTGCCGCTCGCGCTGGCTGGTGCCAGTGACAATGAGTTTAAGTTGTTACTAGCTCATAATCCGATTATTCTGCGGCGCGCTGCACGAGCTGGAGTTGATCTCGTTTTAAGCGGTCACACACACGGCGGACAAGTTAGCCTGCGTTCAGATCGCAAAACGACCAGCCGACCTCGGCGTCGCTTGCTTAAAGGCCTGGCGCGCCAGGGCGAAACTCAGATTTACATTACACGGGGTCTGGGAACTGTTGTCCTGCCAGTTCGCTTCGGCTGTCCTCCTGAAGTTTCGCTACTTGAATTACGAACTGCTTGAAAAAAATCCGTAGCGCAAACTGTTAGTTTGCGTCCGCAAGCTAACAGCTTGCGTTACAGGAATGTCCTCCTCCCGCATACTTACCGTTCCCAACATGCTCACCGTCTTCCGGATGGTGCTCATCCCTGTATTCGTCACGCTGCTTTTTTACCAAAGGTTTCTCTGGGCCTTGGGCATATTTGTCATCGCCGGACTAACTGACGGCCTCGATGGGCTGTTGGCGCGGCGCTTCAGCCAACAATCTCAGCTCGGTACTGTTCTCGATCCAATTGCCGACAAACTAATGCTGGTGACCGCCTTTGTCGTGCTCTCCATGCGGAGCGTATTTCCACAGCCGTTGCCCAGCCACTTGCCCATCCCGTTCTGGGTCACGGTTGCCGTTATCAGCCGAGACGTCTTCATCATCGTCGGCGCGGCCGCTATCAACATCATGACTGGATTTCGCGGGTTCCGCCCTTCCTGGCTGGGGAAGCTAAACACTACCGTCCAAATCGGGGGCATAGCGGCGATAATGTGCGCTCCCAGCATTCCTCACTTGACCGGCTATTATCTGCCCACAGTTTATGTAGCAGTCTTCGCGCTGGCCATAGTTTCGGGACTTCACTACATCTTTTTCGCCTCAAAACTCATGAACGAAGACCGAAAACCCATGACCGGCTCGGAAGCTAACTCCTGAGCTCTGCAGCCTTACCGCGCCTCTTGTTATCAAAGTTGACACTGAGGCGCTCACATATTATATTACGTGTCCATTCAACTAGAAGTTGTTGGGCTCGAATAGGTGGAAATGGCGACGCCCGGCGGGTTTGGGCACTCAGGGTAATACAGGTAGCGGGCTAAATATCGTTTTGGAGAAGAAAAACAAATGAGCAAGATTATTGGCATCGATCTGGGAACGACGAATTCCGTGGTGGCAGTCATGGAAGGCGGCGAACCAACGGTCATTACAAACTCAGAAGGTGGTCGGACCACCCCCTCGGTGGTGGCGTTTACCAAAGACGGCAGCCGGTTGGTTGGGCAGGTGGCGAAGCGCCAGGCGGTAACCAACCCGGAGAACACGGTTTATTCAATCAAAAGATTCATGGGACGGCGCTTCGAAGAAGTGACCGAAGAGATCAAGCAGGTGCCTTACAAGGTGAAGGCCGCGGGGACCGGCGACGTGCGTATTGAGGCCGGTGGCAAGGAATGGAGCCCACCCGAAATTTCGGCGATCATCCTGCAAAAGATGAAACAGTCTGCCGAAGACTATCTGGGACAGAAAGTCGACAAGGCGGTAATTACCGTACCGGCCTACTTCAACGACGCGCAACGCCAGGCTACCAAAGACGCCGGCAAGATCGCGGGCCTGGAAGTAATGCGTATTGTCAACGAGCCCACGGCTGCGGCCCTGGCATATGGTCTCGATAAAAAGAAGGACGAAACAATTGCAGTATTCGACTTCGGCGGCGGCACCTTTGACATCTCGATCCTCGAAGTAGGCGAAGGCGTTGTGGAAGTGAAGTCCACCAACGGCGACACCCACCTGGGCGGAGACGACATTGACGAACGCCTGACGGAATGGATCATCGAAGAGTTTAAGAAAGATCAAGGCATCGATCTTTCTAACGACAAGATGGCGCTGCAACGTTTGAAGGAGGCCTCGGAGAAAGCAAAGATCGAACTCTCCAGCACCATGGAGACTGAAATCAATTTGCCGTTCGTAACCGCTGATCAGTCTGGTCCGAAGCACCTGGCGATGAAACTTACGCGCGCCAAGTTTGAGCAGTTGGCCGAGCCAATCCTTGGCCGTTTGAAGGCGCCAGTCGAACAGGCAATCAAGGACGCCGGACTGCAAGCTAGTAAAATTGACGAAGTCGTTTTGGTAGGCGGTTCGACACGAATTCCGAAAGTTCAGGAGATGGTGAAGGGTCTCTTTGGCGGCAAAGAGCCAAACAAGAGTGTTAACCCCGATGAAGTGGTGGCAATCGGCGCGGCGGTTCAGGCGGGCGTACTTTCAGGCGAGAAAACCGACATTCTGCTGCTTGACGTTACTCCGCTCAGCCTGGGAATCGAGACTCTTGGTGGCGTGTTTACCAAACTGATCGAACGCAATACCACTATCCCCACGCGCAAGTCGGAAATTTTCTCGACCGCCTCGGACAATCAAACGTCTGTGGAAGTTCACGTGCTTCAGGGCGAGAGGCAAATGGCTGGTGACAATCGTACGCTCGGGAAGTTTCACCTTATCGGGATTCCGCCGGCGCCTCGCGGTATGCCGCAGGTCGAAGTTGCTTTCGACATCGATGCTAATGGCATCGTGAACGTTTCGGCCAAAGACATGGGCACCGGGCGGGAACAGAAGATCACCATCACTTCGTCTTCGGGTCTTTCAAAAGAAGAGATCGACAAGATGATGCGCGATGCTGAGTCGCATGCTGCAGATGACGTCAAGAAGCGCGAAGAAATCGAATCGCGCAATAAACTTGATAGTCTCGTCTATCAGATGGAGAAAACGCTCAACGAGAATCGCGAGAAGGTTGGCGACGTCGCGGGTGAAGTTGAGACAGCAATCGCCGAAGCCAAAAAGGCCCTGGCGGAAGGTGGCGTCGATAAACTGAACGAGGCTTTCAACCAACTCCAGGCCGCCTCTCATAAACTTGCTGAGGCTCTTTATCAGCAAACCGCGGCATCGGGAACCGACACCCCGGCTGCGGACGATCAAGCCTCAGCTGCAGGAGCTTCGTCTGCGGGGGGCGCAGGTGAAGATAACGTGATCGACGCTGAATACGTAGACGTAGACGAAAATAAGTAAGGTAAGTAGTAAGTTGGAGCAGTGAGCAGTTAAGAGGTTGTCCCAGACGTTTGCCTCTGCTGCTCACTGCTTACTGCTAACTGCTCACGAGTAATGGCCAAACAAGACTTTTACGACGTTCTGGGTATAAAGCGCGACGCCAAGCCTGAAGAGATCAAGAAGGCATATCGGCGTCTGGCGCGCAAGTACCACCCGGACGTGAACCCCGGAGACAAAGCATCCGAGGAGCGCTTCAAGAAGACCACTGAAGCGCACGACGTGCTTTCGGATCCGAAGAAACGCAAGGTTTACGATCAGTTTGGGCAGTATTCCGACAATCTTGCCGACGCTGCTGCTCGTGGCGCTACGCCCGGTGGAGCGGGGCGCACGTCGCCAGGTTTTGATTTCAGCGGCTTCGACTGGAGTACTACAACAACGCCAGGTGCCGGTAGTGGTTCCAGCTTCCGCGATATCTTTGCGGATCTTTTTGGCGGCGGCGCGGCGAAGGAACCAGAACCACCGCGCGCTCAACCCAAACGTGGCGCCGATATCGAGATGCCGCTCGCGCTATCGTTTGAAGAGGCTATCAAGGGCATCACTACAAATCTTACCGTCAATCGCTCCGAACAGTGTTCGCGTTGTAATGGCGCCGGCGATATTGGCGGACCGGTCATGGTCTGCGCGACTTGTAAAGGCTCGGGACAAGTGCAACGCGCAGGCGGACGTTTACGTTTCGCGCAGGAGTGTCCAGACTGCGGTGGCACTGGCCGCAGACGATCGCCCTGTTCCTTGTGCAAAGGAAAAGGCACTGTTGCGAAAACAGAAACCGTGAAAGTGCGCATACCCGCCGGAGTGGAAACTGGTTCGCGCGTACGCATCCCCGGAAAAGGTGAAGGTGGACGTCTCGGCGCGCCGCCCGGCGATTTATTCGTAGTCACCAACGTCGGCACGCACAAATACTTCACGCGCAAGGGCGATAACATTTACGTCACCGTTCCGATAACCGTGCCTGAGGGCGCGTTGGGAGCGAAGATTGAAGTGCCGACGGTCGAGGGTAAAGCGCAGTTGCGGATTCCGCCAGGCACGCAGTCGGGACAGAAGTTTCGCTTGCGCGAACGCGGTGCACCGTCGTTGCGTAAGCCGGGCGCACATGGTGATCAGTTTGTTGAAGTACAAGTGACGCTTCCGAAAGTGATTTCGGAAGAGACCAAAGAACTGTTACGGCAGTATGGAAAACTGAATAACGAAAACCCGCGAGTGGAAATGGGGTTGGAATAGAGACGTAGAGACGTAGAAGGTGAAGAGTCAAAGGTGAAAAGTTAAGAACGAAGATTTTGCTTCCTGCTTTTCACTTTTCACCTTTCACGCTTCACTGCTTTCGATTATGAAACGCAAACTGAAGACATACACGATTAGCGCCGTGGCGGAGCAGTACAGCCTGCATCCGCAGACGCTGCGCATGTATGAACGCGAGGGACTGCTAAAGCCGTCGCGGTCTGAAGGTAACACGCGTCTCTACACCGATCCGGATCTCGCGCGGCTCGAACTCATCCTCTCGCTAACGCGCGACCTGGGCGTCAATCTTGCCGGCGTCGAAATCATTCTCAACATGCGCGAGAAGATGGACGCAATGCAGCAGGAGTTTGAACGCTTCTTCCACTATCTCCAGTCTCACGCCGACGAGTTAACAAACTTTGTCGAACCTCCCGCCGAAGGCACCACTGATGCGCTCGTTCCGGTAACGCGAGCCGCCGCCCTCCGCCGCCGCAGCGCTTCGCGGAGCTAACAGACCCGCAACCACTGGCGTCCGCTGCTCGACGCTGACACGCAAGATTTCTGTCAAGAGTTAGTTTTGGCAGTTGATCTGTAGGTGTTGTTTTAGTCAATTCTCGCATGCTAGATTCCGCCACACCCTAACCGTCTCAAGTATCGAAGCCGCTAGAAACTTCAACCGCTAACAGTCTCTGAGGTGCATTCATCTCCCTCAGGCGAAAGTCTTCACGTCTGTCATGAAGAATTTAGTTTCCGCGCACTTCTTTGTCTCGACGCTTCTTTCGTCGCTGCTCTTCGTTGCCACTAGTCGGGCTGAAGGCCGAGTATTCTTCGCGCAAGATCTTGATAACGTCACTATCGCCGGACGCGTGCTTGATCAAAACGGCGCCCCTATTCCCGGCGCAACCGTCGAAGCAATCCTGGTGAAGACCGGCGGCAAGCGCGCGGTTGTGACTGACGACGAAGGACGCTATCGCCTCATTCAACTCGAGCCTGGCGTCTACACTCTGCGTGCTGCAAACGCCGGCTTCGCAACCGAGGAGAAAACCGAACTGACATTTATTGCCGGGAAAAATGTGCAACTCGATTTTACGCTCGCCCTGGAAGGCATATTAGTGGATCCGATAACTATCAGCGCGGCTGACGCTCCCGCGGTTGATACAACGCGCACTGTTGTTGGCAGCACGGTCACAACCAAGGAGGCTGAATCGCTCCCCGTAAATTCGCGCTCGCCGCTGGATCTGATTTTCACCTTGCCAGGTGTTTCGGAAGAGGCGCTCTCGACGCGCGACCTTGCCGAGGACCGCAACACCTCCGCAGCGGGCACACCGGAGGAGTCTGGAACATTCTCGCTCGCGGGCGGCCCGGCTTATTCGAACAACATTACAGTTGACGGTCTCGACAACAACGACGACCGCGCCGCTCGTGAACGCTTTCAACCATCGCTGGAAGCGGTTGAGGAAGTTCAGATCATCACGAATCAGTTTTCGGCAGAGTACGGCCGCGCCTCGGGCGGCCGCATCAACATTCGCACGCGCGGCGGTTCGAACCAATATCGCGGCCGCCTGTTCTACTTCTTCCGCGACGATTGGTTGAACGCGAACACTTTCAATAACAACCGAATCGGCGTCAGCCGCTTGCCGTTTACGAATCACAATCCGGGCTTTACTTTGAGCGGTCCGATCACGCTGCCCAAATTTCTGGGTCCCCTTAACTATGAGGGCCGCGCGCGCACTTTCTTCTTTACCGCTTATGAATACGACACCATCCTTGATTCGGCCTTGATCAATACTTTCGTCCCCGCAGCCCAGAATCCAACTTTCCCGTTGCCCTCGCCAACTTCACCCGCGAGCAAACGGACCGAGGCCATACCTTCAAACTCGCTCAACCTACAAGCAGAAATAGCGCCTTTTCTTCAGGGACTTAGCACACCGCAGCGCAGTCACACTTTCACCACCCGGGTCGATCACAAGTTTAATGAGCCGCACAACGGATCTCTTCTCTTGCAGTTGGGACGTCTGACTAATCTGCGTTCGTTTGCTGGCGGCGATCGCCTGGCGGAAGCGTTACAGGCCAGCACGCGCGGCACTAATGCGATCTCTTACTCGGATAACTACGTCCTATCGCCAAAGGCGGTCAACCAGGCGCGCGTGCAGCTCTCGCTACTGACACCGGCGGTTGAGGCCCGAGGCAGCGGCAACCCGGTAGTGCTCATCGACTACAACTATCCAGCGCAATTCCCCGGCGACACGTCTGCCCAAGAGGGAACGCTAATCGCCGGTTCGTCAACTACGAATGCGACCGATCGTCGCGAGGATCGAGTCCAGCTTCAGGATATTCTCGCCTATGTCGCCGGCGCCCACTCCCTGAAGATGGGCGCTGATGTGCAACGAATCAAATCAACCTTCATTGATCTCTCTGACGCCTCTGGGACCTTCAACTTCGATAGCGTTGGTGATTTCCTGGCGGGTGACCCGAGCCGCTTTCGACAAAACTTTCAGACCAGCTCAACTCAACGAAATACTTATCTGGGACTGTTCGCTCATGATGAGTTGCGTTTGCGATCAAACTTGATGGTGAGCTACGGCTTGCGTTGGGAAGAAGAAACAATTCTGCCCGACCACAACAATTTCGGACCGCGCCTTGCCGTTGCTTACGATCCATTCAAATCAGGTAAGACGGTGATTCGCCTGGGCGCGGGCATCTTTTACAACCGCGCTCTCTTGCGGACCATTGATGATTTCACGCTCGGCGCGCAACAATTGTTTTTTGACTCTAATGATCTTTTTGATCCGACCGGGCAAACAAACGCGGCCGACTTCCGGCGAACTTTTCTCAGAACCAGGATAATTTTTCCGCATGTCCTTAGGCCCGAATCCGCAATCGTCAGACAGTTTGGCACGCTCAACACCGGCTTCTCGCGACGTCTGGATCCCAGTTTACGTATTCCCGAAAGTTATCAAGCGAATGTCGGCTTTGAACGAGAAGTTGGAAGGCTGTTTGTTATCGAGGCCAACTACACCTGGAATCGCGGACTCCATCTGTGGCGAGAATTCAACGTCAACGCTCCGCGGTTGCCGGCTGCTTTCAAAAGTTTAAGCGGTTACCTGACTAGTCACGACTTCGCAAATTTCCGCAGTGGTCCGCTGGGGAGCCGGCCGATTTATGGAGCACAATCTGCAGGTGAACTGGTCCGGTTTACGCTCACGCCGATCGTTCCCGCCGCGCCAAACGCAGTCAATACAGTGACCGAATTTGGTGTTCCTATTTCAATCTTTAATCTCAATAGTTTCACTTCGACCACGGTAGTCGATGCAGCGCTGGCGGCCTTGAACAACTTGCGACCAAATCCAGCCCACACAGAAGTGGAGCAATTGATTTCAGCCGGCAACAGTTTCTATCAGGGTCTGACGCTTGAATTACGAAGAGGTTTCCGTTCGAGTAGTTACGGCTTTGGCTTTTCGTTTCGCGCTGCTTACACACTTTCGCATCTCGAGGACGACGGCGTCGTCAACACTTCCGATGCGTTGGCGCCAGGGGATTTTTTCAATGAGCGTGCGCGCAGTTTGCTCGATCGCCGGCATCGCTTCGTCTTTTCCGGCACGTTCGACGCACCGCCTTACCTCGGCAAATTTCGTCTCTCGCCCATTCTCCGGCTCGCATCCGGCGCGCCCTTTAACATTTCGATCGGCGGCAACGATCGCAACCTCGACGACGTAGGAAACGACCGCCCCGTATTCAACGGCGATCCGAAACTGCTTCAGTGGCGCGAACGCGGAGCACCACTCGACCCTGCAATCCTGAATCTATTTGCCTTACCAACCATCGGCGGCCCGGTGGGAAATTTGCCACGCAACGCCGGTCAGGGTCCGGGGCAGTTTTTCTTCGATCTGAACGTCACGCGTGAATTTCGCTTGAGCGAACACTTACGACTTCGCCCCACGATTGAGTTTGACAACGTGCTCAACAAGACCGTCTTCAGCTTCGGCAGCGAGTTCATCAATTTCAATGACTTCGCGCCAACGGCCACAGAGCTTCAGCGCCAAAATTTCCTCGACACGTTTCTGGTAGCTACCCGCACCTTACGCCCGCGACAGATCCGCCTGGGCGTTCGCTTCGATTTCTAAACGAGAGCCAATGGGTGTCATGAGGTCAGTACTACCTCATCACAATGCGGCTCGGCTGATGTACAGGTCGAACTCAACTGGCGCTCCACCGGTACAAACATTCGGCGTCCATGTGATAAATTCCGAAGCCTGATGCCGGACCCTTCGTCACAATCTGAACACGTTAGCGAGGTTGATACAGCGCTGCTCGATGTCGAGCTTTTCCTGAAATATCAGGCGCCCGATCGGGCCATCAACCGCTTGCGAACGGCACTCGAAGGGCAACCTCGTTCAATCGTGCTGCGCGAACGTTTGCGCGAAATCTGTATCGCGCAAAAGCAATCTGACGAGGCAGCGCGCCAGTGTTTGGCGCTGGCCAAGATCTATATCGAGCGCGAGGAGTATGACGATGCTTACGATCGACTGTTGGAAGCCAAGCAGCTCGACACTCGCATTAACATCGCCGGCGGGTTGGAAGCCATCCGGCGTGCTCGTCGGCCGGACTTACGTCCTGAAGCAGCGGCGGCCGCTCACCCTTCCGCCGGGCCGCTCGTCACGCTCGCCGGCGATCTGGCGGCCATCAACGTCTTTGACGCGGTCCAGGTAATCGAAAATGCGCGACTGACCGGCACGCTCCTCTTATCTAACGACGCGCAATCGGGCAGTGTCTTCTTCAACGACGGAAAAATAGTTGACGCGGAGTCGAGCGGTGAAGTTGGTGAACTCGGCTTTCGGCATATAGTCGAGATAACAACTGGAGGTTTTGAGTTTCAAAAATCTGAGGAAGGATTTACCGCCCGGATAGAAACTGCCAGTAACACCAACCTGATCCTCGACGCACTGCGCCACCTCGATGAGAAACAGCAGTAGTAGTCCCACTTTACGCTGCGGCTTTGAAGTCGCGGAGGGTTAGTCGTCCAGCAGTTTGGGCAATTGAGCGGGTGGCAACTCAATCGTGAAGGCGCTGCCTTTGCCAAGCTCTGAAGTAACTGAAACCTCGCCACCGTGGGCGCGCGCAAGATGCTTCACAATTGCCAAACCGAGTCCAATGCCACCCATGTCGCGTGAACGCGCGCGATCCACTCGATAAAATCTTTCAAACAATCGCTCCAGATGTTGTGCGGGAATGCCCTCGCCGGAGTCTTCCACAATGATTCGGGAGCGCTGATCCGGGGCGGCCTCATGACTGATCGTTACAGTTCCCGATTCGCGATTAAACTTGATTGCATTCTCAATCAGGTTTGTCAGCATCTGTTCCAGCCGGCGCGCATCCGCGCAAACCATGACATCAACTGCTACGTCGTTACGCAGCATTATTCCCTGAGCCTCGGCTTTGGTCGCTAGTGAGGCGAGCACATCGTTGACTACCGGCGCGAGTTCAAACTCTTCGGTTTTGACCGGGACGTTGCCGGCTTCGATCTGACTCAACTCCAGGATGTCGTCGATTAGGTCGTGCATGCGCGTCGCATTTCTGCGAATGATTGAGAGAAACCGCTGGCTGGCTTCCTTATCGTCGATTGCTCCGGCTTCAAGCGTTTCAATGAACGCGAGAATCGCTGTGAGCGGGGTGCGTAGTTCATGCGAAACATTCGACAGAAACTCCTGCCGCACCTGCTCGAGCCGCTCAAGACGCGTGACGTCAATGAAGACACCTAAAGCGCCTTGCGCCGAGTCGCGTTTTCCGTTCGAACCAGACAGCGGAACTACGCGAAGGTCAAACACCAACCGTTCGGGTCCGTGCGTCTCGACTTTGACCCCGCTCCGTTCAGTTCCCTTGAGCGCATCCAGAAAAGCGCTGTAGATCGCCCGATTACGGGTGAGCTCAGTTAGTCGCTGCGTGTTAAGTTTGCCGCGGCTCAGATTAAAGAGCCGGTGCGCCGCAGTGTTTGACGCTACGACCTTCATGTCTTTATCGACCACTAACAAACCTTCGCGCATTCCGTTCATCGTCGCTTCAAACAACTTCCCCAGGGCAAACGTATCGGCCGGCGCCTCCTCATCAGGCAGGTCGGCATCAGCTTGCTGCAGTTGTTCGTTTGCCGCTTTGTTCGTGAAGGCCCTGACAATTAGCGCCGCACCACCGAGCGCCAGCAACGCCGCGGTAAACACTCGCGCTGTAAACGACGGGAGGAGCAGGACCAGTGCAAGAGCGAAGGCGGTAGCACTGATTAGCAATGCTTTGCGTTTAGACACGATTTGATCTTTTCATAGGCAGAGGGCACTCTTACTACGCAGCCCGCTGGCAACCGACGAAACGATAGCCCACCCCCACAACTGTCTCAATGCACTGGCCACATTCGCCAAGCTTCTGCCGCAACCGGCGGATATGAACGTCGAGCGTGCGCGCGTCACCGTAATAGCTATAGCCCCAGACGTTGTCCAGCAACTGCTGGCGAGTGATAACGCGATCGGCGCTCTTCGCCATCACTGACAATAAACTAAATTCTTTGTTAGTTAGCTTCACCTTTTTGCCGTCGCAGACTACGCGGATATCGTCAAAATCGATCAACAGGTGATCGTCTTCGTAGGTCTTTCCGCTCGTTTCGTCCATGCGGCGCATCACGGCGCGCACGCGTGCCAGGAGTTCTCTAACTGAAAACGGCTTGGTGATGTAGTCGTCGGCGCCGAGATCCAATCCGGTAACGCGATCCGATTCCGAGGCTTTGGCTGTCAACATGATGATCGGGGTGCGCCGCGTCGCGGGTTCTCTTCTCAGGCGCCGGCACAATTCGGTGCCGCTCATTCCCGGTAACATCAGATCCAGGATTATCAGCGACGGCGACTCGCGTTCGTTGAGAGCAGCGGCTAATCCAGCTTCACCGGTTAAGGCAGTAATAGCCGGCAATCCTTCGCGTTCGAAGTTGTACTTCAAACTCTCCGAGATGTCCGGATCATCTTCAATTATCAGAATTGGTCGCGTCATGTTTTAGGTAGGACAGGCATTCCTGCCTGTCCAGAGGACCTTAAGTTCTGCGAAGAAAGAAAGCACTTTCCATTTCTCATTTTTCGATTGCCTGACTAACTCTTCTCGCGTTCTTCGTAAACTCCAATGAAAAATGCCAAATGAAAAATGGAAAATGGCAAATTCTTTTTCTCATCCTGCCGACACCTGCTCAACCCGGACAGACAGGAATGTCTGTCCTACTTAAAATGCTTGATAAACGCTGCTTCAGCCATGTAGACAGTCAGCTCGCATATGTCGGTAACGTAGTCACCAATGCGCTCGAGGTGTTTGGCTACAAAAAGCAAACGCGCGTCGCGGGTCGCGGTAGCCGGCTCAGTCACCATCATCTCGATCAGTTGATGAAAAACGTGATTGTAGAGTTCGTTGATCTCAACGTCGCTCTTAATTACTTCGCGGGCCGCAGTGGCATCACTGGAAGTAAAAGCATCCAGCGCGGCTCGCAACATCCGCAGCCCGTGTTCGGACATTCGTCTCAGATCGACAACCGATTTCAGTTCTGGTTCGTTATTAAGATCGATGGCGACGCGGGCAATGTTCCCGGCGTGATCCGCGATGCGCTCGAGAACTGGCGCCATTTTCGCCACCGATATCACAAAACGCAGATCGCGCGCGGCGGGTTGCCGTAGCGCAATAATATCGATGCACTGGCGATCAACCTCAACTTCCAGTTGATCAATCTTGTCGTCCTGATCAAGCACCTGACGCGCGAGCTCGCTGTCGCGTTCCACCAGTGCCTTCATTGCTTGCTCGAGCGCAGTCTCCGCCTCACCGCCTAACAGCAGTACGCGGTCGCGCAGCGAATCGAGTTCATCGTCGAGATGTCTGTGGTAATCCATCGTAGAATGCCTTGCTCTTGGCTTTTGCTTTCCGGTCTTTGGGCTTTGGTCTTTGGGCTTTGATTTTCGTGCTCCAGCAATCCTCATTAAAGAAAAGGAGCTAGGTACAAAGCAAAAATACAAAGACCAAAGTCCAAAAACCAATTTCCTTAACCAAACCTTCCCGTTATGTAATCCTCCGTAAGTTTCTCGTCGGGATTGGTAAACATTTTCTCAGTTGAGTTGACCTCAATTAGCTTTCCCAACAGAAAGAACGCAGTGGTATCTGAGACCCGCGCCGCTTGCTGCATGTTGTGCGTTACGATCACGATCGTATATTGCTTCTTCAACTCAACAATCAGCTCTTCAATCTTATGCGTGGCAACTGGATCCAATGCCGAGGCCGGTTCGTCCATCAATACTACCTCAGGCCGGATGGCCAACGCTCGCGCAATGCAGAGGCGTTGCTGTTGTCCACCAGAAAGACCTAAGGCAGAGTTTTTCAAACGGTCTTTCACTTCGTTCCAAAGCGCTGCATCTTTCAGGGCTTGCTCGACGCGCTCTGCCAGTTCAGCCTTGGTTGCGGTAAGCCGGTTTATTCGCAGTCCGTAAGCGACGTTGTCAAAGATCGATTTCGGAAACGGATTTGACTTCTGAAAAACCATCCCCACTTTTCGTCTTAGCTCAACCACATCTGTGCCCGGCTGATAAATGTCGGTGCCGTCCATCAACACTTCGCCGGCGACGCGAGTTCCAGCAATCACGTCGTTCATACGATTGAGCGTGCGCAAGAAGGTCGACTTGCCACAGCCGGACGGGCCGATGAACGCCATAACGATCCGCTCGGGAATTTGTAGCGACACCGCGTGAAGCGCCTGAGACTTGCCGTAAAAGAAGTCGAGATCTCGAACGGCGATCTTTGCCGCCATTGCGCCCGGTTGAGAAGGCGGGGTGCCCGGCTCGCGCTCAGGAATCTTCACCTTGGTCGTAATTGTCGGTGCAGATGTGGACATTCTTTAGCTTCAGATCTCAGAACTCAGAACACTAATGAGGTAACCAGTCTTTCTCAAAACTTCCGTCGCGTCAGAACCCGGACCGCAATATTGATCGACAGGATCAGCATCATCAGCACCAGTGTCGCCGCCCACGCTTGCGCGTGCCATTCGTCATAGGGCGAGATCGCATAGTTGTAGATCTGCACCGTTAACGAGGCGATCGGCTGATCAAGGTAATAACTAAAGAAGCGGCTCCCAAAAGCCGTGAACAATAGCGGCGCGGTTTCCCCGGAAACTCGCGCCACAGCCAGCATCGCGCCGGTCGCAATTCCTGAGGCCGCTGCCGGAACCACCACTCCAAGAGTGACACGCCATTGCGGCGCGCCCAAAGCCAGGGCGCCTTCGCGCAAACTGTGCGGAACGAGTTTGATCATTTCCTCGGTCGTGCGAGCCACAATCGGAATCATGATCATCCCAAGGGCGATGCCACCAGCGAGCGCTGAGAAATGTTTCAGCGGCACGACTACGATCGTGTAAACAAATACGCCGGTCACAATTGAGGGAATCCCGGTTAACGTGTCGACCAGGAACCTGACCACGCTGCCAAAGCGCCCGCTGCCAAATTCCGAAAGGTAGACGCCTACCGCAATCCCAAGAGGCATGCCGATGAGAGAAGAAAGCAAAAGCAACATCACGGTTCCCATGATCGCATTGCGAATACCGCCTCCTTCGCCGACCGGCCTCGGATCATTTAGCAGGAAGCCGAAATTCAGGGCGCCGATTCCCTGCATGGCAATGTAGGCCAGGATGATCAGCAGGACGCCGATTGCCGCGACCGTACAAAACGCGGTAAGCGATGTCATGGTCGCACTCGTGGTGCGGCGGATTTGATCGACTCGTCTCATCGCTTTTTCGTAACGCAAACTGTTAGTTGGCGCCGCTGGTTCTTCGCGTAACGTTCCACACCAGAATTCTCGCGATCGCGTTCACGACAAAGGTTACAAAAAACAGTATGAGTCCCAACTCAACTAATGCACTCAGATAAAGGTCTTGTGTTGCTTCAGTAAACTCGTTGGCGATCACAGAGGCGATTGTGTATGACGGCTGGAAAAGTGAAGCGCTGATTTGCGGGCGGTTTCCGATCACCATGGTCACGGCCATGGTCTCGCCGATTGCACGACCCAGACCCAGAATCACCGCTCCCGCAATTCCGGGCGCGCCGTTAACCAGAACCACGCGCGTCGTTTCCCATTTGGTTGCGCCCAGGGCTAACGCCGCTTCGCGCTGCGAACCTGGAACAGCCGTCAATACGTCACGCACTACCGCGGAAATAATTGGCGTCACCATGATCGCCAGAATGATTCCGCCGGTTAGCAGACCAATCCCGGTGATTGATCCTGAAAACAATGGCAGCCAACCAAACCAACGTTGCAGCGGTGGTTCAACGTGGACGCGCAGAAATGGCGCCAGCACAAAAATCCCCCACAAACCATAAACAACCGAAGGGATCGCTGCCAGCAGTTCAACTACAAACGCGAGCGGCCGGGCGAGTTGTCTTGGGGCCTGTTCGACCAGGAAAACCGCGATGCCCAATGAAAGCGGAACGGCAATTACCAGGGCGATTAACGAAGACACCACTGTGCCGTAAATAAAGGCCAGCGCGCCAAATTCACCTTTGACCGGATCCCAATTTGTGCTGGACAAGAAACGAAAGCCAAACTGACTAATTGAGAGTCTCGACTTCACTGCAAGCGCGATGATCATCGTCGCCACTATCAAGAGCACCAGCGTTGCCGCGCCTAACAACAACAGTCGAAATATTGCGTCGCCGGTGTTGCCGGTGGGAGCGAGAGCACGCCGCAATGACAGCAGGGGCAAGCTCACCTTCCTGACCTGAGAGACTCTCTGACTTGTGTTGTAACTCATACCTTGAGAGGCATTCAGCACAGTTTCAAGGAGCAAGTTCTGATAGGCTCGGGGTCAGGAAGGCGGGCTTGCCCCGCTACTCTGCCGACGAGTCACCTTAGTGGCCTGCCACCCGAAGTAATTAAATTGATCTTTGCTTCCGCACGTTTCACGATTTCCGCAGGCAGCGGCGCGTATTGCAGATCCTTGGCAAACTGTTCGCCGTCGTGAATTCCCCACCAAAGAAAATCAACCAGCGCCTTGCCCTTGTCGACGTTCTTCTGATCTTTGTAAGCGAGAATGTAGGTGTAACTCGAAATCGGATAAGCATTCTCTCCCGCGGCATTCGTGATCGACACGCGCAAGTCATCTGGTGTTTGCGCCGAAGCGGAGGCCGCGGCCGCAGTGACCGCATCAATCGACGGCTCAACAAATTTACCGCTTGAATTTTTGATTAACGCTGACGGCAGTTTGTTCTGCGCCGCGTAAGCTAGTTCGACATAACCAATCGTGTTTGGCTGGTTCTTTATTTGACCAGTGACACCTTCGTTCCCCTTGCCGCCCTGGCCAACCGGCCATTTTGGCGACTTGTCAGTGCCAACTTTCTCTTTCCATTCCGGACTTACTTTCGAAAGATAGTCGGTGAACACGAAGGACGTGCCGCTCGCCTCGGCTCGATAGACCACGGTGATGTCTGCCGCCGGAAGACTGACGCCGGAATTGTCCTGCTTGATGCGCGCGTCATCCCACTTCTTGATCTTGCCCAGGAAAATGTCAGCCACTACCTCCGGAGAAAGATGAAGGGGTTGGGCCACACCGGCGAGATTGTAGGTAACAACCACAGCGCCGAGCACCGTCGGAATGTGGAGCAGTTCGCCGGGCGCGGCCTTTAAGTCCGCGTCACTCATGGGGGCATCTGAAGCGCCAAAGTCGACAGTCTGTGCCTGGATCTGTTTGATCCCACCTCCTGAACCAATCGACTGGTAGTCAACCTTCGTGTTGGGGTGGGCCTTGTCGTATTCGCTTACCCACTTTTGGTATAGCGGATTAGGAAACGTAGCACCGGCGCCTTGCAAAGAGATCGGCCCATTGCTTCCACCTGGCCCAGCGTTGGGACTACAGGCCAGCGCCAATAGCGCGAACGATGAAATCAGAATCAGGGCAGTTAATCGACGGGATTTCCACAGAGAGGGCATTTGTTTCTCCGAAGTAGATTTTTGATCTTCAAGAAGGAATTTAGGTGTGGCGTGTTACATCTATCTGAAATACGTCTGAACTCTACGTAAACTCTCCGCGGTCAACCTGTGCGTGATCCCTCGGGCAGCAGGCGGTAACCGACGTTGACCATCGTGTCGATAGCAATCCTGCTTGAGGTCAGCTTATTGCGGAGCCGGTAGATGTAAACGTGCAGACTTTCCATGTTTACCGGTTTGTTATTTCCCCAGGCGTACTCCCAGAGCTCTTCGGCGGTAACAATTCTTTCGGGCGAACGAGCTAGTCGCGAGAGGATGAGAAACTCGGTTCGCGGCAACTTCAGCGATTGGCCGCCACACGAGACGTAATAATTCTTGTGCTCAACGCGCAGATAACCGTCGTCGTACACATCCTCGCCGATGGGCTGCCGCCTCTCTCCGCGGAGTGCTGTTTCTGAAGCAGACATATGATTGTTCGAAAAACTGCGGGGGCAAGCCCGCCTTCCTCGCCTTAGAGACTCTTAACGAGTTCGATTTGATCTCCGTTGAAAGCCGCTTAGTCGGCAGATAACTCAACTATCCTCAGCTCGTGGTCCGGAAGGTGGGCTTGCCCCAATATTAGAAGTTCAGTCGTAGCGCAAACTGAATCTGGCGACTCGTACCCAAGCCAACATCGCGAACGACAGTTTGCCGGAGCAGACCAAAAGTGCCGCCTGCTGTCGCCTGGCTGTAAGCTTGTCCAGGCTGTAAGACATTGCTGGTACCCACCTGCGCTAGGGACGGCAGAGCGAGATTCAGGCGTGAGCCCGGAATGTCGAAGTTTGTCTGATTGAAGATATTGAAAACTTCGGTCCTAAACTCGAGATTTGTCGTCTCGGAAAACTTGAAGCGCTTGTTCAAAACGATATCGAACTGTCTGAAGCTGGGGCCGCGTAGGAAGTTGCGCGGCACATTACCAAAGGCACCGGGTGCCGGCGTAGCAAATGCCGCGGGATTCAGGACAAGCCGATCGTTGGTTAGGTAGGGACTGACGCCCGCAACCAGATCCGGGCGACGCACGTTTCGCGAGTTGCCGCCGCCAGGGGTGTTGACCACTGCGATAAAGCCCAGCGGCAATGGATTTGCCGCGTTGATAGTGGCAGGCAACTGCGCGACAAAACCATTGGGGACGGTGGTCGCCCCAACTAGACAGCCGGCCGCATTGCGGCATTGGATAACTACATCCGGTCTAACGATGCCGATTTCCAGCGGCAACCCGGAGCGACCATTGATTATTGCTCCAACTCCCCAATCACCCAGAAGGGCATTGCCGACATCGCCGAAGTCGTGCTTCTTGCCTTTACCAAAGGGCAGATCGTAGAGCGCGCTCAAGTTGTAAGTGTGTCGCACGTCGAAATTGTTGTAACCCTCGTCGTAATCGAATTCATTCAACGCGCGAGCGTTGTTGGCAGCGGTACGCGCTTCATTCGAACCTGAGGTGTTACCAAAGGATCGCGAGAAGGTGTATTGCGAATTCAAAGTGAGTCCAGAGCCAAGCCGCCGGCTTAGCGACATTTGCAGAGCGCGATAACTGTCGTGGCCGCCACTCGTTTTGTCGTCTATCTCAGCGAAGGGGTTTTGTACTGAAGACGTTCCGGAAACGATCGAGAACTCGCGCACTGTGTTAACCGCGGTTACCTGGCCCGCACCATTGGTGCGATTGATAACGCCAACCCCGGAGGGCAATGTTGTGCCGTCAGCTATTGTGGTTTGTCCCGGCAGGATGCGATTTGCGATGCTGCGCAAAAACAAGTTTCGCCCCTGCGAACCGACGAAGGCCGCGGTAAGAGTCATCTTGTAGGGCAACACCTGCTGCACGGAAACGCTGTACTGATAAACCTTCTCGGGAATTGTGTAGTCCGGAGCGTAGGCACGCGGCTGGTATTGGCGGTTGTTCGGATTACTAAGAAACGCCGCAGCGATTAACGCCGGATCCTGTGGGAACGTTACGTTGCTGAGCGTTGAACTAATGCGATTCGATTCAATCGGCTGAATCTGATCTTCAGTCTGCCCGGGGCCGTAGTAAATACCAAAACCGCTTCGTAACACGGTGGAGGATGTCGGCGACCAGCTGAGACCAACGCGCGGTCCAAAGTTAGTCTTCGAGGACCGAAGTGGATCCTGACTCGAATCGCGCAGCTGCCCAGTAATGATATCGAAGAGTATCTGGCGGTTGTCTTTCTCACGAAGCGGGGTGTAGTACTCGTAACGCAAACCGTAGTTCAAGGTTAGGTTCGGTTTTATCTTCCATTCATCCTGCGCGTAAGTGATGTAGTACTCCTGCCGAGCCTGCGCCTGACCGGTTGAATTGTTAAAGAACGGCGAAGGCGCGGACAGATCACCGAGAAACTGCACCGATGAAGCGTTGTTTGCCAGGAAGTTTTGAATGCTGGCGAAGGTGTAGGTAATGCCGCCCTGACGGTCGGTAAAGAGACGAATCTGACGGAACTCGCCGCCAAATTTGAAACTATGACTGCCGCGAGTCCAACTCAAGTTATCGACGTAAGATAAAGAGTAGGGAGTGTATGGCTGGCCGCGACCATTCTGGGCGCTGTTTGCGCGGATGAGACCGCCGGGCGTCGCCACGCCCGCGTTTGAACCTTGGCCGGGCAAGGCAAAGCCAGCGACGCTGCCGGATATGTTGAACGACAAGTTCGACAAGTCGATACCGTTAACCGTGGGCGCCACGCCGATGATGCGGGAATACGCGCCGTTGTAGCCGAGCTTGAATTCGTTAAGCAGTGTTGGGGTTAGGATCGACTGGATGGCGAAGACGCCATTCTGTGGAACCTGCCGGATGGAAATCTGCCGGCCAGTGACGCCATCGGGCTGAAGGTTAGAACCTTGATCGCGGAAGAATCGAAAATACGCTGAGTGCTTCGGGTTGAAGCGGTAATCAATTCTTAGCGCGGCTGTGTTTTCGTCGACGATGTTGTTTGCCTGAAGCTGGACCGTGTCGAACAGATCTGGACCAGCGCGCAGTGTCACCGCATTCGGTGAGCGAAACGCGGGAATGAGCGCTGCCGTGTTTGCGTTGCAAGTTGTTCCTCCCGAACCGAGCGGCGGCGCGCAGATCCGCGACGCCAGGCCGGGAACAGCTTCGATGGAATTGATGCCGCCGCGGAGCCGATAGCCTTCATAAGAAAAAAAGAAGAACGCCTTGTCTTTCCTAAGCGGGCCCCCAACGGATCCGCCAAACTGATTAAGCCTGAGTTTGCTTTTCTGACCAATGATGTTGTCGAAGAAGTTTGCGGCGTCAAGCTTGTCGTTGCGGAAGTACTCGAAGGCCGAGCCGTGGAAAGCGTTTCCTCCGGATTTAGTCAGCACGTTGATCTGACCGCCCGTGCCGGTTCCATACTCTGCCGGATAGTTATTTGAGTCGACGCGAAACTCCTGGATGTTCTCTAGTGAAGACTGCAGACGAAACGGCGTCGGTATCTCGCCGTTTAGATTCCCCGGTGAACTGTCGATGATTGCGGTGCCCTCGATTCCGTCGTAGCGGATGATGTTTTGCTCGACGGCGCGCCCAGAAAAACGGATGTCACCAAATGTGCCCGAACCACTGTTAACCGAACCCGGCGCTTGCAGGTAAAGCTGCGAAAGTTGGCGCCCGTTGATTGGAAGACCTTCAACCTCGCGAGGATTTACGTTTGCGCCGATCGCAGCCGAGCTCGTTTCCAGGGCTGCTTCGCCTCCGGCATTGATGTTGACGGTAGCCGCCAGCGTAGCCGGCTGCGCAACCATTGTTAGACTAAACTCCTGGCCCACTAGCACCTGCACATTAGTGGCTTTCGCCGACAAGTCCTTCGCCGTCGCTGTAACGGTGTAACTGGAAGGGCGAAGCGATGAGACGAGGAAGTAGCCGACATCGTTGGTCGTCGCCGTTCGTTCCTCACCGGTCCGCTCATTCGTCACCACAATTGCAGCGCCCGGGACCAAGCCGCCGTTCGCATCAGTTACTGTCCCCGCAATCCTTCCGGAATCCGTCTGTGCATTTACGGCGAGCGGCAACACAAACAGTGTCGCGATAGCGATAACAACAAGCAGGATTCGGATTGGCAACTGAGGGATTGATCTATGCATAGTGTTTCTCCTCGAAACTAGAATTATTGCTGTGCGTTTGCTTGAAACCGTTTTCGTCATTCAACGAAGAAGCGCGGGCACTTCGGTAAAATCGATTCAATTGCTGTTTGATTGCGAAGGTAGACCTTATGCAGGAGAGGTTAAGGTGCTGTGAATGGCGCCTTAAATGTTTGTTAATGCAGAAGTCGCTAGTAGCCAGACCGTTTGAGCAAGAAACCTTAGAAGACTTGATCGTAAAGCAGTTTAGTTAACATGCCGTTAACATCGTGGTAACAAAGCCGTCGTAGGATACGAGTCACTTCTTCAGCGAACTGATCGATGTTTCAGAAACCTTAGGGGCGTTATGGCAATTTCACACGAGCTGAGCAGCGAAATCGCGGTGGCCTTACTTGCCGCCAAAGATAAATCACCACGCGAGCTGGAGAACCTCAAAACGACGCTTCTTACCGTTCATTCCACTCTGCAACAACTTACCGAGCAAGAGCGCGCCGCTCACCTGAAAACGCAACCTGCTTTTAAGAAGGCCGCATCGGGCAAGTAAGAGCTCGAGTCGCGTCACTCAAGCTGGAGTCGTCGTTTCCTGAAGAGTCGTTGTCGACAGCAAGATCGACGCGTAGCGTCGCAATCACTGTTTGCGACTTCTAAGGCAAGCTACTCGCCTCGTCTCAAATCCAAAACAATCTGGAGTTCTTGATTCGTTCGAACGAACGGAAGAGTGTGACTAGCGCAATGCGGCGACCTGGCTTTGTTCCAGGCCGCCAACAATGTTGGCGTCCCAGGTCAACCAATAGCGCTTCTTCTTACTGCTATCGCGCGAGCGCTCTTCAAAGGCCAGCCGAACGAGTCGGGTCATGAAGGTAGTCTTTGCAGCAAGCGGTGAGAGGGTGAAAAAGTAATCTGCTCGCTCCGGCAGATTACACTCGCGGCGCATTTGATTTATGTGGGCTTCGCATTCGCCGGTTTCGCCAAGAGCTGAGGCGTCAGGGCTGTCACTAACAACGTGATCGAGTTCATGCAGGAGTCCCCAACCTACGTTAAACGCTTCGCGTGCCCGCTCGTCTCCTACTAGCTGATCAAAATCCGCAAAATCGATTTGGGCAACAAACACCGGCGGTTTGTCCGCGGAAGTCTTCTTCCATTTCCCGGGAATCACGCGGCAAAACGCAATATCGGAACGATTACTGGCGTCTTCAATCACCACTACATTGTGGCCATCTACGGCACTTGCAAGCAGAGCTCGCGCGCTCTCGGAACCGCTAACGATCGTTGGGTCGTCAACGATCGTTTTGCCAGGCAAACGCAAGAATCCATCGCTATCAAACCTAAGCTCCGCCAGCCCGGTAATTTTTCGCAGCTTTATCGCCAACTCTTCGCGACGCGCCGGCGACACCTCTTCACGACAAGCAACGCTGCTGCTCGCACTACCGTTGTGATCCCCGGCCAGCAGTTCGCTTGGTAAAAGAAATAGAACGATACCCGCGAGCCATGCTGCTCGAACGAGTGGAGTGAAGAGTATTCCGCGTGACCTGGGTAGCACTTAGCTTTCTCCCAGAAATAACCGGCGAACTTTTCGTGTATGCGTCGGTTCAGATTGTCTATGAGCTACTGCGTTGCGCCATGTGCGCCGTTGGGGACGGCGCGATTGAGCCTGATGTTACCAAAGTGTTAACGGCGTGAATAGAATTTTTTCCACAGATCCGCATCAGTCTGAACGGTGTCTGAACCTCGACTGTGTTCCGTTGCGGTTCGAGTTGATTTCTTCAATTCTATTTAATGGTGGGGCCACCCGCTCGTAACATTGGTGCGCGAAAGTTTCTGCGAATTATTTGGAAGGAAGTGAAGAAATGGTGCAACAAAGACCAAAGAAAGTTCTCGAGTTTAGAGTGATCTGTATTTCGTGCGGAGTAAAGATCCGGGAGAACGCGAGTGATGATTCGTATGGAATGTGTTTGCGGTGCTTTTACGCGATGCTGGCCGCGAGACTGCGCAGCCAGAAGCGCGTGGCTGCAGGAGAGTTTGTAAGCGAGCGTTGAGAAATTGCTGGCCTTAACTGGCGTGAAGTTTTTCAGGCTTCACTATCCAATCAAGGCTCCCTCCCGTCTCTCCGATGTTGCCCCACTGATCAGCCTCGAGATCAAGTTTCGCGAGCGAACAGGTTGCCATCGGCGCGCTCTGTCCCGTCAGAAGTTTGAGCAAATCTTCAATTCCCGGATTGTGGCCAACCAGAAGCAGCTTGCTCTTTTCATTTCCGATTCCCCAATCACCTCTAACAGTCGCAGTGGGGCAGCCTCATAGATCCGCTGATCGTGATGGACAGTTGTTCGTAAGCCGGCAGCTGCGATCGCCAAGTCGGCGGTTTCACGGGCACGTACTGCGTTTGAACACAACACCAAATCAAACTGCAGTTGCAGTTGCCCGATGAATACTCCCGCCGCTCGCGCCTCTTTTTTTCCGCGCTCATCCAAAGCCCGATCGAAATCGCTTGAGCCCGGCGCAAGATTCTCAGCCCTGGCGTGTCTTAAAAGAAAGAGTGTTTTCATCTTGGCTGCTCACTAAATAACAGACAGCCGCAAAAGAAAAAAGCCCTGGTGGGGGTCGGTACCACCAGGGCCCCGGTCGTTTCAGCAGCAAACAGCAACGGGCGTTGGAAAAGCCGTCGTGTTTTTATTGGCGGGAACACCCACTACCAGCTTGATCCGGTCTTCTGCTTTTTTTCGCCGTTGCGCGATCCCCCTGATCCGCACAACGAGCTTCGCAGGAGAACTGATCCACGAATGTCCTCATGTCGCTTGCGCGATTTGCTCGTAATGAGTATCTGGCCAAGACTGTGGGCCCGGAGTCCTAACTCGCCGTTACCGGTAGGTTAAATATTGGTTAAGTGATGTTGAGCGTCGCCGGGTACTTACTAAAGCCTTACGGAACCGAGCGCGGTAGCGCCGGGTCCTCAATTCACCACCGATTTTGAAGTCAGAGATCGTTCGCCGCTTCACACAATCTCCAGGTTCCGGCGCTACCGCGCTCGGTTCTGTGCCCATTTGATCTGGTTACGATATTATTACTCAAATGAAGCTCATCTTTCTTCACGGCAGACCTGCTGTTGGAAAACTGACTGTGGCCCGCGAACTCGCGGCGCTCACTCACTTCAAGCTCTTTCACAATCATCTGACTGTGGATCTGGTGAGCTCACTCTTTCCCTTCGGCAGCGAGCCCTTCATCCTCCTGCGTGAACAAATCTGGCTGGCAGCGTTTATCGAAGCTGCCCGAAACGATCTGTCGCTGATTTTTACATTCAATCCCGAACGCACCGTTCGCGAATGCTTCGTGCAAGATGCAATCGAGGTTGTTGAAGGCGCGGGTGGGAAGGTTATCTTCGTTGAACTAACCTGTACTGACGCGGAGCTCGAGCAACGAATCGAGGGCGCATCACGCAAGAAGTTTGGCAAGTTGGCTTCGCGTGAACAATACCGATCGCTAAACGCTGCTGGCGCCTTCCAGTTTCCCGACCTTCCGGTCAATTTCTCGGTAGATACGACTGATCAATCGCCCGCTGACAGCGCGCGCGCAATCAGCGAATTTATTGCTACCTAAAGCTCAAGAAGTTCAGAGTTCAAACTTTAGTTTGTCTTCGGGAACAGAAGAGCAAGCTAAAGCTGGACTCTGAACTTCTTGAGTGGTGCGCGCGCGACTGTTTCGGCCAGTCGCGTTCTACCTGATCTTTAGAACGTAAACTTCACCGCCAACTGCAGCTGCCTCGGATCGCCTACACCCTGGCGCAGGAAGCCGTCGAAGTTGAACAGCGCAGCACCGGTGAGCGGGTTGATCAGGTTTTTGTTATTGAAGGTATTAAACATCTCGACGACTGGAATCAGCGCATAGCGTTCGCCAAACTTGAACGGACGCTGCAAGCGCCAATCAAACGAGAAGTAGTTGTTGTCTTTCCGAAGTGTATTGCGCGCCGGATTGGCTATGGTTCGCGCTCCCGAGATTGGCTGCGCCGATCGGGCCTGCACGCGGAAGTTGCCTTCAAACCCCGCCGGCAAGTCAGCGAAGGTGAAGAAGTTGAACTTGTGCCGGATGTCGCGATCAGATGGGCCGTAATCAAGACTTAGATCAAACGGAGTAAAAGAACGGTCCGTGAAGGGATCACGCTCGTTGGAATCGTCATCGAGATCCTTGGCCAGCGTGTAGTTCAACTCAAACTGGTAATGTTTGGTGAAACGCTTCCGCATGCCTGCCGTAAAGCCCCGATACAGCGACTTGCCAACTGCACTGGTAACAAACACATCTCCCAGCGTTGGGAATAGAGCGGCATTCGGAAGCAGCGGACCATTCGTACGATTGAGATTAATGAAGCGAGTCAGATGAACGCCCTTCGAGTGTGTGAAATCGAAGTAGACCGTGAAATCGGTGGCAACCTCGTGTTCAAACTGGATATTCGTGGTGTAGATGCGCGGGTTAGCGTAGTCCTTGCTAAATACACGAATCGACGAGCCAGGCTGAATGCCGCCTCCCGGCGCTACCGGAACGATGTTGGGCCAAGTGGGCCGCGCCGCGCCATTCGAGCAGCCGAAGCTTGAAGCGCAGGCAATACCATACTGTTGGACGCCGTTGTCGGTGATTGAGCCAACCTGCGACAACATGTTCTGCCGGCCATAGAAAATTCCGTAGCTGGCGCGGAATACCGATTTGCCTTTGCCGCCGATGTCCCAGGCCAGGCCTACTCGCGGTTGGACCTCCTTCTTCGGACTATGCAAGGTGCCGTCGGAGGGGAAATTGGGATTACTCAACAACGACGCGTACGCGGTTTGACTGGGAGGAACCAGCACCTTCGGAAATATCTGTGCTTCCCAGCGCAATCCCAAACTCAGCGTGATGTCTGGACGCACCAGCCATTTGTCCTGCACAAAGAACCCAAGATCGTCGTTCTTGGCGGTGGACTTACCCGGCGGCGGAACGCCCGGAAGACCGGTCGCTATTCCGTTCTGCAAATAGAGCAGCAGGGGTCCACCGACATTGGTCGTGCCCATCGGGCAGGGAGTTGGCGCGGTGATCCAACTGCCGTCCGAACACCTGAAGGCGTTGGGTCCAAAGCCGCCGGGAGCGGCTGGGGACGCATAACGCAGGAATCCGGAAGCTGAATCAAAGAGGTACCGGCCGGTGAAGAAACCGCGAAACACCTGATCGTTCAAGGTGCGGACCCATTCGCCGCCAAACTTGACGGTGTGGTTCCCGGAAATGATCGAGAAGTTGTCCTTCGCATGCGTGCGCCAGAGAAGTTCGTCAACGTTCGGCTGCATGAAAAATGGATTGCCAAACCTGAAGCTGGGAGCAAAGCCTACGCCCGTGTCAGCCAGAATGTTGGAAGGGATCGCACTTCGAGGACGCAACTCACGGGAATAGGAGAAGTGTGCCTCGTTAAGCATCGTGGCCGAAATCGACGAGAAAAGATTGAAATTCACGTTGTTGATTTTCGACGGACCTTCGATGCCGTTCGCAGAAGTGCCGTAAGTGGCAACGTCGAAAGTTTGATTAGTATTCTTGGAGTAGTCGAAGTTATAGGAAATTGCCAGTTGGTGTGCGCGGCTGAGATTAAAGTCAGCTTTACCCAACAAGGCATAGTTTCTGATTGGATGTGAAACCGGCAAACCTTCATTCTGGCCGCGGGTCGCCTGAATGAAGTTGATTAGCGCCAGGCGCTGACAGTCGGAACTGGTATTGATCAACGCTTCATGGGCCGGATTGGTGATGACCGGAGCATTAACCGAACACGGCGTGTCAATCGGATCGCTAAGATTAGCGCGCGTTAATCTCTCGCGGATTCCCTCGAAGGCGAAGAAGAAAAAGGCCTTGTCTTTCTTAATTGGTCCACCCACAGTGCCGCCAAATTGTTCGCGGCGAAAATCCTTGAGCGGTTTGCCGTCGGACGTATTCGAGCTCAGCGCTTCAAGACGCTGAAAGTAAAACAAGCTGCCGTGCACGCTGTTTGTGCCCGATTTGGTAATGACGTTGATAACCCCGCCTGCGGTGCGACCGAATTCGGCGCTGGCTCCCGTAGCCACAACCTGGAATTCCTTGACCGCCTCGAGCGTGATATCTATCGCTGCGCGTTGACCGCCAAGCTGTTCACCGAAGAAACCATTGTTGTAGTCGCCGCCATCGAGACTGACGTTATTGAACACCCCGCGCTGTCCGGCGAATGTTATTTCGTCGCCATCAGGTCCCTGCACTACGCTGACTCCGGGCGTCAGCGTTAATAGATCCTCAAATTTCCTGCCGAGAATGGGCGTCGTGTTCACGGTCGTTTCGTTGAGAGTCGTGCTCGATTCTGTTTTCAGAGTATCGACCGTTGGGGTGGCTGTGACCGTTACCGTTTCCTGCACCGAAGAAACCTTCATCGAGATCGGAAGATTCATGGCTTGGCCCACTGTCAGGTCCGCCTTCTCTACCACCGTGGTTGCAAAGCCAGTCTTGGTTATCGTCACGGTATATCTGCCGCTGGGTAGTTGTAGCGCTAAAAATCTGCCGTCCTCATCCGTTGTGGTGGCTCTCAGGAAGTTCGTGTCAATGTTTTTGACTTCGACTTCAGCGCCGGCCACAGCGGCTCCGTTTGAATCCAGCACAGTGCCCTGAATGGTACCGGTAGTGATTTGGGTTTGAGCTGCGGCGGCAGCGGCAAACAAGAGGGTGGCGAACAGACAAATACTCAACCCTTTGGCCCATTGGGCAAAGGCACGAAGCAGGGGATTGCGCATGATCTTCTCCTGTGTTTTCAATCTGACTTTGCACTTCAGATCGTGTTCAGAGTTCCAATGAAACGACTGCGAGAGGTGCGTCCATCTTAGTTGCCGCTTCTCGACGCTGTCAATAATTTGTTGCGGTCAGATCCTGCTGGCCTGTTGAGCTTATTCGTTTGAATTTCACAGGTTAAGTTGCGAGTCGCGAATTTAACCGGAAGGTGCAACGGAACATTGTTGCCTTCGCCCTATTAGGGGCAAGGAGCGAAACGAATTGTACTGTTGCAGTGGAAGTTGAATTCACCAATCCGAATGCGGAACCAAAACTGCCGATCATCTGTGCAGCCTTATCCATTTTTTTAGATCAAGCCGAGTTATCGGATTTGTGGCGCCGCACGCCTAAAGTTATATTAGTGGTTCCGAAACCTTTGGACTGGACCCGCGTATTATTTGACGTTTCAGCAGTCGTCGTAGCCCGAGATCCGTTTGTCAGCCCCGTGGGCGCTGACAAGTCCTTCGGTTCCGGGTTTGGTTTCAGTACCAATTAACTCAATCCAACGTTCGTTAAGGAGTCCGTAATATGCGTCATTTCAATCTCCGCTTCGTGATCGCGCTCGTTGTCGCGACATCACTCGGTCTGGCGGCTTTCGCCCAGACATCGCCGCGCGGCTTCGATCCGGCCAACATGTGTGCCACTACCTGCAAGGCTTGCGAAGATTTTTACCAATACGCAAATGGCGGCTGGGTCGCCAGGACCGAGATTCCGGCAGCCTTCTCGACCTGGAGTATTTCCAGTCCGATGCGCGAAAAAATTACCGCTACGCTCCATCAGATTCTCGAAGACGCCGCGAAAAACACCGCCGCGCCAAAGGGCAGCAACGAACAAAAGATTGGATCGTTTTATGCCAGTTGTATGGACGACGCGAAGATCGAAGCGGCCGGCGCTCGACCGCTCGCAACCGAAATGGCGGCCATCAACGCGATGAAGAGCGCGAAGGATCTGCCGGCACTGCTGGCACACTTACATCGAACAGGGGTCCAGTCGATATTTAATTTCGGCGCCACTCAGGACCTAAAAGACAGCACCAGCGTGATTGCCAGTACCGGGCAGGGCGGTCTCAGCCTCCCGGATCGCGACTTCTATCTAAAGGACGACCCCAAGTCGAAGAGCACTCGCGATGCTTACCTTCAGCACGTAACCAACATGTTCAAGTTGTTGGGTGACGACGCTGACAAAGCCGCTGCCGAAGCGCAAACGGTGATGAAGATTGAGACCCAGTTGGCACAACTCTCATTGGATCGTGTCGCGCGCCGCGATGCGTCAAAGCAGTATCACAAGATGCCGGCAGCGGACTTGAAAAACGTCATGGTGAATTTCGACTGGCCAACCTACACCAGCAAACTCGGCGTGCCGAAGTTCAGTGAAGTCAATGTCGCGCATCCGGATTTTTTCAAAGGCGTTGACCAGATGCTCGTTGACATTCCCATCGATGATTGGAAAACCTACTTGCGCTGGCATGTAGTGCACGACGCTGCCGACGGCCTCTCAGCGGCGTTCGTCAGCGAGGATTTTGATTTCTATAACCGCACGCTAAATGGCACTAAAGAAAACCAGCCGCGCTGGCGCCGCTGCGTTGTCGCAGCCGATCAGCGACTTGGTGAAGCGCTCGGCGAAGTCTACGTCAAACGAGCTTTTCCGCCTGAAGCCAAAGCGCATATGAAAGAACTGGTCAACAATCTGATTGCGGCCTTGCGCACAGACATTCCTACGCTTGACTGGATGAGCGAGCCGACCCGCCAGGCGGCTATCGCCAAACTAAACGCCTTTACCGTGAAGATTGGTTACCCGGACAAGTGGCGCGACTACTCGTCTCTCAGGATTGAGCGCGACTCTTACTTTGACAATCTGCAGCGTGCGAGCCAGTTTGCGCGGCAGCGAAATCTCGCTAAGTTGGGGCGGCCAGTCGACCACACTGAGTGGAGCATGACGCCGCCAACGGTCAACGCGTACAACAACTCGGCGATGAATGAAATCGTGTTTCCAGCGGGAATTCTGCAGCCACCTTACTTCGATTTGAGCGTCGACGATGCGTTGAACTACGGTGCAATCGGCGCTGTCATTGGTCATGAAATGTCACACGGCTTCGATGATCAGGGACGCAAGTTTGATCTGCAGGGCAACCTTAAGGACTGGTGGACTGAGGTGGATGCGAAGAACTACACGGACAGAGCCAACTGTGTTGAGCAACAGTTTTCCAGTTTCCGAGTTGAAGAAATCGGTTTGAGTCAAAACGGCAAACTGGTTTTGGGAGAATCGATCGGCGACCTGGGCGGCCTCAAGATCGCCTGGCTCGCTTTTCAGAAAGCGATGCAAGGTAAACCTCGGCCTGCAGACATCGACGGCTTCACACCGGAACAGCGCTTCTTCCTTGGCTGGGCGCAGGTATGGGGCAGGAAGCAAACTCCGGAAGCGATGCGCCAACAAGTTCTTACCGACCCGCATCCGCTCGGACGTTTTCGCGTTAACGGACCGCTCTCAAACATGCCGCAGTTTGCGGAAGCATTTCACTGCAGCATGGGAGATGCGATGGTCCGTCCGCCGGATAAGCGTTGCCAGGTTTGGTAAGAAACTCGAGCGGAGATCAAGTAACGCAAACTGTAGTTTGCGCCCTTCGTAACGACCGGCCTCGGCGGTCAAGGGCGCAAACTAACAGTTTGCGTTACAACTTTTTCAGGCGATGAAAAAACCAAACACGAAGCGAACTACACCCGCACCAAGGATCACCCAGATAGCACTCGGCCGGTAGCGTACCAACACAACACCGGCGATCACCGCAATCAACAAACCTACCCAACTGTGAATTCCAGCGCGACCGATGCTGATGCCGGCGGCCACCAGCAGACCAACAACTGCCGGCGTCACTCCCTTCAAAAACGATTGCACGATCTTGTTCGTGTGGAAACGGGCGAGCGATGACCCGGCCACCACCATCATCAGAAACGATGGTAAAAAAATGCTAATCGTTGCGACCAGCGCGCCGAGTGTTCCCGCCACGCGATAGCCGATAAACGTCGCGGTAATGAGCACCGGTCCCGGCGTAACCTGGCCCAAAGCCGTCGCATCAACAAATTCCTGGTGAGTCAGCCAATGATGATAATCGACAACCTCCGCTTCAATCAGCGGAATCATCACGAAGCCGCCGCCAAAAGTAACTGTCCCGATCCGCAGAAACAAAGTAGATAACGTCAACAACAACGCAAACTTAGCCAGGATCGGCATGGACACGCCAAACAGCGCCAGTGATCCGAGCTTCCTTTTTGAAGACTCGGGCGGTTGAGGATCAACCTTCGATCCATCACCCAAATTGGTTTTTTCTGTTTCCTCATCCCTGGGAGCAATTTCATTGTCGGCAGACAACGCTGCCTGACGAACACGTTCTTCAGCAATCGCGCGCGTGAGGTAACCACCGACGAAATGTGTAGCGCGAATGCGCCGGCGTCTTCTTTGCAGAGTCACGCGCGCCGAAATTCGTTTCCGACGGGAGGCCACACCGCGCAGTCGTCCCAACTTTCGCAGTTGCTTCTCAGCAAAAGAATCAATGAAGATTCCGATGAGTCCGGCAGCAAGTACTACTTCGATAACAGTAGCGCTGAAAAATGCGACCACGGTGCAGGCGAAGACGGCAAGTAACCATTGCCATGGCTTGCCGAGCGTGTTGCGACCCATGCGCCAGGCGGTCACGATTATCAAAGCAACTACCGCGGCGTTGAGTCCGAGAAAGAGACGATCAGTATCCGGCAGATACCGCAGGTGCCGGTAAAGAATGGCCAGCACAATCATCATTAGCGTTGACGGCAGTATGAACCCCGCCATCGAGACACATGCGCCTCGCCAGCCACGAATCTTGAGTCCAACATAGGTGGTTACGTTGCCGGCAGACGTGCCCGGCAAGGACTGCGCAAGCGCAAAGCCGGATGCGAACTCCTGCTCCGTGAGCCAGCGCCGCTGTTGCACCGCGAGAGTTCTGACCTGTGCGATGACAGCTAGTCCGCCGCCAAACCCAATTGTTCCGATTTTGAGAAATGAGAGGAAGAGTCCGCCGAGTGTAGGAGTATTGGCGATACGCTCGATTTCGCGGCGCGTTTCGCGCACGCGTGTTCGCATTTTGCGCGCGCGGTTGCTGATTCTGCTCGCTCGCTTGTCGACCTGAGTCACCACTTTGTTGCCCAACAGACTACCATACAAAGCTGTCAGCGAATTGAAACTTGAGGGTTTGCGGATTCGTAGTTGAATTCAGGCACAAACCTCGGAGGAAATGAAATGAGCAATGAATGGCTGGGTAGTAGCAAGGTGACTGACCACGATGTGACACTCACCATCACCGGTGAGATTGAATCACTGCGACCGCGTCTGAGGGCAGCCATCGAAAAGCTTGGCTATACGATCCTTGGTGAACAGCCGCTCTACGGGAAGCGCGGCGCCCAGGGCGGAGCACGCCGCGGCTGTTCTCTTGCAGCGCTGGATTATCCGACGCGACTGACCATCGCGCTGAAACAGATCAACGATATCGCCGTCGTCGCCACCTTCCAATATGAAGTGAAGAGCTGTGTGCGGATGACAAAGGGCGACCGGCAAACACTCCTACGCGAAGCTGAAGCCATAGCTGCGCTCGGAAAACAGGGTTCAATCTCGGCGTGTCCTGCCTGCGCAACTGCCGTGATCGATGATTCGCACTTCTGCCGTCGCTGCGGTGCGCCGCTCGTTGTTGAAGTAGCGGAGCTCGAGGTATTGCGGCTGACTAAAAAGTCACGCTCGGCCCATAACAATCTGATGATCGGTGTAGTGGCTCTGTGTGTAGCCGCAGCGCTGTTCTCACCGCTGCTTTGGGTTGAACCGAAACTTTTTAGAGCGTTACTTATTATTGGTTCCGGCGCAGCAGTATTCGGAATATTTGCGCTGCTTCAGGGTGTCTTGCAGCTGCACCTGGCCCTGGGCCCCAAAACCGCTGAATTGCCAGTTCGCGCCCAGCAGGCTTTCACCGCTCGACCCACCGCGGCGTTACACCCGGCTATGGCGCCTGCGTCAATCACCGAAGGCACAACAGAACTGCTCGACTTAAATATCAGGCACGATGAACGCCAAGGCGTCCTGCATAAAGTTCTCGACACCGGCGAGGTCGACGATGAACGCCTGATGTAATGTTTTCACCAATAGGACACCATACGACAGCCCGCTGATTCGCTTGTGCAAGAACTCTTGCGTCGCGTAGCGACGGGCTGAGTTTAGCCCAGCCTTTATAAGGCTGGGATCACTTGTGAGATACAGAACCTCGTCGCGTCAGCGACGACTGAATTTGTTCTCGCGAGGATTCCAATGGCTAATACTTATGCGTCGTTGCACTATCACATCATCTTCTCAACAAAGAATCGCGAACCTTGGATCGTTCCAGAAATAGAACAACGAGTATGGAAATTCATGGGAGGCACAGCTCGCAAACATGGAATGACCGCCTTGCAGATTGGTGGTATTGAAGATCATATCCATGCATTGGTTACTGCGTCGCCGATCTTGCCTCCGTGTCAGATTTCCCAACTCCTCAAAGGAGAGTCGTCCAAATGGATTCACGGCGAATTTCATGAACTCAAGCGGTTTGCTTGGCAGGATGGCTACGGCGCTTTCAGTGTCAGCAGGTCAAAAATTCCCGAGGTGAGAGCTTATATCGAGAATCAGCGTGAGCACCATCGCAAGAAGACATTCCAAGAAGAGTACTTAGAGTTCCTACATGCAAATGGTGTTGACTATGATGAACGATTTTTGTGGGGGTAGCTCATTCGTCGCTGACGCAACGAAAGGACAACGCCGGCTCTATCCCGGCCTTGAAAGGCCGGGCTAAAGTCATGCCGACGCTACGCGTCGAGAACATTTCGGCATCGGTAGTTTTTAGTGAGGATGCGACTTGGCATCCCTTAACTATCGGTCTTAGAATTTCAACATCGTATCGAATTGCAAGCGGAACGTTGAACGATTCAACGAGCCGGGCGGCGTTGTCACAAACGGGCCCAGCAGTCCATTGAGACGCTCGGTAACGATCCCAGTGATCGTAAACGTTACGCGCGGATCAGCCGTATAGGCGAACTGAAAACGGTGGCCCCGCATGTCTGACTGCTGAGTAACATCAGAAAAATTGAAGGGCGTGAGCACGGCATCCTTCTCAATGCGCAAGAAAGTATAGCCAAGCTGCATGTCGCCGTGCGCCTTCGACTGACCAACCTGAACTTCACCCCAGAAGCCGTGGTTCTCGTGATTGGGAAGAATCAGATTAGCGCCCCCGGGTCCGGCGGTCACCACATCGTGCGCCTGCGTGTTGGCAACAAAATTCATCAGGAAAGCAACGGGCCAACGCTTGCTCTGTTTCAACTCAAGGCGCGCGAGCATGTCTACGAGATTGTAGCCAGAAGACAGACGACCATCGCGATTTGTCGCGTTATTGCTGGCGTTGGTAAGTCCCAGACCTGCATTTCCGGCAACGAGTAGATCGCGCGATATGGCAACTTGCGTGGTAATCGTTTGCGCCGGAGTAGCGCCCGACGCCGGAATCGTAAACGTCAAAGGAAGCAACAACTGACTACCGAAAACCTGCACCGGCGAAATGAACTGCGTCCCTGAGAAATAAAGATCTGACACGGAAAGATTGAGCGCCACCTTCGCGCTCGGTTCGAAGCGCGCACGTACCTGGGCGCCGTAGAGCGCCAGGTCACGGCCGCCGCGGCGCGACTCATCAATGTTAACCGTGCCGTTACTGTTCCGAACAAACGCGGAGTTTCGTTCAAGCATGGGCAACTGCCAGGCAACAAAAGTAAATTCCCTGAGAGTAGATTTTTTGGAAGTGCGCGTATACGACTCATTAAAGCCGTCGACCATCAAGTCGTTGTCGATTGTCATTTCTGTAAAAGTCCAGGGCGGTTCGAATCTCCCGCCCTGAAGACGCAGCCCGGCAACGCTTTTAGGCTTATAAGTGATGAAGGCTTGATCGAGTCCAAAGGGCTTGCGGTTGAAAAAGTCTGTCAGGGTTTGGTTAGTTGAAATATTGTCAGCAAAGCTCCCGGTAGCGAAGCGCAGCCCCCACTCAAATTCGTCGTTAACGCTGCCGCGCATCTGCAAGCGCGCGCGCAAGCGCATGCGATTCCGCGGGCTCAGTTCATTTCCCAACACCGCAGGATTATCACCATTGGCCAGAATGTTTTGCTGTCCAAAGATCGACTCTGCTCGCAGGCGGACGTCGCCGCTGAATTTGATCGCGCCAATTTCCGACACGCGCGTCTCGACCTTCTTCAAACGATCTTCAACGGAAGGTGTTTGCGAAGAAGTCGAAACTTCCGGAGCGGACACAGCCGCAGCCGCGTTCATAGCTGCAGTTGTCACCGGTTGGCCATTCGCGCGCCCAAGCAACAAGCGAATCGTTTCCTGTTGGTCGCTGATGGTTTGCTGCAATTGATTTAGGCGCTCATTCTGCTGCTCAACCATCTGAGTGAGCGCGTCCAGCTTTTCTTCAGTGGTCGCCGGCTTCCTGGTATTCAGGACGGCTTCTGGAGTCTTCTTCGTCTCGCTCACGTCGCGCAAACTGCCATGGCCGTCTGCGGAATTTGACGAAGGAACTTGCGCGTGAGCAGCGAAAGCAGATAGCGCGAAGAGCAACAAGACAAACGCAAAATGGAACCTTGGCTGACTGAATGTCTTCAACATAATTCATCATCCTTTGTGAAGAAACTTATCTGAAGAAATAGAACCGGGGGAACTCTGAACAATGGAACCGCCGTCTTAAGGTCAGATGAACGTCGCCTTAAATCGATGTTAACTGCGCGATTGAAACTTAATCGAGCAACACTCGCGTCGACAGGGCTTCTGCACATTCAATGGCTGCCAGCAATCGAAGAAACTGCGAATAATTTTTTCCTCGCGAGATGAGACGCGCGATCTCCGACTGACTCAAATCGTTG
Organism: Pyrinomonadaceae bacterium; assembly: GCA_036009765.1. GTDB lineage: Bacteria > Acidobacteriota > Blastocatellia > Pyrinomonadales > Pyrinomonadaceae > PSRF01. The sequence goes on along the minus strand of DASYLB010000030.1, from coordinate 322,785 downwards.
CGAAGTATAAGATCGAGGAAATCGTAGTAGTCGGCGGTGGCTGCGAAGGGCAGCTCGCGAACGTAGGTTGTCTGCTCGCTATCATCGGATCGAAACCCTGCCAGCAGGTCGAAAACATTGTCAGTCGTCAGTCGCGCAGCTTCACGTGATAAACGGATCGGCACGCGCAATTCAAAAAAGCGCAGGCCCTCAGGAGTCGTCACGCGCCGCAGTTCTTTGGCCGCTTCACCGTCAAAAGGCGATTCGGGATCGATCAGTATTCTCAGGAGGCGCGGTTGCTCCTCGCTATCGCTCGTATCGAGCGCCAGCTGCACTCGATCGGCAAGAAATTTCTCAAACTGGGCCTCGATCGGATAATTAATCCGGCCGAGACAGCCGACCGCTTCGCCCTCGCCGGCGGCGCCCGCATCGCCCTCCGGCAAACATGCCGGGCAGCTTGAACAGATTCCAGTCTCCGCCTGCATGAGTTCAACTTCCACACGCGCGTTTTCGACCCACTCTAGCTTTTCCTGCGAAGGCGCGCCGGTATCGCCCGTGGTCAACTGCGCATGAAGATTGCTGAGCCGGCCCCACTCGCGCAAATGCTTTTCTGAATAGCGCGCGCGTAAGGCACAGGGATATTGAACGGCGAATTCGAGTGACACTTTTATTTTTTCCGAACGCTAAGAATGATAACTGTCTTCAAACTAAAGCGAAATACTCAAGGCCCTTTCCTAAGCCTGCCTATCAACTTCTTGTAATCAGTCTCATTTATAAGTATGGCAAAATCTTCATTCTGTTCGATTCGTCCCAGGTCGGAAAACCCCAGCTCAATGGCTTGGCTTAAGGCAGTCGTCGCCCTGCTCTTGTTCCCAGCGCGCGCGTATGCCGCCGCCAAATCATAAAACGCGCGCGGATCTTTTGGGCTTATCAGGGTTGCTAATTCGAGTTTCGCGGGAATGGAGGCAAAGTCTTTTCGTTGTTTCAGGGCAAACGCTTCTTCATAAATTTGAACTCGCAGCGATTGCAACACACGACGCGCCACCCGGCGCCCCGATATGTTCTTGCTACTCTCCGACCTCTTCGCCAGCTCGGATAGATTCGACTTAAGCTCAACCACCGCCTCCGAGTAACTCGAGGCGTCTGGCAGCTGGGCGATCATGCCCTCCAGTTTTGCGCTGACGTTCGCTTGATTTTCTTCTTCTGTTCTTTCGCTCTTGATTGCGGCTCTGACTTCTTTCGCGGCACTTAACCGCGCGGCAGCAGCCGCAAACTCACTCACTTCGCGCAATCCGCTGAATTCAGTGACCAGCTCTTGATACTCGAGGTAAGCCTCGAAAGGCTTTTGCGCGGCTTCGTAGTCTCGAGCAGTTTTAGTCTTCAGCTTCAGTCGCGCGTCAATGAGCGCCTCATTGTTATCTCGACTGCCCGACTTCATTGCCTGAACTTCCATCCAGCCTATGGCCTCACTGCAAAGGTCCACTGGCGGCCAATCGTGACCGCCTTCAAAAATTGACAAGCGATTCGTCACGCCAAAACTGTCTAGGGTTCGTTTGAGTCGTTGCATCTTGGGGGAAATTGAAATCTTCAGTCCCGGCCGTGCCAAAAAAAACAAACTGACTAGCCGGCGAGGGCTTGTAGTTTGGCGGCAGCCCACCGCTGGCAGCGATCACGCCAGCAATTGCGCCGCGATATCCCACCGCAACCCCACTCGCCACGCGCGCACCACCCGAGAAGCCAGTTGTATAGACGCGGCGCTCGTTGATGGAAAAACGTTCGTGAGTATCATTCCACAACGTTTTGACAATCTCGTTAACGTCGATGCCGTTCCTTGAATTGTTTGATCCAACTAAGATGAAGCCAAATTTGTCGGCCGCGTCTTTGAATAGCTTGACTGGAAGCGAACCGCGCGCCACCGGATCGAAGGCATAGACAATGGGCCACTTTTTTTCCGGCGTGTAACCGCGAGGGAGAAATAGCGCATAGCTCTGAGTGGGATCGGCTTTGCAGGCGATTTTTTCAATGACTTCAGCTTGAGGAAACTGAGTTGGCTGGTTGCCCAAAACGATCGCGCAGGCAAACGTCAGAGCCACAGCAGCCCCCGCAAGTTTGCAGAAACTAGAACATCGAACGGCGAATTCTAATAACACAAATATCCTCCGAGCTGGATGAGAAGTTGTTTAGGGGATTATGTCACATTGCAGGCCCGAAGGGCCGGTAGTCAGTAGTCATGCCCGTCAGGGCGTGGTTGAGATCCTCAGAAAATCTTCGAGGCCTGTAGGGCCGTCATTGATGCCATAGACTCGCCACTGGTCATTCCTGTTGTGGCGCACCTTCGGCGCTATTCGTCTTGCGCGTCTGATCCCACGCCCTCACGTGCGTGGCTATTAGCTACCGGCCCTTCGGACCTCCGCACTGTTAGAATGTGGCGATGCAAGCTCCCATCCATCCTCCTGGTCCGCGACGAATCATGCCGTTGTCGGGTTTGCTTGCTTACCGCAAAGGTCCGTTGCCGTTTTTTCAAAATCTTGCCGCGCAGTATGGGGACATCTCCTACTTCCGTCTTGGCCCCCAGGAAGCGTTCTTTCTAAATCATCCCGACTACGTCAAGGACGTGCTGGTAACCAACCACCAACGCTTTCATAAAGGCCTGGCCTTACAACGCGCTAAGCGTTTGCTGGGCGAAGGCTTGTTGACCAGCGAGGACGATTTCCACCGGCGCCAAAAGCGTTTGGCACAACCCGCGTTTCATCGCGCGCGCGTTGCTTCCTACGCGAGCGTGATGACTGACTACGCCTCGCAAATTCGGGCGCACTGGCAAGACGGCGACACCATCGACATGTCTGAAGAGATGATGCGACTGCCGCTGGGAATCGTAGGCAAGACGCTCTTCGACGCTGATGTTGTTTCCGACGCCAGGGAAGTTGGCGAAGCGATGACCGTGGTCATGGATCTCTTCAACACCATCACCATTCCGTTCTTCGAGTTGTTGCAAAAGCTTCCTCTGCCTCAGTTGCGTCGCTTCGATACCGCCAAGGTGAAGCTCGATGCAATCATCTTTCGCTTGATTGATGAACGAAGACGCAGCGCTGAAGACCGCGGCGATCTGCTTTCCATGTTGTTGCTGGCTCAGGACACCGAAGGCGACGGCACTGCTATGACCGACGAGCAACTACGCGACGAGCTCATGACGATCTTTTTGGCGGGTCATGAAACGACGGCCAACGCGTTGACCTGGACCTGGTATTTGCTGTCGCAGAATCCTGCAGCCGAGGTCAGGCTGCATGAAGAGATTGATCGCGTGCTTTGCGGGCGCTTGCCTGAGTTTGATGATGTTGCGCAACTGAAATATACGGAGATGGTGCTCGCGGAATCGATGCGGCTGTATCCGCCGGCGTGGGCCCTGGGCCGGATGGCCATGGAAGACTTCGAGATCGGCGGCTACTTGGTACCGAAGAAATCGTTGGTGCTGATGAGCCAGTATGTTATGCATCGCGATCCGCGTTACTTCAAAGATCCGCTCAGATTTGATCCCGAACGCTGGACTCCACAAGCGCGCGAATCCCGACCGCAGTTCTCATATTTTCCTTTTGGCGGCGGCCCGCGGCGCTGTATCGGCGAAGGCTTCGCCTGGATGGAAGGCATTCTTCTGCTCGCGACCCTCGCTCAACAGTGGCGAATGCGCTTAGTGCCAAATCATCCGGTGGCACTCAAGCCGGTGATTACGCTGCGGCCAAAACATGGAATGCGCATGACTCTGATCAGGAGGCAGGGGCAGGAGCAGTCGGCAGGAAACCGGAGATGAACTCGTGCCCTGTTCCTATCCTGCCCCTGCTCCTGCCCCTGCTCCTATGTTAAGCTTTGCCGACACCGGAAAGCTGCGCTACGAGGTCCTAAGCCGATGGCAATTAGTCAGGATTTACTTGAAATACTCGCCTGCCCCGCCTGCAAGGGTAGGGTTGAACTTAATGCCGACGGCACTGGACTCAAGTGCGTCGACTGCCACCGCATTTATCCCATCCGCGATGACATTCCGGTCATGCTTGTTGATGAAGCAACGATTGACGGCGAAACAGAAACCGAATCAAGTTAGCCATCTCGCAAAAGCCCCGTTGAATAGTCTAAAAGACATAGTCGAATCGTCTCCCGTATTACGCGGACTGCAGATGCGCAGCGTACGAGGAGAAGAATCGCCACAGCCGCTTGCCCCGGCGATGTGGGACTGGGAAACCGTCAAGCGCGTGCTCGTCATTCGCTTGCGCTCCATCGGCGATACGGTGCTCGCAACTCCCTCGCTATTCGCGTTGAAAAGATTTCTCTCGCACGCGAGCGTCGACATTTTGCTGGAAGACTGGGTGGCGCCGGTGCTCGACGGATTTCCACACGTCGACAACGTAATCACGATCGAGCGAAGGAGCACTGCCGGGCGCGCGCGAGTTGCGCGGCTACTGCGTCGCAACAACTACGACGTCGTTTACAACTTGCACGGCGGCACCACCGCAACTTTATTGACTCGCGCCACCGGCGCAAAACATCGAGTCGGTTACCAGACCTACCAATACGCGCGGCTGTACAACCATCTGTCGCCTCCTTCTGCATCGCTTTGGCGCCGAGAGAAGACGCATTCGGTGGAACAGCAACTCGCCCTGCTCGGCTGGACCGGCGTTCCTGTTAGCGATCGACCGCCCACAAAACTCGCTGTCACTCTCGAAGCCTCGGCAAGCATCGCCGCACGATTGACTGCCGCCGGACTAACCGACGCGCCGCTTGCAGTGATTCATCCAGCAGCAGCGTTTGCGACGAAGCAGTGGGGAGCGGACAAGTTTGGACGGGTGGCGGAGGACGTTCGCAATCGCGGCCTTGCAGTTGTTGCCATCACCACGCCAAATGAAAAGCCGATTATCGACGAGCTGAACCGGAACACTGCGACGCCGGTTTTAGCGTTCACGGATTTGTCTTTGCCGCAGATAACGGCGCTGTTGGCGCGCGCGCGCGTGTTCATCGGAAACGACAGTGGCATCGCGCATATCGCGGCCGCCGTCGAGACTCCGTGCGTGGTAATTTTTGGCTCGTCCAATACCGCCCACTGGCGGCCATGGGCCAACGCGGCGGCTGAAGTTGTCGTTGAAGAGATGGAGTGCCAGCCATGTCACGGCTACTTCTGTGAAAAGTTTGCTGAACCCGAATGCATCAAGCGTGTTCCGGTGGAGCGCGTGATTGCGGCAACCGAACGAGTGTTGCGAGAAAGCGCAACGGCCCGTTGAATTTCGGAGAGCGGGGGCAAGCCCGCCTTCCCGACCTGAGAGACTATTCAGTTGATCTTAGAAATTGAAGCAAGAGAGGCTTTCAACCAGAATCGGAACTGGTCAATCCGCTGAGTCTATCAGGTCAGGAAGGCGAGCTTGCCCCGCTCTTGGATAGCGACTAGTTTTTCAACATGCCCCAACTAACTAAACAAAGAGCCGGCGAATTGCTTAGCGCGATGCGCAATCGCAAGGTCGTCGTGCTCGGTGACGTAATGCTCGATGAATTCGTTTGGGGTGAAGTCACGCGGATTTCTCCCGAAGCGCCGGTCCCGGTGGTGGATATTCGCCGCGAGTCAGTTCACTTGGGCGGCGCGGCGAATGTAGTTGCCAACCTGGTTGCGCTTGGCGCGCTTGCATCCGTGGTTGGCGTAGTAGGAAACGATGCAGCTGGAAAACGATTACGCGCGAGCCTAAAAGAGGTTAGTCCGTCACAACCTGATGATCACCTCGTTGTTGACGAGGGGCGTCCCTCAACCACCAAGACTCGCATCATTGCCCATAATCAACTGGTGGTGCGTGCTGATCGCGAAGAACGGCGGGCCGTTAACGGAAAGATCCAGACGAACATTCTCGATTCGTTGACGCAAGCATTGCAGGACGCGGATGCTTTTGTAGTTTCCGATTACGACAAGGGTGTAGTGACACCACACATTCTTGGTGAAATCCTGCCCTCGGCTTACGCGCGCGTGCCCGTCCTAATCGATCCCAAGATTCGCAACTTCTCGTATTACCGGCCCGCGTCTTTGATCACGCCGAACCATCACGAGGCGCTGCGAATGACCAATCTCGAGGCAGACTCCGACGAGGGCCTCCACCAGGCAGCACAAATGATCCGTGGGAAGCTCGGTTGCGATGCTGTGCTGATCACGCGCGGCGACCGCGGCATAATGTTGCTGGAAGGCGATAGTGATCCGGTATTCGTGGAAACGGCGGCGCGGGAAGTTTATGATGTCACCGGCGCGGGCGACACGGTCATTGCAACGCTGGCAGCGGCGCTCGCGGCGGGAGCAACAATGCTCGAGGCGGCGAATCTAGCAAATCACGCCGCCGGCATTGTCGTCGGCAAGGTTGGCACTGCGACCGCAAGCGCGGAGGAATTGCTGGCAACGTTTGCGTAAGGTCCATATGGAGTGCGGTGACTTGTCACCGCTTTGGTCTGCGGCGACTTGACGCCGCGCTTTTCGAGTAAACGCACACCATGGTCGCGACCAGTCGCAACCGAACAAAGCGGTGACAAGTCGCCGCACTCCAAAGCGCTGCTACAAATCATGATCGGCAAGTCCCTTAACAACTATAAGATTCTCGAAAAGCTCGGTGTGGGCGGGCAGGGCACCGTTTACAAAGCTACCGACAGCAAACTTGGGCGAACCGTAGTTGTGAAAGTCTTGCCGGCCGAACTCACCGCACGAGAAGCAAATCTTCGTCGCTTTGAACGCGAAGCGCGATTGGCTTCGTCCCTCGATCATCCGAACATCTGCACCATCTTTGATCTCGATGAAGCTGAAGGACATCACTTCATCGCCATGCAATACGTCGAAGGACGTAACGTGCGGCAACTGGTGAACGGGCACCCACTGGAGTTGAAAAGCACGCTGCTAATAGCCATCCAGGTTGCCGACGCGCTGGCGGCGGCCCATTCGCGAGAAATAATTCATCGCGACATTAAGTCGGGAAACGTGATGGTCACGCCTTCGGGTCAGGTCAAGATTCTGGATTTCGGGCTGGCAAAGTTGCTTGACGACACCGACGACAGCTCGAGGTCAACAATTCATCGTACGGATCTAACCGAAGTTGGCGTTCCTTATGGCACGGCTACTTATGCGGCGCCGGAGCAGGCGCGCGGCGACCGGGTCGACAAACGCGCCGACATTTTTTCAACCGGTGTCTTGCTCTACGAGATGCTTACCGGCACCTGGCCTTTCCGCGGCAAGACCACCATCGATGTTAGACATGCTGTGCTGCACGATGCGCCCGTGCCGGTTCAACAACTGCGCAAGGAACCCATTCCCGCGAGCCTGCAAAAAATCCTGGATCGCTGTTTGGAAAAAGAGCCACGCGATCGGTATCAAAAAATGGAAGCGCTGCGTGATGATTTCCGCGGCGTGTTACACGAGGTCTCGACTGCCGAAGGCGGCGGCCAGGCATTTACGAGTGTGGTGCCGGAACCCGCCCGCCATCTCGCGGGCGGTGGCACGGTTTCCCGAGCGATGCGCTGGCTCAAAGGCAAGTCCAAATCAGAATTGACTTCCGCGCCGAGCGGCGTGACGCCGACAAAGCCAACCATTCACGAGACGCCGTTCACTACCATCGCCGATCCGGATAAGAAGAGTTTGGCGATCCTCTGTTTCCGCAACTTGAGCAACGATCCTGCTTCTAGTTTCTATGAATTCTCGCTCGCCGATGCCGTCATAACTGAACTCGCGCGCGTTCGTTCCCTGGTGGTTCGTCCTTCATCCGTGATTGCGAAATACCAGGGACAACAAGTCGACCCCCGTGACATTGGTCGCGAGCTGCGGGTCAACGCAGTGCTGGCCGCGGGCTTTATGCACGCAGGAGGACGCTTCCGCGTCACCGCGCAACTGCTCGACGTCGGCTCCGGCGACATACTCTGGAGCGATCGTATCGACACCTCTTCCGAAGACATCATCGCGGTGCAGGATGAAATCGCGCAGCGAATCGTCGAGGGCTTGCGGCTTGAATTGAGTCCCGCCGAGCAGGACGGTATGGCGAAACCCGCCACGCAAAACCCTGCGGCTTACGAGCAATACCTGCGCGGGCGCGATTTCTTCGCGCGCTTTATTTTCCGCACCATCGCCCAGGAAGACTGCGATGCCGCTATCGAACATTTTCAGCGCGCCATCGAACTCGATCCCAACTTCGCCTTAGCGCTTGACGGCCTCGGTGCTTCATATGTCAATCGCGTTTTTAAAGGTTTTGGCGGCGCGGAAGATTACGAACGCGCCGAGGAAGTTTTCACCAAAGCGCTGGCCATCGATCCAAAGTTGACTGAAGCACGCATGCTGATGGTCTTCGTCTATCTGTGGCGCGGCGAAAAACAGAAAGCGCGCGAGGAAGTTGCGCGAGCTCGTCGCGAATCGCCGGACGAGCCGGTGGTTCAATTCGTCAAAGCCACCCTTCATCGGCTTGATGGTGAATATGGGCGCGCGCTAAGGAGTTACGATCGCTTGATGCGTCTCGATCCGGCCGCGCATGTGGTAGCCAGCTACAATCGCGCGCTCGTTTACATGTACATGGGGAACTTCGAGGAGACGAATAAGCAACTGGATCATGCCGGCGATCCGGACAATCCATTAGTCAAAACTTTTCGCGCGCTGGCGTTGTATTACACTGGGCAAACAGATGCTGCCGCCGAGATGATGCAAAAGAATGTGGCCGATCACCCTAATCTGCACGGCGTCCGTCCGTTCATGGCAATGTTTTTGAGCGCGCAAGGCAAACATGAAGAGGCGCTCGCGCAACTGAATAGCTCGGTTATCAGAAACGCCGAAGTTGATGCAGACATCGCTTATTCAGTCGCCTCAGTTTACGCGCTCGAAGGCATGCGAACTGAGGCGCTTGACTGGTTGGGACGTGCGATTGCCTTAGGGAATGAAAATCTACTTTGCTTTGAAAGCGATCCCAACTGGTCGTCGCTGAGAAATGACGAAGAGTTTCAAAAGCTGATGGCAAAAGTTCGCGCCGCTCATGTGGCGCAGACTGGCAAGCCCGCGGCTGGCTAGTTGAGTTCGCAAACCGCAAAGCGACGGAGATTGTTGGTTTAACTATTGTTCCCGGCCTTGAAAGGCCGGGCTAAATTCATATCGACGCTACGCGGCGAACTTTTGCTGTCGACAACGAATTTCAAGGCAAGGTCGTTCAGCAGCAGCTCGAAAAAGCCTAAGTCTTGTAGTGGTCCAATAACTCATCAATCGGGATTCATCAATAATGATCAAAACGTTTAGAGGTTCGACTCAGCTGGGTCTTCTTGTGATCCTTTCGTTGGCGCCTTCGATTTCAGGTCTCACCGCGCAACAGACGCCGCAACGCGAGCGACGCGTCACGCCGGAAGTAGTCGCAACACCAACTCCGACTCCAGTTCCAACACCATCACCAGCGCCGACGCCCGACGTCGTTCAAATCAAGCGGGCCGCGACCACGCGAACGCTCGCCGAGTTGCAATCGCGCATTTCCGAAATACTGCGCAAGCCGGAATTAGGTCCGGCAATGGTAGGAATCAAAGTTACCTCACTGGAAACCGGCCAGGTGCTTTTCGAGGAAAACGCAAACAAACTGCTGCGACCGGCTTCGAACATGAAACTTTATACAGTGGCAGCCGCGCTCGATCGGCTGTCGCCCGACTATCGTTTTGTCACTTCCGTTTACGCGAACGAAAAGCCGAACGACAAAGGCGTCGTTAAAGGCGATCTCACGATCTACGGACGCGGCGATCCGTCGCTGGCGGCGCGCTTCAACAGCGGCGACTATTTCAAGGGCATTGATGATCTCGCTGCGCGTATCGCGGCGGCGGGGGTGAAGAAAGTTGAAGGCGATCTGATCGGCGATGAAAGTTATTTCACCGGTCCGCAATATGGCAGCGGGTGGGAATGGGAAGATCTGCAGTGGTATTACGGCGCGGAAGTCAGCGCCTTAACAGTTAACGACAATGCGCTCGATCTGTTTGTTAAACCGGGCGCGAAGGTAGGCGATCCGGCAGTAATAACAACCGGGCCACCCGACCCCTTGCTGCGGATCGATAATAAAGTTGTGACGAGCGCGCGGGGAACTAAACGAGAACTCAATGCCCATCGCGGATTGAACGCCGATGAGTTAACAATCACCGGATCGATTGCGCTCGATGATAAGGGCTATACCGGAGGCATCGGCATCTCGCGTCCTGCATTATTGTTTGCTTACCTGTTGCGGGCGTCGCTGGCCCAGCGCGGCGTGACGGTGAAAGGCAAGACGCGCACGATCGATGCTCTTCCCGCTGCCGGCTTTGTCAGTCCCGGAGTTAACAATCACGGCATCGAGATTACGAGTGTGTCTTCGGTTCCGTTTGGCACAATCGCCGCGCAAACGTTGAAGCCAAGCCAGAACCTTTACACCGAGATCATCTTGCGCACGCTCGGAAACGTAGCCGCGCCGCCCGCAACGGAACCGGATATAGACCGCACCAGCGAGAGTGCCGGTCTCGAAGTTGTCAAAAAGTTTTTGGGCGAGGCTGGTGTTACTCCTTCGTCACTGGTGCTAAGCGATGGCTCGGGCCTATCGCGCAACGACATGATCACGGCCGAAGCGACGGTTCAGTTGCTGACTTATATGCATCGTCATCGTTACGCCGCTGTCTTTCGTGATGCGCTGCCAATCGCCGGCGTTGACGGCACGCTGAGAAGTCGTTTCAAAGGCACGCCCGCTGAAAACAATCTTCGCGCCAAGACCGGAACGCTGAGCTCCGCAAATAGTCTTTCTGGTTACGTTCGCGATGCTGCGGGCGAACAACTGGCGTTTTCAATCATGGTGAACAACTATCAGCAGGACGCTGACGTAAGGGCAAGCTGCATTGAGCCAATCGCGATTCTGTTGGCGTCGTTCGCCGGGAAACCGTAGCACCTAAACTAACAGTTTGCGTTAGAAGTGAAGGAGAACCGCATGTCTATTGATCGTCTTGTTCAAAGTTGGAGCGAAGTGAGGACCGGGCTGATAAACGAAGCTTCACAGATTCCGGAAGAGAAGTTCTCGTTTCGTGCTACTCCGGACACTCGCAGCGTAGCCGAGTTGCTACAGCACATCGTCCAGGTACAAAAGCTGCTCGTCGGCGAAGCCTGCCGCGACGATACTAACTTGATGCGACAATCATTCGCCGATCACATTAGCGAGCATGCGCCCGACGTTGCTGCTATCACTGACAAGAGTGGTCTGCTTGAACTTTTGCGCAGCAGCCTGGAGCCGGCGGAAGCCACCATTCGCGGCTGTGGTGAAGAAGGTTTGGAGCAAAAGATGAAGCGTTTCGATGGTAAAGAAATAACGAAGTTCGACTTCCTAAACTTTGGCATCGCTCATGAGATGTACCATCGTGGGCAGCTGACGGTTTACGAACGTCTGTTGGGTGTCGAACCCGCGCTCACCCAGTATTTCAACAAACGTTTCATGACGGCCTCGACTCCAGCTGAATAAATATGCCTCCTCGATTTATCAAGTTCCACGGCTTCGGAAACGACTACATCGTCATTGAGTCGAAAGAACTCGCGAACGCCGGAGTCTCGACTACCAATGAACTGGGAGAATTTACGCGTCGTATTTGCACTCGCCACTACGGCGCCGGCGGCGACGGCATTGCAGTCGTCAGTCAGTCTGAAGTTGAAGGCGCTAATTTTCACGTACGAATTTTTAATCCCGACAGCAGCGAAGCGTCGCTATCAGGCAATGGCACACGCTGCGCCGCCGCCTACCTCTACTACAAACAACATTGGTCTGCTGCCGAGCTGCGGCTGAGTACGCGCGCCGGAGTAAAGCTCTACACAATTCGCGAGCAGACCCCTGATGGTCATTACGTTTTTGACTCCGAACTCGGCCAGCCAAAGTTTGACTCGGCTTCGATTCCCATGACTACGCGCGAGCCGCTTCAGAAGGTTATCAACTATGATCTCGACGTCAACGGCGAGCTGTTTTCAGTTACAGCGTTGCAAATGGGAAATCCAAACTGCTGTATTTTCGTTGACGACTTCGACGCCCTGGACTGGCGCAAGATCGGCAAGACGATTGAGACGCATCAACAATTCCCGCAAAGGACCAACGTTATTTTCGTTCGCGTAGTTGATCGCAAAACGATTGAGCTGCGAATTTGGGAACGAGGCGTGGGAGAAACAGAAGCTTCGGGCACTTGTTCCTGCGCCGCCGCGGTGGCCTCGATGATCAAGGACAAAACTGATCGGCTCGTGGACGTGTTAATGCCTGGAGGCCGCGCCAAGATTAGCTGGCGTGGAGAAACTGACGATGGCGAAGTTGTGATTACCGGCGCCGCCGCAGTAATTTATGAAGGCGATTGGTTGGCCAGTGCCGGTTCGATTTGATGCCAGGCCCGTAGTTCAGAGTCCAAGCTTTAGCTTGAATTCGTTTGACGAGCGGCAACCTACAGGTTGAACTCTGGACTTCTTGAAGGGCCGGCTACAGTTTAATTCCCCCGATGTTTACCCCCGACGAATTTCCACGACGCCTCCTCGCGTCAATTGCGCTAACGCTCACGCTGCTGCTGACGGCGTGTGGTGGTAGTGCTGTTTCGAAAACTGAAATAGAACCACGAGAACCGATCAAGACGGCTCCCGCCGGCCTCGCATTTTGGCTGGGCAATTCACAGCGCAACTTTTATGGCTCCGGTCCCTGGGGCGAAGGCCCACTCGAAGTCATTTGGGAAATCAAGACCAGCTCCGTCAGCGGCAGGCTGCATCCTGATCCATGGGGCGGGACGTCGTGGCCGGGACAACCTTCAGTTGACGGCAATCGAGTTTACTTTCCTTCGGCTGATGGCAACGTGTATTGCGTCGATAGTCAAAGCGGCAAGGTCATCTGGAAGTTCAAAGCCAAAGATAGTTTCAAAGCAACACCAACCGTGATTGGTGATCGGATCATCGCCAGCGGCCTGGATCATCACATCTATTGCCTTAACGCGAGCGATGGCACTTTACTCTGGCAGTATGAAGCCGGGTTTGAGATTGACGGTTCAGTCGTCACGCTTGATGGGCGTATTTACTTTGGCTGCGAAGACGGATTCTTCTATTGCCTGAATCTCGCCGACGGTTCTCTCGTTTACAAAACCGAACGGCTTGGTTCAATGGAGGGCAGTTGCACAGCCGTTGACGGGCGAATCTACGTCGGCACCGAGTTAGGCGATCTTTACTGTCTCAATCAAACCGACGGAGCCATCATCTGGAAAGCGCGTATCGGCGCCGATTCGGATTCAACGCCAGCCGTCTCTGGAGGTTTCGTTTACACCGCAGCTGAGGACGGTTACGTCTATTGTTTCCGCCAGTCAAACGGAGCGCCCGTTTGGAAATTCAAAGCCGACGGCGGCTTAAGTAAAAACTTTTCCGAGCGAAGCGGGATCTGGGCCAGTCCTATTGCGGTGAAGGATCGAATTTACATTGGTTCCAATAACGGCTACATGTACTGCCTTAGCGCCGACAAAGGTGAAGTCGTCTGGAAGGAACTTATGCGCGCGCCTATCTGGGGCACCTCGCCGGTAGTCGATGGCAAAGTTGTGTTCGGTGACAAATCTGGCTGGATACACATACTGTCAGCCCAGGATGGCAAGCGGCTCGCTGAGATAAAGATCGGCGACAATATCAACTCCACGCCGGCGGTGGTGGGCGGCCGGATTTTCATTGGCGCTTTCAACGGCAAGCTTCATTGCCTGCACCTGAAGCCGAGTGGTTGGGAGGAGACGGAAGGATTGGGCGGATGAGCACCTCGCTGATTTATCTCATCGACAACACCCTTGATGGTCAGGGTGCGAGCCCGCGCGAGTTGCGAGCGGTACTCAGTCGCGTGTGTGAAGGAGCGGAAATACTGACCGAGCCTTATCACGCCGTCTCTCTCAAACGCGTGAAATCACTAAACCCTTCCCACATAGTTTTGAGCGGGCAGAGTCATCCGTGGGATCGGTACGTTCCAGAAGCGCTTGCCGGAGTTATTGAAGTAATCAAAAAAGCGCCGCAGCCGACCCTCGGAGTATGTGGTGGCCATCAGCAAATCGCCCTGGCATACGGTGCGACCATCGACCTGATGGCGAGGCTCGAGCCTGGCGAAGGATACGAAGGCGCCAAACGCGAGCGCGGTTATTTTCCGGTTGAGACCAGCGGCGAAAGTATCTTCAAGAACCTGCCCAAAGAAATCACTGTCTGGCATTCGCACTTCGACGAGGTCAAGAGCTTGCCCAAGGGCTTTCGCCGCACTGCATGGAATGAGAACTGTGCAATTCAGGCGATGGAGTATACTGACCGACCGCTTTTTGGTGTGCAATTTCACCCGGAACTCTTTGACGACGCCCACCCTGACGGCCGTAAAGTCATCGAAAACTTCCTAAACACTTGAGCCAAAGCGCTGACCGCATCCCTCCCAAACGCCCTCAAATAGACGGTTCGTACCGAAAGCTTGCGGTCACATTTCCGGGTTGTTTCTAACTCTATACATTTCAGTAGTTACGCAATTTGTTCAGGTTTTTTGCACTTTTTCGCCTCTCGGACCGGTGGACACCCCCTACCTCGTATGCTAGTTTCCTTGCCGACAAGCGGGGAGTAACTACCCAGCTTGTTTTCTTTTGGACACACAGCAATCGGATCCTTCAGCGCGCATGCATCACGGATGCAAGCCCCCAACTCCGGCTGACGTTGTTCTCAACTCCTTGGGCCGGAGGTCGAGTCATAGGAAAGAACGGACTCGCGCAGAGCGCTGGGAATTTAATACATCGGACAGGAGACCCGACCGAATGAAAGCAGTTATTAGTAGAAGCGCGATAATCGCGTCTGCGTTTTTGACAGGTTTGATTGTTTTTTCCGCGACGCCATCCATAGCAGACAGTCCTCTTTCACAAGTTCGACCGCGAAAAGTAGAAAGCCAGCCAAGTGTAGTTGAAGCCAAAGCCGAGCCTTTGGACGCAACCGCCACCCGTATTCGGACCGTTGAAGAACCAAAACCTCTGACACCAGCATCACCGTACGTCGCAACCGCGTACAGCCTCCGAGGCAGAACCGCGAGCGGCCGCATGGTTAGCCGGGGCGTAATCGCGGCCGACCCATCGGTATTGCCGCTGGGTTCACGCGTGCGATTGGACCACCCAGGCTACAGCGGCGAATACATTGTGGCGGACACGGGCGGAGCAATCCGCGGCCGGCGCATCGACATCTGGACGCCAAGCAGCGGCGAGGCTATGCGTTTTGGCCGGCGAACGGTGAAACTCACGGTGCTCAGTTATGGTGCCAGAAGAACAAGACGATCCGCCAAGGGCTAACCAAACCGTAAAGGCGAATTCATCTGGGGCGGAAGGATAAACCTTCTGCCCTTTTCTTTTTATGTAACGCAAACCGTTAGTTTGCGTCGTCGTTGTCAGCAACGTTCGACGCGTAGCATCGAGATGAATTTAGCCCGACCTTTCAAGGCCGGAAAAACCGTAATTATCCCAATAACGTCCGGCGCGTCGCGACGGAATAAAATTGCTGAGATTTATATTCATTGCGTCGCTGACGCGACGCGCGGTTAACCGGACTACGTGATCCCAGCCTTGAAAGGCTGGGCTAAATTCACACTGACGCTACGCGTCGCAGTCATGTTTGCGTTACGTGCCGTGTTAACATGATCGCGTAAGATTCAATTCGCTTTTCGACGAGTTCAACGCGCTTACTATGCAGGTTTCCAGACAACCGTCTGAGAACAATAGAGAGATACCAGTCGCCGAACCTCTCGTGGAGGTGACCCGGGGCGGTATCACAGAATCACGACATCGTGGACATATTGTTGCGGTCGAACCCGACGGCGCCATTGTCGCTTTTCTCGGTGTGCCGGAGATCGTGACGTATCTGCGATCCTCAGCGAAACCGCACCAGGCAATTCCGCTGCTCGCTTCCGGAGCTGCCGATCGTTTCGGCTTCAACGAAAGAGAGATTGCCTTGGCGTGTGCGTCGCACAGCGGTGAACCAATCCATACCGAAGTTGCCGCGGCAATGCTGGATAAGATCGGTCTCGGACCTGAAGCGTTGAAATGTGGTGTGCATGAACCATTCAGCCCCGAAGTGGCTCGCCAACTTCGCGAGCAGGGCGAAGCGCCAAATGTTTTGCAGAACAACTGCTCGGGCAAACACGCTGGTATGTTGGCACTGGCGCTGCATCTCGGCGCACCCACTGAAACTTATGATGAGCCAACCAACCCGGTGCAACTTGCGATTGGCAAAACCGTCGCCCGGTTTTCCGGGATCGCTATCGAAGACATCGCTGTCGGAACCGATGGTTGTGGCGTTCCTGTTTTTGGGATAACCGTTAAGGCGATGGCTTTGATGTATGCGCGACTCGTTTCGACTCCGGCAGATTATGACGAGCAAACAAAAAACGCGTGTTCCCGAATCGTTTCCGCAATGACCACTTATCCGGAGTTGATCGGCGGAACGGCCGATCGCCTGGATACGGAAATCATGCGGGCAGCGCCTGGTCGGCTGGTTTCAAAAGTGGGCGCTGAGGGCGTCTACACGCTGGGAGTCTTGCCGTGTGCAGACTGGCCGCGCGGGTTGGGGTTGGCGCTCAAGATTGAAGACGGCGACGACCATCGCGCTCGACCTACGGTAGTGATTGAGTCGCTACGACAACTTGGAATACTCAAGAATGAATCGTTGGAGGCAGTCGCGCGCTACGCTTTCTTTCCCGTGCGCAATCGGCGTGGAGAAGTAGTCGGCGAGGTAACGCCGGAGTTTAAGTTGAACCAAGTCGAGGAAGTACAAGGATAATTGTTATGGGTAGCACTGGAATCTCGCAGTCAACTTCAGGAAACGGCGCCGGCAGTGAAAAGGAAAACGACGCTCCGCTTAATCCCCCGGCGCTTCGCGATGCCGGAGGAAACATCGATCTCGATTCGGTGCCCGATGTTATTCAGTGGTTTCTCGACTACGATCAGCGCGTCGCAATCGTCAAACATCCAAACGTCGAAGAAGTGTTTCAATGGAAACAGGAAAACAGTCGCAGCCAGGGTGAAACCGTTTTTGATTTCAAACAGGCCGAGGACCGTCTTGCGATCGGGATCATTCAGGCGCTCTCCGAACACAACAGCGAGCGAGCGCTTCATTCCTGGATCAGTCAACTTCTGAATGCGCTCGACTCCGCATCTAAAGCGAACGAAGCGGCTGCAGAAGCTTACAAACTCGACTTAGCCGCCGGCGGATCGGTAGTTAAGGAAGCAGAAAAGATTCCCACCGCACGCGGGCGGCGTGATTTTCTAATCAACTGCTGGGTCGAAACTCTCTGCACCGCCGAAGCGCGCGTGCTCGGCTGGCTCTACCGGGAATTCTACGGCAAGGCTTTTGCCCCTTAATCAATCACTCGGCAGCAGTGACTACAATCCCATCATGAACGATTCTCTGCGCGCGCTCTTTCCCGTTACCTTTGCACCAAAAGCGCGCACTATCTATTTGAACCATGCTGCCGTCTCGGCGCCGCCAACTCCGACCATAAACGCCATCCAGTCGCAGCTCGCGGACGTTTCTGAAAATGGCTCAGTAAACTTTCGCAGTTGGCTCGCAGTTAAAGAAAATGCGCGCCGGCTGGTAGCGGGACTGCTTGGGGCGCGGCCAGAACAAATCGCCTTCATGAGAAACACCTCCGACGGACTCTCGACCGTTGCGAACGGGCTTGACTGGCGTTCCGGCGATAACCTGGTGACTTTCCGTGGCGAGTTTCCGTCAAACCTTTATCCGTGGCTGCGGCTTCGAGACGCGCTGGGCGTGGAAGTGCGCGTTTGCGAAGAGCGCGACGGCCGCGTCAACGTTGATGAGCTCATTCGCTTGATTGACGTCAGAACGCGGATTGTTGCAATCAGTCAGGTTCAGTATGCGTCGGGCTTTCGTGCGGATCTTGAGCGCATCGGCCGCGCCGCTCGGGTACACGATGCGCTTTTAGTTGTAGATGTGATTCAGGGTTTGGGTGTGATTCCAATCGACGTCGAAGCTGAGTTGGTGGATGTTGCCGCCGCAGCTTGTCATAAGTGGCTGCTGACGCCCGAAGGCGTGGGATTGCTTTATCTTTCCGCTCGAGCTCGCGAGCGAATTCAGCCGACGCTGGTTGGCTGGACAAGCGTGCCGAATCCCGATGATTACGGAAACTATGAACAAGGCTGGAATCAGGGAACGCTCGCGTGGGAAACGGGAACCGCGCCGGTCGCTTTGATCCACGGACTGGAGGCGAGCTTGAAATTGTTGAATGAGGCGGGCATTGAGCGGATTCAGGCTTACCTTGAAACGCTCACCAACTACCTGTGCGAACGACTACAAAACACAAGCTACAGAATCTTAAGTTCCCGGCGCACCGGAGAAAAATCTCAGATCGTCTGTATTCAACACACTGGCGGTCTGAGCCCAATGAGTCTGTACTCCCAGCTAAAGAACAAGAATATCATCACTGCTCCACGAGGCGACCGCCTTCGCATTTCTCCCCATTTTTACAACACTATTGAAGAAATCGACGTGCTTGTGAAGGCCCTGCCTGAGTAGGACCAGACATTCCTGTCTGTCTTCTGCGTCTTTGAAAAAGCCCTCTTATACCGAATGCATGGACAGACAGGAATGTCTGTCCTACGCGAGCGAGCGATTTTCGTTCGCTGTCGCAGCTGAGACGTATTGAACTTGTACGGCGTTACTTGAACCAGCCGATTCAGCTGGGATCCGCAGTTGCTCAATTTCCTTGGTAAACCCTCAATTTCCTTGGTAAACCGAAGTGAAGCTAACTGAAGTCGACTTCTCGCCTTATTGGCACGCTCATTGCCAAAGACAAAGCCGAACAAGAAGGGTAAATAAGGAGTAATCGGGTCAAGCTCAAGATTGCAGTGAGTGGAGGCTTTGGGGGAGGCGTCCTCTCACGATTTGAAAACGCGGGTGCTGACTCTTTCGGGGGAACAGAGTTAACACTTAGCACGCAATCGAAGAGCAATTAATTGCGGGCTGCTGATCGACGTCCTGAAGAGGCTTGGGGGAGCTTCCCGGGAAGATCAGTAGCCCGCATTAGTCTTAAGAGCCGTAAATAGTAAATCGTGAAGTTACTATTTACGGCTTTTCGTCAGCTCGTCCAGATTCAGCCGCACCATCGCATCGGAATCGGCAAAGGCCTCACTGGCTTTTTGCTGCGCTCGCCGCGCACGAAACAGCATCGCGCCAAAGATTCCACCCACCGCCAGACAGCCGACCAGCGCTAGTCCCGACGTCTGAACTACTGACACCAAAACGCCCAGCGTCGTTTCTGTGAACTCGCGTGTGGCCTGTTCATAAGCAAACGGATTTGGTCCCAGCCATTGCACTACTTGCTGATACTTCACCTGATCGATGAGGTTGTTTGCCGCTTCCGCATTGGGTGCGTCAAAAACAAACACAGCATAGTTGCCCACGCGACGATAGGCTGTGGGCAAAGGCAGTCCCTGACTGGTGAGTTCTTGCAACTTCGCTTTTATTCGCTGGTCATTGTCTGTCGCCAGCGAAGCAGTGCTGAATTCAACTACCACCAACTTTGGCGGGCCGTAGTCGGCAACTGCCGCTTCGGTGCCACCTTCGAAGCTTATCGCGTCAAGCACTCCCTGATTGCTGAATGGCTCCTGGAGCGCTTCTTTGTTGACTGCGTACAAAACGTGTTGAGTCTCCCAGGCTGGAAGGTGCTTCACCAAAACCGGAATCTCGCCGACGCCTTTATCGAGCTTGTCTGCCAGACTTTTGGCGAAGTCAGTCAATCTTTGAAGTTCGGGGACGTTGCTCTCGTCGCGCACGGCAATAAAAGCCGGGCCCTTGAAGAAAATCAGATAAGTATCTTTGGCGGATCCCGAACGTGAAAAGCCTTCCGTTCCGACATCAGCGTTGTCCAGTTTGCCTGCTTCGCCCAGGTTCTCAGCGAGCCTTCGGCTTTGTGTTAATTCAGCGTACGCCGCTGAGTCCGAGGGCATTGTCGCCAAGACCACGGAAAAGCGGCGACCGTCTTTCGACGCATAGATCCGGCGAACGGCCGACCGGATGCTGGACCGCTGGTGTGATGCCAGCGACTGCCTCTCCACCTCTGTCGGACCGCTAGCGCGTAAGTCTCCTAACGCATCGGGTAGGAGCTTGGCGGCGGGATCAGTCGCTATGTTTTGGCCGGTGGCAGAGATAAAGAAAAGTAGTGAAAGACCAGGTACCAACCAAAATGTTCTTAACCTACGAGAAAACACAGATATCACCTCAACCGAAATCGCGTAGTGCTTTAGAACCCCAAGTTGTTGGGATGTTCCGCCATTTATTAGAGTTGGCACGCAGCGGTCTAAGCAGCAGTTTAAGTCCGGCGGCGGAGTTCACGCAAAAGGAGGTCGGCGTAGTAACGGGGCTTGCTGATGTTGTGGAGGACAGTGCCGCCGCCCACTTCGCTGGCGTTGTCGATCAACAAATCGCCGAAGCCGAGTAATCGTTGCGGAATACTGGCAGAAACAGTCACGTCCTGAATTTTGGTTAGCGGAATGTTTCGCGTGGTGCGGGCAATCAGGCCGGTATCGATCTCGATTTTTGAGTCGGTCAGCGTATATCGCACCATGTTTCGTTTCAGGTGGTAATACGCCGGAATCAACAGCAGCGTGAGCGCCAGCGGTATTGAGTAATAGACGGACACCGGAATCAGCGCCAACAGAATGACGAGCCCAATCGCGCCGAGCACTGCCAGCGCATAGCCCAACTTGATGAAGATCATCGTCGGACGGACGGTAAAGATAACCTGCTCCAGATCGTGATCTTCATCGCCGCCGAGATGATCAGGAACCGGAAGGCCCCGCTCGGCGCGAACAATTCGAGTTGCCTCCGGATCGCTAACAGGCACACCGCAGTCTGCACAGAAATTCTTTCCGGGCTCGATGTAGGATCCGCAATTGGAACAGTGCATCTTCGGTTTAGTGGTTTAGGGGTTCGCAGCCTTGGTATCTACCGGGAGTCCGGCGCTTTGCCAGGCGGCGAAACCGCCTAACAGTGCTCCTGCGTTGTCTAAACCCTTTGCTTTGAGATCGGCCACCGCACGGGCGGACGTATGTTCGTTTGGTCAAGAGCAATAGGTGACGATCAACTTATTCCTCGGCAGCTCATCTATGTGACTTACCACCTCTGCCTCAGGAATCAGCCGGGAACCTCTGATGTGGCCCACGTCGTAAGAAGCCTGGTTGCGCACGTCAAGAACAACGGCCTCATTCTTTGCCAGCAACTCCTTCAACTCGGTAACAGTAACGCGGCGCACCCCGTCAGCCTGCACCGTCGGTGGTTGCGCACCCGCGGGAACCTGCGGTGATGGTGTAGTTTGCGCGGCCTTCCACTCAGCAGAATTGCAGGCGGTGAGCAATCCCAGGGCAAAAACAGCAAATGCAAAAAACGAAATATTATGACGCATTAAACCCTCATCTCGGTCTTGATCGGGTTAGGGGGTGGCCCCGGTACTTACCGGAAGACCGGCGCTTTGCCAGCCAGGAAATCCGCCAACCAGCGCAGCGGCGTTTTCGACGCCCTGAGTCTTCAAATTGTTGACCGCGATCGCTGCCGTATGTTCGGCGGGACACGAGCAGTAAGTGACGATCAACTTGTTACGCGGCAGCTCATCCAGGTGAGCCACAACGTCATTCAGAGGAATTAGTTTCGCGCCCTTGATGTGCCCTATTTCATAAGAAGCCTGGTTGCGCACGTCTACCACGACGGCTGCGTCTTTGGCTAACAAATCGTTGGCTTCGCTAATGCTGATTCGGCGCGCCCCATCAGCCGGCGCCGTTGGAGGCTGCGCACCCGCGGGAACCTTCGGCGGTGATGTAGTTTGCGCGGCCTTCCATTCAGCGGAATTGCAGGCCGTGAGCACTCCCAAGGCAAAAACGGCAAACGCAAAAAACGAAATAATAGGACGCATTAAACCTCCAAACACTTCCGTTATATACAATCACAGGCAAATGACATTTTATCCACGGCTAATTTCATATGCCCTTGTGTATTTGTCAATCCCGACAGTCGCTTGCTATGAAAATGCGCGGGTTTTCTTTGCTTCTTGCGTGATATAGTTCGCTCTCGCCGAAATCCGACGAATACGGAGCCTTGATGCTCGAAGAACCCCAAAAGCGCACTGTGAAGTGGGCCAAGGTCATCGACCAAACCCGCTGCATCGGTTGTCACGCTTGCACCACCGCGTGCAAGTCGGAGAACCTTGTGCCGCTTTCAGTCACGCGGACGTATGTGAAGCACGTTGACGTCGGCATCTTTCCGGAGGCACGGCGGGCCCATCAAGTAACGCGCTGCAATCAATGCGCACACGCGCCCTGTGTGACTGCCTGCCCGACCACCGCGATGTTCAAACGCGCGGACGGCATCGTCGATTTCGACAAATCGATCTGCATTGGCTGCAAAGCCTGCATGGCGGCCTGTCCCTACGACGCGATATTTATTAACCCCGAAGACCACTCGGCGGAAAAGTGCAACTTCTGCGCGCACCGCATCGACGTTGGTCTCGAACCCGCCTGTGTTGTTGTCTGTCCTACACAGTCAATCCTGATCGGCGACCTAAACGACACGGAGTCGTACGTGTCGCATATCGTGAATCGCGAATCGGTTGCAGTTCGGCGTCCGGAAAAAGAGACGCTGCCAAAACTTTTTTACAAAGGCGCGCATCAGGCGACACTCGATCCGCTGGCTGCGCGGCGACCTGAAGGCGGGCTTTTCATGTGGAGCGAACAACAGGAAAGCTCTTCGCAAGTGGTTTCGGGAAATCCAAACTTCAACAACAGCTCGGCAGCAGCGTTGTTGTCGTATGACGTGTCACATGCGATTCCGTGGGATTGGAAAGTCAGCCTCTACACCTGGACGAAAGGAATCGCCAGCGGTGTGTATCTGGTCGCGGCGTTAATGGTGCTGTTTGGATTCCTGAGCGCCAACAATTCAATCTGGCTGTGGACGACGCCAATTGTCTCAGGCGCTTTTCTGGCGATCACCGGCGGATTACTGATTTGGGACCTCGAACATCCCGAACGTTTCTATTTGATCTTCACGCGGCCGCAGTGGAAGAGTTGGCTGGTTAAGGGCGCCTTCATTATTGCGGGATACACGCTGGTGCTGGCGCTGCATTTTCTCGCGAGTTGGCTGGGGTCGAGATCATTTCAAAGTTGGCTGATGATCGCGGGCATACCGTTGTCAATTCTTTCGGCTGTTTACACCGCATATCTTTTCGCGCAGGCGAAGGCGCGTGACATGTGGCAAAACCCGCTCCTGCCGCCACATTTGCTGCTGCAGGCGTTGCTGGTCGGATCGGCTGTCCTGTTGCTTGCATTTGCGTGGCTCAAAGGGATGACAACTTATGACGACACGTTGAGTGATATTGTCGGTTCAATTCGACCTGAAGTTTTGATTTTGCTCAGGATACTGGCCATCTCGAGCGTGGTTCACCTGTTGATGATCTGGGGAGAAGTTTCGCTTACGCACCCAACCGCTCATGCGCGTCTCGCTATTTGGGAGATGGTGCGCGGCAGGTACAAAAGCGATTTCTGGAACGGCCTGATGCTGTCAGTTCTGGGAGGACTCGTTCCTACGCTCGCGCTTCTCGGAGTCATCAACGTCTCGCTGGGCGTGGCCGGCGCACCAATGGCGCTGGTGGGCTTGATGCTGTTTGAGAACGCTTACGTGCAGGCGGGGCAGTCAGTACCGTTGGCGTGATGCAGTAGGATGACATCCAGAACAACTTGTGCTTTAGGCTCAGGACCAATCTAGCGGCTAGCCCGAAGGGCTGGTCCAGGTTTGTTACTCTGTAGTTATGATTAGTGACGATCCGAACAAGATGGTGCCCGGTGAAGGTCCTTACGATAGTCCCTTCGGACTTGGTGTCGTGCCACGCATATTTCTATTGGCGGCGTCAGTGATCGTCGCAGTTGTCGCCGGCCTCATGGCCTGGCGCGGCTCGCGCGTGGAATCTCAACCGGCACCAGCTCCACGAGCTACGCCTAGCGCAACAGCCACTCCGGCACCAGCACGCGTCGACGCGGACCAAAGCACGAAGTAATGATGTGGTCGCATGGACGGACAGGATGATTCGAGAATCAGTATGAAGCGGGGGCAGCCCACCTTCCTGACCCAGAGACTATCCAGTGGTTTG
The DNA here is from genome assembly GCA_036009765.1 of Pyrinomonadaceae bacterium. Classification (GTDB taxonomy): domain Bacteria; phylum Acidobacteriota; class Blastocatellia; order Pyrinomonadales; family Pyrinomonadaceae; genus PSRF01. The sequence goes on along the minus strand of DASYLB010000030.1, from coordinate 298,642 downwards.
GATAGTTCAGCTTGAAAGTCTTTCAAGCAAGGATCAAACTCAGGAGTAAGTAGCTCTGGGTCGGGAAGGTGGGCTTGCCCCCGCCTCTTTAGTCAGCAAACCGCAAACATGACGGCGGCTTACTGCACAAACCGCTGGCGATATTCTCCTGAGACTAGAAACGCCTTAACCATTTCCGCACCCACATAGTCACCGTTGAACTGATTCAACTTTCCGAGCCAGAAGTTGTAGCCCTGGTAGTCGAGTGTGGCTTCGGGTGGATCGTACGGATTGCGCCGCAGGTAACCGTAGTATTGCATCAGCACAAACGCGCGGTTGAGTTCCTGCTGGCCGAGCGTTGAGTCTTCGGCCACGCGTCGCAAGGCGCGTCCGCGAGCGGCCGTATCCGTGGTGTTGCCGGCGCCGCTGAATTCGTTAATCGCGGCGGTCCGCTCCGATGATGGCGGCGACGCAACACCCGCGTTAGTGTAAAGCCCATCAACAAACTGCGTTGGCGTCAGCGAGGTCGGAAGCACAGCTGCGAGACTCGCTCGCGCGCCGAATGCCGCCGCATATGCTTTCTTGTTGTCCTCTAATTTTGTCTGCCAGCCCGCGGCGCCTACCACCACCCCCAAACCGATCTGTTGTGTGTCAGGCAGAAACTCGTTGAACCGCAACGGCACCGGCTCGCTGGGGAAATTGCCGTAGCCCGCCTTGTAAAACCTGTAGACGAGATAGCCCGTTTCCTGAAATTCAATCGAAAGGAAGAAGGCCGCGGACACATTCACGCGCTTGACCTGAATGCACTGAGCGTTGGTTCCGCAACTGGTGATTTCGTTTACCCAGAACGCCAGCCCCGGGGCATCTGGCTCACGATTCAGGAAATCGCGATAGTGCTGCGTTACGAAAAACTGCGGATCGTCGATCCGGTTTGGCGGCAAGGGACCAAATGCCACACCGCTCAATCCCTGGCTAAGTGGATCATCAGCTCTGGTAAAAATCGCGCCATCGGTAGGGAAGCCATCCTGAAACCGGTCGGGGAAGGCATCGATGCGCGGCGGGCCGCCGTTACCTCCCGTGCCATCAAACGCGCCCGAGGCGTCCTCGATAACGTAAATACTTCCCGGCCCGTCAACTGTTAGTCCGTGCAGAAACAAGTTGTTGTCGATCGAAAGACCTTCTATACAAACTTCGTCGCGATCGGCAGCGCCGTCGCCGTCATCGTCATACAACACCAGCATGACCGTGTCGTTTCCGGCTGAATAGGAAAACACGACTCCGCGCGAGTTAACTGCGACGTCGAGCGGTTGATCGTTTGAGAAGCGGTAGGAGTAATAAGGCGTGGTGGCAAGCGTGTCAGGCATGCCGTCGTTGTCAGTATCGCGAATAATTCGTAGCTCGTCGGAATGGAAATCCGCGATTAGCAAATCATTGTTCGGTAAGAGCGCCAGAGCGTTTGCGTTGTAGAGCCGGTTATCACCGACAGTTACGAGAGTACGCGTGCGGGAGTTATCAAAACCGCCGGTGGCCGGATCCCGAACGAGCAGGATGACGCCGGGCGAGGGTTCATTGTTTGGATCATTTGGATCGGACGAATTGTAATAACCACTTGACGAGATGATTACAAACTCGCGCCCCGCTTTCGACACGCCCGAGACGATTGCGGCTGCCGAGCGCAACGCGAAATCAGTGCGTAGGTTGTATGTCGTCGAGCTATCGATGTGGTAGTCGCCGTTTGTATCCGCCGCAACTACCAGCACCCCAACGAGCGAGTTGTTGAGCGTCGCTGAGTAAACTTCGTAACGCACTCCGGAACGGCCCACAGCGATATCAAATGAGCCGCCGGCTAAGTCGAAAGTTGTGCGCTCATCCGCGATCAGATCGCCATTGCGATCGACGAATTGTTCGTCGGTGCCTGCTGACGATGTCAAACTCACCTGCGCGGTATGCAGTATTTGAGTTAGTGGTGTTCCTGCCTGGATTGAATTTACCGCCGGAACGTTCAGGGCTGGCGAGGGTCGAGAAATCGTGGGCGTTGAACCAGCTTTGCCGTCCTGACGTCTGTTTTCAATTGGCCTGGTCTCGCGTCGCGCCTGTGCGGGGGTGTACCCATTCGCACGGCCTTTGCCGCCGATGCTCTCAGGCTTTGCCGCGAGCACGCGTTGCGAGTCAGGTTGGAGATTCGGATCGATCGTTTGCGCGCTCGCGGTAGTCACGAAGACCAGCACGCCGAATATACTTGCGAGCAATTGATGTGAAAACAACCGTATGACTTTCATTTGAACACCCCTGTTCTTGTGTGCGCTTGTTCGTTTCCCTTATCTATTCTGGCGAACAGTTAGTGTGGAGCGGTTCGCGATTGGGCTAACCTCTCCACCTAACTTCCGTTGGGGGAGGAAAGTGCTACCGCGGGTCTTTCACCTTCGACGGCGTGCGGTCGCCGCTGTCCCTCGACTCGGATCGCGACGGTGATTCACTCCGTGACGGCTCACTGCGGGACGGCTCACTGCGGGACGGCTCGCTTCGTGACGGTTCACTTCGAGACGGCTCGCTGCGTGGCGACTCGCTGCGCGGTGGTGGTTCGCTGGGCGGCGGCGGATCATTCCGCGGCGGCGGATCATTGCGCACCGGTGGCTCGTAACGTGGTGGCGGATCGTTGCGTGGTGGCGGATCGTTGCGCACCGGTGGCTCATAACGCGGTGACTCAGTGCGCTCCGGAGCTTGTGGTCGCTCATGTCGCTCGGGCCTTTCCACCCTTGCAGGCGGCTCGCTACGTTCAGGCCTGACCGGCACACGCTCCGGTTCACTTACTTCCGGTCGCGTGGGAACAGCTCTCGGATATCGATCTTCGATCCGAGCCGGACGCTCGTTACCTGCAGGAACTCCACCGGAATTTCCGCCACCATTGTTGCCGGGTTCGGCGCCTGGCAGAGTTTCGCGAGGCGAGCGTGTTGGCCTGACAACCGCACCCGTTGGCCGTGTCTCAACCGGACCAGCGCCGGAAGTTGGCGTTAACGCCGGTGGCGCAACGACGCCTTCGCGTCCATTTAGAACGCGCGTGCGCCGCAGCTCGTCGTCGAGTCGAACACCAGGCACTCTCGCCGCGGCGCCTGTCGGTCTCTCAATCACATCACTCGGCGGCGCAACTCTCGCTGGCCGAGCCACAGTGACACTTCCCGCCCGCTCGGTCGCAGCGCCGCGATCACTTGCCGCGGATGCTGGTCTAACCGGCAGATCAGTACGCAGCGGATCGGCATTGAAAACTCGTCGCGCGACTGTGTCGGTCGCAGGCCGGCCGCGGGCGCCCTCCGCGCCAAAGTCTCTCGCCGCCATCGAACTCACCGCGCGGTAATGCGCCGGATTAACTCTTTGCAAACGCGCGATCTCATCGGCACGCAAAGGTCTCAAGCGATCGTCGCCGTGGCCGCGGTTCCGATGATGACGTGAATACGGGTCGTGCTGGTAATAGTCCAGCGGATACCAGCACACGTTGTTGTTGCCGAAGATTATGCTGAACGCCACCAGCGCCGGCCGCCACCAGCTGCGATGCCGGTAATACTGGCTACGCGGGCACCACGCCCAGTAGTTGTTGTAGTAAACCCAACGACCGTAGTGATACGGCGCCCAACCCCACGGCTCCTGGCCCACCCAGGTCCAACCGTAAGGATAAACCCAGGTCCAATAGCCATAACGATATGGCGCCCAGTCGCTGTAAATATTTATTACGGTTGTATGCGGTCGCCAGATCCAACCGTAGTCGTTGGCGTAGGTCCAGTCGCCGTAGGCATCAAGATCTTCACCGCCCCAAACATAACTATCGTAATACTGAGTGTCGTAACGCAGTCGCTCGGCCAGGTAGCGCTCGCGTTCCTGCACCCAGTTGTCCCACGAGTCGGAACCATTGGCGGCGATGAATTGCCAGTCACCGGTATCGTCACCTTCGACGACGAGCTCGGCATTACGCCCGTCGCGTAACTGGAAGCCGGAAGTGTCGGAATAGATGCGGGCCCGACCTCCGTCTCGCGCCCTCAAGCGCACGCGGCCGTCGCGTGACACGTCGATGCGATAGAGTCCTTTTTTCTCGGCAGCGAGCGTCGATTTCGGCGCGTCGATTTCAAAGTATTCATGATCGCGATCAAACTTTGCCAGACGCACCGAAGCCGTGCCCTCAACAACGCTGAGCGCCACTCCCTCGTCGCGAAGAGTAACGATTCGCAGCATGGAACTGGCGCCGAGCCGCACAAAGTTGCGCGCATCGACTTGAATCTCAACTCGCGATTCGCGATCGGTTGATATGGTGTCGCCTTCAACCAACGGCGTATTCAGCCGTGCGCGTTCCCAGTCGGTATTGCCGTTGCGCTTGAGGCTAACTTCGCCGGTAACCAAGCTGATGCGTACCACGCGCGCGGTCACATCGTATTCATCGCCCTCGTCGGCATCGTCGGCGCGCGCGACTATGTTTGTGGTTAAGAGTGTCAGTAAGAGAAGCAGAATCGTCGACGAGACGGCTCGGCCAAAACTCCAGATAGAACGCCGGGTAGAACGCATGACTACGCTCCTTTTTTATTCAGCTGTTTTTTTCGTTACCGTCAGACGCGCGCTGATGATGTTGGGGCGTCAGGAGTGCGCGTTCGGCGAAGAGCTAAGCGTCCAGGGGCTGCGGCAGGACAGACACGCGGGTCCGTCTTGTTCTGGCGGATAGGCTTCACAGCCTGTCACTTTTTCGAGGAGACTTAGCTTGCGGGCAACGCATGAGCAAGGCGCATGCCCATAGACCACGGCGAGTGAGCAGATATGGACCATTAATATCAGAATTAGAAAACTGCTCGGGATTTTAATAATTCTCAAGCTGACTTGAGAGTTCTCAAGGAGACGTAGTCGAGCGCGCACACCCAAATTTCTGAGTATTGGCAAACAAGGCAAACCGGCGCGAGCTAACAATGAGGAGTAACGATCGAAATTTTCCTTCGCTGGTTTGCGATCTTTCGACCGATTCGAAAAACTTTGCCCGAGAACGTGCAGGATTGGCACTATATGGTGCGCGTGCTGCACAAAACTGTAGTTTCCACGGCGGGGCCGCGCGAAGCTGCACTGTTCATCTGAATTCGCGATGCGCGGGTGCTATCTGATTCTCAAATGGCTGGCGAAACCCAACAGTTTGACGTGATCGTAATCGGCGCCGGTATCAACGGCGCCGGGATCGCGCGCGACGCAGCCATCCGTGGCCTGAAGGTTTTGCTAATCGACAAGGGCGACATCGGCGGCGGCACCTCAAGTTGGTCAACGCGGCTGATCCATGGCGGCTTGCGCTATCTCGAGCATGGCGAGTTTGGACTGGTGCGTGAGTCGCTCCGTGAAAGAGGGCGCCTTTTGCATGTCGCCTATCACCTGGTGCGACCGCTCCCAATTCTGGTTCCGATTTATCGCCACGCGCGGCGGGGCTGGTGGACGATGCGCGCCGGAATGTTCGCCTATGACGTCCTTTCTGTTGGCAAAAATCTCCCTCGTCACCGAATGCTTTCGCGCGCCGAAACTTTGCGCCGAGCGCCCGGACTGAATAGTAAAGGTCTGCGTGGTGCGGCTGTTTACTTCGACGCGCAAGTTCGATTTGCCGAGCGGCTCGTCCTTGAAAACGCTCTGTCAGCGATAGAACACGGGGCCACGGTTCTGACCTACGCGCGAGTTGGGAAACTCGTTGTCGAAAACGATGCAGTGTGTGGCGTTGAGTTCACTCACAACCCGCAGATTCTCAACACCGTAGGTCGGGGCAGTAGCCCGACAGTCATGGAGGGCTCGGAGTTGGAACGGCACACAGCTTCCGCCCCTATCGTGATCAACGCCGCCGGTCCCTGGGTTGATCAACTATTGACTGATACCGGCTCACCCCAGTTGATCGGCGGCACGAAAGGCAGTCACATCATCGTCGCTCCGTTTCCGGGCGCGCCCGGGACAGCGATCTACGTTGAAGCTCAGTCCGACAGACGGCCCTTCTTCATAATTCCCTGGAATCGCAAATATCTGATCGGAACCACTGACATTCGCTACCAGGGCGATCTCGATGGCGTGCGGATCAGTAGCGATGAGATCGACTATTTGCTGGCCGAAACAAATCGGGTGCTACCAACTGCAAAATTAACCCGAGAACAAATTCTCTATACCTACGCGGGCGTACGGCCACTGCCCAGTACCAACGACAAAGAGGGTGCGAGCATTACACGGCGACACTTCATCAGAGCTCATCCGGAACTAAAAGGCCTGTTCTCTATCGTTGGTGGCAAGTTGACGACCTATCGCAGCCTCGCGCAGGAAACCGTCGACCTCGTTCTGAAGCACTTGCCTCAGCGTGCTAACGCCGGAGAATGGAACACCGATCACGAGCCATTACCCGGCGCTGCGATTTCCGACTTCGATGGCTTCGCAGCACAAGCCAAACAGCTTTTAGATTTGCCGCGGGCCATCAGTAAACGTTTGCGGCGAATCTACGGGACCCGTTCGTTGCTGTTCCTAAAGCTAATCGAGGAAGATGAAAAATTAGCCGAAGAGTTTGACTCGGAAACCCACGCGCTGGCTGCGGAGATCGTCTTTGCATTCAGACACGAGCTGGCAACAACACTCACCGATTGCCTGTTGCGCCGCACCATGGTTGGTTTGAATTCAACTTGTGGGCTGACGGCAGTGGCGGCGGCAGGTGAGGTCGCGCGGAAGTATCTCGGTTGGTCGGAAGACCGCGTGGCCCAGGAAATTGCCGCCTACCGCAACGAAATCAAAACCCGATTCCTCCTACCGGATAGACTTAACAAGCTCTGATCAGGTCGCGACGCAGACCTGACATTCTGGCTACCTCTCGTTGGCGCATCTCTGATGCGCCGGAAATGAGTGCTGTGATTTTTCGAATCCAAAATCGCTTGGCGTGACGAAATGAACCGTGATAAAAGCAGCTCGATAAAATCTGTCGATACCGCTGGGGTTGGTTAGTCGGCGGCTGGTCTATGTTCTCTGTCATGCAAGTCTTTCTCAAATCATTTGTCCTCGTCCTGCTCATTGGCAGCGTCCTCTTCCAGGGCCAGGCGCCGCGCAAACCCGAAGAGTTTTACGCTCGCGGTGTAGGCCGCCTTGAACAGGGTGATCTCGAAGGCGCGATGGCCGACTTCAACCGGGCCATCGAGCTGTTACCGAAGTATTCAGCCGCGATCACCGCGCGCGGTTCTGTCAAAAAAGCGCAGGGTGATCTGGAAGGGGCGCTCGCTGATTATGGAAGCGCGATCGAACTAACGCCCGAAATTGCCATTCCCTATTACAGCCGTGGTTTTATCCTGCTGGAGCGAAAAGATTTTGACGCCGCGATCAAAGACTTCGATAAAGCCATCGAGCTACAGCCGGGTCTGGCCATCGTTTATCGCAATCGCGCTGATGCCCGCCGGGCCAAAGGCGATACTGCCGGAGCAATCGCTGATTACGGCAAGGTGCTTGAGATAGAACCGCAGAATGTCGAGGTTTTCTTCGAACGCGGTGCGCTGCGGCAGGCACAGATGGATCTCGGAGGCGCTATCGTCGACTACACCAAAGCGATTGAGATCAAACCTGATTTTGCAGAAGCCTACGCGGAGCGCGGACTTATTCGTCTCGCCCAACGTTCGGACGAGGAGGCTGAAAAAGATTTCGCACGCTACGTCGAACTAAATAAAGACGGCAAAGATTATCTTGAGCAACGGATCAAGTATGTACGCTACCAGCGTGACAAGAAGCCCAAACCATAATTAACTGAACATCTGTTTCAACCTGGAAGTGCAACAGAAAGTTGTTGCCTTCGCCCCATTAGGGGCGAGATGTTTATAGAACGCGCGATCGTCAAAGATTTCTTCTCGCTCCAGCGGAGCGAAACGTGAAGTCGGTCTCACGCACCATTGCCGGAAACATTGCGCTCCGTAACGTCGATTGGAGCGCCACTTATGACTTCATTGCATTATCTATAAACATCTCGCCCCTTTGGAGCGAAACGAATAGCGCTGGTGCACTTGGAGATTGAATTCACCCACAAAACAAACACAGAACCGGGGATCGGTAGCAACCGCGTTAGCGTCGATTTACCGACCTTCAAAGTAAGCAACGAGAGCCCGATCCAAAAATCCGAATTGTCATCTAATGAACAAGCGTGAAACAGATCGTCGCAGTTTTTTGCGAGGCGGGTTGGCAGCCGGCGCCTTGGCCCTGGCAGCACCGTCGTTGCGCGCGCAAGCGTTTATCGGCTTGGACGCTCGGCTCGCGACTCAACCTGCCCGGTCCTCGCTTTTTGCCGCGCTGCTCGAACACCGCGAACTCGCGCCCGTGAAAGTCTCGCGTGAACGGCTCATTCGCACCGTGGTTGGCTTGCGGCCATTTCGTTCCGAAGGCTTTGTAGTTGCCGCCGAGAAGCTGCGCGAGAAATTGCTGGTTCACAACTATGGTCACGGCGGCGCCGGTGTGACGTTGTCGTGGGGCACGGCCTCGATGGCTGTCGATCTGGCTCGCGACTGCCTCCAAACAACCAAACCAACGCACCGGGGACGAATAGGCTCGCGAAGGCTTCATCAGAGTTTCGCTGTCCTCGGTTGTGGCGTGAGTGGACTTACGACCGCACGTTTGCTGCAGCAGCGCTTGGCCGATGGCGCCGCCAACGTAACCATCTATGCGATGAAGCTGCCACCGGATACGACTTCAAATGTCGCCGGCGCCTGGTGGTATCCGTCGTCAGCATTCGATCCGGAAAGTGCGACGGCAAAATTTAACGAACAGTTCGCAACCGCCTGCCGAATTTCGCACCGGGCTTTTCAGACTCTGGTGGAACCGGAGTATGGCGTGCGCTGGACGGAGACTTACGAGCTAATTCGACACGAGGCGTCGCTTCAGCGCGAGCTTCTGGGTGGCGGCCAACTCTATCCGCAAACTGAAATCTATCGCGACGCGCAAAGTTATTTTGGTTTTCCCTATACACGGAAATTCAACAGCATGCTGATTGAACCGCACACCTACCTGCGCGCCTTGCTGCGTGATTTTTATGTCGCCGGTGGCAAGGTAGTCGTGAAGGAATTTCACGCTCGCGAGGAGATTGCGCGCCTGCGGGAGAATGTGATTTTCAATTGCACCGGCCTGGGAGCCAGAGAGCTGTTCAGTGATCAGAAACTGATTCCAGTCCGCGGCCAGCTCGAAGTGTTGCTGCCGCAACCGGAAGTTGACTACTGCTACATCGCCGGCGGGTCTTATATGTTTCCTCGTCGCGACGGAATAGTGCTCGGCGGCACCTGGGACCACGACGACTGGAACCTTGAACCGGACCCGGAAATTACGACCAACATCCTCGCAGCAAATGCAGCAATAATGCGATCAGGAGAGACAAAATGAATCAGAACCCGACGACAATCACTAGCCGAACGCTTTGCCTGTTAGTTCTCATCGCTGCGATTGGTTGTCTCCAGTCGATTATGGCGAACGCGCCTGGTCAGTGGAGCAACACGACCGCCGTAACTACCTTGAACGGCCGGCTCTATTCGATCGAGACGAACGGCGCGCTCTACCAAACAGATCTCGCGACGGGAAAATGGATTCAGATCGGCAAAGCGGAGTTTGGCAATACGCGTTACCTGTTTGCCGATGGTCAGAATCTCTACACGATTGAAACAGACGGCAGCCTTTATCGCATCAATGCCGCAACCGGCGCCTGGGGTCGCCTGGGTCAAGCCGGTGAATGGCAAAACACGATTGGCGCCGTCGCGATTGGCGCGCAACTCTATTCGCTCGAGGCGGGAGGCGCTCTCTATCGCACCGATCTGGCCAGTGGAAAGTGGGTCCAGCTTGGCAAACCTGAGTTTTCGAATACGGCCTTCTTGTTTGCCGACGATCAGAATTTGTACACGATTGAAAAGGACGGAAAGCTCTATCGCGTTAGTCCGGCCGACGGTTCGTGGAGCCGCGTGGGCGACTCTGAATGGAACGACACGATTGTGGGGGCGTTCCTGAAGGGGCGTCTTTATACCGTCGAACGCGACGGATCATTGTATGAAACTAATTCCGCAACAGGTATGTGGAAACAAATCGGGAAACGAGACTTTGCGAAAACCGATTACATGTTTGCCACCGGCGACTCGCTCTACACGATCGAAAGCGGCAACCTCTACCGCGTTAATCCGATCACCGGCGCCTGGCGCGCGGTCGGCGCCTAACCCGAAGCGCTGCAGTCGCGTCTCGTCCGTGATGCGAGGCGAGCAGCGCCGGTTGCACGTTTATGAACCACCTGTTTCCCTCAAGTCTTCGGCTGCATCGGTTTTCACTTTCTGACACTTCGCACAAAAGTACACGATGCGTGTCCGTTCTTCCGGCTTGCTCTCGCCATCCTCTTCGTTGCCGGTCAATTCCGCGTTGAAGGTTTTCTGACGGAGTTGCTTGATGGGTTCTCCGCACTGAAGGCAAGGCAAGTTGGTACGGCGGAAGACGAGATGACGCGTGCCGTATTCACGTCCTGGTTGATAAACAAGCGCCATGTCGTTGCGCATGCGATCGCGTTCAGCGTCAGACGCGGTGGCGCTGTGTTCATACGCACGACGGGCCAGCGCCGGCGCAGTCTTCGTAAGACACTGCAAATCTTTCTTTGTGAGTGCCTCTACTTTGCGCCAGGGATTCAGACGACAACTGAACAGCACCTCGGCACGCAAGTAGTTTCCCAGACCCGCAAGAATACGTTGATTGAGAAGCGCTGCTCCAATCGTGATTTCGTGATGCTCGGGCAACAGGAGACGACGCCGAAACTCGACCTCACCAAAGTCGCCATCATAAGGAATAACGTCCGGACCAAGGCTCGCAAGATTTTCGATTAGCCGGTAAGGATCGCCTTCGCCCACGTTGAAGATTGGTGCTGAGAAAAGTAGCGCAGCACCCCCTTCAACCACTATGCGCGCCCGTTCACGCCGATCCTTTTCCACGGGCGCTTCGGGCCCAAAGGTTTGCCAACGCCCCCACATCATCAAATGCGAATGAAAGAAAAACCCACCCTCGATCAAACCGATCAAGTGTTTTCCGTGGGAGAAGACCCGACTAATGCGCCGCCCGCGCAGACGCTTTTCGTTACCCTGCAACCAGGCCCGGGCCTCGCGCGTACGTGCAGTCAAGGAAGTAATGACGCGTCCGGTCAGAACAGCATCGAGCGCGTCAGCGTATTTGCGAACCTCGGGGCCTTCGGGCATTTTTTAGAGTTCCAAGCTTCACGGCTCAAGTTCGAAGCGCCAGGGACAGTAGCCCGACAGTTATGGAGGGCTCGGATCCTAAGACTCTGGCTGCGCTCTAAGATTCCGCTTGGTATCAAAGCCCTCCATAACTGTCGGGCTACTGCCCCAGCGCCGCGTGATCGTAACGTAGCTTTTTCAAACTTCGAACATCCCAAACTCCACGGTCTGAACTCGAAACACGACTTCTTATAACTCCGCTGTGCAAGTCGCCGTTTTCATCCAGCGTCGTCAACATACAGAAGTCGATGTCTTTAACCATCTCTCGCAATTTTTCCAGCTCGTCTGTTTGTGTTTGTGGTGCGCTCATGACTTTCTCCCTGCTGCTGAAAAATATTCTATAAAGTGACGATGAGTCTGAGGCGACAAATTCACGGATCGATGTCGTACGTAAGATAAAAGCTTGGCCCGACTCGCAGTGACCGTCACTGACATAAAACATCCGGAGCGAAGATAGTTGTTTTCAGCGCCGCATTGTTGGAGTAAAGTGCGCGTGGAACTACTGAATGCTGAATGCTGACTACTGAAATGCTTCCCCCCGAGGTAACGCCATTGAAGATTTGCATCCTTGATCCTTCCTACGAAAATTCCGACAGTCCGATGAAGGATTATGATCCGCTCTCCGACGTGCTTCGTCACCTCGAAGGCCACGAGTGTGAAACCGTGTACATCGACAAGGCGAAAGGCGTGCGGCAGATCGTCGAACTTTCGCGACGCGATTTCGACGTCTTCATCAATCTTTGCGACGGCGCCTGGGACGAAGATCGCGCCGGCATTGAAATAGTGCAGACGATGGAACGCCTGGGCATGGCCTTCACCGGCGCGACTGCAAATTTCTACGAGCCCTCGCGGGAGACCATGAAAAAAGTTTGCCAATTCTGGGGAATTAAGGCCCCGGCGTATGTTTTGGCGAAGGACGACGCGAGCATTGAAGTGGCCGCCAGGACGCTCCGGTTTCCCATGATCGCCAAACATCCGAATAGCTATGGCAGCATCGGTTTGACGCGAGAGTCGCGCGTGGAAACGCCGGCGGCCTTGCGCGCGCAAGCGACGAAAATGATCGAGGCCTTCGGGGCGACACTAATCGAAGAGTTTATTGACGGCCGTGAGTTCAGCGTGTTGGTAGTTGAGAATCCAGATGATCCACTCAATCCTTACGCGTACCGGCCGGTGGAGTTTCGCTTTCCCAGCGGCGACTCGTTCAAACACTTCGACATGAAGTGGAAAGACTTCGAAGCGATGCCCTGCATCCAGTGTGAAGACGATGAACTTGCGGAACGCCTCGAAGATATGTCGCGCAAGCTGTTCACGGGTTTGAACGGCTCCGGTTACGGTCGCTGCGACATCCGCATGAGCGAGGCCGGTGAACTTTACCTATTGGAGATCAATCCAAACTGCGACGTCGCCTATCCGCTGGAAGAAGCCGCCGGCAGCGCTGACCTTATCCTGCTGCATGAGCCCTGGGGCCATCGCGATTTCTTCGAGAAGATTATCCGGGCGGCGCGGCAACGACAGCAACGTGCGCATCGGAATTGGCATTTGGCGCTCGATCACAAGAGCCGCTACGGAATGTATGCGTTGGAAAACATCTACGCCGGTCAACTCATCGACGCGCACGAAGAGCAAGCGCACGTGTTAGTAAGTCAAAAGCATGTTCGTGAAAATTGGAACCCGGAACAGCGGCACTGGTTTTCAGAGTATGCCTACCCGCTGACGGATGAAGTCTTCGTGAGTTGGAGTCCGGATCCTGAGCATTGGAAACCCATCAATCATTCGTGCGATCCCAACGCGTGGTTGCAGGAATTGGACATGGTTGCGCGTCGCGACATCAAGGCCGGCGAAGAGATTACGATGGACTACGCCACGTTTTACAACGAGGCGATGGACGACTTCGTCTGCCATTGTGGCGCCCGGGACTGCCGCGGAATTGTTCGTGGGAGTGACTATCGCGAAGGATTTGTCGAACGCTACGGCGATCACGTTTCGGACTACGTTAGAGCGAAACGGCTGGCTGAAGCAGCGCCGCACCCCCACCGGGAAGCGATCTATCAGTGAATCACAGAGTCTGAACCATTGGCGCTGGGACTCCAGCCAATCTACCTATGAACGGGGACGACCCTCCCGCTCCCGTGAAGGAGGAAGGTCTGTCCGGGAAGATTCCCCTTGACTCCATCCGGTATCGCCATAATATTTGGCGGCAGAGTCCCTCATGCTGTAACAGGCAAAACTGTTTCAGTTGGCCATAAAGGAAAGCTCCGTGCGCCCCCAGGATAAAACAAATCGGACGGTGGAAGTCTTTTGTTCTTACTCGCACCACGACTCCGCACTGCGAGGTGAACTCCACAAACATCTAAGACCCCTCATTCGAGAGCAGATCATTCGCACCTGGCACGATGGCGAAATCGGAGCGGGGGACGAATGGCCGGCCGAGATTCGGCGCCATTTAGATTCTGCCGATATCATTCTTCTTCTCATCAGCGCTGATTTTCTGTCGTCTGACTATATTTGGGACAACGAGTTGCCTCGAGCGATGCAACGGCATGAAGCCGGAGAAGCAACGGTGATCCCGATTATCCTGCGCAAGGTTGACGATTTTGGAACCTTGCCGTTCAGCAAACTCCAGGCCCTGCCATCGAACGCCAAGCCCGTCGCCAGTTGGCTGGATCGCGATGAAGCTTTCACTGATATTGCCAGAGGCGTACGTGAAAAGATCGTTGAAATGGGTGGCGTGCCGCGAGCTTCTCAAGCGGACGACGATTCTCCTGCTGAATCCGACATCAACATTCCCCGGCTGGTTCCCTACCTCTGCAATCGCAGCGATCAGGAAAGAGAGCTAACTCACGCACTGCAGGAGCATCAAGCGACCATACCGCGCCGGCCGTTTGTCTGCATTGTTCATGGCGATGAATTTGAATGTCACAGCGAGTTTTTGGAACGCATGCAACATACGTCCATCAGCCGCAGTCTTAACCTGACCGCGAAACAGCTCTCGCCCGAAGAATATTCTTTCCCGTGGCCGTCGCCGGACGTGCCACCGCAGCGTTACGTCAAAGTTTTTGAGAGCAATCTCGGAGCTTCACTGCTTCAGAACAGCGCCGCCTCACCGGACAGTATCATCAAGTCCATCGCGCTAAACGAAAGGCCATTGCTGCTCACTTCAAATCTGCTTACCGAAAACTTTCAGACGTCGGGGACGGCCCTCTTCGACGCTCTGCTGAACTTTTGGGACGCCTGGCCGGATTTGCCGCCGGGGCGTACCTTGATCAATTTCGTCTGTCTCAAGCACCAGCACTTTGAGATGCTGAGTTTTTTCCAGAAGCGGAAGATGCAAAAACTTGAAGAGCGGCTCAGAACCTACCTGACCACGCTTGATTGGCCGTCTCACGCCGGACAGTATGGCGTGCTGCTCACCGAGCTAAAGGCGATCCAGCGCAGTGATGTTGAAGACTGGGCGCGCCATCCGGCGGTCCGCGCGGTTCGCCGGATCGGGGAAAACGAAATACGCGCGCTTTATGAACGCGGAGAAATATGCACCGCGGATGGCCTCATCTCGATGGAGAAACTGGCTACTGAGCTGAGATCGTTATTGAGTCAAAATCGTCAACAGAGGGGATAACTGATGCCTCCATATTACACCGGAGATCCGCGCAACCATCGTCCCGTCGACCAGCCAATCAAACTTCCGGGATCAAGGCGCGCGAAGCAAATAGATCCGAAAGGCTACAAAGCCGATCAAGGTTTGATTGATGCAGTCAATGTAGCCTTGTTGCTTGGGCAACCGCTCCTGCTGACCGGTGAGCCGGGCACGGGCAAGACTCAACTCGCAAACAGCGTCGCTTGGGAATTAGGTTTCGGCACGCCGTTGATGTTTGAAACAAAGTCGAGCAATACCGCGCGTGATCTGTTTTATTCATACGACACGCTGGGACGGTTTCATGCAGCCCAAACCGGGGAAGGCAGCCAAAGAAGCCTCGACTACCTCACTTACAATGCGCTTGGTACGGCGATTCTGCTCTCTAACAAAGAGGACGACGTTCGCGAGTGGCTGCCCGAGGGTTTCGTTCATGGCGGCGAGCGTCGATCCGTGGTGTTGATCGATGAAGTTGATAAGGCGCCGCGCGATTTTCCCAACGACCTGCTTAATGAAGTCGAGGGCATGTACTTCAAGATCCCAGAACTTGGCAACGTGAAAATTACTGCCGGCGAAGAGATGCGCCCGATTTTGATCATCACCAGCAACTCCGAAAAACACCTGCCCGATGCTTTCCTCCGTCGTTGCATTTATTACAACATCCCTTTTCCCGAAAAGCAGCGCCTGACAGATATCATTCTGGCGCGAATCGGCGCCTTCGAAGGCGATGACGGCGTAATCCTCTCAGATGCTCTCGATTTCTTCTCGAAGTTGCGCGAACCGAGTAGCGGCCTGCGCAAGAGACCCGCTACCGCTGAACTGCTCGGTTGGCTGATATCGCTTCGCGAACAAGGCATGGCCGGCAACCAGCGCCTTCGTGACAACTCGCCATTGGCCTTCGCGAGTCTCAGCACCCTGGTGAAGAGCGCTGACGATCAGACGATTGCCAAAGAGCTACTGGCCGAGTGGTTGAGGTAACCAGCGACATGTCCGCGACCCTGATCGATGTGGATGATCTGATCGCGTTCATTGACGACCTGCGCCTGACTGGGTACGACATCAGCACCCAACAATACATTGGGGCGCAGAACCTGCTCATAACTCTCGCCGCCAGCGGTCACCTGCCTTCGGATCCACGCGCGCTGCGGACCTGGTTAGCGCCTGTCCTTTGCTCTTCGCCTCGAGAACAGAGCAACTTCTATCGCCGATTTGACCGTTGGATAACACAGCATCCGGGGTGGGTTGGGCCTAAGCCCATAGAAGCGAACAAAGTTGGACCGGTCATCGATGAAGGTGTGCGGAGACATTGGCTCAGCTCGCTTTTTCAACCGAAGTATTTAGTACCCTTGTTTGGGTTGCTCGTGATCGTCGCCAGCGTGATTTTTTTGCCGCCATTAATTCCACGCACCTTAGCCGGCCAGATAATCGACAGCGACACCAAACAACCGCTGCCCAATGCGCGCATTTCATTTGGCGGAAGAACTTCGACGAGCGACGGCAGTGGCGGCTTTACAATCACCTACCGATCAAAGCAATTGCCGGATACCCTCACCGCCGACTACCCCAAGCATGAACCTGCGACGCTCCGAATTGACACGAACAGTAAATCACCGCTCCTGCTCACCCTTCAGGAGGTCGGCGATCCGACGGACAACAGTTCGACGCAGATCGTAACACCAAGTCCTCCCGTCACTCCGGAGGTGGTTACACCAGATCCGCAAGTAGTGAACGTACGGGTGGTGCAACGAAGCGCGGCAAGTAAGCTGAAGTGGATTCGGATAGGCGCCGCCACACTCCCGTTTGTGATTTTTGGAATGTGGTTGTTTTGGGACAAGAAGCTGAACGGGGCGCTGTTGAAAAAGTTACAGAGTGCAACTCAGCCTCATCTGGATCAGATCGTCGTCAAAGGTGCGGCTGCGCAACTCTTCATGGGACAGTCGTTCCGGCGCACCATACAGGAACTCAGACGCCACCGGCAGCGCGGCGCCAGGGAATTGGATGCTCCCGGCACGGTGCACAAAACCATTCAGAGAGGGGGACTCTTTTCACCTTTCTATGGGTCTCGTCAAACGCTTCCTGAGTATCTGGTCCTGATTGACCGTACCAGTTTTCAGGATCAACAGGCCCGGTTCGAAGAGGAGATTGTCCGGCGGTTGGTCCAGGAAAACGTCTTCGTTGATTCGTATTACTTTCAAGGCGATCCACGCCTGTGCCGGACACAAGGGAAAGATGCCCGCTTTGTAACGCTACAGGAGATGGCGGCGCTGCATCCGGATCATCACCTGATAATTTTCAGTGATGGCTCGTCGTTCCTAAACCCAGTGAGCGGAGCGCCCGAACCCTGGCTTGAACTGTTCGCGCCTTGGGCCAAGCGGGCGGTGCTGACTTCGGAATCACCGGCGCATTGGGGCCATCGCGAATGGATTTTGTCTGAGTTGGATTTCATTGTTCTGCCGGCGACAAAGGAAGGGCTAGCTGCTCTTACGGAAGTAATCGATAGCGATACCACCCCGCGGCTGGATCGAAACAAAAGAGTTCGTCCGTTTCCGGCAATGCTTCGCGAACGGCCGCGGCGCTGGTTGGAGAATCACGAGCCAGCGTCGGAGATAGCCAGCCAGTTGTGCGATCAGCTGAAACTTTCCCTCGGTAGCAAGGGTTATTTTTGGCTGAGTGCCTGCGCGATCTATCCCGCTCTCACCTGGGACCTGACGCTCCATCTGGGATTCAAACTCTTTAGCGATCGATCGGAGATCGAAGATCGCCTGTTGGCGTTGGTGCGTCTGCCGTGGTTCCGTCATGGCACGCTGCCGGACTGGTTGCGCTCAAGACTGGCTGCCGAGTTGTCGCCGGAGGACGAGCAAAGAATTCGCCACACCCTCGAAGAGTTGTTCCTTACCATGCTCGAGCAACCTGCTCAAGGAATTCAACTGGATATCGCGTTTGGCAAAGGAGAGTCTGAACGGCATTCGAGTGGCTTGGTAGAAAGACTAAAAAAACGATTTAGGAGTTGGAACTTCAAAAGATTTTTGAGGCGGGCACTAACAGACGAACCACCCGAGAGTCCGCTCCGCGACTACGTATTCCTTGCGTTCATGTCGGGGCGCAAACCCCGCAAACTAACAGTGAGCGTTCCCGATTCCATACGCAGGCTTTTCTTTCCGCAAGGACAGCTTGCGCTCGGCATGCGTCCCATCAGCGCGCTGATCCTCGCGGCGATTGGCTCACTCGCATTGTTCTTTTTGGTCCGTCCGACTGAGGCGGGTCCGCCCGTCGAGATTAATTCAACGCTAGCTGGGCAGTTGGTGGTGACGGCCAGCGCAGACACCACGGCGCGGGTCTGGGACTCCGCAACCGGACAAACATTGATAGTACTAGTTGGGCATACAAACTTTGTTCATAGCGCCGCCTTCAGCCCCGATGGCAAAGACATAGTGACGGCTAGTGCAGACTATACCGCCCGAGTTTGGGAAGTCGCGACCGGAAAGACCGTGTTCGTATTAACTGGCCACACGGATTCTGTTTATAGCGCCGTTTTCAGTCGAGATGGACGATACATCGTGACGGCCAGCGCAGACAAAACCGCACGGTTATGGGAAGCCGCGACCGGGCGCTCGGTGATGGCTATAAGCGGGCACACCGGTTCTGTTACCAGCGCCGATTTTAGTCCCGATGGACGATACATAGTGACGGCCAGCGCAGACAAAACCGCACGGCTATGGGAAGTCGCGACCGGGCGCTCGGTGATGGCTACAAATGGGCACACGGATTTTATTGAAAGCGCTGTTTTCAGTCCCGATGGCAAGTTCATAGTTACGGCCAGCCGAGACAACACCGCGCGCGTGTGGGACGTCGCGAACGGACGAGAGATGTTGGCACTAAGCGGGCCAGGCCTTCTGAGCGCCTGCTTCAGTCCCAACGGCAAATACATAGCAACGGCCAGCCGAGACAACACTGTGACAGTGTGGGAAGCCGCGACCGGGCGGTCGGTGTTGCTTTTAAGTGGGCACACGGGCGTTGTTCGGAGTGCCGCGTTTAGTTTCGATGGCAACTACATAGTGACCGCCAGCGACGACCAAACCGCGCGCGTGTGGGAAGCGGCGACCGGAAAGACGGTGCAAGTCCTAAAAGGACATACGAGTGCTGTCACGAGCGCAGTCTTCGGTCCGGGGGCAAGTAATGTTCAGCCACCAGTCGATATCGATAAGCAGATCGCCGATCTGATTGCAAAATTCGTTGGCGACGAACGCCGCGATGCGAGTGATCAGTTGGTTAAGCTGTATCAACAACATAAAGCAGCCGTGGTTAAGGCGTTGATAGGCGGACTTCTGGTCGAGGGGCCAGACCGTTATCGCGTCAATTTATACATCGCGCGCACGCTGGGATTGATACGACCAAATTGGGAAGGGACAACTGACCAACTGGGCATGCTCCACACCCTCACAACAAGCAAAGACTATCAGGATGAAACCTTCAAAGGTTGGTTGGATAAGGCGATCAGTAACTTCAGCGAAACGCAGCCTATCAACTGCGACTGCGCAAAAGTTGGTGCGGGAGCGCTTGGCACTGCCTATCGGAGCCAGTTGAAGTGTTATGAAGTCGAAGCACAGCTCAAAGCAGAATTCATGAAAACGGGAACAGTGAGTGGAGTTTGTGATGCGGTCGCGAGTGGACCAAACGCAAGGCCCGCAGGGTCAGCGCAATCCATCAAGACGCCGACTCCGACCCCGACTGCGTCTCCAACATCGACACCTCAAACCGCAACCGTGACTCTCCTCGCCAGCCCAACTCGCGTCACCGTGGGTGAAACTGTCGTATTCGCAATACGAATTGTGCCGAACATTGCGGAGGTGAAATACACGCTAAACTTCGGTGATAGAACAAGAGCTAACCTATCTCCTTCAGCTTCGCAGGTGGCGCACAAGTATTCCCGTGCGGGTTCCTACCGGGTCTCCGTTAATGCCTTCGTAACCGGCTCCGGCCTCATCCTCAACATAAACACCAACTCGGTAAATGTCGAAGTGGTAGCATCCAGTGGAACAATCGGCGTCCCCGAGTGCGACCTTTTCATCGCTGACTATTCCGCCTGTGTGTCCAGCAAAGTTCCGGAAGTAGCCCGTCCGCAATACGAGACGGCCATCGAGCAATGGCGCACGTCGTGGAAAAAACTGGCTGAGAAGCCGCAAAATAGAGTAACGCTGGCCGCCGCGTGCAAACAGTCAGCCAACCAGGCCCGCACCTTGATGAAGCCCTACGGCTGCTCGTTCTGATCGCTTGGGCCTCTACGCACGGCAGCTTAACCATGATCCCTCCTGATTGCTGGTTGCTGCTTCGGTCACTCCTCTTCCGAAATCAGCACCGCATCTCGCATCAGCACTCCGCGCGTACATGCCAGCTTCTTCCCGTCATTCGACCACGCAAACCCGGTCATTAAACTGTCCTTAAATTCTGAGACTTGCTTGGGCGCGCCGCCATCAAGCGGCTGGCTCCAGATGTTTGTGACGTTGTTGATATTTACCGTGTACATGATCGACTTACCGTCCGCTGACCAGTGAGCCGACGGCGCCACCGTGCTGGTTGAAGGGATTTCGATAACTTTAGCCGGCTCTCCTCCAGCAATCGGCATGATCGCAATACGGTTCGGGGGCGCGAGCGGATCGAGCGAGGCTGGAAACATATATGCCACGTATTTGCCGTCAGGCGAAAGGGTTGGGGATGTAGCTACACGGTTCGTTAACTCGACTGGGTTCCCGCCATCAATTCCAACCTTCCAAAGCGTAAACCGTCCGCCGACGAGTGATGAGTAAATCACCCAGTTGTTGTCGGGTGTGATCGTCGGCGTGGCTTCCGCGGTCCCATTTGTCAGTTGACGCGGATTGTTGCCATTGATGTCCATACGCCAGACATTCCGATTGCCGCCACGATTGGAGACAAAAACGATGTAACGGCCATCAGGCGAAACCTGTGGGCTAAAATTGTAGCCGGCATTGGACGTCAGCTGTTTGCGGTTCTCGCCATTGGCATCCATCGACCAGATATCCAGGTTGGTGCTTTCGTTGGAAATGAACACAAGCCCGTCTTTTGGAGTCCAGGAGACTGTATTGCCGCTTGACCCGAAGAAACCGACATTGCCGGTGGGCAATTGCAGCGCGTGATCGGTGTCCCCTTCCGCGGCTATCCAAATGTTTACCAGGCCACTGGACTGTATAGTGCTGAATTTCGTGCCGTCGTTGGCGATGGAAAGTGCGCGGTAAGCAGCGAGGTCATTTGTGATGCGTTGCATCGAGCCGCCGGGATACGAGAGTAACCAAACCTGACAAACACCTGGCCCTTCACCGGCGATCGCGAGTAACCCGGACATGTCCGGCAACCACTCGACCCTGGCGGTGAATCGCCATGGCGCATTTGGGGTCAAATCAGTTTCCTTGCCGTCAGTTACAGCAAAGGTGAAGATTCGAAAAGAAGCGTCGAAACTGCCTACCGAGGTGGCGATAAGTTTGCCGTCGGGTGACCACGCCGGGCCGGTGAAAAAAATCGGCACGAACGCTTTCGGCGACTTACGAGTTGCCAGGATACGCTCGCCGCTGCCATCGCTGTTCGCGATCATCAGCGCACTTTCTCCCTGATTGGGAAAACTGCCGCGCAGAAAAGCCAGTTGTTTGCCATCCGGAGATGAACTAACGGGAGCGTCGACTCCTTCGAGAATTTTTACCGGCGTGCCGCCTAATGCTGGAACACGATAGAGCGTGCCCTTGTCCATGTTCACTTTGATAACGTAGTAGACGTCGTTGCCGTCGCGCGTGAAAGTAATCCCGAAGACTCCCATTTGCGCCGCCGGCACGATCAGTTTGTCGTTAGCGATACTTACTTGTCTGATCCAGAGGCTTTGTTTACCAGCATCACTGAGAACATAAACCAGGTACTTGCCGTCGGGCGATATTATCGAGTCGATAACTTTCCCCGAATTCGTGAGACGGGTAATCTTCATCGACTGGAAAGTCGCGCTCTTTTTGCCAGGCCAAAGTTTGTAACCGATGAAGATTGCGCCGACTAACAAGGCCGCAAGAGCCGCGGCGATTGCAACTGTGCGCTTGCGACTGGCAACCGCTACTGATTGGGCGTGAGTAATCGTTTTCGTTCGCCCAACTTCGGCAGTGGACAACGCCCGCGGCTGGTCCGTCGAGATCGACGGTGAAACCGATAGCGGCGCTGCATCTTCGGAGATTAGCGTTCGTTCGTTCTGCGCGGCAAAATCAATCTGCCGTTTCAAGCTGCGGAGATCGCCCAGCAGTTCGCGCGCAGTTTGATATCGTTCCTCACGATCTTTCCGCAGTGCTTTTCGAATGATCCAATCCAGCTCCGGCGGAATCACGCTTCCGGTTGCAGGCAATGGCGCCGGCTCACGATCGAGTATGGAAACGATTAAGTCGCTGGGGGTCGCACCCTTAAACGGCGTCACTCCCGACACCATTTCATAAAGCACCACGCCAAAACTCCAGATGTCGGTGCGCGCGTCAAGTGTCAAGCCGCGGGCCTGTTCCGGCGACATGTACGCCGTCGTTCCCATCACCACGCCGGTGTCGGTATCAACCTGTCGCATGGTCGGCAGAGAAGTGTCGGAACTCGGCGTGGGCTTTGCGGTTAGCTTCGCGAGACCAAAATCAACGACCTTCGCATAAGCGTCAGGACGCAGCATGATATTTTCGGGTTTGATGTCGCGGTGAACGATGTGCGCTTGATGGGCGGCCGCCAGCGCTGAAACAACTTGCACGGCAACATCCAGCACTTCACTCAGTTTCAGCGGCGAATGGAGTTGTCGTTGGCGCAGGGTCTCGCCTTCCACATATTCGGAAGCGATAAACTGACGGCCATCAAAAGATCCGACTTCATAAATCGTCAGGATGTTTGGATGGTTGAGAGCTGAAGCTGCGCGCGCCTCGCGTTCAAAACGCGCCAGCCGATCGGGGTCGTTTGTGAACGATGAAGGCAGCAGCTTCAGCGCCACCTTGCGACCCAGCCGACTGTCTTCGGCAAGCAGAACTTCTCCCATGCCGCCGCGGCCAAGCGTGGACAGGATGCGATAAGAGCCCAGATTTCCCGTCGGAGTCAGAACCGATTCCTTTTCCAATATTAATCCGGCAGCCACTTCATACGCCGGAGCATCAATAAACTCGCCCGTTCGTTCGTAAGACGAAAGCAGACTGTCCACTTCACTACGCAATTCGCTATTCCCGGCGCAAGCTTCGTCGAGAAATATCGGACGCGCCTCCGGTTTCTGATCGAGCGCCGCATTAAATACGCGTTTGATTTCCTGCCAATGTTCGGGAGTTATCGTCATAAGCTAAAAGTCCTGCTTATTTGAACGCGTAAGTCAGCCCCATAATCCCTCAAAGCTGACACAGAACAACACTGTCTCATCTTATTCAAGTTTTAGGCGCAGCCACGCGCGTGCCATCTTCCAATCACGCTCGATCGTAGCGTGTCCCAAGTGCATCACTTCGGCGGTTTCTTCTATTGAAAGACCGCCAAAGAACTTCAACTCAACTATGCGGCCCTGTTGCGGATCAATCGCCGCGAGCTCTTCGAGCGCCTCGTGCAACGCCAGCAGATCCAGGTTCGGTTTGTCAGACACGTCGTGGGCGCTGGTGATTGAAAGCCGTTGTTGATCCGAGCCGCCGCGTTTGGCCGCATTGTGCTGGCGCGCGTGATCAACCAGGATGCGCCGCATTAGTTGTGCAGCGATGCCGTAAAACTGAGCGCGGTTTTGCCAGTTCGCTTTCTTTTGATCGACTAAACGCAGATAGGCTTCATTGACTAGCGCCGTCGGTTGCAGCGTGTGGCCGGGGCGCTCGCGACGCAAATAGTTACCCGCCAACCGGCGCAGCTCGCTCTGGACCAGCGGCATCAGTTGATCCAGTGCTGTTTTGTCGCCGCCGTTCCAACGCACTAGAAGTTGGGTGATTCCCTCAGGAGGTTGCATTGGTTCTCGTCTGCCGGTGAGTTCCGAAAACATGAAGTCCCGCAAATTACGGAGGTTAACGGGAAATCTGGTCCTGCGTGCGAATTGCGGGGAAAGTTTACAACAGGAACTTTTGCAGGCGTGAGGGAATTTGGTGAGAGTCTCCGCGTTAGTAGGTGGAGAGCATTTATGGGGACGAAGCGCGATAAGCCCGCCGACGATTTTCGGCGTCAGCAAATGGTCGCCCCTTGAAACAACCGCCCGGACTCGGCTTCAGTCCCAAGCGAAAACGAAATGAGGAGAACGTCATGAAAAAACAATTCCAAATGGTAGTTACAATTATCGCCCTGCTAATCATTGCCGGTGTTTCCAGCGCCAATGCGCAAACGCAACCGCGCGTGCAGCTTAACGTGACCATCCCGTTTGCCTTCACTATCGGCGACAGAGTAATGCCCGCCGGCGACTATGCGGTGCGTTGTACTAATCCGAGTTCCGACGTGAAAGTGCTGCAACTCACCAGCGCCAACGGCCACGAAAGCGCGTTGCTACGAACGAACAGCGTCATCGGCAGGAGTGAGGACAATGCGAAGCTGGTGTTCAATCGCTATGGCGAGCAGTACTTCTTAGCGCAAGTTTGGCTGGCGTCTGATGCCGACGGCATGCAGGCAATAAGATCGCGCACCGAGAAGCGTATGGCGCGCGAACTGGCGGCAAATAAGATGTCGAAGGACACCGTCGCTGTTACCGCCAAACGATAACGGACGGCTTCGAACTACATCGGCGCAGAAAGTTGGGGAACTCGCTGCCGCTGACAAACAATGGCCCTGAAGGACGCGCCCTTCGGGGCCGTTGTTTGTTTCAGTTCTTCGTGGAAAAACCCGGGCAAACACGTACCACCGAGACACAGAGAACACAGAGGTTGCACGGAGATTCCAAATTAAGGCACTGCCGGGGGTTTACCCCCCACCGCCGCCGCTCTGTCGCGATCAGAACGTGCAACCGTAACTCTTCATCGAGGTGCGGGCCTGTTCCGCTGACTGCTTGCAGGCTGCGGCCAAGCTGCCTTTGGTCTGGGGGTTGTCCGCCAGTTTTTTCCAAGAGGTGCGCCATTGCTCTATCGCCATTTTGTATTGGGCACGAGCAACTTCAGGAACTTTCCCGGTAACACAAGCGTCGTAGTTAGCAATAAACTCGTCGCATTCAGGTACGCCAATCTTGTCGCCGGCGGTCGCGACCGGAGCTGTACTTGAAGCTGGTGTGGTAGCAGTGCTCGCCTTGTTGGCGTTAGCTGCCGGGGTGTTGCTGGTTGGCTCTGACTTGGCACAGCCAACTAAAACAATCGCACAAACAAGACAAAGCAATATGGAGAACTTAGTTAACATTTAATGCTCCTGAAGTTCAGCCACTATTACGGCTGATTTTTTGAAGGGATGTTAGAGCGCGGGAATCATACACGAAATACTACGACCGCCTAAGCCAGCGACAGATCTCTCAACTATCCCGAACGGCGGTGGTTGACCCAGCTGGCGAGCACAAACGAAATCACTCCGAAGATCAGTAACAAAGCGCCGGCCGGCACCAGCCAAATGCCTAATCCCGGATCGCTTTCGTAATGCCAGATTCCCGCCAGCAGAAAACCGAGCGGCATCAAGACGGCGCCAAACCTTAACGCCAGCTGTGCAGCGTGCGCTGGCTGGACTTTGAAGCGCTCGCCAGATAAGGCCGCGACGATCAAAACCAAACCGAGGACGGTGCCATGTGCATGGGCCAGACGAAACAGTTCGCGCCGCACGGAGTCCTGCAAATAGGCCGGCGCCTTATAAGCCATTAGACTTTCAAGCAGCAAACCAGCCGCCATCCAGAACGCAAGGCTCGCCCACCCCTGAAATAGTATTCCAGAATGGTCCACAACCTCAGCACTGGGACTCGCGTTCACCGGTGGCTTTGTTGTTTGGTTTTCTCTTGTTCGCGCCAACGACTATTCTCCCACTTCAAGATCGACGTCAACTCTTCCGGCTCGCAGTTTAGTCCCCAGAGTCAGCGCCTGTTGCCGCGTTTCAGCCGGACAAGTTGCCATCAACTGCCGCCACTCCTGCAAGATCGCTTCACGCGCCGCCGGCATCGCCAGATAATCAGGCTTGGAGACTTTCTCAGAACCCGGCAGCCTGGTAAGTCCGTTCGCGGCAAAGAAGCGCACGATAGGATACTTGTCAGTCATGGCTTCGACCAGGAACGGGCTGGCCCAGAGTGGATCCGGTTTCATTGGCCCACCGCCACCCAGCAGATCGGCGGCCAGCGCTCGCGTCAGCGCATCACCGGCAAATAAAGCGCGTGGCCCTTCCGGCAAGTCAAACTGTTCGTTCTTGCTGGGCTGCGCGTAACGGAAACGCCCTGGCCAAAGCTTTTTCGTTTGCTCGATGCTCCAGTTAACTCCGCGATCCAGATGACATTGGTTGCAGGCGTTTGGAACTGCGGAGTTCGCCGTTAGCTGTGGATCGGGAACTGTGATGTCGTGGGTCGGATGAAACGTCATAATGCCGTAGACCGCACGCGGCATGTGACAGTTGTAACAGCGGCTCCCGCTGGAATCTGCTCCATGCTTTGTATGAGCGACGAGCGCCGCGTTGCCAGCAAACTTTTGATGACAACCGAGGCACGGTTTATCGGTCCGATTCTCGGCGGTTATCTGGCCGGCCGGATCACCACTGTGCATCGTGTGACAAGTCAGGCAGTTAATTTGTTTGCCGGGCTCGCCTTTGCTGAAACATTTAGAACGCAAGATGCCTTGATACTCGTAAGCCGTTAGACGCGGGCTGCCGTTCGCCCAGAAGCGACTGGCAAAAGAAGTCTCACCCACATGCGAGTCGCGTTGGATCGGACGGTAATACTGGGCAAGGTCATCGCCGGCGTTGAAAGGATCACCCTTAGTTAGAATTGTTTGGATCCGATCGAAAGGTTCAGGCAAACGCTGTCCATGACAATGTCCACAGATCATCATCGATCTTTCGGGCGACAGTTTCAGCGGATCAACGATTCCTTTGTCGCCGGTTGGCTGCAGACGCCACGCTAACCGCGTCAACGGCGAGGTTGCAGCCTGCGCGTGCGCGGCTGTTTGCCCGTGGCAAGCACCGCAGGCGATGCCGAGCTCCGAAACTTCCGTGCTGAATTGTTTGGTGCTGAAATCAATATGCGGTTGTGCCTTAACGTTGTGGCAAAAAACGCAGTTCGCGTCCCATTGAGCGTTGTGCTGGAAATAGTTGTCGTTGTCCGGGAAAAAAAACGAACCGTTAAGGTTCATCCAGCGGTGGTTAACCAGATCATAGGCGAGCGGCAGGCGCGTGTATTGCCCCGGCTGCTTTGTTAGATATTGTTCGATGCGACGTGAACCGACGGTGCGATCAACGCTGACAGTTTGGGTGCGACCGTCGGGAAAGTTGAAGGTCATGAAGAAACGATCGCCGCGCTGTTCCATGTGCGCCTTGACGCCGAGGTAGTCGAAAGTATTCGCTTTAGTGAAGTCGCCCTGGACACTGGCAGGCCGCGCTTCCTGAGTCATCCGACTGTGAAACGTGTGGGCCCATGAGGCAAAGTGATCTTCGTGACAGGAGCGGCAGTCGGTAGACTTGAGATAGTTTTCGTCGGCCTGTCCTGCGCGGACCCCAAGATACGAGGGCCGCGCCGCCAGCACGATGGCGGCCACCACGAGAATTGCACCAGCGGTTATGGCGATAGATTTGCCGAGCAACTAAATTACTCTTTCGTGAAGCGCAAACATTTCGATTTGGGTCGCGGTGATCTAAACTCGCAAAACGGTAACAGACATTTGTTCACAGTCACAATCTCATAAACGAGCAAATTGCGACTAAAGAAGCGAGTCGACGATGGTTACAACAAGGATTCTCCACCTGCGTCACACCTGGCTCTGCCTGATACTGACGATCGCATTGTTGCCGGTGCTGAGCATCGCCGTCTGCGCGCAATCGCCGACGCCAACTCCAGACCAACGAGGACTCGGTGTTCAAAGCTCAAGCACCAGCGCCGGCTCACCGGCTCAACAACAAGACCGCGAGGCAAAGCCGGAACTCGTACTCCAAACCGGCTACAACAGTTTCATCGGCGCCACGCGTCTTGTCTTTAGTCCGGATGGTCGCCTGCTCGCTACCGCCACCTACCGCAGCAGCACTATCAAACTTTGGGACACGGCAACCGGCCGCGAGCTGCGCAATCTTTCGAGCGAGACCCAAAGCGTTATCGGCGTCTCTCCTGTGATCGCGTTTAGCCCAGACAGCCGATTGGTGGCCGCAGCTGCCGGCGACAACTCAGTAAAAATCTGGGACGTAACGACCGGGCGCGAATTGCAAACGCTCGCCGGTTCACAAGGCTCGATAGCTTCTTCTTTCGGGGTCTCGTTCCTCGCGTTTACCAGGAATGGTCAGATTGTAACGGTGGGCGACGCGATCAAGGTATGGGATGCGGCGAGCGGCAAAGAACTCCGTAGCCTGGGAACTACCGAGTTCAGTGTCGCGGGTTTCAGTGGTGGTGACGTCAGTGTGGCGCTTAGCCCCGATGGTACTCAACTGGCCAAAGTTGAAACAGAATCGTCGCCCGTGGTTAAGTTTTTGGATATTAACAGCGGGCGCGAGTTACGTTCGATCAACCTGCCGGACAAAGATTTTGCCAGCGTCCAGGTGTGCTTCGCGTCTGATGGCCGCGTGCTTGTTTCCGGAATCGTCGACAAGCACCTAAAGCTCTGGGACTTGAATGCAAAAACGAATGTGCGAGATCTGGGTACGATTACCAACGAGTTCACTCCAGTCAATTTCAGCCGCGATGGTCGCCAGTTGGCGTTAGTAACAGGCTACTCCGTGAGACGCTGGGACACCGCGACCGGCCAGGAGTTGCCGGCGGTGAACGTACCCAGCAGTGGCATGCTTGCGATTAAGACCGGCGCTGCCTTCGTTGGTTTCAGTGACGACGGCAAGCGAATCGCTACGGGCGGCTTTGATACGCCGACGATCCTCTGGGAATTGGAAAAGGGAGACACTGCGAAACAACTACTGAAGCTGAATGGCCGGATCAATATGGCTTACCAAGTGCGCTTCAACGCCGAAGGCACTCAACTGTCTTCCGGCGGACGGACGCGTTGGGATCTTCGCTCTGGTCGTGGTCTGCGAATCGCGGCGCCGGCGGATCGAATGATGACGTTGCCAAGTGACGACGGTCTTCTGCTGGCTACTTACGATCTTACGAACGGCGCTGTTTCCATTGTCGAAACAGCGACCGGCCGGCGAATACAGACGCTCGCTTCACCAGACGGCGGGGGCGTTGTTCAGCGGGCGAGTTTCAACCCTGGTGGCACGACGATCGTCGTAACTTATGGCCCACGCTTCGATAATTCCGAGAACTCTCCGGCTACTACTTCCCAATCCGTTATGAGCGCGATGCAGACAAAGATTTGGGACGTGAAATCCGGGCGCGAAGTTACAACCCTGCTGACTGGCGCGAGCGCCAGCGCGATCAGATTCAGCGCTGACGCGAAAGTGCTGGCGACGATAAGCTCGATGAGCACAGTCTCTCTCTGGGATACGGCGTCCGGAAGTAAGCTGCGCGATTTGAGTTCGTCGCCAATGGATCAGTTTAGCGCGCTGGGAAATCCTGCTAATGCCGGACAGGCGGGTTCGAACAAAGGCGCCAAGTCCGCCCCAAGACCTTCGCTCAAACAAATTCAGGGAATGCAATTGCCGAACATGGCCGACATGAGTGCGATGATGACAAGCGTCATGGGCTCGATGTCTGCCGGCACAATGGGCCACACAGTTACCTCGCTCGCTTTTAGTCCTGACGGACGAACCCTGGCCGTCGGTGGTGTTGATTCGAAGTCGAACTTTGACATGGATGCAATGATGAAAGCGGCAATGGGGCAGGGTGGAAAGAAAGCGAAAAACCAACCACCGACCGATCCGCAGGATTTCATGAAGAACATGAAGGTTGAAGCGGTTGGTCAGGTGGTGCTTTGGGATGTGGCCAGCGGTCGTGAGATTGCAGCGCTCAAAGGACATGGCAAAGGCGTGACGCAAGTTGCTTTCAGCCGCGATGGGCGTTTGCTGGCCTCGAGTAGTAGCGACAACACCATCAAGATTTGGGATGTAGCGTCGCGAAGCGAGTTGTGCACACTTAGGGGTCACACAACCAACATCGACTCGCTTGATTTCAGTCCCGATTCGCACTTGCTCGCATCGGCCAGCGACGACGGCTCGACCCTCCTGTGGGACACGAAGACAGGCGAACTCCTGTTGACCTTGATTTCCCTGGACGATGGAGGCGAGTGGATGGTGGTGACGCCGCAAGGGCTATTCGACGGCACGCCGGTTTCGTGGAACCAGATTCTTTGGCGCTACAACCAGGATACTTTCAACGTGGCGCCCATCGAATGGTTCTTCAATGAGTTTTACTATCCGGGCCTGCTCGCTGACATTCTTGCCGGCAAGCGTCCGCATGTTGCCGCGGATGTTTCCAAAAAAGACCGGCGCCAACCAGTCGTGAAGTTGTCGCTTGAGCCCGCCGCTGATCCAGCTGCGGCAATAACTACGCGTACCGTCAAAGTAAAGATCGATGTCACCGATGCGCCCGCAGACAAGGAACATGCTCAGGGCAGCGGCGCGCGCGACGTAAGACTGTTTCGCAACGGTTCGCTGCTCAAGGTTTGGCATGGCGATGTTTTGAGTGGAAAGCCCGTCGTTAGTTTCGAAGAGGAGATCACGATTGGCGCCGGACCAAATCGTCTAACGGCTTACGCGTTCAACCGGGACAACGTAAAGAGCAAAGATGCGCAGCTGCCGCTAACTGGCGCAGACAGTTTGAAGCGCGCCGGCACCGCCTACGTAATCGCGATTGGCGTAAACGAGTATGCGAATTCCGAGTACAATCTGAAATACGCAATGGCCGACGCCCAGAGCTTCAGTGAAGAAGTTCGGCTCAGGCAAACTCAGTTGGGAAATTTCCAGAACATCGAAGTGGTGTCGCTGGTAAACGAGAATGCGACCAAAGCCAATATTCTTGCCGCTTTGCATCGCCTGACCGGCGAGCCTGGGCCACCATCACTGAAAGCTGGACCGCTCAGCAATCTCAAGCGTGCTCAACCCGAAGACACAGTCATCATCTACTTCGCCGGCCATGGCACCGCGCAAGCGCAGCGCTTCTATCTTATCCCGCACGATCTTGGCTACACCGGCGATCGCACCAAGCTCAACGAGGAAGGCCTGCGCACCATACTCGCGCACAGCATCTCCGATGAGGAGTTGGAACAAGCGGTTGAAGCCCTTGATGCCGGTCACCTATTGCTCGTGATCGACGCCTGCAACTCGGGACAAGCACTTGAAGCGGAGGAGAAGCGCCGCGGGCCGATGAATTCTAAAGGACTCGCGCAGTTGGCCTATGAGAAAGGCATGTACATTCTCACCGCCGCACAGAGTTATCAGGCGGCGCTGGAGACCGCGCAACTGGGCCACGGGCTGTTGACCTACGCACTGGTTGAGGAAGGACTAAAAACACCAATCGCTGATAGTGGACCAAAGGACGGTATGCTCATCGTGAGAGAGTGGCTCGACTTCGCTACCGAACGCGTGCCGCAAATGCAGGAAGAAAAAATGAAGCAAGCGCGGGGAATGGGAATGCAGTTAGCGTTTGTTGAAGGCGAACAGAATATTGCGGATCCGGAGAAGCGCAACGTCCAACGCCCGCGAGTGTTTTATCGACGCGAGCTGGAAGCCAACCCGCTCGTGATCGCGAAGCCCTAAAGCGAGCAAAAGTGATTCGGGTTAAAGAACTGTTCAACCAGCGCCGAAGGCGCGGCAGCGAGTAGCCCCGGGAGTGAGCCCGGGGAGGGCGCACCCAATGAAGTTCCAGCCCGCGAAGCGGGCGACAGTTCGCCCGATCATGAAACACATTGTTCTGTCGCCCCTTCGGGGCTCAATGTTCAACCAAGACCTAAACCCCGGGCTAACGCCCGGGGCTATTACCTGCCGCCCCTTCGGGCTGGTTCACTTGCGCTAGATCGGCAAAGGCGTTGTAAAGTAGTTCGACCCAATGAACCCCAACGGAACCAATCACCCCATCGGCAAATCTGCGCCCCGCAAAGAAGGCCGGAAGAAAGTCACCGGGGCCGCGCTCTACGTCGATGACATTTCGTTTCCGGAAATGCTCCATGGCACAACTGTGCGAAGTCAGGTTGCGCGTGGCCGCATCAAGAACATTTCATTCGAAGGCGATATTCCCTGGGATGAGTTCACAATCGTAACCGCCAAAGACATCAATGAAAGTGCGGGCGAGAACTACGTAGCGCTGATTCTCAACGATCAGCCTTACCTCGCAGATGAAGTTGTAAATCATCCTGAAGAACCAATCCTGCTGCTGGCGCACCCGAATAAATACCTATTGGAAGAAGCGCGACGGAATGTTCGCATCGAGTATGAGGAACTTCCGCCGGTGTTTACGCTCGAAGATTCGGTAGCAAAGAAAGAAATTATTTGGGGCGATAACAACGTCTTCAAATCTTTTCTGGTCGACAAGGGCAACGTCGACGACGTTTGGTCAACCGCGGACTTCGTCGTCGAAGGCGAGTATCATACCGGCGCCCAGGAGCAGCTCTACATCGAGAACAACGGTGCGATCGCGATCGCCAATCCAACGGAAGGCGTGACCGTCTGGGGGTCGATGCAATGTCCCTACTACGTTCACAAAGCGCTGGTGAAGTTGTTTGGCTTGCCGGAAGAAAAGATTCGCGTGATTCAGACTGAAACAGGCGGCGGCTTTGGCGGCAAAGAAGAGTATCCGTCGCTACTGGCCGGTCACGCGGCACTGCTGGCGATGAAATCGGGCAAGCCGGTGAAAATGATTTACGACCGCGCGGAAGACATGGTGGCAACCACTAAACGTCACCCTTCGCGAACGCGACACAAAACCGCGGTGTCGAAAGACGGCAAGCTGCTGGCAATGGAAGTTGAATTCATTGTTGACGGCGGCGCCTATTGCACTTTGTCGCCGGTGGTGCTTTCCCGCGGCACGATTCACGCCGCTGGTCCTTACTACTGTCCCAACGTGCGCATCAGCTCGAGCGCTGTCGCCACTAACGTTCCCCCGCACGGTGCATTTCGCGGCTTTGGGGCGCCGCAAAGTATTTTCGCGCTGGAGCGACAACTCGATAAAGTTGCGGCGACCTTAGGTCTGACGCCCGACGAGTTTCGCCGTCGCAACTTCATCAAAGAAGGTCAGACGACCGCTACCAGCCAGGTGATTCGTGAAAAGGTAGATATGGATCAGTTGCTCGATCGCGCGTTTGAGCTCACCGGATATCACGAGAAGCGGGAGCGGTTTGCAAAACAGAACGGTTCGACGCGGATCAAGAAAGGAATTGGGTTCGCTTCGTTCATGCACGGCGCGGGCTTCACCGGTTCCGGCGAAGTTTATTTGGCGTCGGTGGTTGGCGCGGAAGCGAGCGCGGAAGGCCGCGTTCGAATTCTTGCTGCCAGCACTGAAATTGGGCAAGGCACTAACACTGTATTTTCGCAAATTGCTGCTGAAGCGCTGGGCGTTGATGAGTCGTTGATCGAAGTCGCGCAGCCCGATACCAGGGATGTTCCTAATAGCGGACCAACGGTGGCGTCACGGACGAGCATGGTCGTAGGAAAGTTAGTCGAGTCTGCCGTGCTTGGTTTGAAGCAGACCCTAATCGGCAGCGGGCTCTTGCTCGATGCTTACAGCTCGGCGGAATTCCAGTCAGCCTGTCGCCAATACGTGGAGAGTGTTGGCCCATTGAAATTTTTCAGTAAATACCAGCCGCCGCCAAATGTTGTTTGGGACGACGAGAAGTATCAAGGCGATGCGTATGGCACTTACGCGTGGGCGGTTTATGTGGCTGAGGTCTCAGTCGACCCGCTCACCTACGAAGCGCATGTTGACGATTTTGTTGCGCTGCAGGAAGTTGGACGGGTAATAAATCCGGTGCTGGCGGCGGGACAAATCGAAGGCGGCGTGGCGCAGGCGATTGGCTTTACACTTTTCGAGAATATCGTTTGGAAAGACGGTCGCATGGCTAACGGTCAGATGACCAATTACATCATGCCGACCGCTGCTGACATCCCACCGATTCGTGTCTACTTTGAAGAGAACCCTTACGCCTATGGTCCCGGCGGCGCAAAAGGAATCGGTGAACTGCCAATGGACGGCGCTGCACCTGCAATACTGAGCGCGATTGAGAACGCAACGGACGTGAGTTTTAACCACGTGCCTTTGATGCCGGAAGCGATGATGGAAAGACTCGATCAAAATGGCAGATAGCGTCACCCAAATTAGCTGCACCGTTAACGGCGAGTTGCGCACGCTTGCGGCCCATCCGCTGGAGCGCTTGCTCGACGTGCTACGTGAGCAGTTGCAGCTAACGGGCACGAAGGAAGGTTGTGGCGAAGGCGAATGTGGCGCGTGTAGCGTCGTCGTCGATGGTCGGATTGTTAATAGTTGTCTGGTACCGGTGGCCCAGGTTGAAGGTGCAACGATCAAAACGATTGAAGGAGTTGCGAGCGGCGAGCAGTTGCACGCAGTACAACAAGCGTTCATTGAGTGCGGCGGTGCGCAGTGTGGCATCTGCACGCCGGGAATGGTAATGGCAGCCGTGGACCTACTCGAACGGAATGCGAACCCCACCGAAGCTGACATTCGCCAGGGACTGGCGGGAAATCTTTGTCGCTGCACCGGGTATATGAAGATATTCGAGTCGGTGGTGCGGGCTTGTCAGAAGTGATTCCAGATTGCACTCGGGTTGAATGACATTGAGGAGCCGCAAAGCGGCGCCAGCCAGTAGCCTCGGGCGTAAGCCCGGGGTAAGGATCGCAGAGCAGTACCAAGCCCAGCAGGGCGACAGAAATACGGGTCTGCCGCCTGCTTCGCGGACTCGAAAAGGGTTTGGCTTTCAATCCCCGGCTTACGCCCGGGGCTATTCTCTTACGCCGCTTCGCGGCTAGTTGACGCAGACGGCCCCTCAGTTGGGAAAGTAATGACGGAGACGACCAAAGTTGATATGTCCGAAGCAGCGATCACGGAGCGGCTCAAACGAGCCGGCGGCTTGAGCGACAGTGAGAGACAAGCGATTGTGATTCGGAATCTAGTTGCCGAAATAAAATCAGAAGAAGAAGCTTCGGTGAAATCCAAGAAAGAGAAAAAAGGCAAGGATGCGCGGTTTCGTTCCTAGTTATCAACTCATCACGCCGGGATCGTTGCCTGACGCACTCGCCGTGCTCGCGCGTGAGCCGGGCGTTTGGCAACCGTTTGCCGGCGGCACTGACCTGATGGTGCTGCTCGAGGCAGACAAACTCCCGCACAAGAACTATCTGAACATCTGGAATCTCGCAGGCCTGCGGGGCATTCAAGATTCGCCCGAGCAAATTACGCTTGGCGCGCTGACAACTTACACCGACGTCCAATCGCATCCGATTCTGCGTGACGAGTTTCCGATGCTCTGTAAGGCGGCGAGTGAAACGGGTGGGCTCGCAATTCAAAACCGCGGCACGCTGGGTGGCAACATCGTCAATGCTTCTCCGGCAGCCGATTCGCCGCCGGCGCTGTTGGCTTACAACGCCGAACTCGAGTTGCTTTCAGTCCGCGGCTCGCGCTGGATCCCTTATCAAAGTTTTCACGTTGGCTACAAACAAACGATCATGCAGCCTGACGAGTTGCTGTCGCGAATTCGCCTGCCGCGTCTCTGGCCTGATTTGCAGCACTACTATCGCAAAGTAGGCACGCGCAAGGCACAGGCGATATCGAAAGTTTGCCTGGCAGCAACTGCGCGAATTTCAGCAGGCACGATCGACCTGATACGCATCGCACTCGGCAGCGTCGCCCCAATACCGCTCCGCTGTCGCAAGACGGAAGCTGTGTTGCAAGGCGCGGTGCTTGACGAAAACACAATCGCGAAAGCCCTGACGGAAATGTCAGGCGAGATCACACCGATCGACGACATTCGCTCCACCCGAGACTATCGTCTCAAAGTCAGCCTCAACGTTCTCGAAGACTTCCTGCGCCAACTCCGAACTAAATGACGACCAATCACCTACGCAAAGCATTTCTGCTTGTCCCCGGACTAGTCGCCCTCATTTTCTTGACCGCGTCGTCCGCCTTTGCCGATTGTCCGAACCAGGTCAATCCCCCTGCGGGCGATACTTTTCAGATGCTGGTGCTCGGCGACTCAATCATGTGGGGCCAGGGACTCAAAGACGATGAGAAGTTTACCTCGCGCGTAAAGTGTTGGTTGCAGGAGAAGACTAACCGGGAAGTAAACATCCACATGGAGGCCCATTCGGGCGCAATCATCTCCGGCGCCGCGCAACCGGTGTTCACAACCAGTGACGGCGAAGTTAATCTGACGTCACCGACAATTAACGAGGAACTGGATCATGCCGTTCAGTTCTACAAGCAAACCCAGACAAGTCCGGCGTTGATACTCATGAACGGCTGCATAAACGACGTCGGTGTAAAGAATCTTTTGGCGGCAGCAACTCCGCTGGAGGATCTGCGCGCCCAGGTGAAGCAAAACTGCGGCGAAAAGATGTCCCATTTACTGGGCCGCGTCAGGAATAGTTTTCCGCAATCGCAGGTAGTCGTCACCGGCTACTATCCGATAGTCTCCTTACAGACCGACGACAACGCGTTCCTGCGTCTGCTGGTAAAAAAACTGAATAACCAAAGACCTGAAGCCCGGCGGATGACTGATAAGGAAATGCGCCAGCGTTTGATTGTCATTTCAGAGGAGTGGTATCGATCTTCAACCGCCGACCTGGCTGACGCGGTAATGAAAGCAAACGCAGGCCTGCCGCCCACATCCCCTAAAGTGTTGTTTGCGGAAATTCAGTTTGGGCCCGAACATGTGTTTGCGGCTCCGGAGACACTGCTGTGGACCTTCTTGTTTGCTTCCACCAATGTTTCCGGTTTCGCGAAAGTAGTCGTCCTGCTTTCGTTCGGCACCGCCGCCTACAAAGCAAACGATCATGTCAGGGAAAGCAGAATCAAGAGTTGCGAAGCGACGTTTAAGCAACCAAAGGGAGTCAAGGAAGATAAGCAGCAAAAGGACGCACGCAAGGATCTCTTCTTGATTTGTCGTTATGCTTCGCTTGGTCATCCCAACCACATGGGCGCGCTCATCTACAGCGAGGCCATAAAAGGACAGTTGTTGCGACTGATAGATAGTGGCGCCTGGAAACATGATACTAATAGCCAGCTAGGTCTGCAGTGAAAGGATCCGAAACCATGAGCTTCCCCTTCAATGAAATCGAATTCAAACGAAATGCGGTGCAGCCGGTTGAATGCATCAAGGCCGGTTGGGAGTTGATCAAGACTCAATACTGGCTGTTCGTGGGTATGACGTTCGTAGCGATGTTCGTCGGTGGTTTAGTTCCATTCGGGATCCTGCTGGGACCATTGTATTGCGGTCTCTATCTGGCTCTTTTCAAAATCCGCCGAGGTGAGCCAATCGAATTCGGTACTCTATTCAAGGGC
This sequence comes from Pyrinomonadaceae bacterium, assembly GCA_036009765.1. Lineage (GTDB taxonomy): Bacteria > Acidobacteriota > Blastocatellia > Pyrinomonadales > Pyrinomonadaceae > PSRF01. The sequence goes on along the minus strand of DASYLB010000030.1, from coordinate 261,282 downwards.
TTCGATTATTTCGGCGACGCCGCAATAGCAGCGCTGCTGCACGCACTTCCGATGTTTCTGATCATTGCTCCTGCTTACATTCTCTACATCGTGGGCATGTTTACGATGATGGGCACTTCCCGCAACGGTCAGCCAGACCCGGCAGCTGCACTTGGCTTCTTCGGAATCTTTGGTGTCATTTGGATCATAATCGTCGTGCTTCTGATAGTGCTCACCGTTGTATTCACCTTTGCATATCCATTGATTGTGGACCGTCGTCTTTCAGGTCTGAATGCAGTGAAGTTAAGCATAAAAGCCTCGCTGGCGAATTTTTGGCGATTGTTGGCGCTAATGTTTTTGGTTGGACTCCTAAGTTCCCTTGGCGTGCTTTTATGTATCGTAGGCGTGTACCTGATCATCCCGATCAGCTTTGGGGCCATCGCTGTTGCGTACGAGCAGGTCTTTGGTCTCAACGAGCAATCACAACCGGCTGTACCACCGCCACCGCCGTCGTTTGTGTAAGTCGATTCTGGAAACGCGATGCCGGCACCGAATCTCGTCATTCGTAGTTCTCAGGTCGTCTTACCGGATGCGATTGCGCCGGCTTCGGTCCACATCGTTGACGACAAGATTGTTGACGTCTGTTCTTATGATCGAGTGCCTGAAGGTTGCGAGCTGATCGAATCGAAAGAAGGCTCTCTGGTGATGGCCGGACTGGTCGACAGCCACGTTCATATCAATGAACCAGGCCGCACGGAGTGGGAGGGTTTTGCGAGCGCAACACGAGCAGCAGCGGCTGGCGGTGTGACAACGCTGATCGATATGCCGCTCAACTCTATTCCGCCGACGACTACGCTTGCAGGCCTGCAGGAAAAGTTAGCTGCAGCGCGTGATCAATGCTCGGTTGACGTCGGCTTTTGGGGCGGCGTAGTACCGGGAAACACCAGTGAACTTGCCGCGTTGCAAGCTGCGGGCGTTGTTGGCTTCAAGTGTTTTCTGATTCACTCCGGCGTCGAAGAATTCCCGAATGTCACTGAAGATGATCTGCGCACCGCGTTGCCGGAGTTGGCACGGCTGGGCGCGCTCATGATAGTGCATGCTGAAGTGCCGGGGCCGATAAGTAGGACAGGCATTCCTGCCTGTCCCTCAGAAACTGCGGCAACGGCGACTGGCAGCGGTGTCGTTCCAATTTCTCCAGACAGGAATGTCTTTCCTACTCGATACAAAACTTTTCTCGCGTCTCGCCCTCGTGCCGCAGAAGACGAAGCCGTCGCCTTAATGATCAAATTGAGCCGCGAGTTTGGCGTTCGCGTTCACATTGTTCATCATTCTTCCGCTGACTCGCTGGCGCTGCTGCGCGCGGCGAAAAGCGCGGGACTCGGGATCACCGCGGAAACCTGTCCGCACTATCTGACCTTCGCCGCTGAAGAGATTGCTGACGGCGCCACGGAATTCAAGTGTTGTCCACCGATTCGCGAACGTGAAAACCGCGAACAACTCTGGAACGCGCTCGGCGAGCGAACAATCGATTTCGTCGTTTCGGATCATTCACCCTGTCCGCCTGAAATGAAGTTGCGCGAGAGTGGGGATTTCCTTCAGGCCTGGGGTGGCATATCTTCGTTGCAGTTACGCTTGCCGATTGTGTGGACGGAAGCCAATCGGCGTGGGTTTTCTCTTCAGGACGTGGCGCGCTGGTTATGTGAAGCGCCCGCAAGGTTAGTCGGACTTGCGGGTCGCAAAGGCTTAATCGCCAGTGGGTACGACGCCGATCTGGTGATTTGGGATCCGATCGAACAGTTCAAAGTTGCAGGCCAGTCGCTGCAGCACCGTCATAAGTTGACGCCATATCAGGACCTGCTTTTGGCCGGCGTAGTCGAGAAAACTTTTCTTCGTGGCCGGAAGATATATGATTGCGGTAAATTCAGCGGCGCGCCGCGCGGCGAGTTTCTTTTGTAAGACAGACATTCCTGTCTGTCATTATCTTGATAAGGAGGTGCGACAGGCACGAATACCTGTCCTACTTATGCCTGAAGTAGAATGGGCGCGAAGCGAAGACGCCCCTGTTAAAGAAAAATTCGGCGGCACCATTAAGGTGCGCACGCTTTGGCAGGCAGCAAACGGAGCAACCGCGCAGGTTGTTGAGATCGATCCGGGCGCTTGCTGGGAAGGCATCGACGTTCACGAACCCGGCCCCGAAGAAGTTTATGTGGTTTCGGGCGTTTTCAATGACGGCGTTCGCGACTATCCGACCGGCAGTTTCATTCACAACCCGAGAGGCTCATCGCACGTGCCGCAATCGAAAACCGGTTGCACTATTTTCGTTTTCTACCCCGAAGGCTAAAACGCAAATGGACTTTACCGAATTGGTAGATCTAGCGGCGGAAAAACTTGGCGGCGCCGTGCTCTTCGCCAACGATGATTTTTTCGCGCCTAAAGAAAATCTCCTCAAGCTTAAAGCGCCCATCTTTATCGAAGACAAGTACACCGATTTGGGCAAATGGATGGACGGCTGGGAGTCGCGGCGCCGGCGCACGCCCGGGTTCGACTGGTGCATTATCCGGCTCGGCCTGCCGGGAATTATTCGCGGCGTAGTGGTTGATACGAGTTTCTTCCGCGGCAACTACCCCGAGCAATGTTCCCTGGAAGCTGGCACCATTGACGGCTTGCCGACTGTCGAACAACTGACCAGCGAAGCAATTCAGTGGACTGAAATCCTGCCGCAATCGGCGCTTAACGGTGATTCGCAAAACCCTTTCGCCATAGATAGCGACCAGCGTTGCACGCATTTGCGCTTCAAAATTTTTCCTGACGGCGGCGTCGCGCGTTTGCGAGTTTATGGCGCGGTAGTGCCTGACTGGGAACGGATCACGCGCATGGGCGCCGAGATCGATCTGGCGGCGGTCGAGAATGGCGGTCTGGTGCTCGATTGCAGCGACATGTTTTTCGGTCATCGTCACAATTTGATCATGCCGGGCCGGGCCGCGAACATGAGCGACGGTTGGGAAACAAAACGGCGACGCGGACCGGGTCATGATTGGACGATTATCCGACTGGGCAAGCCAGGTCAGGTCCGGCGGCTGGAAGTGGATACGGCATGGTTCAAGGGAAATTTTCCGGAGAGTTGCATGCTCGAAGGCTGCATGGCAAAGGGCAATGTTCTGCCTGCTTCCCTCGACTGGAAGCCACTGCTTCCTCGTACAAAACTCCAGGCCCATACGCGACATTTCTTCGAACCTGAAGTTTTAAATACCGGCACCGTTTCGCATTTGCGGTTTAGCATTTTCCCCGATGGTGGTGTGAGCCGTTTGCGCGTTTACGGAACACTCGACAGCGTCAAGTGATTGGGCTGGAATAGTAGTGTCCTAAATTATTTTCTCCGTGAAACCTCCGTGTGCTCTGTGTCTCTGTGGTGGATAGATTCTAAGACTCACCACCGAGACACAGAGGACGCGCAGAGATTTTCAAATGATGAATCTTGCTTCGCTGAATTCAACGCCCTCCCACGAAGCTCAAGCACAATTCTTGAAATGCTGCGGCTCAACCAACTGGGCGCGAGCAATGGTGTCCGCGCGTCCTTACAAAAGTCTGGACGAACTAGTCGCTGCCGCCGATCGCGTCTGGTGGTCGCTCAGCTCCCAAGAATGGTTGGAAGCATTTCACAGTCATCCGAAAATCGGAGAAAAGAAAGCAGCGGCAGCAACCACCGCTGAGGCGCAACAGTGGTCTGAAGCCGAACAAGCGGGAGTCCGAAATGCAGCGCACGAAACTCTGGGTGCGCTTGCGGAGTTAAACCAAACGTACGAAGCGAAGTTTGGTTACATCTTCATCGTCTGCGCGTCTGGTAAAAGCTCGGAAGAGATGCTTGCGATTCTGCGCGAACGCCTGGAAAACAGTCCAGACGACGAGTTGCGCATTGCCGCAGCCGAGCAGGCAAAGATCACCGAACTGAGGCTTAGAAAACTCCTGGATACCTAAGACCGAAGGCCGCGGCAAGAGTCGTCAACCTTCAGTGGTCCGCTGTCAGTCGTTTGGTGCTAAACTGCCCACTGACCACTAGTCACTGATTCGGAATGAGCACCATCTCAACGCACATCCTTGACGTCTCGCGCGGAGCGCCCGCGGGCGGAGTCGCTGTCCACCTGGATATCCAGAACACTGACGAAACGTGGGTCGAGTTGAGTCACGCCTGGACCGATGATGATGGTCGGGTGAAGCCATTCTTTCTAGTGGAAGAACCGTTGTCGGGTGGGACCTACCGGCTGGTCTTCGACACTGAACACTATTTCTCGGAACTCAATATCGAATATTTCTATCCGCAAGTAACCGTGGTCTTCAAAATTGACGATGCGGCGCAGCATTATCACGTGCCACTTTTGATCAGCCCGTATGGCTACTCGACCTACCGCGGGAGTTAATTTTGGAGTGCGCTGACCTGTCAGCGCTTTGGCCCACCGCAACTTGTCGCGGCCGGTCTTTTGACTATGCTGCCGAGCCGCGGAAGCAAAAAGCGGCGACAGGTCGCCGCACTCCAAAGAGTTGCTCTTACAAAACAATGACCATCAATCCAACTATCAGCGAATGGCTAAATCTGATCATCCGCTGGATTCACGTCTTTGCCGGCATCATGTGGGTGGGTACGACTTACTACTTCACCTGGCTCGACGCGCGTCTCAGCGAAGAAGAAAAGGCTGTCGCCAACACCGGCGAGACCGCGCAAATTTGGATGGTGCACAGCGGCGGCTTCTACGTGGTTGAGAAGCGCAAGGTGCCGGACCTGGTTTCGCGCACACTGCATTGGTTTCGCTGGGAAGCAGGCACTACCTGGCTGAGCGGCTTTGCGTTGCTGCTACTTATGTTCTATATCGGCGGCGGCTCCGGGCTGACTGAGTCGGACGTACGCACCAGGTTTATTGAAGGATATGAAAGCGTGGTGCCATCGCTAGTCAAGTCGTTCCTCAATCTACCAAGTCACTACGATGGATTTGCCCTGATTCTCGGGCTTTGCGTATTGCTTCTTGGTTGGCTGGTTTATGACCTGCTGATGCTCTCTTCGCTCAGGCGCAACGAGAAATTGTTCGCCGTAATTGCCTATCTGTTGTTGGTCTCGCTTTCCTACGGTCTGACTTGGGTATTTAGCGGTAGAGTGGCTTATATCCACATCGGCGCCCTGATGGGAACGATCATGGCGGCCAACGTCTGGATGCGAATCCTGCCGGCCCAGAAGAAAATGATTGCAGCGCTCAATGCCGGACAAAAACCTGACGACGCCTTGAGCGCTCAGGCGAAGTTGCGGTCAAAACAGAATACGTTCATGGCCGTGCCGGTCGTATTCATAATGATCAGCAATCACTATCCTACCGTTACTTACGGCGACCAGTACAACTGGGTCGTCCTCTCCGTTCTTATTCTGCTCGGCTGGGTGGCTGCGAAATTTATTCGAAGAGCCTAGTAGGACAGGCATTCCTGCCTGTCCTTTTACTTGGAAATCGATTGAGCTGGGAACAAATGGACAGGCAGGAATGCCTGTCCTACTCACTTCGCCAGCGGAAAGATCGGTTCGATATCCACCGGCACCTCAAGCAGCCGATCGAGCGCGCCCTTCATCTCCGGACGAATCAGCGAATACTTATCGAGTATCGCTTTCGCTTTGTCGTAAGAACCTTCGGCCTCAATCGTCAAAAGATCATGCGTTAGCTTCCGCACGGCTTCTTTCATTTTCGCGTCATCAGCGCTGAACTTGCCTGTCGCCGCGTCAAACTTAACGGCGCCTTCGTCAGTAAAATAATTGAACTGCATAGCCACGCCGCGCGCGTGCGATTCGGTTAGACCGAAACGCACCGACCGAAACATGCTGGCGAGGTAGGTTGTGTAGAGCGTGCGCTGCATCTGTTTACCGATCACGCCTTTGTCGATCAAATACTGCAACGCCCAGAGACCGGTCACATCAGCTTTTGCTTCTTCAATGGACGAATAAAGCTCCTTGAGCTGGAGGCGGACCGTAGTCGCCTGGCCGTCGACGGTGATGTTGTGTGGGCCGAGTCCGTGCATCAGCTCGTGCATGAGTATGTGGGTGAAAAACGAATCGAAAGCGACGGCACGTTGTTGCGCCGCTGTCAGCACGACGCGCGTGATCGGAACCAGGACCTTGTTGAACTTCGCGTCCTGAACGTTCTTCAACATGATCCGCGCCGAGCCCTTTTCCTTAACCACTCTTTCGTCGTTCGGAAGATTGAAGGCCGCAGTCTGGACGCCGTTGTTTCCTTCGCCTGAGGCGAAGACTTCATTTACGACACGCATCGGCGCCGCCGCGCCTAGCTTCGGATTACGGTAACCAGCAGCCATTGGCAGATTATTTTCCAACTCCTGCAGGTGCTGGCTGAACTTTTGCAGCTTGGCGCTTTCGGCGGCGTCAGTGAGCGTAACGTAGGCTTCGAACGAAGCTTTGTAGCCAAAGAGTTCGTCCTCGTAAGTTTCGTAAGGACCAATGGTGACATCAATCGGACCTTTGAGATCCATCCAGGCAACATCGCTCGCGTAGTAGTCGTTAGAAGCAAAAGCATCGGCGCGTTTGTTCAGGAAGTCTTTCAGCGTTTGGTTGGTGGCGACGGCGGCGGCTTCGCGCAGTAGTTTCGCGGCGGGCTCGAGAAATTCGCGATACTCCAGCGCGTAAGGCACGCTCATTAACTTCCCGCTCGCATCGCGCCGGATTGCGTAAAAATAACCGGTCGCCTTTTCTTTCTCTGCGTCAGACAGTCCTGACAGCCAGGAATTAAATTCGTCTTTGGTAATGTCGTCGGGATAAAAGCCGGCGTAAGGAGGTTTCTCGGCCGGGGCGCCAGCGATGAAAGGTTCATTGTTGTCGAGCCGCGACCAGGGTCCATCGTTGATCAGAAAATAATTAAGTCGCTGGCGGCCGGCCGCAGACGTGTCCGCCTCGAGTTGTTTTTGCATTTCAACGTTACCGCTCCAGACCTGACGCAGAAACAACGGATCAAGCAGTCTGGCCGCCTCGATGATTTTCGCAAGGGCCTTGCGATCTCCGGGTGACAGGGTGGCGGTGTTGGCAGTCAGAATTGTCGGCGCGAACCGGCCAATTTTCATTGCCAGCTCCGCATCGCCGGCCGGCTTCTTGGCGCCACGTCGCTGCATTGCCGAAATGTTTGTCACGAGAAGCGTGCTCAGTAGTAATAAGCTGATAAAAGTCCTCATCGAATCCTCCGCTCGAAGTAGCGCAAAGTGTTAGTTTGCGTCGTCGTACTGAAAAACAGCTTTGCCTTAAAAAGTCGTTATCGAGAGCCAAGTTCGACGCGTAGCGTCGATATGAATTTAGCCGGTCTTTCAAGGCCGGGAAACAATCAGTAAACCAACAACGTCCGTCGCGTCGCGACGGAATGAAATTGCTGAGATCTATCTTCGTTGCGTCGCTGACGCGACGAGTGGTTTACGGGACGACGTGATCCCAGCCTTGAAAGGCTGGGCTAAATTCACACCGACGCTACGCGTCGAAGTCATCGTCGCGACTTTAGGCCTAGCCCCTGTAAATTGACCCCTAAATAAGAACTCGCAAACTAACAGTTTGCGTTACAAGAAACTACACGCTCTGCCGGTTGTTCAGTATTTTGACAAACGAACCCGAACGTAATTCCGCCACGGTCAGTCCCGAAAGATCAACCGCCTCGGATTCGGTTAACGCGCCGCAGTTGATCGCACGCAGAAAATAGTTGAGCAGTCCCTGGCCTGTGGCCGCATCGTCGAACACGTCACCCACCAGCGTCGCCTTCGCAGCCTTCTCCACGAAATTCTTCAAGCGCTCGGAAGCCGCGTCGAGGCTTTCGAGGAAGAACGCATAGACCGCCGCGTAACGCGTGGGCAGCTGCGCTGGATGCAGGTCCCAACCCTGATAGAAGGCGTTTTCCAGCGAGTGTTGAATGTGATCGTAGTGGAGCTTCCAGGCGCGATGAACTACCTCGCGGTTCTCCGCAATCTGTTCCGCCGTCAACGGATCTCCACCTTCGCTGAAACGGTGCGGAGCCACCGGCATGATGTTGGTGGCTCCATCTGAAAGCCAGATGCCGCTGCCGGCAAACGAAACCTGCATCATGTGTTTCGCAAAGTCGCAGGCCGGATGCATCATGTGTTGGTGCGCTGCGGTGATGCTGCAACTCGCAGTGTAATCATAGGTGCCGAAATGTGCCGCCACACAACGCCCGCGTGCCGCTGCTAACAACAACGGCAGATTGATTTCACCGTTGGCGTTGATGATTGACTGAGTGGTCTCGATCATCATTTCGAGTTTCAGCGAACCCGCCGCCAAACCCGTTTTGCTTTCCAGTAGAGCAAATAGATCAGCCAGCGCGCTCACCTGCTCAGGAATTGTGATCTTCGGCTGGGTAACGACGAAGTTTTCCGGCAACTTGCCGCCAGACTTTTCCAACAAGGTGGAAACAAAAATATCGAGTGTGCGCATGCTGCGAGCGCGCAGTTCTTCGGTGAACGGTTTAATGCGGATGCCGATGAACGGCGGCAGCGTGCTGTTTACCATCCCGGCGGCTACTTCAGTCGCCGCTGCTGCTGCGTGTCCGTCTTCTTCATCATCGGGTCGATTGCCGTAGCCGTCTTCGAAGTCGATGCGAAAATCCTCTACCGGCTCGCGACGCAGCTTCTCGACAACACGGTTATAGACCGCATGCGCAAACCAGGCGGATTTGTTTTCCAAACGTACTTGTTCGCGATCGGTCTCCAACCGACTTAAGAGACCGCCGTCTTCTTCAGGCGATTCGGGAAGCTGATCCGCGCCACCGAGAGCAATCGCTTTAGCGAAGCTCATGAAGTCAGGCGCAAACTGATCGAGCGAGCGCCGCGCCAACGCGCCAAGGCGTCCCGCCGAATCCGACTTGAAGAGGTGCGCGCCGCCATACACGGTGTGCACCGGTTGACGCTTGCCGGCTTCAGCGGGATAGCGCGCCGCGAAATCTTTGTTGGCCTGCGCGAGCGGCGCCAGCAAATCGCGCAACGAGTCCTCAGATAAAGACGTTGTCATTTGTCCTCTTTCACAAACAAGTTATGGGAGTTTGGGTACTGACTTTATTACACTCGGCGGGAAAGTCAAAGAGACGGGAAAACTAGGTACTAGTTTAGTTTGAACGAGCCTCTCCCTGAAGTGCGGCGACGCGGCGTCTGGCCTCCACCGGCAAAAGCGGCGACAGGTCGCCGCACTCCAAGGAGAGGCTCGTTTCATTTGTATCAACCAAAGTTAACCGGCAGGCTTCGGCGGAGGTTGGAGTGCCTCGAGTTGCAGATCGATAGTGACACTATGAGCGACGTCGAATCCGCCGCCGGGAAGCGCGTGACCCCAGGGATGCCGTAATCACGACGATCAATAGTCGTCTGCGCGGCAATACCGATGCGCGTGTTACCACGGCCGTCCTTGATCGCGCCGCTGATGGTAAACGGCAGCGAGATTTGTTTGGTAACACCCTTCAGCGTTAAGTCGCCGGTAAGAACGTAGGCCTTGCCCTTCCGCGCGATGCTGGTGCTCTTGAAAGTCAGCTCCGGATATTTTTCAACTTCAAAAAAATCTGCTGAACGCAGGTGCTTGTCGCGTCCTTCGACGCCGGTGTCGATACTCTGGACCTTGGCCGTGAACTCTACTGACGACCTGCTGACGTCTTTCGCGTCGTAGTGGATTGCGCCGCTGAAGTCCTTGAAGCGACCACTCACCAGGGAGATTTCGTTGTGACGGATGGAGAATCCGATGACTGTGTGCGACTGATCGATTTTGTAGTCGCCATCGGGGATTGGCAGATAATTAACTTTCGCGGCTTTAGCAGTCTTTGTGTCGTCGGCGGCCTTAGCACGCGGAATAAGCGCGACACACATGACGGTAGTCGCAAGCGCCAATCCCATCAGCGCCGAACTCAGTAGCATCTTTCTCATTCGTGTCATCTGTCTCTCCTCTGCTATCGTCAACAATTTGCGTTGGCTATTGGTCCGCACGAACTTTATTTTACCAGCCGCGCGAAAGTCAACGAGGCGGTTGTTTGGATACTGGTGCAGTTGGAGACCCGTAGTTCAGAGTTCAGGCTTTAGCTTGTATTTTTTTGGCCCGCGATCGACAGCCTAAAGGCTGAACTCTGAACTGCCGATCTTAAACTGCGGATGGCCAGTTCGGGACTGGCCTACATTTTTGAGCCAAAGGGTGAGGAAGATGAAACCGAAGAGTTGGAAGTATGCGATAAAGCGAAGCAGAACCGGGTTGGGATTTTTTGCGCTTGAACCGATTCCGAGAAACAAACGAATCATTGAATACACTGGTCCTTATATACCAAACGAAGAAGTCGACAAGCGCGATGGCAAATACTTCTTTGGCGTGAACTCAAAATGGACGATCGACGGCAGCCCGCGCAGCAACATTGCTCGTTATATCAACCACTCCTGCAAACCCAACGCTGAAGCAATCATTTCCGGACGACGAGTTTGGATCTGGTCGAAAAAGAAGATTGCAGTCGGTGAAGAGGTTACTTACCATTACGGCAAGGAATATTTTGAAGACATCATCGAGCCAGTCGGCTGTGGCTGCGAAAAATGCAAACCAACCAAGAAGCCGAAGAAGAAGAAATAGAAATTAGAAGTTGAGTATTGGTAGCGCATACGGGACTCGAACCCGTGATCTCTGCCTTGAGAGGGCAGCGTGTTAACCAACTACACCAATGCGCCGCGCGTAAAGGATCTTGATTATAGGGGGCGTGCGTGAGGCTTGGCAAACTGCGCTCTTTCCGGTCCATTTTCTCTGTGAAACCTCCGTGTGCTCCGTGTCTCTGTGGTGTACAGACTCTAAGCAAGAACTCACCACCGAGACACAGAGGACTCGGAGGAGGCACGGAGAATTTCAAATTGGGCCACTAGTCTTTCCAGGTAAACCGCACTTTCACGTTGCAATCTGCCCCGATCCTTTCCCCTGCGGCACCTTGAGAACCGCTATCTTTTTTGGGGCGAGTTTGTAGCGAATGCTATACTCAGCGTCGCCTTCATAATCTGAAATCGTCGCCCTCGGTTTATGCCAAAAACTTCTTTGGGTTCCCGCCCTCTGCCAAAACTGAAATGAAGATCGCCGTACTCAAAGAGGATTTGCCGGGTGAAGCGCGCGTGGCGCTGATGCCTGATTCGGCGAAGAAACTTTTGGGCCTCAAGGCGTCGGTGATCGTCGAGAGCGGTGCTGGTCTCGCTGCCGCGCGATTAGACGCTGAGTACATCGAAGCCGGCGCCGAAGTCTCAGCGGATCGAAACGCGATACTCGCCGCGACCGACGTTCTGGTTACCGTCAATCGTCCTGCCGACGAAGTGTTTGCCAAACTCCGAAATGGCGCGGTCGTGCTGGGGTTCCTGCGTCCGCTCGATGAGCCCAAGGCGTTGCAACCGGCATTGAAGGGCGGGCTGACTGCGTTTGCAATGGAATTGGTGCCGCGCATCACTCGCGCGCAGTCGATGGATGCGCTCTCCTCAATGGCCACCGTGGCCGGCTACAAAGCTGTCGTGCTCGCCGCATCCAGCATTCCGAGAATGTTTCCTTTGTTGATGACTGCCGCGGGCACAGTTCCGCCGGCACGAGTATTAGTCCTGGGCGCTGGTGTCGCCGGCTTGCAGGCGATTGCTACCGCGCGGCGTTTAGGAGCAGTCGTCGAAGCGTATGACGTTCGCGCTGCGGCTGGTGAACAGGTGCGATCGCTTGGCGCGACATTTTTGGACGTCGACCTCGGTGGACTCAAGACTGAAGACGCGGGTGGTTACGCAGTTGAGCTGTCAGAGGAAGCATTAAAGCGCGGACGAGATTTGATTGCAGAGAAGGCGAAAACCGCCGACGTCATAATCACAACTGCACAAGTACCGGGGAGACGGGCGCCGTTGTTGATGGATTCTGCGGCAGTCGACGGAATGAAACGCGGCGCGATGGTTATTGACTTAGCTGGATCAACTGGTGGCAACGTCGAGCCAAGCAAGGCTGATGAAGTTGTCGAGCGAAACGGGGTCGTGATCATGGCGCCGACGAATCTGCCGGCGACAGTTCCAGTCCACGCGAGTCAACTCTATTCACGTAACGTGACGGCCTTTCTCAGTCTGCTAATCAAAGATGGCCAACTGAATATCGACATGAGCGACGACGTGGTTGGTCCCTCGTGCGTGACGCATGAAGGCAAGTGGGTAAATCAGCGGGTCGCAGCGGCTGCTGGGTAAAGCTACAGAACCGAGCGCGGTAGCGCCGGATGCCGGAGCTCAACTGTGAATGATCATCTGAAGTTAAACCAAGTTGTAGGTGGGATCCGGCGCTACCGCGCTCGGTTCTGTAATGAGCCATTCCAATAGAGGGAGTTAACAATGTCAGCAGAGAACTTGATCGCAGCGCTTTATGTTTTCGCGCTGGCTGCGTTTCTTGGTTACCAGGTGATCTCGCGCGTGCCGCCGCTCCTCCACACACCGTTGATGTCAGCGACCAATGCCATCTCCGGCATTTCGCTGGTCGGTTCGATAGTTACTGCCGGCGCGGGCTACAACACGGTTTGCACAATCCTCGGATTCACGGCGGTGTTTTGTTCGACGACAAACGTGGTGGGTGGCTTTGTTATAACTGACCGCATGCTGCGAATGTTCAAAAGAAAGCCGGCGGGCGAGAAGGCCGCAAGCAACAAGCAGTAAGCAGACAATAAAGACAAAGCACTAAGTACAAAGCTCAAAGTGCAAAGACCTAAGGCCCAAGTCCAAAGACCAATTCCAAAGTGCGCACCTATTTCATCGAACTAAGCTATCTGCTGGCGTCGATCCTTTTCATTCTCGGCCTCAAGGGATTGAGTCATCCGGAGTCTGCCAAACGCGGCATGCATTTGGCGGAGTTTGGCATGTTGATGGCGATCGTCGGCACGCTGCTGCACCTGGAGATCATCACCTTCACCTGGATCATCATCGGCCTGGCGCTGGGATCTGTGGTTGGCCTGGCGATGGGACTTTGGGTACCGATGACGGCGATGCCGCAACGGACGGCGCTCTCGCATGCCTTTGGCGCCTTCGCCGCCGCGCTCGTCGGAATTTCAGAGTTCTATCGCGTCGGCGGACACCTCGAAACTATCACGATGGGAGCGCTTGGGTTTGAAGTAATGCTGGGTGCACTGACTACCACCGGCAGCTTGTTGGCGTTTGCGAAGTTGCAGGGACTGGTTCGCGGCACACCGATGACCTTCAAAGGGCAGAACATCTTCAACATGTTCCTGTTGGCCACTACCATCGGAATTTTTATCTACCTGATTTTCGTCCCCGGCTCGCTGCCGCTGTTCCTGGTGATGGTGGGTTTAGCGTTGATCTTCGGACTGCTGCTGGTGATGCCGATCGGCGCGGCTGACATGCCGGTCGTAATGTCGTTGCTGAACTCTTATGCCGGGTTGGCCTCCGCCGCAACGGGTTTCGTGCTCAAGAACAACGTGCTGATTATTGCCGGCACGCTCGACGGCTTTTCCGGATTCATTCTCTCGATACTGATGTGCCGCGCGATGAACCGTTCGATGACGAACGTACTGTTTGGCGCCTTCGGTAGCGCGCCGGTTTCGGGAAAACCCGGTGAACAACTAGGCGAAATGCGGGAAGTGAGTTTGGATGACATCGCCGTGCAGCTGGCTTACGCAAACAAGGTGGTGTTCGTACCCGGTTATGGTTTGGCGACAGCGCAGGCGCAACACGCGGTGCGCGAGCTGGCAGACACGCTCGAGAAGCGCGGCGTCACTGTGAAATACGGAATTCATCCGGTGGCCGGACGCATGCCGGGGCACATGAATGTGTTGCTCGCCGAAGCGAATGTGCCTTACTCATCGTTGTACGAGTTGGAACAAATTAATCCTGAGTTTCCCACGACTGATGTGGCCGTAGTGATCGGCGCGAACGACGTAGTAAATCCCGACGCGCGCGACAACCCGAACAGCCCGATTGCCGGTATGCCAATCCTGGAAGTGGATCGTGCCAAGTCGGTCGTAGTTCTGAAGCGCGGTCAGGGAAAAGGATTTTCAGGACTGGAGAACCCGCTGTTTTTCAAAGACGTGACGGGCATGCTTTATGGCGACGCGAAAGAAACGTTGACCAAGCTGGTGAGCGCAGTCCAGCACGCCTAGTAACCCAAACTGTTAGTTTGCGTCGTCTTATCGTCTTACGCAAAATGAACCTCCCCATTGAACTCGCAAACTAACAGTTTGCGTTACAAAGAAAACCAGGAACATGCGACGATTACTTGCAACAGTCTTATTGACCACCGTCCTTTGTTTCTCCGCAGCGCCAGTCTCCCGGTCGCTGGCGCAGAGCAAAACCAATCGCGCTCCAAAACCCGCTCCCGTCTCTCTCTCAACCCAAAGAGGGCTGGACACGATCAATGAAGCACAACTAAAGGACTACCTCTCCTTCATCGCCTCTGATGAGATGGAAGGGCGCGACACGCCGTCGCGCGGATTGGATACGACTGCGAAATTCCTGGCGATGAACCTCTCACGTTGGGGATTTAAGCCCGCAGGCGATGAAGGCAGTTTTCTGCAGAAGATCGCTTTGAGCAGGGACCTCGTCGACAAAGAAATCACGTTCGCGCGGCTAAATGATCAGGAGTTGGCTTTTGGCACTGACTACATCCCGTTGGCGCGGCCAGCCGAAATTAACGCAGCCTCGCTCGTGTTTGCCGGTAACGGCTGGCTGGTCAAGTCGAAGGGGATCGATGCTTATAAGGGCGTTGATGCGAAAGGCAAAATTGCTGTCATCTTTGGTCCGCTCAATGGCTATCCGGCAGGAATCAGGACTTCGGATCTTTCCGGCAAGCGCGGCGAAGACTGGATCAACGCCGCCGAGTATGCACAAAAGCAAGGCGTCGTTGCCATTCTCACCGTACCTGACTTTCAATATTTAGCGAATTGGGAGCGTAACCGGACACGTGTAACGGAGCGTGGGATCACTAAGGTGGATAAGTTTCAACAGCCTGCCAGCGCACAAATACCGCAGCTTGTGCTCTCGCCACACGTGGCCGAAGTCTTGTTTCAGGACGAGCGACAAACGGCCCAGGCGATTTTCGAATCGATTTATTCCGGCAATATGCCGGCGCCATTTGCAATGGGCGCGAATAAGAAATTCTCAATTACCGTGAAGGTGAAATCTGAACACGCCAGCACGCAAAATGTCGTGGGCGTGTTTGAGGGCAGCGACCCTGTTCTCAAAAACGAGTACGTTGCGCTGGGCGCACACTACGACCACGTCGGCGTCGGCGTACCGGTAAACGGCGACGCGATTTACAACGGCGCTGATGACGATGGTTCCGGAACGACGGCGCTGCTCGCCATGGCCGAAGCGCTCGCGAAGGCCCGCCTCAAGCCCAAGCGCTCGGTGCTGTTCGTTTGGCATGCAGGCGAAGAAAAAGGCCTGTGGGGATCGCGCTACTTCACAAACTATCCAACAGTGCCGCTCGACAAGATCGTAGCGCAGCTCAATATCGACATGATTGGTCGCAGTAAAAAGGAAGGCGACACGAATCCGCGCAACAGTGGCCTGTCCGGTCCCAACCAGATCTATGTGATCGGGTCAAAGATGATGAGCACTGAACTTGGCGAGCTGACCGAAACAGTGAACAAGCAGTATTTGAATCTCACTTACGACTATCGCTACGATGACCCGGCAGATCCCAACCGCTTCTTCACCCGCAGCGATCACTACAACTACGCGCGTAAGGGCATTCCCATTGTTTTCTTTTTCGACGGCGAGCATGAGGACTACCACCGTCCCGGTGATTCAGTCGACAAGATTGATTTTACCAAGATGGAGAAAGTCGGACGCACGATTTACCTGCTGCTTTGGGAACTTGCCAATCGTCCCAACCGCGTTGTAGTCGATAAACCGATTCCGATCGACATCCAGCAACGGATCAACTAACGAAGGGCAGCGTGAGTTCCCATGTCGCGCGGCGCCACATGTGCTCGGTCTGGTCCCGGCATTCAGAACAGACGCGCGCAAAAGTGCGCTAAGCAGTTGGTCGCGTGGCTGCGCGCAGGTAATGGTTCACTCGGTTGCTGGTGTTTTCAGGCTGATGACCTGAATGAATGAAACCTTGTCCGCTAAACCTGAGGGTCCCCATGTGAGTGGGTAGTTGCCTGCGAATTTTTCTTCGCAGATTCCGCCACCATTTCCGCTGCCTTCGTTCTCACATAAGCGCACTCTAAACCCTTTCGCAACGCGGTAGGACGAGGCAGAGTCATTCGGTAGGCTTCCTAGTTGTAACTTGTCCGCGCGATATTTGCCGGGACCGAAAACCTGTGACTTTCCGGAAAAGTCTATGTCTTCATACACGATGAGAGGTATGAGCTTGTATCTCCTCGCTAAACTATAGGCCTCATTTCTGAGTGTCGAATCCGGATCATTCAGCCCGCGTTGGATAGCATCAATGGTTGCGGGCATGAGAACCTCGACCGGCAGATTCGGCATATTGTTTAAGGCGACTATTACGCCGAGCCTAAGCCGATAGCTGCTGTTCGAATCTTTCAAAACGCTATCTATCCAGGGCAGGACGTCGGCTTGATTTTGATTCGCGAGGTCAGATCGCGAATTGCGTCGGACGAGAACGTCCGGTGATTCCAAACCCACTTTGGAGGCTTCAATCGAAAACTGTTTTTGCTGCTCCTGAGCGTAGGTTGTGGTGGTGAAGAAGTCCATCGACAGCTCAGGCGGGCTGGGTTTTGGCGGCGAACTGAGTAATCTTCTTCGCTTGGTAAGCGGGGTCTTTTGACCAACAAAATATAGATCGTCCTGGTCGCGTCTCAGGTATACACCCTTTTTATAGAAATCAGATCGAATCGGCAGTTCGTAGTCAAAACTGTTTTCATGGTTCTCTTCACTGCGGTCGATCGTGAAAACGATTGTTTCACCTTCGTCGTATTGCTTGTCTTTATTGATGAGCAGCCACTCGTAATTGGAATAGTCGGCCTGACGAATTCTGCGTAAGTAGAGATCGTCAAAACTGGTGGACAAGATTTCGGAATTCGACAGATTCTCAAGTCTTCCGCTAATTTGCGGCTTCCGAACAAGGTTTAGTTGCCAGTACGCAACCATTGCGAAAATCGCGACGCCGAAGATCAAAACCCAGTTGGCAATATAAACTCCTACCAACTTTTTCTTGTCCTGCTCAGGCGCCTCCTTCATTGCTTTCCATATTTTTCGCTCTGTAACGAAAACAAAAAAAACGAGAATGGCGTTAGGACCGTACGCGGCAAGAATTCTTACCCAATCGTCGGGGGTTTTCATGGTTCATCCTTTCTTCTTACGGCTAGCGGGGTGAAGGCTGGAGTGAGCGGTGGCGAATGATTTCAGGCTCTGGAGATCCAGCTGTGGAAAGTTTTGAGTTCCAGGTTTCGAGTAGCGAGGATCAGGTGGAACTCATTTCAATATCAGATTCCGCCAGGTGAGCGAAGCATATTCCCCGCCTATTGTGAAGTCAATAGTGATCCTGACGCGCAAGTCTCTTCGTGCAGTTTAGCTAGCTAGCAGGCCACGACAGTTTCCTGTGCGTCTCGGAGCGTGATGTCGTCGCAGTTGGAAAGTGTCACTGAATTTCTTTGACATAATAATTTCCTTATCGTTATCCGATCAGACGGAGACTAACGCCTCAGCGGCAGCGAAGCACCACATAAAAAAGGAGGAATCGCCACCACCCTGCGAAGGTTTCGCGCTCTAATGGCGCCATCGTGTCACAACGTTGTTACAGGAATAGTAGGACAGGCAAGCTTGCCTGTCCCTTGACCCAAAGGACAGACAGGACTGCCTGTCCCACTAAATGCAATTGAGAGGAGATTGAACGGTGGCAGCAAAAGGAGCAGCAACGGGAGCGCGAAAGCCTTCAAGCATATTTAAGGACGCGAAGACTTTTTCAAGTTTTTCCGTTAACGACCTGGAGAAAGCCAAAGAGTTTTATGGTGAAACACTGGGAGTCAAAGTCACTGAACTGGAGGAGGGCCTGGAACTAAATCTGGCCGGCGGCAATACTGTCTTCCTATATCCAAAGCCAAACCACACACCGGCGTCGTTTACAGTTCTCAACTTTCATGTGAAAGACATTGATGACGCAGTAGACGAAATAACAACGCTCGGCTTGCGTCTTGAAAAGTATGACCTGCCCGACCTTAAGACTGACAAGAAAGGCATCATGCGCGGTAACGGGCCACAGATCGCCTGGTTCAAAGATCCAGCCGGCAATATCTTGTCGGTAGTTCAAGAGGGCTAGCGCCGTCAGATTGAAACCTACTCCCCGGAAAACCGGTTTGGAAAGGAAACAAGAGAGGCAAATTATGGCAGAAGCAAACGCAACGCAGGGAAGCGCAGTGGCAAAGGCAAAGGATGAACGCACTCAACCGATCCAGCAAAAGATCACTACGTTCCTGTGGTTTGATAAAAACGCTGAGGAGGCGGCGAATTTCTATGTCTCCATCTTCAAGAACTCAAGCATCCGCAGGACTGCGCATTATGGTGACTCCAGCGCAGGTCCGAAAGGCACCGTCATGACCATAGATTTTCAGCTCGACGGCCAGGAGTTCACGGCGCTGAATGGTGGGCCAGAATTCAAATTCAACGAAGCGATATCGCAGGTCGTTCACTGCAATACGCAGGAGGAGGTCGACTACTTCTGGGAGAAACTTTCGGCCGGCGGTCAGATTCTTGAATGCGGCTGGCTCAAAGATAAGTTCGGCCTGGCATGGCAGATTGTACCGGATGTTCTCCTGGAACTGATTCAGGACGACGATCAGCAAAGGCGGGACCGGGTCATGAAAGCCATGATGAAGATGAAGAAGCTTGATGTTGCAAAACTAAAACAAGCGGCCAACGAACATTAATTGCCGCGTTCAGACGCGAGACGGCGATAGGCTTCGTCCCGCGAGAGTCCAAGTTCCCGTGCCGCTCGCTTCAGGGCGGCACGGTGATCAAGCCCTTGAGCCTCAAAATTCGCGACTAGACTCCCAATGCCGGCGACGGATTGGTCGAGAGCGTTTTCACCTGGTATCACTGTCCGATCAATGATCAGTACCATCTCGCCACGAGCGGTCTCCGCAGATGAAAAACGCGCGGCGAGTTCACTCAAACTTCCGCGTGCCAACTCCTCGTGCATCTTTGTCAGTTCTCTGGCGACCACGGCCTGGCGTTCGCCAAGCACTTCTCGCGCATCTTTGAGAGTCGCGGCAATGCGGTGGGGCCCTTCGTAAAAGATCAACGTGGCTGGCATTAAGCGCAACTCCGCCAGCCGCGCCCGGCGCGCGCCCGATCGCGCGGGAAGAAACCCGCCAAAAAAGAATTCATCGGTGGGTAATCCGGATGCGACCAGAGCGCTAACCAAAGCGCTGGCGCCGGGGACGGGAACAACCGGTACGTCGTTATCGATCGCAATTCGCGCCAGCCGGAAACCAGGATCGCTAATACCGGGTGTGCCTGCGTCTGAAACGACCGCTACATCCGCTCCGGACTTAAGGAGCTCAACGAGTTCAAGCGCTCGCTCGCGCTCGTTATGGTCGTGATAGCTGATGGTCTTTGTCTTAATGCCGTAATGATTGAGAAGCTTCTTGGTGTGACGTGTGTCTTCGCACGCGATCACATTCACTTCGCCCAGCAGTCTTACGGCGCGATGCGTGATGTCTTCGAGATTGCCGATTGGGGTCGCAATCAGGTAGAGCGTTCCAGCCATGGGGCTATTCTGTCACCTCGCGTCTGACATGCGAAAGCCTCGTCTCACTCATTCGGAGTGAAACGAGGCTATTTGTAGCGCAAACTGCTAGTTTGCGTGCTTACTCGCAAAAACCGCGTTGCAATCAATCGCAAACTAACAGTTTGCGCTACGAGTGATTGGTTATCGCTTCGCTTAGTTGGGCCAGGGAATTCTGCGCCACCAATCGTTGTTACGGTTGCCGTTGTTTGGATTGTTGCGACGCCAATCGTCATTGCGATTATTTCGATCGTTCGGGTTGTAACCACCGTTGTCGTAGTAGTTCAACCCGTAGGCATCGCTGATTGTCTTGAGTTCACGCTGAATCTGCGACCACTCCGATTGCACGCGGCCGTCAACTCCTCGTGCGCGACCGATGCGATCAAACTGGCGCGCCTCTTGTAGTACGCGTTGGGCTTCATCGCGGCTACGATTTAGATCGCGTCCATTACCAAAGTTTGACTTCAAACTTCCCACCGCGCGGCGGAAGTCATGTCCCTGCGCGTTGATGCGATCCTCTCGTTGGGTGCCGTCAACGCGGCTGTGATCGAGCGCGCGATCGAGGTCCTTTTCGAAGTCCTTTGACAAGCGATCCAGACGGTTGATCGAATCCTTCAGATAGCGCTCGTCGTAGCGGCGGTTATTGTCATTACGGTTACGCCCGTAGTCGGGATACCCACCCTGGGCGACTGCCAAAGCCGGCAGGCACAGCGCCAGGATAGCAGCGGCGAAAATTGAAAAACTCAATGTGCGACGGTTTGTCATTAATAGCCTCCTCAAATCTCTCTCAAATCTTTCTTCGTTTGGCGCTCGCAATTGGGGGATACCAGACACTGTTGAGCGCGGTCACGTGTCGCCCTCGGCAAGCATCGTTCCCCAGCGTGCGCTTGCAGACATCTTTATGTTTCAACTGCGGAAACTACACTAATTGAGGATCTTAAATAGGACTTGAACTAATTTGTTTTGCGGGAAAGTTCGAAAACGTGCAGCGCTCACCTGATATGGGAGGATTTTGGTTTTGAGTCTATCCACCACAAAGACACAGAGGACCCAGAGGTTTCACAGAGAGACAATTCGAGGGCACTAACTTCTTCTGCGCGTACTTCGCAAATCGTCGAGAAGGATTGCAAGATGATCTTTTACGTCCGTTTCGTGTAGCTCGCGAGTCGAAAGATCGTGCGCGCCGTGCTTTCCCAGGACAATCCAACTTGGCGTGCCCTCAGGATTAAGCACCAGGCGTAGCTCTTCATTCGCGGGTTTGATGCCGACGTGTTTGATATTCCCGCACGCTAAACCGCCACCACGAATGAAACCGTCGCGCGGGGTGCGCGGCCAACCTAATTCCACCAGCAGCAGGCGCACGCCGCTGCCTAGACTCAAGCGAGTGCCAACCATACTCGCGTTGCCAACCTTAAATCGATGCGTAGTGTCAGTTGAGATTTGAATGCCGGCGCCGGCGCGATTCGCCTTACCGGCTGCCGTCGAAAACATTGTAAACAACCAGTCGCCGGCTATTCTTCTAATCAGGTCATTGGAGCTGCGCAGGGCCAGGTAATCGGCGATGTCCGTCCGGCCGAGGGCGCGCGCATGCGCTTCAGCTTCAGCAAGACCAATAGCCCAGGCTTCTTCAAGTTCGCTCATATTCTTCTGCCGTCGCCTCGCTCGCTGACCTCGTCACCCGATGGTATCATGAGCCCTTAAGAGCGTTCCCCAGTTGGCTGGACCAGATCCTGACGAGTCCGAATCCGGCGCCGCCAAATCAAGTGCAAACTCCCCCACATCATTCCGACGGGAACCTCTAGAGAGTTGAACGCATGAAATTATCAATTCAGAGAATAACAAACCGGACACTAATATTCTGTTGTAGCCTCGTGCTATTCCTGTCGCTGGGAATAACTCAACTGGCACAGACTCAGAAATTGCCGTTACCCACCAGTCATGTAAACGACTTTGCGGGAGTCGTAAACGATGCGACGCGGCAGCAACTGGAAAACATTCTTGCGAACCTAAAACTAAAGACCGGAATCGAGTTTGATATCGCGACAGTTCAATCAACCGGTGGCCAGAAAATTTCGGACTTCTCCTTGCAACTCGCCAGGGACTGGCAGATTGGCGCGTTCGCCAGCACTAAGAAAAGTTTGCTTTTGGTTTTGGCAGTCGATGAAAAAGTTTCATTCACGCGTTTTAGCAAGCCGGTGCAAGTCGATTTACCTGAAGGCGTGTTGGGGGAGGTGGGCCAACGCATGCGCGCCCTCATCGATGCTGGTCAGTTTGGAGAAGGGCTCTATGCCGGAGTGCAACACTTTGTAACTTCGCTGGCCCAGAAGCAGGCGTTTAGTACTGACGATTTTGAAAAAGCACCCGCTGCAGCTTCAAGCGCCGGGTCTCCTGCAAGCGATCAGGAAACGAAGCCGCCGCCAGTTCAGTCAGATCCAGTTGTTACATCGACTTCCATCGACGTGTTGCCAGTCGCAGTCAAGGCGCCGCCGCATCGCAACGTTACTGCGCCAACTCGAAATAAAAAACCTGCCGCTGCTCCAGTAGACGACGCCGCGGAAGCCGAGGAAGTGGCACTGATCCAGGCAAAGCCTATTGAGGAGCAAGTCGCTTTGCTACGAGCGTTCCTCGATAGCCACCCCGAATCGAAGTCGCGGGTTCGGGCTATTGAAATTCTCGTTAGTGCTCGCGCCCGGGTTGGCGATGAACGACTGAAAAACGGCGACAGCGCGGCCGGCGTTGAACAATTCATGCTGGCGATTGCAGAGGCGCCGGCAAGTGTCTCAGACAAATTGTTTTCCGGCGTCATTTACCAGATTCCCTTGAACCTCTACATGCGCGGGGAGTCGGCCGCGGCGACTAAAGCGGCGCAAAATATTGAGACTAAGTTTGGGAACGACGCCAAGCGCCTGGTGATTCTTTCGAGTTTCTACGTCACCACCGAACAAGGAAGCGAAGCAATACGCCTGGCCACTCAGGCAGTGCAACTCGCGCCGGATCTTGCCGAGGCGCATCAAGGTCTGGGGCGCGCGCTCCACATTTCACTGCGCCTCGACGAAGCGGCGGGAGAATATAAAAAGGCGCTTGACCTGGATCCAAATTCAAAGTCGGCGCGTCGCAGTCTTGCTGATCTCGATCGCGCACTTGGGAAATCAGAAGAAGCGTTGACGCTCTATCGCCAACAACTCGAAGTTGATCCTGCCGACAAAGCGGCGCGCGCCGGCATGGTTCTCTCGTTGTTCGACCTCGGTAGAAAAGACGAAGCAAAACCAGAACTCGACAAAGCGCTGGCAACGGATCCGAGCAATCTGACTTTACTGACGGGCGCCGCCTACTGGCTGGCCGCACATGATGATAGCGAGGCGGCCCTAAGCCTCGCTGCCCGGGCAGTGGAAATCGAGCCGCGGTACACCTGGTCGCAAATTGCGCTGTCTCGCGCACTGCTCGGACAGCAGCGGCCGCTGGCAGCGGAACGAGCGATTCGTTTTGCGCGTCAGTATGGAAAGTTTCCGACTCTCGACTACGAGCTGGCGAGCACGTTGGTAGCAGCCGGACTTTACGATGAAGCTGCGGAAGTTTTGGCGCAGTCTTTCAGTTTGAATGACGGACAACTTGAAACGCGACTTGCCGGACAGGCAACTGTTCACAGCAGCAATTTCGTGGATCTCCTGGCGCCGGAACGTCAGGCAAGTATTTTTCAACACACAGCAGCTGACACGGAAAGCAACGCGCGAATTCTCAAGTCACTTCTGGATTTTGTTACGGTGGTTGACCAGGATGCGAACGGAGGAAAAATCAACGAGGATAGCGCAGTCGCCGCCGCCAAAGCGTTTTCGGCGGGCAACGACAACGCGCGCGTTCACCGCGAACTCTATGCGGCAAGCCGCCTGCTGCAGAAAGGAATCGGCTTCCAAACAGCATACGAGCTCGCGGAAGCCGCACGCTCGAGCGCCGACGCCGGCTTGACCGTGCCCGCATTGACGGTGGTCGTGCAGGCTGATGAGTTGCGGCCAATCCGCGCTCGCGCCATCGCTGCCGGTGGCACGCCCAATATTCCCGAAGCGCCGCGTAACGTCTTGTCTAACATCGTACGCGGCCGCATTGAGGACACTTCAGGTTGGGCACTGTTCAATCAGAACAAGGTGGACGAAAGCGTCGAACACCTGAGACGGGCGATTGCGATACTTCCAGAAGGAACGCCGGCCGCGCGCACATCATTGTGGCACCTCGCTGTCGCGCTCGAACGCCAGGACAAGAAAGCGGAAGCGCTTTCTAACTACATCAAGAGTTACCTTCAGGGTGGACCAGATCCCGTTCGACGCATGGTGATCGAACAACTCTATCGAAAGGTTAACGGCTCGCTCGACGGGCTTGATGAAAAGATCGGGCCGGGGTTCGCAGCATCTGCGAACACGCCGGCGCCCGCAGAGTCAGTTGTACCTACGTCGTCTCCCGAAAGCACGCCTGCAGCAACTCCGGAAGTCTCCAGTACGACTGATGCACACGCAACGCTGAATACAGCTTCGCAACCTACGCCATCACCCGCTCCTGAAGCGTTACCTGAGGCTTCAGCCACAACGACTCAACCTGCGCCGACTCCTGAAACAGCAACGCCAACACCGGAGCAATTGCCGGTTCCGACGTCGCCAGAGGCTACTCCCGAACCGACACCTTCCTCCACCGAGGCGCCATCCGTCACTTCGCAAAGTCCGGAGCCTTTGCCGGCAGCTACGCCGGAGGCGACACAAGCGCCCGCTCCTACGTCGACGCTGGGTGAATCGCCGGTTGAGAAGATGAACAAGCCTCCACAAACTACTGTCACGATCACCGGCCGTGTGAAGGACTCGAGCGGAAACCCGCTCGCCAACGTTGTCGTTGTGTTAATCAGTCCGCAGGGCACCGTGCTCGCCTCGACCACAGATGACCAGGGAAACTATTCCTTCACCGTGGGATCATCGTCGTCGTCGCGTACTTATAGAATTATTCCCTCGAAGGATGGGTTAACTTTTGACCCGGTAGACAAGGTTCTACCGATCTTGAGTGAAGATGTGAAGGAACAAGACTTTGTGGGCCGTGCTGTTGCGCAATCTGTTAGCTTGCGAAGATAGTGGCGATGCGGATTCATAGGCCGCCAAGTCATCGAATTATTCTGAAACCGTCGTGTTTGGGTAAGTTCCAAATCGAATCATCTCTTCGCGTTCATGAAGGCGTGCGCTCGCGTTAAAGCAAAAAATGCGTGCAGTAACTTCACCGATCCGAGTCAGCGGCTGAATCGTTGCTCCCTCAAGGCGAAAATGTTTCGACCAATGATCCATCCGGGGATTGAAAAACCGCGTGAATTCACGCGATGTCGCTATTGAACCGACATCGCTTCCTTTGGCGCGGTTGCAGAGCGCACAAGCATAAGCCAAGTTGGCAGGTTCAGTAGAACCGCCATGTTTTAGGCTGATGATGTGATCGACTTCGCAGCCGTAGAAAGTATCTGCCTCCGCGATCAGGCAGTATTCGCACAAGAAATTTGCACGGTCAGCGATTATCTGACGCAGTTCGGCACTAATCCATCTAGCCATTTGCCAGATAGTGGTGGGCTCGCGCCTTCGCTAAGCGCATCAAGTGCTCGATTTGTAGGTAGTGATCAAGTTCGGATTTCTCATCCTCTGGCAAGGCTTCCGTTTTCTCCTTGAAAATCAAATCGGCCACGCGAGCTTTGGCTTCTTCAGAGGGACGGAAAGCAATCACGTTTTGGGGGCTGGAGGATGCGATAAACTCGATCACTTCGTCGTAGGCTTTGTTGAGTTGCATGGTCTTACTCCAAGTCGAAGTTTAACACTGCTTCCCATTCAGTGCACCAACGCTCCGGCAGGTGCCGCGTGCGTAGCTTTCGCATTGAAGGTGTTCAGCGCCGCTGCCGCCCATTTTGCGGTTTCCACATTCGCGTTCACGTAGCGATATGTCGTATTCGCTTGCGTGTGGCCCAGGACGCGTCCCACCTCCGAGAGCGGAGGTGAGCGCCCACAAAAGAGTTACCGTCGTGTGTCGCAGATCATGAAAGCGCACGTCTTTCAGTCCGTAGCTAACACTTAGCGTAGTGGTAACTACCATCGCAACCTAACAGTTTGCGCTACGCCGGAGTTATCGTCCGCCACCGACCGGCTTGCCATCCGCGTCGTAAACTTCCACCGTTCCATACTTGGCAAGAATGTCACGAGTCTTCGACGCGTCACCAACAGCCACGATTTGCAGGTGGTCGAGGTCAATATATTTCTGGGCAATCCTTTGAACGTCGTCGATTGTAATAGCCGCAACCTTTTGCGGGTAGGTGTCCCAGTAGTCGTCAGGCAGATCATAAATTTTTTGCAGGATGATGTTCTGCAAGAGAGCCTGTGGCTGTTCCAGTGAGAGCGCAAAGCTACCGACGATCGCCCGTTTTGAATTCTCAAGCTCGTCAACGCTCACCTTGTCATCGCGCAACCGTTTCAGTTCGTACATGAACTCCTTCATCGCGCCCTCAGTCACATCAGTTCGTACTTCAGAGCTCGACATCCAAACGCCGCGAAATCTGGTGCCGCTGAAATTACTGTAAGCGCCATAGGTGTATCCCTTGTCCTCGCGCAAATTCATGAACAAGCGCGCGGCCGGGCCGCCGCCGAGAATGCGATCAGCAAGCAGCAGTGCGAAATAATCGGGATTGGTGCGCTCGATTCCCAGGTTCCCGAGCTGCAGCACGGTTTGCACCGAACCCGGTCGATCCACCAACAGAATGTGAGACGAGGCCTGTGCCGGAGGAGTCGGGATCGTGGTCGCCGGCACGTCGGCCTTTTGCCAATCGCCGAACGCCTTTTCGATCTTCGGCATCACTTCTTTCAAGGAAACGTCTCCTACAATTGCCAGGATCGAGTTATTGGGACGGTAGTAAGTTGAGTGAAACGCCGCCAGATCTTTCGACGACAGTTTCTTAATTGAATCGGTAGGCGGCGAGATCAGGGCCGCCGGGTGATCACCATAGATCGCGCGATTGAAGCGTTCCTGAGCGAGATACTGCGCGCTCGATCGCTGAAACTGAACCTGGGCGAGCGTCCGCGTCTTGTATTTGTCAGCTTCACTCGCCGGAAAGATTGGGTTGCGTATGACGTCCGCGAAGATGTCGAGCGTCGAGTCAAGATTCTCAACCAGCCCCGAGGCTGTGACGGTGCTGGTCGACGACGACAAGCCCGCGTTGCTGGTTAACGCTCCGCCCAGAGCGTCAATCTGTTCGGCGATATCCTTGCTCGAGCGTTTCGCAGTGCCGTCGCGAAGCAGTCCCGCGGTGAAACTCGCGAGCCCGCGATAGTCGGCGGGGTCAGACAAACCTCCGCTCAGCACGACCATCTGCATGTTGAAGGTTGGCACTTTTGTGCTTCTCAGCAAAACGACTCTTAAACCGTTCTTGAGCGTCGCTTCTTCGGCCCGCGGTAGCTTTACCTTCAGCAGTTGTTTGTTAACCGGCGCCTTGCCCTTGATGACCGCACCCTTGGTTGTTTGCCCCACGGGACCGCTAGCCGGGCCCTGTGCCATACCCACTCCAGTTGCGCACAAAATAAGAGCAAGGAGTATTAATGACAACGCAAAAAACTCCATTCGATTTCTATTATCTCTATTCATTTCATTCTCCTTACTGCCCGGTGTTGGGTGTCGCGCCTTTGCCCTTCGGCTTGGGCATCGTGATCACTACGGTGCGGTTGGTGTCGCGCAGATACTTGTTCGCGACCCGCTGCACATCTTCTTTGGTAACCGCATTGACCTTGTCCAATCTCGTATTGATCAGGCCGGGATCGTTGTAGTAAACCGCGTACTGGCTCAGATTGATCGCGCGCGCCAGCGAGCTTTGCAGGTTGGTAATGAAAGCGCGACGGGTAGTGTTCTTTGCCTTTTGCAACTCCCAATCAGCTATCGGTTCCTGCTTGATCCGCTCAATCTCCTGGTACATGGCGGCTTCGACGTCGGCAACCTTGACGCCAGGTTTTACAGTCGCAGAAAGATAAACCGCCCCCGGTCCGCGTTTCTCGTCCGCGAACCCAAAAACTCCGGTGACCTGTTCCTTCTCTTTCACCAGCTTTTGATAGAGACGTGAACTCTGTCCGCTTTGCAACGCGGTCGAAAGGACCTGCAACGCGTAGAAGTCTGCTGTATTTCCAGGCAGGGTCTTAAACGCAACATCAACTCGCGCCGCGCGGGCTAACTCATCGTCCACGCTGGCGCGCCTTTCCGCTTTTTGCTCAGGTTCAGTCATGTCAACAGGTTGTGGATCTGGTTGACGCGGAATGCCTTCGAAGCTCTTCCTGATTCGCTCGATCGCGTCTTTGGAATTGAAGTCTCCCACTACAACAACCACAGCGTTGTTAGGTGCGTAGTAAGTTTTGAAAAATTGGGACACATCATCGACTGTCGCCGCGTTAAGATCGTCCATCGATCCGATCACGGAATGTTTGTAAGCGGGGTTGTCGTAGAGCAGATCCTGTAACACTTCGCCGCTCTTTCCATAGGCCTGGTTGTCGACGCCGAGCCGGCGTTCTTCCTGGACCGCGTTGCGCTGGTTATCCAGATTCTCTTTGGTGATGGCCAGGCTACGCATCCGGTCGGCTTCAATAAACAATGCCAGGTCAAGCTGGTTGGACGGGAGCGCTTCGAAATAGACCGTGCGATCCTCATTGGTGGTTCCATTCATGGTGCCGCCATTGTTGAAGATGAGGACGTATTGCTCGCCACTGCCGACGTTCTCCGAACCTTTGAACATCATGTGCTCGAACAGATGCGCAAAACCTGTCCGACCTTTACGCTCATCTCGCGAGCCCACGTTGTAATTGACAGCGACCGCAATCACTGGAGCATCGTGATCTTCGACTGTGATCACGCGCAAGCCATTCTTGAGCATGGTTTCTTTAAAGTTCACGCGGACGTTTCGCGGCGTCTGTGCTTGCAACTGCACGGCAAAAGCGCAGACAAATAAAACAGCCAAAAGCTTGACGGCGTATCTCATAAAGCGACTCCTTTTAACAGACATAATGACTTCGGATTGTGAAGGTCCCCGCGCGAGCATTTCCCGTGCTATGCCCGTCCTATGAATTCCCGCGGGCTGCGGCGTCGGCGCGCTTCCCTGCACCGGGCGTCTAATAGACATTGGGGAGACTAACTGGCTATTGGATGTGCGCGACTTTATGCCCCGCGTTTAGGGGCTGTCAAGCTGGGGGATTGACCGGTGGCCTGCTGCCTCGGGAATTACTTGACCGCGTCCCAGCCAACCGCCTGCACCTCTTTACCATCCAAAAAATCCTTGGTCAGGTCTGCAGGCTCAAATCTCGCGGTGAGCGAAGTCCGAAACAATCGGCCAAAGGCTTGAAGACCAGCAGGCCGCAGTGTTGTGCGGCAGTATGTTTGCGGTTGTATAATCAACAGTATTCACTAGAACAAAAGCAGAAATAATATGAAGATACGCAGGCTCGCCTTTCCCCAGGTTTTGTTATCATTAATCACACTTTTCGTCATCGCGGCAGCCACGGGCGCTCAACAGCCCGCGCCGCAACCGGCCGCTTCGCGCTTCGACATCACCAGCTACCGCATTGAGGCCCAGTTAATTCCAGACCAGCACGTATTGCGCGCAGGGGCTGATGTTACTGTGCTCCCGGCTGAGGCAACCCGGTCTCTCGTCTTCGAACTCAACGGCTCGCTAAAAGTAGAAAGCATCGATCTCGGTGGTAAGCCGTTGACAGGTTTTGTCCAGGATGCGGTTGGCGTGGGCGCGCTTGGGCCAAGCGTGAGAGTCGATCTCGGTCAGGTGATGCCGGCAAATCAGCCACTGATTCTTCGCTTTCGTTGGAGTGGTGCATTGCAGTCTCCCGAGGGCGGACCGCTAGCGACTAAGCGGCTGGCTTATGTCGGACCCGAAGGCTCTTACTTGATGTATGCGTCGCGTTGGTTCCCTTTCCATGATTACGCTGCCGACCGCGCCACGTCTGACATTACGTTAATCGTTCCGACTGGCTTACAGGTGGCCGGTACCAGCGACGACCCGGTTACTCCAGTCGCTTCGCCCAAAGAGGGTGCCACACGTTTCCACTTCGTTCATCGCCAACCGGAATTGATCGGAAACTTTGCGGCCGGTCAATACATCAACCGCAACCTGCGTTTTGGAAACTACGAGATTCAGTTTTATGCGAAGCCCGGCAGCGAAGATCGCATCAACAGTTACGCGGAGATGATGGGCCAGGTGCTGGAGTTTTACTCAAAACAGTATGGCGCTCCGCTCTTCGGCACGCGCTTGGTGGTAACTCAGATTGACGACGACAGTCTCGAAACTTATTCAGGTCCGGGAATAATTTTTCTGGCGGCAAGACTGTTCGACTCGTCGCGGCCAGTCCCCGAGGAGCGACTCGCGCGCGAGGTGGCTTATCAATGGTGGGGCCAAACGGTCGGAT
Organism: Pyrinomonadaceae bacterium; assembly: GCA_036009765.1. GTDB lineage: Bacteria > Acidobacteriota > Blastocatellia > Pyrinomonadales > Pyrinomonadaceae > PSRF01. The sequence goes on along the minus strand of DASYLB010000030.1, from coordinate 231,111 downwards.
TAAAATCTTTCGACGATGCCTGGATCTCGCAAGGACTTGCTGAATGGAGCGCTTTCGCGTTTCGTGAATCGAAGTTGACGGGCGGCGCGCTTGAAGGAATACAACGCGAGGAACAGGAACGCGCGCTGACATTTGAGCAGACCGCCTCGATCGCCCGCGCGCCAAATGCGCTCGACGATCAATCGGCTGCTTATCAGTCGATCGTCTTTCACAAGGGCGCCATGGTTTTTCGCATGCTGCGCGAGAACATGGGAAAAGACAAGTTTGATCGACTGCTGCATAACTTCCTCGAAGAGTATCGCGGCAAAAACGCTTCGATCGATGATTTCGAAAAGCTGGCTTCGAAGGTCGCCTTGGAAAACCTTCGCTACTTCTTTGCACAGTGGATTGAAGGAACCGGTGTGCCGGAGTTTAGCGTCGACTATCAAATCATTCGCACTCGCGCCGGTAAGTTTCGCACGCGTGGAACTGTAAAGCAGACGCTCGACACCTTGCGAATGCCGGTGCAGTTAATGTTGCGTACCGAAGGCGACACGCAAACGACGACTACGCGAATAGAAGGTAAGAGCGAGGACTTTGATTTCGAATCAAACGGTCAGCCGTTGGAGGTCGTCGTAGATCCTAACTATAGAATTCTGCGCATGTCTGACGAATTGCGCGTATCGATAGTTGCGCGTCGCGGCATCGAGCAAATGAAGGAAGGTCTCTACGCCGAAGCGCAACAGCAGTTTGAAGCGGCTCTGAAGTTGGATCGCTCAAACTCATGGGTCTACTACAATCTGGGACTGCTTTATCTCGAACAACGCAATTGGCAACCGGCGCTCGACAACTTTGACGCCGCGCTCAACGGCACCCTGCAACCTTCATGGATTGAAGCCTGGGCCCACATCAAAAAAGGCAATGCCTACGACGCTAAAGGCGAACGCAACCGCGCGGTCGCCGAATACAACAAGGCAGTGCAGTTGGATATCAAGTATGACAATGCACCGGCGGTGGCCAAGAAATTTCTTGCGACCCCGTTCGATCCCAAAGCTGTGCAAGCCGCTGAACTCAACGCGCCGGGGGACTACTAGGAGCAGGAGGCAGGGGCAGGAGCACTAAACCAAAGACACGAACCAGGCAGTGAAGCCTTCGAGGCTCACTGCCTTTTTGCTGCCCTGATTGCTGTTTACAAACAGACCTGGCTATTTTCCGCCTTCTGCCCCTGCTCCTGCTCCTGCCCCTGCCCCTGGTTCACTTCTGCCTTACTATTCCCGCCATTCTGCCGTAACCTTTTTCTCGCTCGACAGTTTATATAGTTGGAAGAACGTCGAGTGAGGGGCGAGTTGGCTGACAATCAGTACGATGAACGGGCCTTGATCGAGGCGGCGCAGCAGGATCCAAGCCGTTTTGCCGAACTGTATGAACTCCACTTCGAAAGCGTCTATGCCTTCATCGTACGCCGAGTTCGGGAACGTTCCGCCGCGGAAGAATTGACATCGCACGTGTTCATTCAGGCGCTCGCGAACCTGGGGAAGTTCCAGTGGCGTGGCGCGCCTTTCGCTGCCTGGTTGTTCCGTATCGCCCGTAACTCGATTGCCGATCGCGCGCAACGACTGGCGCGAGAGTCTGGACGAGAGGATCTCGAGCGCAGCGCCGGCTCAGAGCTTGGCATAGATGCTGACCTCGAACAGAGCGAAACGCTCACCCGGATTTACAAACTAGTGGATGAACTTCCCTGGGATCAGCGCTACGTGATTCGTTTGCGTTTTGCGGAAGAGAAATGCATTCGCGACATTGCTCAGCAGTTGAGCAGAAGCGAAGGGGCAATAAAACAGTTGCAGTTTCGCGCCTTGCAAAATCTGCGAGCGCGCCTGAGTGAGAAGAATGTCTGAGCAGTTTTTAATCGAGCAATTGAACGAAGCCGTCGACGTGATCGTCGCGCGGGGCGAGGTGGTTCCGCTTCCTGCGGACCAGGCGGAGCTTGCTGAACTCCTGGCTGTCGGAAATGAACTGCGTCTGCTGCCACGTGAGAATTTCAAAGCAAATCTGAAAGAAATGTTGAGAAGGAGTGTAACCATGAGCGCAACTGCTACCGAGAAAGCCGAGTCAGAATCTTTGCAGGATTTACGCCCCGACCACCAAACCATCACCCCTTATTTAACTGTGAAACGCGCCGAGCAGTTGGTTGAATTTGTGAAACAGGCGTTTGGCGCTAACGAAGTATTCCGTACGATCGGTTCAGCGGGCGGCCTCCATGCCGAAGTGACCATCGGCGATTCCAAACTGATGATCGGCGGCTACGAGGCTGTTGCAGAAATACCCACCGCGCTGCACGTCTACGTGCCGGACGCGGACGCGGCGTACCAGCGCGCTCTGGCCGCTGGAGCCACGTCGGTAGAAGAACCGGTCGATCAGTTTTATGGCGATCGCGAAGCGGGGGTTAAAGATCCGACTGGCAATGTCTGGTGGATTGCGACGCACAAACTCGGCAGCCCGGGAACTTATATTCCCGAAGGAATGCGTCCGGTAACGCCGTTCCTGCACCCGATCGGCGCGCCGGGATTAATCGAATTCATGAAGCAAGCGTTCGCTGCCGAAGAAATTTCGCGTGAGCAATCGCCAGAGGGAATAGTCCACCACGCGGTTGTGCGTATCGGTAACTCAATGATCGAAATGGGTGAAGCGCAGGGCGAGTTGGCTCAACCGATGCCCCCGGCGCTCTTCATGAACGTCGAGAATTTGGAAGAGACGTACCAACGCGCACTCAACGCCGGCGCTACGTCACTCCAGGAACCAATGCGTCAGAGTTATGGTCGCACTGCCTGGGTTAAAGATGCATGGGATAATACCTGGTACCTGACCGCTCCCGTCGAAAAGGGATAAGAAGGGAAAGGGGAAGGGGGAAGGTTTTGAAACGGAAGGGCACAGGACTAAAGCAGCGAGATTCACCCTTTACCCTTTACCCTCGAGATTTTGAATGTTAATTCGCAACATCTCTGATACTGCCCTGCTCGCAGCCGTTTATCGCGCCCGTGAGAATGAACACTCGCAGGCCCTTTTTCGCGATCCCTTTGCGCGCCGGCTTGCTGGAGAACGTGGACAAGAGATCGCCAAGTCGCTCGCGTTTAGCGAAAAGAACGCGTGGTCGTGGTTTACTCGCACTTATTTGTTTGATCAGTTCATCAACAAGCGTTTGCAGGCAGGCTGCGACACCGTGATCAATCTTGCGGCCGGCCTCGACGCTCGCCCCTACCGGCTCGCGCTACCAGCGAATTTGCAATGGATTGAAGTCGACCTGCCCGATATAATCGACTACAAAGAAGAGTTACTCCGCGACGAAAAACCATCGTGCAGCCTCGAGCGTGTGCGCCTCGATCTTTCCAACCTGGATGGGCGCCGCGAACTCTTCCAACGGGTGGCGAATCAATCGCGCCAGACGCTGATCATTAGTGAGGGACTCGTCCTTTATTTAAGCTCCGCAGAGGTCGCCTCGTTAGCCACGGATCTGGCTGCGCATGAACAGTTTCGTTACTGGCTGTTGGATATTGCCTCGCCCGCGCTGTTGAAAATGCTGCAAAAGAAAATGGGAAAGGCTTTCGACGAGGCTGCAGCGCCCTTTAAGTTCGCGCCTGCTGACGGTCCCGAATTCTTCAGTAAGCTTGGTTGGAAGCCAATCGGCGTCCGCTCAATTTGGCACGCTGCAGGTGAATTAAGACGCCTGCCGAGGATGATGAGTTTCTTCTATCATCTGCAGAAGTCGGAGGCTTTTCAGCCAAAAAGGCCCTGGGCGGGCGCTTGTTTGTTGGAGAGACGAAACAAACAGCAAACAGAAAACGGGTAACGCCGCCTTCAAGGCGAGCTAGAACAACCGGTCCAGCCAGCCGCGCACGTCGAATAGAATAAGGGCTGCCTGCACCAGGCCAATGAAGAACCCGATAACAGCGCCGAAGAGCTCGATAGTTTTCAGGTGCTGGCTGGCCACAGACAAAACCAGCGCCTCCAGCTTTTCAATCGGATACTCTGAAACTTTCTTGCGCACCAGACCGCCGACGTCAAACTCTGCAATCGCTTTCGGTAGCCCTTCGCGCGCGGTAAGCGTGATGCGTTCAACCAGCGCGGTGCTGGCGCGTTTCATCGAATGTTCAGAAACGTGATCGCCCAGACGGCCGATGGGGGACACGAGCAGACGTTCAATCTGCGAATTCAGAATTGCGTTGACTGTTCTCGCGGTGTCGTCGCGCGACAGCAGCGACTCCAAACTCCTCGTCAGAAATTGCTTTACGGTGTGAACCGAATCAGCGTCGAGCTGCTGTAGCGCGGCGCCAAGTGTCTGCGGCCGGAATCGTTCAATCGCGTCGCGAACATAGGTAGAAACTGAAGCCGACAGCTCCTCACTCTTTGCCATTTCGACGATTCGCGTAGTTATCTCCTGCTTGATCGAGTCGAACCTCTCGGAGTCGATCTGTCCCACCAGCTCGTTCAACGGCCGCGCCAGCACCTTGTCAATGGTCGCATTCAAGAAGGCTTCAGCTTCCTGTTCAAACGCCGGACCGCGCAGGTACTCCTCGATGCGTTTCGGTAGCGTCTTGTTCACCAGTTCATCAACTTCGCGATGGATGCGCTCGCGAGAGATGAAGATCTTCTTGATGAGCGAAAGCTGATCGTAGTAGTCGTCGACTTCATGTTTGATCAGCGCGCCGATTTGCGTACGCGTGTTCGGGCTGGTGGCGATGTCTGCCAGGTGATGCACGATTGGCGGCACCTGGCTGTCGATTCGTTCCTTGATAAAGGCGACGGTTTCCGGAGTGAATGTTTCCGCCAGCGTTGCATTGCTGCGCGCGAGATCATCGAGCCGGCCGGAAACAAAATCGCGGACCTTCTGTTCCAGATCTACTTCGCTAACCAGACGCGCAAAGCGCTTCTCAACAAAAAGCAGAATCTTGTCGAACTGATCTTCGCTGAGCGTGTCTCCCACGCGCCGTGCCAGCAGTTCATCAACCTGGCGATCGATAAAAGACTCGATAGCCGCAGTAGTCTCATCGCTCTTCAGCATCGTCGCGATGTATTCAGCGAGACGATATTGCAGGGCGGAGATGGTATCGAGAATCGGTGCGCGGGCCTGCGCAGGCAGGGCGTCGATGAACGATGGATAAACTCGGCCCAGCAGATCCTGGGTATGTGCGGTGACGAAATCCTCAACCTTGCGTTGAAAGAAACTCGTTTCAAACAACGCATCAAAGACGGTTTGCTGCGAGACGAGTTCGTTGCCGACAGCGTTGCCGATCGACTCGGCCAGTCTGGCGCGGTGACGAGGAATCATCCCCTGCGGCCAAACGGTCAGGCCAAAAAGCTTTACCGGCTGGTAAGGATGAAACAACATCCAAATCGCCAGCCATGCCGCCGCAAAGCCATGCAATGTGGCAAAGACGATGAGTCCCAGCGAAAATAGGAGTTTGCTAGTAAGTGATGGATCCAAAGCAGGTGAATCGTAAATGGTAAATGGTGAATAGTAAAAGCGGTGTGGGTGCGGTCGCCGACAATACTCAAGCGATTTGCTGGGTCGAGGGGACTTCAACATCGTATCCCGCGGCGACCCACGCGCTGGTACCGCCGGCAACATTGAGGAGATCCGCAAAACCATGCTGCCGGAGGATGCTCGTGGCGGCGCTCGAGCGATAGCCGCCGGCGCAGATCACAGCTATCGGTTTAGTTGGATCAAGTTCGAGGCTGGAAACATTCTGCTGCAAACTCAAAAGCGGTGCGGGCACTGCGCCCGGCACGTGTCCGCCCTGATATTCCGTTGAACGACGAACATCAACGATCTGCAACGGGACTTGTCTCACAAGCAACTCATTCAGTTCGACTACCGTAATTTGCGGCACCGTCGCGAGCTCGAAACCCGCCCCGCTCCACGCAGCAATCCCCCCGGCAAGAAATCCTTTTACGCTTTCGTGCCCCACCCGCGCGAGCCGTGTGACTGCTTCCTGAGCTTCCCCTTCCGAATCAGAAACAATGATGATTGGCGTTCCCAATGGGATCAGCGTGCCTGCCCAAATAGCAAACTGGCCACCAAGTCCGATGTTCAGTGAACCGGGAACGTGTCCGGCGCCAAACTCTGCAGCCGTGCGCAGGTCGAGAACGACGTAACGCAAACTATTGGTTTGCGTGATTGTCAGATTGCGGACTTGCTCGGGTGTTAATGACGCAAGCTCAGGTAGTCGATCCAGAGACTCAGCGCCAGTGCGATTGATCTCAGCATCCTTGGGAAAGTATGCGGGAGACTCAGACAAATCGACGGTCATCATCCGTACGAATTCATCTTTCGACATTGGCTGCAGTGCATAGTTGAATCTCCGCTGCTCGCCAATCGTCGATGACGTTTCTTTCGACATGTTCTTTCCACACATCGAGCCGGCGCCGTGTGCCGGATAAACCTCCGTCGCATCGTCAAGTTTCAGAAGTTTGCCGTGCAGCGTGTCAAACATCAGCGCCGCCATCATCGCCGGCGTGTACCCCTTGCCGCCCGCAAGATCCGGCCGGCCAACGTCGCCAACAAAGAGCGTGTCGCCAGTCAAGATTTTCTGACTCTCACAATTAACACTCTCTACGTGATCTGCTTCCCCGTCCCCTTTTCCCCCGTTCCCCTCCGCCTCGGTGATCAGAACCGAAATACTCTCCGGCGTGTGCCCCGGCGTCTCCATGATTCGCAACCCGACTTTCCCGATCGTGATCTCGTCGCCATCTTGGACCGCACGATGAGGAAAGGTCGCGTCCGCTTCCTTGCCAAACACAATTTCCGCCCCGGTGCGCGCGGCAAGTTCGCGATGACCGCTAACGAAGTCAGCGTGCAGGTGCGTCTCGATTACATACTTGATTTTTAGTCCCTGCGCCGCGGCCTCATTGATGTACTCGTCTACATCCCGCTGCGGATCAACCACCGCCGCCTCGCCTTCCGAGCCAATCAGGTAAGACGCGTGCGCCAGGCAGCCAAGATAGAATTGTTTGAAGTACATGGATGGAATCGTAGGACAGACATTCCTGTCTGTCCATTCTCAATGTTTTCAAAGGCGCGAACGACAGGCCGATCTTACCTCAAAGGATTAGGTGCAACCTATTAGCGGCGCTTGCCGCAACTAAAATGCGCGTAGTTGGTCCATCCCATTCCGGAACACTTTCTAAACAACGAAAACAGCTCCGGCATCGTGATTGCTCCCTGGCCCAGCCACAGGAGGATTTCCCGATGAAAAAACTTTTCTCGTATTGGTGTATCGCAGTGGTGGCAATGTTCTGGCTCAGTGCGCCGGTGGTGCAGGCACAAAACAGTACTCCAAGATTTGAGCTGGGCGTGCACTATACAACTCTGCAATTGAGCGAAAAGAACGACCACGACAGCGGACCGGGGATACGATTCACTTACAACCTCAATAAGTACGTCGGTCTCGAAGCTGAAGGAAACGCGCTGCCACAAACCAGAGAGGGTGGCGGCAATAACGAAGCCCAGGGTTTCTTCGGCGCCCGCGCCGGAATACGCAAGGAACACTTCGGAATATTCGCGAAAGCGCGACCGGGTTTTACGACGTTCTATCTGGTGGGAGTCACGCCGGGCCCGAACACTTTCGAACAAGGACACACGCGCATGGCGATGGATGTGGGTGGTGTTTTCGAGTATTACCCACATCGGAACATCGCACTCCGCGTGGATGCGGGCGACACCATGATCCAATTCAAGCCGGGCGATTTTTTCTACCGGCGTTTAGATGAGCCGATGTTTGTGAGGAGCCAATGGAGCCATCACCTGCAAGTGACAGTGGGCGTTGCGTTCCGGTTTTGAAGTGATGGGACTTTTGACGTCGAGCTTGCTTCGCCGGAGCCCTACAGTTATTGAGGGCTCCGGTACCCGCTTGGACGGACTCACGTCAACCGCTTACAACTTATAGAACTCGCGGGCCGGCTTGAGCGGTCGCAGCATCCAGTAGGGCCGGCGCGTTCCATCAGGTGAAAACTTATCCGCAGGCCGCGTCATCGCCAACCACTTCTTGTAAACCTCGCGCGATTTCGCAGTATCAACAAACACATCGCCAGGATTATCCCCCGCCTCCGCGACGCGCACGCGTACAGCCTGATGCCAGCAATGCATTCCCGAAATCGGATCAGGATGAACCGGAAAGGTCATGTTCTGGTGGACACCAACATCGCTCCACCAAATTCGCAACGTATCAGGATCAGACGATTCATAGGGCTCCGCACCGCGCTCGCGCTTAAGTCCCCACTCGGTTCCTTCGTGATCGAGTTTTACAGTAGCCATTAGTTGCCGCTGTCCCTGTTCGCTCAATTTCCAGCGACCCATGTGATGCGAACAGGCGACGATGCCCGGCCGAATGCCTTCGGTTACCCAGGCGCGCACAACGTAATAACCAATCTCTGTTTCAACGCGCAGCAGATCGCCGGTACGCACTCCGAGTTTGGCTGCATGGTTCGTATGGATCCAAAGCGGATTGGTGTGCGCGATTTCGTCGAGCCACTTGGCGTTGGCGCTGCGCGTGTGAATCTGCACCGGCAAGCGGAAAGTTGAGATCAGAATGGTTTGATCGGCTTCGAGGTTGTCCGGATGGACATGGCTCCTGATGTACGTCGGTAAAGCAAACTCAGGCCAGCCCCAGTCAGACATTGTGCGTGAATAAAATTCCAGCTTGCCGCTCGGCGTCGGAAACCCACGTTTTATCTCATCGCCAACTCGCACGCCGACTAACCGCCGCCCCTCAGCGTCGCCATCCGGACTTGGTACTGGAACCACGTTGGGTGATGCGGGTTTGGCAGTGCGGGTAAAAACGCGACCGCGCGCATCCTCGCTGATGTCTTCCAGTTCCTCCGCGCCGACCGGTTCTTCGTAGATCGCCCCGACTCTCTGCTTGATTTCAAATGCGCCGTAGCGACGCATGAATTGCAGCGGTGTTAGCTCTTCCGCCGCCGCTTTTTCCGGCAACCCGGGAACCGAGTTGTCGAAAATCCACTCGTAATATTCGTCGACGCTGAGACGCGTGCCCGGATTTTTTTTCGATTCGACAAACTGGCGAATGCCAAGTGAGCCGTCGCGATCGATGCGCCAGGTCAGTTCCATCCAGAACTCGTTTTCTTCCCAAACCTGGCCGGGATTCACTTCCCGCGTATCGTTAACCGTTTCGCCCTCACGTTGCCGATCGGCTTTTTTCACTGGCTGGCGGAAGCCGAGCCACTGCGCATCGTGCGTCTCGTAAGAATGAATGTCGTGTCGCTCCGAACCGTGGCCCATCGGCAAAACGTAGTCGGCGAAGTACGAAGTTTCATTCCACGTCGGAGTCAACGCTACGTAACAACCGACCAGATCCGGATCGGTGAGCATTTCGATCCAGGAGAACCCGTCGGGATTGGTCCACACCGGGTTGTAGACGCGCGTGAAATAAACATCGAGTTTGGCGCGACCGTCCTTCAGGAAGTGCGGCAGCAGAAACGACATTTCATGCATCGACAGCGGATACTCCCGAGGCCACTGTGTTTCGTTCCACATCTTCGGGTGCGGCGGTGTGTAAATGGGCTTCGGCACAAACTTGTTCCACGCATTCGGAAATACGCCGCCTTCGGTGGCGATCGCGCCCAGCAAGGCATTCAACATGAAGATCGCACGGGCCACGGCCCAGCCTCCGCTCACACCGGAGCTAACACTGCGCCAGTTGTGACTGGAAAAACGCGTCCCGGCGGTGGCGACCAGTTTCGCGATCTCTTCGATAGTTTTTGCGTCGACACCGGATTCCTGAGCGGCGAAGTCGAAAGTGTACTCGGCGTAAAGTTCTTTCAGTTTGTCTTCAAAATCTTCGAACGAGAGCGGGGGCAAGCCCGCCTTCCCGACCTGCGAATCACCGTCCGCTGTCCGGCCCTTTGAATCATCCGCGTTACCATCGAAGTTGGAATTCCCTTCAGGCTCTGCCCGCTGCCCACTGCCCGCTGCCCACTGTTCCAGGTATTCTTCCCAGTTCCACCAACGTTTCACAAACTCGCGGTTGTACAGATTGTTTTGAATCAGATAATTCGCAATCGCCAGCAACATCGCGGCTTCCGAGCCGGGATAAGGCGCGACCCAGTAGTCGGCATGCGTGGCAGTGTGCGAAAGGCGCGTGTCGAACACGATCAACTTCGCGCCGTTAGCTTTTCCGTCGATGACGCGCTGCGCGTGTGGATTGAAGTAGTGACCCGACTCCAAATGCGCGCTGATCAGCAAGATGACCTTCGCGTTGGCGTGATCGGGGCTCGGCCGATCGAGTCCCATCCAAAGTTGATAACCTTCGCGGCTGCCTGACGAACAAATGTTGGTGTGGGAATTGTGACCGTCAATCCCCCAGGCGGCGAGAATTCTTTCGGTGAAGCCATCTTCACCGGGACGGCCTACGTGATACATGATTTCGTTACGACGATCTTCGACGATCGCTTTCCGAATGCGTCCGGCAATATCGTCGAGCGCGAAATCCCAGGTGGTCTGTTCCCACTTGCCCTCGCCGCGTTTCCCGGTGCGCTTGAGCGGATAAAGAATGCGATCGGGATCTTGAATCTGGTTGAGCGTCGCCGGACCTTTCGCACAGTTGCGCCCGCGCGAACCCGGATGCTCAGGATTGCCTTCAAACTTCTGAATGTCGCCGGTAACTTTGTCGATGTAAGCGAGCAAACCGCAGGCTGACTCGCAGTTGAAGCAGGTGGTGGGAACTAAAGAATAGTGTCGCTCTTTGCGCCGCGGCCAAGCCTGCGAATCGAGTTCGGTCCAATTGTCCCAGCGCTCCTTTGGTGGAAACGCGGCGAGATGACTACGCGAGGGTCCCGGATAGAAAGTTTCACCGCGAGCTTCGACGTCTTCGCGGTTGGCCTCAAATCTGCTATTCAATTCGGTTGATTCCATTTCATTACCATCAGACAAGTCGGAGGTGGAAAAAAGCTGCGATGTCGACGCGCTCTGAGCGTCCCCCTTCACAGTCTATCCACCCAATAATTCGGTTCGCGATGAAGATGCATTACTGCAACTATAAGGATCCCTTTAGGCCTTTGTTGATAAACCAACTGGTAAGGAAAGCGAGACAAGAGACAACGGCGAGCCGACGGCCATACTTTTTGCCAAGCGTCGGGAAGCTGTAGCACTCGCGTTATGGCGCTTTGAAGCTCATAAAAGAATTCATCACCCAAAGTGTCTCCGAGGCTATCGTAGTACTCAATAATTTCATCGACCTCTTTATCAGCGAGAGTGTGAAACGAATAATCCATCATCTACTTTCGCGAACGGCGGGAACGCAGTCTTTCCATAACCTGATCTCCGGGTATAGGAATAACTTTGCCTTTGTCGACTTCCCTGATTCGTCTCTCGATCTCATCAGCCCACAACGCGTCAATGCGCTTTTGATCCTCACCATTCAGGCTGTCCAGAAGATGTTCTGCCAACATTGCTCTGGGCCCAGGAGGAAGTGCCAGCGCCGCGCTAATTATCTCTTCGTAAGTGCTCATCGTGCCTCCGTCATATCGGTCGCCGTTACCCTGTGATTCTACCTCTTCTCCCATTGGAACTTCTACGCTGCTGACACCGATGATGTAGTTTAGCGTGGAGATTTTCGCTTCTGAAAAAAGTCTTGCATTTTCCGAAAGAGCCCCCCTCGCGCAAAACTCTTGACGCCTCCGATTCTCCACTATAAGCTCCGCTCGCTTTCAATTCACCCGCTGTTTTTTCCGCTTTAGTTTCTGCCCGGAGAAGCGTCCGCTAAACGTTTGCAACTCCAAAAGAGTTGTTCCGCTTCATGACCTCAACATGGAGAAAAAAATGAATACCCGGCGCCCCTTTCTGTCGCTCGTAGTCTCAGCTTTGATCTGCATCACTGCGTCCTCGGTCGAATACCGCGGACGTGCAACAGCTTCGTCGAGCCACAGCAACAAGCCAGGAGCGGGCGCGGTCTTTGGCGATTTCCGAGCGATGTACGCGCCCTTACGAATTAATGTCGCCATGCCCATGGAAGATGATGAGAACCAACCGCCGGTAGCCGTTTCGGATGGTCCGTTCACAGTACATGGGGCCAGCTCGGTAATCGGACCAACACTCGGTAACGACTACGATCCGGAAGGAGACAGCTTCGTCATGAACGGTGTGGTTACACCGACTGCACACGGTCAGATAACTAACATCGGCGGCGGCTATTTTGTTTACTATCCTGCTGGCGGCTATGTGGGTCCTGACAGCTTTACCTACAATCTTTGGGATCTTAGTCAAAAGTTTTCAGAGCCAGCGACGGTCACACTCAACACGTTTAATCGTCCTCCCATGGCTCTCACAGACTTTTATTCTATCGATGGTGTGACCACCCTAGGCCCGTTGAAAGATAACGACTTCGATCCCGATGACGATGAATTCTTCGTTGATGGCGTGATCACCCAACCCCGTCACGGCCAGGCTGCCTTGATTGGTGGAGGAGGACTCATCCGTTATTACCCTGAGGAAGGTTTTTCCGGCATTGATTCGTTCACTTACCGGATTTTTGATTACGGACTTTCCGCAATCGGCACCGTCTACGTCACCATTGGCGGCGAAGATGGTGAGGTTGACTGCAAGAAGGGCGCCGGTAAACCAGTCAATATCACCAACGGGAACATGTACCTGAAACAGACTGACTATGCCTTGCCGAACACCGGTCCCGCGCTCGCAGTTACTAGGACCTACAACAGCAACTCAAAACATACTGGGCTCTTCGGCAGAGGCTGGACGTCTGCCTACGACGAAGCAGTAAACGCTTACGACAGCAACATGGTGCAACTCGCTGAGGCTGACGGACGCGCGACTTACTTTGGACGCACAGCCGGGCCTGACGCCGATCTCGTTCCATTACAAACGGATTTCCACGGTTCCCTTATTAAAGGAGCGAATAATGATTTCGTGTTGACGTTGAAAGACGGAAGTGCGCAGCGATTCAATGCGGACGGCAAACTTATTTCCATCGCCGATCGCGTCGGTAACCAAACCTCACTCAACTACGATTCAGGCGGGCGGCTTGCCTCAGCCACGGATTCATTTGGTCGGACACTTTCGTTCAGCACCAACGCAAGCGGACAGGTGCTTTCGATCGCCGATGCGATGGGAACGATTGCCACCTACACTTACGGCGCGGACAATCAGCTGCTGTCGGTTACTTATGCTGACAGTTCAGCTTTTCTTTTTATCTACGACGGCAATTTACGATTGACGACCGTTACGGATGCGCTCGGCAACGTTCGCGAGTCGCACCAGTACGACAGTCAGGGTCGAGCACTAACTTCCGAAAGCCAGGGCGGCGTTGAGCGTTATTCGTTCGATTACGTGAGCGAATCAGAAACTGATGTGACCGACGCTCTTGGTCATATCAGCAAGTATTTCTTTGACACCAGTAAAAGTCGGAATGTCGTAACCAGGATTGAAGGGTTGTGTAGTTGCGGATCCGGCTCGCAAGCTCAAACGTGGGACTATGACGACAACCTGAACGTCATCAGCACAACGAACAGTCTCAACCAGGTAACGAGTTACACCTTCGATGCTCAGGGCAATGAGCTCACAACGACAGATGCCACGGGCACTACGACCAAAACCTACAATCAGTTTGGCGAGGTCCTGACAATTACCGACGCGTTAGGCGCTGTGACCTACATCAGCTACAACGATCAGGGCACGCCGCTCGCGATTACCGATCCTTTGAATCACACGACAACCTACAATTCCAACTCGCTCGGGCAACTTGTATCTGTTACCGACGCTCGCGGCAAAATGACGAGCTTCGCTTATGACCACGGCAATCTCGTCACCAGTACAGATGCTCTGGGTCACACTTCGGAGTTTGCTTACGACACTCGCGGCCGCCTGCAAACCGCAACCAATGCGCTTGGGCACGCGACGACGTTCGCGTATGACGCAGTCGGAAGGGTGTTGCAGGTGACAACGCCGGACGGCAGCGTGGTGAGCTATGAGTACGATCAGCTTGGCCGCCGCAGCGCGATGACGGATGCAAGAGGAAATCGTTCGACTTTCGCCTACGACGGCGCTTACCGGTTGATTAGTCAAACCGACGTCGCCGGACAGACGACCGCGTTTGGTTACGATGGAATGTCGAATCTGACCAGTGTCGCCGACGCGCTCGCGCGCACGACCAATTACGAATACGACGATTTCAACCGCCCGGTTAAGACCATTTTTCCACCGGCAACTCCGGGCGGCGTGCGTTTGTTTGAGTCTGTAAGTTACGACGCGATCGGCAATGTTAAGCAGCGGACTGATACCGCTGGACGTGTGATCAGACATGTCTACGACGACGCGAATCGCCTGATCCAGACCACCGATGCTGATAGCAGAACGACCGGCTTTGAGTACGATTCGTTGAGTCGGATGACAGCGCTCGTCGATGCGCTCGGTCAGCGTTACCGCTTCAATTACGACAGCGTAGGGCGGCTCCGGCATCTGCGGCGTGGGGCCAGTGTTATGTCCTTTACTTACGACGCCGTCGGGAATCGCAAGCACCGCACTGACTACAACGGAGCGCTCACCGTTTACAATTACGATGCGCTCAACCGTCTGAAAACGATTACCTATTCTGACGCCACCTCGGTCAGTTACACTTATGACAAGCTCTCACGTTTGCAGACCGCGACCAATGAGAGCGGCACGATCGACTTTAACTACAATCAGATGAACCGCCTCACCAACGTGACTGACGTTTTCGGCCAGGAGGTCGATTACCACTACGACCAAAACGGCAACCGCACGAAGCTAAGCCTTAACGCGGTCGCGCTCGCAACCTATCGCTATGACGTTCTCAATCGTCTGACTAAACTGCTTGACGCGAGCGGTGCCGCTTTCACTTACGATTACGACGCTCTGAGCCGTTTGACGCAGCAGAAAGCCCCGAACGGATTGAAGACAAATTATCAGTATGACGGCATGGATCGCTTAGCGCGGCTGCTTGATTCCAAAGGCGCAACGACCATTGCCGATCGCCAATATCAATACAATTCTGCCAACCAAATCACGCAGATTGCTGAGCCGGCAACAACTCGCAACTATTCCTATGACGCGCTGGATCGTCTAGTTACCGCCAGTTACTCCAGTTCGTCACAACCGAATGAAACCTACGCGTACGATGCGATAGGCAATCGCACTTCGTCACACTTGAGTACCAACTACAGTTATCAGCCATTCAACCGGCTTAGTAACACGAGCAGTGCCAACTACTCTTACGACGCAAATGGCAATCTGCTTTTGAAGTCAGAAGCCGGCGGCACAACATTCTACAGTTGGGATTTCGAAAACCGTCTGAAGCAGGTGACACTTCCAAACGGAAATAGAGTCGCCTACAAATACGACGCGTTGGGCCGCCGTATTCAGCGGGTTCCGAATGCCGGAGTCTCGACAAACTTTATTTACGACGGTCAGGATGTGATCAAAGATATCAACAGCGACGGTTCGACTGTTGATTACATGAATGGGCCAGGAATCGACAACAAACTGCGTCTGAGCGATTCACGTCTCTCGGCCGGACCGCTATATTTTCTGCAAGATCATCTTGGCAGCACGACTAAGCTCACGAATTCTGCCGGCGCTGTGGTTGAGCAGGACACCTATAACAGTTTCGGCAAATCCGCAGGCAGCCCGTTGACTCGTTATAGCTACACTGGCCGCGAACGTGATCCGGATACGGGCCTCATGTATTACCGCGCCCGCTGGTACGACCCCGACACTGGGCGATTCATCTCCGAAGATCCGATTGGACTGGCAGGAGGGATCAATCAGTATGCTTACGTGAGTAACAATCCGTTGAACGGAACGGATCCGACTGGGCTGTACGAGATCGACGTTCACTACTATTTAACCTATTTCCTGGCGCTGAAAACCGGATGCTTCGACAGCAATGAGGCCCGCCTCATCGCTGACGCTGATCAGTCAACCGATGAGAACGGCCCGACATCGCCCGGACCCGGTTGGAGTGAACAGCAGCGCCGCCAAAACCGAGACAACCACGATCTTCAACCCGGCAATCATGAAGGTCAAATGTCCCCTGAGCTATGGCGACAAGCTATGACCGGAAGGACAAACTACGTTGGCTTGGGACAAGCTCTGCATTTTCTACAAGACAGTTTTAGCCATGCAGGCTTCGAAAGCGACATGGTCGGTCACCTAAGCCGCATTCACTACTACGACAAGACTGACTCTGACGCTCCGCGGGCTCTTAGGATGGCGGCGGCGACGTGGGGCGCTCTGAACGAGTACGCAAAAGTAAAGAAGTGTGGATGTCAGGGAAAATGGGACCCGTTGTGGTGGCAACAAGTTATTGACTTTTCAAACTCTCCGGGCGCCAATTTTGGCCTTCTAGAAACGATCGATTCCAACGGTGAACTCGACAACTTTGGAATGACAAATGCTCAGGGCTATCTTATGAATAAAATCCGAATACTGGGTCTAACCCCCCGGTAATGGGAGCAGCGAGAGAGAATCCAATGAATTCTGTTCGAAGTGGAAACTCGTTTTGGAGGTCAGCAATTCTCGCCATGGTCTTGCAATTCACAATCTGCTTGGGGATTTGGATCTCTACAATTGTCTTGGGAAAAATGGCCGATCCGTTGATGGAGGCTATGTTCTACTTCTATTGGCCCACGATAGCGCTGATGTCGTTAGCCGGTGTCACTGGGGAATTTGGGCCATTTCTGGCTGGCATGTTGTGCGCATGGTTTGTTTACAGCGTTCTGTTTGGGGCAATCATGGTCACAATTAAGAGATTGAATTGGCGTTGATGCAGCGCCGTTCGAACGTCTTGATGAGCAATGTCCACCGCAAAGACATTCATCAAATTTCGTTGGATCTTCCCCGGAGTCTATCTGATTGGGCTTTTCATTCTGATCGTCGGAATGTTCATGGGTGCCGGTCATACGCCTCGGCGTCTCGATTTTCTTGCCAACCTGATAGCCGCGCCATGCTATCTATTGGATATTCTCAAGCTCGACAGGTGGATTCCCGATACGCTCCTGTTCGACATCATTATTTGCGTAATTGTCGGACTTGCCGCTTGCTGGATCGTTGGTTTCATTTTGGATATTGCGGTACTAAAAATCCTAAGAAGCAGCACCTCAAATGAAAGCTAGGGAAACAAGGCTTAGGATCATTTTGCCGACAGCATATGGCTTAGTCAGCGGATTCCTGTTCTTAGTCTGTTTATTGAATATGTACCACTCGGTTTGGTGTCAATATTTCCTTGATTCGATGTTTCCCAGCAACCTGATTCGTCCCGCCTTGCTGCCTTTTCTGGCTCGCTCGGGCATGGTTCAGCAAAGTTCGCTTGTGTGGAGTTTCTTGTATACAGTTTTGCAGGTGCCGTTGCCTTTTCTGTTCACTGTAGCTCAGTACTATCTGCTAGGCCTTCTAATTGACAAGGTCCTAAGTCGCCGCGCCAGTTGAAGTTTATGCACTTGCCTCGGAAGTCCTTTCCTTTGGTCCAGGGAAAAAGCGTCGGAGCGCGCTCAACGGAAGCGAACCATTTGATTGGTAGTGACGGAGCCTAGGAGATTTTCGGATCAACTGTGAGTCGAGGCAGGACGCGCGGCTCACCGTCAATTTCGGAAACATCTTCCCCAATGCGGTGGGCTCCCTGTTTGCGATAGAAACCTTCGGCGTTTGGATCGGCAAGAATTTCAACGGCGGATACGTTTTCTCCTGCAGCATGCTGCATCGCATGCAGAAATAATTGCTTACCGACGCCGGCGCCGATGTGTTGCGGCGCCACCCAAAGGTGATCCAGTTCCGCCTTTTCATTTTCGATGATGAGCGCGTAGAAGCCGAGCAGTTCGCCATCGCTCTCGGCTACATAGACAGGATTGCCGGCGATATAGTCTCCCGAGATTGTCAGATCCGCTTGCCAGTGTGCCAGCCAATGTTCGGGATAGCCCCAATGCCGTTTGGCATCGTGAGCTATCCGCGTAAGGCTGTCGGCGTCGTCATTGACTGCTCTTCTTATTTTCACCGGATACCTTGTTTAGTTTTTCTATGAGCTCGCGCGCCTGAACGGCAAACTCGCCCTTAGGTTCTAGTCGCAAATACTCCTGGTATTCCGCCAGCGCGCGTTGCTGTTGGTTAACTTTCAGCAGTACGTTCCCGGCCAGCAGATGAGCTTCGGCAAAATCCGGCTTCAACTGCAGCGTGTGGCCGATGGCCGGTGCCGCCTTCGCGATATTCTCCTGATCCCAATAAAGACGTGCCAGCGTAAAGTATCCGTGCCAGGATTTGTCGTCCAGCTTCAGTCCCTCGAGCAAAGTCTTTTCGGCTTCGTCAGGACGACTTTGCCGCCAGTAGACTTCGCCCAATGCCAGCCTGGCCGCCGCACTCGAAACTTTCAATTCCAGGGCGCTCTGAAATGCTACTTCCGCTTTCCGCCATTCACGCTGATCTATGAAAGCAGTCCCCAGCAAAAGGTGCGCTTCGTAAAAACTCGGATAAGCAGTGATGGCTTTTTGCAACTGCTCGATCGCTTCAGGATAACTCTTCTTGCTGAGCGCCTCACGACCGCGCACCAGAGCTTCGCGAGCCCCAGCCGGCGCGCGCGCGTCGACAACGTCGATCAAAGTCATGGCGCCCGCTTTTTCTGACGTCAGTTCAAATACCAGATAGGCGCGATACACGACCTGCAGATCGGCATCCTGCTGCACGGCGCGAAAGCCAGGAGCGTTGACTACTACTTTGTAGTAACCGCGCGCCAGGTTTGCAAAACGGAAGCGGCCGCCCGAGTCGGTCTCCATCTGGTCGACTAAGCCGCCGCCGAATCTCTCCAACCGAACTGAGATCCGATTGGCCGGCAGTCCCGTGTCTACCAGCCGAACCTGGCCGACAACTTCGACTGCATTTGCTGAGGCGTTGGAGTAAGTATCGCGGTCACGCTGGGCCAGCACTGGCAAGCTGCTGACCAGCGCAAAAAAGAAAGCCAGGAAATAACGAGATGAGCGCAGCACTCTGATGCCTTGGATCTTGAGCGTTGATTTTGCGCTAAGGTTAAAGTAAGAACAAGCGGTGGTAAGACCTAATTGACTAAAACTAAGCCGGGCGGATTACGGTCCGCCCGGCAAAGTTGTTTTTTCCACCGCCGACCCGAAGGTCAGTGGCTGTATTTCAAGCCAAACTGAATCAACCGTGCCGGAACCGCGGTGCCCGTAATCTTGGTAAAGGTTGAGGCCGTAGCGATATTCACGGACGACGGCGTCGTCATGATTGGATGGTTGAATACGTTGAAGGTATCCATACGGAACTGGAACGAATGCGACTCCTTGATCGTGAACGATTTCTGGAGCGAGATGTCCCAGTTTTGTTGGTAAGGCGCGCGAAACGCATTGCGTGGCGTGGTGCCCCAGCCCGTAGCTCCGGAGCCGTTGCTGTTAGGCAGCGTCGGCGCCGTGCCGAAGCATTCGGTTCTCAGGTAATGATCCTGGCGCTGTGACGACGTTCCCTGAGTGTAAGCGTCGGAGATCCGGCTGCATAGGAACTGGGCAGTACCGAGGGCGGCGCCAAACAAGCCACCAGCGGTGCTATCGGTTACCGAGAACGGCAAGCCCTTTTGATAAGTGACGATCCCGCTTACAGTCCAACCCCTAAGAGCGGGATTGTCCATGAAGCTATTTTTCCTCACCGGAATCTCGTAGGCGTAACTAATGACCAAGCGGTGTGGACGATCGAAGTCGCCTCGCGCTTTATTCTGAGCGGGGTTGGATTGATCGTTATAGATGTTTCCACCATTCTGGCCGGCGCGGGTTGCGTTCAACTCGTCCGTACTCAACGAACCGCTGACGTTGTCTTCGGTCTTTGAGTAGGTATAAGCGCCCTGGAAATACAGACCGCGATGCAACCGTCGGGAAAGCGTGGTCTGCCATGAACTATAATTGGCAAATCCGATGTTGCCTGAGTAGCGCGAGCCTTTCTTGCGAGAGAGACCAAGGATCTGGTGCCGCAATTCTTCGTTGTTCACCGTGTTAGTGGTGATGTTGTAGGTCACACCGTTTGCATCTCGAACCGCGATCGGGCTACCGGGACTGGCGAGCGTGGCAATGTACGGATCCCAGATCCCGATGCCGCCCAGGAAGTGTGACCCCACGTAACCGGTTTCGATGGCCCAGCCGCCTTTCAATTCACGCTGAATCGTTAAATTCCACTGTTGCGTGTATGGAGTAAACGCATCAAGGGGAGCACTGGTAAAGGATGCCAGATTGATCGAGCAGTTGGTTGCGCCGATGGCATTGTCAACGGCGCCAATGTTACTCGCGTAGCCCAAACAACGTTGGCCGGCCTCATTCACGAAGATAGGCTTGAAGTTATTGTTGTTGACGTCCGCAGGATTGTTAGAGATTCCGCCCGGCGCTACGCCATTCACCGTCGCGGTCGTGCTGGAATTAAACAATCCCACAAATCGAGTCGCTTGCGGGATAAAGCCCTGGGCCACAATCGATGGCGCCGGCTGTCCGGCAAACGGGTTCGCTAACCCGAGTCCCGTTGGATTGGCCCGGTTGTCAAGCGGTTGCACTGTAAAGGGCGCTGCCAACGAGTTTTGCAGGATGTTCTGATTGGAAAGGCGCTGATAGTAAATACCATAGCCGCCACGTAGGACGGTTTTTTGATCGCGGTTGATGTCCCACGCAAAGCCGACGCGAGGCGCGAAGTTATTATCGTCGCGACATCGCTCAAGCGCACAATCGCGCACCCCTGGTGTTCCCTTGAAGCCAGCAAGATTCACTGCTTCCGGAATCAGGAACGGATTTTTACCAGCTGCGGCCAGTGCAGGATCGTAGATGCCGGCGCGGTTGAGTTTGTCATGACCGAAACTCATGGCTTCCCAGCGCAGGCCAACGTTGAAGGTCACGTTGTTCTTCCAGCGATAGTCATCTTGAATGAATGCAGCGTAGTCAGTGGCGACGAAGTTTCTCGCCGGATCGCCGAAGGCCGATTGAATAGCGGTAATGCGGCCTCGCAGGAAATTCTGGAAAGCGGTGCAGTCGTTGGTATCGTTCTTACAAGTGTTGAACTGCAACTGCGCCAGCGCGTTTCCTGTCAAGCTCGTTCCGGAAGTGGTCGAACCGAGTGTCAACGATCCGCGCACCGCGAAGTTGTTGAAACGGTTCAATTGATATTGAACTGCTTCACCGCCCATGCGCAGACTGTGTTTGCCGGTGACCATGGAAAACGTTTCCACGATGTTGTAGGTGTTTGAGACCGTTCCGCGATCGTCATTGACGCCGGTCCCAGCTGAGAACAATCCGGTCACCGCCAGGCGATACATACCCGGAAAGTTCCCGTTAGTGGCAGCACCAATCTCAGTCGAGGAGTGTGCATCGGTTGGCACGTTGCCAAAGATAAACCGGCTATAACCCAGGCGCAGCTCGTTGACCTTCGTCGGGCTAAAAAGGTGGGTATGCGTTATCGCCAGGTAGCGATTCCATTGAAAGTCGTTGCGGCGATTCGTCAGACTGGTGTCAGTACCAAAGGGTTTGTCAACGGAGCCTTCGTCCCAGAACCAGGTGCCGGTGATCTTGTCCTTGTCCGCGCGGAAGCTGCGGTCGTAACTAATCGTGTATTGATTGTCGATGATCGGTGCTACTGCCGAGAAGGTGCAACTAAAGTTGCCGGGGAAAGAGGCAGCTCCGATGCCAGCCGAAGCGCCAACGCCGCCGCAGCCACCTTGACCGGGACGCGGCACCAGGAAACTGCCGCCGAAGCGATTGTCTTGAAGGTTCAGCAGGTTGACGGCGACCGGATCGATTTGGTTCAGATTGAGGTTAAATTGAGTAGCCAGTTGTTGCGCGGTGACGCGCCCGTCAGGGTTTCTGTTGAACGCCTGCACAATGGGAGTAGTACTCGATCCAAGTGGATCGATGCCATTGCGGGCGCGCACACCCTGGTAGTTAAAGAACCAGAAACCGCCCAGCTTGGGGATCGGGCCACTGGCGCTGCCGCCAAATACGTTCTGCAAGAGACGACCGCGCTTCGTGCCGTTTTTGTTGAAGAAATATTCGTTAGCATTGAGGTAGTCGTTGCGATGCTGCCAGTAAAGGTCCCAGTGAAGATCTTTGGTGCCGGTCTTCGTAACCAGGCCCAACGCGCCGCCGCCCTTGCTACCCTGGGTGGCATCGTAAAGCGACGTGGCGACCTTCATTTCCTGCAGGGTGTTGGGATTCGGCAGCGGCACCGTGTCGAAGTGCGCAAGATTGAAGTCGTTGACGTTGATACCGTTAAGCGAGACGCTGTTGTTGCTGGTGCGCTGCCCGTTCACGCTAACGTCCGCGGTACCGCGTCCGGCGGTACGCACATCGGTTGGTTCCCCGGAAACGCCTGCCGAAAGCGAGAGCAGAAATAGGAAGTTGGGCGACGCCAATGGAAGCGTGTTCAGAGTTTGGGAATCGAGGGCCTGCCCAGTTTGAGCGCTCGATGGATTAATCAGCGATGGCGACGCTTCCACGTTCACCGTTTCCTGGATTTTCCCTACCTCGAGGTTGACGTCCTGGCGCGTGGTCTCGGTGATGTTCACCTTGACGCCATTGACGACGGCCTTCTTGAAGTTGGCGGCGGTAACCTCAAGACTATAAGTGCCCGGAGGTAACAGCGTGGCCGTGAAGCTGCCATCTTCTCCGGCAGTTACCGTGCGAACGGAGCGGCCGGTTGTGTCGCTGATTATCTCAACGATGGCGCCTTTCAACAGGGCTCCACCCTGGTCAGTCACCACACCTGTGATGCCTCCAGTTTGGGTGCCCTGCGAATAGACCGATGCCACTAAAAGAAAGCTAAGGACTAATCCACTTGCCAGCAAGCGCAAAACGCTTCGCATAACAGTTCCTCCTTCTATTTTTGAAAAGACTGAACTTCGGGTTAGGGACTACTTCAAACTTGAGTTGGCGCCTGGTAAAAAAACTAGACCCCTTGATTTGTAAGAAAGGAAAATGGCTTTGGGCCTGAACAAGCAAGCAACATTCCAAGCCGAAGCGAAACTCATCGCCTGCAAAACGCAGTTATTTTGACGCGTTGGAACGTAGCGGTCTGGCTGCCCTGGCCGAGATCATGGAGCTTTTGGTTTTTTGTTCAAATTATTGGATTCTGTGGCGAGGCATAACGCGCGTCCCAGGTGAGGTGTGCGGATCGCAAATTCTAAACTTGCTGTTTGCCCAATTGCGGGTTCGTTGTGAGGCTCGGCGCCAGCGAGCGGCCGTTCGTGTTGGTGCGGTCTTAAAGGTCGCCGCTCGGCATCGCTTCCGCGGGCGCAACTTCGTCGTGATGCTCGGTTGTGTATAACCGAAGGATATCCTGACCCTGTCGAGATCTCGGATCGATAGTCCTGATGTGCTTACGACCTTGCATCTCCCAGATTGCAGTCACCACCCCATCCTTCTCGACGGCGTGATAAGAAATATCCTCGGTGGGCGCTTCAGCTGCCGGATTCTCAGTTGGTGTATCAGTCGCGTCAGCAACTGGCGCAGTCTCATTCTCAGACATTTTTGCGGTAACACTCCTCTCAAAATTTCTTAGCTTGTCGTATGAGTTTAGAGAATTGTTGCACACGCCTCGCGCAGTGTCCAACAGACGAGCAATATACGGGGCGATGAGCTTTAGGTTGTCGCTGACTTTCTGTCAGCAGACTTCTTTGCCAAACAACACTCGCGGACTAGCGAACATTGTTCAGCGCAATCTGGACGGCCTTCCTGGGAACAACTACTCCCCAGCCCTGTCGCTCGACTTCGATACCGGGAACTCTTTCCGCTGTATCAATCAAAATTCGTTTCACTTGCTGTGGAGTTAAAGCCGGATTCGCTTCCAGCATGCAGGCTACGATTGAAGCCACAATCGGTGAAGCAAAGGAAGTCCCGTCGACGTATTTGTAGTGCTGGTTAATCACGTTGCCTTCTCTCAATTTGATCGTGATTAGTTGTCGCAGGAGCGGAGTCGGCAAGTCTCGCGCTTCGTCGAAGTCTTTATCAACGCCCGCATGCGACAAAATGATCGCGCGCAGATCAGCATCGGCCGCAGCGTCGAGTTCAGAACAAAGATGTGCTTCAGCGGCGGTAGGCGTCGCCGGCAGTATCGGCGCCGCGACCCAAATGCCCGGGGCGATGATCTCCGGTTTTTGCAAACCGTCTATTGTGGGGCCGTAAGACGATCGATACATGCCACGTCTGGCGCGATCAAGTGAATTCTGATCGTCAAGCCCACCTACCGCGATCGCCGAAGGTGAACTGGCCGGCGGAAGCACCGGATGACCTGGGGCCATACCGGCATTGCCGACTGCGCAAACTACGATCAAGCCCTGGTGCACGGCGCGTTCAACCACCTGACACAAAGGGCTGTCCAGGTAAGGCTGCTCAAAGTCCCCGCCAGCGGAAATATTGACGACGCGAATGTCGTATTTCTGCTTGTTAGCCAGCACCCATTCGAGGCCGCGCGCGATCTGTTCATCCGGTATGTGGCCGGTCCGGCCCACCTTCACCAGTACAACTTTCGCTGCCGGTGCAATGCCGCGATAAAACCCGTCCGACAAGTGACCGTTTCCTGCTGCGACTACGGAAGTCATCATTCCGTGCCAACTGGCAACGTCCGTCTTCTCCAGAGAGGTGCGATCATCTTCGGCGTCGAAGATGCTGTGGTACGCCGCGATGCGATTTTCTGGTTTAGTTAGATCGTCGTGTTCGTAGAATCCCGAGTCGAGAAAAGCGATCGTCACACCGCGGCCAGTGAATCGTTCGTCGGCATCCATTCTGAGCGGCGTGGGCAGAACGTGGTCGTTGCGCTCAAAAACAAAATGGTGGGAGTCGACCTGCGCCTTGGCCCGGCTAAAGAGCTCGATGCAGCCGGTGCAAACTTGCGTCACAGCGCCGGCCACGCCGGCATTTGCTTCCAGCAGCGCCGTAAGTTCGGCGGGCAATTCGCTGAGCGCAATCCGCGGATTACTTACTCGCCCACAAGTATGGCAGGAAAGATCTGGAGTGGTCGCGATTTGATTGGTTGCGGCTGAAAGAATTGACTCCGGCATCGTGTGACGCAGTTTACTTTATTCTGGGATGAATTCAATTGCTCGACCTTTTGTAACGCAAACTGTTAGTTTGCGGCAGTAACATTTCCCTTACCGGCCGCTTCCGACCCTCAGTTGTAAACTTGCCCTGTGCCCGTGTAAGGTATGGCTAAACTTAACGACAATTCAGTGGTTGAATCTCATGGCTATCGCAGAAACAAGTACGTCCGATCTCTTCCGTCGCGCGCAGGCGCTCCGGCTTGAGACGCCCCAGGCTTCGTACAAGGAAATTAAGGATCGGCTCGTAAAGGAGTTTGCCGGGACGCCGTTTCCGTCTCTGCTAACGCTCACGATTCCGGAGCAGGATGCGCGCGCGCCTGAAGAGGATTGGTCCGCGGGCTTGCCCATCATTAGACGTGGTATCCAGTTTCAGGATTGGAAAGAAGTTGTTGACGGAATTATTTTGAGTTTGGAACAAACTGAAAACTACGAAAGCCAGCGCGGACCCGAAGGCGACCGGGACGACTGGCATGATCGCACCGCCGGCATTGAAGAGTCGACCGCGAAAGGCGTAGGTAAGTGGATGCCGGAAGAGTTGATGAAACTCGCGGAACGACAGAGTAAGAAATGAGCTTGGTACTTTGAACTTTGTAATTTGTACTTTGTACTTCGCACCCCGGTGCTGCTGATAGTTTGCTTCCAAAGGGCCACCGCAAAGTTCAAAGAACGAAGTTCATTTTTGTTTGACATGAGCTTTCTCAATAACCTGATCAAGGATCCGAAATACCAAACAATCGATCCCCGCAAGCCTGAAGAGCTTGGGGATCCGGAAGTCATCGTCAGTCCCGATACGCGGCGCGAAAACCGAATGCCCCCTGGCCAGTCGCGCACGAAGAAGTGGCCGGTGCTTGATGCGCACGGAACTCCGGAAGTCGATCTCGCCACCTGGTCATTCTCGGTCGACGGTTTAGTCGAGCATCCGCAGGAATGGTCGCTCGATGAATTCATGCAATTGCCGGCAGCTCGCGTCTATGCAGATTTCCATTGCGTCACGCGCTGGTCCCGACTCGACAATCTTTGGGGCGGCGTGGCTACTCAAGAGATAGCAAAACTTGCGGGTGTGAAACCCGAAGCAAAGTTTGTCCTGGCCTTTGGCTACGACTACGGCTGGACCACCAACGTTCCAATCGAATATTTCCTCAACGATGACTCGCTCTTCGCCTGGTCGCACGACGGCGCGCCGATTCCCAGTGAACATGGCGGTCCGGTTCGCTTGATCATTCCGCAGCTCTACGCCTGGAAGTCGGCCAAATGGGTCAAGGGCGTGCGTTTTCTTGAACACGATCAGGCCGGGTTCTGGGAAGAGGGCGGCTATCACATGCGCGGTGTGCCGTGGGGACCCGGCGACGGCGAGAGATTTCGTTGGTCGTGATAGAAGAGTACTGAATCAGGAGCGGGGGCAAGCCCGCCTTCCCGACCAAGAGACTATCAAGGGGTTCGAATAGTTCAGCTTGAGAGTCTTTCAAGCGAGGATCAAACTCAAGTGTAAGCAGCTCCAGGTCGGGAAGGCGGGCTTGCCCCCGCTCTTTCTTTTTCAACCAGCAAATCTTTTTTCTGAATGCCTTCAACCATAGGTCCAACCCCCAAAGACGCCGCAGCCATAGTTCTGCTCCGCCACAACACCGACCCCAGCGACCCGGAAGTTTTTCTCGTGAAGCGCAGCGACAAGCTCGCGTTCCTCGGCGGCTTTCACGCCTTTCCCGGTGGTCAGTTTGATCCGCAGGACGCTGAAGCGCCGGTCGACAACGCGTCAGACGCGGAACTTGCGACTGCCATTAGCTGCGCTGCGCGCGAGTTGTTTGAAGAGACTCAGGTGCTGGTCGCGCGTGGGGGTGAGGCCCTAACGCAAGGTCAGCGCGCATCGTTACTCGACGATTTGCAGACCCGACGCATGTCGTGGCCCGCGCTCCTCAAGCACTATCAACTCCATCTTGACGCAAACGATTTCACTTTCGTGGGTCGTTGGGTGACCCCGCCGTTTAGTGCGCGACGCTTCGATACCTGGTTCTTCCTGGTGAACTGTCCTGCCAAACAACGCGCTCACATCGATAATGATGGTGAACTCGAAAGCGGTGATTGGGTTCCGGCCGGTGAGGCGCATGCGCGGTGGGAACGCTCGGAGATTCTGGCAGTGCCACCGGTTCTGCACGCATTGAAAACTTTGTCAGGAGGACTTACGGACGATCTGGTCGAACGTTTTTTGGCGTCGCCAAATGTTCGTCGCGAGCCGGTCCGGCGAATTGAGTTTCGGCCAAACTATATTTGCTTTCCCGTACGCACGCCGACCAAGCCACCG
This sequence comes from Pyrinomonadaceae bacterium, assembly GCA_036009765.1. Classification (GTDB taxonomy): domain Bacteria; phylum Acidobacteriota; class Blastocatellia; order Pyrinomonadales; family Pyrinomonadaceae; genus PSRF01. Next base: position 203,736 of record DASYLB010000030.1, on the reverse strand, counting down.
GCGACCCATACCAACTGTTACCTGATCTACACGTCGCAATCTTTACTCGTAGTTGATCCCGGATCGCCCTACGAAGAAGAACAACGGGCACTCGCAAAGGCCGTCGACGAACTGCTGGCCCAAGGTCGAACCCTGAAAAGCATTCTGCTTACGCACGTGCATCCCGATCATGTCGGTGGCGTGAATGCGCTCAGATCGCATCTGGGCGATGTTAGCGTCGCGGCACATAAACTGACGGCCGATGCGCTGCGGGATATTAACGTTGACAAGCTGCTTGACGACGAAGACGTTCTTGAGTTGGAAGGCGAACCGCCCATTGCCTTGCAAGTGTTGCACACGCCCGGGCACGCGCGCGGTCATCTTTGTCTTTACGAGGAACGGACCGGTACTTTGCTCTCCGGTGACAACATCGTCGGGCTTGGTTCAGTGCTAATCGATCCACCGGAAGGCAACATGCGCGACTACCTGCGCTCGCTCGAGCGGATGCGCGCACTCGGAAATCTCTCCGTTATCTTCGGCGGCCACGGACCCGCAATCGCGAATCCTTACCGCAAGCTTGATGAGTACATTTCACACCGGCTGGATCGTGAACAGAAGATCCTTGCAGCCGTTTGCGCCGGCGCGGCCACAGCGAAAGCGATCGTGGCGCAGGTCTACACTGATGTGCACCCAAAAGCTCACGCTATGGCCGAACGCGCGGTGCTGGCGCACCTGGAGAAACTTGAAGCGGATGGGTTGGTCTCGCAACACTTGAATAGTGACTATGTCGCGCCCGGCTAGCTGTCAACGGCAAAAGGTTGACGCGTAGCGTCAATATGAATTTAGCCCGGCCTTTCAAGGCCGGGAAACAATAAAGAATCGGAGCAACGTCCGTCGCGTCGCGACGGAATGAATCGCTGAGATTATCTTCATCGTGGCTAACGCGACGCGTCGCTTAAGAACAACGTGATCCCAGCCTTGAAAGGGCAATGACATACTTGACGAATCAACCGGATTCGCAACCCGAAGGGTTTGCATCCTGAAGGGGTGCCAGCCCAACTCTGTGACCCTTCCAGGGTCAAATATGATTGCCTTCTGATCCGGGGGTATCGCTCTGCTCAACCCCCCGGCTACTATCTCGCAGCCCTACGGGCTGCCTCGGTCTTATCTCGGAGCGTGTACTTGATTCGTCAGTTATGTCATTGCCCTTAAAGGCTGGGCTAAATTTACACCGACGCTACGCGTCGCAACCGCCTCCCGGATCGCTACCCACTACCTCTTCTCCGCTCACTCGCGTAAGATATTCCCTCCCCCGTTTCAAATTCCAAATAGGTCGCAGGGCTTTCTATGAGCAGTCCACAAACATCCCTTGAACCAGCCAGGACTCTTGGTGAACTTAAGCAAAGTGGTTACCAGAGCGTTTCCGTCAAAGACGAACTGCGCGCGAATCTCATCAAGAAACTGCGCAGCGGTGAGAAACTTTTTCGCGGCATTGTTGGTTACGACGAAACAGTTATCCCCCAACTCGTCAACGCCATTCTCGCACGGCATAACGTTATTCTGCTGGGCCTCAGGGGACAGGCCAAGAGCCGCATCATCCGCCAGCTCACCGAGCTTCTGGATAACGCAATACCGATCATCGCCGGCTCCGAAGTTAATGACGATCCGTTTGCTCCCATCTCAGCTTTTGGCCGTCAGATGCTCGCCACGCACGGCGACTCGACCCACATTGCTTGGATATCTCGTGATTCACGCTTTGTAGAAAAACTGGCAACGCCGGACGTAACCATTGCTGACATTATCGGCGACGTCGATCCGATCAAGGCCGCTAAGGGCGGACACCTGTTGAGCGATGAGCTGACAATTCACTACGGATTGCTGCCGCGGGCCAATCGCGGCATCTTCGCCATCAACGAGCTTCCGGATCTCGCCGGCAAAATCCAGGTTGGACTCTTCAACATAATGCAGGAAGGCGATGTGCAGATTAAGGGTTATCCGGTTCGGCTCCCGCTTGACGTGATGCTGGTTTTTTCTGCGAACCCCGAAGACTACACAGCGCGCGGCAAGATCATTACGCCGCTCAAGGATCGGATCGGCACCGAAATCCTGACGCACTACCCGGCCGAGTTGCAGACGGCGGTAGCGATCACGCGTCAGGAAGCATGGGTCAGTCGCAGCGGGCTTGCGGATGGTCCACCTTCGCAGCTGATCATTCCGGATTTTATTCGCGAACTCGTCGAACAAATCGCCTTTGAAGCACGTGACGACAGCAGAATTGACAAGCACTCCGGAGTTTCGCAGCGCATGCCAATTACTGTTATTGAGTCGCTGCTTTCGAATGCGGAGCGACGCGCCCTGTTGACTGAGGAGGAAGAAATTGTTCCCCGTATCTCCGACGTCTATGCGGCGATTCCTTCAATGACCGGAAAGATGGAACTCGAGTACGAAGGCGAACAGGTCGGCGCTAGTCGGATAGCGAAAGATTTAATTAAACGCGCGGCAGGAGAAATCTTTGAAGGTTATTTCGTCGGGATAGACTTCGCCCAAACAGTGCAATGGTTTGAGACTGGAAACAAACTCCGGCTCGCGGACACAGCTTCCGCCGAGGAATGCCGCACGTTATTGAAAGCCGTACCGGAGTTGATCGACACTGCAGTCATACCGTTCGACTTTAAACAGTCTGACACCGCGCAACTTGTTTCCGCCTGCGAATTTGTTTTGGAAGGTCTCTACGCCCAAAACAAGATCAGCCGCAACGAAGAGGGCGGCTACTCCGCGGTGACGAAAGCGAAAAAAGATCGCCGCGGCATGATCTACGACGACCTGACGGAGACGGGGAAGTACAGCTAAAGAACCTAGGGGAAAAGGGGAACCGGTAAAGGGGAATGCGTTTCTCGCGTCGCCTGCGCGCTGCTGGCTGACTGCTGATTGCTACTAATGAAGTTCATTCGCTACTCAAAATTCAAAGGCCTCGACATCTCGTCGCTCAACCTGGGCGACTTGATGGAAAGTCTGTCTGATTCACTGCTCGACTCCGGCTACGACGACGATTACTACTGGACACGTGAACGCCGTCCGCAAGACACCTCGCTCGATGCGCTACGGCGCGCGTTGTTACAGGCGTTGATGGATCAAGGTCTGCTTGAAGAGCGTCAAATTCAGGAGATGCTCGCGGATAACGAAGGCAAGTTTAAGGGGTCGCTGCTTGAAGAGATGCTCAATCAACTGATCGAGCGGTTGGTGGAGGAAGGGTATCTAAAACTCAGCGATGAACCTGCTCCGCAACAAACACGGCCGCGAACCGGACAAGGAATGCCCGAAGTCTCGGAGCCGCTGCCGCGCAACGTGAAGTTTGAGTTAACCGAGAAAGGTCTCGACTTCCTCGGCTATAAGACGCTGCGGAACCTGCTCGGTAGTTTTGGCAAAAGTTCGATGGGACGCCACGACACGTCGCATCTGTCGACCGGTGTCGAGGCAGCCGCGGCCAGCCGGCCTTACGAGTTTGGCGACACCATCAATCTCGATGTGAACACCACGCTCTTATCAGCCATCCAGCGCGAAGGCCTAACTGTTCCACTCAATCTTGAGTACCGCGATCTGCACGTTCACCAGTGTGACTATCAATCATCGTGCGCTACCGTAGTGATGCTCGACTGCTCTCATTCGATGATTCTCTACGGTGAAGATCGGTTTACGCCGGCAAAAAAGGTTGCACTCGCGCTGGCGCATTTGATTCGCACGCAGTATCCGGGCGACTCACTAAAGATCGTGCTCTTTCACGACAGCGCCGAAGAATTGCCGCTCGCGAAGCTTGCTACTACGCAGGTTGGCCCATACCACACCAACACCGCCGAGGGACTTCGCCTCGCACGCCGGATTCTCCAATCGCAAGGCAAAGAGATGAAGCAGATCGTGATGGTGACTGACGGGAAGCCGACGGCGTGTTTTGTTGAAGGCGTAGGACAGACTTTCCAGTCTGTCCAATCCGGACGGAAGGCCCTGGATCGACATGACCGGACCGGCAGGAATGCCGGTCCCACCGCCGGTCCTACTCGCCGGATCTACAAAAACTCCATGGGCGGCGATCCTTTTGTGATGGAGGCGACCTTTAAAGAAGTCCAGGGCTGTCGCAAAGCCGGAATAATGATCAATACCTTCATGCTCGCCAGCGATTTTTATCTGGTTGAGTTTGTGAAACAGATGTGCGCGATGACCGATGGCAAAGCTTACTTTGCAAATCCGGATAATCTATCGCAATTTGTCTTGATGGATTTTCTGCGACGACGAACCAGCCGGGTAAAGTAGTTCCTTAGGTTTTACAACTGACGGATGAAAACGGACGCCTCAAAGCCAAATGGGATCCATCTCACACAGTACTTTGTTCCGTACTTCGTGTTGGTCGTTGGCCTGCTGAGCACCGCCTTCTTTTCTTACTACGTCTGGCGCACCGCAGAAGCAAAGGACATTGAACGCTTCAGCACCCAGACGCAGGAACTAACGACCTATGTCAGGGGCAGACCGCGGCTGTATGTTGAGGTGTTGCGCGCGGCTACGGGTCTATTTGCTGTGAGCCCGTTAATCAACCCCACTCAGTTTCAAAAATTCGTCGACCAATTAGAGCTGGCGAGCCAGTTTCCGGGCGCGCAGGGACTTGGATTTCTAACGCGTGTGAAGCGCGATCAGGACATTCCCTTCACCGACGCCGCGCACTTAGGTGATCTGAAAGGTTTTCACGTTTGGCCGGACCAAGATCAAACCCAGTATTCGCTCGTCCTCCATTTCGAACCGCTTCATCCCGACGACACCTCAGACGCTGGTTTCGATCTACACTCCGATCAGGCCTGCAGCAAAGCGATGGAAATCGCGCGTGACACAGGTCTGCCGGCGGCTTCCGCGAAGGTGATGTTGCACCGGAGCGGCAGTCAGAATAAGGAGCCTGGTTTTCTAATTTATGTCCCGATCTATGTTAACGACCGCACACCAACGACTGTAGACGAACGACGTGAAGCTTTGTCAGGTTTTGTCTACAGCCAGTTCCGCGCGTCAGATTTCCTGAAGTCGATCCTGGCAATCAAGCACACCAGCGATATTGATTTGCAACTTTACGATGGGACCCAATTCTCGAATGAGGCCTTGCTGAGCGATACAGCAGCGAGTGCTGCGGCTGTTGACCGCTCCATCCCGGCGAGATTCAGCGCCAGAAACAGCGTTGACGCGGCTGGTAGAACCTGGACGATCGTCTTTGCTTCGCGTCCGGAGTTTGTTTCGGCTGCAAGCCGGAACACCCTTTACTACACAGCATCTGGCGGCCTCTTGATGACCGTCGTCCTTTTTGTTCTCACTTTCTTGCAGGTCAGCGCCCGATCAGAAGCAGAACGCTCTGCGGGTGAGTTACGCACCTCGGAAGCGAAGGTTCGCAAGACACTCACGGATCGCGAGCGAGCTGAAGCCGCACTAAGCGACAGTGAAGAGCGCTACCGGGAGTTGGTTGAGAATGCGAACGACGTGGTCTACACCCTCGACCTGGACGGCAACCTTACGTCAGTCAACAAGGCTGCTGAGTTGATCACCGGCTATTCGCGTGCAGAATTACTCAGCAGAAACTTGGCTGTGTTTCTGACGCCGGAATCGATCGAAGCCAATCGTGCGATGTTGGAACGCAAACTTGAGGGCGAGGAACGCACCAACTACGAAATGGACATTCGCGCGGCAGATGGTCGGATTCTTACTTTCGAGATAGGCAGCAAGCTTGTCTTCCGCGAGGGCAAGGCAATAGGTGTTCAGGGAATTGCCCGTGACATCACGGTCCGACGTCACGTGGAAGAAGCTTTGCGCCAAGCCGATCAACGCGCGCTATCGGAATATGAACGCTTGCTGGAAAAAGTCGCGCGGCTCGCGCAAACACTGGGGACTGCTCGCGACCTGGCGGTAATTTTCTGGGGTCTAAAAGAGTTTGCACTCGTGTCAGTTCCTTGCGACGGCATCTTCGTCTCACTCTACGATCCGCTTCGTGACGTGCGAGTCGCCTGTTATGGCTGGGGCGACGGCGCAGAGATCGATACGTCTGAGCTGCCGCCGATGCCGGTTAACTTCACTGGACCAAACAGCCGTGCCGTAAGAACCAATCAAGTGATCATTACCAACAATTACCAAACTGAGACGCTTGGTCACCCGGCGGTTATCGTGGGTCCTGACAATGGACTCAGGCCGGAATCTTCGCTTTCCGCACCGATGGCGGTGATGGGTCGAATCGTTGGGACGATTGAAGTTCAAACTTATGAAAAAGCCGCTTATCGTGAAGAGCACGTTACCGCCATGCGCATGGCCGCTAACCTAACGGCTGTCGCCATTGAAAATGTGCGCTTGCTGGAACGCGAAAGTACTGCGAGGGCCAGCGCGGAGGAATCGAATAGACTGAAAGATGAATTTCTGGCGACCGTATCCCATGAGTTGCGCACGCCGCTGACTGCGATTCTCGGCTGGTCGCGGATGCTCCAGGGAGGTGCGCTCGAAAGCGATCTGGCTGCGCGTGCGATTGATACAATTAATCGCAACGCCAGATCTCAGGCCCAGATCATTGACGACATCCTCGACGTTTCCCGGATCATCACTGGCAATTTGTATCTTGAACTACATCCAATCGAACTCGAGCCGGTGCTAGAAGCGGCGATAAATGTGGTGCGACCTACCGCCGAAGCCAAGAGTATTCAGATTGAAGTGGACTTTGAACCGGTACCGGCTGCCGTCGCCGGCGACACAAATCGATTGCAACAAGTCTTCTGGAATCTTCTCTCAAACGCAGTCAAGTTCACGCCATCTGGCGGTAAGGTGACCGTTCAGATTCGCCACATGAATTCCGAGGTCGAAATCGTCATCGCTGATACGGGACCGGGTATTACTCCGGAGTTTCTTCCTTTCGTGTTTGATAGATTTCGCCAGGCAGACAGCACCTCGACTCGACAACACGGCGGCCTGGGACTGGGGTTGGCCATCGCGCGACATCTCGTCGAGATCCACGGCGGCGCGATTTCTGCCGCGAGCAACGGCCACGGCGCCGGCGCCACGTTTACCGTCAGACTGCCGACGGTCGGTTCTACTCTGGAAACATCAGACATAGCTTCCGAGCGGAAACGTGAGGAAGAAGCAGAGAACCAACGACGTTTGAAATCTCAGCTGCAATTATCTGGGCTGCGCGTGTTACTCGTTGATGACGATCGCGACACTTTGGAACTACTCGGCGCCGCTCTAACGCAACGGAGCGCCAACGTAACTGCCGTGTCATCCTCCGCTGCCGCCCTCGAGGCAATAAAGAGTTTCCGACCCGATGTCCTGATTTCTGATATCGCGATGCCGGGTGAAGACGGATACGATTTGATCACTAAGGTGCTGGCGCTGAATCTTGAACCAGGAGTTCCGGCTATTGCCATCACTGCCTATGCGAAGGAAGAAGACAAACAGCGCGCGCTTGCAGCGGGCTACCAACGCTACCTGTCCAAGCCTGTCGAACTCGGCGAATTTATCGGGGCAGTCGCAGAATTGGCGCGCCTGAAGTCTCAAAAACTTTGCTGAAAGAGTATTCGCTCGTTAGTCAATGAAACATGGCGGCATACCAGAAGTTTACCATCGAGGAACGCGTTCGCTGGGGCGACGTTGACGCCGCGAGTATTATTTTCTACGGCGCTTACATTCGCTTCTTTGAGATTGCGGAGACGGAACTATTTCGCGTCGTAGGCTTGCCTTATAGCGTGATGTTTGAGGAGCTTGACGTGTGGCTGCCGCGCGTTCATCTCGAGTGTGATTTTCATCACGCCGCGCAGCTCGACGATTTGCTGGAAGTGTCGGTTTACGTGGGCCGTTTCGGCAACAAGTCCATGCGTTTGGATTTCGAGGTCAGACGAAAGGGCGCGGAACTGATAGTTGCGCACGCACACTTCGTATTGGCTTCGGTGAAGCGCGAGACGTTTGAAACCGTGCCGATTCCCAATGAACTGCGCACCCGCCTGGCGCTTTATACAAAACTCGCCGACGAATAACGATGAACGATTCTCCACACCAGTACAATACTGATTCGATCGACGAGCAAACGGTGGATCGGGATCCCTTGCCGCTCTTTCAACGTTGGTTGCACGAAGCGAGAGCGGTAGGCATCAACCTGGCCGAGGCTATGACGTTGGCCACCGCCACGCCCGAAGGAAAACCATCAGCTCGTCTGGTCTTGCTGAAGCAAGCGGACGAGCAAGGATTTGTTTTCTTTACTAACTACAACAGCATGAAGGCGCGCGAACTGGATTCGAACCCGCAAGCCGCGCTCGTCTTTTACTGGCCACAACTCGAACGGCAGGTGCGCATCGAAGGCAAAGTGGAACGAACGTCAGCGGCTGAGTCTGACGCGTATTTCAAGACCCGTCCGCGCGAAAGCCAGATCGGCGCACTAGCTTCGCCACAGAGTGAAGTGATCGCATCGCGCGCAGCGCTGCAAGAAAGAGCTGATCTGATCGAGAAGTCCTATGAAGGCCGGGAAGTAGATCGCCCGCAGAATTGGGGTGGTTACCGAATGCATCCGGAAAGAATTGAGTTTTGGAAAGGGCGCCCGGGGCGTTTGCACGATCGAATTAATTACGATCGGCAAGCGGACGGTGGTTGGGCGGTCAAGAGACTAGCGCCTTAACTTACCTCTCCGCAAAAAGTGCCGTAAAAGTTGACACGTTGCGGCTTTCGTTTTAGAGTGCGGTCATTCCGGCCTACGTTCAACCTTCGAGCCTGAGGCCTTTTTAATTCGCCGGATAAAGCTCACGGATTTGGCCAGCCAGACTCAACGCTCGCAGCATCCATCAAACCACAACCGCTGCGAGAGACTCTGCAGAGCAGAACTATTCGAGTGAAATCTATGGGAAACGGAAACGGCAACAACGGAAATGGTAACGGCGCCAACGGGCAGAATGATTACCGTTACGATGTCTTTCTCAGCTACAGCTTTAAGCCGGACGTGAAAGACTGGGTGAGTAACAAATTTCATCCGACTTTCATGTCTCCTTTTGAAAACGAGCTCATTCAGTGCCAGCTTTATCCGCCAGCGCCACGAGTGTATGTAGCCCCGCACGACATCGTACCCGGTGACGTTTGGACTCAAGAACTTGAGGCAGCCCTGAAATACTCAAAGGTGCTGGTTGCCATCTGCTCGCCTGCCTATTTCGTGTCGAACTGGTGCATGTCAGAGTGGAAAGCATTTCATGATCGCGGGCCAGAGTTAATAGTTCCCGTTTTGTATTACGGCAAGGACTCGTATCTAATGCCGTTGATCAATCCCATCCAATATGCTGACTTCCGGAATTTCAAAAATGGCGGCAGAACGGTTTCTTTCGTAAACGCAGTAGACGATCTTGCCGCGACGGTAGCTGCCAAGGTGGCAGCAGCTCCGGCATTTAGTAACTCGTTTCCGGCAGTGTTGCTCCCTCCCATTCCGGTTACGAATACGGCGTTGTCGACGCTTTGATCCGCGCATGGGCATCCTTTACACCTTCTACTCTTACAAGGGCGGCGTCGGCAGATCCATGGCCCTTGCGAACGTCGCAGCGCTTCTCTCGAAGCAGGGCCACAGTGTGTTGTGCATCGACTGGGATCTGGAAGCGCCGGGACTAGAAAAGTACTTCATGAAGGAGCCGTCTGTGATCAATGGCTCCCGCAGCGACAAACCTGGCGTCGTTGATTTAGCAACAGCTTTTGCTCGGGAAGGTCGGCTTGATTGGAAAGAGTGTTTGCTTGAAGTTTACCCATACGGGCGAGACGCTCCAGCAATCCACATCTTGAGCGCCGGCCAGGACACGCCCGACTACGTGCCAAACTTGCAGGCATTAGACTGGCGACGACTCTTCGAACAAGGTTTCGGGGCCTATCTTGAGAGCCTGCGCGATGAGTGGATACTCACATACGATTTTGTTCTGGTCGACAGCCGCACCGGCATTACGGACATAGGCGGTGTTTGCACGATTCACCTGCCGGATGTGCTGGTAGCTTTTTTCACTGCCAATGAACAGAGTCTGGCGGGTGTGGTGGACGTGGTAAAGAGGGCTCGCGCTAAGTATGACCAGTTGCCCGAAGAATACGAACGTCCGGAGCAACTTCTGTGCGTTCCAGTCCCCTCTCGTTTCGAGTATTTGACCGAAAAGGAAAGCGCGACACGCTGGCTACAAAAATTTGCCGACACGCTGGGAGAGATCTATCGAGATTGGCTGCCCCCAGAAGTCGCTCCTGAGACGGTGCTCCAACAGCTCTATGTCCCAAACATTCCTTTCTGGAGCTTTGGCGAGGGCCTACCAGTGGTGCAGGAGGGCACAAGCGATCCGCGCAGCCTCGGCTATTCCTACAAGCTATTGGCTCGCCTGCTCAAACTTCGCTTGCAATGGAATGCAGCCCTTCAAGAAGATGAGCAAATATCTGCGGACAGTCCACCGGACGTTGTCAATCAGGAAGCCGAGCGCGCGTATAAGTCGCTTGGTGACGGCATGGCTGAACCGGCGCGCCGCATCATGAGTAATCTGGTGCTAATACCGACCTCCGGAAAGGGTAACGAAGTACGCCGCCGGGCCGCGATGTCAGATTTTGGTGACCTCGCACGAAACGCCATAAAGTCGATGGCCGACGCGCACTTGTTAAAGGTCGCACATGACGAGGCCGCGGGTGAGGAATCAGTCGAGATCGCGAACGACGCGATTCTGCGACATTGGGATCGGTTAAGAAAATGGATCGAATCTGATCGAGAGTTTTTGATCTGGCGACAGTCGCTGAATACCAGCCTTGCTGAATGGCAGAAAGGAAATCGCAACTCCTCCTACCTGCTCCGTGGGGGCGCCCTGGAGTTAGCGAAAAAATTTTACGAAAGCCACATGCGCGAGCTCAGCGCCGACGAACGGGGCTACATTATCGGAAGCATCTCTGAGGAAGCTGGGCTTCAGCGCCGTAAACGCCGGTATGTAGCGCTGGCGGGGTTGATAATTACACTCTCAATCGCAATTGCCGGACTCCTTATCTATCGTTCATACAAAGCCCAACAAGATGCCAAAGCCAAAGAGCTCGCTTTCAATCGCGCGGTGCAATCGACCGGTAAGGGAATTGCTTTGTTTAGTGAGAGCAAAACCACGGAGGCAATTGCGCAATATAACGAGGCCCTGCGCAATAAGGACGATTACGCTGCCGCATATCTAAACCGCGGCGAGGCTTACCTAAACATAGCCAACTCAACAGCGGACCAGGCAGAGAGCGACAAGTTTAGGGCACAGGCCGTCAACGATTTCCAACTGGCAGACAAATATGGCGATGAAAATATGAAAGCCACTGCGCGCCAGTTTGCTCTAGACGCGCAGACGAAATTATCTCCCATCACAGATCTTACGCCTACAACACCGACTCCTCAACCGACGCCCACTCCGACGGCCAGTCCGGGCGCCACCCCCCGGCCTTCTCCAAGGCCCACGCCGATGCCAACGCCGACACTAACGCCAACACCGGTCTTAAGTCTTACTCCACGGATCTATATGCAGTATGGGGGTGACGAGGGTACAAAAGGGAAGGCTCTAGCCGCCTACAAGAAGTTGGGATCAGTCGGTTACACCCTAATGGGATTAGCAAACATGGATAGTGTGCCGCAAGATACCGAGGTTCGATACTATCGAAAGAGCGACAGCAAAGATGCGGACGAGATTGTCTCTCTGCTTCGCTCCATGGGGCTCACTGAAGCCAACGCAAAATACCTGGTGGGCTTTGAAAATTCTCCAAAAATCCGCCCGCGGCATTTCGAGGTGTGGATTGGTTCGCGCTGGGCTAAATAGTTAAGACCGGGCCTTATAGGTCTTGCTCAGCGTGCATGAAGCTGAGTTGGATCGCTCTCCGGAACAATCTCCAGAGTCATTCCCACCGGTTCAGCCCACGAACGATCAGTCGCGAAGGAAGATGCGAGCAACAGCGCTCCAATTGTTCTCGAAGACTTCATCAGTCTCATCTTTTCGAATTCGTCCTGCTTTCGGTTGTTCGCGTTTATTGGATCGCCCTTAATGCAGAATGCTGATTAGCGCTTTATTGCTAGTCGCTCCTCGCAAGCTGACACTCACCCAGACGTCATTGCTGCTCCCAAGTTGGTCAGGTAATTTCACCACAATCTGAGTAAGCCAATCATACTGCGGAATCTTGCCAACAAATTCTACCGTCAACGGATAGATATTATGTTGGGCGTCTTCAGCCTGAGCGGTAACGGCAGAAATGTTTTCCCCGGCAGCAGTTCCAAATTAGCAGCGAAGAGCATCAGTCGCCGGCGCTGATCCGGGCTAAAATTATTTCCAAGCAGCGGGAAAGGACCACCAGACTTCGTCACCGAGTCCAGCGCCAGCGCGCGCTCGGAGTTGGCGTCATTCAACAACCTCGGCGCCGAAGGACCGACTGAAAAAGTGCGAACACTGGAAGCGGCGCCAACGCCGGTTGGATTGAAAACAGTGACGAGTGCGGTGGTGGCAGCAGCCAGGTCGGCGCCCGGGATAGCAGCCGTTAACTGCGAGCTGGAATTGAAAGTTGTGGCCCGATCTTCGCCGTTCCACCTCACGATTGAACCAGCAACGAAATTTTCGCCATTCAAAGTCAGCGGTAACGCAAGACTCCCGGGCTGAGCGCCGGCCGGGGAAAGAGTGTTGAGGATCGGGAGCTCAACGTTGCTGAAAACAGTGAAACTATCAATGGTGTTTCCGGCCACGTCCTTGAAATAAAAGACTGCTTTATTCGCCTGGCCATCCACGTTGAAAGTTCCAAACAGCGCGCCAAAATTCCCATTTGGTTTGCAGACCGGGTCAGCCTGAAGGCAAGTCGAGGTGTAGATTCTGGCCCACCAGTTACCGCCTAACAACTGCGGGCGAACATTGTTGCCGCCGAGGCCTGAAACGAACGCGAACGTGTTTCCTTTTTCAAGTGCAATGCTGTTGGCGCCACTTGCGACGGTGTGATTGATCATACTGTTCAGCAGGTGCGTGCGACTGTAGGAGTGCTCGTGCGCAGTGGCGATGATCGCGCCGCCCTTTCTGGCTTCCTCATAAACTCCCCAACCCGTCTCGTCCCCCTTGCCGCCGGCCTGCATTAGCGTTTGGTTCTTGTGCCAACTACAGATGCTCCAGGCTGAAGTGTCAGCCGCGAGTTGATCTCTGATGTAGGTGTCGCTGTTGCCATTGTCGTAGCCTCCCTGAATGCCGGGAGCGGTCATAACAAAGAAAAGGCCCTTATAGTGGAATGACGACTGCACCCCGAGATCGCCGCTCCAACTTATCCCCAAACGATTAAACCGATCCTTGATGTATTGCTGATATCCGGTTGGCCCGGCCCAGGCTGTGACATCATGGTTTCCGATCGCCACGAAGACGGGAAAATTCTCGCCGAGTACACTATTAATCTGGGCTTCCCAGGCTGCGGGATTGTCGGTGTAATCAAGATCACCGGAGATTATTACCGCTGCTGCGCCCTCGGCTTTGATAAGACTCATAACAGCATCTGGATTCGCGCCAAGATACTGATCACCGATGAATGCAATCTTGAAATTTGGCGGAGTCGTTTCCTGGGTAGTGAGCGTGAGTGTGGATGGAGCCGGAAAGACTATCAGGACTACGAGCGCAATGCTTGCCAGAAGGATACCGATTCGCAAGTATTTTCCTGTAGTAGACATTTTGGATCACAAAATCAGACCGGTCTCAGCGCCTTGAGCGCGAGCTTCTTCTTCAGACCTACATAACCCTGTTCGCCGGCGACAAGGTCGCCGAGCACCCGCTTGATCCCGCTGTGCCCCCGCGCGAACGCGATCATTCGCTCAGTGAATGGCGCGCCCCAGAAGTTTCCGTAAAAGCGCCGCCGCATTTGTGCGGCACGTCGTAGTTCCCCGCCAAAATCTTCGCGCCAGCGTTCCTCGTATTTCTCAGGCTGGCCCTCGATGAAAGCGTCAGCAAAAAGTTCAGCCGAACGCAATGCGTAGTAGATTCCCTCACCTGTTACCGGGTCAGCAAAACCAGCGGCGTCACCCAGTAACGCCCAACCTTCGCCGCAGGCACGACGTGTGTCCCAGGTTTGATCGGCGAGACCGGGGATCCGCGCCGCATAACGTTCGGCAGTCGCTCGCAACTTTTTCTCAATCTCAACGTCCGCGTTTTTCTCTGGCTGCTTCCAGATGTTTGCCTTGCTGCCGTCACGCCCGCGGTAGTAACCAAACATGAATTGCCACAGCAACTCGTCGAGCGCTTTGTGTTCGAAGGCGTCCTGAGTGGTGGCGATGCCAAACGAGATGTGATCCAGGCGCGGGAACGCCCACGCATAACCAACCCAACGCGGCAGGAACGCGATAACGGTCGGCGCGTCTCTTTGCTCAGGCAGCGGCGCTCGATAGCCGAAGGCCACTTCCATATCGGAAGCCTGCAGTGGTCCGGCAAACTTCTTGGCAATCGCACTATTAGCACCGTCAGCGCCCACTAACATTTTTCCTGTCCACTCGTCACCATTCGCACTCCGCAACGCCCAGCCGCTTTCAGTTCTCGTTATTCCTCGTGGAGTAATCTTTTCAAATACAACTTCGGCTCCGGCCGTTCGCGCGCGGTCGCGCAGATAGGAATCGAAAGCTATACGTGAATAGATTGCGAAGGGCTCGTCGAGTTTCATGTGCAGGCGCTTGCCGGAAGGCGAATACATCTCCAGCTCATCGACCGTCCGCCCGACTGCGCCGAGCAAATGCGGCCAGGCCTTCAGCGCTTTCGCGGTTACACCACCGCCGCAAGCCTTCGGTTCACCAGCCGGCCGGCCGTCAAACAGCGCGACGCGAGCGCCGCTTTGGGCCAGGCGTTCGGCGGCGAACGAGCCGGCCGGACCGGCGCCAACAATCAAGACCTCAAATTCTGCTTTCATCGGCATTCGCGTAGCTAAGAGTTCAAGAGCTTGTGACGTTTTTTCGCCAGCACCTCAAGGTTGAACTCGGAACTGCTCGTCCTCAGAAGTTCTTCACTGATGATAGTGGTCTTCTAATAGGAACAGCAATCAGTGTGATAAGATCCGAGGCGTTCCCTGACAGTAAGTTCCCGGATCGTAATCTTGAGCGAGACCACCTGGTGTTTCGAACGGTCCAACTCTCAACCAGCATCCCTAAGCTGGTTTTGCTGCTGGAGGGATAGCCTTTGACCGCAGCCCCAGGAACAGACAGCGCGATAGTTTTCAGTGGCATCGTTCCCCATCCGCCCATAATGGTTCCTGAAGTTGGGGGCGATGCTGTTGTCAGCGTGCAGGCCTCTATCGCAGCGATGGCGGAACTGACGCGGCGCATTATCGAGAGCGGCGCCGAAACCGTTGTGCTCATCTCACCTCACGCTCCGCTCGATGCTCGCGCCTTCGTTGCTTATCACTCGCCCAAACTCTCTGGCGATTTTGCAAACTTCCGGGCGCCAAATACACGTGTAGAGTTTGTTGTGGATGAGGAGCTGTTAGCGGCAATAACGGAAATCGCAGGCAGGGAAAACTACGAAGTGTTAGACCTCGAGAACTATCAGCTCGATCACGGCAGCGCCGTACCGCTCTACTTCCTCGATCGGAATGGCTGGCGCGGCCGCGTGGTGGCGCTCGGGTACAGTTTTCTGTCCGATGACGACCACTTGAAGTTTGGTAACTGCATCAGGTCGGCGGCCGAGGGAATCGGACGGCCGATCGCATTTGTGGCGAGTGGTGATCTGAGTCACCGTCTGAAACCGGAAGCGCCGGCGGGCTACAACACGGCGGCTCAACGTTTCGACAACGAAGTGGTCGAGGCAATTAACAATGGCTCGCCGGAAGAAATTATTGCAATCGATCAAGACTTGCGGCGGCTTGCGGGCGAATGTGGTTACCGCTCAATGCTCGTCGCCCTGGGTGTCAGTCAAAAACTTCCACGCGCCTGCGAGGTGCTCAGCTATGAAGCGCCGTTCGGGGTGGGCTACCTGGTGGCGCAGCTTACAAACATCAGCGCGGCTGCACGTAATGACGATGGCGCGATCGTTACTCACGAAGATTTCGATCCGGCCATTGAATTGCCCGCGCTCGCCCGTCTCGCAATCGAGACTTTCGTGCAAACTGGCGAAGAGATCGCAGTGCCGGAGAAAGCTTCGCCGCTCCTGTCTGTTCGCGCCGCCTGTTTTGTTTCGATCAAAACCCACACCGGCGATCTGCGCGGGTGTATTGGCACAGTTGAACCCGTGAAACAAAACCTGGGTGAAGAATTAATCGCGAATGCTATTAACGCCGCCAGCCGCGATCCCCGATTCGATCCAGTGTCGATCGACGAACTCGCGGACCTGCGTTATTCAGTGGATATTCTGACTGAGCCGGAGCCGGCGACATTTGCGGATCTGGATCCGAAGACCTACGGAGTAATTGTCTCGGATGAATCGGAAACGCGGCGTGGGTTGCTCTTGCCTGACATTTCGGGAGTGGAGACTGCGGAGCAACAGGTTGGTATTGCAGCCAGAAAAGCGGGGATTCCGCCGGAGACACCGCTAAAACTCCTTCGCTTTCGCGTGGATCGGTATCGTGAAAAAAAGTAGGACAGACATTCCTGTCCGTCCAGTCTCTTCATTTCCACGTCGGCCTCAGTTCAAAAATCGGGGGCGTCAAATACAGAACCGGGAGCTGATCCAGCGGACAAGACTTGAAACGACTTTCGCGGCAGAGCCGCGATGCGAAGGTAGCCAGACGTGGAACTTCTAGTAAGGGAAGATCGGTAATGATTGTTTGCGCATTGGAGACGCGCAAAGATTCTGGGCGCGGCTCCACCGCGCGAATTTGAAAGAATGCCGTGATCCAGAGGTTGCACCTCTGGCTACCTTCTCATCGCGGCTCTGCCGCGAAAGTCGTTGGAGGTTTTTACTTTTTCGGCGCTTAGGAGTGAACTAATTTAGACGTCCAGATTACGAACGTCGAGGGCGTTGTCTTCGATAAACTTGCGTCGAGGTTCTACCGCGTCGCCCATCAAAACCGTAAAGATCTCGCCCGTTTCTACCGCATCTTCAACTCTGACCTGCAACAGCGTCCGCTTCTCGGGATTCATCGTTGTTTCCCAAAGCTGCTCAGGATTCATCTCCCCTAGTCCTTTGTAACGTTGAATCGAAAGATCTTTCTTCGCCGCTGCCAAGACTCGCTCGAGCAACTCTTCGCGCGTTGGGATTTCTTCGCTCGTTCCGTTCGTGCCGGTAATAAACGGAGGTGCGAGTTTGTCCTCAAGATCTGTATAAAGCTCAATGGCCTTGTGAAACTCGACAAAGCTGGCGAAGTTCCAGTCGATCGCTGTGTGCAAACCCGAGGTGGTTGTCGTTTCAATCGTCCAGAGGCCGTGCTCATCATCCGTCGAGAGTTCGGTCTTGAAGCCGGCCTTGGCAAGCGCACCCTCAATCTTCGCCATCAGATCGCCGCTCTGAAAAACATTGCGCAGCGTTGTGCCTTTCTTACGCAGCACTCCCTTCGATCCGGCGAACGCTTCCAACAAAGTGTCGAGCAAACGCGAATCCCCGCCGAGACGACGAGCGGCGCGCTCGCAATAACGTTTAAGGTCGACCAGGTTTTCCAGAGACTCCGCGAGTTCCTTACCTTCGATATCTTGATTGGCGCCGACGGACTTCACTGTCATATCGGCGGTGGCCATCCTCATCAAATACTGAGTCATCAATCCTTCGTCTTTTATGTACTCTTCTTTCTTGCCGCGCTTCACCTTAAACAAAGGAGGCTGTGCAATGTACACGTAACCACGTTCAATCAACTCCGCCATTTGCCGGTAGAAAAAAGTCAGGAGCAAAGTTCTGATGTGAGAGCCGTCGACATCAGCGTCGGTCATCAGGATGATCTTGTGGTAACGAAGTTTGCTGGCGTCGAAATCCTCTTTGCCGATTCCTGTACCGAGCGCGGTGATCAGCGACTTGATCTCGCTGTGGCCCAGCATCTTGTCAAAACGCGCTTTTTCCACGTTCAGGATTTTGCCCTTGAGCGGAAGTATCGCCTGGTTTTTGCGATCGCGACCCTGCTTGGCAGAACCGCCGGCGGAGTCGCCCTCAACAATGTAGATTTCAGAGAGCGCTGGATCCTTTTCCTGACAATCCGCGAGCTTCCCTGGCAACATCGAGCCGCTCAGTGCGCCTTTGCGAACGATCTCGCGTGCTTTCCGGGCCGCCTCGCGCGCGCGCGCCGCATCGACCGACTTGCCCACGATCTTGCGGGCAACGGTTGGGTTTTGCTCCAGGTATTCAGTTAGTCGCTCGTTCAGAAACGACTCGACCGCGCCTTTGACGTCGGAATTGAGCTTGCCCTTCGTCTGTCCTTCAAACTGCGGCTGCGGCAACTTCACCGAGATGACCGCGACCAGGCCTTCGCGGACATCATCGCCGCTAAGCGATCCTTTGAAATTCTTGGCTAAACCGGACGACTGCGCATAAGCGTTGACGGTTCTGGTAAACGCTGAGCGAAATCCTGACAGGTGGGTCCCGCCATCAACTGTGTTGATGTTATTGGCGAACGAATAGACCTTCTCGTCGTAACCATCGTTGTACTGAATCGCCACTTCAATTGAAAGAGCGTCGCCCTCTTTCTCAAAGTAGAGCGGTTTGTCGTGCAGCGTTGTTTTATTCTTGTTCAGATGTTTGACGAACTCGGCGATGCCGCCCTTGTAGTAAAACTCATGCGTGCGCTCCGGCACTTCGCGTTCATCCTTGATCGTGATCCGGATGCCCTTGTTCAGGAAGGCCTTTTCTCTGAGCCGCTCCGAAAGTTTGTCAAAACTAAAAACGGTGTGATCAAAAATCTGAGGGTCTGGTTTAAAAGTAATCTTGGTGCCGCGCTTGCGCGTCTTTCCGGTTTGCGCCAGCCGTTCTACGGCGATCCCGCGAGCATAATCCTGCTCGTAAGTTTTGGCGTCGCGCCAGATCTCCAGATGTAAAGTCTCCGACAGAAAGTTGACGCAGGAAACTCCGACGCCATGCAAACCGCCGGAAACTTTATAGGCGTTGGAGTCAAACTTTCCGCCGGCGTGCAGCTTTGTCATCACTACTTCAGCTGCCGACTTCCTCTCCTTTTTCATTTCGTCGACTGGTATCCCGCGACCGTTGTCGATAACGGTGATCGAGTCGTCCAGATGAATAACGACTTCTACCGTGTCGCAGTATCCGGCCAGGGCTTCATCGATGGAGTTGTCGACTACTTCGTAAACAAGATGATGAAGGCCAATCTCGCCGGTGGACCCGATATACATCGCGGGTCGTTTGCGTACTGCCTCGCGACCTTCGAGCACCGCGATCGATGATGAATCGTAGGTTTGATGTTTCTTACCCGTAATAGTTCCTGCTGTTGACAATTCCTTCTCCTTCTTCCCCTTCAACAATTCATCTTTGTCGTCCACATCCATGTGAAACCTGCGTTCTAACTGGGAGTCTCATGAACCGCCTCAACGGCGTTAGCCGAAGCTGAAAAGGCGCTCCTGCTCAAGCCTTGCGGCACCGCTTCGCCTTGCACGATCTCTTGTACGCTAGCTCTGGAAAGGAACCCTTCGAGGTGGCTTCTCTTCGACGTGGTAATGAATGTCTGCGTGCGGCCTTCAAGATACTCCAACAGGCGTCTTATCCTTTTTTCATCCAACTCCGCGTCGACGTCGTCAACGATAAAAATCGGATAATCATTATGGCTGGAATTATACACTGAAATTGCCGCTAAGTCTAATAGTAACAATGCACTACGCTGTTGACCCGAACTACCGTAAGCACGCATTTCGCGGCCTGCCAAATGTATCCCCAAATCGTCCCGATGAGGACCAACCAGGGAGCGTCCGGAAGCCAGCTCAGCCGGTAGTCGCAACTCCAAACGTTGACCCAAAAGGGCTTCGTAGTCGCTCAGATCGCCCTTGCTTTCGAGTGATGAGAGATATCGAATCTGAAGCTCCGCTGGTTCGAAGAGGGTTCGTTCAAGTGCAGCGTTGAGGCGATCAGTGTAATCGACGCGTGCGTCGTGTATTTCAGTTCCCAAACGCCGTAGCTGGTCGTTCCATGGGGCAATAAGATTTTCGGTTTCGGACGGTCGCGCTTCGCGTTCGGAGGCGTCCTGGAGGATGCGATTTTTCTGTTTGATGACCTTGTTGTAGTCAGAGACAGTTTGCACATATGCCGGCCGGAGAGAAGCCACGCCACGGTCGATGAAATGTCTTCGCGCTTCTGGAACCCCCCGCACCACTTCGAGTTGATCGGCGGTGAAAGCAAACACCTGCAGCATTCCAAGATACCGAGCCAGTTGTTCTCGCTTGCCGTTAACCCAAATCGACTTAGTATTATCTCTTAAAGTTATTCGCAGATCCCTGTGAAGATCGTCGCCAACCGAGACCTGTCCTTCAATGAACGCGGTCTGCTCGCCAAATCGGATTGACTCAGAAAGACGCTGGGTGCGAAATGATTTCGTTCTTGAGAGTGTGTGGATGGCTTCCAGCCAGTTGGTTTTCCCCTGGCCGTTATTGCCGTAGATGATGTTGAGCCCTGGTCCCCAAAAGATTTTGCCGCTCAGATTGCGGAAATTACTAACTTCGAGGGACTCGATGATCATCGAGAGATTTTAGCATTAACCCTTCTAGTCATGCTGGAAAACAAAAAGCGCTCGTATCCGAGAAAGCGAGCGCTTTTAGTTTGACTATTGAGATTCCCTACAAACGCATCGGCATCACAACGTACTTGTATTCGTACTCGCCGCCATCAGCCGGTCGAAGTTGCGCTTGTGAATTGCCGTCTTTGAATTCGAAAGCCACAGCGCCATCGCCGACCACGTTCAGGAAGTCTTGAAGATATTGAGCGTTGAATCCGATATCTACTACATCACCGTTGTATTCAGTTTGAATTGTTTCGTTTGCTTCGCCTTCCTCGGCGTTTTGCGAACTGATAACCAACTGGTTGGGTTCAAGATGAAAACGAATTGCGCGCGAGCGTTCATCGGCCATCAAGGCTACGCGCCGAACCGCTGAATTCAACAGGGCAGCGTCAAACTGAATCGACTTGTCGTTGGTCTTCGGCATCACCATGTCATAGTTGGGAAACTGTCCATACAGCATGCGCGATATCAACAATCTGGGACCGACCTCGAAAAAGATGTGATTTCCATCCATTCCTAAACTGATATCGCCGTCGTAGCCGGCCGTCAGTTTTGTCAATTCTGCGAGCGTTTTCCGAGGAATTAGGGTGTCGATGGAATCAGCATTCTTTGACGCGCTCTTTCGTTCGACATACGCGAGGCGATGACCATCGGTCGTGATCATCTTGGCGCCAGTATCGTCCAAAATGAATTTCGCACCGGAAAGCGTGTAGCGAGACTCTTCCTGAGTAATTGCGAAAATAGTTCTGTCGACGAAAACTTTGATAACCGCGGCGGAAATCTTGGTCGGCGCTGACTTGAAAGATGGCACCTCGGGAAAGTCATCTTTCTTGATGCCAACCATCTTGAAGCGCGTCTTATCGCAGGTTACAGTTACCCAATCGTTGTCTTCCTTCTTAAAAGTTACAGGAGCATCCGGTAACAGTCTGGCTATCTCAAATAGCTTCCTTGCCTGCACACAAATCGATCCTGGCGTAGAAATATCTTCCGCGTCCATGTCGCAGCGAATCGTGACATCCAGATCTGTTCCGGTAAAACGAATAGTACTTTCGCCGACAGATTCGATCAGGATATTGGACAGAACAGGGATGGTGTTCTTCTTTTCAACCACTCCTTGAACGAAACCCAGTTCCTTCTGGAGGTTTTGTTTGCTTACAACAAATTGCATGTTCGACTCCTTACGTTTTGCGCTCTCAGTGGAAGCCATAATGAATTCCTCTTTGCTTTCTACTTCTAACTAATAAAAACAAAGATATTAGTTTCTAGCAGTAGTAGTAGGTCCCTGTTAGTTTGTGGAAAAGCCTAAAAACGACAATTAGAACCGGGCTGAACGCTCTTCACGAGTGAGTGAAATTCTCCCGCGGAACCAACTCTAACTGTTTAAAATATTTTCGAGCGAGAGTCATTCTATTCTTTCACAGCCCCTCTGCCAAACACCTTGTGGAATTCTCTCGCTGGCCAGCTTTCTTCGAGCGTTGGCGTAAGTTCACTGCAAGTAGGCTTGTGGAAATGACTCGATTATTTTTGCAGCCCTTCCGACATGTTGAGTAGGCGTTTCTGAAAAACAGCATCGGAAGAAGACAGTAATTTGATCTTCTCGCACGAGTGGATGACCGTCGTGTGATGCTTACCACCGAAAGCGCGGCCGATCTCTGGATAGCTATGTTTGGTTAGTTTCTTACAGAGATACATAGCGATTTGGCGAGGAAAGGCTACTTGTCGCGAATTGCTTTTGGAGACCAACTGCTCCACCGTCAACTTATAGTTCGCCGCCACCACCCTTTGGATTTGCTCGATCGTGATAACTCCCGGCTCTTCCTCGCTAGCTATGTTCCTAATAGCATCTTTGGCGAGCTCCTTAGACACAGGAATTCCCCGCAACGACGAGATTGCCACCAAACGGATCAGCGAACCTTCCAACTCTCGCACGTTGTTCTTGACCCGGCTGGCAATGAAAAGAGCTACGTCATCCGGAATAACAAAGCCAAGCGCCTCCGCCTTTCGTTTAAGAATGGCAATCTTGGTTTCCAGATCGGGGGGTTCAAGATCCGCGATCAATCCCCATTCGAATCTCGAGTGCAACCGCTCTTCGAGTGTCGGTATTTCTCGCGGCGGGCAATCGGAACTAATCACGATCTGTTTCTGTTGCTCATAGAGAGTATTGAAGGTGTGGAAAAACTCTTCCTGCGTACGCTCTTTGCCGGCCATAAACTGTATGTCGTCGATCAGCAGAACATCAACTGACCGGTATTGCTCCCTGAAGCTCTGCGTCTTGTCATAACGAATTGAATTGATCAGCTCGTTCATGAACCTCTCAGACGAAAGATAGGAAACTCTTAGTTCCGGGTTGCGCTGTTTTATAGCGTGGCCGCACGCGTGCATCAGATGCGTCTTTCCCAAACCCACACCGCCGTAGAGATAAAGCGGGTTGTAAGTTTTACCTGGAGCCTCGGCGACTGCGAGTGATGCAGCATGGGCAAACTGATTACAGGAGCCGACTACAAAGTTCTCAAAAGTGTATTTTGAATTGAGCGCGGGATCGACAGCGATTTGCCTGGCGGTGGCCACTGCGGTTGCTGGACCTTGAGCAAACGACCGAACGGATGGAGAAGTGTGCGCAGGCGGATTGTCAGGGCGAGCGGTTTCCGTGAAGGCCATGGAGACGGTTTGCGTGACCGGCAGCTCGCGATCCTCGCGTACTATCCAGGCAACTGAATAACCCGACAGGTTAAGTTCACCCAGGGTCTGGTCGATTAGAACGCTGTAGTTTGATTTGACCCAGTCTTCTACAACCTGATTCGGCGCTTGAAGACGAATCACGCGCTGCGTTTCGTCAATTCCCTCAAGCCGTATTGGGTTGAACCAAGTCTCAAAACTCTCTCGTTGGAGTTTCGTTCTGATTGCGCCAAGGAAGCTATCCCAAAAATTGCTCTCCACCAGACTCACCATTTCACAGCGCTCAAGATTTCAAAATCAAAAATATTCCACAGGCGCTCGGGGCCAACGCTTGGTCGAAACCACAAAGCCATCCGATTGTCTCCGCGTGAGACCGGAGCTAGGAAAGCTCAACGCCAAAAAAAATTCGCACAGGCTTTTCCTCAGCTTTGTGGAAAACCCCAACCCTTAAAGTAAAGCTTTAAGCTTATGTTTATCAATCATTTACAGGGATTGATGGGAACGTGGGCGGAGACTAACACACAGCTTCTGTCTGGAGCAAGAAACTCAAAAGATAAAACACACCGGGAGGCGTTGGCAGTGAGTTCTCGGAAATCTCAGGCCTTCGATCGAATAATTTGGTGAGCGCGGCGGCTCTCTCGCTCGGAAAAACTTTGCTCAAACTTCAGCGTAATTTGACAGCGGGTCTGGTGACCGCTACTCTTACGGTTTTCTTTTGACGGAGGATTTGCACCTATGGCCAAGCCAACTTTTCAACCCAACAATCGGCGGCGCGCTAAAACACACGGGTTCAGAGCAAGAATGGCGACCAAGGCCGGCCGCCTTGTACTTAAACGCCGGCGTGCGAAGGGTCGGCGGCGATTGACACCTGCTCATTACTAATCGTCGTAGTTCATGAACGCATATCTGCGCGGTAGTAACGATTTCCAAAAAGTTTATCGGCAGGGCAAGCGTTATGAAGGCGTCTTGATGACTGCGTTTGTCTTACCAAACAACTTGGCTCACAACAGATTCGGCATTACCGCTTCCCGCAAGGCCCTGGGAAATGCCGTCCAGAGAAATCGCGCCAAGCGATTGTTGAAAGAGACTTTTCGCCTGCGGAACTCATCCGTAAATAGTTTGCTGCAAAAGTACGATTGGGTAATCAACGCGAAACGCAGGCTACCCTTTTTGAAGGTGCACGCAGCGATAGCGGAATTCGAGAACCTGGTAATCAGGGTGGCGAAGGCGGAGAGTAAAGGAAGAGAGTAAGTCCCGGACGTTGTGGGCAATACGTGAAGACATTACTAATCGCACTTCTCAGATTCTACAAACTCGTCATTTCACCCATTCTTCCACCTTCTTGCAGATTTTCTCCGACCTGTTCGCAGTATGCCGTTGACGCTATCGGCCGCTACGGCGCCTTGCGCGGCAGCGGGCTCGCGCTTCGCAGGTTGCTGCGATGTCACCCGTTCAGCCAGGGCGGCTACGATCCTGTGAAATAGTACCCGGAACTCGGAGACCGGCCGCGACGTTGTTCGTGATCGCTAATCCAGATGCAACAAAAACGACTCATAATTGCTCTCCTGATCTCCACGGCAATTCTCTTTCTGTGGAGTTACCTGGTTCCTCCGGTTAAGCCGCCTGCACCTGGTACGATTGTATCAACGCAAGCTACTCCAGAGTCGACAGCAAGTCCGCAAACGACTCCCGGCGTCGCAAGTTCAACTTCGCTTCCATCTGCTTCGCCAACTGCAAGCGCTAACGCAGCGCCCCATCGCATCATTTCGATCAAGACCCCGCTTTACGACGTGAAGCTCGACAGTCTTGGCGCTGAAGCAATCAGCTGGATTATCAAGAAGAACAAGGACAGTGGTCAGGATATTTATTCGGTTGCCGGGGATAGGAAGAAACACGTTCCCCTGGAGCTCGTGTCGCAAGAAGGGTTAAAGCGGCAACCGCGCGAGGCGCCGCTTCAGCTGTCGCTGCGCGACCCGTCAGTTGATGCTGTTTTGACGTCGAGTAACTATGTAATCGAAGGCGTCGGTAGTAGTACCGGTGACACCGAATTGATCTTGAGCCCCGGTGAGAAGCGACGGATTACGTTTCTACTCAACGACAAAGCGACGGGGTTGGATATCGTTAAAACGATAACCCTGGACGCAGACCGCTATGTGACTGATTTGGAGATTACGCTGAAGCGAGGGGGTCAAGTTGTTCCCGAGGCGAAGCTGCGCATTGGCCCAAGCATTGGCGATCAGGGCGTCAAACATTTCACGTTTTACTCCGTCGCTCCGGAGTTAGTTGCCGCTGTCGGCGACAAGGTTGAGCGGCATCCAGCGCACGGAATTAACGAAAATAAAAACAGTCCGGATCATTTGCTTCTTCCCGGACCGGTGGACTGGGCCGGCGTTGCCGACACCTATTTTGCGATGGTGGCAATCCCTGCCAAAAAGCTGGATGGGCTTGAAGGTCAAACAACCCAATACGATTTTTCCGGGAATGGCAAACCTGAGAAGAGATATTTGACCAGCGCGTGGGTTCCCATTCCGACAGATGGTTCGCGCTCAGTGGTGTATTCGGGTCCGAAAGACCACTACCTGCTGACCCAAACCAGCGCTCAACTCAGAAGCGCTCTAGGCCGCGAAAGCATTGACCTAGAAGGAACTATTGACTTCGGGTTTGGCGCTTGGATGTCGCGTCGCCTTGCCGTACCAATCCTCAGTTCCATCAAGTGGTTACAGAAACGCACCGGCAGTTATGGTGTCGCGATCATACTGTTCACGATAGTCATCTATTCGTTGTTTTTCCCCTTGAAATGGCGCTCTTCAAAGTCAATGAAAAAGGCTCAGAAGCTCGCGCCACGCATGAAAGAACTACAAGAAAAGATCAAGGGGATGAAGCAGAATGATCCGCGCTTGAAAGAGTTGCAGGTCGAACAGTTGCGCTTGATGAAGGAAGGCAATCCTCTGGGTGGCTGTCTCCCGCTTTTGATCCAGATGCCCTTTCTGTTTGCTCTGTATAGAGCGATAACCATCTCTCTTGATTTTCGCCAGGCGAGCTTTCTGTGGCTTCCCGATCTCTCGGCGCCAGAGCCTTACTTCATACACATTCTCCCGATCCTGATGGCCGCCACCATGATCGTTTTGCAACTAATTACGCCGGCGCCCTCGGCGGATCCGATGCAGCGAAAAATGATGGCGGTGGGCATGCCGCTCTTCATGTTGTACATTCTTTGGAGCGCCCCGTCTGGTTTGTTACTCTATTGGCTAGTTGGAAACATCGTCGGATTTGCGCAGCAGTTTGTCATTAACAAGTGGACGCAGACTGGACCGGACGAACCAACTCCCGTGGAGCCACCGGGCAAAAAGCCTCCGAAGAAAGGAAGCGGAACAGCTAAAGGCACGTAGTTTTGAGAGAGCACACTCCGCCACGCCGGACTAATTATGGAAGAAGCATGCACTCGATCTGGAGCCTTCCTTGAATCGTTATTTCAAGGCACGGGCCTGAAGATCGCAGTTACCGTTACCGAGACGGCAGAGGAATGTCTGCTGGATCTAAGCGGACCTGATGCGGAGTTGTTACAGATTGAGGGCGGCGATCTGTTGCAAGCGGTCCAGCACCTGGTCACTCAGGCGTTTGGGAGAACGCTTCCAGCGGGCCAGCGACTTGTCTGTGACGTCGAAGGATTTCGAGCCACTCGAGAGGCTGAGTTGCGGGCAATGGCAAACCTGGCGGCCGATCGAGTTCGTTCAAACGGTGCTCCATTCTTGTTTGGTGAAATGAATTCTAGTGAGCGGAGAATCATTCACATGACGCTCGCCGACAGCGAAGACCTTTATACCGAGTCCGTTAACGACGGACCTGCCCGCAAAGTGCGAGTTGCGTTAAAGTCCTCGAAGTAAACCGTCAATCTAGAATCGCTCCAGTCACGCCTTTCCACAGCTATGGATACCATAGTTGCACTCGCTACAGCGCCCGGTCGCAGCGCCATAGGCGTCATAAGACTCAGCGGTCCGCAGTCGCTGGAGATTCTCCGCAGTCTTGTTCAGGATCAACACTTCACGCCGGAACCCAGGCGTATCTCACTTAAGCAAGTCATTAGAGAAATCGGCGAGCCACTCGACGTTGCACTCGTTTCCTATTTCGAAAACCCACAGTCGTTTACTGGCGAGGATATGGTTGAGCTGAGTTGCCACGGCTCACCGATCATTCTCCGTGGCGTTTTAGATTTGGCCCAGAAGCTTGGAGCGCGTCTCGCCGAAGCGGGAGAGTTCACCTTGCGTGCATGTAAGAACGGCAAGATGAACCTGAGCCAAGCCGAAGCGATCCGCGATCTAATCAACGCGAGAACCGACGCAGCTGCGATCCAGGCAACGCGTCAGCTAAAAGGTGAACTGTCGGTTGCGCTCCAACCAGCCAAGGAGAAATTAATTGAAATCATTGTGCGGTTGGAGTCTGCTCTCGAATTTGTCGAAGATGATTTGCCGCGGGTGCAAGTCGATCAAATAGTGAAAAGTCTTGGCGAGGTAATTTCAATCGTTGCGAACCTGGCTGCCACGTTCGCGACCGGTCGCGCTTTACGCGAGGGTCTAAAGGTCACTCTGGCCGGACGGCCAAATGTCGGTAAGTCGAGTGTTTTCAATAAGTTAATAGGGGTAAACCGAGCCATTGTGACGGAAATCGCAGGAACCACTCGTGACAGTATTTCGGAGACGATAAGCCTCGGCGGCATTCCCGTTTCGCTGACGGATACAGCCGGGATTCGCGTCGCGGGCGATAGGATTGAGGAAATCGGAGTCGAACGAACGCACCAGGCGATCGCGGATTCTGATGTAGTCGTCGTTATTGTCGACGGTTCAACGAAGCTCTTTGCCGAGGACCTAGAAATCATCAATGGAACCCAGCGGCTCAGACACGTCGTTGCCATTAACAAGTGCGATCTTGGACTCGAACCCAATCTTGAAGATCAGCTAAGACAAGGGTCGCAGATGACGGTCCATGTCTCAGCGCTGACCGGGGAAGGACTGGACAAGCTAGCCGCTGCTATACTGGCAACATTTGGCGCAGTGGACTCGGATGCAGTCGGACTCTTGATTACCGACAGTCGCCATTACGATCTACTTCGTCGCGCAGAAGCGTCACTGGCGAGCTCGGTTGAATCACTGACGCAAGCATCGAGTGAAGAGATTGTCTTAGTCGGCCTTCACGGCGCTCTTCAATTCCTGGGAGAAATAACCGGGGAAACGACAACAGACGACATTCTAGGCGAGATCTTTAGCACTTTCTGCATAGGGAAATAGGATGGTTTTTGACGAAGCTTTTGATGTGATTGTGATTGGTGGCGGACACGCCGGCTGCGAAGCAGCTTCAGCTGCGGGAAGGCTGGGTGCGCAGACAGCGCTGATCACTCTCAATCTCGATTTGATCGGGCAAATGTCTTGCAACCCGGCAATTGGCGGGATAGCCAAGGGACATCTGGTTCGGGAGATAGATGCACTCGGAGGCATCATGGGTCGCGTTGCGGATCGAACAGGCATCCAGTTTCGCCTGTTGAACCGGTCGCGAGGTCCAGCGGTTCAATCGCCACGAGCACAAACTGACCGCGCTCTGTATCGCACAGAGATGCGCAAAATGCTGGAACATACTGCCAATCTGCATCTTCGCCAGGGAATGGTGGTCGACTTGCTGGTGAAGAACCAAAGGATCCTTGGCGTCGAAATGCAAGATGGCCGGCGAATATCGGCGAGAGCCGTAGTCATCGCAGCCGGCACTTTTTTGAATGGCTTGGTTCATACGGGTCCTCGGAAGTACACAGCGGGGAGAGCAGGAGAGCCCGCGTCGATCGAATTGGCGGAAACGCTGAAGCGGCTGGGCTTTCCGGTTGGCAGATTGAAGACGGGGACACCTCCACGGCTGGATGGAACCACTATCGATTGGTCGGCGTTTCAACCCCAAGACGCCGACGAGCACCCCGTACCTTTTTCCTTCTCCACCGACAAGATCGAGCAAGCCCAGGTTAAGTGCTTCGTTGGTTACACCAATGAGGCTCTGCACAAAACGATCCGCGAGAACCTCAATCAATCACCGCTCTACTCAGGGCAGATCAAAGGGGTCGGTCCACGCTACTGTCCGTCGATTGAAGATAAGGTGGTGAAGTTTGCGGATAAGGAGCGCCATCAGCTTTTCCTGGAGCCAGAAGGCCACGACACAAACGAAGTCTATTTGAACGGATTCTCCACGTCGTTGCCAGCGGGGCTTCAACAGGAACTGGTCAGAATGATCCCAGGACTTGAGGAGGCAAGGATAATCCGGCCAGGTTACGCGATTGAGTATGACTACGTTGATCCTCGAGAGCTCGGTTCCGACCTACAGTGTCAGAGAATTCAGGGGCTGTTTCATGCGGGCCAGGTTAATGGCACGACCGGCTATGAAGAAGCAGCTTGTCAGGGCTTACTAGCGGGCATTAACGCAGCTGCCTTGGTCACTGGGCGAAAAGTATTTCGCTTAAGTAGGAACGAATCCTATATCGGCGTCCTGGTTGACGACCTGATCAAGCAAGGCGTCGATGAACCGTATCGAATTTTTACCTCTCGAGCAGAATCTCGGCTCGCCCTTCGGCACGACAACGCCGATCAGAGATTGCGGCCCCATGGGAGGGAGTTGGGGCTGGTAGGGGATACGGATTGGGAGCGATTTAACCAACGACAAGACCGGATCGTGACGGCAACCGCGTTACTAAAGAATTCTCGGTTGCGGAGAAGCGATGCTGCGTATTTGGCTGCAGTTGAAATGCTGGGCTCTGACTTAGGAGACTCAATTAACTTAGGAGACCTCGCGAAGCGCCCCGGAGTCTCACCGCAGATTGTCGAGCGTCTTTTGCCGGCCAGCATGAAGGGGAGCATATCGACAGGCGAACTGGAAGTCGCTTTGGCGGATAACCTTTATGCGGGCTACATTCGGGCACAAGGGGCAGTCATACGGAGATTGAAACACAATGATCGGTTACCCATTCCCGCGGATCTGAACTTTCGAACGCTGAACGGGCTTTCGCATGAAATGGTCGAGCGATTGGAGCGCACCAGACCCCAGACATTTGGCGAAGCGCGAGCGATTCCGGGGCTTACGGCCGCCGCCCTTACGACCCTTTACGTGGCAGCCAACCTCCATCCGTAATGACTGTTTCACGTGTCCCACCGGTCCCTGGCGCGGCGGTGTGGGACACGTGAAACATCACAAGAGTCCAGATTTCCCAGAAAACAGGCCCTGCCATAGAAACTCCACCGAGCTTGTGTTAAGTTGTTGCCACAGTATTCCGAAAACCACCACTTCCAGGCTTGATGACCAGAATAATTGCGATAGCAAATCAAAAGGGTGGCGTCGGTAAAACCACCACTGCCGTCAACCTTGCCGCCGTGCTCGCCGCTAACGGGGCGTCGGTTTTGTTGGTGGACGCAGATCCACAAGGCAACGCTACTTCAGGCGTGGGGATTCCGCGAGGGAGTTTCCGTAAAAGCATCTACCATTGTGTTGTTTTGGGGGACAGTGTTGAAGAAGTTATCCTGAACACTGAAATTCCGTCACTGAAGGTTCTGCCTGCCAATAAAGACCTGGCAGGTGCCGAGGTGGAACTGGTTGAGGTCGAACATCGTGAGTCGCGGCTCCGACAGGCGCTTGAACCGTTAGACGGTAGCTACCAATATCTCCTCATAGACTGTCCGCCTTCACTGGGCCTATTAACTCTCAACGCGCTGACCGCCGCGAGGTCACTCCTGGTGCCTATTCAGTGTGAGTACTACGCGTTGGAAGGAGTAACCGAACTATTCGATACCTTGGCACGAATTCGCCGTCTCTATAACCCTAGCCTGACAATCGAAGGTCTGCTGCTCACCATGTATGACGAAAGAACTAATTTGTCGTCGGCTGTGGCGTCTGACTTACGGGATTTTTACGGGCAGCAAGTATTTGAGACCGTCATACCTCGCAATGTTCGATTGGCCGAGGCGCCAAGTTACGGCAAACCCATAACCCTATATGACGCGCACTCCAAAGGTGCTGAAGCTTATCTGCAGTTGGCCAAGGAGATAATTGCCCATGACACGAAAGGCATTGGGTCGGGGGTTGGGGGCGCTGCTGTCAGCTGAAGGCACCGCCACCGCCACAGAAGAAACTAACGAGGTCCCCATAACACTAATCGATCCGGGACCTCTCCAGCCACGCACTGTTTTCGACGACACAAAGTTGGAAGACCTGGCGAAGTCGATTCGGGCAAACGGTGTAGTTCAGCCAGTCCTTCTACGGCGAAAAGGGGACCGATTTGAACTTATCGCCGGTGAACGACGCTGGCGGGCTGCGCAATTGGCTGGCCTCAGTAAGGTTCCGGCGGTTGTGCTCAGCGTTTCCGATGACAAGGTTCTTGAGATTGCGCTAATCGAGAACATCCAGCGCGAGGATCTAAATCCGATAGAAGAAGCGAGGGCCTACAAGAAGCTCATCGAGACTTTAGGGCTAACTCAAGAAACGGTTGCGGAAAGAGTCGGCAGGGATCGATCCTACGTTACCAACTATCTAAGACTCCTTCGACTACCAGATGATCTCCAGGAGCTCCTTCAAAGTGGCAGAATCTCGACGGGTCACGCTCGAACGCTACTGGGGTTGGATCAGCCCGATATGCAACGACGGATCGCACGTAAGGTAATCGAACAAGATCTTTCAGTGCGTGCCACCGAGCAGTTGGTACGCCTTTCTGCGACGCGCTCAACCGAACGAGCTGCCAAGGTTACCCCAAAACAGCAAGATGTCGATCCCAATGTCCGTGCAGCGGAAAACAAGCTGCGACGGCACTTCGGGACTCAGGTAAGGATAGTTCAGCCGGCTGGCGGAGCGGGCGGCAGAATTGAGTTGGAGTTCTACAATCAAAGCGACCTCAATAGACTGTACGCCCTGCTCACCGAATCACCCAAGTCAATGTAATAGGTACAATGGGCTGCGGCACCACAGCACATTGTACAACTGACAGCTTGGAAGATTGGTTCAAGGTGGTAGTTGGGTGCTTTTCAGCGCTGTAATAGCCGGACCTCTTTGCTGGAGATTGCGGCTTAGACGAGGTCGAAAGCATCGAGGTGGTCGGCTTGACCGTGTTTTCTGCCAGTGTTATGCTCCGGCGCTTTTGAGTAAGTTGCGGAACGAGGAGAGGACTGTGTGACGTTATTAGCCTTGTCAGGCGGGGCGATTCAGCTGGTTCCGGATGGAACGCTTTTGCTCCATCTGGCTCTCATCGTCGTCATGGTGACTGTGTTGAACGCCACGTTGCTCAAGCCGATCAACCGCATTCTTGAGGAACGCGAGCGCAGAACAACTGGGCGCCTGGGTGAGGCGCGGCAGGTTTTGACCAGCATCGATGCCAAGATGCTGGAGTACCAGCGTCGACTCCGAGAAGCCAGAGGAAGTGGTTACGCGTTAATGGAAGAAGAACGAACCGCAGCTGGTCGTGAACGGGAACAGAAGGTGACCGCAGTCAAAGAAGAGGTCGCACGATTGCGCGATCAGGAAAAGGCAAGGCTCACGAATAATGAGGCAACCGTCAGGGAGACGTTAACGCGGGATGCGCGTGTCAGAGCAGCTGAGATTAGTGCTCGAATCATGGGGCGGCAGGGTCGATCGCTTTAGCTCCGAGTTGGTTCTACTGGGTCAGTGGGGATGATTTTGGTTGTGATGGGTTTTAGCATATTTGCGGCGATTCCAGATTGGCTGAACTATCCAGGGCTCGAGTTATGGAAGTTTGCCAACCTCGCTATATTTGTAGTCTGCGCCTTCTACCTCCATCGTCGTTTCGGCAGACCGGTTCGCGAGGCGTTGCGGTCGCGCGGTGAGGGGATCAAACGCGAACTGACTCGCGCACGCGAGGAAAAGGATCAAGCGCTGGCCAAACTGGCAGAACTTGAAACCCGGTTCGCGAATTTGGATGCAGAGGTTGAAAGGATCAGGCAGCGAGCCAAAGCCGAAGCTGACGCGGAACGACAACGAATTAACCTTACGACCGATCAGGAGATCTCCAAGATTCGCGAACAGGCCAAGCGAGAGATCGAGAGCGCGGGAAAAGCCGCGAGGCATGAACTCCGTAGGTTTGCGGCGTTAGAAAGCGTACGCCTTGCTGAAGAGATCTTGAAAGTCGAAATCGGCCCGGATGACGACGCCCGCCTGACTAGCCAAAGTGTACAAGACCTCGGGAGGGCGCAAGCTTGAGTTCGCAAACTGTAGCGAGGCGTTACGCCACGGCGCTAGCTGATGTTGTCAGCGAGCGGGGGGAAGCGGCTGCGGTTCAGGCGGAGTTGGCTGCCTGGGGAGAAATGTTCTCGGCAAACAGCGCACTGTTTGAAGTTTTCAGTAATCCGACAGTCCCATATGAGCAAAAGGGAAAGGTTCTGACCGAACTGATAGCTCGGACCAAGGTGAAGCCTACCACGGCGAATTTTCTTCGAACACTGTTAAAGAATCAAAGACTGGCTGAGCTTCCTCAAGTGAACGCGAAGTTGGCCCAGGTATTAGACGAGCGCGCCGGAGTCGTCAGTGCTGAGATAAAGTCAGCACGGCCGATATCAGACAGTACGAAGGCGTTGCTTGAACAGAAACTTGGGGAGATTACTGGTAAGAAAGCGAAGCTCACTTTCGCCACCGACGAATCGCTTCTGGGCGGACTAGTTACTCGAATTGGTTCAACTATTTACGATGGTTCAGTGAGCAATCAGCTGAGGCGGCTTCGGGAAGATCTTGCAGGTTAGCAAAGAGGAAAATGATGGAACCAATTAGAGCGGACGAGATTAACGAAATCATCCGAAAGCAGATCGAGAACTTTGAAACCGGCGTGACGGTCATGGAAGTCGGCACGGTCATCAAGGTCGGCGATGGCATCGCCGAGATCCATGGACTTGAAAAGGTGATGGCCGGCGAGCTTCTTGAGTTTCCGCACGACGTTCGCGGGCTGGCGTTAAATCTCGAAGAGGACAAGGTTGGAGCAGTCCTCTTTGGTGAATATCAGGCGATCAAAGAAGGCGATATCGTTAAGCGGACCAGCCGAATTATGCAGGTTCCGGTTGGGGATGCAATGGTTGGTCGGGTGGTCGACGCGCTAGGCAATGCGATTGACGACCGCGGCCCGATCGTCACGAGCGAGTTTTATCCAATCGAGCGAATTGCTCCGGGTGTGGTAGATCGCCAACCCGTAAAAGAACCATTGCAGACTGGCTTGAAGGCGATTGACGCGATGGTTCCGATTGGACGCGGACAGCGCGAGTTAATTATCGGCGATCGACAGACTGGTAAAACGGCAGTTGCAGTCGACACCATAATTAATCAGAAGGGCAAAGACGTAGTCTGCATCTACGTTGCCATTGGTCAGAAGGCGTCAACCGTGGCCCAGGTTGTGAAAACGCTCGAGGATTTTGGCGCACTCGAATACACCATTGTTGTTAAGGCGACGGCGTCTGACCCAGCGGCGATGCAGTTTCTCGCGCCCTATTCAGGTGCGGCGATGGGCGAGTACTTTCGCGACAACGGCCGGCATGCTCTAACAATCTACGACGATCTTTCAAAGCAGGCAGCGGCTTATCGTGAAATCTCGTTGCTGCTTCGCCGTCCGCCCGGTCGCGAGGCATATCCCGGTGACGTGTTCTACCTACACTCCCGATTGCTGGAGCGCGCTGCGAAAATGTCCGACTCAAAGGGCGGCGGGTCTTTAACGAGTCTCCCTATTATCGAGACACAAGCGGGAGATATTTCGGCATACATTCCAACCAACGTGATCTCGATTACCGACGGACAAATCTTCCTCGAAGCGGACCTTTTTAACAGCGGCATCCGACCCGCGATCAACGTGGGTAACAGCGTTTCTCGTGTCGGTGGATCGGCGCAAATCAAGGCGATGAAGCAAGTCGCGGGCACACTGCGAATTGACCTGGCACAGTTTCGGGAGCTGCAAGCGTTTGCTCAGTTTGGATCGGATTTGGATAAAGCCACCCAGGCACAGCTCGCCCGGGGCCAACGTCTGGTTGAAATACTCAAACAGCCTCAATACCGACCTATGAATATTGAGAACCAGGTTCTGGTGATCTGGGCGGCCAGCAACGGTTACGCTGACGACGTGGCGATCGAAGACGTGCGAGACTTTGAAGCTGCTCTGCTGAAGTTCATTGAAAACTCGCATTCTGGTTTGTTGCAGAGTATCCGGGAGAAGAAGAGTTTGACTGACGAGATCACGACCGATCTCAAACAAGCATTGTCAGACTTCAAAGAGACCTGGGCTGAACGAGCCGCCGCTGCTGCGGCGGAGGTTGCCGCGCCTGCAACGGTCTAGGGCCGATTTTCGCAAACGTTTTCGCAAATAAGTTCGCAAACAATGCCGAATCTTCTGGACATCCGCCGGCGCATAAAGTCGGTAAAGAACACGCAGCAGATCACCAAGGCCATGAAGATGGTCTCGGCGGCAAAGCTCAAGCGTGCGCAAGATCGAGTAGTTACAGCGCGTCCCTTCGCGAACAAGATGATCGAAGTTCTCGGCGGACTGGCCGCTCGAACCGACGAAGACTTTCATCACCCATTGCTGGACGCTCGCGGTGATGAGCGTTACCTGCTGGTGCTCGTGACCGCCGATAAAGGCTTGTGCGGCGCCTTCAATACCAATCTAATCAAAGCTGCCCAGTCGTTCATTCGCGAGAATTCGGACAAGCAGATCGACATTTTGGCAGTTGGGCGCAAGGGTCGTGACTTCTTACGCCGGCGCGGCGCCAACCTGGTCGGTGAATACATAGGCGTAACCGGCAAGGGACGCGTCGACTTTTCGGAAGCGCTCGAAATTGCACGCGATGTGATTAGACGGTTCAGCGAAGATGAGGCAATCGATAAGGCGTTTGTCATCTACAACGAATTCAAGTCGGTATTGCAACAGCGAGTAGCAACGGAGCAACTTCTTCCGGTCGCGCGCGCAACTCCCGACGAGTCAACCGCGGCGACAGATCAGTCGTTGAACCTGGTTGACTACATTTACGAACAGCCGCCGGCTGAAATATTCGCGCGACTGCTGCCACGCCTGGTGGAGACACAGATTTTCCGGGCGTTGCTTGAGTCAATCGCTTCAGAACAAGGCGCTCGCATGACAGCGATGGACTCCGCCTCCAAAAATGCCCGCGAACTAATTGATTCGTTAACACTCAATATGAACCGGGTTCGCCAGGCAGCTATCACTAATGAGATTATTGAAGTGGTTTCCGGCGCCGCAGCGCAGTAGTTGCCCACAACACATCGCTCGTTAGGGAAGCAGCACCTGCAGCTTCCCTTTGTACTTTTCGCCTTCCGATGATCGAGCAACCCCAATCCGCACGCCGCCGTTTGTGGCGCTACGGCCCCTTGGTTTTCTGGATCCTCTTCATTTCATTCGCGTCCACCGGTGAATTTTCTGCCTCGAACACGTCTCAGATCTTACGCCCCATTCTGTTATGGTTTTTCCCAAACTTAAGTGAAGCGCGATTGGCCACTGCGCATTTCCTAACGCGCAAAGCAGGACATTTCTCGGAATACGCAATATTGGCGTTTCTGGCCCGACGAGCTTTTCTCACCTCCTCGCGCTGGTTCCTGCAACGTTACTGGTTTCAAATCGGGCTTCTGCTCGTGGTGATCTATGCGTTGCTTGATGAGTTTCACCAGAGTTTCGTTCCGTCTCGGACGGCGTCGATCTACGACAGCGCGATCGACGTCGCCGGCGGCTTAACCGTCCTCGCGATTTGCAAGCTTTACGATCGGAATTCGCGTCGCCGGAAAACTGCCGGGCAAGCGGCGGCAAGCAGTTGATTTAACGCACCAAGCTTTCCCTGACGCGTCCTTTGTGCAATTATTTCCCGGGTCGAAATTATGGAGGCGCGAACTAATGATTCAGACGCGTCGTATTAACGGGAGCAGGCAGCTTGTCCTCGCAAAGGAGAAAACATGGGAATATTTGACGCCATCAAGTCGCAGTTCATTGAAGTCATCGAATGGCTCGATGATTCAGGTAACACACTGGTCTATCGCTTTCCGGTACAGGGCCAGGAGATCAAGAACGGGGCGCGGTTAACGGTGCGAGAATCGCAAGCCGCGGTTTTTGTTCATCAGGGCCAAATCGCGGACGTGTTTGCACCCGGACTGTATACGATCGATGGCGGCAACACACCGATTCTCAGCAAACTCGGCGCCTGGATGCACGGGTTTAATTCGCCATTCAAAGCGGAAGTTTACTTCGTCAACACCAAGCAGTTCACGGATCTAAAGTGGGGCACTTCTAATCCAGTGATGATGCGCGACACCGATTTCGGTATGGTGCGCTTGCGAGCTTTTGGCATTTACTCCATTCGCGTCGGCGATCCGCAAGCCTTCATCAAGGAGATCGCCGGCACGAACAGCCACTTCGTAACGGAAGACATTGAAGGACAATTGAAACGGACGCTAGTCAGCGGCTTTAGCGATGGCCTTGCGGAATCGAAGATTGCGGCGTTGGACCTCGCCTCCAATTACGATGAACTAGGAAAGTTTACCCGAAGCAAACTTGCCGACGACTTTAAAGCTTATGGCCTGGAGTTGACGAAGTTTGTGATCGAAAATATTTCGCTGCCCGCCGAAGTTGAAGCTGCCATGGACAAGCGAACCTCGATGGGTGTTATCGGGGACGTCGGACGCTACGCTCAATTCCAGGCCGCGGATGCAATGCGCGATGCCGCACAGAATACCGGCGGTGGCGGCGCCGCAACGGGGGCCGGATTGGGAGCAGGTTTCGCGATCGGCAACGCTATGGCAGGCGCCATGTCCAACGCCATGAACCAGTCGAAGAGCGAAGCTACTGCAGCTGCGAAGACTGCGTGTCCAAAGTGTGGTGCCGGTAACCTCCCTAGTGCAAAATTCTGCAACGATTGTGGCGCCAAAATGGACACAACCCCACAGCCAGTTCCGTGCACAAAGTGCGGGGCGCAAGTTCAACCTGGTTCCAAGTTTTGTAATGAATGTGGAACCAAGGTCGAATAGCCGAGTGCTGAAAGTCTTCTAAATAGCCAGAAGTTCTGTTCAAACAGGCACGAAGATAAAGCGATAGCAGCCAAATCTTCGTGCCTTTTGCGTGTGGGTAGGTTGGTGGCCGTGGTATTCTTAAAACCCTGACCGATCCGTATTAATCTGAAAGAGTAAGGACTGAACCGCATGCTTAGCCAGTTCAAGCAACCGCGCCGAGTAGTAATCACGGGCTTGGGCTGTGTCACACCGATCGGCATCGGTCGCCAGGCATTCTGGACGGCGTTAACTCGAGGTGAAAGCGGCGTCCGCAGAATTGAGTCTTACGACGTTTCCGAATCGCCGGTAAAGATTGCTGCCGAGGTTCGCGACTTTGATTGGGAAGCACAGCTCAATCCCAAGGATCGAAAGCACGTTCCGCGGACTGTACCCCTCGCGCTGGCCGCAGCCCGGGAAGCGATTGAAGATTCCGCTCTCGCGCCAAACGATTTTTCTCTGGAACAACGCCGAGCGATGGGCGTGGTATTGGGAACCGGCGGCGGCGGATTGGCTTTCACCGAACGACAATATTCCTACTGGTACATTGGCCCAGTTAACAAAGCCAGTGTGTACACAATTCCGGCGTCAACTCATGGCGGCTTGTCGAGCGAGTTGTCTATGGCCTTTGGACTGCGCGGTCTTTCACACATCGTCTCGACTGGTTGTACAAGTTCGACGGATGCAATCGCATATGCCGCTCAACACATTGCTTTGGGCAGACAAGACTTGATGTTAAGCGGTGGCGTTGATGCGCCTATTGCGCCAGGAATCATGGCCGGCTTTAATCTGATGACGGTAGTTACGAACGAGTGGAACGATGAACCGGAGCGCGCCTCCCGTCCGTTTTCGCTGAACCGCTCGGGAATTGTGGTGGGCGAAGGCGCCTGGATTTATGTGCTTGAAGAAATGGAGCACGCGAAGCAGCGCGGTGCAAAGATCTATGCTGAAGTTACCGGCTACGGCGCTACCTGTGATGCGTATCATCGCGTGCGTTTGGAGGAGTCTGGCGATGAGCCCGCTCGCGCGATGAAACTTGCTCTCAAGGATGCGGGCAGAGAACCAGAAGAAATTGATTACGTAAATCTTCACGGCACGTCAACAGTTCTCAACGACCGAATCGAAACCACGGCTCTAAAACTCGCCTTGAATGGACGCGCGATCACCACCCCGATGTCAGCCACCAAGTCGCAAATTGGACACCCACAAGGCGCCAGTGGCGCTGCAGGTTTAGCGGCCACTTTGTGCGCTATGCACACCGGGATGATCCCACCTACCATCAATCTCGACGAACCCGATCCGCAATGCGATCTGGATTACGTGCCCAATACAGCCAGAAAAGCTGACGTACAAATTGCGCTTTGCAATTGCATTGGTTTTGGATCCAAGAATAGCGCATTAGTCGTGGAGAAGATTTGAAACTTCATAAGTCGAGTTGCTGCAGTTGAGAGCAATGAAAGCATTTCTGATCAGCCTCGGCCTTGTATTAACCAGTCTCCTAAACTCCACTCTGATTGTTTCAAAAAGTACGACGCAGGAAAGTCAGGCTCCCAGCACTTGTGAAGAGGCAGCGGCGGAAGTCGTCAGGTTTAAAGAGCTTTCAAGTCAGTGGGGACCCGGAAAAGGAGGCGATACCTGGCTCAGTACGAAGCACACCTCCGCCGAAGGAGAATCGTATTGGGAAGGGTTTAATTTCTACAAATCAGACTCTCGCTTCAAAAACGCGGTTCGTCAAATCAGCGAAAGTGTTGAAGGTTTAGCTGGATGGAAACCGCTTTTTGATGCACAGGGACACCAGATCGGGCAGCGCGTCGTGAAGGAAACGCGAACCGACGGCAAGATCACTAACGTTCTTATTCAGCGAATAACAGATCGTGCCATACGGGGAATTAGCGCCGCTTCCTGGAAGGTTGCTCTCGCTGCAGAGATGGCCACTATCACCTGCCCGGCGGCGGCTGAAAAAAACGCAAAGTGAGCGTTTGCCTTACCAGAATCGATCAGCTACGCTTTTGAGTTCATCCTAACGCCTTTTCTAAACCTATGTCACAAGTAAACGAACAACTAGTCCTCGACGCACTGCGACAGATCCAGGACCCCGATCTCCACAAAGATATCGTCACGCTCGGATTTATTAAGGACCTTAAGATCGACGGCGGCGTTGTCTCTTTTCGCATTGTTTTAACTACGCCTGCTTGTCCGGTGAAAGCCGAGATGGAAACGGCGGCGCGCGAGCTGGTGGGAGCGCTGGCGGGTGTCACGGCCGTCGCGGTTACGATGGACGCGGAAGTTCCGAAAGGCCGGGGGATTGGTGACAAGCTTTCGATAGATGGCGTGCGCAACATCATTGCCGTCTCCTCAGGTAAAGGCGGCGTTGGCAAATCTACTGTCGCTGTCAATCTCGCAGTATCACTTGCTTTGGATGGCGCGCGCGTTGGTGTGATGGACATGGACGTTTATGGTCCAAACGTTCCGATCATGCTTGGCGTTGCTGATTCGCGTCCGGAAGTAGACGTGAACAAGCTCGTGCCCATCGAAGCACATGGCGTCAAACTG
Source organism: Pyrinomonadaceae bacterium (assembly GCA_036009765.1). GTDB lineage: Bacteria > Acidobacteriota > Blastocatellia > Pyrinomonadales > Pyrinomonadaceae > PSRF01. Next base: position 162,846 of record DASYLB010000030.1, on the reverse strand, counting down.
ATCTCGATGGCGTTGCTGCAACCTGGCGACAAGCCGATGATCGTTCGCGGCCCGATTCTGCACGGACTGGTGAAACAGTTTCTGACGGATGTTAAGTGGGGCGAGTTGGATTATTTGATCGTAGATATGCCTCCGGGCACCGGCGACGTGCAGTTATCGCTGGCGCAACTGGTTCCCGTTCAGGGCGCTGTGCTGGTGACTACACCACAGGACGTTGCGGTTGCAGATGTGCGCCGCGCGCTGCGGATGTTTGAAACTGTCGCGATTCCCGTCCTCGGTATCATCGAGAACATGAGCTACTTCATTGCGCCGGACACAGGCACTCGCTACAACATTTTCGGCGAGGGCGGAGGCGCCAAACTCGCTGAGATGTATCACGTGCCGCTGCTCGGGACAATTCCACTTGGCCTTGAAGTTCGCGCGGGCGGCGACCAGGGTTTACCGGTAGTTGTTAGTCATCCCGAGTCTCCGCAGGCGGTGGCTTTTAGGCGCGTCGCGGAAGAAGTGGCGCGGCAGGTTTCAATCGAGGCGATGAAACCCGAACTTGTCGTTTTGGGCAAAGGCCAATAAGATAGTGGCTGAAAAGGCGTTCTTTGTACTTAGAACTTTGATCCTGGTATCAGTTTTACAGTTGAGTGGTTAAGTCAAAGATCGAAGTTCAAAGCACAAAGCACAGTTTTACTTAAGCAATAATCGATTCGAAGGAGTTTATTAAAGAGATGTCGACACAACAAACCACAACTTCAACCGAGGCGCCGACCGGTGCCCCGACCATGACCCTGCACGTCACGGACAGCGCGGTTGCGGAAATTAAGAAATTTATGACCAGCGAAGAAGGTCTGCCCGAAACTGCCGGACTTCGCGTTCGCGTCGTCCCAGGCGGATGTTCGGGTTTTCAGTACAGCTTGAATATTGAAGAGGAATCGCGCCAGGGCGACTTCATTCTTGACCAAAAGGGCGTCAAGCTTTTCGTCGATATGTTTAGCGGTCAATACCTGAACGGCGTTCAGATCGATTACGTCACTGGCGTGATGGGATCGGGATTCACGTTTACGAATCCGAATGCGACTGGTAGCTGCGGTTGCGGCACCTCGTTTACAGCGTAACGGGTAGGACGGACATTCTTGTCTGTCCCTTCAGTTTCACAGGAATTCTTTTGCTAAAAGGACAGACAAGAATGTCTGTCCTACTTAAAAAAGCGCGGTGCGCGAGTTCGGCTCGGTAGTCTCTTAAAAGAGATCATCGAGCCTTTTCGCATAAGTAGGACACGCATGCTTGCCTGTCTGCGACAATGAAAATTCGCTTAGGCATCAAGGATCGACAAGAATGTCTGCCCTAAAATGATGCCCTAGTTCGCTCCCGATGAACTTCATCCAGGCTCAATCCGCGGAAGAGATCAGTTGCGCCCGCGAATTATTCGAGGAATACGCAGCGCGCCTGGGAATTGATCTTTGCTTCCAGAACTTCGATAAAGAACTAGCTGAACTACCTGGGAAGTATGCACTGCCCAGCGGCCGTTTGTTTCTCGCCGTCACGGGAGATCAGGTGGCTGGTGGCGTTGCGCTCCGTGAAATTGCGCCGGGCGTTTGTGAGATGAAACGGTTATATGTGCGGCCTGAGTTTCGCGGAACAGGTTTGGGCCGCACGCTGGCCGAGAAAATAATCCAGACCGCGCGCGAGATCGGTTATCGGTGTATGCGCCTCGACACCTTACCCGGCAAGATGGATCGCGCGATTGCCATGTATCACTCATTTGGTTTCAAAGAAATCGATCCTTACTACAGCAACCCCGTGGTCGGAGCATTGTTCATGGAGTTGGAGTTGTAAACCGTCAACTTTGAACCGCCAAGGCGACGAGAACGCCAGGACATCAAAGCAGTACGTAAAAAGTCTGAACGCAGCCGCCGGACTTCCTTCATTTTCGTTTCGCTCCTGGCGATCTTGGCGCCTTGGCGGTTATTTCTTCGCTTGCTCCAGCCGTGCGTTTGTGCCAAATTCATCCCACAATCAAAATTCAAAACCACGGAGTCAATAGCCAATGCCCAAGATTGATGCAATAACTGCGACCGGCGAACAATCCATTGAAGCGCCTGAAGGAAAAAAGTTAGTTCTTGTAATCGAAGATGCTGGAATAGATATTCTTCACCGTTGTGGTGGAAACGCTCGTTGCACCACTTGTCGTGTCGAAGTCCTCGCCGGCGAGCCCGGCGAAATGGGCGAACTGGAACGCAATCGCCTCGCGGTTGAGGCCGAACTCGCCGACAACGTGCGGCTCTCGTGCCAGATTCGCGTTCACAGTGACTTAAACGTTCGCGTGATCAATCAAGCCAGCATTAGAGGAATGGATGCGGGGCCGCGTCCATTTGACGAGTAGCCGTAACGCAAACTGCTAGTTTGCGAAGTAGTGGAGTCAGGTGTAGGAACGCCGCAAACTAACAGTTTGCGTTACACGGAGTTCAAGGTGTAATCTTCGCGCGTAATCCATAAAAATAGGACAGACATTCCTGTCTGTCCATAATCGGCGGAATGGGGACCGGCAAAATGTCTGTCCTACATCACAACGGAGGTTCCGAATGTTAATTGAGTCAACTGCTCATCTCCCCATCAGTCTGGCTATGTTTCAGGATATTTTCCATATGCCGAGTTCTCCGGAGTTTGTGAGAATACTGGTGCGCGTGCTGCACATCCTCGGCGGCATTACCTGGATTGGCTTGCTCTACTTTTTTAACCTCGTCAACGTGCCACTCCAAAAAGGGTTGGATCCTGATACCAAGAAAAAAGTGAATCCAGAGTTGCTTGGGCGCACCCTCTGGTACTTCCGCTGGGGAGCAGTACTGACGGTTCTTGCCGGTCTTACTTATTACGCGATGTACATTCTTCTGCCGGCGGTAAAGAACGAGAACACATTGGATGGCGCCGATCTCAACGTTTGGGTTGTACTTTTGGTTTGGCTCAGCTATCCGATAGTTTTGTTCATCGTCGAGTTCTTGATAATCAAAAAGGTGCCGGCATTGATTAAGGATGGACGCGTCTTTGCCGTTGTGATGTTCATCCTCACGGCGACTGTCTCGTACGGCCTGATCATGTTCTTCACCTCGAAGTTCAGCGGGGGAACACATCCTGCTCCGAACAATGTTTACTCCATTGGACTCGGCGGAGCGTACGGCCTGGTTATGTTGCTGAACGTGTGGGGCATTATTTGGCCGAACAATAAACGGATCATTGCCGCAACCGCGGGCACTGGCCCCGCAACGCCACCCGAACTGGCGCGGCAGGCATTCATTGCTTCACGAACAAACGCCTGGATGTCGCTACCGATGCTGTTGTTCATGGCGACGTCCGAGCACGATTGGAGCATTTTCAGCGGACAGTAACATCAAGAAGCAGAAGCAGGAGGCAGGAGCAGGAAGCAATTCCGGCTTCTGCCTTTGCTTTTGTCCTCGCAAACGGCCTCCTGCCCTGCCTGCCGGTCTTCTTCCGTCACAGTAATTCCGCAGCCTCTCCACGCATTCGCCACACTCGAAGGCGATAGTCTTACATACCCATTATTTGTTTCCCCCAAGGTTCTAATAGCAACGGAGGTGTATGCATGAGTAGCACAGGTTCTTACAAGGCACGCGAGTTTAACTTGAGCAGCCTTAACGGCATTTCAGACAAGACGCTGGAAATGCACTTCAAACTCTACGAAGGCTACGTCAAGGAAACGAACAACCTGACGCAGAGAATTACCAAATTCATCGAGGACGGGAATGTGGATCAAGAGGAGATGCCGGCATATTCTGAGCTGACACGGCGACTTGGCTTTGAGTACAACGGCATGGTCCTGCACGAGTACTATTTTGACAATCTGAAAACAGGCGGCGGCACGGGCGATCCCGCACAAACAGCCCAGTTTACCAAAGCTGCTAAGGCTGGCTTTGGTAGCTACGAAGTTTGGAAGGCCGACTTTGTGGGAATTGGGAAGATGAGAGGTGTGGGTTGGGCCATCTGCAATCAGAACCCGGCGAATGGGCGTTTATCAAATCACTGGATTACGCTCCACGAAACGGGAAATATCGCAGGCTTCAATCCCATTCTGGTAATGGACGTTTGGGAACATGCGTTCCTTCTCGACTACAAACCAGCCGAGCGCCCCAAGTACATTGAAGCGTTCTTCTCGAACATCGATTGGGCGGCCGTTGAGAAGCGTTTACAAAAAGGCGGTGCGCGAAGCGCTTCAGCGTAAGCGACAGGGGCAGGAGCAGGAGCAGGGGCACGAGCGAAGAACTTGTTCTCGTGGTCCTGCCGATTGCCTTGCATCCTGCTTCTTTGTTCTTCGTAGTCCTGCTCCTGCCACTGCCTCCTGCTCCTTCTTATTGGCTAACCGCGCTCATCAGAGTACACTTACCAAAAATTATTTCGCTTCGTCTCAGATCATTGCTCCCGGAGGGATTCGATGAGTCGATACAAAAATGTTCTTCTTTTACTTTTTGCACTTGGGATCGTGGCTGTTTTAATTGCTTCCTTAGCTGCCGGAAATCGTGACGATGCAAACACCACCGCGACGACTACCGTGGCGCCGCCGCCGGTACAAACGCTGACGCTGGTGCCGCGGCCGCAAAAGATTTTGGATTTGATGAAGGCTCGCGGTGAGCAAGACGAAGCGAAACCCACCATCAAGATTGTCTCACCCGCTAAAGATGCGGTGATCAATGGTTCTACAGTTGAAGTGAAGCTCAGTCTCAGTGGAGATCTGAAGGGTTATATGCCGCACAAGGATCCGGCGACCGGCAAGGGAAATCACGTTCACGTCATTCTTGATAACCAACCTTACGAAGCCTACTACGAGTTGGGCCAGGCGTTTGAATTGCGAAACCTGGCGGCGGGCAAACACACACTGCGCGTTTTCCCCTCGCGCCCATGGCACGAAAGCTACAAGAACGACGGCGCTTTTCAAATGGCGAAGTTTACGGTTAAAGGTGGTGGCGACGCCTCAAAGCCTACGACAACGAACAGCGGACAGACTATGGCCCCGCCGCGTGAAGGCAAGGATTTTCCTGCCAGCGCCGCCGGCGACGTCAATTCTTCCAAGCCTTTATTGACCTACAGCCGGCCCAAGGGTGAATACAAAGATGCTGACGCCGACGCAATCATGATCGACTTCTGGCTTACTGGAGCAAAGTTGAAAGGCGACGGTGGCGAGTATCGCGTGAGGTATATCGTCGACGATGAAGAACCGAGGTTCGTCGACAAATGGGGGCCGATCTGGCTGTCCGGCTGGATGAACGGCAAGCATACCGTGCGGCTGGAGTTGTTGGATAAAAACGACCGACCAGTCGACAACGGCGGCTACAACACAACTAGCCGCGAAATCAACGTAGTGAAGTAAGCGAATTTGTAACGCAAACTGTTAGTTTTGCGCCTGGGTGACTGGCATTCAACTAACGCGGAACCCGACCGTTTGCGTTACTACTTAGTGCGGGGTGTAACTGGTGCGACGACGCCAAATTGATGGCTGCCCGATTTCCGGCGCAATACAAATGATCGGCGACAAATGGACGTTGCTGATCGCGCGCGATCTCGCCGCCGGTCCTCGCCGCACGATGGAATTACACACCGGGCTTTTCCCAATCAGCAGTCGTACGCTCGTAGCCCGTCTGCGCGATATGGTGAAGGACAAGCTCATCGATCGGACTGACTACGGTGGAAATCCACCACACATCGAGTATGCACTGACGGAACGTGGACGCGTCTTGCTGCCGCTGGTTGACGCGCTAAGAGTGGTCGGTCAAACGCTGGATTGCAATCAATGTGAGGACCGGCGGAATCAGATGGCCTTCTATTGCGAAGCCTGCCCGAAAAACTTTCAGACTCCCGAACCCGAACCATTACGACAGGAACCAGCTCCACTACCACGCCGTCGTCAACGAGATGATTCGATCGTTTTGTTGTAACGGGTGTCAGTTCTTCTTCGCCGTCAGCACCGTCGAATGATTTGGAATCATCGTGCCGTCGGGTTCAATGATTGCCTCATGGTCCGCTGAAAGGTGTTCTCCTTCGATCGTTACTTCATCGCCCTCAAGCGTCACTACCGGCAAATGATCGAGATATCTCTCTGCATCCAGCGCCGCCATGCAGCCTGTACCCGCTGCCGTAACAGCTTGCCGGTACGTTGAGTCCTGAACGTCGCCGCAGGCAAACACGCCGGGAATATTGGTCGCCGTTGATCGATGCGAAGTTTTGATGTAGCCAACTTCATCCATCTCGATCTGTCCTTTGAAAAGATCCGTGTTTGGCTTATGGCCGATAGCGATGAAGACGCCGGTACAAGGGAGCACGCGCTCTGCGTTAGTTTGCAAATTCCGCAAACGCACGCCAGTGACTCCGGCTAACGGTTCCCCAACAATCTCTTCGACGCCGGTGTTCCAGACAAATTCAATCTTCGGATTCTTGAACGCTTTTTCCTGCATGATCTTCGACGCCCGCAATTTGTCGCGACGGTGAACCAGATAAACTTTCGCAGCGTAGCGCGTCAGAAATGTCGCCTCTTCCATGGCCGTATCGCCACCGCCAACAACAACCAATTCTTTGTTGCGAAATCCAGGTAAAGGACCGTCACAGGTTGCACAAGCAGAGACGCCGTGACCGCCAAAACCATTGGGCACCTTGGCCTCGCCGGGGATCCCCAGCCACTTCGCAGATGCGCCGGTGGCGATGATCAGTGTCCCGGCATTGATCGTGTAGTCGCCGGTCTCCAACCGAAACGGCCGCTCGCTCAAGTCGACGTCCGTGATCCATTGCTCGAGAAACTCCGTCCCGAAACGTTCCGCCTGTTTGCGAAACTCCTCCATTAACGCTGGACCGTCAATGCCCTTGGCAAATCCCGGGTAGTTTTCGACATCCGTGGTAATCATCAACTGGCCGCCCGGGATGGTCTGTTGTTCCGCGCTAGGGGGTGCGTCTATCAACAATGGCTTCAAATTCGCGCGGGCCGAGTAGATCGCGGCAGTTAGTCCGGCGGGTCCGGAACCAATGATTACAACCTCTCTATCGAGCGTTTGCGTCGGCATGGGGTCTTTTCCGTTCCTGTGTAAAGTTGAAAAATTGTGACTAAATGCCCGAAAGTATAGCCTTTTCGGTTAGGCGTATAGTATAACTAGCGATACTAGAGTAGTCGAATCCGACGTACGGCCGTACCGACAGGAAATCAAAGCTTTACAAAGACTAAGGGAAACGATTGAACGCAGGCATCGCCCCGCAAAAAATTGAGACTGTAGGCGTCGTTGGCGCAGGCACCATGGGACACGGAATCGCGCAGGTGGCTGCGGGCGCGGGCTACAAGGTGTTGCTGCGCGACGTCGATCGCGAATCCCTGGCTCGCGGCATTGGGGCGATTGAACGAAATCTGGCCAGGGGAATCCAACTCGGCAAACTTACCGAAGACGACCGCGACTCAACCCTGCAACAGATCCGCGGCACAATCCACTTGGCAGAAATTGCGAATGCTGACCTGATCATCGAGGCCGCTCCCGAACAACTCGAACTCAAACAAGCGATTCTGCGCGAAGTCGAAACGCATTCCAGCAAGGCGTTCATCTTCGCAACCAACACCTCGTCACTTTCGATAACCGAAATTGCCAAAGCTTCGCAACGACCTCAGAATGTCGTTGGTATGCACTTTTTCAACCCCGTTCACTTGATGCGTTTGGTTGAAATTGTCGTCGGAAAAGCGACTGGGGATGATACAGTGGAGACTGTTCGAGAAGTTAGTTCCAGGTTGCGCAAGGAGCCGATTGTGGTTCGCGATGTTCCTGGCTTTGCCTCCAGCCGGCTGGGTGTTGCCTTAGGACTCGAAGCCATGCGCATGCTCGAGCAGGGTGTTGCCAGCGCCAAAGATATTGATACGGCCATGGAACTTGGCTACAACCATCCGATGGGTCCATTGAAGCTCACGGATCACGTCGGCCTGGATATCCGGCTTAACATCGCCGAGTATCTCTATCGCGAGCTGGGTTCGGAAACTTTTCGTCCGCCAGAAGTCTTGCGACAACTGGTTAACGAGGGAAAACTAGGGAAAAAATCCGGCGAAGGATTTTATGACTGGAGCAATCAGCAATCAGCCGTCAGCACCAAGCGGGTGTCTTGACTACTGAATGCTGACTACTGATTGCCGACTACTGATTTCGATGCCTGTTGTGATGAGCACGCCAAGTAACAACGAAGAACGCCGTTTTGCTCTACGCATGGCCCTGCGTTTACCTATAGTCATTTCCGGTCGCGCGGAAGACGGTTCAGCGTGGAGCGAGCCAACTGAAACTGATGACATTTCGACTTCCGGCGCCCTTTTTCATCTCAATCAAAAAGTTAGTCGCGGCGATCGTTTGTATCTGCGCGCACACCGAGCTGATGGCGCCGCGATTGAAGTGACTGCCGTCGTGATCCGTATTGCGCCGGCAATTTATGGAACCGCCCGAGTGGGAGTGCAGATTGCCGAGTCTGCTGAAAACTGGTTGCGACTCTTTGTATCCTGGGTCGCCGAAGACCAACCCGCCACCACCGACGCCGAAGCAGAATCTTCTTCCGAATAATCCCACTCATAGCGCCATTGGTAGCCACGCTGGGGCAAAATTCTCGTTTTTTCCCTTACCAGCAAAACTGATTGTCTCTTCTCGGGGATGGGTGTAATCTTGTTCTCAGCGGATTTCTCACCGGCTATTTCCTGAACGAACTGCCTCTTATCCGCGCCCCAACCTACAACTCGGAATTCGGGAGGGATGCGATGAAACTCTGCCCCCAGTGTGATTTTATCTATGAAGACGACCAGAGTTTTTGCGACATGGACGGGAAGAACTCGTTGACAGCGCGAGCCCGCTAGTCGATGAAGCCACCGTTGCAACCTCAGTCGCCCCAAACTCCGAACTTTTAGCAGAGCCCCGATCGCGAGGCTTGGCGGCCGCGATCGTAGTCGTAGTAGTTCTTACTGCGCTGGTCGTCGTCCTCTACCTCGTGCGCGCACACCAGGCGCGATCAGCTCCCGCTTCTGAAGCCTCAACGCAATTGCCCGATCGTTCCGCCGGGCAGTCACCAGCTCAACCCGCTTCGGGAAACGCGGAAGCGCGACCATCAGGATCTGATTTAGTCTCAACTGAGGCTCCCGTAGCGAACAGCGAGCAGTCGCCTGAACTACGGATCGATTCGTCATCGCAAATCGACACTCTCGCACCTTCACAATCGTCAACATCAAAAACTTCGCTGGCGCACACCAGGCTGGCGGCAAGTCACGTTTCCGCCGGGGCTGCAGCTGGAAATAATCGAGGTTCAGTAATTGTGCGACTCAACAATGGCGCCTCGATCAAAGCTGACGAAGCATGGGAAAAGAAAGAAGGCGTCTGGTACCGGCAGGCGGGCATGGTAACGTTCCTCAAACGCAGCAACGTGAGATCAATCGAGCGAATCGCTCCTCCGGCTGCACAGTCGAAGTCAGTCGCCAATTCTTCTGGTGACACGGGCAAGAAGGATACCGCGTCTCAGAACCAGCTTCGCCTCGCGCAACTCGAACCTGTTGACACAAAGAAGCCATCGCGCTTCAGTTCATTTTTGAAAAAGACCGGGCGCGTTCTGAAAAAACCATTCAAGATGTGACAAAAAAGGGGAAAAGGGGAAGGGGGCAAGGGAAACAGGGATTCAACCCCATCCCTTTACCTCCTTAACCTTTGCCCTCTTCCCCCTTCTTTATCACCCAGGTAGTCATCGCGCGCAGGTCCTCGACAACCGTCGTTTTGATCGGCTCAATAAATTCTCCGCCGAGCGAAGCGGTTACGCTGCGCAGCATCTCTTCATCCACTAAAAACCGATCTGACCCGTCAGGCAAGTGAAAGCGTCTGCCGTCAATTAACCTGACCTGTTGTTCCATCCCGATTGTAGAGGCAAGGCGCGCGAAGAATATTCCACCGGGCTTGAGCACCCGCCACATCTCATTGATCATCGCCTGCCACTGTTCTTCGTCGCGCGCGAAGTGAAGCACAGCGCTGCTGATGACAACATCAAATCCTTCCTTGTCGGACCGATCGCTGTTTGACTGCTGATCAATTCCAAACGACATCGCTTCAACTGGTTCGACGCGAAAATTCTCCGCCGGCAAATGCGGTGCGAGTGTGGACGCGAGGCGACGGACTTGATTGATCGACTCCGCTGACTGATCGACGCCACAAACCTGATAACCGTGGCGCAGGAAATAAACGAGGTTCCGGCCGGTTCCACAACCTGCATCCAGCACGCGCATGCCCGAAAAGAACCGGCCCTTCAAGAGCTGATCAAACACGTAGATGTCGATGTTGCCAAACGACTCTTGCAGTGTGTGTTCGTTCATAATCGCTGGATGATTTCATTAAGGCTGCGTGGCCGGCCCGCAGGGTTCAAAGTAAGCGAAGCTATTTTCGTATCTGTTCGTGTTGTAGTTTTTGCCAAAGACCTTAATCCGCAATAATTCCTGGCGGCCCTTTCGCACCAACGTCCAGACCAGACTCTTTAATTCCGATGGCGACACATCAGGACGCTTATTTTCGGCAAAGGCCACGGTCAAAATGTTACCGCGGCGAGTTCCATTAAACGCGTAGGTCTTGCGATCAGGTTCGTCGCCGGATCCAACCGTAAATATTCCTGACACTTTATTGCCGCTGATCGTAAGGTTCACCGATCGCTCGCCCTGCAACCATTCGGCCCGGAAACATTTTGCGTTGCTCTGCCCCGCACAAACCACCGCGCAGGCGAGAATTGAAAAGAACAGCGCTAACGTTTTCATCGGATCACCCTGGTGAAAGATTAAATGACGTCCCAGCCATCTCCACATGCGCTCGTTGAGATTTGTGGCGGGATGATAGCCCAGGGAATCTCGCTACGCCATGTTTTACTGACCCACCCTAAATGCATAAGCCCTTGCATTGTCTCGAAAACACCAGGATCCGGTTCACTCTCGATTTACCGAGGTGTTAGGTGCAGAATGCTTCGCCGAGCCAGCGGTGGAGCCGCGATGAGAAGGTAGCCAGACGTGAAACGTCTGGTAATGGAATCGATTAATGAATTTTGCGCGTTGCAGGCGCTCCAGAGGTTTCACCTCTGGCTACCATCTCTACTCGTCTCCGGTGCGCGAATTGAAAATCGACGGTGAACCATCCGAAAGGTAAGCATCATGCGCGAAGTGAAACTCAACCTCATCGACTCCGAACAAGTTCTTTACGGCACAACCCACGGCGCGATGGCCAATCGGTGTGTTGCCGCGCTATCCGCCGAACCAGAAACAATAGCCGAACTCGACACCGCCCTCGCTCGTTATGTGAAGTCACTTGATGGCAACGGCCATTTCGGATTATTTCACTCGCTGCATTACCAGCCCAACGCTTGTCCCGAGCTGGATACCGAAGCTTGGGATGCCGGCATAGTCGTGATCGATCTGGCCGCGCGGATCGTCGCGTGCGAGTCGTCGTATTCCCAACCCGGGCCCGACGGCCAGGTCTCATATCACGACGGTCACTCAGCGACTGAGATATCGGTGTTGTATCGCGTGCCGGAGAATTGGTTGTTTGTTAACTCCGTCGAAGCTTATCAATGGTCGCGTGAACGTCGTCTGCGCGAACGTGCCGCCAACCCCAGTTTCGACGCTCGCCCGGTTCTATTTGGCCGTCCGTTGCTCGAATTTATCGTGGGCGCTTATCAATCGCTGCCACCTGCAATCCGCGAGTTGTTCTCGCAAGATCACTCGGCCACAACCGAGGACGAAACGATGCAGGCGGCGCTCGGGAAAGAGATCAGCGCCATCCACGCGCGCTGGCTGCTTACGCCACGGTCTGATTTGCGCAACCAATCGCCAAGAGAAGTGCTGCTTGCAAAACAAGACTTCATCGACTTCGACTTGCACACGCGTTCGTTGCAGTGGAGTTTGCAAAACGAAGGGCCGCCATGTTTGGCCATCGACTCTTTTGCTTATCGCCTTGCAGGGTTCGGCACGCACGAATGGGTGGTCTACTACGACCTGGTGCGACTCATGATTAACACTCTTGTCAGTGGCGGCCCAGGGCGGCGGGTTGAGGAGCAGATTATGAAACTTGAACAAATCAAAACCGACTGGCTCGAGAGTCCGCAAGCCGACTTCGACGGCCACATTCCCGCTATTCTTATCGACAATGAGCGCAAACGTCTTCCCCAGGCGCTGCTTCCACACGACATGATCATCGATGACGACTGCCCTGTTTGTCAGGCTTTCGGCGACGAGACCAGTCCCTTAGGAATGGGCGTGGGCTTTTGGCATCTCGATGGTTCACACATGGATAACGATTTCGCGTTCTCGCATTACCAGACGCGCGAAGAGTGGGAAGCTGAAAATCGACGCCGCGAGGAGTTTTCTCTTGAGTGCGATCGCAGATGGCAAGAGCGTCAGGAGCGCATCGCTCGAGGCGAGACGCCGGAGCCTGATCCCTTCTTCGATCCTGAACCAGTGGGCGAGGGATGGGGCTGGTTTGATCCGCTGGCGTTTCCCGATTTGGTCGAACCCGATGCACTCGCCGCGCGCGATGCTTCCTCCCGCGAACCTGACGATAACGATACGAGCGACCTCAATTAACTTGGCTGGGCCGAACTCGCCGCAACCGGGCCTCCATCACTGTCTGGCCTCTGCCCCAACGCAGGTCGCCCATACTTCATCCGTAACCGTTTTCGACCTGGCGGTGTCTTACCTTATGAGGAAGTCGTAACGACAAGATATTTGGGGGACAACATGAACAAATTCGGCAAGATACAAACAATCGCAATCGCTTTGGTGTTGGGAATCTTTTTTGTGGCGGGTACGGTCCAGGCGCAAACGTGGGCTGGTCAACAAGACCGCCGCGGGAATAGCCGTGACAATCGACCGGATGATCGACGAGGTCGCAGCTGGGATCGTTACGGCAACTACGGTGGTTCATTCCAACTTCGACAGACAGCACTGAATGCCGGCTACAACGAAGGCATCAAGGAAGGCCGCAAGGATCGCAATCGGGGACGACACAATTTCCGCGACAACAGTGCTTACCGCAATGCCTCGAAAGACTACAGCTCAAAGTTGGGGAGCAAGTCGATGTACCAGCGCTACTATCGCGAAGGTTATGAAAATGGCTACGGCGACGGGTTGAACGGGTACTAAGATTGGTACCAGTAAGCGAAAGCGGCACTCAGTGGACTTAACTCCATCTGAGTGCCGTTTTACTGTTTGCTGTTTTCTGCTTCGTCCGCCAGAAACTCTTCAACCATCGCCACAAACAATTCCATCACCTTAGTGTCCACTTGAGCCGACATCGCCTCGCCCATATAGCTCCCATGTGTCCCCGGCAGAATTGCCAACCGCGCTCGAGCCATGAGCCGATACATCTCAACTGCATGTTCCGGCGTTGGCAGGTCGCGATCACCGATCACAACCAGCGCAGGCGCTGCAATCGATCTAAGCTCTTCATCCTTCCAATCCTCAAACGCGCGCATGCGCTCAACGTCTCTGTCAAACATGTTGCGCAGCGCGACCACATCGTTGTTTATCTTTAGGAATTCATCCTTGTACAGCTGGCATATTGATGAATTGCGCCCGCTCCATGCCTTCCCAAAACCCTGCCGGCACGCCGGCCCTTTTGTAAAATGCTGATGTTACGACGAGCTTGCCTACGCTCTCCGGATGTCTTATGCCTAACTCCAGCGCGGTGTGTCCGCCATTACTAAAACCAAAAATATCAGCGCGTTCAATGTTGAGTTGGCTCAGCAGTTCGGCTACGTCAGCGGCATCCTGTGCAAAACTTTCCGGCGCATTTCTGTCAGACGTGTGTCCGTGCTCCTGCATTTCAACCGCGATTGCCATGTGATTCTTCCGGAGCAGCGGCAACACTTTTCCAAAGGTTGTGTTGATGGTTGAGCCGCCGCCATGTATCAGAACGAGAGGCCGCCCGGCGCCGTGTATCTCGTAATACATTTCGATACCGTTCACACTCGCATGCTTCCCGCTGCCTTGTTCTGCCGAAGGACTTGTAGTCATAGTCTTCTTACTCTCTCGTGGCCACGGCTTTCTGTTGCTGCGCTCGCCACCCCCGACAGTCCCTCGAGGATCGCCGACCGCAACCGCTCAACGCTGTGTCCACGAGCATATCCCTCCCAGTGGCTGACTACGCGTCCGCCTGGCGCAATCACCAGAGTCTGGGGAATCGCCCGGCTCCCGTTCGACAAAGTGCGCGCAGTCGCATCGTCGGCCCAACCGAGGCGGAACCCGAAATTCAAGTTACGAACAAACTCTCTCACGCGCTTGCCAGATGTGCGCGGGTCTTCAGTCGTGAGTCCAACAAACTCCACGTTGCGACCGGCAAACTCCTTGCGCACGTTTTCATAGTCCGGAACTTCCCTGCGGCACGGCCCGCACCACGACGCCCAGAGATTCACTACGATGACCTTGCCACTGAAATCACCCAGGCGAAAGCTGCTGTTATCGAGCGACTGCAGTGAACGCTTTAGGAGACTTTCGGGCAAGCTGTGCCGTTCTTCACTTGTGACAGTCACCCGCTCCGGCTCTGCATTAGGCGGTGTAAACACCGGGGCCTGCACCGGTGGAAGCGGCCCGGTCGCCGCCGGTCGGACAATCTTTCTCCCCGACTGTGCTCCGGCGTTTGCCATCAACACGACAAGCAGAAAGAGGGAAACGGAGATAGAAAACAAATTTTTCATTGCGGTGGTTGTTCGGCCTCACTCATGTAAGTCACGCGGTTTTCGATTTCATGGACCATTATTGATTCCCGCTTTCGTATGGTGTGGTTTTGCCATCACCGGAATGTCGTCTATCGTTCTGGTTGAGAAACCGGCTGCTTCCCAGGCCGGGAAGCCGCCTTCAAGTATGCGCACATTTGTATACCCAAGCCCCTTTAACTTCGCTGCCAGGCGCTGTGGACCAGGATCAGCGGAGCCATCACCGGAAATCGCGACCAACGCTTGCGGCGTACTTTGGAAATCGTAATCCAGATCGATCTCGCAAATCGACTTACCCTTGTTGATGTGCTTGGCATCGAAAACCGTCGATGGGCGCGTGTCGATTATCGTCACTGATTCCTGGATGGTTCGTTGGTTAAGCTCGTCGGCCGTTATGGTTCCCGGAACTGCGGCTGAGCTACAACCGGCTAGAGCTAAACAACTGATCCCCAGCGCCAGCGTGGCTCTGATTGAGAGGCGTAGAAAGTTAGAGTCCATGTTGTGCCTTTCTGAGTTTAAGCATAGGCGCACCGCTGGATAGTACCTCTGTTTTGGCCGCATTTGCAGTGAATGTTGGTTTGAGGATTCTGCCAAAGCAAAACCGCCGACCCATCGAGACCGGCGATCCAAAGCTCTTGACCGAACCGCGCGCGTTTAATGAATTTGGAAATCCGCCTGTACACGCCACTCACCATTTACGCGCGTTACTGGAAAGATAACCAGGCCTTCGCGCTGCGACCGTTCTCGGGCTTCGCTGGTTAGGCGAGGATCATCCGCAAACAGGATCTCAGAAATAATAGTAGCCGGTTCGTTGCCCGCGGCTTCGATTTCGATATGTATATGCGCCGGTAGAGTAGAGTTTGGATAACCAACCGGACGGATTGTGCGCAGTTCATATTGCCCAGCTTGATTGGTGGTGAGATAGCCAAACAGGCGCGCGTGTTTTTTTCGAGGACTCAAGTTGCGATGAGGTGTTAATTTGAAAACCTCTGTCTGCTTGTGGAGTACGGTTGCATCAACATTTTTTCGCGCTCATTGCGGGCGGGACGCCCGCGGTCCCAGCAGTTCGCTTGAGTGGCGGGGTTGGGTCACAACAACGTCGCCGAATGTTTCCACGACTAACAGAGTGTCGAGGTACTCGGTGAGTTCTTTTAGTTTCCCATCCCAACCAGTTGCTTATTCTCAATCGCACTCATGAACGATCACCTCACGCGTTCACCAAGCTTGCAGTGGCTCCCATTCGGCAGAGTTGTAGTTAAGCTTCCGGCGGAACGCTGAGTTCCGACGAGTGCTGAATGCCGGCGGCCATCTCCGGCAAGATGCCTATCTTTACGTAAATCGGCCGCACGTCGCGTCGCAAACCTGGCAGCGTCGTAGCGAACCAAAGTCCGCCAAGGATACAACCAATACCGCCGAAGAATAGTGTATGCGGCGCGCCAATCCGGGCCGCCACCGATCCGGCCAACAAACTTCCAAAAGGCGCCGTCCCCATGAAGGCCATCGTATAGAAACTCATCACCCGACCGCGTTTGTCTTCATCAACAATTGTTTGCAAGACTGTGTTGCTTGCGGCCATCTGGACCATGAAACCGAGTCCGGTGATGACCATTAGCCCGAGCGACAGCCACAACACACGCGTGAACGAAAATACCATTAAGCCCGCGCCGAACGCAGCCGCCATTATTGGGATGAATTTACCCAAACCTAGAACCGTCTTACGTCCCGCCAGAAACATTGCCCCTGCGAGTGCACCAACGCCCGACGCAGCCATCAGCAACCCCAGCGTGCTGGGGCCGCCCTTCAGGACATCGTTGGCGAAGACCGGCATCAAAACCGTATATGGCATTCCGACCAGACTCACCAACGCCAGGAGCAGCAGCACGTTGCGGATGGGAGCGAAGCGCACGGCGTAAGTCCAGCCCTCACGCAGTTGCCGAAAAATATTGGCGTCCTTAGTTGTGCCTAACATGCGTGGAGTTATTTTCATCGCGAGCAACGAGGCGATAACCGCCAGGTAACTAACGGCGTCGATCATGAAGCACCAACCTTCGCCTACCGCCGCGATGACGACGCCGCCGAGCGAAGGTCCGAGCAGTCGCGCGGCGTTAACCATCGAAGAGTTAAGCGCGATGGCGTTGGCGAGGTCTGCTCGTTTCTCTACCATCTCCACCACGAAAGCCTGGCGCGCCGGCATGTCGAAAGCATTGATGAGACCCTGGCAGACACTGAGCACGATCACTTGCCAGATCTTGATGCGCCCTGTGAGCGCAAGCAGGGCGAGGGCCAATGACTGCAGGAGCGCGAGCACCTGAGTGACGACCAGAAGGTGGTGACGATTCCATCGATCTACCAACACCCCGGCGATGGGCGCGAGGATGAACGATGGTATTTGACCCGCAAAGCCAACGACGCCAAGAAGGAGTGCGGAACCAGTAAGGCGGTAGACCAACCAACTCGTCGCGATACGAGTCATCCAGCTTCCGATTAACGAGACGCTTTGGCCGCTGAAAAAGAGTCGGTAGTTTTTGTGGTCCAGGGCGCGCCACATGTAGGCAAGTCCAGCTCGCGGCTTCAGGACGGAGTGAGCGTGTCTGCGCTTGATAGTCCCAGATCCGCGTCGAGCCATTTCTTACTTTCCAATCCCCGTGTCGATGAAGTTGCAATCAGTTAAAGAACCGAGCTATGCCCTGCCGATGCACATTATCTATTCCTTGCCAGTCAGCTTCACTATGGCGGCAACCAGTTCGTCTGGTTCGACTGGTTTGGCGAGGTGAAGTTGATAACCGGCAGCCAGCGCACGATCGCGGTCTCTGATGGTGGCATAGCCAGTCAGCGCGATGGCGGGAACAAGTGCAGGCAGTTGCTGACTACTGATTGCTGGTTGCTGATTACTTTGTGCCGGCAGCAGCGAGCCTTGCAGCGGCAGCGTTCGGAGTTTGCGAATTAACTCATAGCCGTCTAATTCCGCCATGCCGATGTCGCTGATCACAACGTCTGGAGTCTTCTGCATAAACGAATCGATCGCCTCGGCGGAAGAAGACGTGGAAATGACTTCGGCGCCGAAGCGGGTAAGAATCAAATTGAGTAAGTTTCGCGAGTCATCGTCGTCTTCAACCAGCAACACGTGTACGCCGGAAAGCGGGCGCGAAACTCCGTTGTCTTTGACGACGATATCGGCCGCGTTGCCAATGCTCTTGAAGGTGTTTCGCACAACTGCAACGCTAACCGGATTTCCGTCGCTGCTTCTTCTTTCAAACGCGTTCTGGCCGCGGTGACTACCATCTCGACGGTCAACGGCAAGTGGCAGATCGACAGTAAAGGCCGATCCCTTACCTGGGCCATCGCTCTCGCCGTCAACACTGCCGCCGTGTAGCTCCACCAGGTGTCGCACCACGGCCAGACCCAAACCGAGCCCGCCCGCCTTCCGTGAAATAGATCCTTCTTCCTGACGGAAACGATGAAACACGTAGGGCAGAAACTCCGACGTGATGCCGTCGCCGTTGTCACTGACCGTGAGACGCACGTGACTCGAAACCAACCTAGAACTTGCGACAGCCGAAGCGGAAGAGTTGAAGCACTCGAGACGCACGCTCACGCGGCCGTCGCGCGATGTAAACTTGATCGCATTCATCAGCAAATTCCAAATGACCTGACGCAGTCGATTCGGATCGCCACTAACGAGACAACTGGTGGAGTCCAACTCGGTCACAATGTGAATCCCTTTAGCGCTGGCAGCGGGACGCAACGCATCGATTGCGGCCTCCACTATCGGAGCGACATTGAGCGGGCGGACATCTAGCTGAAGATTGCCGGTGATGATGCGCGAGACATCCAGCAGATCGTCGATGAGTCTCGCTTGCGACCGGGCGTTGCGTTCAATGATTTCGAGCGCGCGCTCCAGGTTCTCGGCTCGATCCACTTCCCCGTTACGGATCAGCGTGGCCCAACCGAGAATCGAGGTCAGCGGCGTCCGCAGTTCGTGTGAGAGGGTCGCGAGAAATTCATCCTTCAGCCGGTCTGCCTCTTCAGCCTGCCGGCGCAGGTCCCGTTCACGCGCCAGCAATGCCGCGCGTTCTTCTTCGGCGAGTTCGCGAACGGTAACGTCAAGAACCAGCGAAAGCACCGAAACGAGATTGCCGGCTTCGTCGTGCAACACCGAGTTGTACCATTCGCAGAAAAGAACCGAACCTTCTTTGGTGTAATTGCGATTGCGAAGTAGGCCGAGCAATTCAGCCCCCACGCGCTGCCGGTTCGTCACTTGCGCTACTGCGTCTACATCGTCGTCGAAAACAAACTGCCAATCGCTCACGTGTTTGCCGAGAACTTCATCGGGTTTCCAACCGAAGAGTCGTTCCGCTGAAGTCGACCAGCGCAACACACGGAAATCACTGTCCCATTCGATCACTGCCAGCGGCGAATTCTCAACATGAAAAGCTAAACGCTGGTGCGCTTCCTGTGCCGCCTCCTCGACGCGTTTGCGTTCAGTGATGTCGTGGACGACAGCAATGCCGCCCACGACTTGGTTTTGCTGATCGAGTAACGGTGAGTAGTAAGCTTTGAAGAAGCCCGCGCGTCCGGTTTCGGGTACGGCGTAGGGCCGGTCGTTAGATGAGGCGCTTTCGCCTGCCAGCGCGGCAAGCAGGCACTTGTCTTCACCGGTTTCCTTGATGAAGGGAAACAGATCGAAAGCACACTTGCCAATGACGTCATTGCGCTGAAGACCGGTGATACGTTCCATCGCAGCGTTCCAGGCGATGTAAAAACAATCACAGTCGAATGCGAGTATGCCCTCGACGCTGGCATCAAGGAGTTGGGGTAGAAACAAGGCGCTTTGCGGGGGTTTATCGCTCAAGATCCTACTCAAGAGTAACACAAGGCGATAGGGGAACGCGTGGAACAGTTGAAAAGGAAAAGGACAAAAGCGCACGCGCGAAAGCAGAATTGAATCAAAGGGGAGCCACTCGTTGTGGCCGGAGCCCTTGAGAATGAAGAGGTAGCCATGCGCACCAGAATCTTAGTTCCCCTTTCTCTTATTCTACTCGTGGCTTGCAATTGGAACAGCGCCGGCAAGTTGCCGTTGGCGTCCAATGCTAAGGCCGAGGCGCAAAACGCGGCGGCTCTAACCCCCTCGCCGGTTCCAGGCACGTCACCTGGGAGTCCCGCGGCTTTCAGTGACGCAGATTTTGCGCGGCATGTGCAGTCGCTCAAGGCAGAGCTCAAAAAGAAAGTTACCAACTCGGATCCGCGAACACCTGCAGCCGAGTTCTCTTTTGTTATCCAAAAGCCCTTCGTGGTTATCGGTGATGAATCAAAAGAAGCACTGCAACAACACGCTGAGGGTACAGTGAAGTGGGCCGTCGACCGGCTCAAGCAAGACTTCTTTCCCGACGACCCAAAGCAAATCCTCGACATCTGGTTGTTCAAAGACGCTGCGTCATACGAGAAACACGCGCAGCTCTTATTCGGAGAGAACCCCTCAACGCCCTACGGATATTATTCGAGCGCTCACAAAGCGCTGATCATGAATATCGACACTGGCGGCGGAACGCTCGTGCATGAAATTGTACATCCGTTCATGGAGGCCAACTTTCCTGACTGCCCGCCATGGCTCAACGAAGGCATGGGCTCACTCTATGAACAGTGTGGTGATGCCGACGGACACATCCATGGCTTTACCAATTGGCGCTTGCCCGGCCTGCAACGCGCTATACAATCGAAGACAGTCCCCTCGTTCAAAGAACTGACGGCGATGGACGAAAACGCTTTTTACAATGAGGACAAAGGAGTCAACTACGCACAAGCACGCTATCTTTATTACTACCTGCAGGAGAAGGGCGTGTTGGTAAAGTTTTATAAGGAGTTTCACGCCCGCCAAAAAGAAGACGCGAGCGGCTACCAGACGCTGCAGAAAGTTCTGGCGGAAACTAACATGGACGCGTTCAAAGCGAAGTGGGAAAGGTATGTGCTGGGTTTGGAAAGGTAACTTTCAACAAGTAAATCTTATCCGGAATCTCGCGAGTTACCGCCACTACCTCGATGCTGAGGAGTTGGCACAAAATCATTACAAGTGTTTTTGTTGACAGGGATACCGCAACGAGCATAGAGTGCTGCGCATCTCGGCCATCCTAACAAACTCTCTAGGCCGACTACTCTAGATTTGGAGGCGCCAATACCGTGGCAACAACTAAAGCAAAAACAATCAAAGTCAACGATCTCGCTAGTGCTATCGAAAAGGCCGTCCAAGCCAGTGCTGGAAAGAAAATTCCGGGCGGCATCATCATGGGGAAAGTTGCGCCTAAAGGGTTAGCCGCTAAAGAAGCGAACGCCCTTGCTCGCGACATCACTAAGCAGATGCAAGCACTGACTGACGCTAAGCTGACTCCAAAGGTGATCGCTGACGGCGGCATTATCACCGTGGGCTTTATCGCGATGCCACCAGTCGAGATCAACCGGTAAGGCTGCGCGTCATGGACGAAAGTGTAATTGGCGGAGCTCGGAAACCGTTGATGTGTCCGAGTGCGCAGCCAGACATGGAAGACAGCGTGGTTCTGGGCGTGTTAGAGGATACGGCCGAAGGGCAACGCCTTGCCTGGGTCGAGAAGCCTCAACCCGTCACGCCGCAATTACTTTCGCTAACAGGCGAGGTGGATCCGCGAAACATTTTTCGTTTTGCGGCACGCTGCGAAGAACGCCAGTGCGCACACTTTGATGGCCAGGACTGTCAACTGGCGACGCGCATCGTGCAGATCTTGCCTATGGCTGTTGAGTCTCTTCCGCCGTGTAGCATTCGGCCTGAATGTCGCTGGTATCAACAGGAAGGCAAAGCGGCTTGTTTTCGTTGTCCCGAAGTCGTTACGCATCTGGACAACGCGTCCGCCGAAATGATCGAAGCCGCCGGGCCACGCTAGTGATAAAATTGACGCATGACGCCAGTGGTTTTTAAAACACGCTAGAAATTAGATTTCTGTGAGACCCGCATCAGGTCGTTCTGAAGACTTTTGTAGCACGGTCAACCGCTCCAGAAATTTACTAGAGTTGTATTTTCGGCAGCGCATTTCCATAACCGGCTTCGCCCGGCACACCCAATACAAAAAGTTTCAAGCTCCGCCGCCAAGAAGCGGTCGGCCGGTGCAACCTATATCAAATACTTCCCGGCGCTGAAGGCCGCGAAAACCTCTACCGACAATGGATTTCGAAGCGAGAAACAGGGTAGTACGCAGATGAACAGCGCGGGGCCAGGTCTGCAGCGACCCCTGATTGACCGATTGTCGCTCAACGCTTAGGATTCCTTTGCAAAATACCCATCAACTTCCGGAGTAAAAAATGTCGCAAGCTATGCCACAAACCTATGAAACCCTGCTGGTTGAACGACGCGATCGCATCGTTCTCATTACGATTAATCGTCCCGACAAGAGAAACGCTCTGAATATCAAGACCCGCGAAGAAGGCGCGGCCCTGCTTGAGGAACTGCGTAACGATGCGTCGGTTGGCGTGGTTGTTATTACCGGCGCCGGCGACAAAGCCTTCATTGCCGGCGCAGATATCGCCGAGTTCGCCGGTCGCACGGCGATGATGCAGCGCGACGTGATGACGGCGCGTTCGCTCTTCACCGCCATCGATACTTTTCCGAAACCGATCATCGCGATGATCAATGGCTATTGTTTGGGCGGGGGTTGTGAGTTGGCGCTCGCGTGCGATTTGCGGATCGCCAGCGAGAGCGCCTCGTTTGGTCAACCCGAAATCAATCTGGGCATCATTCCCGGAGGCGGCGGCACGCAGCGTTTGACTCGACTTGTAGGCGAAGGAAAAGCGATGGAGTTGATCTTGACGGGCGACATCATCGACGCAAACAGTGCGCGTGCGATTGGCCTCGTCAACATGGTCGTCCCCGCGGCCGAGCTCGAAGCAAAAACGATGGCGATTGCAAATCGAATGGCCGCGAAGAGTCTGATCGCGTTAAGCCTGGCCAAGGAAGCGGTAAAGCTTGCCTCGCGTTCCAACCTCGATGAAGGCCTGCGGCGCGAAGTCGATTTGTTTGCCCTCTGTTTTTCGACAGAAGACAAGGACGAAGGCGTTAGCGCGTTTCTCGAGAAACGAAAGCCTGAGTTTAAAGGAAAGTGAAACTTTGGAACTCAGAAAGCACAAAGTACAAAGCACAGAGAACAAGTTCTTAGAATGTTAAAAGGGATCGCGATCGTGTCGGGAATAGTGCTTGGCGCCGTTGGTGGCGTGATTGCTTACCGCGCGGCGTTTGTCGATCCAACTGCCGCGGTCCTGATTTCAAACGAAGCCACCCGGCAACTGCCCAACCTGCTCACCGTTGCGGGTGGCATCTTACTTCTAGTCGTCGGTGCGGCGATCGCCTTCTTCGCCGCGCGCCGAAAATCACGCTCATAGGCAATGACCGATTGCCTGGACCAGGAAACAACGCTCCGAGCTTAATATTTCTTTGAGCCTCGCCTACCGGTATTGGGATTTACGTTACCCTTGCTGGACCAATTGTCACTCTTGAGTTTGTTTGGTTTCGTTCGTTGGTGTGATTCAACGCGTGTTCCGTTTCTCTTCCTGTAACTCTTAACTCTCGTTCTACCTTTGGCAAATACTGCCGGACTTAGCAGCGTGAGACACAACAGCGCAAGAAATATTCTCCTCATTTGGTTTGTTCCTTTGTCTGGCAAGAGCTACGGGGAGCAGCGCAGGCGATCTAATAACTTCAGAAGCACCGGTAAGAATGAGCTCGACTCACTTCAGCAGCACTCTATGCTGACCCGCTTTTAGTTGTCAATGTCCTTTACCGACGCTTGGGGGCTTGAGGGACTCCCTTCAATGAAAGTTGGATAGGCTGATATTGTGTAGGCGAACCCACGGTCAGCAGCTAAAGGACCAACACGCTTGAGATGATTGTGAGAAACTAAAGCAATGGTCAAGACTGCTGGAAAACGAGAGAGAAACGCAGCTGGTAACGAGAATGGAACCGGAGGAAAACTCAAGGATGATGTTGACGCCGTGTTTAAGCTTCCCCTGGCGGAGTTCATCGACGCGCGCAATAAACTAGCCGCGCGCTTGAAGCAGGGCGGTAGTGCAAACGACGCGGGCCTTGTGAAGGCGCTCGCTAAACCTTCAATTTCGGCCTGGGCTGCAAACCAACTTTACTGGAAGCATCGCGAAGCGTTCGACAGATTGGTCGCGGCAGGCCAACGCTTTCGGCAGGTCCAGATGTCAGGCCTCGCAGGTAAAGCAGCGGAAATGCGTGCGTCGCTCGACGCCAGGCGCGCGGCACTGTCTCAGCTGTCAGATCTGGCCACCTCATTGCTGCAAGATTCAGGTCACAATCCGACTTCGGATATCTTGCGCCGCATCACCGCGAACCTCGAGGCGATCTCCGCTCACGCATCGCTTAGCCATGGCTCAACTTCCGGGCGACTGACCCACGACGTAGATCCTCCGGGCTTCGAGTCATTCGGTTTTTCCAGTCCTGGCAATTCGTCAGTGACTCAGAAACCGGCGCGCGTCACAGCGCCGCAAGAGTTAAGCGTTGCGGCTAAGAAACAGCAGACGCCGGCACGAGCTCAAGATCTCCGGCAGGCTGAAGCGACCCGTCAGAAAATAATAGCCGCAGCGAAAGGTTCACTGAAGACTGCCGAACGATTGCTGAGCGATGCGCGAGCTAAAGCAAAACGGTTAGAGGCGGTTGAGAAAGAAGCGAAGGCAGAAGTGGCACAAGCCCAGAGGGAAACGCGTGAAGCAGAGAAGCGATTCAAGAGCGCCAGCCTCGCGTCAGCGAAAGCAGCCGCGCGCGCGCGCAGCATAGCCGACGAACTTAAGGCGGCGGCGAAGGCAGTGGAAGAAGCGAAGGCCGCTCACGCAGCGACATCACCTGAGCTTGAGTCGTTGTTGGATTAAGCGATTTCGAGGCGTGTCACCGCGCGCTCAAGCGATTGCTTGGCGATCACTTTCGATAAGGCGGCTTGACTCGATTCGGAACGCTAGGCTAGTCTGCATCAAGCAGTTATCCCTATACTGCTTACAGTAAATGGGGCCGTAGCTCAGCTGGGAGAGCGCATGACTGGCAGTCATGAGGTCAGGGGTTCGATCCCCCTCGGCTCCACCAATTTACGTCTCGTTGTTCCAGCGTAGTGTGACTATAGTGTGACACCTGCCTAGGCCAGTCTTGCAGTAATCCAGTGAAATTCATTGACCCAATCAAGACGGATCGGATAGATTAAACTTGGTTTAACTTCCTGCTGTCGGCAAAGGAGCCTTGAATGGTTGAATTTAATGAATTGGTTGATTCCCTGTTCAATTACTACTGGGACTTCACGATCATCGAACGGACGGACTACTTTTTACGCTTTATCTGTTTTGGAGCGGCTGTAACTTGGTTTTTGTTCTGCCTGTTCAATTGGAGTTTTGGTGCACGGGATTTCGGGTTTATCTCTTCGATGATTTTTACCTACGCGGTTGCTAAGCTGTATCTTACGATGGTTGAAAGTATCTTTTCCGAGTAAGTCGCGGGAGATAGGGAAATCTCTGGATTGCATCTCGCACAATCTGCCTGCCAACCGCCAATTCTTGAGTTGAAGTCCACAAGTCAGTTGAGGCGCCATCTTTCTTTCAATTAAGGTGACGCTCCCGCTTTACGGTGGCCGCTTTAGGCCTACGGGCTCCGCATCCTCTCCATCTCACGGTCTCTGTAAGCTGCTTTCTCTTGAGTTGAAGTCCGTACGGGACCGGCTAGTGGACTGGCATAATATATTCAAGTTCCCACTCCAGCGGTCTAGGCTCATTTAGCCAACTCGTTATTGCAATGACCATCGTGCCGTCTGGAAGTTCTAAGTTACAGCGGTCGCAGCGGAGCACTTCTCGGGACACTGGCCTGCGTACCGTGCCCTTCACCCTTCGCTGGTTCCAAGTTGGGCCGAGATCATTGGGCTCAGGATCGTAAACGCGTAAACCGCAGTCGATACACATAATCTGTCTGACCATTACGCTTCTCTCCTGGCTTCGTCTTAATTACAAATTAATATGTGGCGGTTCCGGCAAAGGCGGAAGTTCGTTGTCAAGTTCCTTCCCGCTAACCGCCATTGGTTTTCGCTGATTGCGTGTCCTGAACTTTCCAAGAGCCAAGTCGATGCCGATAGCTGGGCCGATTCCTCTCACCTGAGCAGTCTTGGGCGGTTCGTTGTAGTAGATCTTACTTAATAACATCGGGTGCCGATTGCCAATTCGAACGATAGCTTTGTCGCGATCTATGCGCATCACTTCGTCGGGCGTGAGGAGCTTCCGTTTGTGTTCTGTTCGGCCTAGAGTGGATGAGCTGCGCCAGCCTCCGCGAGGCGTGCTCTGACTCGGCCTCGTGTCTACGACCGTCATGTCGCCCAGCATTTCACTCACGCGCGTGGCTGTCGTTGCGTCCAGGCCAGACAGCGCAATCTTAGTTCCGCAATTAGTGATGATCGTAGCAGCATTGGCCTTTCCATAACGCGCTTCGAATTGGCTGTATGATTGGACCAGCAACCAGATCGCCACGTCGCGACCTCGCGCAAGTGAGATCCTCGTCGCAAACTCAGGAATCGTCCCGATATTTACGAACTCGTCGAGGATCATTGTAATAGGCACACCTTGTGAGTTTGCGGGAACTTCTGCGCCGGCTATCTGCTCAAGCATCAATGAAAAGAAGAGACTTGTCAGTGGTCTGAGACGCGCAATGTCCTGCTCGCGCATACAGAAATACACTGCCGTCGGTTGCCTGCGCAGCTCACCAAAGTCCGGGGCTTTCAAGCTTGCGCTCGTGAACCTTGCAATATTCGGATCGCGAAGGAATTGTAGTTTTGAGGCGACGGCGGGAACAATAGAGCCTTTGATCTTCGGATCTGTCTGCGCAAAGACCATCGCCTGTTCTCTGGCTGCTTCAGAGCTTGAATCAAACAGCTGCTCTAGTACGTCCGAACACAACCGGCCTTCATCCGTCCGTAGCTGCCGAAGTTTTGTTCTGTGTTGGCGTATTGACCGGATGGATCGGAAGTCGAAATGAGATCAAAGAGGCAGACGAGGCGGCCAGAGATTTGCTAACCGAGAGCATTACCTTTTATGAGTCAGCGCGAGACTTAAAGAAGGTTGCCGAAGTGCGGGCGGAACTGGCGTTGTGCTATTGGCGAGCGGGCGCATTAGATGAAGCCCGCGTCATGTTCACTGAGGCGCTGCAAAAACTGACTGCCCCAGGTAACACGCGAGGAAACGCACTTATTGGATTGTCAGTTGTTGAGTGGTCGGCATCGCGGTACCAGGAGTCTTTAAGAATTCTCTCTGACAACGCGCCACTGTTCGAGAAGATTACTAACCATACAATAAAAGGCGTTTACCACCTTCAACTGGCGATGGTGTTGCGCAAGCTTGCTAGGCCTGAGAATAAGGCCGCTCAATTTCGGCGCGTTCTCAATGAGTATGAGGATGCAGATTCTCATTTCAAACTCGCTCACAATACCGTCTTGCGGGCTCACGTAAAGAACAACATTGGCAACGTCCTGCGTGAACTGTCTCGCTTTAGAGAGGCGCACGAATACCTTGACCAAGCACGACGCTTGACAGCCATCGTTAAGGATAGAGTAAGAACCGCACAAGTTGATGAGACTCGGGCACAGGTCTTTATTGCGGAACAAAGATTTGCAGAAGCTGAATCCACTGCTCGGAACGCAGCTAGAACCTTTGAGAAAAGCGGACGTCAATGTTTCTTGGCGGAAGCCCTGATTACTCACGGCATTGCCCTGGCCCGACTCAAGCAAATCGAGCGGGCGCAATTCACTTTTCAGAAAGCCATCGAAGTCGCTCATCAAGCGGGCGCACTCAACAGGGCAGGTCTGGCGGCGCTGACCATGATTGAGGAAATGGATCAACTACCGCCTGAGATTTTGTCTGCTGCTTATGAACAGGCAGAGGAATGGCTCTCAATGAGCCAGAGCGCAGACATTGAGCTGAGGTTCGAGAGAGCGGGAAAGAAACTGGCTTTACAGGGCATACAAAAGAGTGAGGGCACGGCTGAGGTTCTTTTCAATAAGCAGTATCACTTGCCAGAAGAAGTATTGAAATTTGAACGAAGCTTGATTAGTCAGACGCTCGCCAAAGTAAATGGCAGCATCACCTCTGCTGCCAAGCTGCTGGGAGTCAGTCATCAGCGCCTAGCCTACATACTTGAAACAAGACATAAAGACCTGTTCAAAGAACGCACTCCGGTACGGCGTCGGGGACGAGGGAGGAAGCGTTTTCAAGACGCAGGATAATCTTGAGAGGGCGCGGACCGTAGGAAATGCAATGGCTGAAATAAGATGAGCAAAGAAATGGGGACGAAAAACGCCACGTAAGAGGACGACGTGGCGTTAAGGGCCGGCACATCCCTCCCGGCGTGCCGGTCCTTATTTGATAGAAGGGTGAATCATCTTTAATAGCGGGATGCAAGGATTTTGGCATTTGAAACGGTCAGGCTATATCGGGTTTGATCTTGCAACGTTGTCACGCCGGGTAGATATTCTGCTTGGACGTTACCCGCAATGTTTTTAACTAAGATCGAGACCTTAAAGAAGTGACTTCATTTGGTCCCAGGTCTAAGCGGTCTTACTCACGTTTCTTTTCTCGGAGATTCTCAAACACAAGGAGTCACCTCATGCAAACGACGCGGCGTTCAACACTTTTGCGTGGTTTCCTATCTCTTTTCCTTTTGTATGGGTTTGTCATTTCACTAGTGGCACTACCGCTGCCGAGACATGCGATCGCCTCGCCGGTCGGAAAAGTAAATCCTGGTAACAGCCGTCCGGGACCATTAGCCGCGACCCCTGTTCAAGGTTCACAGCACCGCTCCGGTGAACTGTTGGTGCGCTTTCGCTCTGGCCTCGCCCAGCAAAATAAAGATACGGTCATGGCTGCGCACGGTGCGCGTCGTAAAAGGCTACTGCGTGGCGAGTCAACGGTTGAGCAACTCGAGGTGCTCGGCGGTCAAAATGTGGAAACGGTGGCGCTGCAAATGAGTTTGAACCCAGACGTCGAGTTTGCGGAGCCGAATTTTCTTATTAGGAAGGATCAAGTGGTCACAAGTGATCCGCAGTTTGCCGATCAGTGGGCGCTCCGCAATATCGGACAGGGCGCCGGTCAGTTTGGGTCAGACATCAACGTCGCAGCAGCGTGGAACACGACGACCGGATCGCAATCGACAGTGATTGCAGTTGTCGACAGTGGCATTGATTTCACGCATCCAGATCTCTCGGACAACGAATGGACCAACGTCACTCACGGACCGGAAGGTGACGCCCACGGCTGGGATTACATTACCGACAGCGGCGTAATCAAGGATGAGCAGGGGCACGGCACGGCTATCGCCGGCATCATTGCTGCTGAAGGTAACAATGCCGTTGGCATCACGGGTGTGATGTGGCGCGCCAGTCTGATGAGTCTGCGCGTGCTCGACAACACCGGGACGGGTGATATCGGAGATGCGGTAGAGGCCATTGATTATGCGGTGAATAACGGCGCTCAGGTTATCAATCTATCGTGGGGGACGACCGGGAACTCCCAGATTCTGAAGGACGCTATCGAGCGGGCCATGCGTCGTGGTGTGGTGGTAGTCTGTTCGGCAGGCAACAACGGCCAGGACGTAGACACTTCACCTTACTACCCCGCATCTTTTGGGTTGCGAGATCTCATTGCGGTAGCTTCGACCGATAATTTTGATCAACTTATCACCTGGTCTGACTACGGAAGGAGAAACGTTAGCGTTGCTGCTCCTGGAAACAACATCCTGACAACGCGGATGGGCGGCGGCTACTGGACGGTAAATGGGACTTCGGCATCAGCCCCGTTGGTCAGCGGCGTTGCTGGTTTGCTGAAGTCAGTTCGTCCGAATGCCAACCCTCAGAGCGTGGCTAGGGCGATTTCTGATGGCGCGCGGAATGTGGTCTCACTTGCAGGCAAGGTCTCCTCAGGTGGCGTGGTTGACGCAAGTGCAACGCTGCGGGCATTAAGAGGAAATCCGTATGGTGGCGGAGGAGGAGATCAGGGCGGCGGAAACGGCAACGGGAATGGCCAAGGCTACGTGCCAACGGGTCAGCGTCAGGACAATCCGGGACGCGCAAATGGCAGGGATGGTAGAGATGAGACACCGCCCCCTGTCGTAACGGGTGCTCCAGCGCCGAACCTTCCCAATCTCAATCAACTGCGGAACGTCAGGTCGAGTTCGTCCCAGCCGAATCAGCCGATTCAAGCCAACTTCCCTTGCGCTGATTGTGATCCGCAGAGCGGGGGAGGCGGCAGCCAATACTATCCGCCAGGTGATCCCAATTTTTCGACAGCGCGGGAACTTCCGCAAAACGAGACCGGAGCGCCGGGCGTCGATTTGCGCTCGCGCAACTTCAACTGGAGTCAGCCGCTCTTGAGCCTTGCGGGACGCTCCGGAATGGATCTCAATCTATCGTTATCCTACAACTCACTGGTGTGGACGAAGGACGGTTTAAACATTAAGTACAACGCCGACCTCGGCGCGCCTGCCCCAGGATTTCGCCTCGGCCTTCCCACCTTACAGCAGAAGTTCAACCAATCGCAGGCCGGTACCCTCGCGTACATGATGGTTATGCCCTCGGGCGCACGCATCGAGATGCGCGAAGTCGGCGTCGGCGTCTATGAATCGGCTGACGGCACCTACACGCAACTTAAAGAGAACAGCACTTACTACAGTATGGTGGCGCGGCATAGTGGCTTGTCGGCAGCCGTGACAGAAACATCGATGGTAAATGGTGCTCAGATTGTCCAGTGGCCGAACCCTGGAACCGGCGACACAAATTTTGAATGGCAGTTAGTGCCGACTGACTCTGGCTACTACAAGCTGGTCAATCATCATAGCGGGAAAGTGGCGGCCATGGCAGGGGTTTCTCAGGCAAATGGCGCTAGCGTCGTGCAGTGGGACTGGGCTGAGGGTGCAACGCATGAGCAGTGGCAGATCGTGTCTCTCGGGATCGGCTACCATAAGCTCATTGCCCGGCACAGCGGCAAGGTGTTAAGCATTGCCACCGGTTCCTCAAGCCAGGGAGCCTACTTGCAACAATGGACGGGCACACCAGCCCTGTATCAGCAGTGGCAATTCGTACCCGTGTCGCCGAACATAACCGTGCGTACGACGGACGGCACGCAGTACACCTTCACCAAGGTTACGGTCAACAACGAATATCGTTGTACCGAGATCAAGGACCGCAACGGCAATTACCTCACCGCGACCTATGATTTGAACAACGGTCACCTGCAAACAATCAAAGACACGCTGGATCGATTAATCACTTTTGACTATTACCCTGATGGTAACCTGCAAGCTATTCGTCAGACCTGGGCGACCGGGGACCATAATTGGGCCACCTTCAACTACGGACAGGTGACGGTGAACCCCCAGTTCGGTGGTGGATTATCCGTCAATGGTCCCAGCAATAGTCTGGTCACTGTAATCACGCGCGTCAATCTAGACGACGGCTCTTCCTACCGGTTTGAGTACAACGCTCCTTTCGGTCAAGTGAACGGTATCAATCACTACGCAGCTGACGACCACCTGCTTGCGTATACGAAATACAATATGGACGGAAGCATCGGCCAGACCGATTGCCCGCGCTTCACGGAGCGGCGTTCATGGGCCCAAAACTGGAACGGCGATGTCGAAGGAACTCCAAATGCTACCGAGGAGGCGCTGACCGCTTACTCCACGGCTAGCGACGACTCGTGGACCAAAGTAATCTTCCCCGACCTAACAATCTACAAAGAGTATTTTGCAACTTCCGGTTGGGAGAAGGGAATGACGACCAGCGCCAAAAACTATCTCAATGCGGGTGATGAGGCCGCCGACCTGCCCCGGAAGCGGATCGACATCATCTGGACCCAGGACGATGAAGACCTTACCTATCCAAAGAATATTCGTGTGAGAGAGACAAACATCCATGACGCCGAGGGAAACCACAAGCGCGTAACCACCAATTATGGCTCATACGCCCCCTACGGTTTGCCGTACGAAGTGACCGAATTCGCCGCCGATGCGACCACGGTTCTGCGCAAGAGGTTCACAGACTACAACCTGAGTAGCGCCTATGTTGACCGGCGCATCATTGGTCTGGTCAGCGCCGTGCAGGTAACCGATGGGAGTGGCAATTTCTTTTCCAAAACTACTTTCGACTATGACTGGACGGGTGAATATCTGACCGCCACGCCACAAACTGCAACGCAGCATGATTTCACCAACTATGGTGCGGGGTTTGTCACCGGCCGCGGTAATCTTTCAGCTGTCTCGCGTTGGGACGTAACTGATATTAACAACGCCGCTAAGGTTATCCAGCAAAGACGCATCGGTTACAACTCAGCTGGCTCAGTCACACTCACGCGCGATGCTCTAGGTCACCAAAGCAGCGCCAGCTATGTCGATTCCTTCTCAGTCGCCAGCAACAATGGCAGCAAATTCGCCTATCCGACGACGATCACCGACGCTGAAGGTTTCCAGTCATTGACTAAGTACAACTTCGACTTCGGTGCCGTCACCTTTAAACAGACGCCGGCACCTAACGGCGGAACACCTCCCTCGGCAAGCTCCACCTACGATCTAAAAGGCCGATTAACGAGGGTAACGAACGACTTGAACACAGCTTCCACGGAATGGGTTTACCCGGACACTATGACGGAGATCAACCAATTCACCACTATTGATCCTGGTTCTATCAGCAACGCTTCCTTGAGGGCTTTTTCAACTACGCTCCTAGACGGCGCGGGGCGCGTGCGTCTTACAGCTTCGGAACTGCCGCCCACCGCGCTGCGGTACAGCGCTCAGCGCATTATCTATGACTCCATGGGTCGAGTATTCAAACAGTCCAATCCTACCGAGGTCAACGATAGGTGGCTGCCCAGCGGTGACGACGCAGATTTCGTGGATACTCAGCAGGCCTACGACTGGAAAGGCCGGCCTACAGTCACCACCAATCCCGATGGTACGACCCGCGTCGCTTCCTATGGCGGCTGTGGCTGCGCCGGTGGCGAAGTCACCACGGTGCAGGACGAACATGGCCGACAACGGCGTCTGACGAAAGACACGTTCGGCCGGCTTTGGAAGGTCGAAGAGCTGAACTGGAACGCTACTGTCTATGCGACCACTACTTATAGCTACAACGTGCGGGATCAATTGATCGAAAGTAATCAGGCGACGCAACTGCGCAGTTTCGCCTACGACGGATACGGTCGACTCAGCTCACGCACTACTCCGGAGCAGGGCACGACCAGCTACAACTACAACCTCGATGACACTACCAACTTCGTGACTGATGCTCGCGGCGCGAAGACCACCTTCGTTTACAATAACCCGCGACATTTGGTTTCGAGCATTACCTACGATCTGTCCAATTTGGTTCCGGGTCAGAGCGTCGCAGCCACTCCGAACGTGTCATCTATTACCTATGACCCGGCCGGAAATCGCAGGACAATGACCGATGGAATGGGTGGTGTGACATACAACTACAATAACCTGTCTCAGTTAACTTCCGAGATCCGGACCTTCACGGGGGTCAGCGGCTCCTACTCGTTGAGTTATGCGTATAACCTGGCTAACGAATTAACGAGCATGACGAATCAGTGGGGGGCAACGATCAACTACGAGTACGACAAAATCGGACGCGTCAACGGAGTTACTACCCCCGAGCGCGGTGGGCCAACTTACGCCAGCGGGTTGAGCTATCGCGCCTTTGGAGCCATCAAAGGGATGAACTACGGCGACGGCAAGTCTTTGTCGGCACTTTACGACTCGCGGCTGCGGCCGACGAAGTGGGACGTCTCCACCGTGCTCGGGTACAACTATACCTACAACAACACCTACATGAATGAGACCACTGGCCGCGTGAGCTACGCGCAGAACATTTACGATGCGACGCTCGATCGCTCATACGAATATGACCACGTGGGCCGGCTGATAGTTTCGCATTCGGGAACAGAAGCTCGGGCGCATGCCTTCGACGGGAACCTGTGGGGCACGATGGATGGGCCTTATTCGCAAGGCTACGACTTTGATGTGTGGGGGAATGTGATCCACAAATCTGGTTGGGGTGGAGAAGTTCAGGGCGGCACTGCGGGCCAGTCGAGTGACAAGTACTACACTTACACTGGCAATCGCCGTAACGGCTTTAGCTACGACGCGGCAGGAAATCTGACCAATGACCTTGGTCAGACCTTTACTTATGACGCCACCGGACAGCAGACGACGGCCGCTTACGGAGGGTACTCATTACAACAGAGTTACGACGGAAACGGGCTGCGAGCTAAGAAGAGTGACAATGGAGCTGTCACGTACTACCTGCGGTCAAGTGTGTTGGGCGGGCAAGTAGTGGCGGAAATGAGTGGAAGTGGAGTTTTTCAGCGCAGCTATATCTACCTGGGTGGACAAGTACTGGCGCTAAAGCTGGCAAACGGATCCTCCTATTGGGTGCATGAAGATCCGATAACGAAGTCGAAGCGGATAACAGATATGTTTGGCGCGATAATCAGCACGATTGAGCTGGACCCGTGGGGTGCGGATACCAATCGCTCAACCAACGGAGCGTTCCAGCCGAAGAAATTCACCAGTTACGAGCGTGATGGCAATGGCAGCGACGAAGCGATGTTCCGGCACTCTAATCGCTGGCACTCTCGTTTCGATCAACCTGATCCTTACAACGGTAGCTATGACCTCGCCAATCCGCAGTCCTTGAATCGCTATGCGTATGTGCAAGGCGATCCTGTGAATCTTATAGACCCGAGTGGGCTTATGACCTGTGAGCAGGGAAACTACAGTGCCGAATGTGATGCCAGTGGCTTTGGCGGCTGGGGCGGTGGCTGGAATTTCAACGATCGCGGGCATCCCGGGCAAAGGGACATTGACATCGGCAATCTACGAATCGACGGATGGAGAAATTCAGTTTGGTATGGTAACGGATACTGGTCAGGGGCTAGCGCAGTCATATGTTTGGCCGACGGCTTTTGTTGGGATGCTGGCGGGGTATCTTATGTAAATGGAGTCTTACCTTCAGATTTCAATTTCGCCGCGGGGACGCGGAATCTGTGGCGGGGGCCGAACTATGGATGGCCAGAACCGAGGAATGTAGGACCGCCAAAAGTTACTTCGGACGGCCAACCAATTAAGACGGAGCCAACGACGGGGAGACCCGGAGTCAGAGTCGATCCAAATGATGTTAAGGCGCCAAAGCTCGATCCAGCAAACCCAACCATGCCGGATAATCCTACGAGGGGACAAAGGATTCGATTCTATATGGGTGGGGTCGCACAGCTCATCAAGGCAATATTTGGGGTTCCAAATGTTAGCGCAGTGCCTCCTATTAGCTTTGATGCATTTCAAAACCTGATGTGCACAGCAAATCCCAACGGAGCGGGGTGCCGAGGCCCCCTGCCTCAGCTTTGATTTAGCTCGCGAATTTCAGAAGTATCCAGTAGGAGGCTTGCCAACTCTGAGATCTGGTTCAGCGGCTTTGTCCTAAATAGGCGCTGGAACAAGGCTCTGTTTGGGCAACAGGCTTTCAAGTGTTTCAGGCTAGTCCTAGATCTGATCAGCTTAGGCTGACGAGTAGGACGTCGATATACTAAGCCGATGGAAGACGTCGAACTGTCAAACGGAATAGTGATCCGTAATAGCTGTCATAGAATGCCCTTCGGAGCACGTTGGCACATTCGCGGAAGCCTAAGCTGGATTGATCCGGGCGACGTTGTTGGGATTGGCTCGATCATTCTCAAGGACAGTATCGAGGAAGTCGATGATGCGATCTGGTATCAGCGGGCCATATCTGAGGGGTTAAGCATAAATGGATGGTACCGACCTGCCGTTCAGGGCGAGAGCGCAACGATTACTCTGTTTCTGGACGACCTGTACCGAGGGATCCCTGGTTTTTATCGTTTGACTCCAGTGATCCGATTGAGCGTTGCGGCCACGCTGGCACACGAGGTGGGACATCACTTGATCGCGACTAGAGGATATGTCTTTGCGCCGGGTGAAAAAGTAGTTCCAATTGAGTACGAGGAGGAGATGGCCCATCGCTACTCGTTCAGCGTGTTAAAGAGAATGAAGAGGCGCTGGTATTTCAAGCTTGCGAGTTTTGGAATGAAAGACTTGGCGGGTTGGCACTATGCGCAGGGAGCTCTGGCATGGAAAAAAGGTAATCTTAAGCGAGCCGCGGAAAGTTGGTATAAATCTTTCCACCTCGACCCGGATCGCCAGGACGCCATTATTTGGTATAAGCGAGCGAAGGAAATCACCAAGGAAGCGACCGCCTCGGCTGGAGAGACGAAAGTTTAGCGTCTGAACCGGATGAGCTACTTCAAGGCGACAACACGTTCAGATACTTTGAAGAGAACTTCCGATGAAACAGACATGCTCCACAGGTATAGTCATCGGCATATTTGTGCCTCGTAAACTAGCGCCTGACTTCGCTTGGGGGCGAACGCGGTTATCGGCGAGGCGTCAGATACTGCAAGACTCTATTTAGTCTCTTCATTGGCCTACCGACAGTCTGTTCAGTTGATCACATCGCTTACAGAGCGGTCTACCATCTGTCCCTTCTTTGAGGTTCGCCGGTTCAATTCGGTTTAGGGCTTTGCACTTAGAGTTGTTGTGATACACGTCTGCCGACTTAATCTTCATCGAATGCCATGCCACGATGTTTCTCGAATGCATGTTGAGGAAGATCCTTGTGTGAATGAAGTATGAGCGATTGGTTTCATCTACTGAATGCTAGTGAAACTAAAACTGGTCCAGACATTGATTCCTCGGCATTGGAATAATAGAATACGTTGGCCCAGACTCGGCTGCAAGACCGAAGATTGGCGGAGCGAGGCAAAAGTCCTTGGAGACTTGCCGTTAGGCATTTCCCCGACCGCGCCTCGCTTTCTTTCCCTTAGATGATTAGGTGAAGAGAGAGAGAGTAACTGCCGGACAGTGGTCTCAGCGGGCTTTCGAAAGGTGGCGGTGTGACTATAGTGTGACAATTGAGCCGATCACTAACACACAAGAGGAAACCCACCTTAACAGCACATTAGCGGAGTGCGAGCAAAATCAGTTAAGGGAGCCTCAACTGAACTCAGTGAAACAAGCAGAAAGTGACTGGCAGTCATGAGGTCAGGGGTTCGATCCCCCTCGGCTCCACCAATCCACTCAATGACTTACAGATAAAAAAAAACACCTGATCCGCCTCGGTGGATTTGTGTGCCTATAGTGTGCCAATAGCTTAAGCGATACAAACCATTCAGCGTTTTTCTTCAAGGGCCAGGCTGGATCACGGCTGCAGTTTGAAGCCGCGTCCTTAATCATTAACTCTACGGCCGCTTCAATCTCTGTTACGGTTCGGCAATGAGGTGCGAAATCTTGGGACGATCGGGGCCTCGGTGAAAAGCCTGTAGTCGATCGTCAATTTGGCGATCTGCTTGAGTCAGTCGTCCATGTTGACGTAGGTGTTCAGCCCATGAGTCCACAATGAAGGTTTCGATGAAGCGACTTGGCTCAGCCGTATCGCGAAACAGATTCCAATAGACGGCCCCGTCGCGTTGTTTGATTTTTCCTGCTGCTCGTGCGGCTTGTGTGAATGCCTGCGCATCTTCGGGATCAATCTGGTATTCAATCGTGACCAGCACTGGTCCAGTTTGAGCTTCGGGCTCAGTTTGTACTTTCGGTTCAGGCCAATGAACGGACGGCGTCAGGTCCAAATTCTCATTGCATCTTAGTTTGAAGCGGATCCCGGTCGCGAGCCCAACAACCAATCCAACAGCAGCGATCAAGAGCGTGGCGCCGGCTTGACACCTACCTTCAAGTAAAGTATCTTGACGTCAAGGTAACGGGATGGGCAAACGTAAACTCGAATCATTGACGGGCGGGAGTGGGGTCCACGTTTTCCTCGTCTTATGGAAAGCAGCGAGCGCCGTCAAATCCTATGCGGAAGCGAGTATTTCAGGCCTCGAGATGTGCGGCAGCGATTTCGCCGTGCTTGAGGCTTTACTGCACAAAGGGCCGCTTCCGGTCAACAAAATCGGCAGAAAGGTTTTGCTGACGAGCGGCTCGATCACCGTGGCTGTTGACCGCCTTGAGACGAAGGGCTTAGTGGAGCGCCGGGCGCACGGAACCGATCGTCGCGCAAGAGTAGTGCACCTGACGAACCAAGGCCGGAAGCGGATCACGCGGATCTACGGCGATCATGCCGCGGACATGGAGCTGCTCGCGTCCACCTCTCTCAGTGGTGGAGAACGCGACACGCTCATCCGGCTGCTGAAAAAGATTGGCTACAAAGCGACAGCGGTATCGACGGACGAGGGCATTGGTCAACCCCCCAAAGTCACAAGACAGGGTTCCAAGGGAAGGAAGTAACGGATGCAAGCGATTGAAACGTTGAAAGAAGAACAGAAAACAGGCAACGGCAGCCGTACAGTATCTGGCGTTGTCAATAGTATCGAGACTCTGGAAGGCGGAGGTTTTTTGGTTCGGCGTCCTTTTCCGAAGGCAGCGTTCTCGGAATTCGACCCCTTTTTGTTGCTCGATGAGATGGGGCCAATGGAGGTTGCGCCGGGCGAGGCTAAAGGCGCGCCGGCTCATCCGCATCGGGGATTCGAAACGGTGACCTATATGCTCTCGGGAGATATGGAGCATAGAGATTCTCGAGGACGCGCCGGGCGCCTGAGGCCAGGAGACGTGCAATGGATGACGGCCGGAGCAGGCGTGGTCCACTCAGAGATGCCGAGCCGCGAGTTCGCGCGCACCGGCGGACGAATGCACGGGTTCCAGCTTTGGGTAAACCTGCCGCAGCGCGACAAAATGATCAAACCTCGGTACCAGGAGATCCCTGGCTCGCAGATTCCCAAAGCGACTTCAGCCGATCGCCTGGTCAACGTCAGCGTTATTGCGGGTGAGGCCATGGGCCAAAAGGCCGTCATTGAAACGCGCACGCCGATCATCTACGTGCACTACCGGATTAAGCCCGGCGGTGTCGTCTTTCAGAAAGTGCCTGTGAATTACAACGCGTTCGCCTACATCATCGAAGGCGAAGGACTATTCGGAATTGAGTGTGAAGGCGCCGTTGACGGCCAGATGGTTCTGTTTGGACAGGACGGCGACGAAGTGAGGATCGAAAATGCGGCAGAGGCGACGGCCACACTTGAGCTGTTGTTTATCGCGGGAGTACCTTTGAACGAACCAGTCGCCCGCTATGGGCCATTTGTGATGAACACAGAAAACGAAATCCGGCAAGCAATCAAAGACTACCAAATGGGCCGAATGGGCGAGATTAGTTCCTGAGTGTTCGAAGTAGTTCTAAGAATGAAAGGAAGGCAAGAATGAAAATAGTGATTCTGATCGCGCGGGTTTTACTTGGGCTGGTTTTTGTGGTGTTTGGGTTGAACGGGTTTTTGAATTTCCTCAGCATGGGACCGATGCCAACGGGGTTGGCAGGACAATTCATAGGCGCGCTCTTCGTATCACACTACTTCTGGGTTGTAGCTGGTCTACAAGTCGTGGGCGGGTTGTTGTTGCTAGTGAACCGTTTTGTGCCTCTCGCGCTTGTACTGCTTGGCCCAGTAATCGTGAACATCATTTTGTATCACGTCTTCCTAAATCCAACCGGTATGGCTCCTGCGATTGTTGTTACCGTCCTGTGGTTCATCGTGTATTACGGACATCGGCAATTCTTCTCCAGCATCTTCGTGCAACGATCGTGATCTGGACGCGGCAAAAACAATCGCAACTCGATGTTTGATCAGGTCAGCGCCTGGACATAGCTCAAGGCCGCCAACGAGTAATCTTCGCGATTGGGTGGTTAGGTAACCACGCTGCGGGCGGTGACTAACGTTGAACGCAAAAGGCCAACCCCAAGTAAAATGACGGCTTTGGGTTTTTCTGCAATAACGGCGTAGCTTGTCTTGAGCAAGTCTGGCGACAGGACCACTGATGGAAACAACACCTAGACCACTGCCCGGCTCGACTCCCGACGAAATGTTCCCAGTGCTTACAGCGGAACAGCAGGCGCGGGTGTTGGCGCATGGCGCTTTGAGAAAGGCGGAGAGTGGTGAAACTATCGTCGAACCGAGCACACCGGGAACCAAGTTCTTCGTTGTGGTCTCCGGCCGGCTCGAAGTTCATCGAGTCTCAGACAATAAAGAAGAGTTAATTGCCCGTTGTGGACCGGGCATGTTCACCGGCGAACTGAGTTTACTTTCAGGACGTCGTGCCTTGGTGCGAATCCGGGCTGGCGAAGCAAGCGAGCTAATCGAGATAGAGCCTGAGGCATTGCGCGGCCTGGTTCAAACCGATAGCGAACTCAGTGACATCTTCCTCCGCGCTTTTATCTTGCGACGCGTCGAATTAATCGCTCGTGGGATTGGTGACTTAGTTCTAATTGGTTCGAAACACTCGCTCGATACCTTTCGCATTAAAGAGTTCCTTACTCGAAACTACCAACCTTATGCGTACATTGATCTCGATCAGCATGCAGAAGTTCAGGAGTTACTGGACCGATTCCACGTGGCTGTTGACGAATTACCAGTGCTTATCTGTCGCCGTAGCATCGTCCTGCGAAATCCGACCAACCAGGAGATTGTAGATTGTCTCGGCTTCAACGAAGGCGTCGATCAAAAGCACCTGCGCGACATGATCGTCGTAGGCGCCGGCCCCGCTGGATTGGCGGCGGCCGTGTATGGCGCATCGGAAGGTCTGGACGTATTGATGATTGAATCAAACTCGCCCGGAGGACAGGCAGGCGCCAGTTCGAAGATTGAAAACTATTTGGGGTTTCCTACTGGAATCTCAGGTCGCGAGCTGGCCGGAAATGCTTACACTCAAGCACAAAAGTTCGGCGCACAGATGTTGATTGCGAGAAATGCGATAGGTTTAGCTTGTGACCGGCGGCCCTACGTGTTGAAGTTCGAGGATGGCGAAACAGTGCCGGCTCGAACCATCGTCATAGCAACCGGCGCACAATATCGAAGACTTTCGCTTGAGAATTTGGCCCGGTTTGAAGGCGCGGGTGTTTACTACGGCGCCACACACCTCGAGTCGCAGTTGTGTGGCGGTGAAGATGTGGTCATCGTTGGCGGGGGAAATTCAGCCGGACAAGCGGCCGTATTTCTGGCGAAAACCGCGCGCCGCGTTTATGTGCTTGTTCGCTCGGAGGGTTTGGCAAGAAGCATGTCGCGTTATCTGATTCGCCGAATAGAGGAAAGCCCGAACATAGAATTGCGCACCAACACTGAAGTTGTTGCCTTAAGCGGAAACGATCATCTTGAGGCGGCGGAATGGCGCAATAACAAAACGGGTAAAGTTGAGAAGCATGAGCTCGCCGCTTTGTTTTCTATGACCGGTGCTGTGCCGAATTCAGCCTGGCTTGCGGGGTGTGTGACGTGCGATGGCGCGGGCTTCATTAAGACTGGGCCCGATCTTTCAAGGGAAGATTTGGAACGCGCCGGCTGGCCGCTGGCTCGGACACCTTATTTACTTGAAACGAGCTTGCCGGGAGTGTTTGCCGTGGGAGACGTTCGCGGCGGCAACGTTAAGCGCGTTGCGTCGGCCGTGGGCGAAGGATCGATCGCGCGGTGTCTTTCGTGCATCAAGTACTCGCCGAGTAACCAATTTGCGAGGGCTTATTACTTAACCGGTCCCGCGCTGGATCCATCAATAAACGGACGCAGTTCGCCGATAAACTTGTCACTGTTCACAATGCTGCGCAGCACAATCCTGATAGCTTCTTCAGGAAACCCCGACTCAAGGGTGAAGGTGTAGCCGGTAAAAACGTCGCCGCTTTCGTCAGCTCCCCAAAAAAGAAAAGCACGATCGCTCAACCGCAGTAGTAGTCTCATGAAACCAATACGATCTTTAACACGATCTACGTTGATGTAGCCTTTGTTGTAATGTGGATAAATGCGGAAACCAATCGTGTCTTTGGCAGTAACGCTGATTACAATCTCAAAGCTCTCAGCGTTGACGAGTCCGGTCGTAAGCGACCCCACGTAGTTGAACGGCTGTTTCTGACTCTGTTTGAAACTGACATTAATATCCGGACCAGCTTTCTCCAGCAAAGCCGCTAACTCACCTCGGGTGCGGATGCGATCAGCTTCGTCGTCCTTTTGGCCATAGACCGGGGTCCCTGCGCGGGCAGCTCCCGTGGGGTGGCAGACTGCGGAAACGCTTAGCATTGAGATAATGAACAAAGCGACTACAAAGATTCGTTTCATGGAGTGTCCCTTAAGTTGATGATTTCAAAATGCAGCGTACGACCTTCTAAGTGAATTCCCGGCAGAAGTCAAACTTCAGTAGTGCGCAGATTTGGTTTTCGTAACGCAAACTGTCAGTTTGCGTCCGAGTTGAAGGCCACTCATTAATCGCAAACTAACAGTTTGCGTTACAAATTAGCGCACCACGCACTTCCTACTCCGCATGGGCCAGCTTCAGTAAGCGGAATAGCGGGTAGCTGGCGGCTAACAGCACAAGCGCGTAGATGCTGTTTCGGGTGTCGCTTGCGATAGCTCCGATTAGGAACAGGACCGATCCGATCAGCGCGAGCGCAGTGGTCACCGGATAGCCCCAGGCGCGATAGGGCCGTTCTTTTTCCGGTTCGCGTAGGCGTAAGACAAAGACTGAAATAAAAGACAGCGTGTAGTTGGCGACAAAGAAGAACGCGAGCACGGTTATGACTTTTTCGAAGGTTTGCCCAAAGACGATGAAGAGCACGGCCACTGCCGCGCTCGTAAACAAGGCAACGGTCGGCGTCCCACCCTCGTTAACTTCCGCAGCCCGTTTTGCGAAGAGTCCGTCGCGACTAATTGCAAATAGCACGCGCGTCGACATCAGATGATAGGCATTGATTGCGCTGAGCATTGAAAGAACTGTCAACGTCAGGAAGATCGTGTTGCCGTGACGCCCGAAAATTACCTGCGCCGCAGCTCCCGCTGCGAGATCCTGTCCGGCGATCTGAGAGATTGGTAAAACGTAAAGCAGCGCGACGTTAACCAAAAGGTAAATCACGATGATTGTAAACACGCCGCCAAACATTGCGCGCGGAACATCGCGACCCGGGTTCTCCACCTCTTCGGAGAAGTAGACGACGCCGTTCCAACCGTCGTAGGTATAGATCACGCTTTGCAGGGACAAGACCAAGGCGGTAAGCAAACCTAAGCCTGCCGGCGTAGCTAGTTGCCCTGATGTCAGCGACCCCTGTCCGCCAAAAATAAAAGCCGCGACGATCAGCGCGAGGAAAGCAAACGCCTTCAGCAAGCTGGTGAGGTTTTGCGTCGTGCTGCCCCAAATAATTCCGCCCCACTGCAGAACGGCGAAGACGATTGCGATTGCCGCTGCAATAGCGGCCGCTTTTGTTTGTCCGTTCAGCACCGGAAACAGCGCGCCGGCAAACTTTCCAATTAAGAGCGAGACAGCAGCGGCGGAACCACACGTGGAGAGCCAGTCGCTCCAGCCAACAATGAATCCCGCGTATTCACCGAGCGCGTAACGCGCGAACACATATTGTCCGCCGGAACGCGGAATCATTGCGCCGAGTTCGGCAAGTGAAACTGCACCAAGCAAGGCGTAGAGCCCGCCCAGAATCCAAACACCAAGAAACAGCCAGGGGTGCGGTAACTGCGCAGCGATGCTGCCAGGCGCGCGGAAGATTCCGGCGCCGATGGTATTGCCGATGATGACTGCGACGCCGAAGCCGACGCCGAGAACCCGCAAGAGACGGCCGCGACCTCCATGCGTGGAGCTAAGGTTGGATGTGGCTTGCATTGATGAGCTATGGCCCAGCCGCCGTGGCTAGGCCTTACCCCACAGAAGGCGGCTGAGCCGCAGAGATGCTATAAAACCGGCGTTGTGGTTTTACGTTTAGGATTGAAGAATGGCGTCTTAACCACTCGCGCGCGCACGCGATGTCGCTTCGCCTCGACAGTGACTTCAAACTGAAGTTGTGTGCTGGGCTTAGTGTAAGCGCGATTCACAGTCGCCAGCGCGATCATCTTTTTCAACGTCGGCGACCAGGTGCTCGACGTCGCTCTGCCAACTTGAGTTCCCTCTTTGAAAACCGGCACAGCGACTCGCGAAGCAATAGGAGATACGGCAGGTGGCAGGCCCACGGCTTCATACAGTTGTTCAACTTCCGGCCAATCGATCTCGAGCCCTACAATTTCTCGTGCGCTGCCTGACTTTTGTTCAGCGACGAGCGCCGCCTGACCGATGAAGCGATTCTTGTTTGTGTGTACCAGCCGCCCGAGTCCCATTTCAAAAGGCGAGTACTTCTGCTCCTCAATCAACGCTTTCTTACTACTGTTGAAGTCGACTTCGATCAGCAACAACCCGGCCTCAATTCGGGCGACATCGAGGGCGAGCATTCCGGCAGGATGAATATCAAAAGCGCGTCCGGCAGCCATCAACGCATCCCAAACCTTTAATGCTTGTTCCGCGGCAACCCAGATTTCGTAACCGAGATCGCCGGTGTAGCCGGTGCGCGAAATCTCGACCGGTACGCCGGCGATGAGTCCGGTAGTGACGCGGAAGTATTTTAAGTTTTCAATGTCTGCGCCGGAGACCAAACTTTTTAGCAAGCGCCCGGATGTTGGACCCTGCAGCGCCAAAGCCGCGACGCTTTCAGAAATGTCCTCCAATCGCACGTCCATGCCGGCGGCGTTTTGCGTGAACCAGCGCAAGCTGGGATCGGCAGCGGTCCAACGATAAGTA
Organism: Pyrinomonadaceae bacterium; assembly: GCA_036009765.1. Lineage (GTDB taxonomy): Bacteria > Acidobacteriota > Blastocatellia > Pyrinomonadales > Pyrinomonadaceae > PSRF01. The sequence goes on along the minus strand of DASYLB010000030.1, from coordinate 118,388 downwards.
TTTTCTTCCAGGCGCGCGACGGTGCCGTCGTCGATCACTTTTCCGCGTTCGTCGCACCAGGGCGTGTAGACGACCTGGCCCACCGAAACCTTGCTCATGTCGCGCGTGATTATGCGATCGACCAGGCGGGTCGCGTCTTTTCCGCTCACGCGATATTTGAACAACGGCGAGATGTCGATCAGCGCCGCGGCGTTACGAATCGCGTTGTACTCGTGTTCGTGATGAGGTTCGTAGGAACTGACGGCGTAGTAACCGGACCACTCGCGATAGTTGAGGCTCTCGCAGAGCGGAAAGGTTCGTTCGTGGAAGGCAGTTCCGACCGGCATAAAAGTAACTGGATGTTAGGACGGGTTAGTTGGCAGTCAGTTCGGGAACGTTTTGATCTTCATAATTCTGAATTAGCACACTAATAATCTCCATCAGAGAAGCAAGCGGGTGCGATTCATCTTTCCCCCACCTCATCGATGAGATTATCCAACAACGCCACCAGCTGACGATATTGTTTTTCGGAATGAGGAACGAAAACCGACCCGGCAAGGGACGACCACGCACTCGCTGTCTTGCCAACATCCAGATTCTGCGTGCTCATTCTTGCCACTTGCCTTTGTCGTACTCGTCGTGGGTTAACACAGCGCGCATTTAAATTCGCTTGCGATTATAGTGTATAGCAGCAACGAGTCGCACCATGTTTCCACCGACGTTGAAAACCGTTAGCTTTCCTACCCGGTCCGCATTAGGCAATATCAGTTTCAAGTTTGAAAACGTTGAAAAGTTGTTTTGCTTCACCAAAGCATACCATTTTGCGAGAGCTGACCTGGTCTCCGGATATTGCTCGGCGAATTCACTTAACCGCTTGCGGGTTATCACGTGCATAAGTGATGATACAGTTCCACTTTATTAGCAATGTGATCCCATCATAAGCATGAAGCATTACGACGTCATAGTGATCGGCGGCGGACACAATGGTCTGGTCAATGCCGCATATCTTGCACGCGCAGGCAAGCGCGTGCTGGTGCTTGAGCGGCGTCACGTGCTCGGCGGCGCAGCCGTAACCGAAGAAGTTTTTCCCGGCTTCAAGTTTTCCGTTTGCTCCTACGTTGTCTCGTTACTCCGGCCGGAAATTATTCGCGAACTCGATCTGCCGCGACACGGTCTGGAGATTCTGCCGTTGGACGGCACCTTCACGCCGATGCTTAATGGCGACTACCTGTGGCGCGTTAACGATCACGCCAAAACTCGCCGCGAAATTGCCAGACACTCAAAACTCGACGCCGAAGCCTATGACGAGTACGGCAAAGCGATGCTGGAGATGGCGCATTTCGTGAAGCCGATCATGAGTATGACGCCACCCGATCCGATGTCGCTGAGGCCCAGGGGCTTGAAGGATCTGCATTTCCTCGGAAAGCGCTTTCAAAACCTGCCCGATGAAGATAAGTACAACCAAGTGCAGCTGATGACGATGAGTGCGGTCGACTTTCTCGATCAATGGTTTGAGACTGATGCACTCAAGGCGACGATGTCAGCGTCGGGAATCATTGGCACCTTCCTCGGCGTGCGCTCACCCGGCACCGCCTACGTGTTGTTGCATCATTACATGGGCGAGATCGATGGTGCGTTTCGCTCGTGGGGCTTGTCGCGCGGCGGCACCGGCGCAATTTCCAACGCGATAGCCGACGCCGCTCGCGAATTCGGCGCGGAGATTCGCACCGAAGCCGCGATTGAGAAAATCATTCTCAAGAATGGACAGGCAAAGGGCGTGGTCCTGAAAAACGGCGACGAGATCTATGCTGACGTCGTTTCGTCGAGCGTTGATCCGCGATTGACGTTTATGAAGATGGTTGGTGAAGAACATCTGCCGGAAGACTTCGCGGATGATCTGAAGCGTTACAAGTATCGTGGCTCATCGGGCAAGGTGAATCTTGCGCTCGATGGTCTACCGAATCTCAAAGCGCTACCCGGCGCCGGCCCGCATCTACGCGGGGCGATATCGATTAGTCCCGGTGTCGACTATATGGAACGGGCTTACGACGACGCCAAGTATGGCCGTTATTCGCGACGTCCCTACATCGACATTGTGATTCCAAGCTTGACTGATCCTTCTGTGGCGCCGCCGGGTAAGCACGTCATGTCATGCTTTGTGCAGTACGCGCCTTACCACTTGAAAGAGGGAACGTGGGACGAGAAGCGAGAAGAGTTTGGCGACACAGTAATCGATACGATCGCGGAACATGCGCCTAACATCAAGGAATTGATTTTGCACCGGCAGGTTGTTACGCCGTTAGATCTGGAGCGAGACTTTGGCTTGTCTGAAGGCAACATCTTTCAGGGCGAGTTAACGCTCGAACAGCTTTTCTTTTTGCGGCCGGCGCCGGGCTGGGCGCAATACCGTACGCCAATTCGCAATCTCTACATGTGTGGTTCAGCGACGCATCCAGGCGGCGGCATAATGGGTGCACCAGGACGGAATGCCGCGCTGCAGATGCTGAAGGACAAGAAGTAGGACAGACATTCCTGTCTGTCTCTCTAAGTCGAACGAAAAATCTGACGGGCAATAATGCCTGTCCTACTTAATGACTTACGACATCATCATCGTAGGTGGTGGTCATAACGGCCTCGTTGCCGCTTGCTACCTTGCGAAGGCTGGCCTGAAAACGCTAGTCCTTGAGCAACGCGAAATTGTCGGCGGGGCTGCAGTCACCGAAGAAATTCATCCAGGCTTTCGTTGTTCAACTCTGTCTGACTCTGCTGCGCCATTCTTTCCGCAAACTATTAAAGACCTGCGGCTGGATCAGCATGGGTTGGAGGTCATCACCCCGGCGGTGAAAGTTCTCGCACTTTCGCCTGACAGTGACCACATCTGTATTTACAACGACACCACACAAACAATTCGAGAGCTGGAAAACATTTCCGCAAGCGACGCGAAAAGTTATCCGGAATTCGTGCGAAGCTTCTCGCGCATAGGCAAGATGCTCGCGCCGCTACTCACAATGACGCCGCCGGCAATAGACCATCCGACAGCCGGCGAGCTTTGGAACCTGGGAAAACTCGGCCGCTCGTTTCGTGGTCTCGGAAAAAAAGACGCGTACCGGCTGTTGCGTTGGGGACCGATGGCCGTGGCAGATTTGGTAGCCGAATGGTTTGAAACAGAAGCCCTGCGCGCGGTGGTGGCGGCGCGGGGAATTTTCGGCGCGTTTGCCGGACCATGGTCGGCGGGCACGAGCACTGGGCTACTTTGGCAAGCGGCGATGGACGGTAATGCGATCGCACCGTCGGCATTCTTCAAAGGCGGAATGGGCGCGCTCACCGAAGCGCTGGCCAGTGCCGCGCGAAATTCGGGAGTTGAAATCCGAACCTGTATGAAGGTTGAGAAGATCGAAACCGACGAAGAACGAGCCGCCAAAGTCGTACTAAAAAGCGGCGACGAGATCACGGCGCGTGCGATTGTTTCCAATGCCGATCCGCGCACAACATTTCTGAGTCTGGTCGATCCGGTTTTTCTCGATCCGAGTTTCTTAGTGAAGATTCGCAACTACCGCGCACAAGGAGTGTCTGCGAAAATTAATCTCGCGCTCTCCGGTTTGCCCTCGTTCAGCGGAATCAATGACGACTCGCGCGATAAACTTTCAGGGCGCATTCACGTCGGCCCGGACATTGATTATCTTGAGCGGGCATTCGACGCAGCGAAGTATGGCGACTACTCGCGACAACCGTATCTGGATATCATGATGCCTTCTTTGCTCGATCCCACGCTGGCGCCGGCCGGGGGGCACGTGATGTCGATTTACGTTCAATACGCGCCGTACAAATTGAAAGACAGCGATTGGAACTCGCGGCGAGGAGAGTTTGCCGATAACGTAATCGACGTCCTCAGCAGTTATGCCCCAAACTTGAAGCAGTTAATTGTGGCGCGACAAGTGATCACACCGCTCGATCTGGAGGAGACTTACGGAATGAGCGGCGGCCATATTCATCACGGCGAACAGTCGCTTGATCAGTTCTTTACCTTTCGACCGTTGATCGGTTGGGCGAAATACCGTACGCCAATCAAGGGACTTTACCTTTGCGGCGCGGGCACGCATCCGGGAGGTGGCGTAACGGGCGGGCCAGGCGCAAACGCCGCGAGGGAGATCATCAAGGACTTCAAAAATCAAAAGGAGTGATCTTTGTACTTAGAACTTTGTACTTAGCACTTTGTTCTTTGTCGGAGCGTCTAATTGGATCGAGACTCCCGACAAATAAGTAAAAGCACAAAGCACCAAGTACAAAGAACAAAGCACAGATCGAACTACAAACCCTGAAGACAACTTGTCATGACCAAACAAGACAAACCATCTCGTAGTTTCGCCAGCGATAACAATGCCGGCGTCCATCCTTTGATAATGGAAGCGATTGCCAGGGCGAACGACGGACATGTGATCGCTTATGGCGACGATCCCTACACGGCGCGCGCAGTCAAACTCTTTCGCGAACATCTGGGCCGTGACGCTGAAGTCTTTTTCGTTTTTGGCGGTACTGGCGCAAACGTTTTGGGTTTGAAAGCCGGCACCGAGTCGCATAACGCGATCATTTGCGCGCATACCGCCCATATTAATGTCGATGAGTGTGGGGCGCCGGAGAAGTTCACTGGTTGCAAACTTCTGCCGATTATCTCAGCGGACGGAAAGATCACAGTTGAGCAAATCAAGCCGCTGCTTCATGAGGTTGGCTTTGAACATCATGTTCAGCCGCGCGTGATTTCCGTCGCACAGGCTACCGAGATGGGCACCGTTTACACTCCAGCTGAGTTAAAGGCGCTTTCGAAGTTTGCACATGAACACAACATGTTGCTACACGTTGACGGAGCGCGCATCGCAAATGCCGCCGCCGGTCTTAACTTAAAACTCAAGGCGATTACCAAAGATGCCGGGGTCGACATTCTTTCTTTTGGCGGCGCCAAAAACGGAATGATGTACGGCGAAGCGGTCGTGTTTTTCGACAAAAGCCTGGCGAAGGATTTCAAGTACACGCGCAAGCAGGGCACTCATCTTCCTTCAAAAATGCGATTCATCTCGGCGCAATTTGAAGCGTTGCTCACAAATGAACTCTGGCGACAAAACGCGCACCACGCGAACCAGATGGCCCAACGCCTGGCCAGCGAGCTCGGGAAGATTCCGCAGATAACGATTACGCAGAAGGTTGAGTCAAATGGCGTGTTTGCGATCGTGCCGAAAAAGTATGTGTCGCTGCTGCAGAAGCGATACTTTTTTTATGTATGGAACGAGGCGATTTCCGAAGTCAGATTCATGACTTCGTTTGATACTACCGAAGCGGACATCGCCGACTTTGTCGCTTTGGTCAGGAAGATCGTGAAGTAATCCTCCGCAGGCTACCGCGTGATGGTACTAACCTCATTTCAATCGGCGTAGTCTGTGGATTCATTAGTCCAGCAGGAATTTCAACAATCCACGCGCCGACGCGATACCGCTGAGGCGATGATCGTCGTCATCCGCGATCCCAAGTCCTGCTGTTCCTTTTAGACTCGCAGTGAGTTGTTCCTGCCGCAGTCGCTGACGCTCTTCGGCAATCTCTATTTTTTCTTTCGCTCTCGAGGAGTTTAGCCCGCCGCCGTGGATGAACTCGACAATGCGGCTCAGCTCGTCGCGATCAAACCAGGTGCCGTGTTGTTTGCAAATATCTACAATCACTCCAGAGCAACGAGCAAAGTTGACTCGATTCATTAGTTGCGCACATTCCGGACACGGCACGTAGTTCACCTTGCTGGTTTCATGCGACGCGCCTGTTGCCGCATGCAAAGCGGCGCCTAGCACTGCAGACTGCTGCTCGCGATCGGCGCAGATTTTTTCAAACGAGGGCACGTCAAGCCAGAGACCCAGGCAGCGTTCACACTCAAGTACCGTAGTTGCGCCGAGAGTTACCAGGACCATCTGATTCTTACAGCGAGGGCAACTGCGATCTTTCGCGTCCTTCACTTCGGGAACTGCCGCCGCCGCGCCACAGCGCTGGCAATGCTTGCTGCCGATGAACATCATCGCAAAGCATGAAGGACAGGAGACCGTCGCCAGACGTGAGTTACAAAACTGACAAGCCGGCGCGTCGGTCGAAGTTGCGGCGCCGCAGTTTGGGCAGTTGAGAGTTTCAGCTTGCATCAACGGCATTTTAGCAGTTCAGCGAAAATGTGGACTAGCCGCAATCGCGTATGCGATTCTAGGCTATTAAGTAATACAAACTGTTAGTTTGCGACGCTTCGTCGTAGGAAACAGGCATCGATCCAGAAACGCAAACTAACAGTTTGCGTTACAACTAAAGATGAGCAACGTGTTGGATGAGATTGTTGAGGGGCTCGAGCCGTGGTCTGGAATGCTTCCGCTCATGGCCGGTTCGAAGACGCCCGCGGTGCTCGCGCTCGACATCGGATCGTCGGGTGCGCGCGCCGCTCTTCTTGATGAACGCGGTCGCGAATTAAAAGGCGCGAGTGTCAGGGCGGATTACGGTCGAGCCAGTACTGAATTCGCAACTTTCGACGCCGCGACGCTGCTCGAACAAGTTGCGAAAACAATCGACACCTTATTTGCCAAACTGCGGGAATCAAGCACCCGCATTGAGTTAATCTCGATTTCCTGTTTTTGGCACAGCCTGGTGGGAACGGACGACTCCGGAAACGCAACCACGCCGGTGCTCGGTTGGGCCGACTCGCGAGCGGTTGACGCCGCTTACCAGCTGCGTTCGAGGTTTGACGAAGCCAAAGTTCATTCACGCACCGGATGCCGCTTCCATCCGAGCTATTGGCCGGCAAAACTACTGAGACTGCAAACGGAGGAAACGGAAAGATTCCTCGCTACGAGCCAATGGCTCTCGTTTGCCGATTATCTGGCGCTGCAGTTTTTTGGCGAGACAGCAACCAGCGTTTCGATGGCGTCAGGCACTGGTCTATTCAATCCACGAACTTGTGAGTGGGATGACGAGTTACTTGCGGTTGTCGGTCTTAGTCCTGCCAGTCTTCCGGAAATTGCATCACCGGACCAAACGTTGAATCGCTTTAGCCATGAATATGCTGCGCGTTGGCCGCAGCTCAGCGAAGCGCGTTTGTTCCCGGCAATCGGCGACGGCGCCGCAAACAGCATCGGCTCGAGTTGTTATTCGCGCGAAAGAATTGCGCTGATGATTGGTACTAGCGGGGCGATGCGAGTTTGCTTTAAAGGTGAACCGCCAGATCGACTTCCGCTCGAACTGTGGTGCTATCGCGCCAACCGCAATCGAACGCTTATCGGCGGCGCTTTGTCAGACGGCGGTGGACTTTTTAACTGGATAAAGGAATCGCTGCTTCCCGGCGAGGATTTCGCAACGATAGAGAGCGAGTTGGAGTTGTTGAGTCCGGATAATCATGGCTTGACCCTCTTACCCTTTTGGGCGGGTGAGCGCAGCACCGGTTGGAATCCGGAGGCGAGCGGCTCCATCGTTGGGCTAACTTCGCGAACACTGCCAATCGAAATCCTGCGCGCTGCCATGGAAGCGATAGCCTATCGCTTTGCACTCATTGCGGGCGCGATCGGGCCTTATGCGCCCGCCGCCACGCTAATCGCTTCGGGGCACGCGCTCCGTTCGTCGCCGACCTGGGTGCAGATTCTCGCGGACGTTTTCGGCCGGCGAGTGTTGGTGTCTGAAACTTCCGAAGCTTCAATGCGCGGCGCCGCCTTGCTTGCGCTCGAAGCGACGGGCAAAATACAGAGTATCGAAACATCTTCCGAAGCGTTTTCAGGGTCAGGCGAAACCATGTTCATGCCAAACATGAAGCATCACGCTATATATCAGGCAGGGCTTGTTCGCCAGCAGCGAGTCTACAAAAAGTTATTCACTTAAACTGCAACCAAATAATCAGGACGGTGAAATGAGCGCACCAGTGCAGCAGGAAAACATCACACCCACTCCCGACCTCGACCAGCTTTGCATCAACACTATCCGAACGCTTTCGCTTGACGCCGTGCAGAAGGCTGAATCGGGCCATCCCGGTTTACCGCTGGGCGCCGCGCCGATGGCCTACGTTTTGTGGACGCGTTTTCTGCGCCACAACCCGCAGAATCCGAAATGGGAGAATCGCGATCGGTTTCTGTTGTCAGCCGGCCACGGTTCGATGCTGCTTTACTCGCTATTGCATTTGACCGGCTACGATCTGCCGCTCGATGAGTTGAAAAACTTCAGACAGTTTGGTTCGAAAACTCCAGGCCATCCTGAGTATGGAATGACGCCCGGAGTTGAAATCACTACCGGTCCCCTGGGCCAGGGTTTCGCGAATGGCGTTGGCATGGCGATGGGCGCGGCGCATCTCGGAGCGAAGTTCAACCAAGAAGGGTTTCCGCTGATCGACCACCACATTTACGCCATCGTTTCCGACGGTGATTTGATGGAAGGCGTCGCGGCGGAAGCGGCTTCGTTAGCCGGGCATCTGAAACTTGGCAAACTGATCTATCTCTATGACGACAACCACGTAACGATTGAAGGCTTCACCAAACTTGCCTTCAGCGAAGACGTGCCGAAGCGTTTTGAAGCGTACGGCTGGCACACGTCGACCGTGGCAGACGGCAACGATCTTGCCGCCATTGATATTGCGATTCGCGAGGCGCAGTCAGTGACTGACAGGCCTTCGTTGATTTCAGTAAAAACAATTATCGGTTTTGGTATGCCGACTGCCGGCACGCGCAAAGCGCACAGTGATGCACCGGGCGCAGACGCGGTGCGGGAAACGAAACGCCAGCTAGGTTGGCCCGAGGACAAACAGTTCTACATTCCCGATGAGGCCTTGAGTCATTTTCGCGAAGCGATTGAGCGCGGGCGCCGCCAGGAAGCGGAGTGGAATACGCTCAATGAAGCTTATCAACAACAACACTCAGAGCTCGGAAAGCAATGGCGCTCGATGATGAATGGAGAATTGCCCGGCGATTGGGAAACACATCTGCCGGACTTCAAAGACGCCAAGCCGGTAGCGACGCGCGTGGCGAGTGGTGAAGTTATTAATGCACTCGCGCCACATTTGCCGATGCTGATCGGCGGCTCCGCTGATCTAGGAGTGTCGAACAATACAGACATAAAGGAAGGCGGCGACTTCGAAGCTGGTTCTTACGAAGGCCGAATTATTCACTTCGGCGTGCGCGAACATGCGATGGGATCAACGTTGACTGGCATCGCGCTCAATGGCGGCTTAATTCCCTATGGCGGCACGTTTCTGACTTTCTCGGATTACATGCGCCCCGCGATTCGTCTCGCGGCGCTCTCGGAAGTGCAGGCGATCTATGTTTTCACCCACGACTCAATTGGCCTTGGCGAAGATGGACCGACGCATCAGCCCATCGAGCATGTCGCTGCGCTGCGCGCGATTCCCAATCTATTTGTAATTCGGCCGGCTGATTCGGCAGAAGTGAGTGAAGCATGGCGCATTGCAATCCTGCGCCGGCATGCGCCAACCGCGTTGGCGCTGACACGGCAAAAGGTGGGCTTGATCGATCGGAACCGCTTCGCGAAAGCGGAAGGATTGCGTCGCGGCGGCTACATTCTTGCCGAGTCCGATCCGTCTTCCCCGCAGCTGATTCTGATCGCCACCGGCTCCGAAGTTTCACTGGCTCTGGAGGCGCGCGAGAAATTGCAAGCCGAGGGTATAGCGACGCGCGTGGTTTCATTCCCCTGCTGGGAACTCTTCGAAGAACAAACCGAAGACTATCGCAACGAAGTGCTTCCGCCCGGTGTGACGGCGCGTTTGGGAATTGAGGCCGGTGTCCGCCAGGGGTGGGACCGCTACGTGGGCCCTGCCGGCGACGTTGTTTGCCTCGATCGTTTTGGCGCGTCTGCTCCGGGTGATGTGGTGATGCGCGAACTTGGTTTCAACATCGACAACGTTTTGAAGCACGCAAAGGCGCTGCTCTGAAATATGCGAATTGCAATTGGCGCTGATCACGGCGGCTATCCGCTTAATGAGCGAGTGATTCGTGAATTGGCGGACGCCGGACATAAAATGATCGATTTTGGAACCCATGTTGGTTCCCGCCCGGACGACTATCCCGACTATGCGCTGAAGGTCGGAAAATCTATTCAAAACGGCGAAGCGGAAATCGGCATCCTCATTTGCGGCAGTGGGGTCGGTGCATCGGTGGCCGCCAACAAGCTTCGTGGAATTCGTGCCGCGCTCTGCGGCGACACTTACTCCGGACATCAATCACGCGAACATGACGACTGCAACGTGCTCTGCTTGGGAGCTCGCGTGGTTGGCGAAGAGTTGGCGCTGGAGATTGTGCGCGCGTTTGTGGCTGCGAAGTTTACGGGTGAAGAGAGACACCGTCGGAGACTAGCAAAGATCGCTGATATTGAAGACAAAGAGCGGGGCTGAACAGCGGCAGGAGCAGGAGCAGGATAGTAAGCCAGTTGTTTGCTGCTCCTGCTCCTGCACCTGCCCCTAATTAGCCAGCCAGGAACCTCAACGCTCGCGGCATGACGCGAAACTCAAGCGGCGTAACACCGCGCACGTTCCCATCCGCTTCAATCTTCATCGCATCTTCGCGCGAAAAGGTTTCGATCGTGACAACCTGGCCCTGGATGATTTTCACTTTCGGATTACGCACATGCCCGCCCTTGTGTATGCGTGCGAGCTCGAGCACGATCTTTGCCCGACTGAGACTCGATGCAGTTACAACATCCAGTTTTCCGTCGTCAATCTTCGCTTGCGGCGAGAGCATCATGCCGCCGCCGGCATAGAGTGCATTGGCAACGCCCACCAGATTCATGTTTCCTTCAATGACCTCACTGTCGTCGATCGTCACGCGTACCCGACGTTCACGCCAACCTGCGAGCGCGGCCAGAGCGGCAGCAGCGAATCTAACTTCACCAGAAAATCTGCGCGCGAGGTTTCCCTGGGCCGCTACGCGAGCGGCAGTTTCTCCGCCAATCCCCATCGTCGACGCATTCAGGCAAATGAACGGCGTTTGGTATCCGTCGCAGAGACCATAGAGAACATCCACCAGCTGCACGTTTGCTTCAGCAGGATTTTGGCAATGTGAGGCCAGAATTTGGACCCACTTTTCGAGCGGTTTTCGTTGGCCCATTTGACTGCGTGCGAAGTCGTCCCCGGTGCCGGCGGGAAGTATTGCCAGCCGCGCTGCGGAATTGATCGGTGCAGGTGTCTCTTCAACCCGTTTATTGAACTCAAAAAAACCCTGGGCAGCTTCGCTCAAGGTGCCGTCTCCACCGACAACCGCGATTGTGTTTACGCCGCTTCTTAGTGCTTCGCGAGTTCGGACTGTCGCGTCGCCGGCTCGCGTAGTTTGATAGGAGTCAAAAGCTACGCCACAGGCTTCAAGCTGTTTTGAAACCAGAGGCCAGGCGCGCCGCGCTTTGGCAGCAGCGTTGTTGATAATGATCAGCGTCTTGAGTTGGTCGACCACGTGCGGATGGTAGAGGTTAATCAGCAAACTACAAAGCAGTGTCGCAGGAGAACAAAAAGTCCCTGTTGAACCTCTAAGTTGAATTCACCAATGGAAATAGAAAATGAGAAATGAGAAATGGAAAATCTTTTCGGAAAATCAAAAGGGCCACGCCTCCTGAGGAGTGTGGCCCTTCCGACAAAGTGGACGGACAGGCAGGATGCCTGTCCTACTGAACTACGAACGTGCTCGCGCTCGTCTGGCTGCGAGCGCTAATTCCCGAGCGCGCGGCATTGCGTTGACGCCCTTCGCGATTTGCGGATCGCTTTCGTTGAAAACCTGTACTGCGGCCAACGATCCATAAGCAGCGGTCGCCAGTTCGAAGCGCAACTGACGTTCGACAAACGAGCGGGAATGTTCCAACTGTTCCGGCGTCGCCTTCAATTCCGGTTTGGCGGCGACAAAACGTTTGAGTTCCTTATACAAAGCATCAGTCATCGGAAAATCTGTCGGCTGAAGATCGTGATTAAACTCGATTCGCGGTTGCACTTTGTAGTTTTCGAAACCTGCCACTCGGCCCGCCGCCAATTCTAATGCAAAAGCAAAAATAGAATTGCTAAGACGTTGGTCAGCAATCGTAAATTTCGCCGGTTTAGCGATCTCGTCCGGCGAGATACCACCACCGCCATAAACTGCGCGACCGGTATCTGTATGGCTTTCCGGTCCGGAGGGTTGCGTCACCGACGTGTCTTTGTCGTTCGAGAGACCGCCACGAGTGTAGTAATCGTAGTTGTCGCCGTTTGAGTAATCGCGCTGAATCAGACGGCCCGACGGCGTGAAATACTTGGCGATGGTTAAGAGCAGCGCCGAGTCCTCGATTTGATAAGGAAGCTGGACCAGGCCCTTGCCAAAACTGTTTTCGCCAACTATGAGCGCGCGATCATGGTCCTGTAGAGCGCCGGCCACGATCTCGGCGGCTGATGCTGTGTCGCCGTTTACCAGAACAACCAGCGGCACCGTGTCAGGGTTGTCGTTGAGCGCCGCGAATGGCTCAGTGCTGCCGCGGATCCTTCCCTTTTGGGTGACGATCAATTGTCCGCGCTGCAGAAAAGTGTTGGCCACTCGTACAGCCTGGATCAAGAGTCCACCGCGATTGCCCCGGAGATCCAGAACCAACATGTTCATGCCCTTCGAGTGAAGGGTCTGAAGTGCGTCCTGAAATTCGTCGGCGGTAGTGGTGTTAAAGCCTCCGGTCATTGCCACATAACCGACACCTGGCCTGACCATGTAGGCCTGCGGAATCGAAGGCAGCGAAACGGCATCGCGTGTAATCGTGACGGTTTCCGTCTGGGCGGTGTCACCATGCTCGACAGTGACTTTGACGATCGTGCCGAGGCGGCCCAGTAGTAACTTGCGCACTTCGGGAAATGTTTTCCCCTTCATTGACTGCCCATCAACCGCGACTATCTTGTCGCCAAAGTGCAACCCGGCCCGCGCCGCCGGCGCATCTTCAAACGTCGCACGAATGTAGGTGTTGGTTTCATCACCTTTCGTAAGGTCGCCGATGGTTGCGCCAATACCGTAATACTGTGAACGTTGCTCAGTCTTGAAAGCAGCAAAGTCAGCCGCATCGAGATAGGTTGAATGCGGGTCAAGCACATTCAACATGCCGCTAATCGAAGATTTGAAGACAGTGTTGTAGTCAAGATTCTTGCCATCGATGTAGTTGTTCTGAATGACAGTCAACGCTTCATCGACGTCGGTCTTGACCACTGCTCCAGTCACGCGCGAGTTTGCGCCCGACTTGGCGCCCGAAGCCGGAACCTCACCTGCTGGGCTGCTTGCCGCCCGGCGCGCGGAGCCTGTTTGTTGTGAATAGAAACTTGCGGAAAGTGTTAAAAGAAGAATGAAGACCCCGGCCACGTAAAATCTTGTTCTCACAAAAGCCTCCTAAAGTCCTGGTTCCTGAACCGGAAAAACCCGATGTCGTTACCCGCTTCCATGGCGAAAGGGGCTCAAAGAATAGCACGAAGACTGAAAATCAACTGAACGTCATCAGCAAATAAATACGGATGGCAGTCTCGAGTTGTTTCTTGTCCAGCTCCCGGCTTCATTGTGGCGCTGATTATCCCCCTGATGACGACGCCGTAGGCGCTGCCAGGTTCCGTTAAGTTGTTGGGAAATCCGCTACAATTTGACCAAAAAGGCCGTGCAGTTCTTCGGGTTAGTGATGGCTGGCCGGGAAAACGTTGCCCTCTACGATGTCGCCGTCCGGAACATTTTCATCCGGTTCTTTGGCTTTTTTCCACATATCATGATTACACTAGGGGTGAAATCGATCCACGCTGCGATCTTGCCGAGTTTTCTGAGTCATAGCCAGAACCTCAAGGTAAAGGTTTGGCCGCTTGAATGCTCTAACAATTCTGATGGGAGGATCTCCTGAATGGCGAACCCGCTTGACCGAAACCAACTCTTCTCTTTTGCCAAGCAGCATCGTGATGAGTATGAAGCGCTGCTGAAGCAATTTGTGGAAACCCCAACCGTCTCATGTGATCCGTCGCATGCTGAAGACATCCGCGCCGGTCTCGACCTGACGGTCGAAACGTTGCGCCGGTTTGGCGGCAAGGCGGATATTTACAAGGCGAAGAAAGGCAATCCGCTGGTGCATGGAGTGTTCGGTACGAGCAAGAACGTTCCCACAGTTACGGTCTATAACCACATCGATGTTCAACCGGCGTCGAAAGAAACCGAGCCCTGGGATACAGAGCCGTTTGTGATGACGAAGAAAGGCGACAGCTATTTGGGGCGCGGCACCACCGACGATAAAGGGCCGGCACTCGCCGCTCTCTTTGGCGCTCGGGCAGCGATGGCAGCGGGCATTCCCATCAACATTCATTTCCTGTGGGAGTTTGAAGAAGAGATCGGCTCGCCAAATTTCGAACAGATAATCTCCAAAGCGAAGTCGAACCTGCGAACGGATTCAGTAGTTGTTTCCGATACCGTTTGGGTTTCGCGCAAGCGTCCAGCCAGCTCTGCCGGTTTGCGGGGGTTGCTCGGGTTCCTACTGCAACTTGAAACCGGAGAGGTTGACACTCACTCCGGCGAAACCGGAGGCGCGTCGCGTAATCCGATCGCCGAGTTGATGCGTCTGGTTTGCGATCTTTACGATCCCAAGACTGGAAAAATCAAGATCAAGGGTTTCTACGACGACGTAATTCCGCTTACCAAAAAGGAATTGAGTGATTGGGCCAACTGTGGCTTTAGCGCCCGCGCGTTTAAGAAAGCGCATCACCTGAAACTGATGCGCACCGAAGATGAGCTTGAAGTGATGAAAAGAATTTGGGGCATGCCTACTTTTGAAGTTCACGGGGTTACTGGTGGGTATCAAGGTCCCGGCGTTAAATCGATTGTGCCGCCGCGCGCGGAAGTTAAGGCCTCGTTCCGGCTGGTGCCAGGTCAGGACCCGGGAAAGATTCAGAAACAATTGACCGCGGCAGTAAAAGAACTAAACGCGAACGTGAAAATACAATTTGAATCTGCCGCGCCGGCATTTCGCACCGTGCTCGAAGGGCCGCTGCCAGAAGCATTGAAGCGTGCCGTCAAGTTTGCTTTCAAACGCGATGCTGTTTTTGTGAGAGACGGCGGAACGATCGGCGCAATGACCAGTATCGAAAAAGTTTTGCAGTGTCCGGTGCTGTTCCTTGGGTTGTCGCTGCCGGAACACGGCTACCATGCGCCGAATGAAAACTTTGATTGGCAACAAGCCTCGGGTGGGATGGTAGCTTTCGCGAAGTACTTCGAAGAAATTGCAAACTTGCACCAGAAGTAGGGCAAATTGAACGGGTAAAAGGGGACGGGTAATGGGTAAGAAAGGCATCGTTGTCTTATCCTTTTAACCCTCCTCGTTTACCGGTTATTTCAATCTTTCTTTCAGATCACGTAGGCGAGGCGCTCTTCGTTGAGCGCGATGAAGCCGAGCTTTTCGTAAAACTTGCGCGCCTCGGGATTCTCGAGGTGCACACCCACATCAATTCGTGCTACCGCTTCTTTTTTCAGCTGCTCTTTTAGTTGTTCGAGCATGGCCGTGCCGATTCCACCGCCGCGCCGGTTTGCTTTGACGGAAACATCGTCCAGCTTCGCCACTACCGCGCCCATCGAAGTTGAGATCGCATAACAAACCACGCAGACCGCGCTAACACCCCGCTCGTTGTAGGCGAGCCAAACAAAACCAAGTTCCGGTTGTTCGAGAAATAGATCGAGCGCATCATTCAGTCCCTGAAAACCGCGATCGCCATAAGCCTTGCTGCTGGCGAGGTAGTGTTCGTCCTCACTCAGAAACACGCGAAGCATCGTAAAAGCATCGGCAACATCGGCGGCAGTCATCTTGCGACAAGTAATCATAAAGCCCTTCCAAAAACTCTGATTGTGACGCCCTAATGATGCCATAGAATAGGATTGTTCACAGAATGCACACTGTCCATTTTCGCTGCTGGCGGATATCAAATTAGGACCAGGGGACAACGGCACTCAGGTCACGGGCATCAGTTGAGCACCCTAAAATAGATAAAGGCAGCAACTCCCATGATCCTCAAGCCCGCACTCTCGCTTCTCCTCGTTTGGATGATGCTCTTGGCAATTGTTCCTAAGACCGGCGCACACACCACAGCTCAACAGGACCAAGCTGAAACCAATGAACCAGGTTTACGTTTTCGCGTGAGCGAAGCAACGCCCGTCGCTGAAGCGACACCATCAGCGCCGGTGGCGACTGCGACGTCTTTGTCCGAAGAGGAAACCAGAAAACTCCTGGCGCGTTTGCCGCCGCTAAAGTCAGACGCGAGCGACGTCGTGGGTTTCAAACTCCGCGAGAGTACGCAACCACCGCCGCGTGCCGGCAAGACTATTCAAGCAGCGTTTGCATCGCCGGCGTCAGACGCACCGCTAAGTCCAATCGCAACGAGTGCGCCGCTTGAGGTCACGCGATTCACACCGGAAGGCGAAGTTTCCTTAGCGCCAATTTTGACCGTCACGTTTTCGCAACCAATGGTGGCGGTCTCTTCGCAGGAGAGCGCAGTCGCGCATGTCCCAGTCACTCTCACTCCACAGCCGCAAGGCAAGTGGCGTTGGCTTGGAGCCCAAACGCTGATGTTTCAGCCCGATGCTGAGGGCGGCAGAATGCCAATGGCTACCAACTACACCGTTACAATTCCGGCCGGGACGAAATCCGCACTCGGTAACAGCCTGCGGCAAACGAAAACCTTCAACTTTGCGACGCCACCACTGACCGTAAAGAATTCTTACCCCGACGGCGAAAGCAAACCACGTGACCCATTGATGTTTTTGGAATTCGATCAGCGCATCGATGCGGCCCGTGTGCTCGAACGCCTCAAGCTTGAACCGCTTGGCAACGGGGTGCAGTTGTGCATGGCGACTGCAGAAGAAATCGCGACGGACCTGAATGTCAAAGAGCTCACCAAGCAAGCTCAGGAAGGTCGCTGGTTGGCGTTCCGCGCTATTACTGCAGGCGGGGCGACGAAAGATGCGCTTCCGACTGAGACCGTAATCAAGGTCGTGGTGCCGCCGGGTACACCATCGGCTGAAGGTACGCGCACGACGCTCGCGGAACAAAGTTTCAATTTCAAAACTTACGGACCATTGCGGGTTGTGGAGTCGCAATGTGGCTACCAAAAGAAATGTACGCCAAGCGATACTTTACTGATTACCTTAAGCAATATACTCGACCCGGCCTTTCAACCCACGCAGCTGAAGATCACGCCGGAAATACCCAATGTCCAGGTATTCCTCTTTGGCGCCATGATCCGGATAGAAGGATTCAAACGTAGTAACACCACCTACACTGTGACGCTGGATCGCGGTATCAAGGACGTTTTCGGCCAGACGCTCAGCGGTGATAATCAACTAACCTTCAACGTGGCCACCAACCCTCCCGGACTGTTTTCGGTCGGCGGAAACTTCGTGGTGCTCGATCCGGCCGGACCGCGCGCCTTCACTGTTTACAGCGTCAACTTCGCGCAGCTGCGAGTGAGGCTTTACAGGGTTACTCCTGACGACTGGCCGCAATTTCAGAGTTTTCAGGCCGTGCGTTACAACAGTCAGTCAACGCTTCCACCACCACCGGGTCAGCTTATCTCCGACAAAGTGGTCGACATCCACGGTGATGCGGATCAAGTTACTGAAACTTCCATCGATCTTTCGCCTGCCCTGAGTGACGGTTATGGACAGGCCTTCATTCTTGTCGAGCCCGTCGAGAACAAAGAGGAAGCAGTCAATATCTACGCGTACCGGCAGAACCTGGTCGAGACCTGGCTGCAGTCAACTGAGATTGGACTTGATGCTTTTGTTGACAACAACGAACTCGTCGTTTGGACAAATTCACTGAAAGACGGCAATTCGCTGGGCGGGGTTGAGGTGATCGTAAGTCCCGACGATCTTACAGGCATCAGTGGCCCAAACGGATTGACGCGTTTGCCTTTCAAAGAACTTCAGAGCACCGCCGACAAGCCGTCACTGATTATGGCCCGCCGTGGCAAGGACCTGGCCATCCTTTCGCAGGAGTATTCCATTTATCCACAATCGGTTAATCACCCATCGTGGCGGGGCGCCTATGGACGCAGCACGGATCGCTGGTATGTCTTTGACGATCGGCACCTCTATCGACCCGGTGAAGAAGTGAACATCAAAGGTTGGATCCGCGAGATCCAACTTACTCCGACGGGCGATACCGAGATGTTTATTCCCGACTCGGAAAAAACTCTCAACTACATGTTGGAGGATTCCGAAGACAACCAACTCGTCAAAGGCACAGTGAAACTCAATGCTCTTGCGGGCTTCAACCTCAAAGTGCAACTTCCTCCGACCATGAACCTGGGTCAGGCCACCGTAAGGTTCCAGTTTGGAGATGTCGGCACTGAATTCCATCCGGACGACAGCGATAACTACACACATAATTTTCAGGTGCAGGAGTTTCGCCGGCCGGAATTCGAGATCACGACAGCGGTTTCAGAAGGACCTTATTTTGTTGGCAGCTCTGCGACCGTAAACATGACTGCAGCCTACTACTCCGGCGGCGGTCTGGCAGGTACACCCGTTGATTGGAACGTCAGCTCGGTTCCGACAAATTACACACCGCCGAACCGCGACGAGTACACCTTTGGCGAGTTCTCTCCCTGGTGGGGTTACCGAGGCTACGAAGCAGGCCAGAAACAGCAAAGCTTCCAGGGACGAACTGACGGCGCTGGAAAACATGCGATCAAGCTTGATTTTGATGGTGTCGGCCCGGCCCGTCCTTCAAGTGTAATGGTGAGTGCCCGCGTACAGGATGTGAATCGCCAAACGATTGAGGGATCAAGCACGCTGCTGGTTCATCCGGCTGACGTCTACGTTGGTTTGAAACCATCGCGCTACTTCGTGCAGAAGGGCGACCCTGTTGACATCGCAACGATCGTCACCGACCTCGACGGCAAAGCGCTGCCCGATCGCGAAGTGCGGCTGCGGTTTATTCGCCTGGAGTGGGTTTACGAAAAAGGCGTGTGGGCACAACTGGAGCGCGACCTGCAGGAGCAAACTGTAAAGAGCGGCAGCGATGCCGTTAACGTGCGCTTTAAGACGACCGAGGGCGGAATGTACCGTCTGCTGGCACAGGTGCGCGACGACCGCGAGCGTTCAAATGAAAGTGAGCAGACGCTTTGGGTAGCGGGCGGAAAACTACCGCCGCAACGCGAGGTTACGCAGGAGAACGTCGAACTCATTCCCGACCGCCGCAACTATGCTGACGGCGATGTAGCAGAGATTTTAGTGCAGTCTCCGTTTGTGCCTGCGGAAGGCGTGATGACGATTCGGCGTTCCGGGTTGCTGCGCACCGAACGCTTTACGATGAACGAGAGTTCCTACACGCTGCGCATCCCGATCGCCGAAGCTCTGACGCCTAACATTGTGGTGCAGGTTGACCTGGTGGGCGCTGGAGTGCGAGCGGACGACCAAGGCACTGCATTGCCGAACTTACCCAAGCGACCGGCTTTTGCTTCGGGCGAAATCAAGTTAGACATTCCTCCCGTCAGGCGGCGCTTGAGCGTCACGGCTACGCCCCGCCTGACTGTATTAGAGCCCGGCGCCGAGACGGTCATTGACGTTGAGGTGAAAGACGCGCAAGGCCGAGCTGTCGCCGGAACAGATACGGCAGTAGTCGTAGTTGACGAATCAGTTTTGGCGCTCACGGACTACAAACTCGCAGATCCCCTGAGCTCCTTTTATGAGGATCGCGGCGAAAATGTGAATGACTATCATCTGCGCGAGAAGATCTCATTGGCAAATCCCGATGAAATCAAACGGCTTCAGGCCGCCGGCGCAACCATATATGAGTCACAAGCGCTTCGAAGTTTACCGAGCCAGCGCAGCGTTCAGAGTCTGTATTTGCTCGCGCCGGGCTCTGCGACCGAAACGGTTAATGTGACGGGAGACTCGTCATCGTCTCAGGAAGTATCCGTGCGCCAGAATTTCAACGCGCTCGCCGTCTTCGCCGCCTCATTTCCCACTGATGCGCGCGGACGGGCGCAGGTCAAGGTCAAGTTGCCGGACAATCTGACGCGCTATCGCGTGATGGCAGTTTCAGTCGCGGGCGGAAAGCTTGCTGGTCAGGGAGAATCTGCCATCACCGCGCGGAAACAACTTATGGCGCGTCCGTCTGCTCCCCGTTTTCTTAACTATGGGGACCGGGCTGAACTTCCTGTCGTGCTACAGAATCAAACCGATCAGCCGACGACAGTGAATGTGGCGGTCCGTGCCACCAACGCAAAACTGACTGAAGGGGCCGGCCGTCGAGTGACTGTCCCCGCAAATAATCGCGTCGAAGTTCGTTTCCCGATTGCGGCAGTAAAACCCGGCACCGCGCGTTTTCAGATCGTTGCTGCATCTGCCGCGAGAACCGACGCCGCCGAAATTTCGCTCCCGGTCTACACACCGGCAACTACGGAAGCATTTGCAACTTACGGCGTGATTGACGAGGGCAGCATTACGCAACCCGTCAAAGCTCCTGCTGATGCCGTCGAAACTTTTGGCGGACTCGAGATCACAACTGCGTCAACGCAACTTCAGGAACTTACCGACGCGGTTATCTATCTCGTTAATTATCCCTATTCATGCAGCGAGCAAACTGCTTCACGCGTTATTGCCATCGCGGCTCTCAAAGACGTGCTAACTGCTTTCAAGTCAAGGGACCTGCCTTCGCCGGAAGCGCTGCGTGCTTCGGTCGACGGAGATCTGAAACGGCTGGAAGGTCTGCAAAATGAAGACGGAGGCTTTGGTTTTTGGAGGCAGGGTGAACCGTCATTCCCCTTCGTCTCGGTCCATGTAGCCCATGCTTTCGTGCGTGCTAAGGGCAAGGGTTTTGTTGTGTCTGAGCAGGCGCAGACTCGTTCGAAGGCCTACCTTCGCAACATCGAACAGAAGATTCCCCCCGAATACAGCATTGAAGCGCGACGCGCAATTCAGGCTTACGCGCTCTTTGTACGCGCGCTGATGGCGGATCGCGATACCGTGAAGGCACGCAACCTGATTGCGGAAGCTGGTGGCGTAGAAAAGTTGTCGCTCGAGGCCCTTGGTTGGTTGTTGCCCGTAGTATCTGGCGACGCATCATCGACGAAAGAAACGGAGGCCATCCGTCACCACTTGAACAACCGCGTTACTGAGACAGCGGGCGCGGCACACTTTGCGGATTCGTACAGCGATGGCGCTTATACTCTTCTCCAATCCAACCGTCGCGCTGACGGCGTTATCCTGGATGCGCTTATCGGCGATCAACCGCAAAGCGATTTGATTCCGAAACTGGTACGCGGCCTTTTGGGTGGTCGCCGCCATGGATACTGGACGAATACGCAGGAGAACGTTTTCATTCTTCTGGCGTTGGATCGCTACTTCAATACCTACGAACAGGCGACGCCGGATTTCGTCGCGCGCGTTTGGCTCGGCAATGGTTACGCCGGCGAGCAAGCCTTCAAAGGACGTTCGTTGGATCGGCAACAACTTAATCTGCCGATGCCTTTACTGATCGAACGCACTGCAAAGGCGCCAGCCAATTTGACGATCGACAAGGCAGGCCCCGGGCGACTCTATTTCCGCATCGGCACTCGGTATGCTCCGTCAAATTTGAAACTAGCAGCCGCTGACTATGGTTTCCAGCTCGAACGCAAATATGAAGCGATTGATGACCCGGCAGACGTTCAGCGTGAACCTGACGGCACCTGGGTAATCAAGGCGGGTGCGCGTGTGCGCGTCCACGTGACGATGTCGAACCCGGCGCGTCGTTATCACGTTGCCCTAGTCGATCCATTGCCGGCGGGACTCGAACCTTTGAATCCGGAACTCGCGACCACAGAAAGCGTGCCGGAGGGATCAAGCGAGACGCGAATTAATCGCGGCAGTCGCGGTATCTATGATTATTACTGGTACTGGCGTGGTCCTTGGTATGAACATCAAAACCTTCGTGATGAACGGGTCGAAGCTTTTACCGCGCTGTTGTGGGAGGGCGTGCATGAATATTCCTACTTTGCGCGTGCCACCACGCCCGGACTTTTTGTAGTGCCACCTTCCCGGGCCGAGGAGATGTACGAGCCGGAAACATTTGGGCGCGGGCACAGCGACAAGGTGAGGGTTCAATAGACCTTTGCTTTTTAGGCCTGACTCGAAGTACTAAGTAGGACAGGCATTCCTGCCTGTCCCTTGCATTAAATGAAAAATGAGAAATTTCAATGACAAATGGAAAATTTCCTTTGCTCTTCCTCCGTACCAGAGGCAACCTACTTTGAAAAACAAAGTCGATCCACGAACACACGTCAACTGACACTGACGACATTAGTGTAGTTTTGTGTGATTCGTGGATCGTGTTCTTTGGTAGTTCGAGGTAGGAGGTTAGTTTGGCAACAGCACCGAATCAACTACGTGAATCACGCCGTTTGATTGAAACACGTCACCAATGGTCACGCGCGAGGCGCCGTCCTTCTCGTCACGCAGCCATAGCTCGTTGCCGTTCATTGTTGCCGTCAGCGTATCGCCACTGACTGTAGTGAATGTCGCTTTGCCATGACCCTTACTAATGCGACTGGCAATAGCCTTCGAGTCAAACCTACCCGCCAGTACGTGGTAAGTCAGGATCTTCGTCAGCATTTCTTTGTTCTCAGGCTTGACCAAAGTATCGACAGTGCCCGCCGGTAGTTTGTCGAAAGCTGCGTTGGTGGGCGCAAACACTGTGAATGGGCCCTTGCTCTTCAGGGTCTCCACCAAGCCGGCTGCCTTCACCGCAGCTACCAGCGTCGTGTGGTCAGCTGAATTGACGGCGTTGTCAACGATGTCGCGCGAACGAAGCATCGCGGCGCCACCGACCATTGGATTCATTGAATCCATCTTGTTCATTTGCATTTGCGCCGAAGCGCTTCCGTTAGCCATTGCGATCGAGGCCACTGCGAACAGCAGCATAAGACACACTTTCTTCACTGTTTTATACCTTCCTTCTTGTAGAACTGATTTGTGCGAACTCGGAGAATATACGGAAGGTGTTGCCGAAGCGGATTGGATGGAATCAGAAGACCGGAGACAGGAATCAGATCAGGCCTCGAATATTTGCTGACCTCGGACCGCTGTCCCCTGACCTCTGTTTTCAAGGTTTCAGCTTGAAGTCGGATGGGACAAACTCCAGAGACTTCAAGACGCCATCAAACTTTGCGCGCGCGGCACTAGCCGGCACAAAAGCTACGACAACACTGTTCTGAGTTTTACGAATTCCGCAGGTGATTTGACTGCCTGCATCTTCACTGAAACTCACTATGTTGATGTGCTGGAAGGTGTCTGTGTTTAGGTTGAGAAGACGATCATTAACTTTGACGAGAAAGGTAATTCCCTTTGCATCGCAATCGATACGGGTGAGCATGCCCTGCTCCTGCGTTTCGCCGGTCACCGGCCTTCTCAGTGACTCTCGCAGGGCCGCTATGGGATCAAACGGGTGTTCTACAATCTCACCATTTCCTATTAAAGAATCGCCGGTCTTGCCATGGCGCGATTCCCACTCCTCTCTGTCCTTGCGGATTCGTGCCACCTCCTGCTCTTTCGCTTCCAGTCGAGACAGCAATCCCTGGGCGCGCTGGCGTATGTCAGCATCACCTTCAGCCAGGACTTTGTCTATGAGTTGGCGCGCTGCCTTAAAGTCTTCCTTCCGCAGGTAGAGTTGAGCCAGCATGAACGTGAGATCGCTGCGGTGAGGAGCGCCGGCGAGTCTTTGTTTCAGCATTTCCATCGATTCGTCGAGTTCGGTGTCGGTGACGAGATTCACAAAAGCCAACAAGCCGTACGATTCAAGATAGTCAGGACGAAGTTCGATCGCTCGCTTCAATTCTCTGCGCATGATCTCTGCAGACTCCGGCGCTATGCCCATCACCGCAATCATGTCGCCCATACCCTCGCGACTCAGTGCATAGGCGTAATAGTAGTGAATTAGATAGTTTTGGGAGCTTTTCGCCACGGCGCGCTCCAACAATTTGCGCGCTTCGCCATGCTGGCCTTGCCTCACGCGCAGCAGGCCGAGCGAGGCATTGGCCATCGCCGAATCCGGATCGAGCGCTAAGGCTTTTTGTAGATAGACTTCAGCGTCTGCGCGATTGCTTTTCAACAGCAAGTCGCCGAGATACGCCTGAGCCTCAGCCTCTGTTATCGGCGCCGACTCCATCGGGCTGTTATAACCAAGTTTGTTCTCGAAGTGGCCGTCGAGGATTGGATAACGATCGCGCTGAATATACGCGCGCAACTCTTTCTCCATGGCTTCGAAAGTCATCGCAAACGCCTGTTGAAACGCCTGCTCCATCGACACGCCTGCCGATATCAAATCTACAAACTTGCTCAGCTGCGACATGCGTTGGCCGTCTTTGCCGAGAATCAGGTAGTGAACCAGCGCCCAGGACTCAGCATAAAAGATGCTCTGCTTGTCGCGTTCATTGTAGTACGCGGAGTTTGGATCAACCTGAAACAGCATTCTGAGCGGCAACATTTTGTTTTCGCGCAGCAGATAGACGTGATTCGCAATCGGGCGACCCATCACCACCTTCTGGTCATCGGTGATGCTGAAAGTGCTGTAATACTCGGCCAGCCCCTCATTGAACCAGGTGGGAACGTTACCGCTGGTGTTTCTTATCAGCAGGTGCGTGTATTCGTGAAAGATGATCGTAAAGGGATTCTGTTCGCTATTCACGTCGCTCGAGATCTCGAGCGTTATGTAGTTCACATCAGGTCCAGGTTGAAAATAACCGGCAGTATTCGCATTTGGCTTGAACGGCCGGTACGACTCGTCGTTCTTAAAAACGATAACCGTGGTTGGCACTGGTGAATTGATTTTGAGATTGGTAAACAGATGTGAAAAGACTTCGCGAAATTGCTCGAGCCGAATGCCTACCTGCCGTATATCTTTTTCATTTGCATTGCCAATTAGCAGGAAATTCTTCGAGCGCACGCTCGTCCACTTGTCTTTTGCAGACACCGGAACGCTGGAGGCGACCAGCAGCAGAAAACAAAAGCCAATCGCGAGGATCAAAGCAAGACGTTTTGTCATGGAGGTACGTTTGCGAAAACTACGATAAGCGGACGCGAACGCCAAAGTGTTTATCGATTCCGGGCGGAGGAGACGGCGCGCTTCAGGTGCAGACTCTACAAACGAGAGCGCGTGGCTGTCAATGCACTAGTAAGACGGTACCGGTTGAGTTTAAGGCCAGCAGTTCAGAGTTCAGCCTTTGGGCTGTCGATTGCCAGCCAAAAACACAAGCTAAAGCTTGAACTCTGAACTACTGGCCTCAAAACTATGGAGTGAAGATTGAGGAGTCGGCCAAGCGAAAGACATATTCGGCGTTCAACCACTCAGACACTGTTTTCCCGTTTTTCATTGCGGGTTTGAACTCCATCTTGCAGGCGGCGCGGATCGCATTTTCAGTGAGTCCGGCAGGAAGTCCCTTAACCACTCGAACCCGCGAGACCTTGCCGCGAGCTGACAACAAGACCTTCAGGGTGACGAATCCCTGTATGCCATTACGACGTGCTTCTTTGGTGTACGAAGGCTTAGGCTTTGCAGAAATGGTGGCGCGAACATCCGCTTCTTTCGGCGAAACAACCACTTCCTCGATATCGTCTGCTTCAATAATTCTGGCGAGGCTTCCGTCATCAGTACAGCGATAGTCCTGGTTCTTCTCCGCTGTGACCTGAGGCGGCGGCGGATCCGGGGCCGCGGGTTTCGCTGCTGTTTCTTTTGCTTCGGGCGTGGGAGACGGAGTAGTTGGGATTTGTTTAGCTCGGCGGCCCGACTGTGAATAGGTAAATGAACTGCCCGCAAGAATCGCGGTAACGAGGAAGCAGAAGCAAGCACTGCGTAATCTTTCCGAGTTCATTTCACCGGAATTTTACGCGAACGCGCGAAAGAAATGTAGTACGAAAGACTGCCCGAAGCTAAAAGCCCGGCCACGGAGAAAACTGATTGAGATACTCGTCGTTGACGCCTCTGAGCCAAACAAACCGATCGTCGATCTTGTGAGGATAGGTCACCCGGGTCATTGTTATTCCGAATATGAGTGCTGCGATCAGCAACAGCAGCCCAATGAGCGCCGGGGTACCGTCTTCCGCGGCTATGGCAAGAACGAAGCCCGCAAAGCCTCCCAGCGTCAGTAGCAAGGTTACCCAAATGTAGGTGGTACGCTTCGCTCGATGTTCATCACAGAGACCCAATTCGACAGTCGCGCGCTTGCGCACGACCATCGAGACAATCAGGTAGATAAGCCACGCGACTAAAAGGAGAATGAAATACGCCGGATGATGCCACGAGAGTTTGCGTTTCAATCGGCCTTGGGTAAACGCATTGCATTTAACGCAACGGTCTGGAAGCACAGCGTCCTTACTCATGACTAACGTTTTACCGTCGCGCCAGATGCCGGCTTCGGGCGATCCCACCGACGGCGGCGGCGGCAATACGTAGCCATCTTCCAAAACGAAGCCCTGCAGATTTGAGCCGGACTCCGATGAAACGGTTTGACTAAAAAGTGTGCCGCAACGTTTGCATTGAGTTGCTGTTGCGAAATTTACCAGACTGCATTGTGGGCACTTCAGTGCTGACAATGATTTCCTCAGAGGATGGTTGGTCGAAAGGACAGCAGCTTAGTCTTGGATCATTCTTCAGGTCCCGTGCAGGTTGGGCCATGCAGGGCGGGAATCTTTGCGCTGATCACCGGATAGTTAGGAGCTTCGTCGATATTAATTTGAGTCCAGTGCGCATAGTTTTCCGGCACGTTGTTATCGGCGAAGATTGCTTCCACCGGACACTCCGGCACGCAGGCATCGCAATCGATACAGGTGTCGGCGTTAATGTAGAGGCGGTCAGGCAACTCGTGAAATGCCTCGACCGGGCACACCGCGGCACAGTCGGTATATTTACAGTCAACGCACAACTCAACAACTACATATGTCATTGTTGGAATAAGCTCCTTTCGAGAATGTGAAATAGTTATTCAGTAAGGAGTGGAATGTCAACATAAAAATATCATAAGGCTCACCTCGCTGGGAACATAGCGGGAGTCTTTGTGTCTAATGCAGTGATTGGATTTCTCGGCCCTGAGATTTACTGTGCGCATAACAACTCGCAAAACTTTCATCTGGATTCCAATTCTCTTGCTCGTTGGGACCACACTGTTTTTTGTTGGCTCATTCGTGTCTCGCACGATGCTTCATGACCCAATCATTGAGTCGCCGCTAATGGCGCCCGAGGCGCAGAGAACAACTCAAGTCGGTGGTTGCGATCCAGTTGTGTTTGCAATAGTAGGTAGCGGAGATGTTTATTCGGACAAGAATGTGATTGGAAGTCTGGCCAAACCTTTAGACCTGACAACAACAATCAGAGCAGTAAACGAAGCGAGAGCTGTTCAGCTAGCGTATGGGCCTGGCATGGATCTCAGTCTTGAGGTGCCTCGTCCCCATTGCTATGAGAAGCCTGTGTACCTCAAGGTCACAGGCGTCGCGAACGTAAAACCGTTGGTCAGAGCCCTTGAGGAAAAAGGTGCGGAAGTGATCGTCATAGAAGATCGCAAAAAATCCTAATTGTTGATTCGCTAGTCCACTTCCGACTCTTTCTTCTCAACACTGCCGGGACCGATTACGCTTTTGTGCACGGCTGCGTCGCCCTGGTAAATCACGTGCGATGGTCCGGAGATATTCACGTCAAGCTGTTCCCTCGCATATACCTCAACGCTAGCAACGCCTTTTGCTTCAACTTCCACGCGAGCAGCGCGCAGTTTGTGCGTGTCGAGTTTCCCGGCGCCCACCGCATCGATCTTGAGAGTTTTGGTTTCGCCGGAGGCTCGAATTGTCGGCGCGCCATTCGCATTGATTGTAAGTTTCTCGTTCTTGATGCCCGTAACTTCGATAGTGCCTGCGCCTGCCGAAGAGATGCCTTCCAGATCCGGCACAGAAATTTTTAGAGTGATGGGTTCAGCTACCGAGTAGCCGCGGAGGCTCTTAATGTGCAACACATTGTTGGATATCTCGGTGCTGACCAGCGGCAAAATGTTGTCGTCACCCTTGATCTCAATGTCCTGCGGTTTTTGGCAAACCACTTCGATGTCAAAAGCTCCCTCCGTCGATATCGAGCTAAAGGAACCGACATTACGCTTTTCTGTCTTCCGGTTACCTGAACCGGAAACGTTGTGATGACCAATGTGGCAACCAGCTCCTATTGCGATCAGAATTATTAGCAAGACACATTTCTTCACTGTGGTGCTCCTCTTCAGGATGATGGGCGAACGTGTTAGCGCGACGGTTCGTTGCGCGAGTACTCCAGTGTGCGGGTCGTATTTTCGGTAACGCTTGGAATCGTTTCGCCAAGAGCGCGCGGCTGTGGCGTTGCGATCTGGTTTGGCATTCCCGCGTGCATTTGCGGCATGGCCCTCTCTCTTTTGTCAGCACTGCGGTTTACCCGCGAAAGCTGCCAGCACAAAGAGAGTTCAACAACGGCAACTATCAGGAAGGTCATCAGCATGTAAATGCCGATCATGTCCTGATTAAGCTCAGCGCCGTTTTTCAGCGCAATGGCGCCGCCCAACATCATTATCAGGCCGCCGATGCCGATGATCGTGATCGCCGTCAGGTAGGAGTTAATCGGCGCTTGGCGCGACTCGCTGCGGTCTTTCAAATTCATGCCGCACCGATTGCAGTAACTGAGGCCGGGCGCTAAAGGTGTGCCACAAGCTGCGCAGTACATAGCCACCACTCCTTCCGGTTAGATTGGATAAGGTCGATTAATCTCGCTGTAGACAACTAACGGACTTAATGCGATTCAAGTTCCCCAATTCTAGACGAGAAACCGCCTGTCGAATACTGGGAGCGACCATTTTGGGCTAAACTGGCGAATCTGTTTTCAGCGTTAACTTTCGTTTGCGAAGGGCCCGCTCGCTTCAATGCTCCTTACCATAGTACTTCTGCGAATTGCCCTCAGCGCAATATTCAGCGTCGCCGGGGTAACAAAACTAATCGATCAGGGCGGCACGCGTGACGCCGTGAAAAACTTCGGCGCCCCCGAACCACTGGCGCCCGCTCTCGCAATTGCGCTGCCGATAGTCGAACTGTTAATCGCCGCCGGGTTGCTCGTCGCTACTACCACCAGCGCCAGCGCCCTCGCCGCTCTGCTGGTGCTCAGCCTGTTCATCGTGGCAATCGGCGTGAACCTGGCGCGCGGCCATACACATGATTGCCACTGCTTTGGCCAGCTCTATTCTCGTCCACTTGGTTGGCCCACGCTCGCGCGTAACGTAGTCTTCGCGCTTGGCGCAACCTTTGTGTTGTGGCAAACAGCAGCGGAACCGGCCTCGAGTATTCTGGAAACGCTGGCGCAACTCAACTCTTTCCAGGGGCTGCTGTTGGTTGTGGCTGTCGTGGTTGTGGTCGCGAGTCTGATCTATTTGCAGCGAAGACAAAAGCATCGAGCTGTGGAAACGCCCGCGCCGCCAAAAGGACTGTCCCTCGATTCGCCGGCGCCGCCATTTGAGTTGACCGCCTATGCGGGCGGCACGATATCGCTCAAGCAGTTACTTGCTTACGACAAACCCGTGCTGCTGATCTTCACCAATCCAACTTGTGGACCTTGCGTCGTGCTGTTTGCCGAAGTCAAAGAATGGCAAAAAACCCACAGCGATCAACTGACGATCGCCTTGATCAGCTTTGGCTCCATCAAAGAGAATTTTGTCAACGTAGCACGGAACGGACTGGGTAAAGTGCTGCTGCAGCATGAGCGCGAAGTTGCAGAACAATATGGAGCGAACGTTACGCCGACCGCCGTGGTTGTTGGCCGCAACGGCAAGATCGCAAGCCCGCTGGCTGCCGGCGCTGACAAAATCCGCGCGCTGCTTACAACCGTGGTGGAACAATCCCATAACTGGTCACGATAGCTGTCTGCTTAGCGTCTAATAGAGTGCCAGTCTAAGCGCTTCAACCGTTAGGTAATTGGGTTAACGAACGATAATTGATGGATCGATTGCGCGTTGAAGACGCGCAAAGATTCTGGGCGCGGTTCCACTGCGCGAATTTGAAACGACACGTGAGCCCGAGATTTCACCTCTGGCTACCTTCTATGCGCATCTCCGAAGCGCATTTTGTAGAATGATTTTCGTGGCAGCCGTCACCTTAGTCGCGCACTCCGCTGCTTTTCTATTTACGATTCACGATTTACTATTCACATCATGCATGGACGACCACAACCAAACGAAGCCGCTTCTGATTATTTTGTCTACATCGACCGCGTTGAGAGCGACGACATTGTCTCGGTGCTCGAAACGCAGTTGGATGATGCCCAAAACTTCCTGTCCTCGATTTCAGAGGAACAATCGCTCCACCGTTACGCGCCGGACAAGTGGTCGATGCGTGAACTGCTGGGCCATGTGAACGACGGGGAACGCGTTTTCATGTATCGAGCGATGTGGTTCGCCCGTGGTTTTGAAGCTCCGCTGCCGAGTTTCGATCAGGAAATTGGTTTCAAGGCGGCCGAATCTGACAAGGTGTCCTGGGCGAATCATCTCGAGGAGTTTCGGGCGATACGTTTGTCAACGCTCGCGTTCTTCCACAATCTTCCCGCCGCAGCCTGGCTGCGCAGCGGCATCGCCAGCGACAACACGGTTACCGTGCGCGCCATCGCCTATATTGTTGCAGGCCACCTCTCGCATCACTTGAACGTTCTGCGCGAGCGATATCTGCAAACTTGATCTCGCGTTAACAGTTTAATGATAGGTGCTATTTCTGCGCGAGGAAGTCTCGGATCCTAGAAAGGCCACGCGTCATTTCAAATTTGGGCGGTGGAACCGCGCCCAGAACCTTTGCGCGTCTTCAACGCGCAATCCATTTAACAACCCTCTTCTCGGCGCTCCCGCGGCGAACGTCTGGCTACTGACTTAGTGTTGACTTCTCTGTGCCGTGTCCGATGGTTGGCTGCGCCCTTTGCTACCGCGAGAAGGGTGAAGGCTCAAGCGAGTGCGCATACGCTGTTGCCACTCGCTACGTTTGTCGTCGGCTTCTTCGATTTGGCCAAGCACTTCTGTCAGATTCTCGCCGCCCAGTTGACGCATCTTCAAATAGAGCAGCGCCGGCACGATTGACGTCAGCGGCACGATGAAGATATTTATTAAGCCCGTCAGTTGTTGATAAATCTGATGGGCCATCGAGCTGTTAGCCAGGTGAACACCGGTATCCGTGGTTTTGATAACCGTCAGTTTTCCGAGCAGGGCGCTGATTATTATCGGAATCAAAAACTGCAGTGCCAAAACGATAATGATGGTGCGCCACGAACGGGAGCCCAGCTGGCGCGCGCGATGCCTTGCGGCCTTCGTTTCCAGGCCTTCCATCAACACTACGGGCGCGTAAAGGGCGTAGCGAATTGTGACCACGATGCCTGGGATTACAAGCAGCATGAAGCCGAGGATAATGCGCAAGGTTAGAAAGAAGGTCGTCTTGAAAAACGGACGCCAGCGACGTTTCAGTAGAGCGAAGCCGAGCCGCAGTTCGACGGGACGCAGTGGCGCGAGCGAAAGTTG
Organism: Pyrinomonadaceae bacterium; assembly: GCA_036009765.1. GTDB lineage: Bacteria > Acidobacteriota > Blastocatellia > Pyrinomonadales > Pyrinomonadaceae > PSRF01. Next base: position 86,884 of record DASYLB010000030.1, on the reverse strand, counting down.
CGTAACAATCACGGCGGTAACGCCAGAGACCGTGGCAGCAGTAACAAAGTTAGCAGCTATGTGGAGAAGTCCCGCAAGTGCCAACCCGCAAATCACCACGACTCGTCCCACGCTCAAGCCTTTGGGTTGCGCGTTTTCGGCGATTTCAAAGCCAATTAGCAGCAGGGTCGTAATGACGACCGGGATGTGCGCGATCAATGACAACTTCAGAAACTTCGGGAAGTTTTCAATGTAAAGAGCCAGGGCGCGACGATACAAAGAACCGATTCCTTCAGACTGTGCACGGAGTGAACTGGCAAATGCAGCCGCGGTTGGAGGACGATCTTCCGGCTGCTTTGCCAGCGCGGACATTACAACTTCCGCCGCGCGCTTTCGCACTTTCTTGTTTCTCGTGCGCAAGGGCGGTGGCTCGGCATTTATGTGTTCTTGCATCACGTTGCCGGTGACGCCCGCAAAAGGCGTTTGGCCGGCAAGCATTTGATACGCGATGACGCCGAGGCTGTAGATATCTGAACGAGCGTCGAGGGGTTTGCCGGCGCATTGCTCCGGCGACATGTAAATCGGTGTTCCCATGATCGCGCCGACACGCGTTAACTCTGTCCCTGCCGTCGTGCCGGCTTTCATTTTTGTTTGCTGCTCCCGGAGTGCTTGTTGAGTTGCTTTGCCAAGCATCAGCGTACGATCGTCATCGGGAGAATCAGGTACTGGTTGAAATAGGGCCGTAGATTTTGCGTCGGCGTCGTCCGGCGACTCTTCAAAGAGTTGAGTCGCCATTTCTTTTGCAGGTTGCGCTGCGGTGGCGCCCGCAGCATTGAGTTCGGTGGCTGCTCCTTCGCTTGCCTGGTCGGAATAAATCAGAGTGTCGATCTCCAGGTCACGACGGTTGGCGATCGGCTTGTGGTCCGGTGTGTGGGAGTGGGAAGTTAAGCGAGCGGCTTTTAGCCTAGTTTCGTTGGCGTCGCGTAGCCCGGTTTCGTTGGCTCCGCGCGTCGCTGCCGGCGCTCCTGCTATTGAGGTCGTTCCGGAATCTGTATCCGCTTCAGCTAGTTTCGCTATACCAAAATCGAGCACCTTGACGCGATAACCACCCAAGCGAGTTGGTTCGAGCCAAATGTTTTCAGGTTTCAAGTCGCGGTGGACAATTCCCTGTTGATGCGCTTCGTGAACCGCCGAGCAAACCTGCTCCAGAATATCCACTACCCACTCTAATGACAGACGCTTCTCCTCGATCAGGACGTCGCCCAACGTACAACCGTCGAGGTACTCCATTACGAGATAGGCGACGCCCTCTGCGCCTGCGTGAGCAAAACCAAAATCGGTGACGTCAACTACATTTGGGTGGCGCAGCCTGCCCGCTGCGCGAGCCTCACGTTTGAAGCGCGCGACAAACTCTTCATTGCGCATGAACTGCGGAGTAATTAGTTTGAGCGCGACGTAGCGCTCAGTGCCGAGGTGGGTGGCGAGGTATACAGCACCCATTCCGCCGCGGCCGAGCAGGCGTTCAAGGCGGTATTTTTCGTCGAGCACCTGACCAATGTAAGGATCGAGTTCTGCCATGTGGAGTTATGCTAGACCAGTCATCAGCAATCAGTAAACAGCAATCAGTGAGAAGCAAACAGTGGTCAGTAATAAGCAGTCAGCAGTCCAGTAGTCTGATAGACGTCAAACGCAAAACGATCCTGCTGACCGCTGATTGCTGACTGCTTATTACTCACCGACACATTTGCCAGGCTCGAAGCGCGTCGATGGGAACCACCAGCATCACAATCTCCAGCAGCAGGCTATCCCTGATCCAAACGATCAAAACAATTTCGAGTAATGCAAAAACGATCAAGGAACGACGCAGTCCGAGACGCCGGGCGACGAGAAAGCCCATCAAACAGCAGAGGATGTCGCCGAAAGAATTGAGCACTGTGTCGCCGTTATAACCGAGCGCAGCAGTCTCAGAACGATAGCGATCGATGATGAAGTTTGAATTTTCAAAAACTTCCCAACAAGCTTCCAACGCGACTGCGAGCGCCAGTTGCCAGCCGCCACCGAGCCGCGACCAGAGCCACGCGATTAACCAAAAAAACAGGAAACCGTGAAGCATATGCGTGAAACTATAGGGATCGAGAAGCTGTTGCGAGTTAGTGGCGCTGCAAACCTGGCCCGACCAAACCTGGATATAGCCGCAGGCGCACAGCCACAAGCGCCCTTCAACGCGAAGGAGGATTGCTGCCGCTGCAAACGATGACACGATGGCCAGCGCCGGCCAAAACATTCCTGCGTGAACGCGAGGGATGGCGGGAGTATTCAATTCTTTTCTCGTGAGTAATTGAGCGTGTATGAAGGTGTTTCGATACTTTCCGGCAAGCGCGGATCGTTAATTAGCGCGCCGGCTGCGATCTTGAGCGGCAACACACCGGCCCAAACATTCAGCGCGTAGTCTTCGTCGTCATCAATGGGTGGACCGCTCCGCACCTTGGCCGAGACCTCAATGAGCGGCAGCGATAAAACTGTAGTAGCCTTCAACTCCTGCTCAGTTGGCTGGCGCACGTCGTCCCAGCGACCTGGAATCACCTGCTCCGAAAACGCGAATAGCGCCGCGAGCTTGGCATCACGGTCTTCAATCAAAGCCGCACGACCAAACATTACAACCGAACGATAGTTTATTGAATGATGAAAAGCTGAACGCGCCAGCACCAGGCCATCAACCAGAGTAACCGTGACGCAGACATCAATGCCGGTGCTGAGCGTGCGCAGCATTCGACTAACCTGCGAGCCATGGATAAAGAGCTGGTCTTCGACGCGTGTGTAGCCGGTGGGAATCACGAAAGGCCGGCCATCGACCGCAAAGCCCACATGGCAGATAAATCCTTCATCGAGGATTCCGTAAACAAGTTCACGGTCAAAAACGCCGCGTTTGGGGAGACGCTTTAAGGTCGTGCGTTCAGTTTGTGGAAAGTCCATAAGGGTGAATCGTAGTTGGTAAATCGTGAATCGTAAAGAAGCGCTCTACAACTGACGGCGAGAATCCAACTTGACTGTGGGAGCGCCACAGGTACGTGTAGAATAACCCGAACCAAAACCTGGTTGGTGGCAGTCGACTCGTTAGCCACAAATCCAGCTCTGTAGTTATCTTTGAGACCGAGGGCAAAGAATGATCAGAGAAAAGTTGATGGAAAAAAACATCGGCCGTCCTGGAAACTTTCGCTGGCGCGGTCACGAGATTTCGCGCATAGAAGGATTGAGCGATGCTGTCTTCGCATTTGCTATTACGCTGCTTGTCGTTTCGCTTGAGGTCCCGAAGACATTTGATGAACTGGCGGCAACGATGCACGGTTTTGGCGCATTTTTGGTCAGCTTCATCCTGCTCTTTTTTGTTTGGTTCACTCAGTACAAATTTTTCCGCAGATATGGTTTGCAGGACACTACCACCGTGGTGCTCAATGCAGCCTTGTTGTTTGTAGTGCTCTTCTATGTTTACCCACTTAAGTTCTTGTTTTCTTTTCTCGTCAACAGGTTTACAGGTGGACACAATGAAGTTCACCTGGCAAACGGAAATGTGGTTCCAATGATAGGAAGTCCCGAGCAAATGGCCAGCTTGATGACGATTTTTAGCCTGGGATACCTGGCAGTGTTCGGCGTGTTTGTGCTGCTCTACTCGCATGCCTACCGGAAACGTGATGTGCTCGAGCTAAACGAGCTCGAACAATTTGACACGCGTGAGAGTATTCTTGAAGCCCTGCTAAATTGTGGCATCGCGGTCATCTCTCTGTTGGTCGTACTCATCGGCGGACCTGAACGCGCCGGGCTTGGGGGAATAGCTTATATGCTGACGGCCTTTGTGATGACCTTGAATGGAATGATTATGGGCAAGCGCAGAAGAAGGTTGGAACAAAGGCTGCAAAGTTAGCCGGCACTCAAACAGTTTAGAGTTCAACCTTCAGGTTGTCTCTTTGCGAGGAGCCGCAAGCCAAAGCTTGTATTCCTGAATTGCTTGAATTCTTGCCGCCTTCAGAAGAATGAGAATCAATTTAGAAGTTTGGCCAACGTTGGTTTTTGTGGTTGTGCTGATCTGTTGGTTTGTTTTTGCCGGCGTCTTCTTGTTACGAAAGAAACCGCCGAGTCCGCCGGATCGGAAGCGGGAGCCGGGCTCGCTTTTCGGAGTCGCATTGCAGGGCGTGTCGTTCGGGTTTGTTTGGGGGGTGCGTCGAACGATGTTCACGCCCATCGTTGCGGGTCGGGAGTTGATAACGGTCTTCACAGGCGTACTGGCGATCGTCGCCGCTATTGGCTCGGTTTGGTTAGTGACGCTGGCAGTCAAAACGCTTGGTAAGGAATGGAGCCTGACCGCGCGATTGGTCGAGGGACACAAGCTTGCCACCAGTGGCCCTTACGCGCTTGTGCGACACCCGATCTACACGGGCATGTTGGGAATGCTGCTCGCCACCGGATTGTCTATCAGTCATTGGGCAGCGCTGCTTGCCGCGTTGCTCGTTTTTTTCGTTGGCACAACGATCCGGATCCGCAGCGAAGAGAAATTGCTGCGCGAGGCTTTTGGGGATCAGTTTGAAGACTATGTGAGAAGCGTGCGGGCGATCGTTCCCGGTTTGTACTGAACGGATTTTGTAACGCAAACTGTTAGTTTGCAAACGTTAGTCGCCTGCTCGACTCGAGAGTTGATCGCCGGCCGCAAATCGACAGTTTGCATTACAACTGAAACTGAAATGAGTAAAGCGAAAATTCTTGCGACCTTAGGACCTGCTTCTCGCGATCAAGAGGTAATCGAGAAGTTGATACATGCGGGCGCTAACGGCGTGCGCATAAACATGTCTCATGGTACTCAGGAAGAAAAAACCGAAGACATCAAACGGGCCCGCGCTGCGGCCAAAAATCTGAACCGGCCGTTAGCGGTTCTGGTAGATCTTTCCGGCCCCAAGATACGCACGCGTCAACTCAAAGACGGACAACCAGTCACCCTCAAGGCCGGCGAGCTTTTTGTGCTGACTACTCATGACGTCGTCGGCGACGAAAAGCGAGTCGCTACAAACTATCCCGACCTCGCTCGTGTCGTCGCAGCCGGCACCAGGCTGCTGTTGGATGATGGGGCGATCGCCCTGGAGGTGGAGGAAACAACCAAGACTGATGTGATCTGTCGTGTGCTGAACGGGGGCGTGCTGGGTGAACGCAAGGGGATCAATCTACCGGGAGTTTCGCTGCCGATAGATTCGTTAACCGAAAAGGACATCGCCGATCTGAAATGGGCCGTTGCCCAAAACGTTGATTACATCGCGTTGTCTTTTGTGCGTCGTGCTGAAGACTGTGCCCGCGCGAAAGACTTTATCCGCGAGGCTGGCGGGCGCGCTCCGCTCGTTGCCAAGATCGAGATGGCGGAAGCCATTGATCATCTGGATGAGATTATCGCCACCGCTGATGCCGTGATGGTGGCTCGCGGTGACCTCGGTGTGGAGACGAGTGTCGAATTGGTTCCGGTTTACCAAAAACGAATCATCCAAAAGTCTCTGCAGGCAGGAAAGATGGTGATCACCGCGACGCAAATGCTGCAGTCGATGGTTACGAATCCGCGGCCCACACGCGCGGAAGCGTCAGATGTCGCCAATGCCGTTTGGGACGGAACGGATGCGCTGATGCTTTCGAATGAAACGGCGAGCGGTCTCTATCCAGTCGCCGCGGTGGAAACCATGTGTCGCATCATCGAATCGGCTGAGGCCGGCAAGGAACCTGAAGCCGACCAGTTCAAAAAATGGGCGGGGCAGCAATCGGGTCGTGTCAGTCGCGCGCTTTGCGAAGCCGCAGCATTTGCTGCCGAAGAAATGGGTACACGGGCAACCGCAGTCCTAACTGAATCAGGACTGATGGCCCGGCGGCTTTCCGCGTTGCGACCTGAACAACGAATCATCGCGCTGACAAATTCCGAGGACGTGCAAAACGAACTGACGCTGATCTGGGGCGTCGAGTCGTTGCTTATGCCTCACGCGGAAACCACCGAAGAGATGTTAAAGGTTGGAGAAAAAATTTTGTTGGAAAGCGGCGCCGTCGAGAAAGGCGAAATGATCGTGATCATGGCCGGAAGACTCTCCGGCCTGGGACTCTCCAGCTCGGTGACGTTGTTTACAGTTGGTGGAACGCTGGGAGCGAACTAATGTGGGTGATTAGATCCAGAAGGCCCACGCGCTGTGACCCGTTAATCGTTGTAGCGCCGCAAAGTTAGATTGTAGAGGTTCTCAGCTCACCCACCTTAATATCCAAAGCGTCCAGCCCACGCGGGAAAGATGTTTGGCGACGTGTTTCTTCATGCGAACTTTTCAGCACGTCAGGAATTTTGGAGATCTGCTCCAGCCATCAACCCAGCCATGGACAGATCCTCATCCAGTTCCGGCCAGTGCAGCGAGGTTCCACCGCCGCCAATTTCGTACTTCGTTCGCTGTTCGGGCGAGGCTTTGAGTAATAACGGAAACCAAGCTATCGGTACACTGATGCGCCGCCCGTCAGTAAGTAAGACGTGCATCGTGTCCTCATCAAAATCTACGGACTGGGCCAGTGCCGTTGTTGGCAGGTAAGCTCTTTGAGACTTATCGTCAGTGTTTACTAAAGTACTCATTCCAAACCTCCACGAAAAACGTCTCGTTTCGCTCGACCAACCGCTCAAGCTCATTTAGCTCTCGGCTCGAAAATCCGTAATTCGAGGCAAGCTGTGTTGGATTCAGCCAGAACTTAGCTAGATTCTCAGCAGCCTAAACATGGATATGTGCCGGCTCTTCTCGCTCGTTGCTGAAAAAGTAAAAGCGAAATCTGCCTATCCTCAGCACGGTTGGCATAAGGAAGTTTACAGTATCTTTAAGGAATTAGCAGCGGTTACTCAGCGCGTAGCACTTCGTGAATCGTGTCTTGCAGTGTGCTCTGCGGCTCAGTCGCTCCGGGCGCTTGTTGCGGATCGCGCCAGTTGTCGAGGATGCCAACCTGATGCACGCACTGCAGCGTGCAGGTAGGCGCACACCACTTCTCGGTGCTGTATTCACGATCGAAGTCGGTCATCGTGTAATCCGCGAGCGGAATACCCGGATAACCGCGTTGCTGTGAACACCAGTGAACCAGTCCGTCTTCACAGATGTAGAGGTAACGTGCTCCGGCGCGACAACGCCACTGGTAAGGTTTGCCTTCGGCGATGCTGTCCTGGAACCAGTTCAGCCGGGCGTGGTCCTTGTTTCCGAGTTTCTTTACCTGCTGGAAGATGTCCTTCTCTTTTGCAGAGAGCGGCTTCAGCGTGCCATCTCCGTCATGAATCACACCGACGGTCGATGAAAAGCCCAACTCGACTGCGCGGCGCGCTACGGTTAGTGCATCTTCCGGATTCTTGATCCCGCCACCAATTACCGAATTGATATTCACGTGGAAGTCGGCGTGCTCGGAAAGGTAGCGAAGCTTCTTCTCGAGGACGCGCAGGCTCTTGCGCGAGACTTCATCAGGCTCAACGTTATCAATACTGATTTGCAGGTTATCGAGTCCGGCCTTGTTCAGTCGTTTGATTCTGTCAGGCGTGAAGTAATAGCCATTCGAGATCAGTCCGGCGATCATTCGATGGCTTCGGATTTGATGAATGATGTCATCCAATTCCGGATGCATCATCGGCTCGCCACCTGAAATCGTAATGATCGACGTGCCCAGCGCCGCGAGTTTGTCGATCCGCTGCTTGATTAGCTCAATCGGTACTGGCGACGATGTGTGGTCATACTCATTGCAGTAACCACAGGCCAGATTGCAGCGCCGCATGGGGATCAAGTGGGCGAGCACGGGATGACGCGAGGACGCCAGCGCTCGGCCGATAAAGGCGAACTGACGCACTTTTTGCTGAATGAATTTTGTCTTGCGCATTACGGAGATTTGCCCATCCGGGGCTTAATTAAGACCTGCAATATGAAGTCGAAGAATAGCGATAGAGCTTTGCAAACGCAACCCGTGACCGGCATCGGGATTGCCAAATGGAAAGGGGCTCTGATTTGTGAACTCAGAGCCCCAGCGTGGTTTGTAGTCCTAACTTAACCCTTAACGATCTTCACGTTTGAATCGAGCTTAAGACTAAATTCATCCGAATTAATCTTCGCGTTTCGTTCCATCCCGCTCAAGCGCATAGTGGTTGTGTCGTCGTTCTTTTCAACCATCTTCGTTTGCACCGGCATACCGGAGGAATCAACCCAGATTTCAGCGTATTTGTAGCTGGCGCTGCCTTTAGGTACCAGCGTCAAGTGAATTGTGCTGACGCCACCCCACAACGTTTCTTCGTGAACATCCTGCACCGGCTGAAACTTTGTTTCAAGCTGCTGCTTAGACATGTACATCATGTCCATGATGCCGCCGGCTTTGTTGTTCTTGGAATTCGAGCTACCCACATAGGCGATGTTCAAACGCGGACGAAACAGCGTGTACTTGCCGTCCTTCACCGCCAGAATCTCATGTTGCGGTCTTTGCCATTCGATTCGCACCGAAGCATTTCTGCCGGTGGCGGGCACGTACATAACCGTGCCGACGTACTGATCCTTGTCACGCAGTTGCGAGTTGTACTTCTCCATGCTCAGGCTCGCCTTGAGCGACTTGAGTGACTGCCGGTTACGTTCCATTCGGTTCAAGACCGAACTGACTAATCCAGCACTTTGCCCATTTGCTGCTTTTGGTGAAGTAATAAGTGCACTGACTAACACGGCCAAAAGAATGCCGAGGGGGACAAGTTTCTTCATAACAACAACTCCTCTAACCAATCAAAAAAAGCCGACCCATTTAAGACTAAAGCCCCCAGAAATTATTAAGGGGCGTCCAAAAAACCTCGCAATTATAAGTGATGACTATCGTATGTCAACCTCATAGCCGCGAGTCTTACCCTCCTTGTCTACCACTTTTCGTACCTTAACCACCTTCACATCCGCGCGCCCGGTGATGCTCCGCACAACCTGCTCAACCTCACCCGTATCCTCCGCGTTGTCAATAAGTTCCGGGCTAATTAGCACGGTTGCTGCAGTGGGGTTTTGATGCGTTCCCAAGCCTCGACGTTCGCCATTTTGGAACCAGCTTTTGGGTGTCAGAAAGATGAAAATTAGAATAACGACGCACAGAACGTCCCACTGCCAAGTGTTTCTGGCGTAATTCCAAAAAAATAGCTTTCTGAGCACATTCGCCAAATTAAGTTCTCAATACTCCTCTCGGCCAGCAATTCTCGCGCCTATAAAAATGAGCGACGGGGCATTCTAGCCTGCGCCGGAAGCCCTGTAAATCTACTGCTTATCCGTTTACAACTGAATGCTGGTGGCGGGTTCGACGATATGGCCGTCGCGCATTTGCACAATATGTCGGCACATTGCTGCGGCTTCCGGGTTATGCGTGATCATAATGATGGTTTGATTGAATCGGTAATTCAACTCCTGAAACATGTTCAGAACGAGCGCTGAATTCTCGGAGTCCAGATTACCGGTCGGTTCGTCTGCCAGCACGATTGCAGGCCGAGTTACTACCGCTCGCGCCAAAGCGACGCGCTGTTGTTCACCGCCCGACAGCTCCAGCGGCTTGTGATGCAGCTTGTCTTCCAATCCGAGGAGTTTCAATACTTCGCGGCGCCGTTGCGGATCCTCGCCACCGTTTCCGTGAATACGTTCGGCGAGTCGCAGATTTCCCTCCGCCGTGAGAGTCGGAAAGAGATTAAAACGCTGGAACACGAAACCAATCTTACGGCGACGAATATCGGTCCGCCTCGCGTCGGAAGCTGCTGTCAGATCCTCGTCATCAATAACAATACGACCCGTCGTCGGCGTAAGCAGGCCACCAAGCAAATGAAGCATGGTTGATTTCCCACACCCCGATGGACCCATGATCGCCACGAACTCGCCCTCGTGAACTTCGAGCGAAACTCCGCGTAGTGCCGGCACATCGACTTTGCCAACGCGATAAGTCTTAACGAGGTTCTCGGCCTTTAGGATGGTTCTCATCAACAGTAATAGTTCCGATTAGTTAACCAGAATAGCGCTTTCAAGGATTAAGCGGGTTAGCCGGGACGCCTGATGTTAATACAGGGAGAGGTTTAATAGCTACCACGTGGGAATCTTATCAGGGCGTACCGGGAGCCTTATTACGTTGACGAGCGTCAAGATCGAGTTCGGGCAGCTGCCATCTGTTCTCCAAAACAAAAGCCTCCGGTTGGAACTGGCGATCGATATCGGCGGTAGCCGGAGACTGGTAAGCGATACTCAGCTTGTAGTGATCGTGTGGTCGCGTGATCTCAATGCGGGATGGCAGTTGAAATTGTCCGGCCTCGCCAAATGGCTTTTCGTCCCAGTAAGAAACATCAGTAATAAGCAGGCCGTGATCGTCAAAAGACTGGAGACGGGCCAACCGAATAGCATTTAGGCGATCAAACCAGAACCTGCGCAGGAGTCGAGCTTCACCAGAAGTCGACTGGGAAAACTCCTCCAAAAGATAGTAGCCCCGCACTATTCGCATACTCGATTTGGTCTGAGGACGGTTGTCGGCTTCCTCCTGATAAAATTCGCTGCGAGCATACGTGAGTCCGCTTTGAGCACGGTCCGCAATCCCGCTGATCATAAGCGCGTCGGTAAGATGTTGCGGCCGCAGATTTGAGAGAGCATTCACGGCATCTTTAGCGTTCATTACCTTTTTGGGTTTCTCGGTAGTGGGCGGTGCCGGTGTTGCCTCCATGTCCATCTTTTCGTAAGTAGCGCTGTTCGTCCCCTTCACGAAACGACGATACTTCTCGTCGCCTTGCAACACCGCCACGCGAAACGTCTCACCATTTGAAGTCATCTGCGCAATATCTTTTGCGATAAACGGGACTTGAATAATCAGGTAGATATTGCCAGGCCTTTGCACCGTGATCTGTCCGTCAGCCTGTTTATACTTTTCAGCGATGCCGGCCTCTGCAAAGGAAGTGTCTTCAAAGATTATGTCGACTTTTCCGTGCACGGAACGAACGGTCGCCAGACGGTTTACCTCACTAATAAGTCGTGCGGTGTCGGCTTCCACTAACGGGGTTAGAAGTTGCGGGACCTGGACTTTCTTGTGAGTACCGAAAATTCCACAGCCGCTCGCAAACAACGAGACTGAAACCAGAAGCAGAATTGACGAGAGCCGATTTAGAGAGCGGGGCTGAGCGGCAGTTTGATCCATGAAAAAGGGTCTCGGGATAAATCCATACAAACCACAAAATCCTATGAAAAATAGAGGCTCAAGCTAACAAAGACGAATCTCAACGTCAACCGCGTGAACCAGGTAACGCACCCGTAATATGCGACTTGGCGTTATCTGTTCGTGCTCTTCAAGTTATTCCAATACCAAACTCTCTTTGCCAAATCTGTGCCGCAGTTTATTGATTGCGTTGAAAACCCTCGGCTGGCTCACCAGTCGATGTTCGAGCTCACGCTTGCCGGGAAAATCAAGCAGCATTACGCCCAGCAGGATCGTTAGGATACCTTGTCCGGGCACACCAGGAATCGACATGATAATCCCCAGTATGACGAGCACCACGCCCAGCAGATTCTTAACGAAGATCCCCAGGAAGCGAACGGCCTGATGCCTGTCAGCCCACAACTCCCGCGGCCGGTCCTTGCGAAAGTAATCCGTGGGAATCTTGACCATGATAAAGGACACAATCCCGAGGCTAATCGAAAACGTCACCAGGAACAGCAGCACGCCAATTAGGACGCTCTGCCAGGTAATGGATGCAAAGGCAATAATTGACATTTGTTGACTTGCGATTAGCCTCCGTTATTTGATCTGACTGCGAGCGTCCAATAACGATTGGAAAACTTCCTTAACAAGGTTGTCCGCGATTTCCGGAAGTTTGAGATCGGGCTGCTGCGCGACCTGCCAAAATTCATCAAGACCCCTTGCGCCTGAACGCTCAAGTGCGTAAGCCTGAACTAACAAGTCGATAATGTCAGCGGCTTTTACCAGTTGAGCTTCCAGACTGCTGCGTTCTTCGTAGTCCTGATAGAGGGTCCGGTACTCCGATTCGCCGCCTGCGCCTTTGACTATATCCGCGAAGGCAAGCGTCTCCGCATGTTTCCTCGCGTCCGCGCCAAAATAGCCAGTAGCGGTCTTCGGCATATCGCCGACCCGAGTCTCCGCCCAGTCGTGAACGAGCGCCATTCGCAGAACACGCTCGCAATCGACTTGCAGCCCGCGAGCTTTAACTTCGTCAGCCAGCATCATTGCTGTGACGCAAACGCCAAACGAGTGGGAAGCAACAGATTCAGTCCCGTTGGGGAGACCGCGAAGAGTCCATCCGGTTCGCTCGAGACGTTTCAAGCGTTGAAGTTCAACTAGGGTCGAAAGCATTTCCCTACTTTAACGCGACGAGTCGCGCCAACAAAACTCGCTTCAGCGCGATCTGCAAATTGCACGGCAGGAAACCGCTGGCAAATAGAAAACGGCGACACGATTGCTCGCGCCGCCGCGGTTGCTGTGAAGGCGGCGATAGCTACCTCGCAAATTTATTGCGAATGGAGATCACAAAAGGAGCGGAGCGCTGGGGGTTCAGCGAAATTGACGGGAGCTGTTTTATAAGGGTCTAGCAGCCTTCGTGTTGGCAATTGCAGCCTATTTCCATCACGTGCGACTTTTCGGCCTCTTCACAATATTCACTGCAGTACTTGCTGTCCTTCTCAGGCGGACAGTCGCACGCAGGATGCGCGCATTTGCTTGGTGCGTTCTCAGCCATAAACTTTCCCTGCTTTCCAATTCGTTCGTGTTTGAGTCTTGATCCTAAAACGCAAAAGTTGTGTGGTCAAGGGCGAATCGAGGTTGCTACCTGCGTCGCTTCGCGCAAGACGATCGCACGCTGCACGTCACCTAATTTCACCACCATGGGTTTGTCCAACTGAATTGGATGTTCCTCTCCATCCACGCTGATGACGAGGTTTATCCGCGAGCGATTGAGACGCGCGCTGGGTGAGCTGGGTTCGAGCGGCGCCACTTTTGGAACGAGGCTGGTCGCAACTATTCGCCACGTTGATGGCGCGCAGCGGATACGAATCCCCGGAGTGTCAGTCTCAAAGGACTCGTCCGCACTTAGTGCATCAGCTTTGAAGACACCCTCTCCGCAGCGTACGCCTGAGCCGTCGTAAAATGTAACCAACCCGGAAACATACACGTAGGATTGGGTGCTGGAGTTTCTTATCACAAGGCTAATATTAGTTACGGGCGAGTCGTCGGAGCCGTTAAGCGCAGTGGTTTTCAGAGTTGCCTCGAGTGCAGCTGCGCCGGTCCCCTCGAGGGCCACGGCTTTTTCGTTAAGCGCCACGCGCTTCTCGGACGAAGCTGCGTCCTGCGCAGCAACGCTGAAACAACTGATCAAGGACACCGCGGTGATCAGAATTACTCTCATAAGTATTCGTCTCCTTCAACTAATGCTACAAACTCCAAACGTAGAAGGCGCGATTCTAGTGCTGCGACCCCTTCGCAATCAATCTAAACCTGACACCCTCGCGCAAGCAGATTTAGCCGGGATCACTGCGAGGCAAGAACCGCGCGCCGTGCGGCATGATGTAACCAGGCCTTTCTCTATCGACTTGGCTGAGGGCTTCAGTCAGCGATCGCGCCGGGACCATCCGCAGAGTGCGTACTACTTCGTCTGGTAATTCCGAAACAAGCTGGATACGGTTAGCTTCGGCTTTGGTCAGTAGAGACCAGGCAGTTTGCCCGTTAACTTCATAAGCGTCCCGGAGGCGACTTTCGAGCGAACATGAGTTTTCCTCCGCAAACCATTTCAAAAAAGTCGGGTAACCAAGACCATCACTACACTCAGCGAGCAGCACAATCGTACCGCCATCACTGCACGCGTGCGCAGCCATATCAAGCGCCTTGTGTGCCTGAATAAGGTTGAGATCGTAAGGCGAACCGCCACAACTAACGATAACAACGTCGCGCTTCTCGCCGATCTCCACTGAATGACTTGCGAAATACTCCCCGCAGCCCAAGCGATGCGCGGCCCGCCAATCGCCGGCATAAATGTGAATCGCTCTTCCGCGTTCGTCAACCACGCTGTTGATGCTAAAGCAAGGCTCGATCAACGCCGCGATACGTTCGCATTCCTGATGGACCGCGTTGCCATCAAGGAGCGCGGTACCTACACCCGCGCGACGTCCACCCGTTTCGAAATCGAGCGCCAGTTTGTGCGTAGCTTCAATCGTGCGTGCAGACGCGAGTCCGGGACAGATTGATTTGCGACCGCCGGTAAACCCCGCGAAGTAGTGAAACCCAATAGCGCCCGTGATGATGACGTGAGAAAAGTCCTTGAGCGCACGATTGAGTTCTATCGGCGTTCCCAGATCAGTTGTGCCCAGCTGGATCATCTGTGACGCATCGTGCGCGGAATGGTCGATCGTCTTTACGCGCTGCGCTATGAAGGGGGTTAGGAGTTCAACTTTTTCTGCGGAGGTTACGGGTCGATGAATTCCGGTCGCGAAGATAATTGCTAGATCAGCGGGCGACACGCCAATTTGAATTAGCCGGCGCACGAGCAGATTTAGAATTTGGGCACTGGCAGACGCACGGGTTGCATCGGAAACAACTATTAGCACCGAATCGCCCTGGGAAAAAAGTTCTTCAAGTTGAGGCGATTGAATCGGCGCGCTCAAAGCCTCGCCAATTTCTACATCGGTAAGCGGTTTGTCCGCGCTTAACTTTCCGGAAATGACCCGGTAGCGATCTTCTGTAAAAGCGAAATCGACGAAGCCTTTGCCGTAGCCTAATTGAATTTCGGTCATTGGTAAGGGTTAGCAGCTTTGCTGAAAAGCGAGATCACACGCCAAAGTCCACCAGCGCGCGCTCGATGACATGCAGTGAAGCGAAGTCAGTATCCCCGGCCGTTCGTGCTTCGGCGAGCCACTTGCGAAGTTGCCGAGCTTCCTCAACGGACGAAATGCGGCAGGCCCCGGTTAACGCCAAAGTAACCAAGGCGCCTGGGGCGCCATGAGTTACCAGCGCCGCTTGTAGAGCGGCTTGTTCGCGGAGATCCAGAGTGAGCAGAAGTTTGATTTCCATTAGGCCGAAACAAATAGCGGCAAAGAGTTGTTATTGTTCATGGTGCGACACTACACAAAGTTCGACCCGGGCTATTCAGACTAGAGATTGTTCAGCGCCTGCGTGATGTCAGCGATTATGTCTTCGGCGGCTTCGATACCTAACGCAAAACGCACCGTAGCTGCAGAAACCCCGGCAGCTTTAAGTTGCTCCTCAGAAAATCCCGCGTGTGATGAATACTTCGGATAACTCGCCAACGTTTCGACGCCACCAAGCGAAGGAGCCGTGCGAACCAGCCGCAACGAATTGAACAGCTTTTCAACCTCGGCCTCGCCTCCGGCGACGTCGATAGCGACAACCCCGCCAAATGCCTTCATCTGACTCTTAGCCAGCGCGTGATCTGGATCATCCTCGAGCCCAGGATAATAAACTCGGGCGACTTTCGAATGTCGACGAAGAGTGGTTGCGAGCTGCAGCGCGTTATCGCAAGAGCGGCGCACGCGCACGTCGAGCGTCTTCATTCCTCGCGACAGGAGGTAAGCGGCAGCCGGGTCGAGCGTGGCTCCGACCATCACCGACGTTTGTCGAACACGATCAATAAATTCTTTGCTTCCTGCAACCGCGCCAGCAGTCAAATCGGAGTGACCACCAAGGTATTTCGTGGCGCTGTGCATGACCGCATCAATCCCGTGAGCTATTGGTTGTTGCAGAGCTGGCGAAGCGAACGTGTTGTCAACGACGGAAAACAATCCGGCGTTTCGTGATACTTCCGCAGCCAGCTGTAGGTCCACGATTCGGTTTAGGGGGTTGGCGGGCGATTCGAACCAGAAGACTCGCGAGTTTTCTCGGGCAAGCTCTGACAAGTTAGGCATTTCATCGACGGTGATAAATCGGGAGCCAATACCAAACCGGTCCAGGACCTTGGTGAGAATCTTGACCGTGCCGCCATAGACGGAATCCGATGCGATGACTTCGTCTCCCGCGGTACAAAGCGTCGCCAGGGTGCAGAAGGTGGCGGCTGAGCCGGAGGATGTAACTACGCAGGCTTCCGCGCCTTCCAGTTCGGCGATCTTCCGCTCTGCCTCAGCAACTGTCGGATTGGCGTAACGAGAATAGAAATATGCGTCAGGCAGTTCACCACGCGAGTAACGCCGCATTTCCTCGAAGTCTTTGAAAGCAAAAGTTGCCGAATGGAAAACCGGAGAAACCACCGCGCCGAATTCCTGCTCGTCAGTCCGTTCTCCGCCATGGACCGCAATCGTCGCTGCTGAAAGTTTTCGCTTGGTTGAATCAGTTGGACTCATGAACTCTGAAGCTCCGGGAGTTGGAGGATTACGGCGGGCTAAGCTTAACAAATTAGCAACGTCGACAACAGAGACATCAGCGTTTGCCTGCTCGGCGCAGGCTAATCACAATTCGGACTAATCGGTAAAACAAAAGGGCCACGTGCGTGGCCCCTGAAGGTTGCTACTAATTTTGAACGCTTAACTTTGGCAGGCAATCAGGAATAACTGACTCGAATTACAACGCCTGAATACCGAGCGTGAGGTTGAAATCCCTGTAGAGCTCGTTGTATTCATGAACCCGACGCTCGATCAGCGATGGCAGTTGATCAATTTCACTAACATTGATGATCGCGTTTACGTTGTTTAGAAATGCGGTGTGGGCGTCCATCGAGCGCAACGATGGCGAAAGCAGGACGAAAAACAAACGGCGCCGCTGTGCGGGCCTCAAAACGTTGACTTCACGAGTTACAAAAACGGGCCCCTGTTCCACTGGATCAAATCTTGGATCCAGCAGGACTACATCCAAAAGATTTTCGCGCATGCGGTCGACCGCTTGCCTGGCGTCGTTGGCCACAAACACTTGATATCCATTTGCGTTCATGCTGCTCGCAACCAATTCGCGGTGTTCTTCGGCAACGCAGACCAGGGCCTTGCGCGGATCCCAGGAGGGTCGCGCGTAAGGTAGTTTACGGCTCGCAACCGCCGGCTGGTTGATTAGTCCTGACAGCAATTCAGCCAACTTATCTGTAGCAGCATTCGAGGTGACTACGGGCGCAACCTTTGGCGGCTCGAAAAGGGGCGCCGGATTAGGTTGTTCGAAGCGTGAGTTTTCCGTCGCGGGTGATCCGGCGGCGACGGCGCTGTTTTGTTCCGCTGCTGGATTTGGGAAGCCAGAGTCTACGCTGCTATGACATTTGGGACAGCGAATAACGAAAGGGCGCGCGGGTACTCTGGCCTCGTCGAGTTGCAAGCGGGAATCGCATTTTTGGCAAATAATAATCATGACAGGTTCCGGAAGAAGGGGTTTCAGAAGCAGCAGTCGGCTAGTCGATCATACTCAACATCGATCCAGGTTCTGTGACCGCAGCCAGGGGGACGCCATTTCCCTCACGGTTCATATAGTCTTCGCCAGCTGTGACACCCTTCAACTCCAACAACAGATTGTTTTGGTTGGTAGCAAAGGCGAGTCCGTCCTCAAGTGAGACTACGCGTCTTTCAATCAGGTCCTTGATCACAGTATCAAAATCCTGCATGCCATCGAGCTTTCCATCTTTCATCGCGTCAAGCAGAGACTTTCCATCAGCCTCGCCGGCTTCAATGTATTCGCGAGTTCGTGGGCTTGAGCGAAGTATTTCAACAGCGGCAACGCGACCGCGCTGGTCCGCTCGCGGAATGAGCCGTTGAGAGACAATGTAGCGGAATGTTTGGGCCAAACGAGTTCGTATGACAGGTTCTTCGTTTTTTGGATAGAGACCGATTATTCGATCGACCGTCTTGGAAGCATCAATGGTATGCAACGTAGACAGAACCAGGTGACCGGTCTCCGCCGCTTCGAGCGCGATTTCAGTAGTTTCAAAATCTCGCATTTCGCCAATGAGGATCACCTTCGGTGCTTGCCTTAGCGCTGCGCGCAACGCCGAGGGAAAGTCCTTGATATCGTGACCAACTTCGCGTTGATTAATCGTCGAGTTCTTATGTGAGTGAAGGTATTCAATTGGGTCCTCAATAGTTACGACATGGTAGTGCTTCTTTTCATTGATGATGTCGATGATTGCAGCTTGAGTAGAACTTTTGCCGGCGCCGGTAGGACCAGTCATTAGGACCAACCCATTTCTCAGTTCAGCAATTTCCGCTAGCTGGCTGGGAAGCCCGAGCGACTTCACTGTAGGAATGTCAGTCGGGATCACGCGCATGACAATCGAGTAAACCCCGCGCTGCTGGAAAATGTTAACCCGAAAGCGGGCCCGTGAGGGAAGAGAGTAACTAAGGTCAGAAGTTCCAGTGTGGGCCAACTTTTCCGCAGCGTCGGGATTGCCGTGCATCAGCGCCATCGCGATAATTTCAGTCTGATAAGGCGTCAGCTTTTGCATGCCCAAAGGTTGTACAGGTGTGAGTTTACCGTTGATTTCAACCTGCGGAAGCTGGCCGACTGAAAAGTTAAGATCGCTGATCTTATCGGATACGAGCAGCATGCGCTCAATGATGGGCGGCAGATCGAAGAAGCTCATTTACCTGGACTCCGGGGGAAAGGTTTGCTGGAAATTGAAGGGAATCGGTGCAGTGCGGATTGGCACGCCACCTTTTTGGCCAAGGGATTCTCGCGCAAAACAACGCTAAACGCAAGAAAAATCTGTTGTTATCTAATGGGAATGCTCAGGAAAGTTTGAGAAGCTGCCTTGTTTTGGTTGGCATGTCCAAAACCGAACTCCAGATATCGGCAATTACGGAAGCCGCGTCGGCCCCTGCCTTTAGTGTTGCCTCAATGTTTTCGCTGGTAATTCCCCCGATAGCGACTATTGAAATCGCGCCAAGCGCGTCGCGCACTCGAGCCAATTCATCGAGTCCCACGGAAAGATTTTGCGATTGCTTGGTGCTTGTCGAGAAGATGGGCCCAATCGCAACATAGTCGACTGGCATCTGGGCAGCCAGGCGGGCTTGTTCCAGATTGTGAGTGGAAAAGCCAATGATCGCATCATCCCCGAGGATCCGCCTGGCCGCGTCGGGCGCCAAATCCTCCTGTCCCAAGTGGACACCGTCGGCTCCGAGCGCGAGGGCGATGTCAACCCGATCGTTGATTATGATTTTCGCGTTGCGTGCGCGCGCGACGTCCAATGCCTGTTCAGCTTGAGCGAAGAATTGTAATGGTGGATCAGTTTTTTCGCGTAACTGAATGAGAGTTGCTCCACCATCAATTAGGAGGCCCACTTGTTCGACATGTGAAACGCCTGAGAGATGCCGATCAGTGATCGGGTAAAGACGAGTGCCGGCTAGAGCCTGCAGGAAACTTGATCTCATGACCTCGCGTCTCAGGCCTCTTTCTTCTTTGGCCGTTCGTTGGCCTTTAGGATTCGCTTACGAAGACGAATATTTTGCGGAGTCACCTCGACTAGTTCGTCGTCGCCAATAAATTCGATCGCTTGCTCAAGCGACAGCTCTTTTGGCGGCACCAGGCGCATGGCTTCATCAGCCGAAGCGGCACGCATGTTGGTTAACTTCTTTTCCTTAATCGCATTTACATCCAGATCGACCGCGCGCGCATTCTCACCGATGATCATTCCTTCATAGACCTTGATTCCGGGCCGAATGAAGAGGGTGCCTCTCTCCTGTAGGTTGAAGAGCGCGTATGTCGTGGTTTCTCCAGTCCGGTCCGCAACGAGAGAGCCGGTAGCTCGGCCGCGCAATGTGCCCTGCCAATCCCCCCAACGAAGGAACATTGTGTTTAGTAGTCCCGTTCCTTTAGTCTCCGTCAGAAATTCATTGCGGAATCCAATTAAGCCGCGAGACGGCGTCTCAAACTCTAGCCGTACTCTCCCGGTACCGTGATTGACCATCTTGGTCATTTGTCCCTTGCGACGTCCCACCGCTTCGGTAACTACGCCAATGAACTCTTCCGGACAATCAATCACCACTTGCTCGATTGGTTCAAGCGTCCGTCCGTCAACGATGCGGGTAATGGCCTCCGGCTTTGAGACCTGAAGCTCGTAACCTTCACGCCGCATCATTTCGATGAGAATCGACAACTGCAACTCTCCGCGTCCAGAGACCTTGAATTGTTCAGGTGCTTCCGTCTCCTCAACTCGAATTGCTACGTTGCCCAGAAGTTCCTTGTCTAACCTCTCCTTGACCTGGCGTGAAGTCACGTATTTGCCATCTTTTCCGGCAAAAGGAGAATTGTTCACGCCAAAGATCATCGAGATGGTAGGCTCATCAACAGCGATACTTGGGAGTGGTTGGGGGTTTTCGACAGATGTGATCGTGTCTCCGATCTCCACGTTATCAACACCAGCGAGGGCGACAATCTCGCCAAATCCGGCACGCTGAACAGGTTCTCGCTTCAAACCCTCGAAAGCGTAGAGTTGTGAAACCCGCACCTTCTGGAAAGAACCATCAGGCTTTGCTACCGACACCTGATCGCCAAGCGCAATTTCACCAGAATAGATTCTGCCAATCGCTAATCGCCCCACGTACTCGCT
Organism: Pyrinomonadaceae bacterium; assembly: GCA_036009765.1. Classification (GTDB taxonomy): domain Bacteria; phylum Acidobacteriota; class Blastocatellia; order Pyrinomonadales; family Pyrinomonadaceae; genus PSRF01. The sequence goes on along the minus strand of DASYLB010000030.1, from coordinate 66,378 downwards.
GTAGTCGAGATTTGCGACCAGTAACTGCAGCGAATCATCTCGGATCTGTTTGGGCGGCGGAATTGTTTTGACGATCTGATCAAAGAGCGGTTTCAGACTGCTTGAATCATCTGACAGGAGTAGTTTAGCGATTCCATCTCGAGACACAGAATAGAGAATGGGAAACTCGATCTGCTCGTCTGTTGCATCGAGGTCGAGAAATAATTCATATATCTCATTGACCACTTCTTCAGGACGCGCATCTTGCCGATCGATCTTGTTGACGACAGCGATTGCCGGCAGTCGCGCCTCAAGCGCCTTACGTAATACAAATCGAGTTTGTGGGAGACAACCCTCGGCGGCGTCAACCAGGAGCATTACGCCGTCGACCATTTTAAGAACGCGTTCCACCTCGCCGCCGAAATCTGCGTGACCCGGTGTATCTAAGATATTGATCTTCACGTCACGATAATGAACAGACGTGTTCTTCGCCATAATGGTAATTCCGCGCTCGCGTTCGAGGTCCATGGAATCCATTACCCGATCTCGAACCTGCTCGTTGTCGCGAAAGGTTCCTGACTGTCGCAACATGGCATCGACGAGGGTTGTTTTGCCGTGATCGACGTGAGCTATGATTGCAATATTGCGTATGTCTTTTCTTTCCTGACTCATTGTTGCCTTTACATGGATGTGATCGGTCTAAATTTGTCGCCGAAGCGAAACCCGATATCTTATCACCTTGACCTAAATAACTCCCGCGGGCTTGAAGACGTGGCGTGTTTGATTCGGCGGGACAAACGTCGCAGTAGGGGCTAACGGACTTCAGGCTGAAAAAGCGCCGGTCTGTTGGAGTGCTGCGTACAGCACTATACCGACCGCGGTTGCCAGGTTAAGGCTGCGAACGTTGGGATTCAGCATCGGAATTGTCAAACATCGCTCCCAATTCGAACGCAGTACTTCATCAGGAAGACCACGCGTTTCTCTTCCGAATACCAAACAATCACTGGACTTGAACTGCCAATCCGCATAGTTCCTGTCAGCCTTGGTGGTTAAATAAAGGAATCGAGCCTTGGGCAATGACTCCCGGAGACTCTCGAGGTCTGGATGTCTTTCGAGGATCACCTCCGGCCAATAGTCCAGGCCCGCGCGCTTCACCGCTCTGTGATCCAGACGAAAACCTGTGACGCCCACGATATGCAGTGGCACCCTGGCGGCTGCACAGAGACGCGCGACATTGCCGGTGTTTGGTGGGATCTCAGGTTCGACGAGAGCAACGCGAATCATTGACGTGGTTCAGGTAAAGTCCCAGAGGCTGGTTTCATAAATTAGATTTCAAATACAAAAGGAACGACGAGGTTCGCTTGAAGTTCTCGTCGTTCCTTTTGAAAGGCCATCCTGGCCTCAGAAATTTTTGTGCGCCAGTTGAGGGTTGCTGTTGAAACGTCCTGGTCCGAACTATCTCTTCTTGGCTGCTTTCTTCTTGGCTGCCTTCTTGGGAGCCGCCTTTTTCGCGGCCTTCTTCTTTCCACCTTTTTTAGTTGCCATTCTTAGTTACTCCTTCTTTTCAAGTTTTTTTGGTTTCGAGTCATCACCACAAGATATTGCGCTAGCTTGTCTCTTGTGGGCTAGTGTAAACGGCGCACAACATCTTGCTATATAAACTCAAACGCCCACGATGTCAACAACTTATTACTCTATTAGTGAAAAATAATTTCGCCTGTGATCAGGCTTCCTGCGACTTGATCGTCAGGAGTTTTCGCTGTTGATGGATCGCAGTGAAGCCTGCTCGAGTACAAAGACTTCCTTTTGAGCTCCGGGTTCCAGGCGAATGAACTTGCAGTCGCTTTGGTGTCGAAGAGAAGTTTAGCAACCAGGATTTCTAATTTTATTTTCTGAGAAGAGTTATCGAAATAGCGGTGTGAAGATCCAGCCGTCATGTCTATCGATGCCGTAGTAGTTGATCACAGAATTACTCTTGCTGTTGATAGACACACCGATGAACGGCCCAGTGGAATTGTCATCGCTGCTCGGCGATGGTTCGCTCCCCGTAAGCCCTGGTATCGGTAAAACCGGCAGCGCCATAACTGATTGTGCTTGTTTGAGTTGCGGGTCATTTGTGGGCGGGAGAACGTTTCCGGCGAACAACATTAGCGAACGCTGAAAGTCCGAGAGTTGCGCTGAAAGGGGACGGACCAGTTTCCACTCACCAGAATCGGAAAGCAAATTACGTGCGGCAGAGGGACGGAGGATCTGGATTGTTTTTGTGCGGACAGGTACGCCTTCAAGAAGCTGATCAACGGAGGTGGGTAGAGCTTGAACGCCATTCAAGTTTCTTTGTGAGACCTGGTACGAATAATAAAGACGTATAGCATCCGCCATCTCTTCGCCACGAAAGATCGTTTCGATCTCACGTTCACGCTTCGCCTGCTGACGGATGCTGGGTGCAGCGGCGAGGGCGAACAAGGCTAGTACGGTCATTAGTGCGAGCAAGGCTACCAGCGTATAACCTTGCTCCGAACGTCCTGATGCGCTTCGCCGGTCGGTGATTGAAGGCTGCAACGAGGCCGATGCCTTTGTCCACATCTTGTGGTGTGGTCCAACTCTATGGTTCATCATCTTCGCTATCAACTTTGGGCGTTGGTCGTTGGAGTGGGTTGCCTCTATCGCCCTGAGTGGTCATACCCAAAGTGTGTTTGATCTTCAAATTGCTATCAACGACCACCACTTCTTTTTCTGAAATACTGGTGACTCGAAACCTTCCAGCGAGGAGGTCGCCACGCTGGACGTTCAGAGTCTCTTTGTTGGATTTGTCCTGGAGAATTGCCGTGTCGATATACCGACGGGTGCCGAGAATCCCGATGTAATTGTAATTGGGCTTCGGCGGTTCGTTAACAGTAATGGTCGATGTATTTGAATAGGTCTTGCCGTCGGCTGATCGGAGCATCACCGAACGGGTGCCAGGATTGGCGATGAGCGCTGCTGGGACGGTGGCCGTAAGCTGCTGGGGACCAATGTAGCGAGTGGCTAATTCGTTATTGTCAAAGACAACTCGCAACTGGGGCGTGATCTTGTCACCCGATACTTCCAATGTGAAATCACTCGTCTTGGCAAAGACACTGGATGGCGAAAGGCTCGCTAGTAGAACCGGCGGTGACGGTGTTGGCGTTGGTGTTGGCGTCACCGATACTTTAACAACTGGCGGTGGTGGCTCGTAATAGGCAAAGATGTTACGACCCGCCTCGGGCGCTGACACGGGTTGAAGAATGACGACTGGGCGCAAATCGTATTGGCCAGTTTCAGTCAATTGAGCAATTGATTGAGGCGCACTCTTAGCAGGCGCGGCTTTGGTTCCGACGGCAGGTGTCGGCTGGCCCGTCGGACGCGCGACGTTATTGGTTGAGCTACTGCCAAAGCCGAAGAATGTCCACCAAAGAAACAGAATCGCAACTAATCCCAGAGCGCCCGCCAGAATTAGTTTATTCCGTTCCGTTGGATTTCGAATATCACTAGCTTGCATAACCAATCCTTAATGTGCGGTTACATTGTCAGATCCGTCCTGTAGCGCGGTGCGCTGGAAGTAGGTCGTCATTTCCAAGCGCAGGCTAACGAGGGATCCGCGGGTTCCAGTTGTTGCCTCACCCTCGACCACTGGCGAACTATTTGTTTCGGTGGAGCGCTCCAGTTCCACGCTATTAATTATGATGAACTGCTTGCTCGCCTCCAGGTCGCGAATGAAATGTCTTAGGTTCTGATACTGTCCCTCGACCGTTACGCTGATAGCGATACCCGGATACACGCTCTGCCATTTCGTATTTGTAGATCGCGAGCCGCTGGGACCAGTCTTGAGCGTCGAAGGGTCAAGCGTTGTATAAGTAGGACCCGACGTATTCCTCAAACCGTTTTTGTGCATCAGCACGTTAACGCTATCGTAGAGAGCCATACGGCCACGATCGGTTCCGAGCAAGTGATCGCTTTCGAATTCATCCAGACTTTGGTTGATTTTCTGAACTGACGCTTCGGTGCTTTCTCCACTACTTACTACGTTCTGCAAGTCTCGCACCTCAATCTGGAGCAGAGAGCGTTGCGCCTGAAGCGCGACGAGGCGGGAGTTAGCCGGAACCAGAAAGTAGAGATAACTCACCACTACAAGCAGCAGGATCAAAACACTTCCGCCGAGCCCTATGATTTCGGCTGGACCAAGAAAGCGTTGTTCTCGAGGGCCCAGAGTTTTGAGCCTGGCGCGAACCCGATCACGCGTCGAAGTTTGGCGCAGGGGCATTTTCTCGCTCATCGGAGACCTCCCCTCGCGACGTCTGCGCTTGGCGGCGTTGAAGCAACTGTTTCAGTAGCGGCTCCAGCGCTTGGCTTGTATATGACCGATAACTCATACTCGGTTCCACTTTCACCTCTGCCGCGCTGGAGGTTCTGCGTGCGCAATTCGGCGTGAAAGATGCCCTCTTTGTCCATCTGTCCAATCATATCCGTTACTGAAGTTGGACTCTTTGCCACGACCGCCAACTCCAATTCTGCGAGCGTTGCATTACCTTGCGTCGTAACGCCGCGCACGGCAATTCTTTTTACTCGTACCGTCCCCGGCAGCGCTGACTCCAAATCCGCAAACAGCCGTGACCAGGAAAAATGTTTACGATCGACAAGCGTATGGGCTGCTCCCAAGGTTTGTAATTGCTCACTTGTCAGGGAGTTTTTGACGGCTTGGGCTTTTTGGCGGGCCGCGATTTCCTGTTGCTTCAGCGTATTAATGTCGTGCTGCACAACAGCTGCCAGGGCGCTTGTCCGGCTGGTGGATCGAACAATAAAAACGAGCGCAATTAGCGAGAACACAATGATTACACTTGTTACGACCCACGGAAGTGAGCGATTGCTGAAGGGTTTGCTTGCAAGGTTAAGCTTTGTAGGCATTGGCTTCCGCGAAAAAGTTACCTGAAGAGCATACACGCCTCGATAAATGCGGCGCAACCGAGGGTTGGATGCGGTTAGAACCCCAAACTTACACGCCGCATGCGGCTCGGCGTTTCATTAAACCAAGTGTCTTATGAGGCAATATGGATTGACTGCGTTGCTCAGAGCTTGCGTCGAGGCGGCAACGGCGACTCAGTTAACGCCAGCGAAGGACGATAAGCACATATTCGGTTACGGCCGCTTCGTTTGGCTCGATAGAGAGCGGAATCGGCCAGCTCGACCAAATGAATCGGGTCCGTCGCATCATCCGGATAAGCCGCCACTCCAATGCTGATGGTTATCTGGTGGCTGGTGGGAGTGTCGGGAGCGTCGCGGCGATGGATGGGGAACTTATTTTCTGCCATGGCGGCGCGCACGCGCTCGGCGGCGACGAGGCCTTGAGCGTAGTTGGCGTCCAACAGGAAAGCTGCAAACTCCTCGCCGCCGAAACGGGACGCGACATCTCCAGCTCGCAAAGCCTCTTTAATAATGCGTCCGGTCTCTTCCAGCGTCCTGCTGCCGACCAGATGACCGTAGGTGTCGTTGACTTCCTTGAAGTGGTCCAGGTCCATCATCAAAACGCAGAAAGGTCGGGAGTCGGCTTCGGCGCGCGCGGCCTCGCGACGCAATTCGGAGAAAAAAGATTTACTTGTCAATAAGCCGGTGAGTTCGTCGTGTGCAATTAGCCGGTGGATCTGTTGTTGAAATTCACGATCTATTTCATCAAGCAAGTCGAAACGAAAGAGGTGATCGCCGATGACGATTTTGTCACCGTCGTTGAGCAGAACTTCAGTTATCGGTTCGCCATTAACCAGTGTGCCGTTGGTAGAACCAAGATCGGTGATGCGGCAGAGTGTTTGATTGGTAGTCGGATCCAACTCGCTGGAAATGCGGGCGTGCAGGCGCGAGGCGCGCGAGTCATTGAGACGAACATCGGCCTCTATCGCGCGTCCAATTATTACCTCGTTTCGCTCAAGCGGAATGGGCACGGCCATCAACTCTCCACGCAGCGAAACCAAGGCAGGCCTTCGCTCGCTTTGAGGCGACTTGACAGGTTTGTTAGCTGGTTGCAGCTGAGTAGGTCCGGGTTCGTCTTCGTTAATATTTTGGCTGGGCATCAATCTGGGCTTAGGAGGCCAACACAACTCAACACTCATGATACGCGCCATTGAAACGTACGCGGCGTTAATCTTAGCTCGCGAACTTGGCCGTAGCAACGTATTCCTGTTGATCTGTCAACTCGATTCGGAAAGCGGCTGTCATAGCGCTTACAGCCCGACTCCTATAAAATCATATCTAAACCACTAACGTGGCCGGCGAATCCGGCGCAGGCTTGGAAAGGAAATTTGGTTGAAAGAACAAGCAATAGCGAAGTGTCCGGGATCCGAAGGCGGCTTATCGGTCGAGCGAGTGGCCATAGCCGATCTGCCCACAGAATGGGGCGAATTTCAGATTGCGGGTTACTGCTCGCTTACCAGCACTGAAGAGTTTGTTGCTCTTATTAAAGGAGAGATGCGTCGCGACACGCCAACCCTGGTCCGCATCCATTCGCAGTGCTTAACTGGCGATGTGTTTGGTTCGACCAAATGTGATTGCGGCGAACAGCTTCACCAAACGATGGCCATGATCGAGCGAGAAGGACGTGGAGCGATCGTCTATCAGCAGCAGGAAGGTCGCGGCATTGGCATACTCAACAAGATTCGCGCGTATGCGCTGCAGGACAAGGGAGCAGACACTGTGGAGGCGAATGAACAACTCGGCTTGGCGGTGGACTTGCGAGAGTATAGGCAGTGTGCCGAAGTTCTCTTCGATCTCGGACTTTGCCAGGTGCGAGTAGTTTCAAATAACCCTCTAAAATTACGCGCGCTCGAAGAGGCTGGCTTGAGAGTCGTCGAAAGGATCTCGATTGAGGTTGAGCCGACCGAGAAAGCGGCCGGTTATATGCGGACGAAGAAAGAGAAGCTGGGCCATTTACTGGACTTGTCGCCATCCTGAGGACCGCTGAAACGCAACTTGAAAATAATAAGGCCGCGACTTCAAAATCGCGGCCTTAAGACTACCTTACAGCGCAGGCTTACGGTTGTTTGCTCCTCAAGTCTTTGATGGTAGCTTTGATTCGTTCCGCGTCAGCAGCTTTTGGATCCAGCTTCAAATACTTTTCTAGTTCGTCCACGGCCCGTGGGTTTTTGGCGCCGAGGTAGAGTCCGCCGAGATATTTGTGGGCCAGAGCAAGATTGTCGCCGCCGTTGCTGATTGCTAGCTCCAGCTCTTTTAGGGCTTCTCCATAATTCTTGACGCTGATTAGGGTCATTCCCAAATAGTAGTGCCCAGTAGGCCCGCTGCTATTCAATTCGATTGCTCGACGCAGATGATCCTCGGCTTCAGGAAACTTCTTTTGATTGAATAAAGCAATTCCCAGATTCAGGTGGGCCCGCGAATCATCCGGCGAAAGTTTTAAGAGCGCCTCCATGGCCTCGGCGAGTTTGGCCATTTCTCCAAGTTTTAGATATTGAACTCCGAGGTCGGACAGAGCCAGGGAAAACTTTGGATAAACCGCCAGGGCGGCGTTCAACTGCTCTACAGCTTTCTTACTATTTCCTCCCTGTGCGAATTGCACTCCTTTCTTATAGTCGGTGACGGCTTCTTTGGGTATACCGGCGAACAATTTCTGCTCATTGACAGTCTCACCCTTAGGAATCAAATGCAGATCGTATGAATAAACCTGGCCGGGATTGCCGACGATCGCTCCGCCTGCCGTACCTTGAATCGTCACGGTTTGATGAAGCACTGCGAATTCCGGCCCGCCATCGACTATCAAGGCGTAGTCGGCGGACGGCAACGATCGAAATACAAATGATCCGTCGCCGTCAGTAAGGGTGGTGCGGGTGCCGATCATGTTTCCCTCGAGTTTCACCGTGACACCGTGACCGGCACGTTGTCCGGAAGGTAAGAAAACTTTCCCCTCCAGCATGCTACTGCCGCCCGAAGAATCCGGCAGTCCTCGGGTACTCCCTACTCCGCCTTGAGCAAAAAGCACAGAAGAGCCTATTAGTATGATTACAACGGCCAGTTGAAACATCAGCCAGTTGCGCCAAGCGCGTTTGCTAAAAATAATCGTCATTGAGACTTCCTCGAGGGTTTATGAGATTCTAGAGCTAACTTGTTTCTGGCGCAATTCTTTAGCTTTCTGGCGCAGCGCCTCTGCATCAGGAGCCTTTGGAACTAGCTTCAAGTACTGCTCCAGTTCTTCCGCGGCGCGCTTGTATTCACGTCGTTCTAAAAAAATTCCGGCGAGGTATCGGTGGGCCAGAAACACTTCGTTGGAGTTTGATTTAGCGGCAATTTCCAGTTCGGACTGCCCTTCCTCGAGCTTGCGCTGAATCGCCAGCGTAATGCCAAGGTACATGTGGGCCGTGGGAACCAGAGCATTCCGCTTGAGTGCTGCTCTCAATTGTTCCTCCGACTCAGCAAACTTCTTTTGGTTTAATAGCGCGATACCATAGTTGAGAAGTGGTTGAAAGTCCTTCGGCTCGAGTCGAACCGCCGCCTTCAGAACCTCTGAGGCTTTTTCGACCTGGCCTAACTTCAAATATTGAATGCCAAGTTCATTCAGCGCCAGCGGGAACTCAGGATAGCTGGCGATCGCAGCTTTCAATTGCTCAATTGCTTGAGTCGTATTGCCGGCCTGTTCCGATTCGATAGCTTTCCGGTAGAGTTCACGGGGTGTTTCCGGCACCGAAGCAAGCACCGCGTTAACCACCGCCGCCCGCGACATCACCTCTGGTTTCAGCCGCAAATTAATTTCTATCGTGTAGAGCCGGGAGATCGGCGGTAAGGTTACGCCCCGGCGTGAACTTGAGCCATCGGTTTCGATGTTGATCGGTTCTCTTGCGACTTCGTAGGACTCACCGGCGTCGACGATAACCGTGTAGGTTCCGGGCTCGAGTCCTTTGAACAAGAAAGAACCATTAGAGTCGGAGAAAACTGTTAGCGCGCCGGCATTAAAATTCTCCAGTCTAATCTTTAAACGAGCATCCGAGCGTCTGCCTGAGGGGAAATAAATACGCCCCTGGATAACATGGCGACCTCCTGTTCCGGTGCCATCGCCGCCTCCACCTTGAGCAAAGGCGTGCTGACTAAAGACTGATGTGACTAGAATTCCTGCGATGAAAAACAGGATGAATCTACGAAGGATAATCTCTTCATAAGACTGAGACATTGGATGACTCCGACACCCTAAAAAAGGTTTGTTTAGTTTATGCAGAAGGGGAACGAGGCCCACAATATTATCACAGAAAAAAAGGGAGAAGCGCTAAAAAGCACTTCTCCCTGTCAAAGCTTCTACGAGCCTTCCCGCGAAGACTCAAGAGCGACAAGTTAGAACTGGAACTTCACACCCAAGCGCAACGACGATGGGAACTGGAAAATCGTTCCCGCGCCATAGAATGGGTTAGAAAAGCGGTTCGCGGCAATATTGGGTACGCCGGAGATTCCGCTGTTGATTGAGAACGTCTCGTCCAGTCGAATTGCGCGCTGGCTATTGAAGACGTTGAACCAGTCAGCCTGGAAACGAAGCTCTTTCTTCTCCCCAAACTTAATCGGGTAGTAAGCATTCATGTCCAGATTAAAGGTGGTCGGCGTGCGGTTCGAGCCGATGCTGTCGACCACATTCGGGAAACCGGCCTGGGTTACCCCAACGGTCGGCACGATTGCAGTGCCGCGCGGTACGTCACCGGGAACGATGCGACCGAATCCTTCGTTGTTTCCGTAAACCGGATGTGGAATCAACGAGTTAAATGGAATTCCGGATTGCGCACGGAATGAAGCGCCGACCAGTAATTTCCACGGCGTGCGATAGCTGCCGTCAAACTTGAACTGGTGCGGGCGATCATTCGGAAGACGTCCGTACAAGCCATTGAGCAAGCTCACCAGATCGAACAACGAAGTGATGTTCGGATCCGATTGGCCGTTGTCGTTGCGGAACAGTCCTTCGTAGTTACCGATCAAGCTCGAGTGCACGTACGAAACGATAAACTGGTAGTTATTAGTAAATCGCTTGGTAGCCGTGAGTTCGAGAGCGCGGTAATAACGACGAGCGTGGCCGAAACAACCGATCGTCGGATCGCCACAAGCCTTATCTTCCGTTGTCTCACCACTGCCGCGGCGGCCTGGATTGAACAGGAAGTAGGTGGTGCCATCGTCAAATGATCCGTCTTCAATGACCTGAGCCTGATTGCGATAGATGTAGCGCGCGCCCAGGGCCAAGTCCTTAACAACCTCATACTCAAAACCGCCGGTAAATTCATTGACGGTTTGCGGCTTGATGCCGGCGTCGATTGGGGTAGATTCGCAACCCAAACAACCCAGGCCTGACGCTGCGCCGGCGATGATGTTATTGGCACCGGCGGCATTCAGCTGATTGACGTTCGCGTTTTTATCAAGCTGGATGTCGTCTCCACCAGCGCGGACGTTAATATCAAGGGGTACCGGGGTTTCGAGGAAGCGAGCAAAATTCGCGAAGAATTTGCCGCGACCAGTACCCGTGAAATCCCAGATGAGCCCCAAGCGAGGCTGCATGTTGTCCTTGAAGTTATTCAGTTTTAAATAGCTCGTCGTGGTGCCGGAGGCCTGCTGATAATCCCAGCGCAGTCCACCATTAAGTTGGATGTTCTTCGTTAGTCTGAAGTCATCCTGAATATAGAAGCTTTCGACTTTGGTGCTCGTGTTGCTTCCACCAGTATTCAGGAAGAAGTCGCGTACCCGGACACTCGTAAGAACCAGGATCGGCGATCCTGAACTCAACTGAGCAGGGGTAAGAGCGGCATTCTGCGTCACACTCGTGATGCCCGTCGGTCCCTGACCGGCGGTAACGAGCTGTTGCAACCGGCTGGTTGTCTGACTGGAAGGGCACTGAACGGCAGTGGCACTCACCGCGATGCAAACGCCAAAATTGTTGGTAACTCTGACGCCGCCCGGCATGTTGGTGGCCTTGTGGCCTGCCGGTACCGGATTACCATTGGAGTCGAGAACCTCTTCACCAAATGTATCCGTGAAGGTTCTTGCCGGACCACTGGAGTGCGTGTTGATCTTGTACTTGTTGTCGTTGAATTCAAACCCGTACTTGAACGTGTGCTTGCCCCAGATGTTCTGCAATCTGGCGGACAGTTCAATGCGGTCACGGTTCTGATTACTGACCAAGCCAAAGCCCTGACGAACCAGGTTGCGTTGGACCGAGCCGCCACGACCGTCGACGAATGCGAGTCTCAGGTTGTTCGGGTCACCGCCAAAAAAGACGGTGCTATTGGTTACCGGCACCGCGGCGCCACTTAGCAACACCGCAAAGCTGTCCGTCACCAGTGATTGGTCGGCAACTGAAGCGTCAGGAAGGGTGTTCGCGCGCTGAAAGTGTAAGCCGGCGGCAAACTCACCAGTGAAGGTCGAGCTAAAGCTCGAGTTCCAACGACCAATGTAATTGTGACCACCAGTCTGGATTTCACCATTGAAGTCGTTCAGGGCTGTACCAAAGCCAGAACCACCGAATAAGAAACCTGTCTGTTTGGTGAAATCACCAAACGTGGAGAAGGTTACGGTGTTGTTCTGATTGGCAGCCCAAGTCAACTTGCCGGAATAGAAAGGCGTGTTGATCTTGTTCTCAACCGGAACATGGAAGGTCTGGGTCAGGAAGCTGTTCTTGCGCTGTTGCGGATTGAACGCTGCGAAAAACCAGACTTTGTCTTTGGCGATTGGACCGCCGACGTCGATGCCGGCGTCAACTTCCGAGAAGCCATTCGGCGCAGCACCGGTGAACGGAAACTGCTTGGTCTCTCTGACTAGACCCTTGGTGCTGAAGTATCCGAAAGCATCACCGTGAAATTCGTTACCACCACTTTTGGTGATGACGTTGAAAATTCCACCAGTGGCTTTTCCATATTCGGCGCCGTAAGCACCGGTCTTGATTTCAACTTCCTGCACGAACTCGAAGGGCAGGTTCGCGCCGGAACCGCCAAACGCGGGGTCGGTCGTGTTAACGCCGTCGAGAATGTAATTGTTCTCAGGGCCAGAAGAACCGGCGACGGATGGGTCGCGGTCACGGCCTGAAGCATCGCGCAACCCCGAACGAGCAACCGTAGGAGCAATGCTGTAAAGCGACTGCACCGTACGTTGGGTTGGGAAGTTTGAGAACTGCTCGGTCGACACGTTTGATCCGGTCGTATTTTGCGTCGTATCAACGGTGGCGCCGGCGGTATCGGTGATGTTCACCGTCGCGCCTACCGCACCGGTGCTGAGCGAGATGTCTAAAGAGGTAGTCTTCGAAAGATTGACTTCGAGGTCTTTCCGCTCAAACTTCGAAAAGCCTTTGCCGGTCGCTTCGACCGTAACCGAGTATCTTCCGGGGGGAAGAGCCAGGATTCGAAAATGGCCGGAGTCGTCTGTAGTAGCAGACTGGGCGCTGATCAAATTCGGACTCGTCACGCTAACTGTTGCGCCCGGAACTGCCGCTCCGGCCTGGTCAACGACCGTGCCCTCAATGGATCCTGTCGTCGACGACTGTGCAAACGCGCTTAACGAGGCACACAGTACGAACAGCGACAGGACTATAAAGCGTATGCTGTTTTTCATGCTTAGCTGATCCTTTCTTCGATTGGGTAATACTTGTAAATAGCCGTTGACCAAAACCGCGCGTTCCGCGGAAAGCCCGAGCCCCGGAGGCGGAGCGACACGGCATTGTGATGATGGACTCTGAGAAGACTGCATAAGACGCGGCCCATTTTGCAACTCGTATGCCCACCGGGGTTGATCGGCCTAATGCCTTGAATTTCCCCAGTTTTGGGGCCAAATCCGTCGGTCAAACTGACCCGCATATCCAAAATATTGGGAACAATCCAGAAATCACAACCGGGAGGACTCTGCGGGTTGGCAGTGTATGCAGAGGGCCTTCGTAGGCCAAAGTGCAAACCAGGTAGGCCAAATTGAGAATGAGAAATACGGTCGCAGGCGCGCCGTCGGAACAAGGACTAATGAGCGGGCGCGAATTTGCTCAACCTGGTGGCGGTTTTCTTGAGGCCGGTTGAGAGTGAAATGACTGCTTCCAAATCACTCCTGGCTTTCGCGGCCAGGTCGACTTCGAGTGTGTGTGGTGTCTGGAAGAGAGGATTGTTAACAAAGCGCATTATCGTTTCATCAAGCACGAGCAGCGCCGCACAAAACTCGCCGGTATTAGAGACATTGGGAGCGGAGACTGGTTTGTCGAGATCGCCTGCGGTCGGTAATTGCAGATTCGTCTTCAGCCGATTTGCTTTTGCTTTTATGCGGGAGACCATATCCGACAAAAGGTAATAGTCAAGAGCCTCATGCCCCCACGCTGTAGCCATCATTTTATTATTTAATTCCTGTAATTCTCTAAAGTCCATTCGAACCTGCTTCATAACCTCTGCGCGAATTGAGTTGGGCGGGGCTGCTGCCGGCGCTGCCAAAACGAGTATTCGATCGAGGTCGGCTCGTTGGATAGCGCGAGCCTGATTAGCCGCACCGGAACCGCTGCGTTGTGCGCGAACACTATCAACGCAAGTTACCAGGAGCAGGAAGAGAATTGGAGCGACGAATACGGGTGTTGACTTCTTCTTTCCGAGTAATAGGAACATACCGTCCACCTCACGTCTTTCAGAATCAAGTCGCGTCGTGCAAGGTACTCCTGAAGCGAAAAAAAATCGAGGCGACGGATTACTCCGTCACCTCGAGCAACGCGAAAGCTACGCGACTAAAGCTGCGGCGTCTTAAAAGTTAAAGCGCGCCGCCAATTGAATCACTCGGGGATTACTGCTTAGTACTTGATCCGGGTGCAAAAAGTCTGGCGTCAACGGTGCGATCTGGTTCAGCGTCGTCAGGCCCGTGGTACTAACCGGATCCACACTGTTAACTGAACCGGGAACGTATTGCGGGTGGTTGAACGCGTTGAAGAAATCAGCACGAAGTTGGAAGACCTTCGACTCGCCAAATTTGAAATTCTTGAACAGCGAGATATCGAAGTTGTTAATTGCCGGCAACAGGAACGTGTTACGACCAATGTTCGAAACCGCGCCTGCGCCGGTTTGAATGTAACGCGCATTGGGATTGTTGACGAGATAGGCAACGATTGGTCCCGCGCCGGGGAACGGATCTCCGTTCGGGAGGAAGCACGTCGTCGTCACACGGCACTGAGGTGTGACACTGCTGCCAATTCCTTCCGTGCCGTTTTGATTGAAGATCCCGCGATCACCAGCATTGTCCTCGTTTAGATTGGCGTCGTTTCCACTGCGAAGGGTAACTCGCTCGCCGGTTTCGAAGGTGTAGGTTCCGGCGATGTTAAAGCCTCCAAGTAGTGTCTTGGTCAGACCGTTGCTATCGGAAAACCATGGTATCTCATAGATCCATGAGGTGACGAAACGGTGCCGGTGATCCAATGCCGAATTGGCTCGTTCACGTTTGAGGTTTTGAAAATCCTCAACGCGACGCGGCGACAATACGGTTGAGAAAACTTCGGCCGTGGTGTCGTCAATCAAATGACTCCAGGTGTAAGCGCTGGTCATCTGGAAACCTTTTGAGAACCGCTTCGTTAGCTGGCCGGACAAGCCGTGATAACTCGAATTGCCATTTGAAAGAAAGGCAATCACGGCGGGCCCAAAGCCCGCAGCCTCGAAAGCGGGCAGGATATCGGATCGCGCCTCAATGTCATCGAGAGTGAGCGGGAGGGCATCCAGTTGGGCCTGAGACGGCGCAGTGAAAAAGGTTGGCAGTCCCGAGCGACCATTCTCGGGCGCTACTCGGGCTTGACTGCTGATGCGGTTTTGCGTCAGCAAGTGAATCCCCCGCGTGCCCACGTAACGAGCTTCAAACGACCAGTCGCTACCTAGCTGACGCTGAAAGCTGCCGGTCCACGTTAGAGAATAAGGGACCTGCTGGTCCGGGATGAAGGCGCCGGTCTGCGCCCTGGCGGTAGCCGCATCCGTAATTGCAACGGGTGTATCGGGCAGGCCGCCGTTGGCCAAAAAGTTGGGCGTGTTCACCGCCGGATCCACATCGTTTGTCTGTTGTAGTTGTGGCGGATTCGACAGGATGTAAAGGTTGTCAAAGATGTAGTCGTAACCCATCGAGAAGCCAGCACGGATCGAACTCTTGCCGCTCTCGCCAAACACCCGACCGAGCATCCCTGACTTATAGTCTGGTGACCATGCGAACCCGACCTTCGGCGCAAAGTTTTTCGTTTGCGCTTTTGGTTCACGAAATTCGATCAACCCAGGCACTGACGCTATCGAATTCAGAACCTGACTGGTTCTCGCGCCCAATGGTACCTGTTGATAGGAATAGCTGACGCCAAGATTGAGTGTCAGGTTAGGCCTGAAGCGCCAGTCGTCCTGTACGAAAGCGTAAAGAACTCTCTGGTTGCCGTAGTAGATATTGTTTCCAGCGTTGCGCTCTCCGAATGCATCCGGGCTGAGATCGCGCAGAAACGTATCAAGCCGCAGGTATTCATAATCTCCACGCACGCGCTGAGAGAAGCTCTGTGGTGAGATGATGTTTCGGAAGTCGCCCCCGAATTTTAGTGTGTGGTTCCCTCGCAGCCAGGTCAGGTTATTGACCACCTGATAGTTGTTCTCAATGCCAAACTGCGGAGCGTTCGGATCGGGCCCGATATTCACTCCGAGGTCATCGAGCGTGATATTCGGGAACACATTCAAACCGGGAAAGGTCAACCCCGGTACTGGGAAGTTGGCAGACGACCGTCGAAATGCGATTCGGTTTTCGTCAATTAGACTCGCCGAGAAATTGTGAATCAGCGTGTACGAGAACAGTCGCTGCTTACTCGGCAACGGCACAAAAAACTGTGGCAGGTTGGGCACGTTGTCAATATCTGCGCCGTTAGTCATGGTGAAGCGAAAGTGGTGTTGTGTTGCCGTACTCTGGTTGTAGTCGAGGTTGATTATGGCGTGGTTCTGTTTGAAAAAGTTAGGCGCGGGAAAAGATACGCTGCCTAGAGGAATTGCCACGCCGCCGACTGTCACACAGTCAGGACCGGTGCAACTGGCGGTTTGGAAATTTGCCACGGCAGCAACCGGCATGAACTGAAAGAATGCCGATTTGTTTTGGGCTGAGAGGCCGGGCGTGGCGTTAATGATGGCCAGCCCAGCAGCCGTTGGCGCCACAATGCCTCCCGGTGGAATTGAACTCCCGGTTTGTATTCTTTCGTATGACGTGAAGAAGAACAGCTTGTCCCTGAAACTCTGGAGAGAAGGACCACCCTCGCCAAACCGCGGCAAGATAACGGGCCCACCCAGATTGTAGCCACCGCGGAAGTAGTCTGAACGACCCATGAAGTTTGGACTGGTCCTGTCGCGGTTGACACCCTGGTTCTTCTGAATGGTATCGATGGCATTCAAGTAACGGTTGCGGAAGAAGCCGTAAAAACTACCGTGGAAGTCATTGGTTCCGCTTTTCGTAACGGTCAGGAAATTGCCGCCGTTTGACCGTGCAAACTCAGCCGAGAACTGATTCTGCAACAGTGTGAATTCAGCCACTTCCTCGGGCGAGATGTAGCTCTGTGGACCGGTTACAGCCTTGTCATTGTTGTCGACACCATCGACGACGAAATTGTTATCTCGCGGCCGCTGGCCACCGACTGAACCGCCGGTACCAACACCGACGCCGCCTGAACTCGTAACGCCTGGCGCCAGCAGCGCGAGGTTGTTAACTCCGGCAGCGCTTCCGGCCGGGCCCGCAGTTGTCTGGGCGAGATCAACTACCTGCCTCGAGCTAAAAGCCTTTGATAAGTTGGAGGTCGTTGTGTCAACCAGTTCGGTCCCACCGGCGGTGACGGTAACAGTCTCAGAAACCGCCCCGGGCGCTAACTGAACCGGCAAGTCAGTAGGCTGGTTCAAGGAAACGCTGACATCGGTGAATTCAGAAACTTTGAAGTTGGCAGCTTCAACCTTCACGGTATAGTCACTACCCGGCTGGATGTTCGTAAATTCGAAAGTCCCCGAGCTCGACGTCGGTTGCGTGACCGAAACATTGGTCGATTTTCTGGTAAGGGTGACATTGGCGCCTGGAACAACGGCGCCATTTGGGTCCGTAACGAGACCGCGCACGGTGCCGGTCGTGACCTGACCTTGGGCTACAAAAACACAAGCGAGTGCGACCAACATCGTACTCAGCACATGCACGAGTTTAGGAAACCTATTCATATATATCTCCCTATGTTCTTTTTTTGTGAAGATCCAGTCTGGGGTTCGGATCAGCGTGGGGGATGTGCAGTACGTAGTCGCAAACATTATTCCTTTGGATCTTCAGCAACGACGCCGGCGCCCTAATCCAACAAAAGTGAAGACACGAACGAGAGGTGAGAACTGAAGAAAAGTCAGGGGCAGTGGTGACGATTTATGCCGCGTCCAAAATTGGCGAATTTCATTCAGAAAAATGGATCAGAGGTGAAGTGGGTTCCGACTTTCGCAAAGTTTTCATGACAATTCGTTTGGGCGAGCGGATCTTCATTTGCTAATCATCTCAGCCAAACGTTTTGCTAACGCCGCATCGAGACCCTGCAAGAGTCGCAGTTGCTCATGCGCTTCAGTCTTTTTCCCAATGGCGGAGTAGATCAAAGCCAAATTGAAATGTGCCTCGGCATACTTTGGTTTCACTTCGACTGCCTTCTCAAAAGCGGTTTTTGCTTTCTCGGCGTCGTTCTGCGCTGCGTAAACAACACCCAATCCAACATAAGCTTTAGCGGACCTCGGTTCCAGCTTGGCAGCGCGCAGGAAGGCTTTCTCCGCATCCGCCAAGCGCTGCGGAGTGGCGCTAAAGGCTTGGTTGCCCTCGATCAAAGCCAGCTCGGCTTCGCGCCCGATCTTCGAATTACGCAGTTCGTTATCAATGTCGTAAGGATTCGGCCGGCGCGGGTCGTGGGATAGCGGGTCTCCGGATCGTTCTATTCTGGGTTTGCCGGCATCCGACTGTTGCGCGACGGCGGGGAGTGCAGTTGCCGCCAGAAGCAACGTCGCCGCTGCAAAGACGAAACTTAGACTTGCTCGCATAACAAATACCTACCTTACTGCTGTTGGAGATTAAGTTGTCCTCCCACAATTCAACCACAAATCGCGCCCCGCGAAAAGTGGGATTTAGCAGAGTGCTGCCGAGCGAATTCGGTGTGTTAGACTGTCGCCGCGAGCCACTTCCAGATAACTGTTTTGTCCGAACGAATCTACCGCGATCCGGTCCATAATATTATTCGCCTGCGCACCGACAACAGCGAAGGCGAGTTGATGATGCGTTTGATCGACACGCGAGAGTTTCAAAGGCTCCGCCGCATCAAACAGCTTGGCCTGGGCCTCTATACCTATCAGGGAGCTGAACACTCTCGCTTCACTCACTCGCTTGGCGCATTCCACTTAATGACGCGCGTGCTGGATCGCTTGAGCGAAAGACACGTCATCAACGAACAAGACCATACCGCCGCTCGAGCTGCAGCATTGCTTCACGACGTTGGTCACGGTTCGTTTTCGCACGTCATGGAAAAAGTGCTGGGCCTCCACCACGAAAAGTGGACTGTCGACGTTGTGCTCAGTGACGCAACAGAGATCGGGCAACTGCTCCGTTCATATTCATCGGATTTGCCCGCGAAAGTTGCGTCAATTATTGAAGGCAAGTTTCAGCCGGCGGCTTTGGCCCAGCTTGTCTCGTCGCAACTCGACGTGGATCGCATGGATTATCTTTTGCGCGACTCGCTGATGACCGGAGCGAAGTATGGCATCTACGATCTCGAGTGGATTATAAACGCGCTGGCGATCGATGAAGAGCATGATCGGATTTACGTAGCTGCGCGTGGACTGTACGCCGTTGAGGAATACCTGCAGGCGCGCTATTACATGTTTCGCCAGGTTTATTTTCATCGCACGCTGAGATCGGCGGAGGCAGTGTTGCGAGCCACGTTGCGGCGCGCCCTTTGGTTGTTCGAAAACGGCGAACCAGTTTGGCATGCGCCCGGCACCGCTTTTGAAAAAGTGTTAAGCCGGAGCGATCTGTCGATCACCGAGTATCTCGAGGTCGACGACTCTGACGTCCTGTTTCATGTGAAGCAGTGGCAGCGATCGTCTGACGAGATCCTCGCGGATCTCAGTAAACGCTTCACCGTTCGCAGGATGTTCAAGGCGATCGATCTCGATATGCCGGAAGCTGAGCGTCCAGAATTCTTAGCGGTAGCTAGAGAGTGCGTGGTGCGGGCGGGCTACGACCCTGATTACTATTTCATCGAAGATCGCGCCAGCGATGTTCCCTATTACAACTACTACACAGCCGAAGGTGCAGAACCGAAGAGCCGCATTTATGTGGAGGACGGCTATGCGCGTCCTCGCATACGCGAGATCACCGAAGTTAGCGAGGTCGTCCGCGGATTGCAGCGTGGCTACGAACTGCACCGAGTTTGTTTCCCGGCGGAGGTTAAGGCGGAAGTCTATAAGCTCTACCACAACGCTGCGCCAAGCGACCGTCCGGCTACGGCAGGCAAATAAGTATTTTGGAGATCAGCAATGGCCAGAGTAGCGAACGCAAATATCGAAACAACCGATAAGTACATAAAGACAGTGCTCGCGGCGCAGGCAAAAGATTGGGGCGGCCCGTTACTTAATCATCTTATCTACGCGCGCCGGCCGTCGATCTTCAAAGGTGCGCGAGCGATGTGGACGGGCCTCGCCAGTTCCGGACTCATAGATCCGAGCTTGGGCGCCCTTATCAATCGCCGCGTCGCTTTCCTTAATGGTTGTGAATTTTGACAGGACATCAATGCTGCCGTGAGCAGCCAGTTGGGAGTGTCCGACGAAAAGATCAACGCGCTGCCAGACTACGCAACCAGTGATCTCTTCAATGAAACTGAACGCGTCGCACTCGAATTTGCTGAGGCGATGACCACCACCGGGCGCGACGTGAGTGACGAGCTCTTCGCGCGGTTGCGGGGACTCTTCAATGAAGATGCGTTGGTAGAACTGACGGCCACGATCGCCTGGGAAAACTCATCTAGTAAATTCAATCGCGCGCTGCGGGTACCGTCTCAGCAACTGTGGAAGAAGTCGGGGTAGGACAGACATTCGTGTCCGTTTTAGCCAGCGAACAGGCGAGCAGGTTTTGTTTTGGTCAGGACATCTTGACGATCAACTAATCACATACCGTGCGAATCCTTGATCGATCAGTTCCGGGGGTCTGCGCTAGCTTCGACCGCCCGGCTACTTTCTGCATGAGAACCCAGTTGATGCGTCAAGTAGGTTTGTGCCCTCGTTTTTGATGCAACCGTCTCAACCAAAAATCAGCCTTAGGATTTCGTTCGCGCGTGCTCGCGGTAAGTCGGTTTACCTCAATTGTCTTGCCGTGATCCTGCTGTGTCTTCCCGCAAACTCTAGTGGATTGCAACCGAATAACAATGACTGGGAACAGACGCGCCCGCTTTCATTGGCTGTTTTGGATTTTGGAGAATCTACTTTTGCACACTTGGCCGCAGACAAGCTGGCTGCCAATTTCAAGCGCGAAGCCGGCGTTATGGTGTTGGATCGCGATCAGGTTCGAGCGGCAGCACGCGGCGTTGGTTATGCGGGCTCAATTAGCCTTTCACTCACGGACGCGCGCGATCTTGGCGCTGCGCTGGGATGTGATTTCTTCATTTTGGGAGATGCGCAAACGCTCAGGCGTTCGCCTTCAAACGACCCGGTTTACTTCGACTCCTACGCTTCTATTTTTGTCGTGAGCTCGCGGACCGGTCGGCTGATCCGCTGGGACCGTCCAAACTATCGCGCCCCCAGCGCCGCTGCTGCAGAGCAATCTTTGCTGGCGCAGTTGGCCGGCGGCAACGCCGATCCGCCTTACATTATTTCAATACGTCGTGCCCAGGAAGCTGAACGCGGTGAACGCGAGCTAACAACCGCGGAGCAGATTCCGATCATCGAAGCAGCGCCCGATGATGAAAAAAGCGCCGCCTCGGAAGGGCTGCGATTGCCGCGCCCTTATCGACGCCTGGTGCCGGCATATCCAGAGACTGCCGCGCGTGCGGAAGCCGAGGCTACAGTCGACGTACTAGTGGATCTCGACTCGGGCGGTGAAGTGACGCGGGTTGAGGTCTCTCGCTGGGCGGGCTTTGGACTCGACGAGGCAACGGTCGAAACCGTTCGCCGTTTACATTTCTTTCCAGCAATGCGCGATGGCGTTCCAATTTCTATTCGGGTCTTGCTGCGTTATAACTTCCGCAAGCCACCGAAACCATAGGGGAAAAGGGAAAAAGGGTAATGGGGAAAGGTAAATTAGGACGCCGGGTCTCAGCGCTTTGCCTGTTGATTGCGCTTTCCTTTTACCCGTTACCCGTTACCCTTTCCCCCATTTCTTTTCCACTCCGCTCGGTACCTGTTCCCCTTTTTCCCCGTTTCCCATTTCCCCCGGTTTCCGATGCGATCCTTGTTTCCACTTCCACTCGCGAGGGCCGGCTCGCTGTTTTTGATGATGTGTGGGCCAGAATAGATGAGCGCTACTACGATCAGACGTTCAACGGCGTCGACTGGGAAGCGACAAGAACAACGTTTCGCAGTCTCGCGGCAGACGCCCATTCCAGTCAGGAACTCTATGCGGTATTGCGCGGCATGATTGCACCCTTAAACGATCCGCACACCCGCGTCTTTGCGCCCGATGAAAAGTATGACTGGTGGCGCCCGCGTTTTGTAAGCGCCGGTTTTTCCATAGCGGAGATTGCGGGGATGCCGACCGTGATCAGAGTGGATCGCAACTCGCCGCCGCAACGAGCCGGCATGCGCGCAGGTGATCTCATCGAAACCGTAAACGGCGCAAAAGCATTGTCTTTAGTTGAGAGCCGACTCGCTAGTTTGACTAACCCTGCCAGCGCCTCCGCGCGCTTGCGGATATTCGGAAAATTACTGGATGGGCCCAGCGGAACCGGCGTCGATGTAACCTGGAAAGGGAAAGACGGCAAACAAAAGTCGGCTCGATTTGAACGCACCTGGCAGCAGCGCGAGCTTGGCGTCAGAATGCATCGCGAGCGCGGTGAATATGTCGTAATTGAGATCGACGCCTTCACGAAATCCATTGCGGCTTCGTTTGCGCGCAGCCTCAAGAAAAAATTGAACGGCGCGCGCGGTGTCATTCTCGACTTGCGAGCAAATGGTGGTGGCGACGCGGAAGCGATGAGCGATATTGCCTCGACGTTTCTCGGCATCGGCACAAACCTCGGACAATTCACTGATCGCGCTGGGACTAGTTTCACGATTTCAACTCATCTCAGATCATTACTAACTCCCGACCCGTTAACCCAAACCAAACTGCCGCTGACTGTCTTAACCAGCGAGCGAACGGCCAGCGCGGCTGAAATATTCGTCGAGGCTCTTCGGATTTCAGGGCGTGCAACAATCATCGGATCGGAAACCTGTGGCTGCGTGCTCGCTGTTCGCAATAGACACCTTTTACCCGATGGCGGCTTACTCGATGTTAGCGAGCTTGATTATCAAACCGCCCAAGGTCACCGTCTCGAAGGTCACGGTCTGAAGCCTGACGAGATGGTCACGATCGAGCGAAACGATCTTTACGCTGGACGCGATCGCGCGATGGAGCTGGCGGTAAGTAAGTTGATCCGGATTCCGATTGCGATCACCCAGTGACGCTGTCACAGTAAGAAGTTAATTAGCATCACCGTCGTCTGCGACGCCTCATGCTATTATTCGCGGCGAAGTTAGCATCCCTTTGGTGAATCAATAAATGTTGTATCTGTCGCAAGTGTTGGGTCGCCCCATACGCGATCTCGAAGGCGAGCGTGTGGCAACCGTCAAAGACGTGATTGTGCGTCTCGGCGAAGACGATCATCCGCCTGTTACCGGTCTCGTAGCGCGCTTTGGTCGCCGCGAGTTTTTCCTTTCGCGATGGCGAGTTACCGAACTTGACGAACAAGGTGTGCGACTCAATTCAGACAAACTAAATCTCCGTCCATTCCTGCGACGCGACGGTGAAGTGTTGCTGGCGCGCGACGTGCTCGATAAGCAGTTGATCGACGTCGATGGCAAACGAGTTGTGCGCGTTAACGATGTGCAACTTATCGAAGTCGGAGGAGACTGGCGTGTGACGGGAGCAGACGTCAGTTTACAAGGACTGTGGCGGCGGCTCGCGCCCGCTGGATTTATGGGCACGCGCCGGCCGGTTGAAGTCCTTGACTGGGCCGACGTTGGTTATCTCGCTACGGATGCGGCGACGGTTCAGCTCAAGTCATCAAGCGGCAAATTGGCGCGGCTTCATCCGGTTGAGATTGCGCGATTGGCTGAGGCGCTTTCCTATCATCACGGGTCCGAAGTAGTTGAGTCGCTCGACGACGAGACTGCCGCGGAGACCCTCGAGGAAATGCCCGCAGAAAGACAGGTGCGCATACTCGGCGACATGGATGAGGAACGCGCGGCTGACATTCTCGAATGGATGTCCCCCGATGAAGCAGCCGACGTGCTTGGTGATCTGCCGGAAGAAAAAGCGGAAGAACTGCTGGGTCTGATGGAAGGCGAGGAGCAAGCGGATGTTGCCGAATTACTTCCTTATGAAGATGACACCGCCGGCGGTCTAATGACGACTGAGTTTGTCACCCTGCCGCGCGAGCTCACGGTGGGTGAAGCGTTGGCGCGTTTGCGTGATATGGCGGAGACGCCAAACATGATCTACTACCTTTACGTCGTTGAAAAAGAAGGTTCATGGAAACTGGTTGGCGTCATCGCGTTGCGCAGTTTGATCCTGGCTGATCCGGCCATGCCACTGGCTGAAGTTATGCGCACCGAATTTCAAAAAGCGCATCCTGATGAGGCGGCGGACGAAGTGGCGCAAAGAATCGCCGAGTACAATCTCCTGGCCTTGCCGGTGATGGATGAAACGGGAGATATTCTGGGGATCATTACGGTAGACGACGCGATGGAAATCCTGTTGCCGAAAGATTGGCGACTGCGATTGCCACGACTGTTTTCGTGACTTCAAGAAAAGAGTATGACTGACGGAGACCCTCCAAGTGGGCGAATCACGAGCAGCGGTAATAGCCACTGGTCGACGCTTATTCCGGCGTCCGGGTCGAGGTCTGAAACCCGGCAGCGGTCTGCGGCGCAGGTTGCTGACCTATCTGGCTATTCTGGGTCCCGGCATGATCGCTGCCAGTGCCGGCAATGATGCCGGTGGTGTCGCAACGTTTGCCGCAGTCGGCGCGGACCACGGCTATCGCCTCCTCTGGATTCTCATTCCCATCACAATTAGCCTCGGGTTGGTCCAGGAAATGTGCGCGCGCATGGGCGCTGTCACTGGAAAAGGTCTTGCCGATCTGATTCGCGAACGTTTTGGTGTTCGCTGGACAGCGTTTGTGATGCTATCGCTGTTGATAGCCAACGCCGGCGTTACCGTTTCTGAATTCGTCGGCATCGCTGCAGCCACCGAGCTGTTTCACGTCTCGCGTTTCGTATCAGTGCCTTTGTCAGCCATGGTCATATGGTGGCTCGTGGTGAAGAGTTCTTATCAACGAGTAGAACGAGTCTTCCTGCTGATGTCATTGGTATTTCTTGGTTATGTCGTGTCCGCCGTTACGGCAAAGCCCGACTGGAGCGCCGTGGCGGTTGGTTTAGTGAAGCCCAGCTTCAGCTTCGACTACGCCTACCTGTTTACGTTCGTCGCGATCGTGGGCACTACGATTTCTCCCTACATGCAGGTCTATGTGCAGTCGTCTGTGGTTGAAAAAGGAGTGACTCCGGAAAACTATGGCAGAACAAAAAAGGACGTCTGGGTCGGCACGATCCTGGCAATCCTGGTTGTATTCTTCATCGTGGTCTCGACTGCGGCGACGCTAAATAAACACGGGCTGCACGTAGACAGCGCGGCCAACGCCGCCAGCGCGCTTGAGCCTTTCGTCGGCGCTTATGCCGAGACGCTTTTTGCAATTGGTTTGTTTGGAGCGTCGATGTTGGCTGCAGGCGTCTTACCGTTAGCCACTGCCTATTCGATCAGCGAGGCACTCGGCTTCGAAAAAGGTGTGTCACGCAGTTTCCGCGAGGCGCCGATCTTTCTGGGCGTGTTTACTTTCCTGATCGCCGTGGGCGCTGCCATCGCGGTCATCCCGGGCTTGCCTCTCATTCGGGTGTTGCTTGTCACGCAGGTAATTAATGGACTGCTGTTACCCATCATCCTGTTTGCCATACTGAAACTCGTCAACGATCGCGAACTGATGAAAGAACATGTAAACGGCTTCGCCTATAACCTCGCCGCCTGGACCACAGCCATTCTTGTCACTTTGCTGTCGCTGTTGTTTATTTTCGTGACTGTCTTCCCGAAACTGCTGCAATAGTCCAAAAGCGAAACTCACAAAGCCCAGCCTGATTCTTTCTCGCCAAGTTGATGGATCAGTGATAAAAGATAGGTTCCTGAGTTCCAGAGGTCTCTTGGTTCTCGCTAGCAAAACGTCCACAGCCGCATGAATCGACCCCGCCAACAGAACAAGTTCGTACTCTTCTTCATTGCTACGGCGATTGTGCTGCTAGCGATCTATCTAATCTTCAGATTTGATTTCACAATTCGAGAGCTGCTCAACACTCAGATGGGCCTTGCGTCCCGCGCAGACACGATTGTCGGCGTGCTGCGGTTGGCCTCGTTCGCAATTCTTGCTTACCTGTTTGTGCGCGCTCTGAATACGCTGATCTTCGACCTTGTCTTTCGGCTTCGGCGTAAGTTTGAAGCGCCAACTCTGGTTCGTAATATTTTTTCGATCATCGCCTTTACAGCGCTGTTTTTCCTCGTTTTCACTCTGATATTTCCCAATGCGAACCTTGGCGCCGTATTTACTACTTCGGCGATTTTCGGCGTGATTCTCGGTCTGGCGCTGCAAGACACGCTGGGAAATTTTTTCGCCGGCATCTCCCTGCAAGCTGACCGGCCGTTTCAGGTGGGCGACGTGATCGCGGTGGGTGCGGATAAGTTAACTGGAGTCGTGGAGGAAATTACCTGGCGTGCGGTCAAGATACGCACTTTCCAAAACCACATCGTGCTTATCAGCAACAGCACTGCGGCGAAAGAGCCGATAGAAGTTTGCCCGCGTGAAAATCTGAATGCGCGCCTGGTTCTCTTCAATACGCTTTATACGGACTCGCCCGCGAAGACCATCCACGTGGTGAGAGAAGCAGTGCGTGAAGCTGACAATGTTTCGCAGAAGGTTACGCCGATTGTCCGCATCCGAAACCTGGGCGACAGTTCGGTCGACTATGAAGTCAAATACTGGCTTGAGGACTACGCGAAATACAACGATACCGACGCGTTGGTGCGACAGCGAATCTGGTATGCATTTCGGCGAGCTGGCTTAACATTCGCGTACCCCACTCGCACTCTGCTGGTAGAACGAAAGGCGAAGGGTGGCGCCGCTGATGGTGATGGCGGTGCGATTGTCGAACGACTTGCTGCGGTCGATATCTTTGCTCCGCTGTCAGCCGACGAGACCGCGATGCTGGCCCAAGCCGCCTCGAGCCATATTTTTGCACCGGGTGAAACCGTCATTCGCGCCGGCGATCCGGGCTCCTCAATGTTTGTAGTGCATAACGGCCGGGTTAGTGTGCAGATCAGCGAAAACGGCCGCCCTCGCACCGTCGCCACGCTCAGCGAGGGAGCTTTCTTTGGCGAAATGGCACTCTTCACCGGTGAACCACGGACGGCAAATATCGTGGCAATAGAGGAAACAGAAGTACTGGAAATTGGGCACGCCGCGATGAAACAGGTATTCGACGCGAATCCCGATCTGGTCGAGTCGTTAAGTCATATAATCGCCGAACGCATGCAAGGTCTGGCGGCTAGTCAAAACCTTGCTCCTACAGATGAAGTTGAATCCGCCGGCCTCCTCAGGTCGATCAAGCGGTTTTTTGGTCTCAAATAACTCCCCATTTAATCCTCGCTACCCCGTACAACCCGTAATAAAGGTAGAAGTTTGCTGGCATTTTCGGCACGTCTCGCCAACTTGACAGGCTTCGACTCAAATATTATTATCACGGCACGCTCACACGCTGAAAGTTTGAAGTGTTGGCGACTGTGAGCTTCAAAGAATTATGGAGGAATAAGTAAGATGACTATCGTGCGTTACGACCCCTTTCGCGATCTGCGTACCTTGCAGGAAGAGGTGAACCGGCTGTTTTCTACTAACCTGACCCGAGGTTTTGGGGAGGAAGGCATTGGCCGCGGCGCCTGGAATCCCAGCGTGGACATTTATGAAAACAAAGACCACATCGTGCTCGAGGCTGAGCTTCCCGGAATGAAGCGTGAGGATTTTGAGCTTTCAGTGGAGAACAATGTGATTACGCTGCGCGGCGAACGTCAATTCGAAAAGAAGGACGAATCGGACAACTATCACCGAGTGGAACGCTCCTATGGATCTTTCACGCGCTCGTTCACGCTCCCGCAGACCGTTTCAGCAGATGGCGCAACTGCGGAATACCGGAATGGTGTTTTGCGTGTGACGTTACCGAAACGCGAGGAGACGAAGGCGCGCAAGATTGAGATCGGCGGCGAAGCGTCGGCAACTTCGACCAGGACCATCGAAGCGAAAGCTGAGACCGTGTCGGGAGAAAAATCGAAGGCTGCCGGCACTCAATAACCGTTTGGCTTTGAAGGAGACTCAAGCGGGGTTGAGTTCCCAGCGGGACTAGACCCCGCTAAAAGATTAAGAGCAAGATAGAGTAGATAGAACGACCTTATGCGACTAGATAAGTTTACGCTCCGAGCCCAGGAAGCAATTCAGGCGGCAATCGAACTCGGAGAGAAAAATCAGAATCAGCAAGTCGAACCGGAGCATTTGCTCGCGGCGATGCTCGAGCAACCGGAAGGAATCGTGCGTCCGATTCTCGGCAAACTCGGAGTCAATGTTCAGGTCGTCCTTAATGATGTGCAGGCGGCAATCGCCCGCTTTCCGCGCGTGGAAGGTGGCCAGCAATATTTCAGCCCGCGTCTCAGCCAGGTCTTCACTGCTACTCAAAAGCACGCAGACAAAATGCAGGACGAGTTTAACTCGACCGAACATTTGTTGCTGGCGATTGTGGATGAGAAGGACGGCGAGGCCGGAAAGATTCTGCGTCAGCACGGAATGAAGCGCGACGATCTGCTAAAGGTGATCGAGCAGATGCGCGGCGGTTCTCGTATCACCGACCAGAATGCGGAACAGAATTACCAGGCCTTATCAAAATACGCACGCGATCTGACTGAGCTGGCGCGCAAGGGCAAACTGGATCCGGTTATTGGTCGCGACGACGAAATACGCCGGACTATTCAGGTCCTTTCACGACGCACCAAAAATAATCCCGTTCTGATTGGCGAGCCGGGCGTGGGCAAAACCGCGATTGTTGAGGGCCTCGCGCAGCGAATTGTTTCGGGAGACGTTCCTGAGACGCTAAAGAACAAGCGGCTCGTGGGCCTCGACCTTGGTTCGATGCTGGCGGGCGCGAAGTATAGAGGCGAGTTTGAAGATCGACTCAAATCAGTTTTGAAAGAGATTGAGAATGCGCAGGGCCAGATCATTCTGTTCATCGATGAGCTACACACGCTAGTTGGCGCCGGCGCTGCGGAAGGCGCAATTGACGCGTCGAACATGTTGAAGCCGGCGCTTGCGCGTGGGGAACTCCGGTGTGTCGGCGCGACCACGCTCAATGAGTACAAAAAGTACATTGAAAAAGACGCCGCCCTCGAGCGTCGCTTCCAGCAGGTATACGTTGGCGAACCCAGCGTTGAAGATACGATTGCAATTTTGCGCGGACTAAAAGAGAAGTATGAAGTTCACCACGGCGTTCGCATCAAGGACTCTGCGATCGTCGCCGCCGCGACGCTTTCGAATCGTTACATCACCGATCGGTTTTTGCCGGACAAGGCCATCGACCTGATTGATGAAGCGGCTTCCCGTCTCAGAATTGAAATCGATTCATTGCCGCAAGAGATTGATCAGCTCGAGCGCGAGATACTGCAGTTGGAAATTGAGCGCCAAGCCTTACAGCGTGAGGAAGACGAAAGATCGAAGGCGCGTTTACGAGAGATCGAACAGCGGATAGCGGATCTGCGCGAGAAGTCGTCCGGCATGAAGGCGAAATGGCAATCTGAGAAGGAAGCCATCGAGCGCATGCGGAAGGCTAAGGCTGAGTTGGAACAACTGAAACTCCAGCTCGATCAGGTTAGGAACGCGGGAGATCTGGCGCGTGCGTCCGAGATTCAGTATGGCCAAATTCCGGAACTCGAACGTCGGTTCGCGGCTGAACAGGAAAAACTTGCAGAGCTGCAAACAGACGGCGTAATGCTCAAGGAAGAGGTTGACGAAGAAGACGTCGCCGAGGTGGTTGCGAAGTGGACCGGCATTCCCGTTTCCAAAATGCTGGAAGGTGAGATGCAGAAGCTGGTCACCATGGAAGAGCGTCTCGGCAATCGAGTGATCGGGCAGGAGGAGGCGTTGAAGGCGGTGGCAGACGCGGTTCGCCGCGCCCGTGCCGGGCTTCAGGATCCGAATCGTCCGGTCGGCTCATTCATTTTTCTGGGACCAACTGGCGTAGGTAAAACTGAAACTGCGCGTGCGCTTGCCGAGTTTTTATTTGACGACGAGCACGCGATGATTCGGCTCGACATGTCTGAGTACATGGAGAAGCATGCGGTGGCCCGCATGATTGGCGCCCCTCCCGGCTACGTTGGGTATGAAGAGGGCGGGCAACTCACGGAAGCGATTCGTCGCCGGCCATATGCGGTAGTCTTGTTTGACGAAATCGAGAAAGCGCACCCTGACGTGTTCAATGTGTTGCTGCAAATTCTTGACGACGGGCGACTGACTGACGCGAAGGGCCGAACAGTCGATTTCAAGAACACCGTATTGATCATGACTTCGAATCTTGGTTCGCGTGAGATTCAGGATGCCGGTGGCGACGTACAGGAAGTTCGCGAAGCAGTGCTTGAAGAGTTGCGCGCACACTTCAAACCGGAGTTTCTAAACCGTATCGACGACATCGTGATCTTTCATCAGCTTTCACGCGAGCAGATTGGCCAGATCATTGACGTTCAATTGGAAAAATTACGAGCGATGCTGGGCGAAAGAAGTATTCAGTTGGTTTTGGATGACTCGGCGCGCCAGCTGCTGGCCGTAGAAGGCTACGATCCAAATTACGGCGCCAGGCCGCTGAAGCGCGCGATCCAGACTTTGATCCAGAATCCACTGGCCGTAAAACTTTTGAGTGGCGAGATTGTGCCCGGCCAAACGGTGAGAGTGACAGCCAAGGGCGAGCGAATGGATCTGAAAGTAGAGACGGCCGCGGCGGCGGCTTAGTTAAGCGCAAACTAACAGCTTGCGCTACAAGAAGAGGTAGTATCGATGGCTCAATGGAATCCCCTGCACGACCTAGTATCGTTGCAGGACCGAATGAATCGCCTCTTTGAAGACGCATCACAGCGCCGCGCTAGTGAAGTTGATTCGAGGGACGATGCTGAAGGCGCGGATTGGTGTCCGGCCGCCGACGTTTATGAAAACGATGGCGAGTACACCGTGGCGGTGGATCTGCCCGGCATAGATCGAACCGCCCTCGATATCAGCGTTGACGATGACAGGCTAACAATAAAGGGGAATCGAGTGGCGCCGGTGGCGACAAGACAGCGCGCGGAATGTCCCAGCGGGAAGTTTCTTAGAACGTTCAGTGTGCCTGCGTCAGTCGATCAGAGCGACATAAGGGCCGACTATAAGGACGGCGTGCTTCAAGTCCGTCTTCCCAAGCGTCCGGAGCGCAAAGCTCAGCGAGTTGAGATCAAAGTTTCTTAGGTGCGCAAGCCAACGATTTGAAATCCGGGATTTGAGGGTTGAGAAGGAATCACATGGCCAGGGATTTATTCGGCAGAAATCAAAAAAGCCGGCCGGATGACGAACCGGAGATTCGCGTGACGGATCGGCGCCGCATCCTCGTTGATGATGATGAGTCTGACCGGAATGCGGTTGAGACTCCAAATCTTAAGCCCAGTTATGTTGAGGAACTCGAAGTGCGCGCTGCCGTCGCGGAGCAAAAGACGTTGGAAGTGCAAGCTCGTTTTGAGCAGTTGCGAAAGCAATTGCAGAGTGAAACGGACGCCACCCGTCAGCGCTTGAATCGCGCTGCCGACGAACGCGCGCAACGTGAAAAAGCGGACTTCATCGCCGGACTGTTGCCCGTGCTCGATAACCTGCAGCGCGCAACTGAAGCGGCTGGAGCGGGGGGTTCACCGGAAGTGATCGCTCTTGGCGTGAGCAGAACAGCAGCGAGTTTCGAAAACGCGCTAGCTGCCGCCGGGGTAGAACCGATCGACGCCATCGGTGAAATGTTTGATCCTGAACTGCACGATGCGGTTGAGACCGTAGAGGTGTCGCCGGAAGATGAAGGCAGAGTTGTGGCCGAGCACACGCGCGGCTACAAGATTGGTGAGCGGCTGTTACGACCGGCGGGAGTCAAGGTGGGGCGCGCTATTGATAAGTCGAGGCAAGCGATGGAGGAGTCTTGAGCTTTGAAGTTTCAGATCTCAGATTCCAAATTTAAGATCTCAGATTTCAAATCTAAGATTTCAAAATAAGCCGTTGGAACGCATTTAAGATCTGCTAAGGAGAACCAGAGTGGCTGCAAAACAGATGAAGTTTCGTGAGGACGCGCGCGGCGCAATGCTGAAGGGTGTGAATACGCTGGCGAATGCTGTGCGCGTCACGCTGGGACCTAAAGGACGCAACGTCGTCATCGGCAAAAAGTATGGTTCGCCGGTAATAACGAAAGATGGCGTGACGGTTGCGAAAGAAATTGAGCTCGAAGACAAGTACGAAAACATGGGTGCGCAGATGGTGCGCGAAGTTGCAGTCAAGACCAACGACACGGCGGGCGATGGCACAACTACAGCAACAGTGCTGGCACAGGCGATCTTCCGGCAGGGCGTGAAGAATGTAACTGCCGGTGCTAACCCGATGTCGTTGCAGCGCGGTATTCAAATAGCGACTGACGCAGTGGTAGCGGAACTGCAACGCACTTCCAAGAAAGTCAAAAACAAGGAAGACCTGATGAATGTCGCCAGTGTTTCGGCCAATAACGATCGCGAAATTGGCGGACTTATTTCAGACGCCATGGAGCAGGTCGGTAAAGACGGCGTGGTTACCGTTGAAGAGGCGAAAGGCCTGCAAACTGAATTGGAAATCGTCGAAGGAATGCAGTTTGATCGGGGTTATTTGTCGCCCTATTTTGTCACCAATTCAGACCGGATGGAGTGCGTACTCGATGAGCCCCTGATTCTTATCCATGAAAAGAAGATTGCTGCGATGCGCGATCTGCTGCCTGTGCTCGAGCAGTCGGCCGGCAGCGGACGCCCGCTCTTGATTGTCGCTGAAGACATCGAAGGCGATGCGTTGGCGACGCTCGTAGTGAATAAACTGCGAGGCACGATCAAGGTTTGCGCTGTTAAGGCGCCGGCATTTGGAGATCGCCGCAAGGCCATTCTCGAAGACTTGGCCGTTCTAGCCGGAGCGCAAGTAATAACCGAGGACCTGGGCGTCAAACTCGAAAACGTTCAGCTTGCGGATTTGGGAACGGCCAAGCGCGTGATTGTCGATAAGGATGCGACGACTCTGGTTGAGGGTGGCGGCGCTAGCAAGCTGATTCAAGGACGCGTCGCAACTATTCGCAGACAGATCGAAGAAACTACTTCCGATTACGATCGCGAGAAGTTGCAAGAGCGGTTGGCGAAACTTGCGGGAGGTGTGGCGGTAGTAAAGGTCGGCGCCGCCACTGAAATTGCGATGAAAGAAATAAAGATGCGCGTTGAAGACGCGCTCAACGCTACGAAGGCGGCCGCACAGGAAGGCACGGTTGTTGGCGGTGGTACAGCGCTATTGCGGGCCGGGCAAGTGCTGGACAAATTAACTGACGATGACGCCGACGTGCTGACAGGAATAAGAATCGTGAGACGCGCATTGGAGGAACCGCTCAGGCGAATCGCTGAGAACGCCGGACTCGATGGCGCAGTCGTGGTTGGACGAGTTGCAGAGTTGAAGGGCGCCAAAGGCTTTAATGCCGCGAGCGGAGAATACGAGGACCTGGCGGCTGCAGGCATTATCGATCCGACAAAGGTAGTGCGTACCGCACTCCAAAATGCGGCCTCCATAGCGGGACTGTTGTTGACTACCGATGCGGCGATCACCGATGCGCCGGAACCGAAGAAGGCTGCGCCGATGCCAGGCGGCGGTGAAGACTACGACTATTAATTTGGCGAAAGCGGTGCGCGAGTGCCGTCATCAACATTTTGAGCTGTTGCTTTTGCCTTTTTGCAATTGATTGCGAATGGTGGCCAGGCATTTGCCTTGATGATTGCAGCAGAATTCCGTTGCATCGAAACGCAACGGCGCATATGCTCACGACATCCAACCCTTGCGGTTAGGGCGGATGATCTCAAATCGGGGCTACTGAAAACGGCGAGTTGGTGTTGTGAAATAGTGCATTAATTGAACTGGGAATTAGCAGTTTGCCGGGGGAGCAAGAAAATGGTCGATCTAGGATCTTACAAAGACAAATTTGGAGACAGCGGACAACGAATCCTCGATCACGCGTTGAGCGAGTCGCGTCAGCGTGATCAGAATTTCGTGGCCGTCGAGCACATTCTGGAGGCCCTCATGCATGAGGAACCGGACATGTTCAACTCGACCATGCGCGAACTGTCACTGGATCCGATCACTGTCAAGATTGCCATTGATAAGCGACTAGACGGCAGCGGACAGCAACACGTTGGCAAAGGTTTCCGTATTTCTCCCGACACGACTGAACTTTTCAAGCGAGCGATGGAACGCGCGCGCGCCCAGGGTCGGAAAGTGATCGAAGCGACTGACATTTTTTCGGCGCTGACAAACTCCGACAGCCTCTTTGTTGAAGTGTTGAGGAACATGGGTGCGAACCCTGATGCGGTAGCCGAAAACGTTCAGGCGCAAGTCTCAAAGCGCGAGCGCGAGGAAGAACAGTATCGCAAGAAGTTTGACCTGCCGCCCTACTTAAAGCACTTCGGAGTTTCGCTGAATCGACTGGCGCGTACCGACAAGATTGCGCCGACCATTGGCCGCGAACAAGAGATCCAGCAGATGGTGGAGATCCTCTGCCATCGTGAACGTGCAAACTCGCCCATGCTCGTCGGCGAACCCGGGGTCGGTAAGACGGCGGTCGTCGAGGGCCTGGCGCGCTTGATCGAAATGGAACCGGAGAAAGTTCCGGCGCGCTTGCGGGGCACGCATGTGGTGCAGTTGCAAATGGGCGGCATTGTCGCCGGCACGATGTTGCGGGGAATGTTTGAAGAGAGAATCAAGGGCATCATCGACGAAGTGAAGGAACGCGACAACCTAATTCTCTTTATCGATGAGGCGCACACGATTATGGGCGCGGGCGCCGCGCTAGGCACTTCGTCTGATGCTGCAAACATGTTCAAGTCGGCCCTGGCTCGCGGTGATTTGCGCATCATTGGTGCGACTACTTTGTCGGAATATAAGGAGTACATCTCCGAAGACGAGGCGTTGGCCCGGCGTTTCCGCCTGGTTAAAGTAGTTGAACCGACGATTAATGAAACGCGAGAAATACTTTTGGGTATTCGTCCGCGACTTGAAAGAAATTACTCGGTAAAAATTTCCGACGAAGCGATCAACATAGCGCTCGAGATGGCGCCGAAGTACATTCGCAACCTCCACCTGCCGGACAAAGCCATTGGCTGGCTTGATACTGCAGCGGTCAAGGTTGAAATAAATGAACCGCAAAAGATGGTTGTCACTCCGGAACACATCATTGATGTAATTTCGCAGGAGTCGCGTATTCCGCGCGACATGATCTTTCGCGACACCAGCGAACGTTTCTCGATGACGGAAGCCATGTTGGGCCGGCGAGTGATCGGCCAGAAGGCCGCCATCAAATCAGTTGCCCAACGACTGAGACTGAATAAGGGTCCGCTGAAAGAATCGCACTACAAACCTGACGGCGTGCTTTTGTTTCTGGGACCAACTGGCGTGGGCAAAACCGAGCTCGCCAAAGCAGTGGCTGAATTCATGTTTGGCGACGAAGAGAAGATGGTGCGCATCGACATGTCTGAATACAGCGATGGCACAGTCAGCATTGAGAAGTTAATTGGGATGCCGCGCGGGATAGTCGGTTCTGAGCGTGGCGGAATCCTGACGGAACAACTGCGTGAGAATCCCTACACCGTGCTGTTGTTGGATGAGGTTGAAAAGGCGTCACCTTACTTGATGAACTTGTTCCTGCAAGCATTCGACGAAGGTTGGTTGACTGATGGGCGCGGCAAGAAAGTTTACCTGTCAGACGCGATTGTGATTATGACGTCCAATCTCGGTTCAGACAGCTTCAAGAAGTTTGAAAAGCCGCTGGGCTTTGGCACTAAGACTGCCCAGGACTTTCGCGTCGTTAAGAACGAGGTAATGAAAGCTGCGGAAACGCGTTTCTCGCCGGAGTTTCGCAATCGCATTGACGAGATCATCGTCTTCGCGCCGCTGACGATGGATGAGGTCCGTCAAATTGCCGAACTCTACCTGAACAGCCTTCAGCGTCAGATGCAGCGTCAGGGCAAGAGCGTTAGCGTCAGCGAAGCAGCGCTAAACTTTCTAACTGAGAAAGGCTTCAACACGAAGTACGGAGCGCGCTTTCTGAAACGGCACATCGATGAAAAAGTGAAACTGCCGCTGACCGCACTGTGGAAGAGCGCGACGAATTTCGCAGTCGAGGTTGAGGACGACGACATTGCAGTTAAGGCAGTCGCAGGCACAAACGCGATCCTGAATTAACCAACACTTTGCCGGGGTCGGGTGACCTGATTCCCTGGTACGCCTTGTATAAATAGGGGCTTCAAAGATCTTCGTTGAAGCCCTTTTTCTATGAAGCCTCTTTATGCGTCGCTTGAGCATCAAAAATCCCACTGTAACGAAAATGACCTATTCAATAGTTCGCCAGTTTGCTCTAACCGTAGTTCTGCTCCTCTTGTTTTGCGCTGCGCTGATGGCCCAGCAAGATGCGGCCCCTAAACCGTCGCCGGACAATACGGCTAAGGCAGAAGCAATTCTCAATCGCGCGATTGAAGTGCTGGGTGGCAGCGCCTATTTGAATGTCAAGACGCTAGTTGGACGCGGCTTCTACACGAGCTTCCACGACGGTATGTCGCAAAATCCCGCCAGGTTCGTCGATTACATTTCCTACCCTGATAAAGAACGCACCGAGTTTATTGGTGACGGCATTAAGGTGGTTCAGACGAATTCCGGCGAGACCGGTTGGCTCTATGACGGCGCCACCAAATCGCTGAGCGACATGAAGGCCAAGCAGATTGATGATTTCAAACGCGGCATGCGCACCAGCGTAGAAAATCTGCTGCGCGGCTGGTGGAAAAAAGAGAACGCAACGCTCAGCTACGTTGGCCGCCGCGAAGCTGGAGTGGGCAGACGCAATGAGACGGTCAGGCTCACCTATCCCAACGGTTTCTGGATCGAATATGAGTTTGCTGCCAAAGAAGGCTTGCCGGCGAAAGTAATCTACAAGTCAACCAGAAAGAAGGAAGAGAGCGACGAGGATGAAGAGGTGACTGAGGAAGATCGACTGGCCAAGCCTATTGCGATTAGTCAAATCACGGCGCCATGGGCGATCGACCATTTCATCAACGGCGTACAGGCAAGTCGCGTAGTTTACGAGTCAGTCGAATACAACTCTGTACTAAACGACTCCCTTTTCGTTAAGCCGACAAACATCAAGAGTCTGAAATAACGATGAAAGGACAGTTGGGCAAAAGGACAGGCAAGGCGTTGAGCTTGTTACTGTTCATCTGCCTCTTCTCTGGCGGTAGCGGAAGCAGTCTTGTTGCTCAAAATCCAGCTGATCAGGATGACGAAGTCATTCGCGTCGACACTGATCTCACCAATCTCTTCTTCACGGTCACCAACAAACAGAAAGCGTTCGTCACCACGTTAAGGGAAGAGGACCTGCGAATAATTGAAGATGGCGTTCCTCAGAAGATTCTAACTTTTCAACGTGAGACTGATCGCCCGCTCTCGATTGCCTTTCTTATCGACGTAAGCATTTCGGAGGAGCGCACGCTGCCACAAGAGAAGGCCGCCGCGCGCACCTTTATCGAAAAAGTTATTCACTCGAGCAAAGACCAGGCGGCGATCATTCCGTTTACCGGTGCGGCGTTTCTTGAGCAGGGGTTAACGCGTGATGTGCTCAGCATCTACCGGGCGCTTGAACGTGTTGATGTTGCGCTGCCGGCGTATCTCGGTTCGGGGAAACCAATCAGCGGCATAGCTTCCGGACCGGGCATGAAGGCGCCCGGTGATGAAGGGTCGACAGCAATCTGGGATGCAATCGCTGTGACCGCAAGCGAAGTGCTCGCGCGAAGTTCTGATCCGAAAGTGATTGGACGCCTAACTCGGGACAAACAAAGTCCGGCTTCGGCGCGACGAGAAACCAATCAGGCGCCCACGCAAAGACGCAACGCGATCATTCTCTTAACAGACGGCCAGGACACGACCAGCCGGGTATTGCGAAGCGAAGCCATCAACCGCGCGTTGGCGGCAGAAACCGTAATCTACGCGATTGGCATTGGTGACAAGAAGTATGGCGTCGATCAGTCTGCATTGAACAACGTGGCGACTGCCACTGGTGGTCGCGCATTTTTCCCGAAGCGGGATACTGACTTAACCGACGCTTTTGCGGAGATTGAGCAGGAACTTCGCTCGCAGTATCTGATCGCCTATTCACCGAGTAATAAAAACCGCGACGGCTCCTACCGCCAGATGCAAATCGAAATAACGAACCCCGAGCTGCAAAAAGAACAACTAAAGTTTCGCCACCGTCCTGGATACTTTGCGAAAGTTCAAACACCAGGTCGTTAGCCGATAAGCCCGTTTGTTTTAAGTTTTCTACAAGCTACTAGCGCCGGGTCCTCATTCACCGTCGATTCTTGAAGACGTCAGAAGTCATCGCGTCTTCCCGTAGCGCGAGGATCCGGCGCTATCGCGCTCGGTTCGGTAAGACTTGTGTTGAGGTGATGCGTTCGTTTGGACTTCTTAACTCTCTTCCGTCGCACCCTTCGTGGTCGCGCGGAAGTCGGTGTCTCGACTGCCGGCTCGCTTGTCGTTCCAACCATTGGGCCCTTCGCTGGTGGAGTGCTACTAACAGGCGCGGCGCTTTGTCGATACGCTTCCGCGTCTGCCTGGGCGATTGCTGTCTCCAGTCGACTGTGACTGGTGTTCAAAAGATCGAGTTGCCTTTGTAGTCCGTTGCGTTCAATCTCCAATTGCCGTCGCCGCTGCTCGCGCACATCTTCCGGACGAGTGCTGCCGACACCCGCCAAAGAGCTTTCAATGTTTTCCGGCTTAAGATTTTCATCCAACGCCTGTACACGCGTTTGCAGCTCGGCTTGCTTTGTTTCAACCTCAACCAGTTGCGCGCGAAGGCTCGCGGCTTTTTCCTGGGCGCTGCTTTGAGTTTGAACGGTAGCCGCTGCAGCCAAAGTTGTCACACCGATTAACAACACAGTCAGGGCAACGAACAAAGTTAGGTATCGCATGCGAAGATTTTAGCGCCTGCTTCCATACAGTGGTGGGCAGTAACGAAAATAGAACAGAAACGCCAATCCTCTGTCAGGCCGCCTTCACGGCACGCTCGCGACTTTTGCCGAGATCTGTCATCAACTCCGCAAAGCCGGCGAGATCCAGAGACTGCGGGCCATCTGAGAGCGCGCGCTCCGGACAGGGATGCACTTCGATCATCAAACCATCAGCGCCGGCTGCGATCGCTGCTTTCGACATTGGCGGAACCAGGCTGCGTATCCCGGTGCCGTGTGACGGATCTGCAATTACCGGCAGGTGCGACAACTCCTTAACGAGGGCGATTGCGGCCAAATCCAAAGTGTTGCGGGTTGCCGTTTCAAATGTCTTAATGCCGCGCTCGCAGAGCACTACGTTGCGATTGCCGCCAGCCAGTAGGTATTCGGCCGCGAGCAGCCACTCTTTGATCGTGGCCGATGGCCCGCGCTTGAGCAGAATCGGTCGATCGAGTACAGCGAGCTTTCGCAGCAACGAAAAGTTTTGCATGTTGCGCGCGCCAACCTGCAGCATGTCAGCGTATTCGGCCACAATCTCAACATCACTTTCGCTCATTACTTCAGTCACAATCGGCAAGCCGGTTTCTTCGCTGGCCTCTCTTAACAAGCGCAGCGCTTCAACGCCCAGTCCCTGGAAATCGTAAGGAGACGTTCGGGGCTTATACGCTCCACCACGCAACAGGTTTGCGCCGGCGGCCTTCACCGCCCGAGCAGTGTCAAATAACTGTTCGCCAGATTCCACGGAACATGGTCCAGCCATCACCACCACGTTGCCGGCCCCAATCAGCACTCCGCTCACAGCAACAATCGAGCAGCGTTGTTGCAGCTGGCGGCTTACAAGTTTGAATGGATGCGTGATCTGAATCACGTCCTGGACGCCGGGCGCTGCCCGCAACGCCTCGATCTCAGCGCGGCGTCCATTGTTGCCAACGGCGCCGATGACGGTGCGTTCCGCTCCTTGAATCAGGTGCGCCTGATAGCCACATTCCTGGATTCTCTCGACGATGTGATTGATTTGTTCGACAGTTGCCGACGCCGACATGTTAACGATCATTATGATTCCTCGATTTATTTGCGCATCGAAGATGCGCCACGAAGGTAGCCAGAGGTGCAACCTCTGGATCATGCGTTATTTCAAATTCGCGCGGCGGAGCCGTGCCCAGAATCTTTGCGCGTCTCCAACGCGAAAAAAGCATTATCGATTTCGGTTGCCAGACGTTCCACGTCTGGCTGCCTTCTCATCGCGGTGCTTGCCGCGAACATCAAGCAACCCCTTGTGAACTGCATCAGCGCCCGGTTCTGTATTTGTCGACCCACGCGGTATTGCTTTGTTCTCGCGCGCCAACAACAAGAAGCGAGTGTGGTTGTCCCCACTATCCTCGATGTTGCTGCGCAAGATCGTTCCGCCATAAAGTTCAGCGGCGCGTCTTCCAGCGATCGCAGCGCTGCTGCGGTCGCCGCGTTTTATCATTCGTGCCACGCTGCCGGCGGTGTCATCAGTTTCTACGGGCTTGAGCTGCGGTGCTGCTGCGAAGAAGCGCCGGCATTGCGCCAGTGCTGCCGGATGCGAGTCAACGCTTTCAATCTCTTCAAAGAGCGATCCGGGGCAGCCAATCAGATGATGCCGGATTGGGATTGCGACCTCGCCAACAACGGTTAGCGAACTCTCCTCGAAAAGATCGACCGCTGGTTGAATCGTTCCTATCAGGCTGTTCTCGACCGGAAGGAGAATATAGTCGGCGTGACCGGCGGCAGCGCTCGCGAAAAGATCCTCGAAGGTGCGACACGGCTTTAGTTCAATCGCTTCGATGACCTCGGCGCCGAACAACTCGATGGCCGCGTCTTCGCTGAAAGCCCCCGGCTCTCCCTGAAAAGCAATGGTCGGTTTATGAACCGAAGCCTTCACGAAATCACACCACCACCGTTGCTGGCCCGAAAGGAAATCAGCGCCCGTTGGCCCACTTCTACGGGTTGCCCAGGCGACGTGAGCATTCGCGCTTCAAGATTTCTCGATTCGCGAATGATGCGCCGAAACAGTTTGCCTACCGCGCGGCTGTCGAGCGGTCCGCTGTTGGCCTGTTGCAGCGCGGTAAGCACATCACGCTCGCGTTCGTTATCGCAGCAAGGCAGGCCCGCGTTCTCCTTGAGCGCGCCAACCTTCATTGCCAGTCGCGCTCGCCGGTTGAGGAGCCGCAGCAGCTCGCGGTCTACTTCATCGATTTCGCTGCGCCAGTGTTCGATAGTCATGGGACGTTCATCCTTTCGAAATTTCTTCACTCAAGACGGCGTACAAAAAAGCCAGCCGCGACTGTTTCCTTTTCGGAAGTCGCGGCTGGCTCGATTTGAAGCTTTTGTGCTGTTTCTCTAGGTTTTCAGCACTTCACGCCCACTCTTCGCCTGCCCGCTTCTCCCATAGGAAAAGAAGCGGAAAGTAAAAGCGAAGTAAGAAAAAGTGTTGGTGCGTTGCATTTGCGTCTAGTCGCGTCCTGTTTGGAGGCGAGTGGCTACTATAGGCAGGAGCGCGAAAAGCTGTCAAGACAAACTTAAGATCGGTCCGAAGAGGACGCCTTCGAATCAGCGACTGTCGTAATCGCTCAATTGATGTGCAAGATATCTTGTGGCTTTTCTTCGCACGAGTCTTCGCTGTATTCTTGACAACCCGAATTCCGTATCGATAGAAGGGACGAGTGATTCGCTCCTTTCGCGGAAACGACGCTGAGGTTTTATTTAACGGCCAAGACTCGCGACGGCTTAAGCAGGTCGCCAGGGTCGCGCAACGAAAGCTCATGCAACTACATGCCGCGAGTCGACTGCGTGATCTGACGATCTTTCCGGGGAATCATCTTGAGGCTTTGAGAGGAAATCGCAGGGGTCAACACAGTATCCGAATCAATGATCAATATCGCATTTGTTTCGTTTGGCGTGAGGGCGATGCGTTTGAAGTTGAGATAGTTGATTATCACTAGGAGTCAGGCGATGAGCAAGAAAAATGGTGATATGCCGCCGGTTCATCCTGGCGAGATTCTAAGGGAAGACCTCATGAAACCTTTGGGGCTCACTGTAAGTGGTTTAGCGCGTGAACTGAAAATTCCACTCAACAGGTTGAGCGAGATCGTCAATGGACGACGCCCGCTCAACGCTGATGCGGCGCTGCGCTTGTCGCGCTATTTTGGGAACTCCCCCGAATTCTGGGTTAACCTGCAGGCTTCGTACGATCTACGCGTTACCATTCACTCTTCAGCCAGGCGT
Organism: Pyrinomonadaceae bacterium; assembly: GCA_036009765.1. Lineage (GTDB taxonomy): Bacteria > Acidobacteriota > Blastocatellia > Pyrinomonadales > Pyrinomonadaceae > PSRF01. The sequence goes on along the minus strand of DASYLB010000030.1, from coordinate 24,543 downwards.
ATCGAACGCGAGGTGCGTCCGCGCAAAGCTGCGTAGGACTTATCTCTCAAGCGCCGCGCGGTCCCAGCCGGCGAGGTCGGCGCCGGCGTCGTAGGTAGTCTGGCAGAAATCCATCAGCGCTTGTTCGGGTGAAGGCGATTGGCGCACGTCGTCGTACAGCAAGAAAAACTCTTTCATCTCCGGGCTGTAAAACGTTTTCTCGGGCCGAATCTTTCCTTGACTCACCGTATCCGCCAAACCCGCCGGTTCGGGAGTGGTGTAGGAATAGAACGCCGCTTCCATGTCTTTGTTCCCGGGCCACCAGCCGTGGCTGATCACTTCGTGCGAATAGGCTTCAACGGTGATCAGGTCAGCGCCTTCGCGTGGCGGCGCCGGGCGTCCCGAAAAACGCGTGACGGCCAAATCGAAACTGCCCCAGAAGAAATGCACCGGACTGACTTTACCGATAAAGCCCGCGCGAAACTCCTTCAGTACGTCGTCCATCTTCACCAGCGCTTGCCAAAAACGATTGACGTACTGAGCGTCATAAGATTTGTGTTCGTGGTCTTCAGTGAACCGAATTGGATTCGGAACTTCGACGGGCATCGTCCAAATCTTAATCTCAATTCCCAAGCCCCGAAGCGCCGACATTACTTCCGCGTAGAAATCCGCGACTGATTGGGGACGCAGCGCAAGTGCCGTTGTCGATCCGTCGCTACACTTGATCAAGAGTTGGTGATCGATAAAGTCGAACTCAATTTCGAAGATGCGATCGCCGTAGGGCATGGCGGAGGTTGTGAGCCCGCGCGCGGAAATGTAAAGCGGCACGTTCCACCAATGATTCACCAACGGCGTTTGCTTGAGACGAATCTTGCCGACCACCTGCGTCCACATGTGCAGCGTCGCGAGCGTGTCGTGCCACTCGGAAACTTTCAGTTCAGGCCATGACATAATCAGCAATCAGCGGTCAGCGGTCAGCTAGAAGGTCAATAGTGAATCGTAAATCGTGAATAGTAAAGACCAAAGACCACAGTCCAAAGAGCAAAGACCGAAGTCCCAGGCCCAAAGTTCTTGAACCTGGGACCTGGGACTTGAGACCTAAGACCTGAGACTCGCTCTGTTTACGTTTTTGCCGCTTTCGTGCGGATAAAGGCCAGATTCAGTGCCGGCAGCGAATTAAACGTCGCGGCCTTGGTGCAAAACTCCTTTGCTTTACCCATATCGCCTTTGCCCTGATAAGCCTGACACATGCGATAGAGATCATACGGGTTTTGCAGGTTCGACTGTTGCAGCTCAGCCAGCGCCGCGTCGAAGTCCTTCGCCTCGAGTGCAATCATTCCGGTCAGCTCGTGGGCTTGCTTCGTTTGGAAAGGGTTCTTTAACGATTCGGTACCTTTCTTGAACGCATCAGCTTCGGTCTTCGCGGTGGCCATGTCTTTCTTCGCTAGCGCCACGCGCGTCATGTTGTAATGATGGAAGAGTTTGGTGTTGTCTTTTATCTCCTGTGACAAACTCGATTCGTCAGTCATCTTCACGATACGTTCAAAAGCGGCCTTTGCGTCATCGGCCTTGCCCATTTCCAACAAGATGTTGCCTTTGAGTTGCAGGTCGCCCGTCATGCCGCCAACGTCATTCGTCTTCTCGCCCAGTGCGTACTGTTTGTCCACTTCTTTGAGCGCAGCATCAAGCTTGCCGTTGTCGGCTTCGACAACTGTCAAAGCAAACAGTGCGGTGCGGCGTTCAGCGTCGCTGCGCGCTTTGTCGGTAAGCTTTTGTAACTCGGCAGAAGCCTCGTCGGGTTTGCCTTGATACATCAAAGCGGAAGCGATTCCCTGGTGGGAGTTAATAAAATTCGGATCGATGCCGAGCGCCTTGCGATACTGCACGATCGACTCATCAAACCGGCCCATCTTCAAATACAACTCGGCCAGCGAGTCGTAGGGATTCGGATCGTTGGGAATCAGTTCAATGTATTTCTTGAACGCAGTCTCGGCGCTGGCATTGTCTCCACTTTGCCGGTAAGCATAACCAAGAATGTTGAAGGCCCCTGAGTAGGTGGGCGCGAGTTCAGTGGCTTTCTTGTAGTGCTCGATGGCTTGCGCAAAATCCTGCTGGCCAAAGTAGTAACCACCCAGATTGAAGTGTGCTCGTTCGTCACTCGGGTAAGCCGCCACGAGTTGTTCGAGTAGATCTTTTTGTTTGGCGGCATTGCCGTTGGCGCCTGCTTCGGTGGCAAGGATAAGTAATTTCTCGCCGTTCGAAGCCTTGTCGGCCAGCGACGCGGCTTTTTTCAGGTGATCAAAAAATTCTTTTCCGGTGGGACTGACGTTGGCCCGGTTCAACTCCGCCAGCGCGAAAGTTGCATCAAGCGAAATCGCCTTGTCGAAGTGTTGGATAGAATCCTGGATTTGTAATTTCTCCTGAAGATCACGCCCTTGAAGATATTCCTTGCGCGCCTCTTCGGAAGCAGTGGTGACGGCAATCTTGCCGCCGGCAGTGCTTGATTTGTCGGCGGCGACTGGTTCCTTGCCTTCTTCTACATTCGCGCAACCACTTAGTGCTACGACTGAAGCAATAAGCAGCGCCAGTAAGAGAATCAAAAATTTATTCCGGTGCATAACAGTTTCTCCTTCGGATTGGGTGGCTAGTCGGATTTTGTGCTGAAGCCTCTCCAGGCTTCAACGATCTGGGGGAGATCAAGACCCGAACTCGAGATAACTCAGTGGAAGTAACTCGTGATCGAATGGTTCGCGATGCTTACGATACTCGCGTGACTGGGGACTAAAGCGTTTAAGAATGACGGAGGATACTGAAGCGCCGGGTAGCGGTCAAGAGAATTGTGACAGAAAAACCGCCGGTTCCAACCGCTCGGGTTTATTCCGAATTTTCGTATGCAGGCGCAAGCTACGGCCCGAAACGTTCCCGGTATTCTGACGAGGTAATAAACGCTTTCACCATGTCTGCGTTAACGAAATTACCGTTGAACTGATTCAGCTTATCCAGCCAAAATTTGTAACCAGTGTAGTCTGAATCCTGAGGATCATTCGGATTCCGTCGCAGATAGCCGAAAAACTGGAGCAACACAAACGCGCGGTTCTTCTCAGCGTTATTCAGGTCAGAATCCTCCGCGACTGCCCGCACCACCTCGGCGCGCGTTCAAGGTGCACGACTGCAAGCCGAATCGGACTAGATGAACTGGAGGTTGAGATGCGCGTTGCTGTTACTCACACCCACCGCCTCGGGCCGCGCGTGACTTTTCAGAGCCCTGTTTGAAGGGAAGTCGTGCCGCCCGCTGCGGCGGCGCGGCGCATTATCATGCATCATCACGCGCATCCCGCGCCCCGTACAAAGGCGCGCGTGTTTCAGGGCGGCGGGACTTCGCCGCCCCGCAGATACCTGAGCGGCGAGTCTGCGAGCAGCGCGCGCAACTTCCCCATCCGCTCTTTGACGGTTTGCCCCATCCACTCGGCGGATGCTGAGGAGTACGCCTCTTCGAGCCGAAGGTGCGCGCCCTCCTCGTCGCCGTTGCCAAGCAGGGCCTCGGCCATCGTCGCGAGCACCCAGAACCTTTCATCGCCAGACACGTTCCCGGCGGCGAGCACCTTGTCGCAGATGGCTAGAACTTCGCTGCGTATGCGCTTGGCCTGCACGAAGTCCGCGATGGCCTCTGCGCGTTCGTCCGCCGAAGAAGCGGCGCGTGCGTTGAGCATGTTTGCGAGGTTGATGCCGTTGTAGTGATCGTTGCGAAAATAGAACCCGCGCTTGTATCCGCGCACGGCCTCGTCCAAATGCCCGCGCTCGTGCGTCTCATCCCAGAGACGTTTGTGCAAAGTGCCCCAAAGGCCAAGCGTCTCCGTGTCATTCGAGGTCGGGGGGTTGAGAGTTAATAGAATCTCTCGCGCCTCTTCGAGCGAGCGACGCGCGTCCGGCATCTTGCTCTTGTACGTGACGAGCGCGAGCTGCTGGACGATGTATGGGTCTTCCGGCCTGTCCGGGTTCTTCTGCTTCATCGTGGCCCGTATGGTGGAGAGAAGCGCCTTCGCCGTCATGAAGTCGTTGCTCGTCTGCGCCTCTTCAACCTGGCGCATCAAGTCGCCGTAGGTCTGCGCGGGCGCGGCTTCAGAGTCGGACGGCGCAGACGCGGCTTGCGTCGCGGCACTCGCCACGCCCGGTGCCTCCTCTTCAATCTGCGGCGGCGTGAGCCCGTCTATGAACAGGTAGACTGGGCTGTCGTTCTTCCGCGGTGTCTGTTCGGAGGCCGCTGTAATTTCATCCTTGAGTACGGCAGTGAACCTCCTCGCCTCCGAGTATCCGATGTCGGTGCCGAGGTGCTCGTACTTGAGAATCCTGATCCCGCTGATGTCGAAGGGGAATTGGAGCTTGTCTTCGGAGATGATGATGGTCGTGTATGGGCGAAGGGCGTGGCGCACGCCAAGCTCGTAGAAGACCGTCGGGTTGGAGGTCGAGAGGTCTGAGATGACTACGTCGGCCTCCAAAAGCTGCTTGTAAACGGGCGCGTCTATCAAGCCGGAATGGACTATCTCATCGGCGCGCACGCACTCGAACCCTGCCTCTTCGACGCCGGGCTTAATCATGCCCCTGTAGGGCGCGTCCATGTTCAGATTACGCCCGGTCTCAAAGTCCGTCTTCACGTTGAAAGGCATCGAAACGAAACAGACCTTGCGTGCGACGGTAGGTTCGTCCGCTGCGGCCGTGGTGAGTTCGTAGCAGAGGCCTGTCATCGTGCGCAACTGCACGCCCCCGGCCGGAGCAGAGACCGTGCGCTGCTCGCCCTTTTTGAGCCGCACCTGCCGCACGCGCCGCTCGTCGGCCTCCGGCCAAGAGAGTTCTATGAGCAGCGGGTTGGTGTCAGGGACGAGCATTGTGTGCTTTGGGTCGGCTGGGCCACCGAGCCGCACGCCACCCTCCACAAGCTCCACGCCGAGCCCGAACTCTGACTCGGACCCGGACAGGTTTCTGGGCATCACCCAAGAAAGCCATTCGGGCAGGTCGCCGTCCGGCGCTCCTCCCGACTCAGCGGGCATTTGTGAGCTTAGACGCAGGTACGAGGCTGCGGTCAGAACGCGTGCGGGCTCAAGAAGCCTCACAGCCTCGGGCATGCGCGCCAGAAAGCCAGCGGCCCAGTGCGCGAGGCCCCAGCGCTCCTGGTGGTCAACCAGAGTGCTGACGACCGACTGCAATAGTCGCTCTATCTCGTCAAGAGACTGGCCGTCGAGTTTCACGGAGAGGCGATTTATTTGCTCCTCAAGCTTGACGGTCGGTGGGCTGGACTTGTGAACCTCGGTCGTGAGCTTCCAAGCCTTCTCGAACAGCATTGAGTCTTCCGTAAGCGTGCGGCGCAGTTGTTCGGCCGCGCGCGGCAGGAGCGTGATGCCGCGCGGGCTACGCGTCTGTACGAGAGTGCTCAGCCAGAGGTCTGCCTCCGCGCCCGCGTCCACGTCCGGGAGGAGTTGGATGCGCGCGCGGCGTAAAAGCTGCGGCTCGACGAGAACGGCCAGCGAGACCACCTTCGCGAGGTCGGCCGCCCCCTGACTCCGCTTCGACAGTTCCTCTATCAGATGTTCTTCAAGCGTCATGTCGCGCGGCGTTCTCAGGCGTCGTGCCCCTTGCCCACGCGTGCGTGGACGAGAGAGGCGCTGGTTGGTCGATCCCACTGAATTATCGTCATAAACTTTTGCAGGCTGGCGGGCCAGCGCGCAGGCCCGTACGGCACGAGCGCGACGACGGGACAGCCGCGCTTGCGAATAGCCGCAGCGAAATCCAGCCACTCGCCCTCGCCCGCGGACGCGCCCGGCCAGAGGGGTCGCCCGATGCCGAGGTCTGTCAGCATGAGCAGAACCGTGCCGCTCTTCGGCTGGCGCGCCGTCGGATACTTCTTCCAGCCGCTCTTGCCTTCGGGCCCCGCCCTGCGCGTTGGGCAGCCCTCGAAGTAGAGCGTCTTGAGGCAGCCCGGACCGGCCACCTTCTGCACCTGTTCCTCCAACCAAGTCTGGTCTTCTAGGAATGGCAGCATCGTTTCGCCGCGGTCAACGAGCACCTGAACGCCACGCGCGAGCGTTGGGCGCGGATACCTCGGCAGGTTCACCGTGACCTCGCCGCGCGCGACCAACTCCACCACGCGCTTCACGTCAATCGGGCCATCGTTGACGCGCCGGGCGAGGGCCGCACTCAACAGCGCGCGCGTCCACGTCGGGACGAGGAGCGGCTCGAAGGCGAGTGGCTCGGAGGCTGGCTGCTCGTTCGCCCTTGGTAGCACAGGAACGTCTTCCCCCCAAGGCGAGACCGGTGCGGCGGCGTCCGTGACCTTGACCAACTCGGAGGGCAGAGTCGGCCCGTCGGCCGACAGCAGCGACGCCTCCTCCTCGCTCACGTGCGTGGCGACGACCTGTTGTGCCGCCACGGCCCTTGCGAGCTTCGCGCGCTCGCGCCTCGCTGCGATGCGACTCGCGAGCGGACGCGCGTCGTCGGCAGCCTCGCCACCAGCAACGGTGACGACGATGCCTTCCGTCGTGACGGTGCGCGCGGGCTTCCGCAGCACGCCTCCGCCCTGCTTCAGCTCTTCAAGGTTCGCGAAGGGCGTCAGCCTGAGCAGCTTCGCGATGGCGAACCTGTCCTCCTCCTCGGGCCTCAACTCGTCGAAGGCGCGTATGAGGTCGCCGAGCGAGATTTCACTCGGCCGCGGCATCTCCGTCCTCCTCCTCCTTCGGCGCGGATCGCCCGTGCTTCCAAAGAGTCATCTGCACGACGTTCTTCCAGTCGGGCGACTCCGGCTTGATCTCAAGCGTGTCGCATGCGCGCAGCGTGTCGAGGTACTCGGCCGGGCTCGGCATCGTCGTCGTCGTCGGGGCTGCCGCGCCGGGCGCGGTCACTGTCTGGCTCATGTGCTTGGCGATGCTCTGTAACAGTTGCGCCCTAAGCTTCGGGAAATGTGCCTTGCCTATCGCCACGAGCCGCTTGTCGGCGGCGTCCGGCAGCTTCACCTCGACGCAGCGGCGCAGGAAGGCCGCGGGCAACTCGCGCTCGTCGTTGGTCGTGATGAAGACTAGCGGCGCGCGCTTCTCCGTCGTCTTGACCTCCTGCAAAGTCTCCTCGACAGTGAACTGTAGCGAGCCCAGCGGGACGAGCAGGTTGTTCGGAACGTCCGGGTCTGCCTTGTCTATCTCGTCGAGCAGCACGACGGCACGCGCCGCCTCCGCGTGCTCCTGCGGATAGCCCGGCTCTGCATCGCTCCCGACGAGCGCGATGGCGCTCTTGCGGTCGAAGGCCCACCAGAGCGGGCCGGGCGTGACGTAACGCTTCATGTCGGAGCTGAAATCCTTCTCGCGTATCTGCGCGTCGTGCAGACGCCTGAGCAGGTCGACTTCCCATTGAAGATCGCGCGCCTGCGTGCGTGACGAAACGACCGTCTCGTAGTAGCGGTAGTTGAGGACGTTGGCGACGTTGCGCGCCAGCGAAGACTTGCCGCCGCCTGACTGCCCGCGCACGAGCAGTGGACGCCGCGTCGCGAGCGCGACGTTGACGGCCAGTATGATGTCGTCCGTGTAGACGTAGACCGAGCCTTCGCGTTGGTCGCCGACGCCGTCGGTCGCGGCCTCGGACTTTTCTACCATTTTCGGGGAGAAGATTTTTTTGTAGCTCATAAGGTAACCATCGTGGCAGCACCGTGGGCAAGAGTCATCCCTGACGCAGCCGTTTGTGAAAGTCCTCTTTGATGTAGTCGTACACGTCGCAAAAATCTTCCTCGAAGTCCTCCTCCAGCCCCGGGATGATAAACTCGACGTTCACGAGAGAAAGCGAATCCCGGTTGACCTGCTTGCGGCCTGCGAGGAAGAAGAAGGTGACTGTCGGGAAAGCTATTCTAAGCTCATTCATCACCTCGCTGTTGACGCCCTCCGCCGGTAGTGTCACGAAGACGGGCTCGCGTCTTAATTTTTCCAGGGACTTCAGCTCCTTCTTCAGAGCCTCCGTCGTCGGCAAGTTGCCGAGCTGAGCCATGAGCGCCGATTCGACATTTGCCTTAAGGATGTCGAACACCTGTTCGCTGAGGACGCCTGCGCTCTCCGCAACGTTCCAGTTGTTGCTGAACGAGCGCCCGCTCGCACGCTGCACGTAGAGCTTGGCTATAAGCGTCTTCTCTCCGTTCGTGGCGAGGACGCGGCGAGCGACCTCGTTCGCCAAGGCGGTGTCCTTGATGTGTTCGGCCGCACGAGGGTCGACCCAGGAGGTTGCGACGCGCTCGAAGATGTCGAGCACCGTCGTCAGGCCGAAGTCGTCTATCATGTCGCCCAGCAGAGGAGTTACGACTTCGACCCCGGCGCTCATAAGCTTGTGCGCCAGCTTGTAGTTCAGATCGTCGTCCTGTTCCCAACTGTCATGATCCGGGTCGAGCTTCTCCATATAGTCGTCGAGCATCTTGGGCGTCAGTCCCCTCGTGGCCGTCGCGCTCGCTAGGTTCGCAACAACTCGCTCCACCTGTTTGTCTGTTGGGGTCGAGCCGCCCATCTTGTCCTTCTTCGCCAGCAGCGCGTCCTTGATGAGCCCGACAAGCTTCGACCTCTTGCACCTCGCGATCTCTTCCTCGCGGAGCGCGCCCCACCCACTCGTGTCTATGCTCCGGCTCTCTACTATGGACTGCCTTTCCTGTATGACAGTGGGCGAGAGCCTACTAGCTCTGACTGCGGCGTCGTCCACGTCATCGAGGAAGACCGGAATGACTATCACGTCGCGCCTGTAGGTCAGCACGCTCACCTCGTATGCGACGAACGCGGAGGCGAGCGCCTTTCGCGTCAGCAGCACGACTGCCGCGTGGCAGCCGCCGAGCCAGGAGTTGATCTTGCTGCGCCACATCTCGCCCGGCTCAAGGTTATCCCTGTCCAGGCGCACGTCGAACTCCTCGCGGAGCGCGGCCGAAAGCTCGTCGCGAAGCCGCTCGGTCTCCGGCTCTCCCGTTGCGCTGTGACTTATGAAGACCCTGTTGGACATATTTCAGAAGCTCTGTGACTCTCGCCGTCACTCAGGCCGTGATAACGTACTTGAGCGGCGAGTCCGCAAGCAGCGAGCGCAGCTTGGTCATCTGTCCCCTGAGGCTTTCCATCATCCAGCTCTCGGAGCCCATAGACGCAGCCTCCTTAAATCTCTTCTCCGCTTGGACCTCGTCGCCTATGCCCAGGTAGGCTTCGGCCATCGTTGCAATCACCCAGTACCTCGACTCGTCCGACAGGCTGCCGTCTGCAAGCTCTTCCTCGCAGATTGCCAACACCTCTCGCCGCACACGCTGCGCCTCGATGAAATCGGCGACAGCGTCAGCGTGGGACACGGCGTTGGCAGCTCGTACGTTGAGCATGTATGCGAGGTTGATGCCGTTGTAGTGGTCGTTGCGAAGGTAGAACCCGCGCTCGTAACCTCGCACGGCTTCGTCCAAATGTGTGCGCTCGTGCGTCTCATCCCACAGACGCTTGTGGACAGTGCCCCAGAGACCGAGTGTCTCCGTGTCGTTTGAGGTCACGGGGTTGAGCGCCAACAGAAGAGCGCGCGCCTCTCTGAGCGCAGTCTGGGGCGTAGGTTGCTTGCTCTTGTACGTGACGAGTGCGAGCTGCTGGATGATATATGGGTCTTCCGGCTTGTCTTGCTCTCTCTCCCTCGCCATTTCCCTTATGCTTGAGAGCAGAGCTTTGGCCTTCACAAAGTTGCTCTCCTTTTTCGCCTTATCCACCTGCTCCATCAGCGCGCGTTGCGTCGCCGCGTTGCTCGTGTCGGGAGCCGGCCGGGCTTCGTCCGCGCCGAGCGTGACTCCCGAAAGGACGGGCGGCTTGAGCTTGTCGAGGAACCTGTAGACGGGGCTGTCCCGTCTTTCCTCGGGCGCCTTTTCCCAGATGTCGCCAATTGCCTTGGTCAGTTCTGCGCGAAATCGCATCACTTCGTCAAACGCGATTTCATCACCGAGATGATGATAAGAGCGAATAGGAATATGGTTAACGTCAAACGGTGGATTCTTGACTCCATCCTCGCAAATGACTACGGTGGTAAACGGCCGCAAAGCATGACGCACTCCTAGTTCGTAGAACGCGTTCTTGTTAGCGGTTGAGAGATCGGCTACCACCACGTCGGCCTCCAACAGTTGCTGGTACATAGCCACGTCGATCAAGCCCGAATGAACAATCTCGTCGGCACGAACACAACTCAATCCGGCCGCTTCAACCGCGGGCTTGATCATATTCCGGTAGGACTTATCGAGGTCGAGCGTGCGCCCCGTCGCGAAGTCTGTCTTCTTGCCGAAGCCCATCACTACGTAGCATCTCTTTTTCGGAGCGAGCACGGTTAATCTCCTCTGCGTCGAGGCTTCGTTGAAGACTTTGGGAAGTGAGAGACGCCGAAGCGCTCGGCGGACGATTCACGGGCGCGAGGATTATCGCGCAGCCGCCCTTTGAAGACAAGACATATGCGCGCGCGCCCGTTTACTCGACGACGCGCAGGACGACGCACCTTGAGGTAGAGCGATGACGTTAGAATCGGCGACGAGTCCAGCCGTCTGGAGTCGCCTTTGGCCAGGGAGGTTCAAGTGGGCCTCCCTTCACCGTCCCGACGATCGGTTATGATCAGTTATGTTGTCGTCGGAACTAACGGCAATGCCGGACGGTGAAAGATCCCCAAATTCGCCAGCAAATTCAGCGCAAAGCTCTAGTCGACGATCGTTGACGATGCGCCAAGCACTACCGAGCTATGCGAAGCGCCGTCTGGCTTTAACTGTACTTCGTGATTCATGCCAATCGGGGCTCAAGCATATCTTGTACCGCTGATTCGGAACAATTGCAGAGGACATGGGCCTGAATCCCACCACGATTCGCCGTTGGATGAGTCTTCTAACAAGGCAGAATTACATTCAAACCAAGCAGACTGATCGGACGCTGGCGATTTCGATTGAACTCTGGAAGCGGCTAGGGACTGCGAGCCCTGATCGCAGGAAATCTGTCGATAGCCATTTGCGTCACTCGGCCCATCCGATTTCTCGCAGTTGAAGCGCGTTGCAAATCATCTGATATTTCTCATCGAGAGTCTCATCAATGTGTGCCGGGAAGATATTTTTGATGAGCTGGGCGAACTTATCGGCGTTATCGTAGTCGATTGCAGTCCAACCAGATGCGCGATGAGGCCAGTTCAGATAATGCAGCACCAGGACGTGACCTCGGTTCCAACCGGCGACGCATACGGCCCACACTTGGCTCTCATTCTTGGCTTCTGCAAGACGCATGGTGGTTGGTTGCCGCAGATAGCTTTTCGGCAATTGCCTTAGTAGATTTGGATCTGCTCGGTACTTGCCACGGCTCTTTGGGAAACTTTGAAATAGCCACTGGTCAACTGATCCACCTTCGCCCTGAAAGAGTCTATAGTGACTCTTTCTTAATGAGACGGGTTGAACAGGCCGAAACAATTTGGGCATTTTGTGAGCGACAGTTTGGCCGAAACGCTCGCCAAGATCCTCTAAGAAATTCAGCAAGTCCGCCTTCTGAAACTTGGCGATAGAGTCCCGATCGTTTGCGTTTTTCGGCCTAACCGGAGTTAAGTGAATGTCTATCTCACCGGTTGGATTGTTCCAGGATATGGTCAGATGAGGAAGATCGCGTCGATCGGTTCGAAAGATGACGAGCTTTCGTGGTCCAAGATCAAATGCTAGGCTTTGAAACACGACTGCCGTCATGACAACTCTCGCTTATTGATTTCACTCATTTCAGTATAGCTCAGGCCGCCCTTACTCTTCTCTCTTAATCAAGAAAAGGCAAGCACTACAAAAGAAATGTTCCGAGAGAAACAATCGAAAATGCGCTCCGCGGAAGGCAAGAACTCTTGGACGATTGCACGCGCGAGAATGCAAGCCTCTGCCCAATTCCGTCTATAGTGTTGCCAACTCTAAAAGCCTTCAACAATAACTGGATTGTGGTGGCGATTCCGTTCACACTGAATCACTCGCGGTTTGCGGAGGCGCGTCACTCGGCTCGTAAATCTTTTCATGGGCTATACTGCGCTCGAACTTCTCTCTGAATCGGAAGTAAGGAAACTGTATGTCTATTGAGTGGCAAAACCTCCGCGATCTTGACGGCTCTCAAAACAAGGCATTTGAGGAATTATGCTGTCAGTTGGCGGGCGCCGAGAAAACCATTAGTGGTTCATCCTTTAGACGCAAGGCGTCGCCAGATGCTGGGGTTGAGTGCTATTGGAAACTACCCGATGGCAGTGAGTGGGGCTGGCAAGCAAAATTCTTTCCCTCACCGCCCATCAAAGGACAATGGCAACAAATCGATGATTCTCTCAAGACCGCTCTAGACAAACATCCGAACCTAAGCAAATACACAGTTTGCCTTCCTATTGATCGTTCTGACCCTCGGATTGATGGACAAAGCTCCTTCATGTCTGAATGGGACAAACACGTGACAAAGTGGGAGGAGTGGGCGCAGAGCAAAAAGATGGCCGTGACATTCGATTACTGGGGGGCCCATGAGCTATTTGAGCGATTGAGCAGAGAAGAACACAAGGGACGCTATTACTTTTGGTTCAACCGGGAACTGTTTAGTCGCGACTGGTTCCAGAATCGGATTGAGGAAGCCATAGCGAATGTTGGCCCACGCTACACCCCAGAACTTGATGTGAAGCTTCCCATAGCCCATTTATTTGATGGGCTAGGCAAAACGCAGGAGTTTGCTAAGCGGGTAAGAAAGTTACAGAGGACAATTCAAGAGCTATCTCGGCCTCGGCTTATCGAGGACACCATCCCGGAATTGGAGCAGCTTCACCTTACGTTAGACCAACTTTGGGCCGTTCTAGAAACAGTGGACGACAGTCCAAGCATGTTGATTGACTGGGAAAAAGCCGTTGACTTGACTCAGCGGGCGGTTACGCAGGCTCATCACTCCAGTGAAAAAATCTCGGCGCTCAGCGAAACACTGAAATCGAAGAAGGACTCAGAGAAACGGAGTGGTGAGTACGATAGGGGTCGCACATAATATTGAAGTGGCCGCGCGTGCGTTCGCTCTGACCTAGATTTAACAAAGATAAGGCCGCCTTATGGAAGTGAGTTTTTAGAGAATATACCCACAGAGCAAGAGCTCAAGCATAAGTACGATACATTCGATTCAGCTAAGACAGACGTTGACTACGCCCAATCTGAAATATGGCAGTCCGTTATGGGGTGGGGCGATTTCGCTCGGTACATCATTGGCACAAACAGCGGCTCATTTCCATGGACATCGCTTCGTCTTGGTGAAATACCTCCGCTTACCAGACGACAGCGATACGAGCAGTTCGTTGCCTCTCTTACAAAGTCACAGGGAGTTGCCTTGGACAGATTCCGTAGAGTTCGGCAGAACGTTAGCTTCTACAAGCGCCAAGGGCTCTCGGAGAGACGGGGGCGCCTAGAATTCGAAGCAACTGACGAAGTCCTAGACAAGTTAATGGAAGTGGAAGAGGAGCGTTTCCGGAAGAAACTAGGAAAGAGAAAGTCGGCAGCTCTGTCCACGGATTTGGTTGAATATATCGATTCTCCACATGACGATGATTTCCGGTTTGATCTAAAGGTTGCGCAGCGGTGGGTTCTGCAAAGGGTGTTTGATTTGGGTTGGTCGGTTGAACTCTTCGGATACTTTGATAGGTATTTGCACCGTTACGATCGAGGGAGAGAATCTCACAAGCCCGAAAGAATCGGAAAAAAATATCAGTGGATCGCCTACTATGAATTCCTCGCGCGCGTAGCAGATAATTTCAAAATGAGAGGCGATCCATGGGCCGGTCATGAAGACGAGAACTATGAAGGCCCTTGGCAAGATTCATATCTTCGTGGCCTCGATCCATCCTGTCTAATCAAGAAGACTTACTATGGATCCGGTTGGAACCCTTTCCCGCCAACTTGGTGGTCACCCGTCACCTTTTCTTGGAACGAAGACTTATCGAATAAAGACTGGGTGAGAGACTCGGATCATTTGCCCGATGCTGCCAGTCTTATTTCTACAACCGAGCCTGCCTCAAACGCACAATGGCTAGTATTAGAAAGTTACTTTCATTGGGATAACTGTCCAGATGATGAAGATCTCAAACCTAGGTATCCATACCGCAATGTTAAATATTGGCTTCAGGCTTACCTCACGAAGAAAGCTGACTCTGACGATCTATACAAATGGATGAAGGGTAATTGGAAAGTTTACGACTCATACTTTCTTCCCTCCTCTCATGGCATGAGCGATATCTACTTGGGCGAATTTTTCTGGGCGCCAGCATTTATGTACCACAACATCCCCTATTACCATCACGCCGGATGGGTGGGTGGTGAACCTGGCAATGAGATACCCAAGCCAATCCTCCTAACAACTGATCAGTATTCACACTCAGAAAGCGGATATGACTGCTCAGTTGATGAGCCGATCTTTATTCACTTACCTTGCAAGACGATATCCGATGAGATGCGCTTGGCGTGGAAACGCACAGAAGGGCACTACTACAACGATAGTGGCGACTTGGTTGCTTTTGACCCTTCTGTAACCTCGCCTGGGCCAAGCGCGCTACTGGTCAATAAGGATTTGTTTTCGCAGTATTTAGCGGAGAAGTCCTACGACCTGATCTGGGTGGTCACTGGTGAGAAGCTTATTATTACCGGCGATGCGCCGGGACCGAATTGGCCGGGACGGATGAACATCTTAGGAGTATATCGGTTCGTAGACTCACAACTTTGCGGTGAAGTAACAACAAAACTCGAAGATTAGAAGACCCAGGTCGAGGCTTTGCCTACCGCGAGTTATCGCCATCCTTAGTCGGAAGAATTTCCTAACTTCTCTATTGAGCCACAAGCATACTCGATGAGCCTTCAAAGCCAACGGATATCCCTCTGGTGATCAAAATGATGCACTCGGTTTTTAACCAGGATGAGGAACAAATTAGAGTGCAAATCTTGGCCAATCTCGCGGATCTGGAAAAGTAATTGAGTCCGTCTCTTGTCACTCTTTTTCGGCCGCTTGATAGAAGATTCTGATATGGGAGTATCTTGAAGCAGGCCGCTTGGTGACTCTGGACGCAGTATTCAGTGGCGATTCATTTATTGTGCGACACCGCTTCTCAAGCTCCTTCAGCGAACTTCTCCAAGGAAGAGACGATTGTTTGTACCTCTCTCGATTTACCACCCATTGCGGTTGGTGGTCAGTCTACGCGTTCATCAAAACTAATATCCCCGAACAGCAGGACTTGCCGAAGAGTACTCCGGCGCGTTGATGTAGAGCCTAAAATTGTTGGGCCAAGTTTCCCGTTCTAAAAGGAGTAACTTCTTCCGAATTCAAGCCCAATACTCCTTGTTTTTAGGCACGATGATCGGTTTTGCTCGGCGGATTCTTTTTCTTAAGCTGGTTGGTTTGACCTTGATTATTTGGGCTTGACTTTCGTTAATTTGAGTCTTAGCCTTGCGTAGGTTCCACATGGTTGCGCGCCGTCGGAGTAGGGAAAACCGTTACCGACAGTATCTTCTGTGTGAATCTTAAAAATTAATCGGTGAATCCATTTTTGGCTTAAGAGTCCGACAGAGCAACGCCATGGGTATGGTTCAGAGCCGCGAGCCACTAAGGCTGGGGCGAGTGACAAATACCTGAGAGCTGAGGCCGATAGAGACAGAGCGTATCCCCAGATTCACCGGAAAGGGGTATGCGACTTGTCTCAACAGATTTCAAAACCTTCCATTCTTCCGGCACCACGGAATCCTTCTAAAGTCGATAATTTCTTCGATACGGCAGAGCATGTTGTCGAACGGACTGAGGTATTACTGACAAAGAGTAAGCCTGCGATCATAAGTCTGTTCTTATTGCTTCACTTGATTGTCGACTTGGTTGTGGTCCTGGTATTCGTGCTGACAAAGTGATCTCTTAGGCGCAATCTATGTGGCTTAGGTTGCGCCCTAGGTCAACCTGACGGCGGGCCGAAGGTGGCATGTAGTGTTACATCAATCTAGATGTTGCAGGAGGGTAGGAGGAAATAGGTGGGCGCAATATGCCAGTACTAAAGTTCGTCACCCACAGTCGGCGAGTTCTTACGTTGGCCCAAAAACAAGGCTGGCTTCCTGGCGCGCGTTATACAAACCTACGTGATGTCCGCGACTTCAATCGACTCGGATTTCTCGACATCAACTGGCAAGACTACTCCTTCACTCGCCATTTAGAGGCTGCTAAAGCGACGCGGCCACTGTTGACCCGGAGGCCGAGCTCTTACTTCTGATGTTGGATTGGTCGACAGGTCATGACTCTGACATGAGCCGCATAGAGGTATGGCAAGCTCTTGCGTCCGAGTTCCTGGCGACATTCTTGCCTTCTCCAAAAGCTCACTCTGATCTCGAGGTCCGTTGGGCGTCCACGGCAATTGCCGCAATACGTGGAAAATAGCTTGAGAGAGCGAGCAAACATAACAACGCAGAGAGTGCCTATGTTTGTATTTGTTTTCTAGAGTCCTAAAATATCTCACATATTCTGACTTAACTCCGGCGAAGCGGCTATTTACCTACGTCTGGGCATCAGAACTCTATACTAGACTTCAACCGTCCTTGTCCGGGGAATGAAAGCTTCAGATCAAACAGCGCATAGGCGCTCAGAAGGGCATCCTTGACGAGCAACAATTCGCGATCTTTTGAATCATCCTTTACGAGACGATGGAGGTGTTGGATCAAGTCATGAATTCTGTCGGCATTGGTGCGCAGGCTCTGAAGGTCAGCCGATGTCTTTGGGTCGTCCAGTAAATCAAAAATTATGTATTTTCTTTTCAGGTGGTTTTTTCCCTGATTTCGCGTGCATCAGTAGTAAAAAAATTGATTGCTGGGCACAAAATGGTGGGTGGGGTTTTAGTATCTACACTATTTGAACGACTAGCGAAATACACAATGTTAAGTCTTAAATCGATGAGAAACGGCCCTTTTGCGCACAATAGCGGTGATAACCAGCGAATTTGCTGAGGAAAACGGGGCCTTAGAAAACAGAAACGAATGGTTCACCATCTGTTTCGCGCAAGACATTCCACTCATAAGGACGTGGTCCTACTACAGGTAGTTCAATGCCCTATTTTGACCACCGTATGTTCGGGTGGGGTCGCGTGTTTTATCTTTTCGAATACTTGACAAGGCTAGGTCAGGAGGCCTACTTTAATTCCGGACATAGCGATTTCTAAATGGAGGAATACGTTATGTCTGGTCTCGACATTGTCATCTACATCGCTGGCCTTCTTCTCCTCATACAACTGTTCATTGAACGGCTTACAAAGCTGGTCTATCGCTGGCGCAGATTAGTGTCTGCAGCAAAAGGTCCGTTGCCACCTGCTCAGCCACCTGAGGCCTTAGCCGATACTCGTTCCAGACGGATGTCTGACCTGGCTGTCCGTAATAATGATGAATGAAGTCGCACTCGACTGGCACTTCTAACTTCGGAGCTTGTTTCGGCGGCTCGAACAGCATTAACTCTAATGGTATGCGAACGAAATCCATTGTTGGCACCCATCACAACCCTCATCGCCAATCACACAAAGGTTAGCGTTCGAATCTTGTTTTATTTCTTGGTCGTCCATTAGTGACCTGCCTCTTAGCTCAGTCTCGATAAAAACATTCCGGTTCAATCAATCTCCCCGCTTAACTATTTACTTTCCACTGCTAGAGATTTAGTATGCGCGCGTCCTCGACACCAAATCGGCTCTACTCCACGCGCTGCTTTCTCAGGCATTGAAGTGAAGCCGGATGCTCCTCGGATAATCTTCCGGCATTAGAATTTAGGCACCGAAGGGTGTATTCGCTGTTGACGGACCACTCACTGGGCGGGCCAAAGATGATCACAGGTTGAAACTGCGCCCGCTATCGCACCTGGGCCAGGCTAAATTTTGGCGACAGCATTGATCAAAGAAGCATCATCGCAAAACGCGACAGAAAACTATATCGCGAACTAGCCACCTTTCGTAGCATTAAAAAGCGCCAATCATATTTATCAAGTAGCCAATGGGCCCCCGACCGGAGAAGAAGCGGAATGGACAAGTACCGGCTAAGAAATGACTTGAGTTTCTGGAATCTTGATGGACTGGAGTTTTGGGAGGAACCTACCGCCAGGGGCACCATCAATGTAACGACTATTCAGGATGACCTGAGTGGTTTAAAACGGATGGTGCTCTTTGGTAAGACTGGCAAGGCTGGTACTTTAGTATTGCTCTGCCTGAGGCCCAAAGCACGTCTAATGCAGAGAGTCGATATCAAACCCGGCTCAACGACCGTGACTCCTCATCACACATGGACACCGGACACGGATATAATCGACATAGCCGTCGAGCACGACATGCTCTTCGCGCTTATCCAGCGGGACGTTAAACACCACGTAAAAATGTACCGCGTGAGTCCGGATCGGCTCTTGTCTCAAAGGGATTGGGAGTGGTCCATCGATCCTTATCAGTTGACAACTTCAAGCCGAATTCAAATCGCTACTCGCGACGGATCAAAACGCGCATACATCGGACCGTGTCGAGGCGAACATTTTCTGTCAGTAGATCTTAAATCAGGCATGGTCAGCCTGTTGGAAATACATTTTCCCAGCGGCGAACGCGAGTTTGGAGCGGATTTGGACTTCTGCGTCGACGCTTATAAAAACTCACTTGTCATCGCGGACACTAACCATCATCGTATAGTCGAGGTCAATTGTGTTACCGGATCACTCGAAGTTATTTGTGGGGTAGGTCGGCCTGGGAATGCGCGTGAAGAAGAGCTTGCCCGCACGGCCCTGCTCCACTCGCCGCGTAGCGTAGCGGTCTATCGGCCCGCTGCGCTGATAAGGGACCACTTGTTGGATGCTCAATCCAGAAGCTTCTTGGAGAGCGATCCCGAAGGAACAAGACCACGAACTCTACTATTTGCTGACTCCGGCAACTCTCGAGTCAAGAAGATCGTGGATTTACCTTTTCTCGCTTGTGAGGTCCTATCCTCCCCTGACGGACCCTTCATCTACAGCATGATAGGCTCAGGCCAGGAAGTGCACGGCAAACCGCATAAGGTTAACAAAAACCACGGACAAGATTTACGCCTATATCCGATCCCGAAACCTTCTGATTTGCTAATTGGTGGCGATGGAGACTGCCTTATTTATTCTCGATCAAGTCAGACAACCATCCTACTGAGACCATCCACCGCGCTGAGTCAGGATCTGAATCAGGGAAAGCCAAGGGGTGCCGATACTACTGATGCCTAGATCCGCCAACGGCGTGCGCTCCACCAGATGAATGTAACTAACTCTCTTGAGTCGGCGGTCAAGTCCTACAGTGCAGAGCTGTACCGTGATGGAGAAGCAAAAAACAAGGACCTTGCCCTCGATGGTGATTACGAGTCAATAGCGCCAAAGGTAATCACGACCGAAGCGAGGCGCATCTGGGCAAGGGCCCATACCATATTCGAGAGATTCTCGGTTGCCAAACACGCCCTACAATTATCCCTTAGGCTGAATTGCCTTAGCCCCGTTCACGATTTGATATCACCATGGCTCATGAGCTGTGTGGAAGCAGGGGCTTACTCCGATTGCATTCGTTACGCAAACGGATGCATCGCATCGGAGGAGTGGGCGCGCACGATCGCACCCTCATCCAAGTTCTCGGTGCTTCGCAGCAGGGCCAAGTCTTTGAGAAACATCGGGCATCTCGAGCAGGCGCAGGAGTGTTACCGAGAACTGCTTTCAATGGCCCACGATCTCAACGCGCGCGCAGAGATTAGCACGGGCCTCCTGCTAATCGGCAAGCTATATGGGAACTACTGGGGCCAGTTAAGTCTCTTTTCTTCTTTCGTTGAAGAGGCCAAGGCCCGCGTTGAGCACGAGTTGAAGCGCTTTGTTGGAGCTGACTCAGAATTCACTCAACTGGTGCGATGTCTGGCAATCTGCCACGATGCTCTTGGCCAAGCGTATCGCAACACCGAGCACGCGAAGGTCGAAAAACACTTCGAGAAAGCTATCAAACTTAATCGAAAGCTTGGAAGATGGAGTGGACTCTCTCGTACTCTGTGCCATCTGAGCCACTTCAAGTTCAAACGCTGTGAACCAGAAAAACGGACTGTCCACCTGCAGAGCTTCCGCGAGGGAATGAATATTCTTCTTAACCAACATCCTGACGAACGTGGCTTGGGTATTCGAAGCGTCCAATACTCATCAATGCTCTTGACCATGAACGATACCAGATTAGCGGAAAAATATTTGATGGTAGGGAAGCACTTTGCCAGGCGATATTCAGAGTACAAGACGCTGACTCGGGCCGCCCTGTTTGAGTCAGACCTACACAGATCCGACGATCCGGAGCGAGCGCTTCGGTCGTTAAGAGAAGGATTGATCATAGCCAAAGAATATCGGCTACAAATCCATGAGAGCGAAATCAATCTACAAATGGCCGAAATATCGAATGAGGCCTTTACCAATAGTAGTTCAGCAGTTCAGGTCACCGACCTGTTCAGGCGAAACCGTGAAATCTATTTCGGCTTAATCAACGTAGTTAAGGGCAGCCTTTCTAAGCTGGATGCGGCTGACGCGTTACCACCTGAGTTCGAGCTTCTTTCACTTACCACCAGACGAGCCTTCCGAGAAAAGCTGTTGCTTGACTTTGACCATACTGTAAATCAACTGGATCTCAATATTGATGCCTTGGTAACAGCGCTGAGCGTCAATGAAAGAAAACGCCAGGAACAGGTTATCGTCGAGGTTCTGAACTCCATGGCTCGCTTACTCCTGCACGAATACAAGAACGTCATTCTTGCGGATACTGCGCTGACTCCCCTTGAAGATATCTCAGTAGAGATCAAAACACTGGCCGAGCGGCTGGACACAATCAAAGGATCTCTACGAGCGGATCTTGCGGATACTCAGGCAATAGATACGATTGTTACCGCCTTGAAAACCAGGGCTGACCAAATACACTTGCTCGGGAAGGAATTAGGTAGCTTGAAGCGGCTTCTAAGCGAGCGACTCAAGCGCCCGCGAGATTTGAAGGACAGGGTCAGCCTAAGCCAAGTGGTCGAAAGAGCGGTGATGGAACTAAAACAGATGAATCCTGCACTTCAAAATCTGATCGTTTTGGAGCGTCAGTGTGATATCCGAGTACTTTTCAATAACGATATTTTGATCGTCGTTATCCAAAACCTGATTCGTAATGCGATAGAGGGGTTAGGAAACGACTACTCGGCCGACAACAGGATCACGGTCACACTTGGCTTTGAGCCAATCGGTGACATGAACTACAACAACGATTCTGCAGGGGCAACCCTTTCGATCATTGCCACAGTCGACAAAAACGAAACGGCGGCAAATATCGCCCTGGCGATTCAAGCAGGTTTGGAGGGCAATTCATCTGAAAAGGAATTCGGAAGTGGGGTGGGTCTAGACACCGCCAAAAAGGTTTTTCCATTAATGGGCGCTTCGATTGAGGTTACTCAAGAAGAGCAAAATGTCGGAATCAAGATCACCTTCAAGACGGACCCAATGAATGCCCGTTTGGTATTTGCGGACAGCTAAAGGGAATCAAGTATGCTAAGCCTCATTATCGGTCAGCCGAGATCCGGCAAGTCAGAGTATGCTGAACGTATCGTCTCGAATAGGGCCGGCTCGACGGTTTACGTTGGAACCCTTCCCAATTTTCCTGTTTGGCGTGACACCATTCGGCGACACGAATCACGACGTCCTGATTCGTGGGATTTGCTCGAACTGATTGGTAACCCCGAAAGGGACACTGAACTAATTCTAGAGGCGCTCGATCAGTATCAGAATATATTGCTCGACGGCATTATGGTTTATGTGTTTCAGCTCATGACAGTTTTCGATTTTGACCCTTCAGTCTTGCAACGTCCGGTTTCAGTATTAGTGAAAAGACTTGCAAGTCATACTGGTAATGTGGTTGTGGTTGATCAACCATCGGACGGCCTACGGCCACTGAGGGCGCAACGCGCTCTTTGCTACTTGCATAGATCGCTGGCCCGCAGAGCTCACTCGCTGATATTGATAGAGGACGGAAGAGCGACGCCTCTGGGACGCCACGAAATAGTCTCAGTTGGACCGCCGAAGCGACGGTGTAAAGACGACCGCCGGAGCAACATACGGAAGCTTTTATGCGAAAAATAAATATCCTCTGGGCTGAGGACAACTCAACCACTTTCGCTCTTCATGAGGGGAACCTAAGGAGTTTTTTGGGAGCCAGGGGAATATCCGCAACAATCACCAGGGCTGAGGATGGCAATGCTGTTTTTCGGCATCTCTCCTACCCTGAACTAAGATTTGCTGCCCTTTTGACAGACATCGACATGCCTCATTTTAATGGTTTAGACACCGTCAAAGCTCTTAAAAAGCAATATCCAGGCCTTCCGATGATTGTCGTCTCCGACTATACAACGTCGCCGGAGTACGCGCCCATTCTTTCTGAGCTGTCCGACACAAAGGTGATAACCGGCTATTTTGCGGTTCAATCGGAAGAAGCCTGGTTCGAAGCTACTTGGCACGCAGTCGCCCGAACTGCTCCGACCATCTTGCACCTTTCCGATATTCATTTTGGCAGCGATCACGCGTTTCAGGCCAAGCTGGGCATTGGCGACCTAATTACTATCGCGCTTAGAAACATTACCAAAGGCGGGCCAATTGATCTGGTAGTAGTGAGCGGCGATCTCACAAGTGAAGGCACTGAAGATGAGTTCAGACAAGCTGATGAGTTCCTTTTTTCTGTGGCTCAAACGTTGGAAATTGACGTCAATCGGTTCGTAATCGTCCCAGGAAATCATGACATCTATAGACGTGAAGAAGTCGGGCGACGCTTTTCGAAGTTTGTTGAATTCCTGGATGGCTTTTATCGCAGGTCTGCCGATCCGATGGTTGCGTTTAGCAGATATCCGGACCTTTACGACGTACACCGCGAATGGTTGCATTGGGACGCCAAGAAACACTCAGAACAGTCGCTCTACAGCATATCGATTTACGATGAACTGGAGACAGTCGTAATCGGCTTGAACTCTGTAATTTCATCCGGAGAATTGAGGCTGGATCTAAGCAAGATTGAACCCAAGCAACTAATCAGCGTCTCTGACGCTCTGGACGAACTAGGCTCTCCGCGGTCAAATTACTTTCGCGTCGCAGTCTTTCATCACAATCCTTTCGTTGTGCCGAGCTTTAGTGCGGAAGGTGAGCCGGAAAGAGTGGTCCGCAACCCGGCGTTAGTACTTCACGAACTTATTAAGAACCAAGTGAGGTTGGTTCTGCACGGTCACTCGCATTATTCAATCGGATTCAAGTATGTTCCATTGTTCTTGGAAGAGGATAAAAGGACCTCCGCTCCTCTTCATGTCTTTGGGGCCGGAACATTAAGCGGTAAGGATCTTGCCGTGGCGCAGTCCTACTATCACTTTACGACTATTCGTTGCGAACTGAATGAAGAAGGCAGTGTAACGTCCGTCGGCGTGACACCCTACCGGCTTAAGGACGATAGGCTTGATTGGCAATCGCTCCAGCGAGTAGACGTCATTCTTCAATAGGATTGTTCGGAACTGCCTTGGAAACCCTGCAACCCTGATGACTATAAAGGTGTTAGCCGATGGCGTACCGTTAGTTTCTGGTACACAGAAATTCACAAAAAGCGATGTTGTCACCCATTGTCGTCCTAGCTGATATCTACGATAGGCAGGGTTTCACTGGCAGAATCATCACCCGCCACAATCAGCTTGTGGATGACTGGTCGGAACCCGCCTCCAAGGCCTCACTTTCAAATTACTGCGGGTACATTGTGCCACGCATTGATTACACGAATTAATGCAGATGCCCAATTCCTTACCGTTTCACGAGTGACACAAATCTTCGTAGGAGCGTCTGATAACTACCAGTATGTCATCCTATTATTAAGTGAATACTTGATAGCACGCGTTCGATCACTTTCAATTCGTGTCATCGATGAAATCACACAAGATGTGGTTGTGTGTAGCAGGCGAGATAGCTGATTACTGTTTATGATTCCACGGCAATAAATGTCGATATTGACGCCCGTCCTCAAGCCACGGTGCATTGACTTCCGACACGAAGTTACCATCGGCGTGTTTATCAAGACAGTGAGTCACGAGCGCAATGCCCTGCTCAAATGATTCCACTTTCGTAGGCATTTCGAAATGCACTAGGGCAACAGTGCGACTGGTTGTCATGACAACTCCAAGTAAAATGACGGGTTGGAACCACCGGTTACGATCAAAAGAAAGAGTGATCTATGGCGTCAGATGTACCATTACTATTCCTATAATCAAAAATGGTTTCTTCAGCAGTGTCACAAGCGTAGCAACGTTGAATCAACATTCAGCATGATCAAGGCGAAATTTGGCGACGGGCTGCGGAGTCGGACTAAGACAGCTCAAGTAAACGAAGCTCTCTGTGTAACCCTCCCAATCTTAGGTCCGGTCATTAGTAGAGATTTCCGGCCGAGGGGTTAAGAGATATTCCCTGGGTGTCATGTGGCCCAGAGACTCGTGTGGTCGTTCTTCATTGTATTCCTTCATCCACTTCTCGGTCTGCT
>DASYLB010000029.1:0-98417 GCA_036009765.1 Pyrinomonadaceae bacterium | reverse complement strand
AGGGAAGCCTATGAAGACTTCCTTTACAACCAGGTGGGCATCCCTCGCGATGTGCCGCTCACGCCACGAAACTATGAAGTGACGACCATCGCGCCCACCGGCACAATTTCGCTGGTGGCGGAAACTTCATCCGGCATTGAGCCGAACTTCTCCTGGGCCTACGTGCGCAGAGACACGTTGGGCACGCGCACCTATGTGCACACTCTCGCAGCCCAGGCGTTGGGGATTGAGGTCGACCAAACTCAGCAAGAGTCCATCGACAGCGCTTCCTCTTATGTCTGTGAACACGAGAGCGAGTTGCCGCCGCAGTTTATTTCGGCCATGAACATCAGCGCCGAGCAACACGTTCACGTGCTTGCGGCTGCGCAGAGAAATGTCGACAACAGCGTTTCCAAGACCTGCAACGGCGCGGTCAACGATACGATTGAGTCGGTCGATAATCTCTACCGGCTTGGTCGCCAGCTTGGCTGCAAGGCTGTCAGTTATTACCGCGATGGCTCGCGCGACAATCAGGTGCTGACCTCGATGAAGGCTGAAGACAAGAAAGACACGGCCGCTACGCCGGAAGTGAAGGAAGTGCTCGACGCGCCGCCGGCTACGCATGCCGATGCTGCTGTCATGGCTCCTATCGGCGCCGACGCCGAGGTGGCTGCGCGACAACAGATACAGGCTGACACGGCTGCTTCCAACCAGGGAGCGGCTCAAGCGCAAACTGATCTAACGGCAATCCGCATTGAACGTCCGCGCGAACTGAGCGGCGCCACCTGGCAGATTCCGTTTGACGGCCAGAACCTCTACGTCACCGTCAATCACGATGGCAAAATGATTCAGGAAGTGTTTGCCACCGGCCCAATCAGTGGCGGCGTGGGACTGCTGGCGTCGAAGATGCTGCGTGGAGGATTCGACGCGGCTGAAGTTGCTTACAGTCTTAACAAGGTGACGGGCACTCACGCCGTCTGGTTCAACGAGCGACTATTGACGTCGCCGGAACAGGCTGTTGCCGAATGCATCATGATCACGAACCGCCGCGTGCAGCACTTGCCTGACTCCGCGCGCGCGTTGGCTAAAGAGCATTCAGCAGTCAGCACTCAGCAGTCAGCCGGCTCGGCGGGAATCACTGGCGCGATCATGTCGACGATGATCGGCGTCTGTCCCGAATGCCACGGCCAACTCGAGCATGCTAGCGGGTGTGACTTTTGTAGGGATTGTGGCTACAGCAAATGTAAGTGATCGTTCAGTCAGTGGTTCTTAAAAGCGTTTTGTGTTTTTACGCTGGCCAGTTCACCTACTCGCTTGGCGAGTGAGACTATATCCCTATCCTCTAGTCCTTTAGCCAAATCAATTGCAATTCTCATAGCTTGTTGAGCTTCCGGTGAGTTGACGAGAAGCTCTTCGCGCGCGTAATAAAGCGCTGCCATCGCTTGAAAGTTTCGCGAATATCTCAGGCTGCCTTCAAGAGCTTCCCTGTAGAGGCGACGCCCTATATCGGGATTGCCGGAGCGAAAGTGAATCAATCCCTGGGTGGCTTTCATGGCAATTCCGGTGCTCTCACCCCCCTCGATTTCTTTGATTTTTGTGAGTGTTTCTTGCGCCTCCTTGATGCGGCCAGCCGTCGCGTAAGTAAACGCTAAATTGTTGAGCAGAAGTCCGTCAGACGGGTTTGTCAGCAACGCACATTTGAGGATTCGTTCGCTCTCTTCAGGATTTTCCAACACCGAACAAGCAATGAATGAACCCAGGTGTGCGGGACGCGGTGAAATCGGCTGGTCATACAGCCACTTCCAGGACTCATCAAGGGCTTCTTTCCAATTGCCGTTCGTATAGTGTTCCCACGCTTGAGCTTCGTGGTTTCTTGGCACTTCGATCTGCGTTGCTTGAACAAAATCCAAACCAGCGATGCGTCGAGACGCCCATTCCACTTGAGCCAAACTATTCTCAGTGGGAGCAACCAGCGACTTCCTAAATAACTTTCGAGCATCTCGAGATCGACTGTTATGTAGTTCTAGAGTTCCAAGGGCGCTGGCTAATTCGGTTACTTCAAACGGAGAATCTGACAAATCGTCTAAAAGACGCTCCCCAGCTTTGGCGAAGCGAGAACTCTTTTCAGCGGCAGATGCGGCCGCTATTTCTGCCGACAGGAGCCAAGGATCAAATCTAGTAGGCTGCGCACTACTCAGGATTTGATGGGCTTCATCATGATCCCCGGTGTGAATGAACAGGCGAGACGCTGACCGCAAGACAAAGCGATTTGCGGGCGCCAACTTGAGGGCCATCCTCATGGCGGCTTTGGCTGGTTCCCGCTGATCCAAGAGGGTGTAGGCTCGTGCCAGTTCGACGTAGGCAATGGCATTACGGGGCTCATTGCGTAGATTTAGCCGAAGACGATGAATCCGGCCTCTTAACTGCTCTGGACTAAGAATAGATAGTTTTTCTCGGGCTTGAACGCGATCTGTATCTGTAGTTGGGGTGAGGATCTGATTTGCAATCGACTTTAGGGTCTCGGTTGTTTCGTCAGACTGCGCCAAAATGAACTCAGCTGCTCCGGTTGCCTCTTCATGCCGTCCTAGCACAAATGCTGCGGAGATCACATCAGCTGCGAAAGGGACACTTTTGTTTAGGTGCCAAGCATCCAATTTGGATGCCAAGGAATCGGTATCCTCCGTCTCCCACTGGGCCTCCGCATCTTGTGCGGAATTGAGTTCGCCCATAGCGACGGTTGTACGGAAGTCGCGCCAACGTGGGATTACGTTCCTGTCCTTATCGAAAAAAACCTTACTTTCAGCCATTCGGTTAATTCCCGTAGATGCCAACCTCAGCTCGAACTCTCAACAAGTCGAATTCTGTTATATAGCGTTCCATAGAAAAGCTATTCCCGGCACTTCTCCTATTCTTCGGATGCCCTCGAAGTGCAGGATCTGGATCACACAGCTCTCGTACTATGCGCGTCAGTGTTTCTCTTAATTTGGAATGAGTGATGCGTTGCCCGAACTCAATAACCGCATCATCGAAAGCTTGCCTCACGTATGGCAGCACCTCTTCATAAGTCCCTGACCATTGACCTTGGTAGGGATTAATTCGGGGCTGCAGTAAAGGATCCAAGTACTTCATTAGTAGTGCTGTCATTCCCACTCCCGAAAAAAAGAACACCAACATGCTACCTAGGTGATAGGAATCGCAGCTAAGACGCCATTGGCGTGTATCTGATGGTACTGCGCCAAACGCTAGGTCAGGAGGGGCATATGCCGGGTCGCCTGCAAACGCCAGACTGTAATGCGGAGCTGAATGACCTTCGTAAATTGAGCGACCGAAATCGGAGAGTTTCGAATCCTTGCCATCGAAAACTAACACATTCGAAGGCTTGAGATCTTGATGGTAAATACGGCTACCGTGAAGCTCACTGAGACCGGCTGCGATTTCCCGCAACGAACGGAACAGCCAGGCTATATCGAACTGTTCATTGAATCGAAGATGGTTGCGTACGTCCCCGTCTGCCAACTCGAATATGATGTATTCGACTACGCCCTCGGCGTTCGGTTCATCAATCATCACCGTACCTGTTGTTATCGCGTGAACTACTCTCCGTAAACCTTGCTCATTGCACTTGTTAAGCACATCACATTCAAAGATATAAGCGGCAGTCATCTGTTGCAATACTCTCGCTACTTCTTTCTGCTGCATTGCCCATGAATAATCTAGGGCTTTAAGAAATGCCTTTTGCCCTGTCTGGCTTACAACCTCGTATGCGACAGAGAAGTTTCCACCGGAACCCCCAACTGTTTGCGCTCCGACGGGAATGGGGGCTCCGACTGCCCAAGCGCCCTCCAGAACTTTTCCCTGTAGATACAGGGATGGGTTACCTCTCATAGTGAAAACCTACTCTCATACTATTTTCAAAAAGGTTAGCACGGTACTAGGGTGCAAGTTAAGACTGGCCAAGGTCAACACAATGTTCAGCGTGGCGTGCAAGGCGCAATCCTGGCCTACAGAATCCCTCGCTATCGCTATGCGCTTCTGTGTTCAGGTTCCTATACCGGCGGATGGTTTCCTTGCGTCAATTTCCGCTCACGCCTAAAATCTGATCAATGCAGGAGCCACTCAAAATTAATCCAGAAACCGCCGAGTTGCTGGCTAGCCGAGCAAGCGCGCGAGGACTCTCTGTAGAAGAGTATTTAAAGAGCTTGCTGGGGATGATCCCCGAGCGCTCAAAAGCATCGGCGACGATTGAGGAGTTTATGGCGGCCATGGAGTCGCTGGCAGAAGACGTTGAGCCGCTTCCTCATGATTTCTCACGTGAAGACATCTACTTTCCCGAAAACTAATGCTCTACCTTGTCGACACCAACGTCTTCCTTCGCTGAGTATCCCGAACCGATCCTGACCGCACCTCAGTTCTAAATGCGTTCCGAAAATTGAATACAGCAAACGATGAGCTTGTATACACGTCGCAAGTGCTGGCCGAATTTTGGACGGTGTGCACGAGACCTACTACCGCCCGCGGGGGTTATGGTCTTTCATCTGAAGAAACCGAAAGAAAGGCTCGTCTGATTGAGCGTTATTGCCGATTCCTTCCCGATAGCCTCGCAACTCATCAGGAATGGCGGCGCCTTATCGTTGCTCACTCAGTGATGGGAGTCGAAGTGCACGATGCGCGACTCGTGGCTTCGATGAACGTTCACGGTATTCGTAGACTGTTAACCTTCGACAGTAAGGATTTCAAACGCTACCCGAGAATCCGCGTGGTGTCTCCGGAGAATGCATAATTACAAACGCCGGGCAGCAGAAAAAGTGCTTGACTGAAATCCGTCTCAACGCTAAAGTGCGCGCATCACTGTAGGGTTGCTCAAGGGGCTGAAGCGGGAACAGCGAGTGTCTCACGCCCATTCACTAGCTGCTTTCTCAAAGTAGTACAACTCGTTCTCACGTTCATTCACAAACAGTTCTCGTTAAATAACTCAAGGTCACTGATCCGTACTGGGTCACTTTCAAAGAGAGACATCGCCTTGGAGTGCGGCGACCTGTCGCCGCTTTGGCCGGCTGCGATTCGATTGAGAGCCTAGTTAAATAGGTTTCTTCAGGATAGTTCTTCTCGATCATTCTGGACCAAAGCGGCGACAAGTCGCCGCACTCCAAGGAGAGGCCTCTCTCTCGGAATGAACTCAACCCGTCATGCTCAAGGTGACGCTCATCACAAAAGGAGAAATGCATGGGATACCAGAATATCGATGCCACCATCGCGCCTGCCGATCTACAGGCCATCAAGGATGCGTTTGCTTTAGTCCTCACCAAACTCCCGTTCCTCGTTCACCTGACGGCGGGCGAGCGCCAAGCTACTACCAAGACCGGGCCGGATAGTTTGTCGTTCGTGCAGAACGCACTCACCGCCGCCCAAGGTAACCCCGAGATCTTTCCTGCCAGTTTTGACCGGTCCGGGTTTCAACGTGACGTGGAGTTGTTCACGACCTTGAGTGAACTGCAAACGCTGGCGGAGTCGGTAGCGTCGCAACTCGACGACACGCGGCTGGCGGTCGGCGGGGAAGCAATGCAGGCGGCAACTCAAACTTACAACTACGTGAAGGCCGGCGCCAAGAATACCCCAGGCCTGAAGCCGGTGGCCGAGCAGTTGGGTCAACGTTTCAAGGTCGCGGGCCGGGCAAAAGACCCCGGGCAGCCGGGAAATCCCAGCGTGCCCGCCTAAATGTTGTAAATGCGGAGGTTAGAACACGATTGTCGGAGCTCAGAGCCGCGACGTTGCAGGTAGGGAACTGCGACGTCGCGGCTTTGAACTGCGATAACGGAGGTCGAGACCTGCGGCGTCGGAGCTTTGAACCGCAACGACGGAGCTTTGAACTGCAACGACGGAGCTCAAGACCTGGGATGTCGCGGCTCCGAACTCGGATGACAGAGTTCCGAGGTGCGGAGGTCGAGCTCCGGAACTGCGACGCCGGAGTCTTGAACAGCGCTCGCGGAGTTTTGAACTGCGCTGATGGAGTTCTGAACTGCGATGTCCTCACGCCGAAGGCGTCGAATAACTTAACCCGGGGGAACAGCGAGTGTCTCACGCCCATTCACTAGCTGCTTTCTCAAAGTAGTTCAACTCGTTCTCACGATCATTCACAAACTGTTTCGTTAAATAACTCAAGGTCACTGATCCGTACTGGTTCACTTTCAAAAAGAGAGGCCTCTCCTTTGGAGTGCGGCGACTTGTCGCCGCTTTGGCCGGGGCTCCTTAAAATCGAATTTCTTGCAGGAGGCTCTTCTCGATCGCTTTTTGACCAAAGCGGCGACAGGTCGCGCACTCCAAGGAGAAGCCTCTCTCTAAGAATCTAACTCAACCCCGTCACGTTCAAGGTGCCGCTCATCACAAAAGGAGAAATGCGACGTTAGCAAACGTTTTCAGCGCGAGTAGGCAGTAACGAGCGCTCC
The DNA here is from genome assembly GCA_036009765.1 of Pyrinomonadaceae bacterium. Lineage (GTDB taxonomy): Bacteria > Acidobacteriota > Blastocatellia > Pyrinomonadales > Pyrinomonadaceae > PSRF01. The sequence goes on along the minus strand of DASYLB010000029.1, from coordinate 91,995 downwards.
GGTTAACGCGCGTATTGGGCCAACTAAATTGGTTGCCTCGTTCACTTGTTAAATTATTTTTCCGAGACTGTCATACGGAAAGCTGGAGATCTCTACGCATCTTCGGAAAAATATATAACAGCTTGGATATGTGAAACTGAATAACTCTCAGTTTTTGGATCGCGCCAGTCTCGATAGTGCGACTCACGCATAAAGCAGATCGTTTTTGTTTGGAAAAGTTCATCCCACAATCGCGCCTGCCTCAGGGAACATCCTTTGCTTAACGTTGTCTCAGTCAATCTCCCCACGAACCAGATCATAAACAAGGACCAGGAGAAATTATGTCGAAAATGAAGTTCGTCTTTTCGATGGTGCTGTTGTTTGCCTGCGCTGCCCTCACTGTGGCGCAAACAAGCAAGGGCACTATCGTTGGAACAGTCTTAGATCCAAACGGGGCCGCGGTAGCAGCCGCGACCGTGAAACTCACCAATACCGAGACGGGAGTTTCTCGCGATGTGACCACGACAGCGGACGGAACCTACCGCCTCGATGCAGTAGACCCCGGCAACTATAAAATCGACGTTACCGCGTCAGGTTTCAAAGTAGCCACAGTTCAAAATGTAATATCCGCCGGCGGACAGACCAGTGACTATCCGGTCTCGCTTGCGGTTGGCAGTGCGAGCGAGGTAGTTGAAGTCACCTCCGACGCTGTGATACTGCAGACGCAGGACGGTACTCGCGTGAACACGCTCGATTCGCGACAGATCACGCAATTGCCCATACCTGGTTTGAATCCGGTGAACCTGGTTTTCACGCTTCCGGGCGTGACTGACCCAGGTCCAAAAGCGGGTGGCTTCGTGCAAGGAACGGAATTCAATGTCAATGGCATCCGAGCTCGCGGCAATAACCAACTCCTCGATGGCCTCGACAACAACGACAATTCAATTGCGGGTCAGAATTATCAGCCCGTACTGCGCGACGGCTATAACGAAGTAACGATTCTGCAGAGCGATTTCTCCGCTGAGTACGGACGCGCCGGTGGCGCCGTAGTTAACGTGATTACTCGCGGCGGCACCAATGAGTTTCACGGATCAGCCTACGACATCCTAAACAACAGCGTCTTCAATTCGCGTACTCCAGGACAGCGCAGCGCCGGCGTCCCACGCCCTGTGCTGGTCGAGAATACTTTCGGCGGATCCTTCGGTGGGCCAATCGTCAAGAACAAGCTCTTCTTCTTTGGAACTTTTCAGCCGGACCTGGTGCGCTCATCTACGACCGCAAATGGCGTCGTTCCTACTGCTGCGGGCTTCGCTACTCTGCGTTCGGTTTTCCCGTCAGGTGCGAGCGTTAATTTGGATGCTTACCTCACTGCGTTAGGCGCGGTCAGAGGAACGACCAATACCTTCACCTTGCCGCTGGGCAATGGCCGGCCCGATATCGAATTCGGAACGGCGACAACTTCAGCCCCGCAACCGGTCACTGACTATCAGGGCCTAGGCCGCGTAGACTGGACGCCGAACGCAAAAGACGCGTATTCATTCCGCTACGTGTTTGACAAGCAGCGCTTCAGTAATCAAATTCCTTCGGTCTTTCCCGGCAATGAAATCGACGTCCCAAGTTTGACGCAGAATGCCTTCTTCAACTGGACGCGAATTCTCTCCGGCAAGTTGACGAACGAGTTTCGTTTTGGCGCGGTGCGCACGAACGTTATTTTTGCGCCGCGTGATCCAGCCTTGTTGACCGCCGGCCCTTTGGTTGTTTTTGGCAGCAGTCCTTTGGCCAACTTCAATCTTGATCCGACGTTTCCGCAGGGACGTGTCTTCAACAATTTTCAGTTTCAGGATACGGTCAGCTACTCGACGGGCAACCACACTTTCCGCATCGGCGCGGACATCCTGAAGCAGCGAGCCAAGGAGATTGTGCCCTTCGGCGATCGCGGCACGCTGGTTTTCACGCAGGATGAGAATGGCGACTTTTCCGACTTCGCCAATTTCGTTGATAGGTTTTCCGGAGTTGAAGGACAATTTGCCAGTAAGGTTTTCGGCAGCCCGGTGATCTATCCACACCCGTTCTATCAGAACTACTTCATCAATGACACCTGGCGCGTTCGCCCGAACCTGACCCTGAATCTTGGGCTGCGTTACGAGAACTCAGGTGCGCCTTACAACGTGATTCCGTTCCCGTCGTTCGCTGGTTTTGATCAACCGGTAGATACGCGCGTGGAACAACAGAAGGACAACAACAACTTCGCGCCGCGTGCGAGCTTCGCTTACACGCCGCACATGTTCAAGAGGCTGTTTGGCGAAGATGCTACCGTGATTCGCGGCGGTTTTGCCGTCAACTACGATTTCTTCTTTTCAAACATTCTCGAGAACACGGCGTCGGGCGTACCTAATGCCAACGGCGTGGCCACCTTCGGCGGCGATGTCGGCGGTCGTGGTTTTCCTGGTTCTACGATCAATGGTTCACTGCCACCGGTGTTCGTCGGCAGTCCTGATCCGTTTGCGGGCATTGTGAGCATTGAACCAGGATTGAAGAATCCGGAAACTTACGTCTGGAACCTCGGCGTTCAGCGGCAAATGCCGTGGCATATCATCGGCGACGTTGCTTATGTAGGGTCACGTGGTCTGCACCAGTTCCTTAATCTCGAGGAGAACGCCCGCCTCGGACCGATAACCGGAGTCAATTCCGACAGGGTGCATCCGGACTTTGGTTCGGTGCTGCTGCGTACGAATGCGGGCGACTCGAACTACCATTCGCTACAAACTCGTCTCGAGCGTGGTTTCAGCAGCGGGCTCTTCTTCCGCCTCGCTTACACGTTCTCGAAGGCAATCGACACGGTTAACAGCGAAGTGTTCACCACGACGGGAGCTAGCACCAGACAGACTGATCCATTTAGCCTGCATGGCGGCTTACGGGCTGACCGCAGCCTGGCTTCGTATGATGTGCCGCATCGGTTCGTAAGCACGGTGCTTTACACGGTTCCCACTCCCTTCAAGGAAGGTTTTGCGAAGGAACTTACGAGCGGCTTCCAGATTTCCGGAATCTTCCGCATACAGTCGGGAAACCTGGAAACACCATTCGTAAATGGCATTGACCTCAACCGTGACGGCAGCGCCGCCAACGACCGTCCGGCAATCTCCAACCCGTCAGCGCCGCCGACTTCGGTAGCTTTTCGCTCGACGTTGTTTGGTATTCCCGGCGCGGGTTACGTTGATATCAACGGTAACCCAATCGATTTGATGAACGCTCGCTATGTCGTTGATCGCGCCATCCAAACGGGTCTGGCCGGTAGAAATACGTTGCGAGCTCCAACAATCAACAGCCTTGATCTGAGCCTGGAACGTTCCATTGGAATTCCCCAGATGGAACGGGCTCACCTCGAAGTGCGCTTTGACGTTTTCAATGCGCTCAACCACCCACAGTTTGCGTTCACTAACGGCGACGTAAGCGATGGTAACGTGCTTAACGAGTTCTTTAATCAGCCGCGACTAAATCGTGGTGGTTCGACGACAGATGCCAATCGAACCGGACGAGTTCAGCTCCGTCTTGTTTTCTAACTCGCACATAACTGTGGTTAACGAGAGGCGGCCTTTCATCGGCCGCCTCTTTCTTTGCAGAGACCAGTTCTTTAGCGCCGTCCCGAAAGTTTTGTTTCCGTGTCCGGCATTTACGTTTTGGAAATACAGGTCCTTCGATCACCCGGTCCCTACGCTCCCGGTTCTGACTTCGGTTATCCTGTTTGACCAAAGGTACGGCTGATGAAAAATCCTGGATGGCGGAGATGGTTAGTGGTGGTAGCTTTTGTGCTGGTGGTGTCGTTCACCGGATTCTTTGCGGTGCGCACTGTTCGCCGGACCATCTATTGGCACTATCACCAAGATGAACCGATTCGCCCCTGGATGAATCTTGGGTACGTCGCCCACTCCTACAGCGTTCCTCCCTGGGTTCTGCACAAGGCGCTCGGCTTGCCTGACCGTCCAGACCGTCGTCCGATCAGAGAAATTGCCCGCGAACAGCATCGTTCAGTCGAAGAAGTTATTGCCATTCTCCAAAACGCAATTATCCATGTCCGCCCGCCTTATCCGCCTCCCGGTCCACCACCGCATCCCGATCGAGAGCAGCCTCCGGGACGGTCGCCATGAGTATTACCGATCAGGCACTGGCGGCATTGTTGGTGCACGGCCTGCCGGTACTCTTTGGCGTGATCTTAGTCTGTTCCGTCGGCGTTCCTTTTCCCATCAGTCTAATGCTGGTGGCCGCGGGCTCGTTTGTTGAACAGGGTGAGATGAAACTCTGGCAAGTGATCGCGGTGGCCAGCGCGGCGGCTGTGCTCGGCGATCAGATTGCTTATGGCTTGTCGCGCTGGGGCGGCCGTCGGTTGGTTAACCGCCTGAGTCGCAAACTCGGGGTTGAGGAGAAAATCAAACAGGCCGAGGTGTTTACAAATCGTTGGAGTGGAACCGGAATTTTCTTTAGTCGTTGGCTGGTCACTGCTCTCGGACCGTGGGTTAACGTCGCGAGCGGAATGGCTGCGTATCCCTGGCGACGCTTTGTTTTTTGGGACGTGCTCGGCGAGGTTGTTTGGGTAGTTCTGTACGTCAGCATCGGATATGCCTTCAGTAATCGGGTTCAGGCTATAGCAGAGATTTTAGGCAGTCTCACTTGGGTAATTGTCGGCCTGACTCTGACCGCAATACTCGGGTGGCAGGTGGTAAGATATCTCCGACCGCACGAAGAAGCCGGTTGATTTTCCCAGCCCTCCGCACCGATAAAACTGCAAAATAGTTGCAAGTTAATTGTAGGAATTAGCCTCCCTCTCGGGCGTGTTAATTGCAACTTATTTAGTTACAAAGGCGTCTAAATAGGTGCGCACACAAGGAGGTGTTGAAATGAAAGGCAGATATTTGAAAAGGATTGGTGGGATTGTCCTCGCGGCGTTGATGCTCTCTGGAGTTGCGTTAGTTTCTGCAGGAACAGTTGAAGCGCAACACCGGCGACAAGTGATAATCGTCCGCCCGTATCGTCCTTTTGGTCGCGGCTTCTGGGGACGGCCTTATGGTTACCCATATGGCTACAATCGCTACAGTGAGTACACCTTTAGCAGTACTGACTCAGCGGCAAACCACGGCTATGAGCAAGGGTTCAAGACTGGGAAGGACGACGGAAAAAAAGCGAAGAGCTTTAGTTACGAACGCTCTCATTACTTCCAGGAGGCAGGGTTCGGGAACTTCGGTGAAGTTTACCGCTCCGCTTTCTCGAGAGGTTACCAGGAGGGTTATCGAGCAGGCAGTAACGAACGCGCCGGTTAACGCGCGTCTGCTTGCAAACGTTAATGCCGCGACGGAAACGTCGCGGCATTTTTGTTTTCCGATATTCAAGTGATTGGCTGAGACCGCGGGCGTCCCGCCCGCAATGAGCGCGAAGTGCGAACGGAAAACTGCGCGACTTCGTCGCGTTGCCGGCGGGACGCCCGCGGTCCCAGCCGATCACTTCCCTTTAGCCAACCTTATCGATTTTCAAATGGCGCTTAATCGAGATGCGCAATCACGGCAAGTATGGTGATGAGCAACGCTCCGGCGCCAATACCAATTCCGATTCCCAAATTTCTTGCCGTTGAGTGGCCTCGGTTGCTCTCAACTTTCGCCACGTCGCTGTAGTGGATTGTTGTTGGCGCGTCCGTCTTGCAATCGCGGATTACGAAATCATCGTTACCGGCCTGGGCAATGTAGCCCTTCGTTTTCGTCCCGTCCTTCATATACACGGTTGCTTTAGCCTTTTCACCGACACCCAGCTTGGCGACTTTGCTCTTGACCTTCTCTAAGGTAGTAGTCGGGGAGTCGCCTTGTTTGGCATGCACAGGGAGCGAGACGGTTGCGAGCAAGAGCAGGGAGACGAGCAGGTAGGTCAAATACTGTTTCATTGTGGTTCCTCAATTCCAATTGTCGATTTCGCGAGTGACGAGATTTAGTTAAGCTCGCCGCGCGTATTGTTTTGTTAGAGCGAGGCAGAAAGGAGCAATGAGGGTGCCAGCAATCTCAGACGAAATGTCGATAATTATGACGGTTGTTGTGGAGTCGTGAAGGATTGCGACGATTAAAATCTGTCTGGTGCAGCAACGATCCGGCAGTCAAAAGAGCGAGCAGATTGAACAAACGGCTTCTCACTATCGTAGTTCAACCCGGCTTCCTAAATTGCCGCAAACGGCACGATAATGATTCGCGGAGTCTGCTGAAACACCATGTATTGTCCACAGTGTGGTACCGAATCTTCCGAGGGCCTGCAATATTGCCGGTCGTGTGGGGCTAATCTCAAGATGATTGGCAAGGCCGTGTCGCTGAGCGAGGCGATTGCCCGCAGTGATCGCGGTCCGCTGCCAAAAATCAAAGAGATGATTAAGAACCTGAAGGTTGAGCAGGTTAGCGATGAGATCTCGCGCGCGCTCGAGCAGATGGGCAAGGAAATTGAGCGGAGTTCGGACGAACCCAAGCCACCAAAAATTGGAGGCCGAAGAACCAGGACTGCGGCGCAGCGACGCGAGAAGCATCTGACGACTGGCGCGATTTCATTCTTTAGCGGGATCGGTGTCGCCACCTTTCTTTACTACCTCACCGCCGCGCTAGTCTTGAAACTGCCACCGGAATTTGTCGCCAAGGTGCCGTTTGAAATAGAGCCGGTAGTGCGAATGCTGTGGCTGGTTGGTTTGATGCCGATGCTCTCTGGTGTTGGCCACATGGTTGCCGGCTTACTGGTTCGACCGGATCCGCCGAGAGAGATTGATACTCCGAAACCGGAGCTCGAAACTATGAAAGCCGCGCCGGTTTTAGTTGAAAGAGAACCAGCCGCTCGACCCATACCCGTCAGTGTTACTGAGCGTACTACTAGTTTACTTGAACACGAGATTCCCGGACGAGAGAATTAAGAGCACAGATTTTGTAACGCAAACTGTCAGTTTGCGATCCGCGGTGAATGCCGCTCATTCATCGCAAAACTAACAGTTTGCTTTACAAATTTGAGCGTGGGTACTACCGCCCGATCAGGAGTTTGTAATACCCGGCGACGCCATTAAGTACGTATTGAACCGCCAGCGCGGCAAGAACGATCCCCATCACGCGCGTTGCGATGTGAACGCCACCTTCTCCGACCAAACCGATCAAGCGCCCGCCCAGATACAACACCAGAAACGAAACCAGGAAGACGACCGCGATAGCGACGCCGATGGCGGCTAACTTCTGTAGGTCGCCTCCGGCCTGTGACGTCAAAAGCAAAATCGTAGCAATCGTTCCCGGACCAGATAGCAAAGGCATCGCTAACGGGAAGACCGAGATATCCTGACCTTCTGAGCCTTTTTCTGTGGGCTCCGGCGCTTGTAGACCGCCGCGTTGGCCAAACAACATCGGAAGCGCCGCCACGAAGAGAAGGATGCCACCGCTGATTGAAAAAGCGTGTACGGTCACGCCCAAATACGAAAGCACTGCGCGTCCGGCGATGAGAAAGAACAGGGCGACGCCAAAAGCGATCAAGACTGCGCGAATCAGGATTGCGCGACGGCCGCGCGGTTCCTCGTCCTTAGTCAGGGCCACAAAAATCGGCACCACACCGGGCGGATCAACCACGACGAGAATGGTAACGAAAGCCGCCAGGCCAAATCTGAAGAAGTCCTGATCCATTGGGCGAGAGATTAGTACAGAATGCGAGCGGTGGGGAAGAGCGGTGAGCAGTGAGCGGTGAGCAGCGCGCGACTTTTTATTCTTGTTTACTGCTTACCGCCCACTGCCGCCATATATCCTGCATTTGACATATACAGATCCTTCGCGTAGGGTGGGTGTCGAACCGAGTTCAGCTTACTCCGCTCTCAGCTCCTCTGGCATTTTCCAGATCACCTGATAAATCCACAGCTCAATTACTCAAATCATCAGGGCGTCATACGTTCACCAACTGGTGTGCGAAAGCAAACACTAGACAGCAAGAGTTACAGCAGGGCAGCGATCAGTATAGCGTCCAAGGTGGCTGTTGCCGTGAATGTAAGGCCCAAAGGAAAATCAGATTATGACAATGAATATCACACCATTACACGACCGCGTAATCGTGAAGCGAATTGACGAGGGTGAACAGGTACGCGGCGGCATCATTATTCCCGATAGCGCCAAGGAAAAACCGCAGGAAGGCGAAGTGATCGCTGCCGGATCAGGTAAGTACAGAGACGACGGAACGCGCCAGCCGCTGGATGTTAAGGCCGGCGACCGAATCCTGTTTGGCAAATACACCAGCTCTGAAATCAAGATCGACGGCGAAGAGCTATTGATCATGCGCGAAGACGAGATTCTGGGAATCATCACCCGCGCCGGCGCCGCCGCAGGCGGCAAGAAACGGTAAGAACGGTGAAGAGTGAAAAGTGAAAAGTTATGAGTTGTAAGTGCCGAGTGATGGAGGCGTATCCTCTTACTCTTCACTTTTCACCCTTCACTTTTCACTAAAACAGCAGTTTTTCAGTTGGAGAAAAGAAGAAAATTATGGCAAAGCAAATAGTTCACGGCGAAGAATCACGTGCAGCGATTCTGCGCGGAGTTAATCAGCTGGCTGATGCAGTCAAAATTACCCTCGGTCCCAAAGGACGCAATGTGGTCCTCGGTCGCTCATACGGCAGTCCAACGATCACCAAAGACGGCGTGACCGTGGCGAAAGAAATTGACCTCAAAGACAACCTGGAAAACATGGGCGCGCAGATGGTGCGCGAGGTTGCGGCAAAGACGAGCGACATTGCCGGCGACGGAACCACGACCGCCACTGTGTTGGCGCAGGCGATCTATCGCGAAGGGGTGAAGACAGTTGCAGCTGGAGTCAACCCTATGTCTCTGAAGCGCGGCATCGATAAAGCGGTTGAGCGCGCGACGGCGGCGATCAAGAAGCTGTCGAAACCAGTTGCGGGCGACATGATTGCCCAGGTCGGCACAATCTCGGCAAACGGCGATGCTGCTATCGGCGAGTTGATTGCCGAAGCGATGGCTAAAGTAGGCAAAGACGGCGTGATTACCGTTGAAGACGCGAAGACGATGGAGACGGATCTTGAGTTCGTTGAAGGGATGCAGTTTGATCGCGGTTACCTGTCACCTTACTTCATTACTGACTCTGAAAAGATGGAAGCCGTGTTGGCGAATCCGTTGATCCTGCTCAGCGAGAAGAAGATTTCTTCGATGCGAGACTTGCTTCCGATCCTCGAGCAGGTTGCGAAACTAAGCAAGCCCATACTGATCATTGCCGAAGACGTGGAAGGCGAAGCGCTCGCTACTCTAGTCGTCAACAAGCTGCGCGGCACGATCAACGTAGCGGCAGTAAAAGCTCCGGGTTTTGGCGATCGTCGCAAGGAACTGCTACAGGACATCGCGATCCTGACCGGCGGCAAGGTTATTAGTGAAGACCTCGGCATCAAACTTGAGAACATCACCGTTGAAGACCTGGGCCGCGCTAAGAAAGTGACCATCAGTAAAGATGACACGCTGATCATTGATGGCGCCGGTGACACAGACCTCCTTAAGGGCCGCGTGAAAACTTTGAAAACGCAGATCGAAGACAGTTCGTCGGACTACGACCGGGAAAAACTTCAGGAGCGTTTGGCCAAGCTCGTTGGCGGCGTGGCCGTCATTCGAGTCGGCGCAGCCACGGAAACGGAACTTAAAGAAAAGAAAGCGCGCGTCGAGGATGCGATGAATGCAACCCGCGCGGCGGTGGAAGAAGGTATCGTTGCCGGTGGCGGCGTTGCCCTGATTCGTGCCGCCAAGGCGTTGGACAAGTTCAAAGTATTCGAGACAAATGAAGACGGCGAAACAACCGGTGATGAAGACGAACAGGTTGGCGTTAACATCATCAGGCGCGCGCTCGAAGAGCCGTTGCGCCAGATAGTACAAAACGCCGGCAAAGAAGGCGCGGTGATAGTCGAGAAGGTTAGGGCTAACAAAGAACCAAACTTCGGCTATAACGCAGCCACTGACACTTTTGAGGACCTTGTGGCCGCGGGGATTATCGATCCCGCGAAAGTCACGCGTTGCGCATTGCAAAATGCCGCATCAATCGCTGGCTTAATGCTCACAACGGAAGCCCTCATTTCTGAGCTACAGGAAGATGACAAACCGCGGGCATTGCCCGGCGGCATGGATATGTAATCCCAAACGTCCCCAACTTTCCGTGGTAAATTGGGAAGCTACCATGTTCGCATGCGGCTTCTGTTAGATCCCCAAAGAAGAAATTCTGCAGGGGAATCCCATCAGGGAAAAGGTAAGAAACTATGAGTATGAAACTTTATGTTGGTAATTTGGCGTTCCAAACGACGAGCGAGGAACTGCAGACATTATTCGCGCAGGCGGGCACGGTCGAAAGCGTATCCTTGATTGAAGATCGCGAAACGGGTCGCTCACGCGGCTTCGGCTTCGTTGAGATGTCGTCGAAGGAAGAAGGCGCTGCTGCCATTCAGCAGTTTAATGGCAAGGACATGGGCGGACGGGCGTTGAACGTCAACGAAGCCAAGCCCCGCGAAGATCGCGGTGGTGGCGGCGGCGGACGCAATGGCGGCTCACGCTACTAAGTAGCGGTTACTGCTTAAGCAAAAGGCCTCCGGCGATTTTTTGCCGGGGGCTTTTGTGTGCTAAATCCGATTGGCTAGCCCATTCGTAATTACATCGACTAAACTATTGGCCGAGCAAGGAGCAGCAATTATGAATCGCCGGTATTTCCTTTCATCGTCTTTCGCGTTGGCAGCGGTAGTCGCGTGTTCGCGGTCTCCGGTCGCTTCCATAGTCTTGATTGACGACAAAACCAGGAAGGGAAATAACCCATATTCTTTGAACGCACAGGGAGTTAAGAAAGTGAACAAGACAAACCAAGAGTGGAAACAAATTCTAAGCAACGAGCAATATAACGTGACGCGGGAGAAGGGGACCGAAGCGCCCTTTTCAAGTCCACTGAATGAAATTCATGACCAGGGAGTTTTTGAATGCGTCGCCTGCGAGCTGCCGCTTTTCAGTTCCAGTGCAAAGTTTGACTCCGGCACCGGCTGGCCGAGTTTTTGGCAGCCTATTGCCAAAGAAAATGTGCACGAAGTCGTAGATAACAGCCTCTTTGAAACTCGGACGGAAGTCGAGTGTGCCAGATGTAATTCCCACCTTGGTCATGTCTTCGAGGACGGCCCTAAACCCACCGGCTTGCGCTACTGCATGAACGGCGTGGCGCTAAAGTTTGTGAAAGACTAGCGTCTTCGTGTATAACCTCATGCCGTGGCTAGCATTCTTGTGTTGGCGTCCGAATTCTCATAGCCGGAAACGTAACCACGCGTTGGCTGGACGCCTCAATTACAAATAAGCCTCATTGCTCTCAACTTACCCGGGGTCAACTTGGGCGTAAACGAACTACCTCAGTTCGTGTCGAGGTTTGTCGTCCACCCGCCAATGCCAAACAAGGAGATCAAATATGAAGACCGCCCCCTCTTTTGTAAAAACTTGCCTCATCGTCGGTTTTTTTCAGCTCGTCAGCTGCGGATTCGCCGTTGCCCAGGGAACTGCTGGGGACGCGCGCATCGCTGTGCGCGTGTATTTCACGTCTGAAAACGACCGGCAACAACTCGAACAAACAATGTCCGTGGATGAACATTCCGGTGGCCCGGATTACGTAATGGTTAGCATGACTGTGGATGAAATGTCTCGACTCGTTCAGAGCGGGAGACGCGCCGAACGAGACGACGTGTATACAGCGGAGTGGTTCCATCCTGCGAAATGGCTTCCTACCGCACCAGCCGGGCCGCTTGACCTGGACGGCGTTCATTCGTTCGCGGCGATACAGCAATTCTTCAATCAAAAAGCGGCCGCGTATCCAAACTTTACAGAGTCAATCACAATTGGCCCATCATGGTGCAAGACGCAAGCCGACGGTTGCAGGCAATTTGATCCGTTAGTCCAAACAAAGGGTTCCGATCTACGAGTCCTCAAAATTACGAACAAAAATATTCCCGGCCCAAAACCGATATTGTGGATTGATGCCGGCATTCACGCGAATGAGTTAGAACCGCCGGAGCTCTTGATGAAATTCGTTTCCTGGTTGCTCGATGGATACAACATCGATCCAGATGCGCGTTGGCTGGTGGACAGTCGTGAAATTCACGTGCTGTTGATTAGGAACCCCGACGGGCGCGAGTTCGTCGAGCAGCTGCCCGGACTATTTGTTTACAAGAAGGCCGATCGCAAGACCGCTCACCCGTTAGGTTGTACGATCTGGCCGACACGTGATAGCACTCACGAACGCCTCGGTGTCGATCTAAACCGAAATAGCCCGATTGAGTGGTCAAGCACGATCGACGTACCCTGCGGTGAGACGTACCCCGGGTCGAGTCCGCTGTCGGAACCAGAAGCCAGGGCCGTGCACGATTATCTGCAAAAAATCTTTAGCTCACGCTTGCCCGCAAACGGCGAACCGGCGCCCCTATCGACCTCCGGAACATTTCTTAACATGCATTCGGCGGGGGGCACCGTGTTTGTCCCCTGGAATGGCAAGGACTATTGTCCTCCGAATCAACGGGACCTCGTCAACCTGGCCCTACATATGAATGCCAAACATTACGGGGACGCACCAGGTACGCCTATTCAATATAGCGGCGGCTTTGTCTGTCAGCCATCGGACCCAGATGCGCGCTGCTATCCGCCGAGCAGTTATCCCGCCACAACTGTGGATACCGCTTACGGAGAATTAGGGAATTTTTGCTAGTGGCCTGGAAGTATACCCCGGCCATCTTCCGACACCCGAACATCCGGACGCACTGGATTATCTTTGGTACCAGAACAAACGCAGCTTCGCATATCTGGCAAACATCGCCGATCAGCCCTATCTACACGCGCGTGGGCCAGATGCGCTTATCCCTGGCAGCGAGATTCTGGTAACGCAGGGCACCAATGTAACTCTGAGCGCGGTCCTTCGGGCCGATTGGTGGGGTGTTTACGGTTTCGATCATAATGACAGGCACAACCTGTATTTGACTAACACTATCGCGGGAGCTGAGTACTACGTTGGATCCGCACCGAGCAATTTGCAGGAAGGCGGCGGAACACCGATGCTCCCAGTCCTCCCGCCATTCGACGCGAACGTTGAAGCTGTAACTGCGACTCTGAACACGAGGGATTTTGAGCCCGGGCAAATGATTCCAGTCCTGGTGCGAGGGCGAGGTTACCAAACCTTCAAAGAAGGTAACAAAACTTATTTGAGTTGGGGGCCCTTCTCGTCCGTGTTTGTGCGGACCTATCCGGCTGCTGTGCCTTATGGCGCCGGCGAGGGGCCGATCATCCCTAAGCATGCCGGAGATGGAACGGCCGTCTCTTGCTATGCCCTACCGGCGCCGGATCTGTATCCGAACCCGAATCCCAGACTAGAAGGTGTGCTGCGAGGTTGTCAGCTTGCGGTTGATACCGACTTGCGAGTGGGAAAGGTGGTTACGAAATTCAAAGCTAATTCCCACATCATTCTGTATTCGGATGGCGCAGTCGAGGCCGGCTTTCCAGCAATTCAGAGCTCCTATTCGGGACAGGTTTTTTTCACCAACAATGGTCTTGTTTGGGCCGGGTATCCCACGACCTCACTTCGACAGCTACGTACCGTACTGGGCACGATGGTACCGCCATTGAAGCCGTTAAGCGTCGTTCTCTTGTCGTCGGATGGGCAGGGAAAGTTTGAGTCGGGCGAGCTTGAAGGCGGGACGTTCGATGGGCTCTTGCCCAGCGGGTCACATGTTGTTTGTGGCGGACCGGCTTCAACCGTGCTCAAAGTGTTTCCCAATGGCTATCTCAAATCGTGCCAACTCCGCACCGACGCCAATCTGGTTCGGGAGGATCTGAGTACGATGATTTGTACCGCCGGCAACATGGCAACCTTTGACATGTTCGGGAAGGTCAATAGTTGTTCCCATTGATGCCTTGATGATGCGCAATACCGGGCAGTTCCAGATAGCGCTATTAGGGACTTCTGGTACAAAGCCGATCCGGACAGCAATGGAGCGGTTCCGTACGTTCGTCTCTCTTATCGGTACGGTGAAATCGCTCGGGTTGCGCCGGGATTACGCTGCGAAGCCTGCATTCGCTGGGATTTTGGTTTCCGCGCGAATGGGCACGGGGCTTGCCGAATGAACTGCAAGCAGTCAGCAGGAAAGGGGAACTTTGATGAACGGATCTTTGATCGCGCAGAAAATGAAACGGCAACTAGCGGTCGTCCTAATGCTATTAACGCTCGGCTTCGCGGTTGAGCCGATGAGTTCGGTTGTATCAGCGCACCCGGCTGCGGCCGCGGCCGCGCAAACACGCCGGCGCGTCCGACGTCATCGGTCTTTTTGGAAGAAGCACCGTGACAAACTAACGGTCGCGGGCACGACACTTGGTGGTGCAGGGATCGGTGGGCTGGCCGGAGGGAAGAAGGGCGCAGTGATCGGTTCGCTTGCAGGGGCAGGCAGCGGCGCACTATACACTTACAAAATTCGCAAACGGCACCGGCATCGCAGGTACTAGTCAACTTGCGGTTGGCTGAGTAAGGCTGACCAGCAAACGAATAGGGGCACGTTAATCGTGCCCCTATTTTTTTGTGGATGATCAGGGAATCGTTTGCCTATAGCGGTTCGCTGGATTCCTCCGCCAGGTTCGCAATGGCGGCGATAAGTTCCTCTGGCTGTACCGGCTTGGGCACAAACATGCTGAAGCCTGCGGTGAGCGCGCGCGCGCGATCTTCGACACGTACATATGAAGTCAGTGCGATGGCTGGAATCTGGTAGCCGCTCGTGACGCCAAGAACTCTGACTTTGCGGATCAGTGAATAACCGTCTTCACCGGGCATGGCAAGATCCGAGACCAACACATCTGGCTGAAACCACTCGAGAATTTCCAATGCGTCGCTCGCGGACGACGCTGTGTGGACCACAGCATTCGAGTTACCCAACATCACACCGAGTACTTGCAGCGTATCGGGATCATCATCGACGAGCAGCACCTTGACCGCGTCGAGAGCGGGCAGGGAAGTGAAGTGTCCGCTTGACACTTCTTTGCTACGTAGACTCCCGGTCACCTTCTTTCGTCGACTGGTGCTTTGCGGGGCCAACGGAAGAGTGATCGTGAATGTCGCACCCTCACCAACGCCGGCGCTGTCTGCCTGAATCGCGCCGCCGTGCAGTTCAACGAGATGTCGCACGATCGCCAGACCCAAACCAAGACCGCCGTGGTTGCGGGTTGTGGTGCCATCGGCTTGCCGGAAGCGGTCAAAGATATACGGCAGAAAATCCGGATTGATGCCGCAACCCGTATCGCTCACGCAGATCTGTAGGTTGCCCTCTGCGCGTTTTACCTTAACGCCAATTCGCCCGCTCGAAGGTGTAAACTTAATTGCGTTTGACAGCAAATTCCAGACGACCTGTTGCAAACGACCGGGATCGCCAAACGTATGACGGGCCGTAGGATCGAGAGTCACTTCCAGATTCAGATCCTTCGAATCTATCGCCAATTGCACGGAATCAATAGCTGAGTTGATGACTGACGCAACGTCAACGGGTTCATTGCGAAGACGAAGCTTGCCCGTGATCACGCGTGATACATCCAGAATGTCCTCGATCAACTGGGCTTGCACTTTTGCGTTGCGATCAATGGTTTCCATTGCGCGCGCCCTGGTCGCTTCATCCAGGCGACCGCTGCGTAGAAGATGCGACCAGCCGATGATCGCGTTAAGCGGCGTCCTGATCTCGTGCGACACCGTAGCCAAAAACTCGTCTTTCATGCGGTTGGCGCTCTCAGCTTCGGCGCGGGCGATTTGTTCTCCGGCGAGGGCGAGTCGCAAACGTTCCTCTACCAACCGCCGTTCAGCGACCTCGGTTTCAAGAGACTTGGCTTTTTGTTGCAGCAGAGCAATCGCGCGCAGGCGTGCATCAAGATCCGCTATGCCGGTGTAGCTCTCACTCGGAATCACGCGCGAGTGGACCCCACAAACGTTGCGATACGGTTCAGTAAATTTCTCACCACCAAATCCGTTCAGGGGGTAGGCGCAGAAGAGTGAAAATGAATGCAGCTTTTGTAAGTCGTTCCAAAGTTCTTCAAGTCGAATCGCTCCGGAATGATTTCCTTGGGCCCAAAGCACTCCGACCATTTCACCAAACGCTCTGACGCGAGCAGCACCATCTGTTACGCTGGCGATTACTTTACCGACGACTCCATGAAAACGTTCGGGATCCGGCGCGCCATCAACCATGAACTGAGCAAGAGTTTCGGCGGCGTCAAGCAAGACATAACGACCGCCAAAGCTGGCGCCATCTACGTCTATGCCATTGGCACGAAGCAACTCATCAAGGGCTTTCCGGTGTGATTCGGTAGCCACGACAATTGCGCCATCTCCTGAAGTGATAGCGTTACCAATGAAGCCACTCAGAGAGTTCAGAAGAAATCCATCCGCCTCATAGAATTGTACGAAGTGATCCGTGTCACCCATGTGGGTCCAATCACCGCACGGGGCATGATTCCAAGCCGCGACATCGGTCACGGTGAGACTAACGACTTCGCGTGCTGGATTGACGTTGTTGGTTGACTTGATCAAGAGTAGGGCGTCCTGGGAAGTCCTGGCTACTGACGATAGGCTGAAGCGAATGCTAACTCCGCGTGTCATTGTAGCGATCCATTCTGACTGATGCCAGGTATTCAGGGATTGCGAGTTGTCATATTTGTGTTCCGACCGCCGCAAACTGTCTCTTCGTCAAGCCGCTAATTCTTACGTAACTATTACGCTTGGGAGATCGATTGAGTACTAATATCGAGCTTGTTTCCCCGCGGTTTACTCTTCATTTTTTCCAGCGTTTAGACTGCGACGTTCACTCCCGACAAAGGAGCACGCGATGAAGGTTTTGCTAGTCAACCCGGAATTTCCAGACACATATTGGAGTTTTCGTCATGCGCTTCCGTTTGAGCGGAAGCGGTGTGCTTTTCCGCCGTTGGGACTTCTGACTGTCTCGGCGCTTTTACCAAAATCCTGGGAGCGCCGGCTAGTTGACTTAAACGTGCGCCGGCTGAAGTCGTCTGACATCGAGTGGGCTGACATGGTTTTTGTAACTGGCATGTTGGTGCAGAAAGAGTCAGTGCATGAGGTTGTCCGCCGATCTAAACAGCAGGGCAAGCGCGTCGTCCTTGGTGGCCCTTACGTGACCACCACGATTGAGGATCTACCGGCCGTGGATCACATTTTTCTTGGCGAAGCTGAGGCAACGCTGCCGCAGTTTGTTGAGGACCTCGAACGCGGCGACCCAAAGCGAACTTACCAGGCGCTCGATCGTCCGCCCCTGGCGACAACACCGGTCGCCGACTTCCAGCTCGCTGACATGAAGCGCTATAGCGCGATGTCGGTGCAATATTCGCGTGGCTGTCCCTTCAACTGCGAATTCTGCGACATCATCGAGATCTATGGCCGAGTGCCACGGACAAAGAGTATTCAACAGATGTTGGCGGAGTTTGACTCACTACTGAAGCTTGGTTGGCGCGGCACGGTTTTCATCGTCGATGATAATTTCATCGGTAACAAAAAGAATGTCAGACGCTTAATGCCTGAGCTGACTGAGTGGCAGGAAAAAAATGGTCATCCATTTTCCCTGCTCACCGAAGCAAGCATCAATTTAGCGGATGACGAAGAACTGCTCGCAGAGATGCAACGCGCCGGCTTCCGTCGTGTATTCCTCGGTATTGAGACTCCAGTTGAAGAGAGTCTCAAAGAGGCGCAGAAATCTCAGAACCGCGGCAACCTGCTCGACTCAGTTAAGAAGATCCAGAGTTACGGGATGGAAGTGATGGCGGGTTTTATCGTTGGGTTTGACAATGATCCGGAGGACATCTTTGAGCGCCAAATCAACTTTATTCGCGATAGCGCTATACCGCTGGCGATGGTTGGCTTGCTGACTGCGCTTCCTGACACCCAACTTTGGCGACGGCTGGAAAAGGAAGGACGCTTGCTGGGCGAGAGTTCGGGAAACAACACGAATTGCGCGCTCAACTTTGTGCCTCGGATGGACGCCAAGCGGTTAGTTGAAGGTTATCAATCAATCATGCGCACGATCTACAAGCCCAGCGAATACTATCAACGTGCGCTCGATTCACTTAAGCGGACTGCTCAGGAAGTGCCTGAACCCGCCCGCGTGAAGATCCTAAGCGGCGTCGCGGCCTTTGCTCGTTTGATAGTTAAGCTGGGTGTGCTCGATCGCGAGCGGCGTGAATTCTGGAGGTTTCTGGGACACACGATCGCGCGTCATCGCGATCAGTTTCCCGCCTCGATGCGTTTAGCGGCGATGGGTTATCACTTTCGGAAGTTAAATGATGCGTATGGTGAGTGAGGGAAGCTTTACTCAAATGGGAGCGTTAGTTTCTCGCTTGATAATCTCATAGCACGGACATGACAGCGCTTCCAGGCTGGCGCGGTCCAACACTTTTATCCGGCCGCGCTTATAATTAATCAGACTTCGTTTCTGTAGATTGCCCGCCGCCAGACTCACACCTTCACGCCGAACGCCCAACATATTAGATAAGAATTCTTGCGTCATCAGAAACTCGTCGTCTCCCATTCGATCGTTTGTCATCAACAGCCAACGGGCCAGACGCGCATCCACCGAATGAAACTGATTGCAAACTGCGTACTGTGTGATCTGAGTTAAGATGGAATGAGCGTAGCGTTGTAGGCCCTTCGCCAGGGCGCCTCGCTTGTTACATTCCTTGCGGAATGCAGCCACCTTCATTTTCATTGCTGAGCCCGCCCCTTGAACTACTGCTCGATTTATTGAGGAGCTAACTCCCAAAAACACACCCAGACCAATCATCCCGTCATTGCCAACGAAGCCGACCTCGAGTGTTGAGCGTTCATTGATACCAGCTAGCAGGGAGACGATGCCGCTG
Source organism: Pyrinomonadaceae bacterium (assembly GCA_036009765.1). Lineage (GTDB taxonomy): Bacteria > Acidobacteriota > Blastocatellia > Pyrinomonadales > Pyrinomonadaceae > PSRF01. Next base: position 73,090 of record DASYLB010000029.1, on the reverse strand, counting down.
CTGGGGAAGTAGACATCGCTAATCAAGGCGTGTGGCCGGTAGAGAACATCTCCGAATACCAAAGGGATTTCCTCCAGTTGAGACTGAAGAGCCTGATACTCTTTTTTTGGCAGCGCCGCCAGCAACTTATTTGCGATAGGTGGACTTTTTACCGGTGACATCGGAAACTCCTTGACCTCTCGTTTTGAGAAACGAGTGAACGGCATAAGGAGGGTTTGCAGAAACGGATCCCGATGCTGGATGGAACGGCTGAAGTATTGAACGGTTGGCAGGTTACATTCAGCGCTGGCTTACGACTATTCTCGGGCGGCTTTTATGAAACTACCTTTTTGACGAACTTCTTCGTGCCTCGCCCGAAATGCTTGCCGGAGCGTCCCATGTGTTTACCAAAGTGTTTGCCACCTCTAAGGATGCGGCCGTGCTTCACGTTGCGACCCATGCTCTTGCCGGCTTTGCCCACCTCACTGCCACTCGCTTTCATCTGCCCACTGGAGGAGTTGCTGTTTTGAGCGAAGCCTGTCAGTGGGATCAGGGCGAAAGAAACGGCCAATGCGAATATAACTAGGAAGTTCAGTATTGTTTTTTTCATGATTGCCTTCACTATACACTGCCGGCGGCAAAGAGTCTGTGCGGTGCAACACTTATTGGTATTTGAGGGGGTTGTTAAGGGGCGGAAGACTACCCAAGCAGGCGATCATACTCGGTCCGAACGACCTGATAGCATTCGCACGCGCCGGATTCCAGACCTTTCCTGTTGAGGATGGTCATATCGCCGCGAACATAGCTAATGTAACCCGCACTTTGGAGACGTTTCGCGGCGTGAGTTATACCTTCGCGGCGCACCCCCAGCATGTTGGAAATTAGATCCTGGGTCATGATTAACCGGTCCGAAGGCAGACGATCGTGACTCAGCAAAAGCCAGCGGCACAGTTGCTGATCTATGGAATGGAGCCGGTTACAAACAGCGGTTTGCGAAATCTGCGTAATCAGGGCCTGCGTGTAGCGCAGACATTGATTATGAAAACGGCCACCGCGAGTAAACTCTTCCTTCATCGCCGCAGACAGCATCTTGAGAGTCGTCCCTGCGCTTTGCACCACCGCTCGGTTAGGAGTCGTATCGCCGCCCATGAAAATCGCAATTCCTACCAGGCCATCGTTGCCAACCACTCCGATTTCCGCACTCGATCCGTTTTCCATTATGTAGAGGAGGGAAATAATCGCGGTGGTGGGGAAATAGACATAGTCCATTCTTTCGCCAGATTCGTAGATGACTTTGCCCAGCGGAATCGAGACGGGCTGCAAGTTAGGTAGCAGTCGCGCCAATTCCTCATCACTCACGCCGGCAAGCAAATGGTTCTGAACCGCTTCTTCCCTGGTAGCACTGGTAGCCATAACCTTCATTTGTTTGGACGCTTTCGACGGAAATAGCCAAACAACGCCAAAACAAAACTCGTTGCTCGTGTTGAGAGATGGTGATTGAGGCCAAACGATTAGAAGAACTGGAACGATACTATTCCCTTCGCCTAAGCGCGTCAACGCACAGACGACTTCTCCAGTCACTGGCAAAATAGCGACGACCCAAGAAATCCCCTATTTCTGGAGGCAATTGATCCCAACCCGTAACCGGTCCCGTGTGCTTTTTGTGGATGATGACCTGGACGCTTGTGAAATGCTGGAACTCCTCATGCACTCATGCGGAATCGACGCCAGCTGCGCGCAATCAGTCGATGCAGCCTGGCCATTGATCAAAGGACAAAGCTTCGATCTTTTTGTGCTTGACGGTTGGCTGCCCGGAATCGATGGCTTTGAATTCTGCCGTCAGATACGTGAGTTTGACTCTGACACGCCGATTCTTTTCTATTCAGGTGCTGCCTACGACACCGACAAGCAGATGGGAATAGCTGCGGGGGCAAATGCTTACGTTGCGAAACCAGACGTTGAAGGCCTTATCAGTACCATCACGGACTTGGTGGCAAAGGCCAGGACGCGGCAAGTTGATTCGCGAGTCGTCGTTAAGTATTCTCCGGTCGAGATCCGGTTTGCCGATGGGTTCTTGAGCGGAGAGAACGGCGAGCGGACGAGAAGTGGGGTGAATAGGTTTCGCGCTGCACAAGGAGTCAACACTGTGATCCTCTCTAATGAGTTTAGGCCCGCCTGAGGAACACCAGTTGCTGGACAAGCGACAAAGGAGTATTTATGAAAACAAATAGTACACAAGTGAGGATGGGACTGGCCGTTGTTTGGTCACTCCTACTAATTATCGGCATAGGTTTGGGTTCTTCTGCACAGGCGCAAAATCGCCGTGGGAGAAATTGGGACAACTACGGCAACTACGGCGGGTCTTCCCAACTTCGCCAGACCGCTTTGAACGCCGGCTACAACGAAGGTATGAAAGACGGCACCGCTGCTCGCTCAAGAAATCGGAACACTAACTACGCAGATTCAAACGCCTACCGAAAAGCAACCAAGGACTACAGTTCACGACTTGGCGACCGTGAAACATATCAACGTTATTTCCGTGAAGCCTATCAGACCGGATTTAACGATGCGCTTAATCCAGGTGGCTACAACAACCAAACAGGCGACTATAACAACCCAAACAGCAACCAGGATTGGGATCGCGGCAATCGCCGCTGGGACCGCAACCGGGACGGAAATTGGGATTCGAACAATCGTCGAGGCCGGAACTGGGACCGTTATGGGAGCTATGGGGGCTCAGCGAATCTCCGGCAGACAGCCTTGAACGCTGGCTATAATGAGGGGATCAAAGAAGGCCGTAACGATCGAAATAAAGGTCGCGACGACTTTCGTAATAACAGTAAATACAAAGAAGCAACCACAGACTACAGCTCGAAGCTGGGAGATCGTGAGTTGTATCGGCGCTATTATCGCGAGGGTTACGAGAACGGTTATTACGACGGTCTCAACGGCAACTAAACCGGGAAGAGTCACAGCTAGTGCGTAACCAGGATGCGGACCTGCAAATCATAATTGGTTTGCGGGTCTGCGTTGTTTTAGGTGCCGAAGTCTGAGGCTGAGGCAGGTTGGACTGAGAGCCGGCTGCTTTCTGCAGTTGCAGCCATTGACTTGATCTTCTTTAGTTCGGGCCCTTTGATGCCAAAATAGGTTGCCATCTGGACAATCTGTTTTGGATCGACGAAGTCTTTAGGGTCTGAGCAGAATTTTTCGATGGTGGGGCCAAACTCACGGCAAGTCATACTCTTCGGAATCTTGAGCCCGAGCCCGCATTCGCCGGTTTGCTTGTACTGCAAACAGAATTCACAAACTATCATTCGCACTTCTCTCCGAATCTTTGCTTCTTAACAACTACGCGGCGGCGCAGCGCTCAGTGTCCCACAGGTATCCGTTGAAATCGAGTCTTGCCTTCCGGATTCTGCCACGAAATATCGAGCACGTACGGTCTGGCCTTGCCTAATACCACTTCCAATCTGGCCAGCAGATCGGCGCCGGCGCCGGCAACTTTTCCGTTAACCCACGTCTTGTGAGTGAGCACCACTTGCTCTTTCGGCCGAATCGCGTCGACTTGATCAAACCTGATGTGCGCTTCTGAGGGCCCACCAGTCTCCAAGTCCTTGAGGAAGACGGTCAGGATTTCCACGCATTTGAGCGCGTGGTCAGCATCGTTATTAAGTTCCAATCGCAGGTCGGTTCCGACATCGATGAATCTGAAGGTGAGAGGCTTTTCGATATTGGTACTCATTTTCTTGTCCTCCCGTTGCTCCGAGCAGGGGCGCTCTTCCTGGCGGTCTTCTTTGCTGAAGGAAGCGCGAGAATATCACCGGGTTGGCATTTTAGCGCCTCGCAAATTTTCTCAAGCGTCTCAAAGTTAATACCGAGCGCCTTGTCCTTCTTCAGTCGCCAAAGAGTGGTGTGGCTGATGCCGGTCTCTTTGGCCAACCAATAGAAGGTTCTTCCGTGCTCGGCCAATAATTGATCTACTCGAATCTCGATCATATGTTTTTCCACTCGCGCTAAATAGTTATCACATACAGTAAATATTGTCCATCTGCGATATATCCCGCATTTGACATATAGGCGCTACTAACGTAAGGTCAAGCAGTGATTAACCTCTACATCGATCAACGGCGCAACGCGGATGTCACCATTCTTGATTTGAAGGGCAAGTTGAGAGTCGGCGGAAATGCGGTGGCACTGCACCGGTCGATACGCTCGCTGATACTCGAAAAGAATATCCACATCGTTTTGAATCTCGCCGGTGTCACCTTTATCGATTCATGCGGCTTGGGAGAATTGGTCGCCAGTCAGGTTTCGGTAGAAAACAAAGCCGGGGAGATCAAGCTAATCGGTCTCACGGACCAGCTGCGAGAATTATTGAGAGCGACCAGGCTGCTTGCTGTCTTCGATACTTACGCGAATGAGGCGGAAGCGATTCAGAGTTTTGCTAAACGCGACCTGAATGCGGAGAAGGCGACGCTTTCATTTGCCTAAGCTGCGTTGCTCTAACGCTGCGTACGCAGCAGGTGTGATACAGTGAACTTATAGTTGTTCTTCGAAAATTTACTCTCGACATCAGGATTTGCTATTCCTCCTTTTCCTTGTGCCGTCTGTTTGTTTTTCAAACGCGACCTGTGCCAGGAAATTCTGATGTCTATCTCTACCACCCACAGCAATCGAAAATCATCCGCGCTTTCGCGTCAGCTTTTTCCGACCTGGCTTGAAGTGTCGTCCACTACAACAGTGATGACGAGCTGCATATCCTTTCACGCGGGCGTAAGCTCCAGGATTGAGGTTTGTCGATGAAGACTTTGTTTGCGATGCGACGCGCCAATGGCGATTGGTTTGCGGTCGATGATCGAGGCGCTTTCCGGGTCCCCTTGTTTCAAAGCCCGGGCGATGCCCAGCTGGCGCGGTCGCGTGAGACCGGAATGGAATGCTTTAGACCGGTGCTGCTTGACGCTCCCGCGTTTGAAAATCTGACGAGTACAGATGAAGGCAAAGCTTGCTTCTGGCTCGTGGCAGATCCGCTGAGGGAGCTGAGTCGAGGCCGCGCTTTCGACCGTCAGCAACTATCGCGATACATGACAAATGGCGATGGGGAAATGAAGAGTGGAGTGACGGCATGATTTCTTCCTGTGATCAGTGCGGCCGGATATTGGCGTTGTGGAGATTTCGTTGTCCGGACTGCAAAAAGTCGGCGATGAATTGGTTGCAACTTCTGGCTATCGCAGTTTTAGCAGTGCCCGTATTGGTTCTCGTCGTCAAGCTTTTCTAGTTCGCGACGAACGCAATTTAATTCGACCTACCTGGCAAATGAAAGTCTTGAGATTGAACACCTGATGAACAACGGAAAAGAAAACGGCAAATCCCCAAAGGGAGTGGCTACTGAAGGAACCTGGCCTGGGATCGACTCCCGATTTCGTCTAATCATAGTTGCTGGTTTAAGAACGAAACAACTGCTGCACGGCTCAACGCCGCGCATCGAGGCCGATAAGGGGAGGCGCCGTAATACCAGCATTGCCGTCGAAGAAGTGAAGCGCGGTCTGGTGAGTTTTACAAAAATCGAAAAGCCTGTAGTAGATCACGGTCACGGCGGCGGGCTCGACTAAAGGAGCGACGATGTCGACAACGATGAGTGGGCTGAGAATCTTCGTTGATTCCCAAAGCCCAACCGAAACAAGTTCTATTGGAATTGAAGTGAACCAGTCTATGTCCAATCGTGTCTTCTACAGCCGGCGCGGTAACGGACCCATCTATCGCTGGCTTTACGAAGAGAACCGGGCACATTGGCGCGCCTTACGCGTTAACACCTCAGACTTCGCCCCTCAAAGGTGCTCCAATGTCAGTTGGAAGACCGTGCCCGAGACTCTGCAGGCGCAACTCGGCGCCCATTACCTCGACTAAGTTCAGTAAAAGTAATCAGTAGTCAGCAGTCAGTAGTCAATGACAAGCGATTGACTTACTCTTTACTGACTACTGACTACCGTCAATGGAACTGAAGTGACCGACTGGACGCCGCAAGACACCACCACCCATCAGGATCACGTCATCGCCCATGTTCTGGGCGCGACCTTTCTCGGATACTTTGTTTTCGAGGAGGCCTTGTATGTTCTGCTGAACATTGGGTTCATCTGGACGATCTTTCTTGATGGGGAAATGGGTCTGCTGCCACACCCGGTGGCAGTGAGTGAACTGGAAATTGATGCTGCGGCTAAGGACGAAATAAAGGAGGACATTGACGTTCTGCTTAGCGACGGCGCCACTAAAGATCTGATGCGGCTACTCACGCCATCAGTTCAGTGTCAAATTATCGACGTAGCCTTTTTCGCGAGCGGGGAACGAAGACGTCTGCTGATTTCAGGCGAGGAAGGCGACATCGCAGTAGAGATGTCTCTGACGACTGCTGCGATTCTTGTCGAGGAAAATCAATCGCTTGAGCGGTAGGAGCATCTGAGTGTTAGTACAAAAGGCGTCACGATCATCCGATCGCGACGCCTTTGATTGCCGGTTAAGAATGAAATGAGTTCCTTCCGAACTCAGCACTCATTACTCAGCACTATCTACGCTACGCCATCACCACAATCTGGTTGTCAACTTGCTTAACTCCCTTAACAGCTCGAACCGCTCTGTCGAGTTGAGCCTTTAGCGCCTCGCTTTTCACGGTGCCCGTCAGAGTTACCTTACCATCCAGCACGGTTGCAGTAACGCCTAAGGCAGAAAGTGTTGCGTCGTCGCTGATTTTCTTGTCGACGGCCATTTGGACCGCACCATCGTTTGATGTGTTCGCTGCTCCGGTGTCACCGCTGGCCGCAGGCTGACTAATAACCACCGGAGGTTGCTGCGGTGCGGCCGCCGGCTGCTGAATTATGATCGGCGGTTGTTGTTGTGGCGCGGGCTGCTGAACGATCGGCTGCTGCTGCTGGGCAGCCAGGTTTGCGTTGGCGTTGTTATTTGCCTGTTGGCCATTCATCAAAAACAGAACCACGACTGTTATGAGCGCTATCGCTACTACGACGATCACGCCGACGGTCGCGCCCGAAATGCCGCCGCGGTCGTTGCGGACTGATTCCGTGTGTGTAACTTCACGCCGTGATGTCGGTGTATCCACTACGACCCTGCTTCTCCTGGCCTGTTCATCATCGTATTCCATATGTTTCCTCCTGATTTGATCACCCGATTACCGAGAGGTATGGGGCGCTCACAAAGTTTCGGGTGTTGGCGTGCAATCTCCATTCCCAGGCAATCAAGAAAGGTGAAACTCCAGTGAAAACATCAGCAATCAGCAGTCAAACAGCAATAAGCAGCGACTGGACTCAGTGTGTGAGGAATTGCCTGCGTCGCCACTGTCTTGATCTCACTTACTCCGTCGCTCGCTAAGACTCAAAACCATACGCGCAACTTGCTCGTCTGACTGCTGATTACTGATTGCTGTTTGTTATATTACCCGCATGACTACGGCCATCATTCATCATCCAGTTTTTCAAGAGCACGACACCGGCCCGGGACATCCAGAGTCGCCTTCACGCTATAGGGTCGTGATGGAGGCGCTGCGAGGAAACGCGGAGCTTTGGCCGCGTCTCAAGGAAGTGCAGGCGACCGAAGCGCCACGAGGCGACGTGCAGGCTTGTCACACACCGCAACTCTACAAACAGGTCGAACGAGTGGTGCGCGAAGGAACCGGGTATCTTGATTCCGATACTGTTGTCTCAATGAAGTCGCTCGACGCTGCGTTGCATGGCGCGGGCGCGGCGTGTCAGGCCATCGATTTGATCATGCGGGGAGAAATCGCGAACGCTTTTGTGCCGGTCCGTCCGCCAGGCCATCACGCAACGGCGGAACGATCGATGGGGTTCTGTCTTTTCAATAACGTGGCAGTGGCCGCGCGTTACGCCCAAAATCACTATCCAGAGATTGAGCGGGTCGCCATCATCGACTGGGATGTACATCACGGCAACGGCACCCAGGGCGTGTTCTACGACGATCCCACGGTCTTCTTTTTTTCAACTCACCAGTACCCCTGGTATCCGGGAACCGGCGCCAGGGGCGAGCACGGCATAGGCCGGGGCCTGGGCTCTACATTGAATGTTCCGTTGCGTGCACTCACACCCGCCGGCGAGCAAAAGCGAATGTTTGAGGCAGCACTGGATGAAATGGCCGGAAAGTTCAAACCCGATCTGATAATCATTTCTGCCGGCTTCGATTCGCACAACGGTGATCCGCTCGGTCAGTTGTTGCTTGAGGATGAAGACTTTGTTCACCTGACTCGAACTGTCAAGGAGTGGGCGCAGCAAACCTGCAACGGGCGAATCGTGTCCTGCCTCGAAGGTGGTTACAACCTGCAGACATTGGGCCAAACAGTGTCCGCCCACGTCGCGGAACTGGCAAACGGCTGAGACCTGGCCCTTGGAATTTATCGCTTCGATGTGGGAAATAGTTGAATACGGGTATTAGTGGGAGTAAACTCAGGCCCACTTAAACCCGTTTCGGCACGTGAGCCCATAGGCGAGCTTGAGCGTTAGCGATCTTCCCCCGACCCTGATCGCCACCGGCACTTGAACGATTCGCACGCACCGAAGAGAGAGAGCAGGGATACCTCAATCCCACTCAGGAGAACCAGCGATATGCCAGACATCGAGATCACTTGCGCGGAATGTGGAGAAGTCTTTCCCTTCACCGACCGTGAACAGGAATACTATCAGGAGCGCAACCTAACCCATCCCAAGCGCTGCAAGCCTTGCCGCGACGCGCGCCGCTCAAACTTTGGCGGTCCAAAGGGTGGGGGCGGAGAACGCCAAAGATTTGATATTACCTGCGATCAGTGTGGCAAGAACGACACTGTACCCTTCAAGCCATCGACTGGTAGGCCCGTGCTCTGCGGTGAATGTTTTGGCGCAAGTCGCGCCGCACAGCCGAGGACCTAAAAGAGTTACAGTCCAGCTAAGGTAGGACAGAGTTCCCAGTCTGTCCCGACAGGCAGAAATGCCTGGTTCTACTTACGCGCCCGGTTAGTGGAAGTGTATTTGGATATAAGTATGAACTACGAAACTATTCAACTCGAGATGCGGGCGGCGGTAGGGCTAATTACGCTGAACCGCCCGGCATCGTTGAATGCACTCACGACTGAAGTGGGCCAGGAGTTTCAGGCAGCAGTTGCTGAGGTCCAGCAACGCGGTGCGCGCGCAGTTGTCCTGACTGGGGCTGGTCGAGCTTTTTGTGCCGGTGGTGATCTGCGAGAGATGCAGAAAATTGCCGAGCGGGAAGGAAAGGTTGAAGCATTCTTCGACGAACCGCTAAGAATGCTGAATGAGTGCATCCTGCTGATTCGGCGCGCTCCTTTACCGTTCATTGCTGCTGTTAACGGTGCGGCTTCAGGGGGCGGTTGTAATCTTGCGTTGGCTTGCGACCTTGTCATCGCCGGCGAAAACGCGCGCTTCAATCAGGCCTTCATAAAAATAGGGCTGGTGCCGGATTGCGGCGGGACCTTTATCCTGCCGCGACTGGTGGGATGGAAGCGAGCTGCTGAATTGATGATGACTGGCGAGGTGGTAACAGCCGGACGCGCCCTGGAAATGGGAATGATCAATTCGGTGGCGCCGGACGATGAGTTGCTGCCCCGGGCCCTGGCGATGGCAGAGCAACTGGCCCAGGCGCCCACCGCGGCCATTGGTCGAATTAAGCAGTTGTTGGAAGCAAGTGCGACGAATGATTATGGTGGGCAGTTAGAACTCGAACGAAAGGTACAAATTCAATCAGGAGTAACGAAAGATTTTAGAGAAGGCGTCGCAGCCTTTATTGAGAAGAGACCACCGAAGTTTGTAGGCGGATGATTTTCAATAACAGTCTTGAAGGTTGCGAGTCGCCGGTCTGAACTGGCGGCTTTTTTTTCAAGTGCTGAGTTTTGAGTTTAGAGGTCGTCGAGCGGCTTGCCGCTCAATTTTGTAGCGAGCCAAACTTAAAACTCAGCACTCAGAACTCGAAACTTAGTTTTTGTAATGGACTCACTGACTTATCTCCAGCTCCTCCGGCGCAATCGCTCGTTTCGGCGTTTGTGGTGGGGGCAGGTAATTTCCGAACTCGGCAACTGGTTTAACTTCATTGCCGGGCTGGGATTGGTGCGCGCGATCTCGCATGGCGACCCCGGGGTAACCACGATCATGCTGCTCGCGCGCATGGTGCCGTTCACTGTGTTTGCGCCGTTGGCTGGCGCCTTTGTGGATCGTTGGTCGCGGCGAGTAGTGATGATCACGACCGACTTCGCACGTGTCGCGGTGGCCATTGGATTTCTCCTGGTGAGTGGTCGGGAAGATCTCTGGATAGCCTACGTTTGCACTGCGCTCCTTTCTGTCTTTGCTTGTTTCTTTGAAGCGGCGAAGAGCGCAGCGATGCCCAACATTACCGGCGAGCGAGACCTGCTGGCGGGAAATGCGCTGATGTTTTCGTCGCGATTTCTGCTGATGTCTCTGGGTGCAGCGCTCGGTGGTTGGACCGCGGCCAACGTCGGTTATCGGGCCGCATTTATAGTCAACGCCGTCTCTTTCTTTGGTTCAGCGTTATCGGTTTGGTTGATTCCCGAGCATGAAACCAGGGAACTCGCGCTGGAAAAGACAACAGAGAAACGGCCAAGTTACTGGTCAGACATCCACGAAGGTTGGGCGTACATTGTTACGCACGCGCCGGTGGCAGCGATTCTTGCGATTGACATTCTCTGGGCCAGCGGTGGCGGGGCGATGAACCTCATAGTTGACCGGCTTGGAGGAATTGTCTTCGCAGGTGAACGGGGAATCAGCGGTGACGCAGGTGTGGCAGCACTTTATTTTGCGGGTGGCCTTGGTCTGTTTGTCGGAATGATGATCGCGCGGCGCCTCGGCCATCACTTTGAATTGCTCGGCAAGACGCAGGCGTTTATTGGCTGGGGTTTGCTGTTGCAGGGTTTCCTGTTTGCGCTGATCGGCGTGATGCCAAATTTGTGGTCTGCATGTCTCTTTCTTTTTCTAGGCCGGATTGTGCTTGGCGCCGAGTTTGGCGTTCAGGATACCTTGTTGATGCGCCTCGTGCCCGACAAACTACGCGGCCGGGTGATAACGACCGACCGCGCCAGTGAACTTTTGACCTGGAGTTTGTCAACCACTGTTGCCGGCTGGTCGCTACGCGGAATCACGCCACGGACGCTAACGATAATTTCCGGTTTGCTGTCGTCAGTCTCGGGCGCTGTTTGGTTGATCTTGTTTGCGTCGGGGAAGGTGAGACTGCCGAAGAAATTCAATGTGGCCGCGATGAACAAGAAATCCTAAAGTAAAGCCGGTGATCTGCTGGGACCGCGGGCGTCCCGCCCGCAACGCGACGCAGTCGCGCAGTTCTTAAGTTCGCGCTTCGCGCTCATTGCGGGCGGGACGCCCGCGGTCCCAGCAAGTCACTTGAAGGTTTCATTGGACAATAAAAACCAGGGCCGCGCTTGGCAACGCGGCCCTGGTCAGGTTTGAACTGCTGGGAAATTTTTAGGCGTCGGCCCGCGAGTGAATCAGCCGGCGAATGCGATCTGCGAAGAGCACATCGATCTTACGTGGCTCGATCAGTGCAGTCACTTCGCCTGCGCCCCAAATCGGGTGACTCATCGTTTGACCGGTGCGATAGGTGCGCGTGCGATCGTAGGGCTCGCTGTTCACCGTCTTCGAGCGTCCCTTCGTGAGCTTAGCGCCGTTTGAGAATGAACCACGAGTACCGCACTTCGGACAGGTGACGCGCGAGATTAGTCCTCGCTTGGTGATCGAGGCGACTACGTGGCCACGCTCTTCCTGGCACACAGCGCATAGCTTCTCAACCCGATCGCCAATCGCATATGTCTGTTTTTCAATAACCGGCTTTGCCGTAGTTTGCTTTTCTACTGTCTGCTTTTCCATAAATACCTTTCGGAAGTAAATCGTGAATAGTGAATTGTAAATAGTCTAAAAACTTCGCCTCAGGTGTCTTTGATAGTATCTGGTGAATAGCGTCTAGCCTTATCTATTCACTATTCACCATTTACTGTTTACTGCCTTTTCTACCAGCGAGGTGAGTTGTCGCGACCGCCGCCACCGCCGCCGCCATAACCCCCGCCACGGCCACCACCGCCGCCGCGATTGCCGCCGTAACCACCACGACCGCCGCCCCCGCCGCCGCGACCGCCACGATCCTCTCGCGGTCTGGCTTCGTTGACGGTCAAGTTGCGACCAGCCAGATCAATGCCGTTAAACTGTTCGATTGCCTTATCGCCGTCTTCCTTGGAAGCCATCTCCACGAACCCGAATCCGCGTGATCGTCCCGTGTCGCGGTCTTCCACAACAGATGCTGACTCTACTGTGCCTGCCTGTGAAAAGAGTTGCTGTAGGTCCTCACTCGTAGTCTGAAAAGAGAGATTTCCCACGTAGAGTTTCATAGCCATACTTTAAGTTTTCCTTAGCTCGCTCGGGAGCATTAAGAGAAGCTTCGAATCAAAGGTGGCTTCGGAGTACGGTAGCAGCGAAGGCCCGCGTTCGGGCGCTCTGTTGAGCAGCTTCTTCAGATTTTCATTGCCCGCTCTCGTACTATCTAAAACGCCGAAGCCATTACGTCAGGCGTGGCGCATCACCGTTGATGCAGGAGAGAAGGAGTAACACCCTAATAATGCACTATCTTGCGTGCTACAGGCAAGTTGCAGAGACTCCCCGGACGCCATAGGCGGCGGCTCAGCGTTGCTTACATAACTATTACAACCATGGCGTTTACCAGTTGCTAGTATGGGACATCGGTCGGCATCTAAATGTTGACTGAATATCTTGTAGCAACTGGGAGTCTTAATGACCAGCAAAACGATTAATCTCAACAAGCACGGCGCGATCAAGTGGAACACCACGATTTTTATGGTTATTTTTCATGCGGGAGCGATTGCCGCTCTCTTCATGCTGAGTTGGAAAGTTGTACCGGTTACGTTGGTGCTCTGGTGGATCTCGGGAAGTTTGGGCATCGGCATGGGGTTCCACCGGCTTTTGACGCATCGTGGTTACAAAGTTCCGAAGGTGGTCGAATACTTCCTGACCTTCTGTGGTTTGCTGGCACTGGAAGGCGGCGCGATCAATTGGGTAGTCACTCACCGCATTCACCATGCACACACGGACGAAGTCGGAGATCCGCACACGCCGCGAGACGGACGTTGGTGGGCGCATATGGGTTGGATTCTGCGGGGCACTGCGCAGCAACATGAAGATTCAGTGTTGCAACGCTACGCGCCTGACCTGATGAAGGATCCGGTGCACCGGGTGATGAACACGTTCTATTTCGTTCCTTTGATCTTCAGTGGAATTGCTTTACTCGCGATCGGTGGTTGGTCGTTCCTGTTTGTGGGCGTGTTTCTTCGCGTCACCATAGGGCTCCACTTCACCTGGCTCGTTAATTCTGCAACTCATTTGTGGGGAACTCGCCGCTTTCAGACGACGGATGACTCAACTAATAGCTGGTGGGTGGCCCTGCTATCATTTGGCGAAGGCTGGCACAATAACCATCATGCTCATCCGCGCGCTGCCAAACACGGCCTGACCTGGTATGAAATCGACTTCAACTGGTACGGCATTCGCGCGCTACAATTCGTGGGACTGGCGAAGGGCATCAGATTAATTAGCAAAGAGCAGATAGCAAATGCTGCGAAACCGGAACTTGCTGAGCTCCAGAAAGCGGCCTGAGAAAAAGTAAGCGGAAAGCAGTAAGCGGAAAGCAGTGAGCAGTGAAATTCTGCTCGCTGCTTTTTCTTTGACGGGAGTTGCGCAAGGATGGGCAGAAGGTAAAGGGCAAAGGGCAAAAGCAGGAAGAAACACTTCAACCCGATATCAGGTACGCCCACTGCCCACTGCCCACTGCCCACTGCCCACTGCCCACTGCCCACTGCCCACTGCCCACTGCCCACTGTTACAATCGTGCCATGCCTGTTAGTGGTCGTCGCAAGTCGATAGCTTTCTTCATTACGCTGGGTGCCTGTCTCGTCGCGCTGGCGGTGGCCCTGAATGTCGGCTGGATAATTCTCAACGCCACAGAAATCGCGCTGCTCGTCTTCGGCATAATCTTTTTCCTTTTGATCATTACGGGTCTCGTTCTCAACACAACCTTTCTGATCCGCGAAATACGACGCAACGAGCAGCATGACGCGTTTATTAATGCGGTAACTCATGAGCTGAAAACGCCGCTTGCCTCGATCAGGCTTTATCTCGAAACGTTAAAGAAGCGCGAGCTTGACGAGAACAAGCGTCAGGAGTTCTACGACGTGATGCTTGCCGACAGCGACCGGTTGTTGCAAACAGTCGAGCAGGTTTTGCGCGCCGGTCAATCAGGTCAGCGTCGCCGCAAACTGAACCTGCGGAAAGTAGACATTGGTGAACTCGCGCGCGAGTGTGTAGAGCTAACGCGCGTCCGGCATAAGCTTGGCGCCGAAGCAGTGAGTTTTGCGGAATCGATGAATGGAGAACGCCCGCAAGTCAGGGCCGACGCTGAGGAACTACGCGTGGCTATTTCCAACCTGCTCGACAATGCGGTCAAATATTCAGTCAAGGGCGTTCACGTTTCGGTGGAAGTTGCCACGCTTAACGACAAGAAGGTAGCAGTGCGAATTGAGGATGATGGAATTGGTATTCAAGCGGCCCAGTTGAAGCGAATCTTCAAGCGCTTTTACCGCGTGCCCGGCCGTGTAATGGCGAGAATTAAAGGTACAGGTCTCGGACTCTTTATAGTCAGCTCTGTGGTTCAACGACACGGCGGCAAGGTTTTCGCTGAGAGCGAAGGCCGTGGGCACGGCAGCAGATTTACGATTGAACTTCCGCGCGTGTGATTTCCTGCGAAAGGCTTAAGTGATGAGCGCAGTACTCATAGTAGAAGACGAACAGCATCTCGCTGATGGGTTGCGTTTCAATCTTGAAGCTGAAGGGTACACCGTCGACGCCGTAAGCGATGGCGAGGCCGCGCTGGCTCTGGTCGTCGACAAGCGTCAGGCCTACGACGCGCTGGTGCTGGATGTAATGCTGCCGGGCAAAGATGGTTTTACGGTGGCGGCGGAGCTTCGCGCGGCCGGATATTTCGTTCCGGTACTCATGCTAACTGCACGCGGCCGTCCGGAAGACGTGCTGCGCGGTTTTGAATCAGGCGCCGATGATTATCTCCCCAAGCCTTTTGAACTGTCGGTGTTGTTGGCTCGTTTGAATGCATTACTCCGCCGGCGCCAGTGGTTTCATCAGTCCCAAACGCAGGAGCAAACGAACAGAGCCGAGATAGAAACGCCGGAAACTGAATCAGTTGCTGAGAGCCGTGACGAATTTGAGTTTAATAACCGAGTGATAGATTTTGGAAATCTGGAACTGCGCACGCCCCAGCAAACGATTAGATTGACTTTGATGGAAGCACAACTGTTGCGCTATCTCGTGAAGCACGAGGGAAATGTCGTGTCGCGGAAGGCAATACTGGAAAACGTCTGGGGACTTAATGAGGATACTGACACACGGGCGATCGATAACTTCATCGTCCGCCTGCGCAAATATATTGAAGCCGATCCTACTAAGCCGGAACATCTCCTAACTGTCAGAGGCGTGGGCTATCGCTTTGTGGCCCAGGCTTGATAAGACGCTCAATTAGTTATTGACTTCTTCCCAAGTCAGGCATTAGTCTCCCGCTCGAATCGTTCACGTTCGACTCACCGCTTTTCAGCCTCGCGTCAGCGATTCTGGTCAGCACAGATCAGCAGGGCTAAGGCGTCTTCTTCGCTCCTGCGGCTCAACCCCTCTAAGGAGCCTTCAATGAAACGAACTTACCGCCCTGCTTCCCCTCGAGCTATCCGACTGATCTCTTTGCTGCTTGGCTATTCACTGACTATTACAACAGTGTTTGTGCCCTTGGCTCCTGCCGCCAACGCAAGCGCGCCAGGAAGCAATCCCGCAAAAGTTTCACTCTCCAGTTCTGGACAGAGAGCGGGAGTCTTCGGAGTACCAGGAAGATTATTTGCGTCACTGATCACGCTGCTGCAGGGGGGAGGTGGGCCGCCAAGCGTGCCTGGTCCAAATCTGCCTGACCTTGATGCGGCGCGCCAAATTCAGCTAAGTGAACCTGAAACGGCACCGGCAGTTGCTTCCGAGCAAAGTTGTGAAGACTGTGCTCCGTGTCCGGACTGCGTGATAAATCACAAGCCTCTTGCTCGCCCTGGCGGTCCCTATTTTGGCTCGCCATCGCAGGCGATCCAATTCAACGGTCTTGGCTCATTTGATCCCGATCCGGACGATGAGATAAGCGATTACATTTGGACCTTTGGAGATTCTACGCCGGCTGTGGAGGTACACGGCGCTACGCCCACACACACCTATACGAGCTCCGGTGTTTATACAGTTAAGCTCAAAGTAAAAGACCTGCAAAGTGTTTCTTCTGATCTTGCTACCACGACTGCTACCGTAAACGCGGGGCCCACTCCTACGCCGACTCCTGGAGCTTCACCCACGCCGACTCCCGATCAAGGGAATGCAGCAACTTTTGTTTCGCAGTCAGTGCCCTCAAATATGACAGCTGGGGAGCGCTATAACGTCTCAGTGACTATGCGCAACACTGGCAGTAACACCTGGAGCGCGGCACACCTTTATCGCCTCGGTTCTCAAAGTCCACAGGACAATAGTTTATGGGGGAGGACGCGGGCCTACTTAGCAACGGCGGTCGTACCCGGACAGCAAGGAACATTGAGTTTTTCGGTGCTCGCTCCTTACAGCGGCGCTGACGAGCCACCCCCTGCCGCTTTCCAATGGCGAATGGTTCAGGACGGGGTTGGCTATTTCGGGGATGTGACCCAATCGGTGAGCGTGGCCATCACGAGTAACTATCAACCAGGGAACCCAGGTATCCCTGACGTCGGTCCTTTTTCTAATCTCTTCATGTCGCGCATTGCGGTCCAGCATCGCCTTGGTCAACCGGGCGAAGATCTGTTATCCGGCAATTACAACTGGGGAACGAGATTGCTTAATCTGGCGGGGCGCGCAGATCTTAATCTCAATCTGGGGCTCAGCTACAACTCATTAGCCGCGTGGACCAGAGTGGATCCACCTTATCAGCCCCTGCTCTCGGAAAAGGACCAGGAACATACTTCATGGACCTTCGACGCGGACCGTGGTTTTCCGAGTGTAGGTTTCCGCCTTGGTTTTCCGACAATCCAGGGTCCGTTTACAAATTTGCAAGCGGGAGCCAAGGGCTTTCTGCTGCTGATGACCTCAGGTGCCAGGATTGAGTTGCGTAGAGTTGGCTTGACGAATGTTTACGAAGCTGCCGACTCTTCTTATTTGCAGTTGGTTGATGACGACGTCAGCGGCTTGATGTTGAGAACAACAGACGGCAGCCGGCTAACATACTTGAAGATCGGCGGCGAATATCGCTGCACGCAGATTAAGGATCGCAATGGGAACTACATTACGATTAAGTACGATCCGCTCAACGGCACTGCAAATCCGGGCCGCGTAACTTCAGTCATTGACACCCTGGGACGCACGATCAATTTCACCTATGACTCAAACTATCGGTTGCAAGAGATTCAACAGGTTCCCAGTGGCCAATCTGCGCAGGTATGGGCCTCGTTCGGTTACAGTGATATCGAGGTGGGGCCAAATTTCATAGCCGGCGAAGAGAATGCGGAAACAGAGCTGACCAATTATGAAGTAGGCGAACCTGGGCTAACTTTGGGCCTTTCCCAGAGCACCGTTTCAGTGTTGACTCAAGTCGGACTTGCCGACGGCTCGCATTACAAGTTCGAATACAACTCATGGGGCCAGGTCAAAGAGATCACCCACTATGCCGCTGACAGTGTCGAGGACAGCCATCCACTGTCTTTTGTTTCCTACAATCTACCTGAGGACGGCGCCCACCCGCGGGCTGATTGCCCGCGCTTCACGCAAAGGCAGGATTGGGCCGAAAACTTCAACAACAACTCGCCGGTAACGACAACGTTTGAGTTTGATCGGAACGGCGAATGGGGAAAACTAAACAGACCGGACGGCACGGCTTATAAAGAATTTTTTACGACAGAATACACCGCCTGGCAGCGAGGACTAGTTACCCGTACTGAAAGCTATTCGGCTGACTCCGGCACGCCGAAGAAAATCACGATCACGGAGTGGACGCAGGACAACCTTAGCGTCCCCTATCCGCTCAATCCTCGAGCAACGACAAACACTATTTCGGATTCAGACGGCAACCGGCGGCGGACGACTATCGAGTACGATTTGTTTAGTTTGCCTTCGGATGTTTACGAATGGGGGCCAGGGGACGGGAGCGACTGGAGCTTGTTGCGGCGCACTCACACTGATTACGAAACCTCTGCCGCTTATGTAAATCAGCGCCTCATTCGTCTCAGCAAACAGCAGTTTCTTTTCGGGCCGGAAGACAATGGCCAACGGCTCTATAGCAAAACTAGTTATGAATATGACGCGGATCTGCTAACGAATCAGGGCAATCCGTTGCAGCACGACTCACACTATGGCACTGCGGCAATGGCGCGCGGGAATGTGACCAAAGCGCTTCGTTGGGACGTGAACTACGAAAACGATATCAGTCATGCGACCGCTTCGACGACGGGCTATAACACCTGTGGCTCAACAATTTTTAATCGCGATGCTTTGGCGCATCAGACGACTATTAGTTATACCGATGCCTTTTCGACGAACGGCACAGACACCACAACTCCGCCCGGCCTGACGCTGGCTTATCCGACCACAGTTACCGATCCAGACAACTTTTCCGCAACCGCAAAGCACAACTACGACTTGGGCGTAGTAACTCGTACGCAAGACCCGAAAGGCGCGGCGCAAACCACCGAGTACGATTCCGCCGGTAGAACCAAGAAAGTTACCAATACCGTCAGCGGCGCTTACACGCGCTTTGTATATCCGCGCAGCCAAACCATCGTCAACAAGTTTACGACGGTTAAGGATCTGGCCACTGAAACCTACACGGCCACTGTCCTCGACGGCGCCGGACGTGTGCGCGCGATTGCTGGAGATTTTCCCAACAGCACCGGTCACTACAGCGGCCAGTTCAAGCTCTACGACACCAACGGCCAGGTAATCCAACAGACCACTCCGACGGAGATGACCAATCAATGGGCGGCTGCGGGAGATGATGTTGCCGGCTGGCGCTCAAGCTCACAGACTTTTGACTGGAACGGCCGGCCTTTGGTGAGTACCAATACCGACGGCACTACTAAAACCGCCAGTTACGGTGGCTGTGGCTGCGCGGGAACTGCAGTAGTGACGTTGACGGATGAAGGAACAATGGTTGGCGGAGTGGAGAAGAGACGCCAGCAGAAGATTTACACCGATTCGCTCGGCAGAACAGTTAAGACTGAGATTCTCAACTGGGACGGCGCCGGCCCATTCGGCACCGGTGGCAGTGTCTACTCCACCAGTGTCACCAACTATAGCGCTCGCGATCAGGTGACGACCGCCAGACAGTCCGATGCCAGTGGCATCTATCAGGAGACCGCAATGACTTACGACGGCTATGGTCGCCTGCAAACGAAACACTTGCCCCAGCAAGATACGGGCGCAGCCGGTAGTTGGACCTACTTCGCTGACGATACCGTTCAAACCGCCACTGACGCGCGCGGCTCCTCGGCAACCTATACCTACAATAACCGTGGCTTGGTGAAGACAGTCGCTTACGACCCGTCTGCCGGAGTGCCAGATACCCCGAGTGTTGCCTTCGAATACGATGCCGCCGGCAACCGCATCGCGATGACCGACGGCCTGGGTAGTGTTGGCTACACCTATGACACGCTCTCGCAAATGACGTCCGAGACCCGCATCATCGATGGTGTCGGTACCTTCCCAATTGTCTACGACTACCATCCGACCGGGCAATTAAAGAAAATAACAGACCACCTGAACGTCTCGATCAACTACACCTATGACAACGCCGGTCGAACCAGCACGGTTACCGGCTCCGACACTCTCTACGGTGGAGTCTCAAGCTACGCCACCAACTTTCAATACCGTGCCTGGGGTGGCTTAAAGCAATATTCCTACGGCAATAGTAGCCAGCATCTGGTCTCGCTCGCCTACACCGTTAGGGGGCAAATCAGCGAGTATAAAGCTACTTTTAACACACCGTTTGCCGCGCAGTCTGTTACCGGCCAATATCAGTATAGCGCCGACGGACGCTTGCGGTCGTCAACCGAAGAGACCGACCACCGCCACGATCGTGCTTACACTTACGATCACGCCGGCCACTTGACGCAGGCACTCACGAATGGTGAAGCTCGTGGCGAAAGGCCGGCTCCCGGACTGGATCCATTCAAACAGAACTATGCCTTCAATGCCTTTGACAACATGACTAGCCGGACAGGCCACCATTGGGGCATGAACGAACCCGCCTTCACCGCCGACTACGTGAATAACCGGAACACTAATCCGCAATGGCAATTCAGTGCCGACGGCGATGTCTTGCAACAGGTTAACCAGCAGATTATTCGCCGATACGTCTATGACGCGGCTGGGCGACAGATTTCCGTGACCGAACCGCCACGACGACCGAATCGGCCGGCTTTGACGATTACTCAGACCTACGATGGTGACGGGAAACGAGTTAAGAATGCGCAGAACAGCGCCATTCTCTATGAGATTAGGTCGACGGTGCTTGGTGCAAGGGTAATAAGTGAAGTGCATAGTGTGGCAGTGCAGACCAAAGGATTTGTTTACGCCAACGGCAGCAAGTTAGCCAAGCAGACTTTCAATCAGGTGGCTTGGGTGCACGAAGCTTCCGACGGCACCGGCGAGTGGGAATCACAAGGTATCGCATGGCGCACGCTCGAACTCGATCCTTTACGAAACGACGTCGGTGTTGATAACCCTTATTCAGGTGGAGGCGACGGGTTGGGCAGTTATCCCAGCAATGGCGACCCAACTGATTTTCAAATGGGTTGTGCAGTTGATGGTTCCCCAATGCCTTGCGAAAAGATGGGTTTTTTCATCAGAATTGCCGGCTCCATCCAACAGAGCGGCGGAGTGCGCGTTCCGGTACACGAATGGGTTTTGAACCCAGGCGAGCCGCCAGGTGACGCGTGTACCAATGGAATTTGTCCGACCGTGGTTACAGTGCATGATACAGGCGGTCATTTCGAGGTAACGGGATACAACACGTTTACAAACGGACCCGCGATGCGTCAGATGATTGCAAACGGTCAACTTAATCGCGCTCAGATCTCGTCATTAATCGATTCACTCTATAAAATGTTCAACGATCATCCAGGGTGTGAAGAGTGGACCAACAGGCTGCTCGGCGAGCTTAAAGATTCGACGGGCTATGATGCTGGCAACATCCGAGACGTATTGGAAAAGTTTCGGGCGATTGGCAAGATCGAAGTTTATCAATCGGCCAACAAAAGCGGTGTAGCGGGTTCGCTATCAATCGGCCTTTCATCCACTTCAGTCAGCGAAAGGGACACCGCAACGTGGATGGGTGAAATCATCCATGCTATAGGTGCGCCGTCGGGCAACCTCTCGGGATATTACACTGATAAAGCCATGGGTGATGCAGCTTCTAAGTTGGGAGTTGTAATGTCTGCGGCTCAATTCAGAAACACTTATCCCAGTTTTGTGGCGAAAGACATCGCGCAATACGGTAGGGACTTTACTGATAATAAATTGGCACATGGGGCAATTGATATAAAATGCGGGAATCCCGATAATCTCTTAGCGCCGCATTTCGCAAAGCCTTAGCGCTGGCGCGAGTTCATTTGAAGAGGGTTTACGGAATGGAGTCAAAATGAATTCAAAATCGCGAGTTCGTGCAATAGTCCGGTCTCGCTGGAACATCGTCGTTGCCTCCATCCTGCTCAGTTTGCCACTAACTCACGCGAGTCGGCCGCAGGACTACCCGCGCCTCAAGCTTTACTTGCCATGCCCTGACTATGTCCTCGCCTCTAAGCAACCAATGACGCTTGAGGGAGAGATTCTCGGTGCTAAAGAACTACTTGACCAATTCCAGTTCTCATACCGTTGGGAGGTATCTGGTAGCAGGATCATTACGGGGCAGGGGACAGCCAAAATCGCTGTCGAACTTTCGGAACCACCGTCGTCTGGTGTCGGTGTCATCAATGCCAAAATAATTGTGGACGGTGGGCCTCCAGAATTTGGACGCTCGGAATCCTGCACCTTAAAAGTAGATCCTAAATGTGCTCGCCCGAAGTTGTTCGAGCAATATGGCGGTATTTCACTAAAAGACGAACGGCCAAGCCTGGACCGGCTGGCGAGGTATCTGAAGGGTGAAGGTTCTGCATCGTTCGCATTTATCGTTGTATACGCCGGACAAGAATCATGTTTTTGGGAGGCCGAATGGCGGGCCAATAAAGCCAAACAGTACTTGGTGGAAACTTATAAGATAGAAGCCAACCGGATTATCACAGTCGACGGAGGTTTTCGCGCCAAAGTGAATATGGATATTTTCACTGCCGAGCGCGATTCCTGTGGTCCCTTTCCTAGTCCTACCGTGACGGTGAACAGCGTGCACCTTACTGGACAGTGCGAAGACAAATACAATCGAACAGCAATCCGATAGAATATTCAGGCTCCTCACAAGAAACGGACTGCACGGCAGCTTTTCACTTTGATCAGATCTAAGAAATAACGTCGCACCCGCAGCATCAAACCAAACAAGCACAGCTTAGCCCGTCGCCGTAATGATCGCGGCCTTCACACCCAGTAAATCCGAAAAATCTTTTGTGTAAACTGCGTCGATCTTGCGGACGCGAGCGACGGTCTCTACCAGTTCCTCCGTCGAGATGAAACCGTTTTCGGTATGGGCGATTGCCCAGCCAGGGAGGTGCGAGGCGGTGTGCAACAGGTCTTCCACCAGGCCGAGATATTGCTGCTTGCTTTGCACGCGCGAGCCAAGCTTTCCGGATCGAGATTTTTCAAAGTCGCTCCAAAAATCGTCACCGCCCTGCAACCACTCCTCGCGCCAGGCGAGCGAATGTTGCAGCGCAGTCTGGGGCTGCAGCGGCACCGGCAGACGCAGAAAGAGCAGATCGGTGTGACGACGTTCCGCAACGAAAGAGCGCGCATCCTGGTTTGTCGCTTTGCTGCGCATCGAGCTGTCGTAATTGAAAGGCAGGCTCTCGGCAAACTGTTTAAACACGCGCGACAACGAGAAAGGTTCACGCAGGTGGCGGCTTTCGGGAGTGAATGAAAGCACGTAGTCTCCAACCATCATCCCGAGCGTTAACGCCAGGGCGCGCTTGTATTGACTGTCTAAGCGCTCGGCGTTGAAGCGAACGTTATCAAACCACCAGGCGTCGGTTTCATTGAACCACTTCGCGAGCGAAGGATTGTCGAGACGCTCACGCGGAACGTAGGCGTCGTCAACAATCGCGTCCAGATCTTCCTCGGTGAGTCGCTCCGAATCGTTTTCAATCAAGGCCGTCGCTTTGGTGTGCGACCAGATCATCGCATCGTTTGCAGCCACTCGCACGTTCCAGCGCTTTAGTTGCACGCCGGTATTTGGCTCGCCGGTGAAGGGCAGTGCAATAGAGGAGAACTTCAAACGCCGCAGGACGCTCAGCTCGAAATTCAGCCAGCCGTTGGGAAAGGTTGCGGATGCGACGTAAGCCACTAGTGATCTTCCTAAAGAGCGTAAAGCAAACTGTTAGTTTGCGTAGTCAGGGCCTTGTCCTAAAAGTCGCGAACAGTGATTACGACGCGTAGCGTCGGTGTGAATTTAGCACGGCCTTTCAAGGCTGGGACTACGTCATCCCTCAAAACCACGCGTCGCGTTAGCGACGCAATGAAGATAAATCTCAGCAATTTCATTCCGTCGCGACGCGACGGAGGTTGTTCGGTTAATTACTTTTTCCCGGCCTTGAAAGGCCGGGCTAAATTCATATCGACGCTACGCGTCGAACTTATGCCGTTGGTTCGTTACCGCTCATGTAAGTGCTGAGAAACTTCAGTAACTAACCGTTTTGCGTAACCAGCGTTCACTTCATGAACAAGGAAAAGAGATTCCAGCCGTCGTCAGCGCTCGTCGAATTCGTGGCCTCGGCCGGTTTCGCGAAGGACCGTAACTCCTCGACGTCTTCAAGCGAAAGCAACACACTGACTACTGCAGGATCGAATTCGATACCCGTATTACCCACTATCCGCGTGCGGGCCTCTTCTTCAGTCAATGCCGGTCGGTAGGGTCGCGCATCGGTGAGCGCTGCATACGAATCCGCCAGGCGCAATATTCGCGCCGCCAGCGGGATTTCATCTTGCCGCAGCGCGTCTGGATAACCCGAACCGTTCCACCATTCGTGATGCCAGCGCACTAACAACTGCACATCGCGGTCGGCACTGGCGCGCGCCGCTTCCTGTTCGCCAATTACCGGATGTCGCTGCAAGTCGATCCGTTCTTCGTCTGTAAGCGAGCCGGCTCGTTGGATGTAGTCTCGCTCCATGGCTACTTCACCCAGATCGTGCATTCGCGCGGCTATGCGCAGCGATTTTCGGTCCTGGGGCGCGAGATGAAAAGCTTCAGCAACTCTGTCGGCGATGGCAGCGATGCGGCCGGCATGTGGATTCGCATACCGCTCAAACTCATCGGCGGCAGCGGCCAGTTGCTGGTAGGCTTCGCGCGCTGCGCGATCTTTTTCAGTGCTACGGGAAATTGCGGACATCAGATTCAGGACTCAGCACTCAGAACTCAGGACTTCCTAACCTACCTTGCTCGACTTTTGGAGTTTGCGCAACAGCAGGTTAGCCGCGGCGTTATGCGGATCGATTGACAACGCTCGATCAACTTCAGTTTGCGCCCGCCGGTGAAACTTCAAATCAAAATACAACTCTGCCAACATTGTACGAAACGCGGCGTTTGCCGGCTCCAGCTTAACAGCAGTCTGAATTTCGTTTTCGGCGAGCCGTCGCGTTTTATCATCAGCTGCCAGGGCGCGACCGTAGTATGCTCGATAACGCGCCTCCTGCGGTTCCAGCCGCGCGGCGTTGGCCAGATATTTGACGGCAGCGTTGACGCGCCCCTGATCTAACGCGCCGCACCCTTCGCGAAAACTGTATTCCGCGCGTCCCACTCCGGCGTCTGAATCGTCAGCATCAATGTCGGCTCCTGCTGATTCCGCAACTTGATCAGCCTTGGCTTTCTTGGCCTCTGCTTCTGCAAACCTTCTGGCCCGATCCAACGTCTGATCATAACCCGCCCGCGCGTTTGGATTCGTCAGGGTTTCATACGCCTGGGTCACCCGAGCGAACGCCGAACTTATTTGCCCGTGAATTTTGGTCCCTGATTTTATTAAGTGGAACCGATCCGGGTGGTAGCGGCGTGCCATCGCGTAGTAGGCATCTTTGATCTCGCTCATCTTCGCATTGGTCGGCAGGTCGAGGACCTCGTAGTGATTCGTCGCGACCTTGAGCCGTCCTAGAAACGCCTCCATATCTTCATGCTCAACGCTGGCCGAAATCCAGTTGTCGCTCTGGCTTGCTTGCGCGGCAAGAGCGGGTGCGACCGGAGTTTGCTCTTTCGCCGGTTTCGTAGCTTCACCACGAAAAACATTTTTCCAGTATTCGCGAATAACGACGCCGCTGAGCGCTAGACCATAGACCGCGCGGTGGGTCTCGACCTCCGGCAATCCGGTAATCAAAACCAACTCTTCCAACCGGAGCGGCTTATCGAGCCGGGAAAGCACAAAGCTTTCCGCCGGAAGGAAATTGCTGTTGCGAGACACTTCAGCAACTCGAGCAATTGTCTCACCAGGGTTCAGAAAGCGACGTGAAACGAAATCTATGGAAATTCTTTGCGCAGCTTCGCGAAGCAGCGCGCCGGTGTCTACTTTCACATGGATTGGTTCGGCCAGACGACCGCGCGAATTGAATTCCCAGATTCCCTCCATCCAAAGCAGGGCGACGCGCAGGATGTCGCTGACCTGGATTACGAGCAGGGCGTCGATGTCCTTTTGTCTCAGCGTACCGCTGGCAACCAGGCCCGCGGCGAGATCGAGGTCCGAGATGCTACCGTTAAGTTTGACTTGTTCCTTCTCCGAGACCAGTCCGCGCTTGATGAGGTATTCGCGCAAACGAAGCGTTCGCAGGTTTGCGGCCGCGTAAACAAGCAGGCCGGCGTCAAAATAGACCGCTATTTGCGCGCGCTCGTGTTCGAGTCTGAGACTTCCCGACAAGCCTTTGAACGAAATCTCACGAATGAGTTCCGCCAATGGTTGCTCTGCAAGTTTTCCCATCGTTGATTCGCCTGGAGAATTCGAGGACGCTGCTGGGCGCCTCGACCAATGGCATGATAACCACGATTTAGTTAAAAAAGAAGCACCGCTTTGACACTCAATCCGAGCAGTCTTATATTGAACTTCCCCATAGCAATCAGGCGCGTGAGTTCGGAGTCCCAGCAACTCCCACCGCTCCTTGCCATAGTTTTTCAGACTGGAAAACCAAGTGAATAGGTTGAAAGACAACAAGCGCGTTGCCACAGGGCAGGTGGACGATGAACGAATTGCCCACCTAATCGAAGAGCTCCAGGTGCGGACGGTCGCGCTTGAGGATGCTAATCGGGAACTCAGGCATGTCTCGCATTACCGATCACTGTTTCTGGCGCGCATGTCGCATGAGTTGCGCACTCCCTTAACTTCGATTCTCGGGTTTGCTGAAATCATGCTCGATCAGGAAGAGTTGAGCGAACCCCAGCGTCGCTTCTGCCAGAAGATTCAGAATTCCGGAATGCAATTGCTCTCCAGTCTCAATCAGCTTGTCGATTTGTCGCGACTTGAGGCTGGCCCGGCTGAGATTTTTCTTCAGGAGTTTTCGTTTCCCGAAACTCTGCGCGAAACCTGCGCTGCAGTTCGCCGGCGCGCACAAAGGCGCGAGATAGAAATCCAGTGTAATCTTGAGCCTGAAGTGGCTACGATCGTTTCGGATCAGGGACGCTTGCGGCAGGTGCTCTATACGTTCCTGGCCTGGGCAGTTAGTCGCAGCCATGAAGGACAATGCGTGACGATTGATGCCAAGCTGCTCGATGGACGCTCGCTCCGAGTGCAGATAGACGATGAAGGTGAAGCGATAAAGAACATGGCGCGAGTGTTTGATCCTGAGGAAACACCACGGGCCGGAAAAACGGACCTCAATGAACTGGGAATAATCGTGGGCCGGCGACTGCTCGAACTGCTAAAAGGCACGGTGACACTTAAGAATCGCGACTCTGAAGGGTTGCGAACGGTGATCGAGTTGCCGGCAGTTTCGCCAAAGATCGCAGCCTAGCGAAACCAGCCGGCGCCAACCGATCGAAAAACGATTTCCATATCTCAGTCAGCTTCCATTCGTCATTGATGATATGTCAGAAACTGTAATCCGCGAGTGTGTGACTATCGCTGAACTCGACAACTGCGTTCGCTTGCAACGCGAAGTTTTTGGCCTTCCGGATCTCGAAATTTCGCCGCGCAGACACCTGATTGTTTCGCGACAGGCTGGCGGGTGGACGTTGGGAGCATTCGTCGACGAGCGGCTGGTAGGGTTTGTCCATCACCTTGCGGCGGTTCGTGGCGCCGAGGTTTTTGGTTACTCGCATATGATGGCGGTCGATCCGACAGTTCAAAATCAGGGTATCGGCGCCCGACTGAAATGGAGCCAGCGCGAGCGGGCAATTCAGGAAGGCAGAAGCTTTATCAAATGGACCTGGGATCCGCTGCAGGCTCGCAACGCCCATTTCAACCTGAACCGTCTGGGGGTGACCGTCAGTAGCTACGCTGAGAACTTTTACGGGACTGACTACCCGACCAGCCCGGTGCTCAGCGATGTAGCGGGAGCGGGAATCGACAGCGATCGCTTGTTCGCTGAGTGGCGACTGGAATCGCCTCGAGTGAACAGTCTGGCGCAAGGCAGCGCCGGTCCGGGGATTTCGCCGGGTGGGCCCGCGGCAACAATTGAAGTGCCGATTGATTGGAATAGGCTATGCAGGGAGAATGCCGGTCAGGCAAAGCAGCAGCAACTGCGTGTAAGGGCTGAGTTTCAACAAGCGTTTGCCGTTGGATTAGTGGCCGCAGGATTCGAGCGTTCATCAGACCACCCGCGCTACTTGCTCTACGCCAAAGAAGATTTACAATCCGCTGAGAATCGGTAGTTTGCTCCAGATTTAGGCTTAGCATTAAAGTCGTTCCCGACAGCAAAGGTTCGGCGCGTCGCGACGGAATGAAATTGCCGAGATTTCATCTTCATTGCGTCGCTGATGCGACGCGTGGTTAATGGGGAAGACCTGATCCCAGCCTTGAAAGGCTGGGCTAAATTCAAAGCGACGCTACGCGCCGCAATCACTGTTTCCGACTTTTAGGGCAAAGCTCCAGTTCAAGTGAGCTAAACGAGACTGAGCCGGTGGTACTAGAATCAAGTATGCCTTTCACTCGCTTCGATCGATACGTTGACCGGCATGCGCGCAGTTTCACAGAGAGGCTGCAGTCACTTTGTCGCATGCCGTCAGTGGCCGCGCGCGGCACCGGCATGCGTGCGATTGCCGAGTCTGTCGAACAGATGATGCAGCGCGTGGGTATTGGTACGCGTTCGTTTCGCATGGGCAATGGCTATCCGATCATCTATGGCGAATGTGGCAGCGGTCCGCAGAGTTTTGTTGTCTACGGTCATTACGACGTTCAGCCGGTGGGACACTTGAGCGAATGGTCAGTGGGACCATTTGCCGCGACCATGATCGATGGCAAGCTTTATGCGCGTGGCGCTGCGAACAGCAAGGGCGATTTGGTAGCACGCATCGCCGCCGTTGAGGCCTATCAGAAAACGTTTGGCAAGTTACCCGTGTCATTGCGATTCTTTGTAGACGGTGAAGATGGACTCGGCAGTCCAAGTCTCTATCGCTTTGCTGCGGAAAACCCGGAGCTGCTTGCGGCGCAGGGATGCATCTGGGATGAAGGTTACAAGGACACCAGGGAGCGCCCGGTTATTAGTTTAGGCTTCAAAGGCATTCAGTTTTTGGAATTGCGGGCGCACGGCGCACGCACCGACCTGCACTCAAAATGGGGTGCGATTGTTCCTAATCCGGCCTGGCGGCTAGTGCAGGCCCTCGCGACAATCACCTCACCGAAGGGCGTGATCACCATCGATGGTTTTTCATCACGCATTGCACCCATCAGTGCTGAAGACACCGAGGCGCTAAAGGCAATCGAGCTCGATGAAGCAGGACTGAAGCGAGAGTTTCGCATCGCCGGTTGGATACGTTCGATGAAAGGCCCAGCGCTGGTGAAGGAACATATCTTTGGTGCGACGTGCACGATTTGTGGAATTCAAACCGGTCACACCGAAGCGGGAGTGAAAACGGTGCTTCCCAGCACGGCGATGGCCCGTCTCGATTTTCGTCTCGTGCCTGACCTGACGCCTGAAATTGTTCTTGAACTACTGCGCGCCCATCTCGATGTTCGTGGTTTCAAAGACATCGAGATTGCCGAACTCGGCAGCGCTCCACTCGCGAAATCATCCGCGAGTTCTTCGGTGGCGCGCGCCGTGATCAATGCGGCTACCGAAATCTATGGTAGCGCGCCGTTAGTTTATCCGATGGATCCCTCGAGCGGTCCGGTGGGCGCAGTCTGTGGAGCCAGCACCCCGCCCACGCCAGTCGCGTCGTTTGGCATCAGCTATGCAGGATCGAATCCACACGGGCCGGACGAGAATATTCGGGTCGACGATTTTCTGCAGAGTATCAAGTTTATTGGACGGATCATTCATCGCTTAGGTGAAACCAAAACCAAAACGAGCGGCATTACAAAAGTCAGCGGCATTCGTGAAGGACGAGCTAACGTGTCACATAGTTGAAGATTGGAAGAGCGGGGGCAAGCCCGCCTTCCCGACCCCGAGCTGATTTGAGTTGAAATGGTTGATTCTCAGATTGGAAGGCTTTCAAGTGGGGTGCTCCCGATTGAGTTGGAAAGTCTCTCAGGTCGGGAAGGTGGGCTTGCCCCCCGGCTTCTTCCAGATTCAGGAGAGTAAAAGTTTGGTCAAAGCGGCAGCAGTCGGAAAAGAAATCGAAAAGCTACGGGAAGAGATTCGACGTCATGAAGAACTCTACTACGTGCTGGACGATCCGGAGATATCAGACGCGGAGTATGACGCGCTGCTTGAGAGACTGCAAAAGCTGGAGCAACAACATCCCGAACAAATAACTCCGGACAGTCCGACGCAGCGAGTCGGTGGAAAACCGGCTGAAGGCTTTTCGCAAGTCGTTCACCGGCGGCCAATGCTCTCGCTCGACAATAGCTACAACATCGACGAATTGCGCGCGTTTGATCAACGCTGCCAGCGCCTGGCTGACGGAAAGAGCGTTGCCTACGTAGCTGAATTAAAAATTGACGGTCTATCGCTGAGTCTGCTTTACGAGCATCAGTTGCTTGCCCGCGGAGTGACGCGCGGCGATGGCCGCATCGGTGAAGATGTAACGCTGAACGCGCGCACGATTCGTAGTGTTCCTCTTCGTCTCAGATCTCAAATCTCAAATCTCAAAACTCAGAAGAAATCCGGGACTTCAAATCTGAGATCTGAGATCACGGACCTGGAAGTGCGCGGCGAAGTCTTCATTCCGCGCAAAGTCTTTGAGCGGATCAACGCTGAACGTGAGGCACACGATGAGCCGCGCTTCGCCAATCCGCGCAACGCCGCCGCGGGCACTATCCGACAGCTCGATCCGAAGATCACCGCCAGCCGCAAACTCGAGATGTTTGCTTACGATTTACTCGCCGGCGACCGTAAGCCGTTCGCTACACATTGGGATGCCCTGAACTGGCTGGAAAGCGCTGGTTTTAAAGTGAGTCAGGAGCGAAAGCTTTGTAACAGCATTGAAGAAGTGATTGAGTTTGCCGGAAAAATCGAAGCGCAGCGGGACCATTTGGACTACGAGATCGACGGGCTGGTGGTAAAGGTAAACTCCACCGCGCTTCAGGATGAATTTGGCGCCACCAACAAAGCTCCGCGCTGGGCGATCGCCTACAAATACGCAGCGCGACAGGCTACCACCCGCGTGCTTTCAATCTCCGTTCAGGTAGGACGAACCGGAGCCTTGACGCCTGTCGCCAATCTCGAACCGGTTGTGCTCGCGGGCACCACCGTCGCGCGCGCAACGCTACACAATCCGGACGAGGTCAAGCGCCTGGGGATTCGCATTGGCGATTGGGTGCTGATTGAAAAGGGCGGCGATGTCATTCCCAAGGTGTTGAAAGTCATCGAATCGAAGCGCACCGGTGAAGAGAAAATCTTTCGCATGCCGCGCAAGTGTCCGGTTTGTGGTGGGGAAATCTCCAGACCGGAAGGTGAGGTGGTTTCGCGTTGTGTTGCCGCAGACTGTCCAGCGCAACTGATGGGAAGCCTGTTGCACTTTGCTTCGCGACGCGCGATGCGCATCGAAGGTCTGGGTGAATCACTCGTCGATCAGTTTGTCGCGAGCGGTAAAGTGCGAGATGCAGGCGACCTCTACAGTCTGACGCTTGAAGACATTGCCAGCCTTGAACGAATGGCCAAAAAGTCGGCCTCGAATCTGCTGGCGCAAATCGAGGCAAGCAAACATCGCGAGCTTGCGAACCTGATATACGCGCTTGGGCTGCGTCACGTTGGCGATCGGACGGCAACAACTCTCGCGCGGTATTTTGGTTCGTTGGAAGCGCTCGGCGAAGCAACTGTCGAGGAGCTTGACGAGGTCCCGGAGATTGGCCTGACGGTGGCCCAAAGCGTGCGCGCCTGGTTCGACGATCCGGGCAACGTTGAACTCTGCCGGCGTTTGGAAGCCGCAGGACTGACTACCAAAATGGAGCAGAGCAGCGAACCCACTGACGATTCATTCGCCGGTAAGCTGTTTGTCTTAACCGGGACATTAGCCGGCTACAATCGCGACGAAGCACGAGCGGCTATCGAAGCCCGCGGTGGTCGAGTTACTGGGTCAGTCAGCAAGAAAACCGATTACGTGGTTGCCGGCGAGGAAGCTGGTTCCAAACTCGATAAAGCTAAAGAACTCGGGGTGACAGTGATCGACGAGGCGGCGTTTAAGGAACTGTTGTCGTCGTAGGAGAGGCATTCCTGCCTGTCCATTAAGGCGGGTCTTAGGTATCTTGATAATGGAAATAAAGGGACAGACAGGATGTCTGTCCTACTTAGGAGACTTCATGTCAGACGCGATCAATAAGGCAGAGAAACTCGAACTCATTTACACGCTCTTTTGCGACGATGTTCGCCTCGAAGTAGGCAACAAGCTTTCGCTTATGGGAGTCTTTCAGAACATCATGGTGCAGCAAGTGCCAGTCTCATTGATCAAGTTCGCAGTGGTCAATCATTGGCGCGGAGAGGGAACTCACCTTTCCGAAGTCAGAATCCTGACACCCGATCGTCAACAACACATTGTTGCTTCGCAACCTACCAGTCTGCAGATCATGCCAGGCGGCTTTGCCGACAACATCAGTTTCTTTGTGAATGTGACTTTTCCCGGGGCGGGGCAGTATTGGGTGCAAACACTGGTCGACTCCAATCTGTTCGATGAGCAACAACTGACTGTGTCTGATGGCCGCGAAGCACAGGCGGACGACGCTTCACAGGCAGTCAACTAATCGTTAGGACAGACATTCCTGTCTGTCCAAAATCTTGTCTCTCGAATTTCTTACGCAGCCAGGACGGACAGGCAGGAACGCCTGTCCCACAATCAGTACTCGATCTGGTAGAGCTTGATCTTCGAGTTCAGCGTGGTGGGTTTAATGTGTAGCAACCTCGCCGCCTGGGCCTGATGACCATGGGTTTGATCAAGCGCGAGCCGGATGAGTCCGGTTTCAAAGCTTTGCACTTCCCCATAGAAATCAATGCCCTCGGCGACATTCAGACTCTGAAGGCGGTTGGATTCCTCAGTAAAAGCCTTGTCCCGCGCGAGTGATTCCGTTTCCCGCAATAACGACGACGCCAAATCAAGCAGCCGCTGAACACGGTTGCGCAGGGGCCACTCCGCTATCTTAAGTGGGACAGCAGCGATCGATTCCTGCACAGGAACAGCGACTTCATTGTGCTCAAGGTGCTTCCTATTTGCTCCGGCGACTGGATTGATCACTCCTATTCGCTCAGCACTCATGTGGAACCCTCCTTAACGACTTGCTCTGAATCTATGTTGGAGACGCTCGCGCTGGTCTGTTTGTTAACACAAAATGCGCTGCGACTTTGGTTATACGCTGGCGTGACAGAGTGGTTCCAAAAATAGGCAAACAAAAAAAGCGCGTCCGTAGTCTCAATTGTGGGACTGAAGCTCCGGACTCGCTCTCAACTAAATGATGTTTGGTGCGGATGAGAGGACTTGAACCTCCACGATGTCGCCATCACAGGCTTCTGAGACCTGCGCGTCTGCCAGTTCCGCCACATCCGCATGCGGGGAATGCATTATGCGAACGGGTTACGTGGGTGTCAAGAATGGCACCAGACGAGTGGTGGGGAGTTTGAGGCCCGTAGTTCAGAGTTCAAGCCTTAGCTTGTGTTTTGGCTCGCAAGACAGCCTAAAGGCTGAACTCTAAACTACGGGCTTCAACTGCATCAGTTAGTTATCTGTTAGCGATTGCGTCGCCAGTTTCGTACTTGCCTCACTTGCACACGATTATAGTGGCGAGCGCGTACCCGTTGGCGAAATCGATTACGCCAAACAACGTTGCCGACCCTGTCTCCGCGCGGCCCGCGGCGATCCCAGCGCCCATTGCGAGCGTCGTGACAGTTAACGAACTTGCCGCACTTGCGGTTGTTCCTTGACCAGTTCGAGTTGTCCGAATTGCCTCGGCCGCGATCTCGACCGCGTCCTTGCGCAAACGATGTTGCGGCTGCGGTCACGAGTATCAGCAAAGCCATAACAATGATGGCAAACAAATTCCGTCGATTACCAAACTGTCTCATGAAAATTCCTCCCGTTGGCCGTTTTGTACCTGGATTCTCAACAATCATCGTGCCGTCTGTCGAAAACTGCGAAGGTGTGGCCGTTGAGTGATGTGAGGCGTGAGGGTGTGATGCAACAGGCGAATCAATCTGGTAAGGTAATTAGCCGTTCGAAGCCGGTCATTTTGTTTCTTGTTTTTTTCGTTTCGATTCCGTCGGTTGGCTATGGATGCTTCAGTTCAAACATTGCGCGACCGATTTGAGGACGCTCGGACCCGTGTTGATACAGCCGCGCGTCGATCCAACCGCTCGGGCGATCAAATTACTCTCGTTGCAATCAGTAAGACCCATCCAGTCGAAACTCTTAGAGCAGGAATTGAGGCCGGCATCACAAACCTTGGTGAGAATCGCGTCCTGGAAGCTGAAGGAAAGATAGCGGAAATCGGACGTGACGCCGCCCGCTGGCATCTCGTGGGTCACTTGCAAACGAACAAAGCCGGTCGTGCAGTCAAGCTTTTCGATTGTATTCACTCGCTTGATTCGATTGATTTGGCAGAACGACTGGAGCGCCTTTGCGCCGCCGAGGGGAGAGCAGATCTGCCCGTGCTTATTCAAGTCGATCTTGGCGGCGAGCAAACCAAAACCGGTATTGAGCCGGCCGGCTTACCTGAATTGTTGCGGGCGGTTGGCACTTGTGAGCGTGTTCGCTTGATTGGGCTGATGACCTTACCGCCTTTTTTTGCTAATCCAGACTGCGCGCGGCCCTACTTCAAAACGCTACGCGAGCTGCGGGATGAATTACAGGGACAGGGACACTTTGGCGACGACGTGGGAGAGCTTTCGATGGGCATGAGCCACGACTTTGAGATTGCCATCGAAGAAGGAGCGACGATGGTTCGCGTCGGCACCGCGATATTCGGTGAGCGCAGGTAAATGGTAACGCAAACTGTTAGTTTGCGTATTAGCCTAATGTGGCTAGTTCTTTTCCTGGTTGCAATCTTTGATGTGCTGACTATGCAAACTAACAGTTTGCGTTACAAGTTATGATCATTCTCGAACGGGTTTACTGGCTGATTAGTTCAGCAGTGACTGTCTTCATCATCGCGGTCATCGCGCTGGTGTTGCTGCGTCTGATCACGAATCTGGCGAATCCAAATCCGTTTGGTTGGACGTCAAGGACCGTTCGTGGTCTTACAGATCCGCTTATCAATCCAGTGCGCCGCGCGCTCGCTCGCTTTGCCGTGGACCCCAAATATGCGCCGCTCGTGACGATCCTCACAGTTATTCTGTTCGGCTGGTTTGCCTTACAACTGATGGGCGCCATAACGTTTACAATTAGCGGCGTGGTGCAGAGTTTGGCCCGTCGTGCTGTGGCGCCGGTCTTCGGCTTCCTGCTTCATGGATTGCTTAGCTTGTACAACCTGGCGATTTTCGTGCGAATAATCTTTTCGTGGTTCGGCGTTAGCTATGCAAATCGCTTGATGCGTTTCCTGGTGAACATTACCGAACCATTGCTCGGCCCCTTGCGGCGATTGATTCCGCTGGTCGGAGGCTTCGACATCTCACCGATCATTGCCCTGGTCATAATCCAGATATTGCAAAGAGCCATTGTGGGAACGCTAATCGCCGGCTGACCAAACCGCTTACGGTCCAGTAGTTCAAAGTACAAGCTTTAGCTTGCGTGCAGTCCGGAGCAGCAAGTTTGAAGTTTGAAGTACTTGAGCGATCGCAATGATTGAGTACTCAGAAGAAAACGGAGTATTGACGTTCAGGGTTCGCGCGGTTCCGCGTGCATCCCGTAGCGAGATCATCGGTGAACACGATGGCGCACTGCGGGTGCGAGTTGCAGCCCCACCGGTCGACGGTGCAGCCAATGAGGAATTGATCCGGTTGCTGGCAAGCGCATTTGGCGTCCCGCGGAAGGCGATTGAGATTACTGCCGGACAGACGGCAAAACTGAAGAAAGTAAGAGTTGCTGGTGGCCGCCCGTCGGTTTTGAACTCGCGAGCCTAGAGAGCTGCAGGGACTTAGCCGTCCGGTGTGCTCGCGCGTTTCTGGTGTGATATATTTCGTTCTCTAACAATCCCCATATCAATCCTAGAAGGACCGTTTAAGAATGTCAGGACACTCGAAGTGGCACAGTATTAAACACAAGAAAGGCGCGCTCGATGCCAAGCGCGGCAAGCTGTTCACCAAGTTCATCAAGGAGATTACAGTCGCGGCGCGCTCGGGCGGCGGCGACGTGGATGGCAACGCGCGCTTGCGCAAGGCGATCCTCGACGCCAAGGCGGGCAACATGCCTAATGACACAATCGAACGCGCCGTTCGTAAAGGCACCGGCGAAGAAGAGGGTGTGAACTACGAAGAGATTACCTACGAAGGATACGGCCCTGGGGGTGTCGCGCTGTTGATCGAGTCGATGACTGACAATCGCAATCGGACCGTCGCGGAGATCCGGCACGCGTTTTCCAAGAATGGCGGGAACCTTGCTGCTGCCGGCGCAGTGGCGTGGATGTTCGAGAAGAAAGGTTACATCGTTGTAGCCAAGGCGGCGAAGTCAGAGGAAGAGTTATTTGAAATCGTCACAGACGCAGGCGCCGAAGATCTGCGCGACGACGAAGACAACTTTGAAATCATCACTGCCCCTACGGAATTCGATGCGGTGCTGGAGGCAGTCAAAAAGGCGGGCATTGAGCCGCAAGTGGCTGAAGTAGAGATGGTCCCCAAGGAATATAAGAAGCTCGAAGGTTCAGAGGCCAAGCAGATGTTGAAGCTGATGGAAGTTCTTGAAGATCACGATGACGTGCAGAAAGTTTCCGCAAACTTCGACATCAGCGAAGCAGATATGGCAGCGGCAAACTGAGCAGACAGCAATCAGCTGGAAACGTCGGAGGCTGTGAATGTCCCTTAGTTACCGACTACTGAATGCTGATTGATCGATTTCAATTGACAAGAATAACTACGCAGGCTAATTTCAACCGAGATGGGTCACAACCTAAACAACTACTCTTACTATTATTGGTGCTCTTCGCAGGAGGAGAGGCAGGAGAGGGCTGTTCTGAGTGACTTGATCTAAAGCCAAAGAACAGAATTTCTGAACCGGCCACTTCCTCCGCTGCGGGAGGGTGGCCGGTTTCTTTTTGGAGGAACGCAAAACTGTTAGTTTGCATTTCTCTATAGCGGCTCAAGCCAAGAGAGGAAGAAACCACGCAAACTAACAGTTTGCGTTACAACGATTCGAGGTTATCAAATGTTAGAACATGAACACGCTTCATTATTAGCTGACCACACGGACATTCGCGTCGTTCCGCTAGACGCAGATGAGACGCCGGCAGATCGCAATCGAATTGTTCAACTGAGTCCGGATCATCCGGGCTGCCGCGATGCGGAATATCGGGCCCGCCGCAATCGTATCGCCCAGCTCGCCCTCAGTTATCAACCTGGCGAGGAAATTCCTGAGGCGCCTTACACGGCTGAAGAACATCAAGTGTGGCGGGCAGTCTGGGATGCGCTCGAGCCGGCACACCGCGACCACGCCTGCGCCGAATATCGCGCCTCGGTCGAGCGCCTGGCGTTTGCTCCCGATCGCATTCCGCAGTTACGCGAGGTCAATGAGAAAGTCCTCGCGATCAGCGGCTTCCGGCTGGAGCCCGTGGCCGGGTTGGTTGAGCCGCGTGTTTTTCTTGAGGCGCTTGCCTCAGGGACATTTCTTTGCACGCAGTACATTCGCCATCACTCAACACCGCTCTACACGCCGGAGCCGGACGTGGTGCATGAGATCGTCGGTCACGCCGTCACGCTTGCCAGCACGCCACTCGCCGAACTTAATCGTCTGTTTGGCAAGGCGGTGAAGCGCACTTCGTCGTTGGACGATCTGAATCGGCTGTCGCGCGTCTACTGGTTTACGATTGAGTTTGGTGTATTGCGCGAAAATGGAT
This sequence comes from Pyrinomonadaceae bacterium, assembly GCA_036009765.1. GTDB lineage: Bacteria > Acidobacteriota > Blastocatellia > Pyrinomonadales > Pyrinomonadaceae > PSRF01. The sequence continues at coordinate 35,298 of DASYLB010000029.1, read as the reverse complement.
CCGTCAAAGCGTACGGCACCGGTCTAGTATCATCTGCTGGTGAACTTGAAGCAATGCATAACGCCGAACTGCGCCCGCTGGATCTCGAGGCAGCGTCGCGGCATGAGTATGACCCAACACACTACCAACCAATCTTGTTCTGCGCAGATTCGTTTGAGACGATGTACGAAACGCTTCGCGCGTTTCTTATTGATTGGTAGGTTGCTCGTTGAAAGCCGCACACCAGATAGGTTTTGGTCGGACATACGCCGCAGCAAATGAAATCGTCAACTTCTCAACTTCAACCCGCGACTTTCGCGGAGTTTGCTCATGAAGCCCAACGCGGCAATGTTGTTGCGGTGACGCGGACTGTCCGGGCCGGCGCGTTGGATCCGGTTGATGCGTTTGTGAGTGTCGCCGGTGATGCGCGTCACGCATTTCTGCTCGAATCCGTGGAAGGTGGCGAAGTAGTCGCGAAGCACTCGTTCCTCGGCGCGAATCCGTACATGATCGTCAGGGGTGAAGGTGACACAACAATTATCGAGCGAGAAGGTGAAACGGAGCGACGCAACGAACGCCTGCCTGAATTTCTGCGGAGACATTTTCACGAACACCAACTCGCCAATCGCGAGGATCTTGGTCCGCTTGCCGGGGGCGCCGTCGGGTATCTGGGTTACGGAGCGGCAAAATGGTTCGAACCCGCGCTGACTAAAAAAATTAGCGACGAATCTATCGGCGAAGACGCCTTGTTGATGTTTTACCGCACGTTGGTGGTATTTGATCGCGTTCAAGGGCAGATCAAAATCGTCTCGGTGGTGTTCACTGCTGACGCCGGCGAGGACGAAGTTCGGCTGCGAGACCACTATGATGCTGCCGTTACTGAAACCGAACGAATAGAAAAACTTCTCGAGGTCGATCCACAAACTCAAGCGGACCGGAGTCAACCAACTGTCACGGCAAGGTTCATGCAACCAAGCCGGGACCGAATTGTCCGTTCTAACTGGAATGAGGACGACTTTCACCAGGCGGTGAACGATGTGAAGGAACACATCTTTGCGGGCGACTGCTACCAGACAGTTATTTCGCAAAGATTCACGCGTGGAGTGAGCGTCGGCGCCGTGCCCATCTATCGAGCGCTGCGCCTCAGTAATCCCGCTCCCTATACGTACCTGCTGAAGCTTGGGGATGAATCAATCATTGGCGCTTCGCCGGAGATGCTGGTGCGCTGCCGCGGTCGTCAGGTTGATTACCGTCCCATCGCGGGCACGCGTCCGCGCGGCATGACAGAACAGGAAGACAACCTGCTCGCGGAGGAAATGCGCGCTGACGAAAAAGAAGTTGCGGAGCACATGATGTTGGTTGATCTCGGACGCAACGACCTCGGACGCATCGCTGAGTACGGCTCAGTAAACGTTGAAGAGTTGTTGTCGGTGGAGCGTTACTCAAAAGTGCAGCATCTGGTTTCGAGTCTGAGTGCGCGACTTCGCGAAGGTTTGGATCGCCTTGATGCGTTGGCCGCGTGCTTTCCTGCCGGGACCGTAACCGGTGCGCCAAAGGTCCGCGCGATGGAAATAATTCGTGAACTGGAACCCGACCATCGCGATGTCTACGCCGGCGCAGTTCTTTATATTGACTACGACGAGAATCTCGATTCGTGCATCGCTATTCGCACTATTCTGCTCAAAAACGGTGAGGCTTCAGTTCAGGCAGGCGCAGGGATCGTCGCTGACTCTGTACCTGAACGCGAGTATGAGGAAACAGTTCACAAAGCGCGGGCGTTGCTGCGTGCGATTGAGTTGGCGGAGGGCGAAGCGTGATCCTGGTAATCGACAACTACGATTCGTTCACCTACAACCTGGTTCAGTATTTGGGCGAGCTTGGCGAGGAGGTTGTGGTGCGGCGCAACGACGAAATAACTCTGGCCGAGATCGAACGAAATCTTCCGGGCCGCATTCTGATTTCGCCGGGACCGGGCCGTCCCGCAGATGCCGGAATATCGCCGGCATTGATCAATAACTTCGCAGGACGCGTGCCGATTCTGGGAGTTTGCCTGGGACATCAGGCCATCGGTGAGGTTTTTGGGGGACGGGTGGTGCGCGCTACGAAAGTGGTGCATGGCAAAGCTTCCGAAGTTCGGCACGACGGTAAGTCGATCTTCGCAGGTCTCGAGTCTCCCTTCAAAGCCGGTCGCTACCATTCTTTGATTGTTGAGCGCGAAACGTTGCCGGCTTGTCTTGAGGTTTCGGCGGAGACGACCGACGGCGTAATCATGGGGCTGCGACATCGCGAGAAAAAGATCGAAGGAGTGCAGTTTCATCCGGAGTCGATTCTGACGCCGGAAGGGAAGGGGATGTTACGTAACTTTCTCGCGCTCTGATCGTTTAAGTGCTAAGTGCTGAGTGCTGAACCTCAAGTCCAGATTACAAATTACAAATTACAAATTCCAAAGACCAAAGACCAAAGACCAAAAACCAAAACCAAATCAAAATATGACTCTACCAATCAAACCGCCCTACCCGCCGATGGATGCGCTGCTGGTTAGTGAAATTCCCGCAGGAGAAAACTGGGAGTATGAGCCCAAGTGGGACGGCTTTCGCTGTCTGGCTTTTCGTGATGGCAAGAGTATCGAATTGCAGTCGAAATCAGGCCAACCACTCGGGCGGTATTTCCCGGAAGTCGTCGCTGCACTCTTAAACCTCAAGGCCAACAAGTTCGTGCTTGATGGCGAACTGGTCATTCCCTTTGAGGATGGGCTTTCGTTTGATCATTTGCTGCAACGAATTCATCCCGCGGCTAGTCGAGTTACGAAGCTCTCGCAAGAAACACCAGCGCAGTTTATCGTATTTGATCTGTTGGTCGACGATGCAGGCAAGCCGCTATACGACCTGGCGCTGGGCAAGCGTCGACCAAAACTCGAAGCCTTCGCGAAAAAGTACTTGGCAAAAAATCAGACGCTGGAGTTGTCACCAAAGACTAAGGACATCACGATCGCGCGCGAGTGGCTCTCAACTACCGGCATCAAGCTCGATGGCGTGATTGCGAAACGTTTAGATCTCCCTTACCGGTCCGGCGAGCGCGACGGCATGCAGAAGGTGAAGCGAATGCGCACCGCCGATTGCGTAGTCGGCGGCTTCAGGTACGCGAGCAAAGGGAAGGTGGTCGGATCGTTGTTGCTAGGCTTGTATGACAAAGCCGGGCTGCTGCATCACATCGGTTACACGTCCAGCTTCAACGAAGCTGAAAAGAAAGAGCTCACGAAGAAACTCGAACCGCTGATCGCACCGCCGGGGTTTACCGGTAACAAACCAGGCGGACCAAGTCGCTGGAGCACCAAGAAGACAAGTGAATGGGAACCGCTGAAAACAAAATTGGTTTGCGAAGTTCAGTATGACCATTTCAGTGGCGGACGATTTCGTCATGGCACAAGGTTTCTGCGCTGGCGGCCAGACAAAAAGCCGAAAGCCTGCACGATTGATCAGGTGAAGTAGAATCTCCGCTTTTGCGGCCGTCACTCAAGCCGTTCAGAGTTCAACCTTCAGGTTGTGTGTTTCTTGTAATGAGCAAGCTAAAGCTTGAACTCTGAACCGCATCGTGTATGCGGTGCATGCAAGATGTCTGGTACGAACTCGCTTGCGTCCAACCAAAGAAAGTCCGTGGCTGCAAATTGCGATGTAGTATACTGCGCGCCAGCACGCGACGTTTGTTCACTCCAATTCTATATGCGCATACTGGGAATCGATCCGGGTAGTGAAACGACGGGCTGGGGCGTCATTGAAAATGATGGCCGCCACTATCGTTTGGTTGAGTGTGGCACCGTTCGCGCCTCCGCTGGCCAGAAATTCCCGGCACGTCTGCGGCGAATTGCTGACGCGCTAGAGGAGATCATTCAACGACACAGCCCTGACGCCTGCGCAATTGAAGATGGATTTCTTGCCACCAATGTTAAGGTCACTCTGAAACTTGGTCAGGTGCGCGGCGTCGCCATGTTGGTAGCTGAACGCGCGGCCTTGGAAATTCACGAGTACTCACCCAGACTCGTGAAGCAAACGGTCGTCGGTCATGGCAACGCCGAAAAGTTTCAGGTACAGCAAATGGTGAAGACGCTGCTATCGCTGGCCACCATACCGGAACCGCACGATGCTGCCGATGCGCTCGCGGTAGCAATTTGCCATTTTCACCATGCTCGCTCGGCCCAGCGATTAATGGTTGCACGCGCCGGAGCAACATCGACAACTCCAAACCTGAGTCGCCCAACCTCAACACGTCGCCGCCTTTCCCGCTAAAACTACCGCATCGAAACATTCGCACCCTTGTTCCAACCTCAACTTTCGAGGAGGCCCAATTGTGAACTCTCAGATCCTGCGGACGCTCATAGTCCTTTGTCTATTGTTAGTTCTGCTTTCTACCAACACCTTTGCAAAAAGACGACCGCCTGCCGGAGGGCGCGTCGCAATCGTCGTCGACGAAAGGCTCTCGGCGCTCCGATCCGCACCAGAGCTTTCCGGGAAACTACTGCGAAGAATGTCGCGCGGCGCTTTCGTTGCGATTAAAAGCGAGAAGCGCAGCCGGGATGGTGTGGGTTTTTATCGAGTTAACATCAATACGAGAACCAGTGGTTGGATTCAGCGCGAAGCAGTGGTCTCGCCAACGCGCGCTGGTGACGATGTGCGTCTGCTTCGACTAATCAAAGCCTCGGAAGACTTCGATCGCATAGTGCGCGCGCGCATCTTTTTGGACAACTTCACAACGTCACCATTTCGCCCGGGTGTGCTGCTCATTTACTGTCAAACCGCCGACGAAATTGCCGGACGGCTTTCACGGGAAGCGGTACGCCGGTTGGATGATAAGGAAATCGAAGCCGGCGGCGCGCCATTCCACAGTTACTTCCTTAACTACAACGGTCTTGATCGCTACAACCGCCAGGGTGTTACTTTTGTCTTCGACGGCCGTGAAAAAGCGCTGCGTTATGATGGCGAGGGTTGGCAGGAGCTGCTTCACCGGTATCCGCGCAGTCCCGAGGCCGCTGAAGCGCGCAAGCGGCTGGAAACTATTAGCGGTACTCGATAGTTAGCGAGATCCAATCGTGAATTCAACTTGGAAGTGCAACATTCTGATAGTTGCTGTTGGCATCAGCCCGGAGGGCTGGCAGATAGTAGCCGGTGGTTGAAGCAAAAGCGAAAACCACCGGAACAAATCAAAAAAGAGTTGCACTCCGAAGGAGTGCGAGAGTCTCAAACAGCGTCTTCCGCAGGCCTTTCTCATCTGGCATCCCATTGGGGTGCGATCTTCCTCCTTTCTTATCCGGTGGTCTGCGCTTCGCTGCGACCACCGGCTACTTTCTGCTAACCCTCCGGGTTGGACTGTTGCAGTTCAAACTTGAATCCACCAATCTTCTTTTCTTTTGGGGTACTACTCAATGCCAGCCCGGTCGGCACTCGATACTCTTTCGCAAATATGATCTTTTCGCGAGGCTGCCGCAATTAAGACTATTCCCTTAGAGAAGCATGTTTTGTTAGGCTACTCGGGAGGTTTTTTGCGCACCTTGAGTCTGGAAAGCGTATTATCGTTCTGCCCCCTCTTCACATTGACCCCGCGGTAAGCCAAAGTTCAAGGAGATTTCTATATGTGGATAGGGAACGTTGAGACGGGTAGGCCCAACAGCCGTATGGTAACCGACAAATGGTTAGTAGTCCTGGCGATGTTCGCAATTGTTTGCGGGCTGACAATGTTGACGCCGCCGCGCGTCGGTCACGCTGCAGGTCCGTCCGTGGTTGCGTTTAGCGCGGGTACTTACACCGTGCAGGAGGACATGACGTTCAAGACGATCACGATCCTGCGCACCGGCGATGTCTCCGGCCCTTGCACAGTTGACTACATCACCGCCGGGGTAAGTGCCTCGCAACGCACTGACTACACGTTTGGCCAGGGAACTGTTCGCTTCGGTGCGGGCGAGTCAAGCAAGTCTTTCGACGTTCTGATCAGCGAAGACATCAAGCTGGAAGGAACCGAGACGTTTACGATTACGCTCTCTAACGGTACCGGACAAGCTTTGCTGGGCAGCCCTGCAACCGCGTCCGTCTCGATTACTGACGATGCGATCGAGACTGGAGCCAACCCGATCGATTTCACCGACGTGTTCGTCGGCCAGCACTACCACGACTTTCTGGCACGCCAAGGCGATGCATCAGGCCAATCCTTTTGGGAAGGTCAAATTTCCAGTTGCGGTTCGAATCAAGCCTGCATTGACGATCGTCGCACAAATGTTTCAGCGGCGTTCTTCCTTTCAATCGAATTTCAGCAGACCGGCTACTTCGTTATTCGCGCTCACAAGGCTGCATTCGGAAACGCCAAATCAAATCCTCGGTACCTGCCGTTTCTGAAAGACCAGCGCCGCGTTGGTGAGGGAGTGGTCGTAGGCAGTACCGGTTGGGAATTGTTGTTGGCAGCCAACCGTGATGCATTTCTCAGTGAGTTTGTAGCGCGACCGGAATTCGTGTCTAACTTTCCGCAGGGACAGAATGCCTTCACTTACGTTGACACCATGTTTGCAAATGAAGGCGTAACACCAACGGTCGGCGAGCGTGACGCCGCTGTCACGGCCTACGGTACGGGAAACGCCGCCGGACGGGCCGCAGCACTGAAGAGTGTTATCGAAAGCGACAGCGTCTTCAACTTTCAATACAATCCGGCATTCGTTCTGATGCAATACTTTGGCTACTTGCGCCGTGATGCAGACGATGCTCCCGACAACAACTTCAATGGTTATGATTTCTGGCTCAACAAGATGAATCAGGTCAGCGTGGCGGGTGAAAACCTGCGCGATGATGACGTGGCCTTAAACCGCGTCAAGCGCGCCGACATGGTCAAGTCGTTTATCGTCTCCGGCGAATACCGTGCGAGGTTTGGACTCTAAACGGGACAGGCATTCCGGCCGGCGCCGTTCCAATATTTCGGATCGCTAAATAAAAACGTTTGTCCTTGCGTGAAGGTTTGCGCAACCCTACACTGAACTTCAAATCCTGCTCGAAGGGAATTGAAGTGAATGTTTGCCAAACTTCTAGCTCGACTCGCGCCGGTCGCAGTCGTTGCGTTGCTGCTGTCCGGAATCGCTTGTCAACAAACCACTCCGTCAAACAGTCAATCAGCTATGCCGCCTAGCGATTCCAAAGACTGGGATTCGTATGTCAACGAATTTCTTGAAGCCTACTTCGTGGCCCGACCCGATTTCGCAGTGCGCCAGGGAAGGCACGAGTTTGACGGCAAGTTGCCAGACTGGAGCGCGGAAGGCTTTGCGAACGAAGCCAAACGCTTGCACGCCGCAAAAGATCGGGTAGCTGCGTTTCAGGAGTCTGCGCTAAGTGAGCGCCAACGCTTCGAGCGAGAATATATCGCATCGCAGATCGACGCTGACTTGTTCTGGATTGAATCTGCGGAATGGCCGTTTCGCTGTCCGCAGTTTTATGCCGACGCGATTGACCCGGACGTTTACGTATCGCGCGAATACGCCCCACTCGAGCAGCGACTCAAAGCTTATACCGCCTACGCTAAAGCAGTGCCCACCGCCGTTGAGCAGATTCGGAAAAACCTGCGCACGCCTTTGCCGAAAACATTCGTAAGTATCGGCCACACAAACTACGGAGGGTTGGCCGCGTTTTATGAGAAGGACGTGCCGGCAATCTTTGCCTCAGTAAAAGACGAGCAACTCCAGAAGGATTTCAAGGAGGCAAACGCCCGCGCCATCAAGGCAATGAAGGCGATGGATGACTGGTTTAAGCAACAGGAACCGACCGCCACAACCAATTTCGCTTTGGGCGCCGAAAAGTTTAGCGAGATGTTGAAGGCGACCGAGCGAGTGGATGTGCCGCTTAGTGAACTGGCGCAAATCGGCCGGCGCGATTTGGATCGGAATTTGGCGGCCTTGAAGGAAGCGTGTGCGACCTTTGCGCCCGGCGCGTCAGTAACCGAATGTGTTGCCAAGGCTCAGGCTCACAAGCCTACGGGTGGTGCGGTTGAGATGGCGCGCAAACAGCTCGGTGATCTCAAGGCGTTCATCAATGAAAAGAAGCTGGTGACGATTCCCGGGCCCGAAGAAGCGAAGGTAGCTGAAGCGCCGGCATATCGCCGCTGGAATTTCGCCTACATCAATATTCCCGGCCCGTACGAAAAAAACCTACCGTCGGTCTATTACATCGCGCCGCCAGATCCGGCATGGTCTCAGAAAGAGAAGGATGCTTACGTTCCCGGTGTCGGCAGCCTGTTGTTCACTTCAGCGCACGAAGTTTGGCCGGGGCACTTTTTGCAGTACTTGCACGCCAACCGTTCGCCATCGAAGTTGGGACAGTTGTTTGTTGGCTACGCGTTCTCAGAAGGCTGGGCACATTACACCGAAGAGATGATGTGGGACGCGGGACTCGGTAGCAACGAACCGGAGATGCACGTCGGTCAGCTACTCGAAGCGCTGCTTCGCAACGTTCGTTTTGTGTCCGCCATCGAGATGCACACCGGAAAGATGACGGTAGAGGAATCGGAAAAGATGTTTCTCGAAGAGGGTTACCAGGACGCTGCAAATGCACGACAGCAAGCCGCGCGGGGCACGTTTGATCCGGCTTACCTCAACTACACGATGGGCAAGCTGATGATTCGGAAACTACGCGATGATTGGACCGCGACCCGTGGCGGCAAGCAGGCGTGGCAATCGTTTCATGACGAGTTTCTGAAGTATGGCGGGCCGCCGATTCCGTTGGTGCGGAAGGCGATGCTGCCCGGTGATAAAGGCCCGCTGTTCTAGCAGACTGCTGAAAAACCACTCTTGGAGCGCGGCGGCAAGCCGAGCGCGACGGCGCTTTTTATGCAGGAGCAAAAGAAATGCGGGAATCCAAAGCGGCGCCGTGGTCGGCGCACTCCAAATTTGACGCGCAAGTCTCGTTACCTACGCGGTGAGATCTTGAGTTCGCCAGAAGTTCTTCGAACCGTTGGCATAAACAGCGTAACAACGTTATCTTCGCCAAAAGCGAGCGCCAATCTACTGGCTTGCGCAGGTGTGAGGAAGTTCCGCCCTTGAATGAGTCCAAAGCAATCAGGCGATCCGCAGATGCAGTTAAACGGCACCGCCATCTCTGATTCCGTTGTCAAATAATTGAAAGTGATCTCGTCGCCGGCTGCGATATCTCTAAGTGCGCGGAAGGTGCGTTCGGTCGTATTCATGTAGCCGTTGGGCGCGCAGCAGTGGTTTAGATACTGCCAGCAATAATCAATATCGTCATTGGCCTTTCGAATCGCCGGAAAGCTGAGGTGCTGCTTGTTACCTAACTGTATCGTATATTTCGTCGGCGTCTTCGAGATGGTTCCTTTGAGCCGGAAGATAACGGAATCCCGGCGGATCGTTTCTTTGGCGAAGACGCCCTTAAATCCGTCATTGTTTCGGACCTCGATGACAGGTGCTTCCGGAAACTCAGCTACTGCCAGTACCGCGTTGCTACGCATCACTCTTTGCTCCTTCACGATGTTGCTTATACATCAATTAAGGCGAAAGCGATCACATAAAACTATCATCACGAAGAAAAAGTTTTCAGCTGTCGACAAAGTTTTCGCGGCAGAGCGGTGATGAGAGGGTAGCCATTCGCGCATCGGAGCTGCGCACCGAAGGTAGCCAGAGGTGAAACCCCTCGAGCCCGCACCAGCTTTCAACCAGGCGCGGTGGAACCGCGCTCAGAATCTGTGCGCGTCTTCAGCGCGCAAATTCATTGATCGATTCCGTTCCCAGACGTTTCACGTCTGGCTACCTTCGCCGTGCATCTCCGATGCGCGAACTGAAAGGTTGTTGTTAGTCAGTTAGTGCGTAGGTTTGTGCCAGGCGATGTTCGAGCGCTTCGCGCATTTGCGCGCCCAGGCCGGCGTATTGGTGGACAAGCCGGTTGAGCTGTTCGCGCTGTAGCGTAATAAAGATGCCTGGGGTCAACGTGGTGACAGTGGCGGTAGTGGGAATGTTTGCGAGTAGAGAAATTTCGCCGAAATAGTCGCCATCTTCGAGGGTGGCGACCTGGACAGCCTCTTCGCCGTTAACAGCGCTCACAGCCACCTTGCCACGGACGATAATGTAGAAACGACTGCCTTCGTCGCCTTCATTGATAACCGTGCGACCTGCGGGAATATGTTCCGTACTGAACATGCTGGCAATGTTTTTGAGGTAGGCCTGGTCGAGGTTCTTGAACAAAGGAACGTCGCGCAGGATGCTGGTGTCCGTGACCTGGAAGTCGCCTTCGGCCGACATGGTTGTTCCATGTTGACGCCGCCACATCTCAGCGTAGTTTCCACCGAATGAGAGCAGCATCGCATGCGTGCCAAGCTCAATAATCCGGCCGTTCTTAAAGACAAAAATGTGATCGTAGTCAACTACTGACTGCAGCCGGTGCGTCACAGTTATTACTGTTCGCCCGACTGAAACGCGCTCGATCGTTTCATTAATCGCGGCTTCACTCGAAGGATCCAGTGCGGAAGTCGCCTCATCGAGAATGAGCAACGAAGGATTACGAATTAGCGCTCGCGCGATGGCGACTCGCTGTCGCTGGCCCCCTGAAAGCCGGCCACCGCGCTCGCCGCCGACGGTGTTGTAGCCCTCCGGCATCTGCATCACGATGTCGTGCAGTTCCGCGGACTGTGCCGCTGACTCAACTTCGGAATCCGTTGCGCCCGGTTTTCCCAGACGAATGTTTTCGCGAATGCTCGTGTTGAAAAGAAAACTCTCTTGAAAAACTATACCGACCTGATCGTAGAGCGAGTCCAACTGCGCATCGCGCAAGTCTATTCCGTCGAAAGTTACCCGCCCTGCCTGCGGATCATAGGAACGCATGATCAAATTCAGCGCGGTGCTCTTGCCGCAGCCGCTGTGTCCCACAAAGGCTATGCGCGAGCCGGCAGGAAGATTCATGCCGACGTTGCGAAGATTGTGTTGTTCGGCGGTGTAGCCGAAGCTCACATTCTCAAAACGGATATTCGCGAGAAAGCTTGGGAGGAGCCTGGCGTCAGGTTTCTCGACAATGGTTGGTTGCTCATCGAGCAATTCTCGTATTCGTTGCATGCCGCTGCTGGCCTGAAAAAGCGAAGGGGTGACGGCGGTTAGTCCCATAACGGCCGTGCTGACAGAGATAAAAAGAGCATTGAACGCGACAAGCGAGCCAATGGTTAACGAACCGCGGAACGCCAAATAGGAACCGCCACTGATTAGCGCGACATTGAAGAGCAGCATCGCAATGTTTGGACTGCGTTCACTCGTATAACTGAGAAAGTTAAAACGAGTTGCGAGTTGCGCGAGTTTCTCAGCTTCGCGTTCGAAAGTTGCTACGATTGATCGGCGCAAGCTGAACGCCTTGATGATTGGTTGTGCGCCTAAGTTTTCATGAATTGTGCTGGTTAACGCCGCATCCTCGTTGCGCAATTCGTAACCCGCTTTTAGCGCACGGGGCGCCAGTATTCTGGGGCCGATGATACACAAGGGCAGACCGACGATAGCGGCCAGCGCCAGTCGCCAGTCGAGCGCGAAGAGCATCGATACGCTGAAAATAATATTGATGACGCAAAGCGATGCGCCCGGAACACCAAGCACAACCGCCTGCTCAACCGCCGTCAGATCAGAGGAGAAGCGAGCTGCGATGTCGCCAGTGCGCATGCGCGCATAAAAGCCGAGCGAGAGACGCTGCAGGTGCCGAAACATCTCCTTGCGAAGATCGTTGAGGATTCGCGCGCCAAACCAGGCATAAAGATAGTCTCGTACAACTTGCGATGCGCCGGTCAGCAGAAAGCCACCCCCGAGTGCGACGAGGATCAGGGCAAGGGCCGTCGCGTTTCGTGGCACGATTGCATAGTCAATGATCAGTTTGAGGCTCAGTGCGAGCAGGATATTGAACGCACCTTCGATGAGCAGGGTCCCGACCAGCACCGTTGCGCGCGATCGGTAAGGCCTAACGTAGGAAAACAAAATTCTCAGCAGGCGGCCCGGTCCCATCATCACTGCCGGGGCATCGAGTTTTGTGTTTATTTCAGGCATTCGCTCATCATTTATCAAACCAATAAATCAAAAGAGTTACAAAGGAACCACTTAGATCGAAAGTCTCGCGGTTAGGAAGGGGGCCTGCCCCGCGAAACTTGAGTGCCAATTATCCGTGAGCGGGGGCAAGCCCCATTCCTAACTGCGCGTTCAAGATCTTGAGTCATTTATTCGGACAACATCCTAGGGCTTCTACATACAAAGGCGTTGAGTGCCCCCGAAAACTATCAGTGCGGGCAACATTTTTTGTGCGTCTCAACCAATAAAGGTTATATTGTTTGGGCCAAAATCAAACCGCAGCATACGAACCCCGACTTCTATGTGGGAATTTCCGCGGAGTCCAAAAACCGCCGCCCTGAAAAACGTATGGACGCGCTCGGGACTCACGAAGTAACTCAATTATTAGTCGCCTGGAGTGACGGTGACGAGGCTGCCCTTGACCGTCTGGCCCCCCTCGTAAACGCCGAACTGCATCGCCTCGCAAGAGGTTATATGAGCCGTGAACGCGAGGACCACCTGCTGCAAACCTCGGCGCTCATCAATGAAGCATACCTTCGTCTCATAAACTGGAAAGACGTGCGCTGGAAAAACCGGGCGCACTTTTTCGGGGTCGCGGCGCAGATGATGCGTCGCATCCTGGTGGATTTTGCGCGCCAACGTCCGCGCGTAGACAAGGAGAACGAAGCCCGGCATATCTCACTCGAGGAAGCGCTAACCGTCGCCAATGAGCAGGACCTTGATCTCCTGGCACTCGACGAGGCGCTCCGGAGTTTATCCGAAATCGACGAACGCAAGGGCAAGATTGTGGAGTTGCGTTTCTTCGGCGGACTCAGTGTCGATGAAACCGCGGAAGTGATGAAGGTCGCTCCTATCACGGTAATGCGCGAGTGGAACAAGGCCAAAGCCTGGCTCTATCGTGAGTTGAGCCGGGGCTAGAACAACCTTTGGCTTGGCTGAGTCGTTGTCGACAGCAAGTTCGACGCGTAGCGTCGATATGAATTTAGCCCGGCCTTTCAAGGCCAAGAAAACGATAATTAACCCAACAATATCCGTCGCGTAGCGACGGAATGAGATTGCTGAGATGTATCTTCATTGCGTCGCTGACGCGACGCGTGGTTTAGGGACCGACGTGGTCCCAGCCTTGAAAGGCTGGGCTAAATTCATATCGACGCTACGCGTCGCCACAACGTCGCATATATCCGAATGAACGCCGAGCTGTGGAAACAAGTTGATGCGTTGCTCGACGCCGCCCTGGACCTGCCGCCCGAAAAACGGGAGCAGTTTGTTCTGGAAGCGTGCGATGGTAACGATGAATTGCGCGCCGAGGTGTTGAGTCTCGTAAAAGCGCAGTCGCAGGCTTCGAGTTTCATGGAGCGTTCGGCGATGAGAGTGGCGGCGCAAGCTCTCGCCGCGGACGCAAATCTCGACTCAAATCTCACGACCCACGTCTCGCTGGTGGGCCATGAGATCGGCACCTACAAGATTGAAAAGCTGTTGGGCGCCGGTGGCATGGGCGAAGTATATTTGGCGCATGAGACGAAGCTCAACCGCCGCGTTGCCCTAAAAATCCTTCCCTGGCAGTTCGTCGCAGACGCCGAACGCACCCGCCGTTTTGAACGCGAAGCCCAGGCACTCTCGGCCCTGAACCATCCCAACCTGATAACGATCTACGAAGTTGGCGTGATCGATAACCATCACTTCATTGCCATGGAGTTTGTCGAGGGCCGAACGCTGCGCGAAATAATGAGCGGGGTCATGAAACTGCGCGACGTTCTCGCAATCGTCGCTCAGGTGGCTGAGGCGCTTTCCGCCGCCCACCATTCTGGCATCATTCATCGCGACATCAAGCCGGAAAACATCATGGTCCGCGCCGACGGTTACGTGAAGGTGCTGGACTTTGGCCTGGCAAAACTCGCCGAAGTAGATCTACCAACCGGTGCCACAGACGGAGCGGTCGCAGTCGCGCATACACAGGCGGGCGCAACTATGGGCACGCTCGCTTACATGTCGCCGGAACAAGCGACTGGCGAAACGATCGATCATCGCACCGACATCTGGAGCCTGGGAGTCGTGCTGTATGAACTGGTAACCAGACAAAAACCGTTTCGCGGCGCAAACCGACAAAGTACTGTCAACGCGATCCTGTCGAGCGAACCAAACTCCGCCACGGCTTCGGATCCTGCCTTACCGACCGAGTTGGATCTCGTGTTCGATAAGGCGTTGGAAAAAGATCGCGAGCTTAGATATCAAACCGCATCCGATTTTCGCGCCGACGTGCGGCGGTTGTTACGGTCGATGGACTCAGCGCCGTCGAGTTCGCGCCAGCGATTAATTGCGGCGAAGACGAAACCTCGCCCGCGTCGTTGGTTGTGGCCCGCGGTGGCGGTGGTTGCGATCGCGCTGGGGACTCCGGTTGCGTGGTTCTGGCTCAGATCTATTCCACGCGCGCCCGACTGGTCACGCGCGACCCACATCCAACTCACCGATCAGCCGGGGACAGAGTTCTTTCCCAGTCTTGCTCCGGACGGCAAGAGTTTTGTCTACGCCAGCAAAGCCGGGGGAAACTTCGATCTATTTTTGCAAAGAGTGGGCGGCAAGAATCCAACCTTGTTAACGAAGGATTCCGCCGCGGACGATACCCAACCGGTCTTTTCGCCTGACGGCGAGCGCATAGCGTTTCACTCCGAGCGTAACCCGGCGGGGATTTATGTGATGGAAGCGACCGGTGAGAATCTGCGGCCAGTTACCACCGGCGGTTTTCATCCCTCGTGGTCGCCCGACGGCAAGGAGCTCGTTTTTAGTGAAGCAGGTCGCGACTCGCCGGACGTAAGAAACACGCTTCCGAGCAAGCTCTGGGTAGTCAACGTGGAGAGTGGAGCTCGGCGTTTACTCACCGAACGCGACGCCATGCAGCCGGCCTGGTCACCGCACGGTAGCCGCATCGCTTTCTGGTTTATGCCGCCGAGCGTAGGCAGGAGCGACATTGCCACCATTCCACGCGGCGGCGGCGAGCCAGTCGTGATAACAAAGGACGCTTCGACAAACTGGAATCCGGTGTGGTCGTCAGACGGCAAATTTCTTTACTTCGCCAGCGACCGTAGCGGCAACATGAATTTCTGGCGCGTCGCCCTCGACGAAGAGACCGGCAAAGTCCTCTCAGAGCCGGAAGCAATCGTGACGCCTTCAAAGTTCAGCCGCCATCTTAGTTTTTCCCGAGACGGCAAGCGGATGATTTATGTCCAAACAGAGAACCAGTCAAACATTCAGGCTGCAGTGTTTGATGCCAATAAAGAAAAGGTTGTCGGGGAAGCGTTCTGGATCACGCGCGGAGATCGTCAGATCGTTCGTCCCGAGCTGACTGCGGACGGCAAACAGTTTGTAATGCGAGTGCCGCGGCGAACTCAGGACGACATCGTCGTTGTTAGTCGTGACGGCACGAACTGGCGCGATCTAACCAATGACAAATTCTTTGATCGCTACCCACGCTGGTCGCCTGACGGGAAAAGAATTGCATTCGCCTCGGACCGTAGCGGCGCCTATGAGATCTGGATCATCGATACGGATGGGACCAACCTCAAGCAGGCAACGTTTGGCGGCAAGGCAGGCACTTCCTTTCCGCTTTGGTCGCCGGATGGCAGGCAACTCGTATTTCGCACTAACGATGTTTCCTACGCCATTGATTTGAGTAGGGATTTCCAACAACAAACACCCGAGACGATACTCCCGCCGGACGCTGCCGGTAACGTGTTTACTGCGTGGGACTGGTCTCCCGACGGTAAAACTCTAGCTGGGACCTTTCACGGCCCAGCAGGAACTGCGATTGGTTGTTATTCATTCGCGACGAAGAGTTACCAGCGCTTTGCAGATTACTTCGAGTTGCCGATGTGGCTACCTGACAGCCGTAGATTCGGCTACGTGCATGAGGGGAAAGTGTTCATCGCAAATACGAAGACAAAGAAGGTCCGAGAAATTTATTCGCACGAGCCGGAGGAAATCCGGAGTGCCGCCGTCAGCCGCGACGGGCAGCTCCTCTACTACACGGTGTCCTCCTCGGAAAGTGATATCTGGCTATTGGATTTGGACTGACGCCTATTGGAGCACCAACGGCGCGAAGGTGTAATAGCCTGGGGCAATGCCCCAGGTTGAGAGAAGGCGATTTTCTATGAGCGCTGAAAGCGCGCAGTGAGTGACACGTCATCTGAATGCGGGCGCATTCGGCCACGACTTCGCGCCTTCAGCGCTTCAAGCGTCAGGGTAGGCTTGGACCTGGGGCGTTGCCCCAGGCTGTCACACTTCGCGCCGTTGGCGCTCAATCCAAACCCGGCTTCCTCAGCTCGAGGTTACAATGTTGAGCCTTCATTGATTGATTGAACGATTTTCCAGGAAAGCCTGTTAATAAATCCTTCTGCTGGTCGTTTTCATGCTTGGAAGACGATTTCAGGAGGACGCAGTGCCGGCAACCGCTAAAACATTGAGATTAGTTACCGCAGAGCCTCCGGGAGAGCTTGAAACGCTTTTCCGGAATCATCACGACCGCGTTTTCCGCACGGCGCATCGCATCACGGGCAGCCCTGCTGATGCGGAAGATGTGCTGCAAACTGTCTTTCTCCGTCTCGTCAAAAGTCAGGAAAACTACGACCTTTCGGAGAATCCGGGGGCTTATTTGTCGCGTGCGGCCATCAACGCCTCGCTCGATCTTATGCGCAGCCGCAGCCGAGCGAAGTTGGCAGAACCCGGTGACGTGGAGTTGGACGGGCTGCAAAGCCCGCGGCAGAACCCCGAGGCCGAACACGCCGATCGCGAGTTGCAGCTGCTAATTCGCCAGGCCGTTGCCAGTTTAGGAAAGACGGCAGGCGAGATGTTTGTACTGCGTTATTACGAAGGCTACGACAATCAGGAGATCGCCAGGATGCTCGACACTTCACAGATGGTGGTGGGTGTCGTATTGCATCGCGCGCGAACCAGGCTACGAAAAGAGATAGGGCACTTTCTGGAGAAACATCATGAAAAGCAATAATGATTTTGACGCAATGCTCGACAGCGCTACCAGCGAGATTCGCAACGAGTCTGTCGATGCGATGGTAGTTGATAAGGCAGCTGAACGTGTTTGGGCGCGTTTGGCTGCAGAGACATCCGCAGTAAGAAGTGAGACGGTGGTTGCCGACAGGATTGGCGACTGCGCTGATTTTCAGTCACTCATTCCCGCATATTTGACCGGCAGTCTATCGGAAGCTCGCTCACTGCTGTTGGTCGATCACACGCACGAGTGCATCCCTTGTCGTAAGGCAATGAAGGATGCGCGCTCGCGCAAAATGGCGCCTGCGAAGAGGGCGGTCGTCGCCAGTCGTTACCGCATTCGACCAGTTATTTTGCGCTGGGGGATCGCAGCAGCGTTGGTGATTGGTCTGGGACTCGTAGCGTTGCCGTTTATTCAGCGCTGGTCGCCGCTCGGCGGCAACCTGGAAGCAACCGTGCAAGCCGCCGAAGGGCAGGTTTATCAAATCGCCGACACCACGAGCGCACCGGTTACTGTGGGTGAAAAGCTGCAAAAGGGCGACCGTATTCGCACCGCAAAGGATGCGCATGCGTTGGTCCGTCTTGGCGACGGGTCGGTCATCGAGATGAAAGACCGGTCGGAGTTTTCATTAACTAACAATTCCCTCGGCACGACTATTCATTTGAACCGCGGCGCGATCGTGGTCGAAGCAGCCAAGCAGGGTAAGCGACATCTTTTCGTCGATACTGGCGATGGTTCACATGTGTCTGTTACGGGCACCGTATTTTCAGTTAACAGTGGCACCAAGGGTTCGCGCGTGTCGGTGATTGAAGGCGAAGTGCACCTGGACCACGCCGGCAGCGAACGGGTCTTGACCGCCGGAGAGCAAGCAACTACTAACGCTTCTATCGCGAAAGTGCCGGTCAAGGACGAAGTAGCATGGAGCCGCAAAGCTTCGCATTATGCAGAGACTTTGGCGGCTTTCAGTTCGCTGAACAAGGAGTTGGCGAAGATCACTTTGCCTGGGATTCGAAATTCCACTCACCTGCTGGATCTGATGCCGGAGAACACGATTGTCTACGCCGCGCTTCCGAATCTGACCTCCACCATCGTGGAATCGCACCGCATCATGCAGGAGCGGATTAATCAAAATCCGGCGTTGCGTGAATGGTGGGAAAAGGAACAGGGCGGACATCACGGCCCGAACGTGGATCAGGTGATGGGCACCGTTCGTGAATTTGGCGAGTATCTGGGAGACGAGATTGCAGTTTCAGTCTCGATGGATGAAAAGGGCGAACCCGTCTCGCCGCTCGTGCTTGCAGAACTCAAAAACTCTCAGGGTCTCCAACAGTTTATCGAGCAGCAGATTGCGAAGTATTCAAACGACCAGAAGGCCGGCAACGCACAGCATCCGCAAATTAAGTTTGTCGAGGATCCGCTTACCACCACGGCGACGGCAACCGAGCCCGGCAAGAAGGTAGAGGAGCTTTACGTCTGGATCCAGAAGGACCTCTTTGCTGCAAGTCCTAAGCTTAATCAGCTTCAGGACCTGGCGAATATTGTGCAGAAGGGTCAGACAAGCAGTTTCACCGGAACCGCATTTCACAATCGCGTGGCCCAGGTTTATCAGGAGGGTGCGGGCCTGGTTGTGGCTGCGAACCTCGAACGAGTCATCGAGAAGGCGAAGCCCGATCTGACTAAAGGTGCGAACGCCGCACAGCGTGAAAGTGCGCTGAAACAGCTCGGCATTCTGAACTTGAAATACTTCGTGCTTGATCAAACAACTCAGGAAGGCAAGACGCACACACAGGCGACAGTTTCTTTCAGCGAAGGCGAGCGCGGTATTCCGTCGTGGCTGGCTGATCCTGGCCCGATGGGTTCACTCGAATACATTTCGCCGGACGCCAATGTAGTCGCAGGCTTCGTGGTTCGTGACCCGGTCAAGTTAGTTGACGATCTTTTGGGCGTGCTGGAAACCGTTTCACCTGACCTCAAGAAGAACCTCGAGAAGCAACAGGCTGATCACGGTCTGGACATTCGCAACGATATTGCCGCGCCACTGGGTGGTGAGTTTGCCTTCGCGATTGATGGACCGATTCTGCCGACGCCGTCGTGGAAGATGGTGTTTGAAGTCAACGACTCGGCGCATTTGCAGCAAACGCTCGAGCGTGTTGTCAGCGAGGTCAACAAAGAAGCGGC
Source organism: Pyrinomonadaceae bacterium (assembly GCA_036009765.1). Lineage (GTDB taxonomy): Bacteria > Acidobacteriota > Blastocatellia > Pyrinomonadales > Pyrinomonadaceae > PSRF01. The sequence goes on along the minus strand of DASYLB010000029.1, from coordinate 16,081 downwards.
TAAGTATGGCAAGGCGGGGCTGGTTTGGGATCGCACTGACCTGGAGGGCCGCAGTTACTACACGCTCAGGTCCGCAGACTTTGGCGTGGAAGTGAACTACACCTATGTGAACGGCTATATGGTCATGGGCCCAAGCCGGGCGATGGTGGCGCAGGCAGTAAAGATGCAAGGTCAGGGTTACACGCTACTGCGCTCGTCTAAATTCACGGCCGGTCTTCCCGCTGACGGAAATGCCAATTTCTCGGCTGTTTTTTATCACAACCTGGCGCCGCTGGTGCAACCGTTTGCGGATCGCATCGCTAGTGCGGCCAGCAATCTGCCGCAAGAGCAGCAACAGGCAATCAAGTCGATGGCCGCCGACATGCCGCCAACGCTTGCTTATGCTTATGCGCGCGGCGACAGCATTACCTTCGCCGCAAACACCGAAGGTGGACCATTCGGTTTGAGTCCAGCGTCTCTGCTGGGTGCACCCAATTCGTTGGAGATGCAACACATTCTTCAACAGGGAATGAAGAGGTAGGACGGAGCTTCCCGTAGGACAGGCATTCGTGCCTGTCCTACTTAAGCACTCGAAAGGAACTACATCATGACGAGCTCTCATAAAAAATCACAACTACTGAGCGTGGCACTACTTGGCTTGGCGGTGATCTTACCGGCTTGTACACACCAGAAGGTTGTTCATGTTGGCAGCCACAAAGTCACTGTTTCACGACATGGATTTGAAAAGAGACTCCAGGTTGCGCAAGAGGACACACTCGCAACCCTCGAATACGCGGGTGTGAGTACTGATGGCAAGGGACTCAAGGTTTCGATCAAAGGCGATCAGGTTACGGTCAACGGCGTGCCTGGCACACTGCGCCCAGGAGACTCGGTGATGATTGGCGACGAAGGCGTCGCGGTTAACTCGATGGACTATGGCCAGTCAGAAAAGTATTTGCGTGCCAATGGCTCCAGCTCGCAATCGACCGCTCAAAACTAGACAGACTGGCTGAGCATTTCCTCTGTGTAAAAAGTCGCTTTGATGCGAAGGTGGCTTTGAAAAGCGCCAACGGCGCGCAATGTAATAGCCTGGGCCAACGGCCCAGGTGGACGGCATCGGAGGTGATAAGCGCTGAAGGCACGAATCGTTCAGGCATGAAGTCTGACTACGCGCTTTTCAGCGCTTGGTCTGATTGAATTGCCTAACCGAGGGCGTTGCCCCGGGGCTATTACATTTCGCGCCGTTGGCGCTGGGTGCACAGAGACTAATTTTTGAGAACGTTATGAAATTAATCTGCATCTCACTAGGCTCCTGGTTAATCGGACTCGCCGCGATCTTGTTCGTGTTCGTGGTGGTGGAAGGTGGCAGCTTGAATACAGCGAGTCTCCAGAGCGCCACGATCACTTCCTTAGCTATCGCTGGGCTGCTTTTCTCACTGAGCTATGCGCCGTCGTTGTTCTGGCTGCGCAAACGACTTGGCGGTTGTCGTCCTGCGGCTCTTTTCCCGATAGTCTCCGCGCTCATTATCAACCTTCCAGTTTTTTTGATCGGAATCTTGTCAATCGGCAGAACTTTAGGAGCGACTGAAGCGTTTGCATTCATCGGTGCATTTGTATTGATGGGAACTACGTTTGGTGTTGCTTTTGTTTGGAATTATCAGAGCGGGGATATAAAGTCTGCACGATGGAATCATCTGAAGCACTTCAGGAACCGGCCGCCACTGCAGATCCGGCAAACTTCGCCCCGGTCATTGATCTTAACGGACTGAGCGTCAAGTTTGGCGGGCGTCCAATCCTCCAAAATCTTGAAGGCGAACTACGTGGACGCGCAATCGGCCTTCTCGGGCCAAACGGCGCCGGCAAGACCACGCTGATCCACACGCTGCTCGGCTTTCACGCGCCCTCCTCGGGTACTGCACACATCTTCGGCCAGGACGTTATCACCGAGGCCAAGCAAATACGTTCGCTCGTTGGTTACATGCCTGAGCGCGATTCGTTTATTGCAAAGATGAGTGCGGTGCATTTCGTTCGACTCATGGCTGAATTGTCCGGCTTGCCCCCCGAAGCGGCGCTCGAGCGTGCGCATGAAGCGCTTTTTTATGTTGGCCTCGGCGAAGCCCGCTACCGCAGTCTTGATACCTATTCCTTAGGCATGAAGCAGCTTGCCAAACTTGCGCAGGCAATCGTGCACGGACCGAGTCTTATCTTCCTCGATGAACCAACCAACGGGCTCGATCCGCCCGCTCGCCAACGAATGATCCGGCTAGTGCGCGAAATTCGCGACAGCGGCAAGGCCCACATCGTGTTGTCGTCGCATCTGCTGCGCGACGTCGAAGAGTGTTGCGAAGAGATTTTGATTCTGAAGGATGGACGGCTTGCGGTTTACTGCAACCTCGAAGAAGAGCGCAAGTCGAATCGCAAGTTCCTGCTGCTTGAAATTCGCGGCGATCAGGACAAGTTTGCAGAAGCTATTGGTGGCCTCGGTTGCGAGTATGCGATCACTGGTGACCACCGCGTCAAAGTCGTCTTACAGGGCGGCACCGAGGTGCGTGATCTTTATCGCGTCGCCTCGCAGTTTGACGTGCAGATTAGACGCCTGAGTTACAAGCGTGATTCTCTGGAAGACATCTTCCTGAAAGCGATGGAAAACGGCCATGGCGGTTTATGAACACACCTATAAGCAATATCTCGGGCAACTGACTCCTGAATGGAGCCGGTTTCTGGTGATACCGCGCCATGCTTTTCGCGACGTTTTCAAGTCCAAGATCTTTACTACGTTTTTTATCGTTTGCTTCCTTCCGCTTTTGCTCGAAGCCATTCTTATTTACCTGCATCACAACGTGAACGCGCTTGCGATCCTGAAGGTTAACGTGCCGGAGCTGATCCCGATCGACGCGTCTTTTTTCCAGACCTTTGTAAACCTGCAATCAGGCTTCGCCTTCTTCGTCGCTTTATTGGTTGGCCCGCCGCTGGTAGCGCGCGATCTCAGAAACAATGCTTTGCCGCTCTATTTGTGCCGACCGTTCTCGCGTGCTGAGTATGTCCTCGGCAAGATGTCAGTGCTCTTAATCCTTCTTTCGGCGATCACCTGGGTGCCGCAATTGCTGTTGTTTTTGTTTCAGTCGTACCTCGAAGGCGCGAGTTGGTTTGTAGAGAATCTGACACTTGCCAGCGCGATTGTTATCAGTAGCGTGGTTTGGATCTTATTACTGGCGCTGTTAACTCAGGCGATCTCTGCGCTGGTGAAATGGCGGGTGGTGGCGAGCGCGGGGCTGATCGGGATTTTCTTTATTCCCTCAGTATTTGCCGAAGTTGTGAATGGCTTGTTTTTGACGCGCTGGGGCCATCTCATCAGCTTGGGTTCATCAATGAGGAATGTAACCGCGGGACTCTTTGGCACGTTTGTTCAGGCCTCCGCACATATGACCTCCTTTAACCGCGGGGTCGGGCGCGAAATCATCTTGTACGAACCGCCACTTTGGGCGTCGTGGTTTGTGCTCTTCGTGGCCTGCGCTATTTGTTTGGCACTGCTTTCGTGGAAGGTCAAAGCTTACGAAGTTGTGAGGTAAATTTCGAATTTCGAAATTCGGATGTCGAATTTCGTGGGTCGGATGTAGAGAGTGTTTAAGGGCGTAATGAGCGAGACAAAAGCAAAATCCGAAGTTCGAAGTCCGAATTCTGAAATTGTGTTCGACGATGTCTCCAAGTTTTACGGGGAGATACTCGGAGTGAACCGTGTCAATCTTCAGATCGCACCCGGCATCACCAGTCTCGTTGGACCAAACGGGGCAGGGAAGTCGACGTTGATGAATCTGATGGCCGGATTGCTAAGACCGAGTCGCGGCAGCATCAAGGTTCTCGGTATTCCCACGCATCAGCCGGAGCAATTATTCCGGAAGATGGGTTACTGCACACAGTTTGATTCGTTCCCCCGCGGACTTACCGGCAAAGAATTCATCAAATCGTTTCTGCTCGTGCACGGGCTCGACCGCAAGAAAGCGGAAGAGCTGAGCGTTACCGCGCTCGAAAGAGTGAGTTTGCTCGAGGCGGGCAATCGCAAGATTGCGGCATATAGCAAGGGCATGCGCCAGCGCATTCGACTTGCGCAGGCGATCGCGCATCAGCCGGCAGTGTTGATTCTCGATGAGCCTTTGAATGGACTCGACCCGATGGTCCGCGCCGAAACGATTGCGTTGTTTCGCAAACTGGCCGCGGATGGTTTGCACCTGATCATTTCCAGCCACATCCTGCATGAAGTAGACACGATGTCTGACCGCGTTATCCTGCTGAACAACGGCTACGTGGTGGCGGAGGGGAGTGTCCATGGAGTTCGTGACGAGATGGAAGATCGTCCGATGCAGATTCTCATCCGGTGCGACAAACCTGCAAAACTGGCAGCCCGAGTTTTCGATAAAGATCACGTCGTGGAGGCGCGCCTTCATGACGACAAGCTGGGCCTCTTTGTGAGGACGCGCGACGCCGATCGTTTCTATCTGCTTCTCAATGACGTGGTTGCTGAGGGTGAGATCACCATCGAGTCAATCGCGCCGGTCGACGACGACTTGAGTGCGGTCTACCAGTATCTGATCGAAGGGAGCAGCGCCTAACTGTGATTTCTTTACTTTGGAGTGCGGCGACTTGTCGCCGCTTTTTGCCAAGGCCAAAGCGCTGACAAGTCAGAGCACTCCAAATTGGAATCGCGGGTTTACACTTATGATTAGTTCAACGACAGAGATTTCACCGGTGATCAGAAAACAACCGCTGCCGTGGTCTCTCTGGTTGCGGCAAATTCGCGCAGTCTTCCGGCTTGAGATCGAGAAAAACTTTCTCGGCAGGCGTTCAATTCTGCTCTATCTCCTGGCCTTGTTACCAATCGGTCCGCTGGTGCTGTTGGCTCCCTTCACGCCGCCGGGGCAGGAATGGCAAGACTTCACGCAGTACCACATGATCTTCGCGATCTTTTACGGTGGCTTCGTCCTGCGCACAGTCGTCTTCTTTGGTTGTGCCTGGATATTCATGAATCTCTTTCGCGGCGATATTATCGATCGAAGTTTACACTTCTACTTCTTGAGTCCTGTGCGTCGTGAAGTGCTGGTTGTCGGCAAGTATTTCTCGGGGTTAGTCACCGCGATTTTCCTCTTCACTGCCACCACTATTATTTGCATGCTCCTGATTTATCTGCCGCACTTTCCTTCGGAGAGCGGGCGGTTCTTTTTTGATGGGCCAGGCATGGGGCAGCTGCTTACCTACGCCGGCATTACCATTCTCGCCTGCATCGGTTACGGCGCGTTCTTTCTGGTCGTTGGCTTGTTCTTCCGCAATCCGATCATTCCGGCAATCGTTCTTTACTTTTGGGAGTGGCTCAACTTTTTGATGCCGCCGCTGCTGAAAAAGGTAAGCGTCATCCACTACCTCAATTCACTCGCGCCGGTGCCGGTTTCGGAGGGGCCCTTCGCAGTGGTTGCAGAACCAACACCCGCCTGGATTGCAGTGCCGAGCCTCGTCATTGTAACGGCGCTGGTCTTGATCGTGGCGAGCTATCGCATTCGCCGGATGGAAATCAGCTACGGCAGCGAGTAGCGGGAGCCACTATCCTTGACTCTCAGATTGCAAAATTCCTTTTCTTAGCCGGAATCGACAATCGCTGGTTGAGCATTGACGTGAGCTCACGGTTGTAATATCGTGCCGCGCCTCGAACTGACAAATCGATAATGAATCGAAGTGACCTGCAAAACCTGGCCAGGATGAGATTAAGAGAAGCCAAGGTGCTATTTGACAATCATCGTTACGAAGGCGCTTATTATCTTTTGGGATATGCGGTCGAGTGCGCTCTCAAGGCGTACATTGCCAAACAAACCCGGCGGTATGACTTTCCTCCCGACAGGAAGTTTGTAAATGAGATATATACTCATGATCTGAATAAGCTACTGAGTGTCTCCGGTCTTGAGTCGGAATATCGCAAAGAGACAAATAGGAATCCAAACTTTGAATTGAATTGGACAATAGTGAAAGATTGGTCAGAACAGGCGCGATATGCGAGTGGTGTAAGTAGAGCGAAGAGCAAGGACTTTCGTTCCGCCGTCGTTAGGAGAAAGACGGGAATTTTCCCACGGTTACAGAAGCACTGGTAAAGGAATCTCTGTCCAGCGAAATGGTCGCTGCTGGAGCAGAGCTGACGCGGCGGCTCGATACGGCAGGATTCGAGGTGTCTGCTTCGTTGTGGGTCTTCATGGCGGAGACGAATACTTGGCGGTTCGTCATTGGCAGTCCTGATGTGCGAACGAGGGGACCCAGGAGAGCGTATAGGCAAGTTCAATCCGTTATCTCTCGGATGCCCGTGGAACAGCTGAGGATCTCATTGAAGGATATAATGGTAGTCGATGCCAACGATCCTCTGTTGTCCCCACTACGAGTGGCGTTCAAGACTGGAGATGGAATATCAGGTATTCGAGTCACCCAGAACGTCATTGATGGAACTCTCATCGAAGACTCGTACATTTATCGAATGAGTTGAACGCCTAGCGGCTCACGAATGGATTATCCTTAATCCAAAACCGCCACGGTTTATCTTTCCACTCCTCAGCGTAATCAATGCCGATGCGCGGCCCGGACATGATTCTCGAACGCGGAATTTTCTCAGCGTCTTCCAGCCAAACTCGATTTCCCAGCAGATCAGCACCGTCGATCTCCCGATCGATATTCATCGCGATGCAGAGCTTGCCAGGGCCGCTGGTGAGACTGTGATCCGGTAATCCGCCGCGACGCCTTCGCATTAATTCCATTCCTTCGACTGGCTCAACGGCGCGAATCAACACCGCGTGAGGAGCGTCAACGACATTCGTCACCACATTGAATTGGTTATACATTCCGTAGACAAAAAAGACGTAAGCAGTGCCGCCAATGGCATACATCCGCTCGGTGCGTTTTGTTCGTCGACCGCCGTAGGAATGTGCCGCCCGATCCTTTGGCCCCCGGTAAGCTTCGGCTTCAACAATTCTGCCGGAAACTCGTTTACCGTTTTTGCCTGGAACAACCAGGAGTTTTCCCAGTAGCTCGCGGGCAACCGTCAACACGTCTGCGCGAGTGTAGAACTCTCGCGGAAGTTTCTCGTTTGTCACTGCCAGAGTTTCCAGAGCATGACGAATGTGATCACAAAACCAATGCTAACGATTGCGCGGCGGATCGTGGTTTGATTGACCCTCACCGCCATGCGCGCGCCGAAGTAGCCTCCCAGGAGCGCCGCGCCAGCCATCAGTAGGGCGTCGGGCCATACCACGAGACCCATTAGCGAAAAACTCAGCACGGCAATACTGTTGATGCAGATGCCCAGGAAATTTTTGATTCCGTTGGCGCGGTTAATGTCGTGCAAGCCGAGGATTCCCATCGCGGCCAGCATCAGGATGCCATTGCCGGCGCCAAAGTAACCACCATACGCTGCGGAGAAGAACTGAAATACGATCGCACCCAGCCACCACGAAGCTTGTGGCGCGGCAACGGCCGGCTGCAGGCGCAGGCGCCGATTAATCGAGCCTTGTGCCATGAAGAGGATGGTGGCGAAAAGAATCAGAAAAGGAACCAGACGAGCAAACGTGAGTGAAGGTGTCCAGATCAACATCCAGGCGCCAACGCCGCCGCCCACGATGCTGGTTATTCCCAACCGCAGGAGAATCGTCGAACTATTCTCCAACTCGCGTCGATAACCAAACAGTCCGCCGAAGAGACCGGGCCAGAGAGCGACAGTGCTCGTGGCGTTTGCAACTTTGGGATCGAGTCCCAACCAAATGAGTACGGGAAACGTGATCAACGTGCCCCCACCGGCAATGGAATTGATCACACCAGCGGCAAAAGCCGCCGCCACCATCATGAGTATGTTTGGGAGAGACACTGACTAGTTTCGAGTTCCGAGTTTCATGTTCAGCTTGCGCGTTATTTGCCATGTTAGAATAGGGCTACCGTTTCACAAAGCAGAACCTGGAGCTTTGAATGTCGACTTAGCTTGAGCTTGCGTGTCTCCGACTTGAACTCGCCGGCTGAAACTCGAAACTCGAAACTTGAAACTAGTTGGAGGTAACATGGCAGAGGTAACAATTCGTCCGACGAAGAATGGCCCGCTGATCGTCGAAGGTCCAGTTGAACTTTTCGACACCAATGGCAACAAAGTTATTGTTGACAAGCCTCGGCTGGCGCTCTGCCGTTGCGGCGCTTCATCAAACAAGCCCTTTTGTGACGGCACTCACAGCCAGATAGGATTTCAAGCCGCAGAAGCAATTAACCCGGATAGCGCGGAGTGATTTTGGGAAGTTTAGCCGTCGCATTGCAATCTACATTGCACCCGTCAGGCGTAGGCAGCAAAACCGTCGAGCTGAAGGCGCGAAATGAAACTAGCGGATTGGCGAGAGCACCAGGCAGCAACTTCATTACGCGCCTTCAGCGTGCTTCCAGTCTCAGTACGCTTGAGTTTTGGGGCCTTGCCCCAGGCTGTTTACATTTCGCGCCTTTGGCGCGCTAAATGGGCTTGGTGATTGATTTGACTACCGGCAACGTGGTCTCAAAGCGTAGTGTCTGCCAAGTTTGATTTGTACTTGGTATTTGTCTCGCGGTCGTTGATCTCGATGTAAATATAACTTGGCGGGATCACGCCTTCTTCGAGAGCAAACCAAATACTGCCGAGATCGGCAGCCTTGCCAAACGCGCAAAACCCATACAAGCGTTTGCCGCGCGAATCGAAAATGTCTACCCAAGATCGCGAAGATTTAGTGTTAGCGCCGCATGGCGGTAGCGCCGGTGCAGCGGCGAATATTGCGTTCGGATAAGCATCTTTGTTGAGCACGTCGTAGCGGTAGCGAATAAAATCTTTGCCGCCGGTTGAATAGGCTTCCGTCCCTGTCAGGTAAAGCACCGGGTTTGGCAATACAGGAGGATTAGCGTGAGACGTTGCTGTACCGAGCATCATCGTTAGTAACAAACTGCCAAGAAGCATTGGGAACGCTTTTGATATTCTCATTTTGGGGCCCTTCCTTTGAGTGAAGAGTGGAGTGTTTCGGGTTTCAGAGTTCAAAGCTGGATTTGGCGGACAGAGAATGCCACTAATTGCAGGTTATGATCAAGGAAATCCGGTGAATTATTTGGCAGGCAGAAGCTGCTTGCAACGCAGCTTTGAACTTCTGCTTCATTTACACATTCCATCCGGCGCTAGGACGCTCGGTTCTGTAACCGCCGCATGAGTTTTGCCAGACAAGTTTATTCAGTCAACGCTCGTTCTATGCGCCGATCAGGAACCAGCCACATGATTGCCACCACCACATACAACGAGAAACCAAGCCAACCCCTGGTCAGTGAGAGCGGGATCGCCGCGGCATAGATGAGTGTTGAAATCTGGCCTTTGAAGTCGCGGCCAACCGCAATCGCTAACTTTGAGGTGCGGCCGTGCAGAGAAATGAGTGCCTGCGTCAGAATAAAGTAGGCAATTGAAGCCGCGAACAAAACTACGCCATAGATCGCGACGGGCACCCTTTCAAAGTGGTTCTCACCCATCCACGCGGTTACGAAAGGCACCAGCGAAAGCCAGAAGAGCAGGTGCAGGTTTGCCCAGAGGATTCGCCCATTGACGCTATTGGCGGCATGCAACAGGTGATGATGATTGCTCCAGTAGATGCCGATGTAAATGAAACTAAGCAGATAGCTGAGCAGTACTGGAGCTAGCGGGCGTAAAGCAGCCAGATTTGCTTCGTGCGGTACTCGCAACTCCAGCACCATGATGGTGATGATGATCGCTATTACGCCATCACTAAACGCCTCTATGCGATTGGTGGTCATTTCTGCTGAGAGTAATCGGCAGCGCCGCGAGCTGTGCCTTCCCGGGTCAACGTTGTCGAGCCATCCTGAGAGCGTCCCAGTAACCACGACTTGAGAATGCCCGGATTGTCCTTTTCTATGGCGAAGTACTCCTGAACTAATCTTGAATACAAGTCTTGCCGGTCAATCGCTTTGAGTGGATGGCCAAATGGCATCTGGCCTCCGGTAACGTATGACCTGATTAAAACTCTATCCATGGGCCAGTTGAGCGCGCCCAGTCGTTCGGCGTTGTGACAGGCTGAACAGACCATAGCTTTAGCAGCCGGAGTCTCCTGGAAACGCGCGCCGAAACGAAGCTGGCGATCCTCAAGCCCTGCTGAACTAAGCCCTGGTCCAAGTTTCCGCTCGTCAAGATAACCGCCAAATCGCGGTGAGCCATAACTGCGAAAACGCTGGTTTACAGCGAGTACAAATTGTTGCTCAGCGGCACTCACACTGCCGCGCACCGGGAAAATTGGGAGAATGCCGCTCTTGTGACACATCGCGCAGTTGTCATCGCCTTCGCCGAGCTCCCAGCGGCCCGCGATTGAAATCGAACCATCACGCCCGTAGCTGCGGTAGAAGTCTTTGAAGTAGGTGTTGAAGGTGCCGTCTTTGCCCGGCACCGCTGTGACTACTGAGACGTTACGGACTCGAGCACGCGACCCGGGATCGGGAACTCCAAACTGTACCCACTTGTCTGGCGTTCCTTTCTCCGCATTAGCAGGAACAACAATCAACAGCCGGCCAAAACTAAGATCGTTGTCGGGAGTACCGAGATGCCGCGACTTGTAGCTGAAGAAGATCAGCTGATCATCCGCGCCTCGAGTTGAGTTAAGTTGTCGCAGGTAAGTTTTTGCCTGTCCCAGAGTTTCGTAGCGGCTGACATTCTTCACGAAGGTAGGATTGAGAAGAAAGTCAGGAATGCCCACAAACTTGCTGGTTTCCGCGAAGTACTTTTTGTCCGGGACGAGAAATCCGAGTTCGTGATCAGGATTGCGTTCGAGAGAAACAGCGTCGATGTATTCGACGAACGTTCGATAGCGATCGACGAAGTTGTGATCCTCAGTGAGTTTGCACTGGCGCATGGTGCCGACAATTCCGTCGAGCACTCTTTCGTATCCAGTCAGCGCGTTGTCACTCTGGTAGGCGCGACGCGCGGCCAGCACGAGTGCATCGACCCTGGTCGCCACCCAAGCGTCTGATCTTGCCTTTAGCAACTCGCAACGACCAGCGTTAGCGATGTTGGCGAACAACAACAGACTGACGGCCGCACATATCAGGACGCCAGTGTGTGGAAGGCGAGTTTTGTTTCTTTTCGGATTCACAGTTGCGGGCGACAAAGGATTTCCCTGAGGTATCAACGTCCAGTGAATAGTGTGTTCTCGTCCACGAAACATAGGCCATTGCCCCACGGATCGGCTACGTAAAACGAACGCTCGCCCCACGGACGTACGACGATTTCGCCGGCGCTCGCGCCATGTACATCTTCGTCCGAGAGGCAGCCAAGCTCGACCGCCCGGGAATAGACCTGCTCAAGATTGCTGACGGCGAAATATATATAGTCAGGAAGTGGCTTCGGCTGCTCCCCGCCGGCCGTCACGTCTACCAGCGCGAGAATTACGGAACCGCAATCGATGTAGTGGCGCGAAGCTCGCGCAATCCTTCTGCCGGGATCGTCGAGTAGCTTTGCATAAAATTCAGCTGCTCGATCGAGATCGGCAACCTGTAGAATTAAGCGGAATAACTTGTCAGCCATCTCAGTCGTAGTCTCCTTGAATTGATACGAATCCAGGCGGCAAGAACGCCTGTCTTACCAGGCCACGGCGTAGCGTCCGCGACGCGGGTCGGCGCCCGCCGCTGAAACTCCAGTTTGCGGATTGTAGACAATCACGGTTGGAGACGAGAGCGTGCCCCAAGCAGATTGTACCTTCACTTTGTGGCCCCGGGCCTTAAGTTCCGCGATCGTTTGCTCATCGATACGGGATTCCACATTTAACGAACCCGGCAGGAACTCATGATCGTCAAAAGAGCTGACGTAGTGTTGCGTGTCGAAGCGCGCGGCTTCTACAGCCTCCTGCGGGTTCATGCCAAACTCGATTATGTTTAGCAGTACCTGAAGCAGCGCCTGATCCTGATTGTCGCCGCCGGGCGTACTCAGGACCATGAAAGGCTCACCACCTTTTAATACGAGCGTCGGCGTGAGTGTGATGCGTGGACGCTTGCCGGGCGCAACTACATTTGGACTCTTAGGATCGGTAAGTGCGGACTGCAAACGCTGACCCATCAATACTCCGGTGTCACCGGCTACCACGGCTGGCAACCAAGCCCCGCTTGGCGTCGCGCTGAAAAGATTTCCGTCCTTGTCAATTACGTTGACGCAGGTCGTATCGTTTGCCCTTTCAATCACGGGCACTGTCGAGACGCGGCCTGTGTTTTCCGAAATGCCGGCCAGCATCGCCTTCATATTCAGGGGGTCGCCTGGTTGTTGAGCGAGCGACGCGTGCTCTTTAGTGATAAGCGATCGACGGAGCTGCGCGTAATCTTTCGAGAGCAACTCAGCGGTGGGAATTTTTGTGAAGTTAGGATCGCCGTAATATCGATCGCGGTCAGCAAGCGCGAGCTTCAGTGACTCGGTAATAGTGTGAATATAGTCGGCGGAGTTGTGACCCATTGCCTTCAGGTCGTACCCATCCAGGAGATTCAAAGTCTCGACCATGGCTGGTCCCTGGGTCCAGAAGCCGGCCTTGTAAACTTCGTAACCGTGATACTCCGCTTTTACAGGTGAGCCGACACCGGCGTGAAAGCGCGCAAAGTCTTCCGCCGCAATCAGTCCACCGTTTGCCTGCATATAGTCCCCAATGCGGCGGGCAATTGGTCCTTGATAAAAGTAGTCACGCGCTGCCATTAGGCCGGCGTGGCGATTTTTTGTCGCGCCTGTTTTCTCTGCGGCAGCGATCTGGCGTAACGTTCGCGCAAGATCTGCCTGGATAAAAATGTCGCCCACCTTTGGCACCGCTCCGTTGGGAAGAAAAATGCGCTTTGCGTCTGCCCATTGAGAAAAGATTGGTGCGCGCGTCTGAATGTATTGCACTCGTAACTCGTCAATCGGAAAACCATCGGCGAGCTCGATCGCAGGTTGCATCACCTCGGCTAATGACTCGGTCCCAAACTGATCGAGTGCAGTAACGCAGGCGTCAAGGACCGCGGGAACAGTGGCCGCGAGCGGGCCGGTGGAGGGAATCACTCCCGATTTCGCTCCGGCCATCGTGGCCATCTCCACGCCACCCTGCGCTTTAGCGGAATCAGGAACGGTGCCTTGATCTGTTGCAGTGGCGCGATTGGCAAAAAAATCACGAGTCGCCTTCATCGGAGCCTGACCCATGCCTTCGATCACTACCACGCCATGGTTTTTGTCTCCGCGAAGTTTAATAAGAATTGGCACCTCGCCGCCGAAGGAAAAGTGAGAGAACTCAATCACTGAAGCCGCGAGGATTGTTGCTACACCAGCATCGACGGCGTTGCCGCCACGCTGAAGTATTCGCAGGCCGGCCTCGACTGATAGCGGCTGTCCGCCCGCAACCACGCCACGCGTGCCTCGCACCACCGGATGAAAAGTTTGCGTTTGAGACTTGGGTTGCGGAACTGAAAGCAGCACCAGAACGGAGGTGACCAGGGCAACGAGTAGTCGGCGCATGACGAAAGACCTCTTAGGTTGAGTCGAATCAGTGCGAATTGTGATCTCGTTTTGACTTTGAGTCAACGGTGGTTGGGGAGAACTTGTCCGTGAGCGGACGGGACGGGAAGCTGGCGCAAGTAGAAAGTATTGAGAAAGCCCGTTGACTAACTTGATAGCTCGGTTAAGAATTCAAAACTTCAGCATTCGAAACGCCTTAATTCGGTCGGTGAGTCTAAAAAGACCATGGGCGCCGACCTCCCCCAAGACCGGCGCCCTTGCCTTTATCTCAGTTCTCCCATGGAGAATTAACGATGAGGGATATTAGGCCCGCATTATTGGTCGGTGGTTGCAGTATGCTTGCAAAGGTTTCACGACACTGTAACAAAAGCGTCCCAAAGCCTTTCGGAGGCGAGCTGTTTTCTACTTAATTTGTCACGGGTAATTGGTAAGAGAACCTGAAAACACTAAGCAAAAGGGAGAAAAGCTGGTATGTCCGACCGTAACGTATCGCCGTATGGCTCATGGAAGTCGCCGATCACATCCGATCTCATCGTTACGGGCTCGATTGGCCTGTCCCAACCGCTCATTGACGGCGATGAGCTTTACTGGGTTGAGATGCGCCCTACCGAGGGGGGCCGCAGCGTAATCGTGCGGCAAGACGCGTCGGGCATCACATCCGAGGTGAATCCGGCGCCTTTGAACTCGCGCACCCGCGTGCATGAGTACGGCGGCGGAGACTATACCGTCCGAAGGGGCGCGGTCTATTTCTCGAATTTCTCAGATCAGCGTGTTTACCGAGCGCTCGGTGGAGCACCACCGGAACCGATTACACCTCCCGCCGAAATTCGTTATGCGGACTTCATCGTAGACGAAGCCCGTGGCCGTCTGCTTTGCGTAAGGGAGGACCACTCGGGAGCCCGTAGTGAAGCAGTGAACACCATCGCCAGCCTTAGTTTGGACGGTGATGGAACTATGGGGCACGTCCTGGCCTCGGGAAATGATTTCTACTCATCGCCTCGATTAAGTCCGGACGGTTGCAAACTGGCGTGGTTAACCTGGAATCATCCCAACATGCCATGGGACGGATGCGAACTTTGGGTTGGAACTTTTGGCGCTAATGGGTTCTTAACTACCAGCGAGTGCATTGCCGGTGGCTTCGAGGAGTCGATTTTCCAACCAGAATGGTCTCCCGATGGAGAGCTCTATTTCGTTTCTGACCGTAACGGTTGGTGGAATCTCTATCGCATCAATTCTGAAGGACTGATTCAATCCGTTTGCCAAATGGAGGCTGAGTTTGGAGTACCACAATGGATATTCGGTCTCTCTACTTACGCTTTCGAGGCTGAAACCAGAATCGTTTGCACCTATGTTCAGAATGGTGTTTCAAGTTTGGCGCTAATCAACACGCGAACAAGGGAGCTGGTGCCAATCGACTGCCCCTACAGCGACATTCGGTTTGTCCGAGCGGCGCCGGGTCAGGTAGTGATGCGCGCAGGTTCGCCTTTCGAAGCAGCGTCGCTCGTAAAGTTTGATTTGGAGAAGCGGAACTTCGAAGTGGTCCGTCGCTCGAGTAGTCTCGAAATTGATGCCGGCTATCTCTCGCCTCCGAGAGCCGTAGAGTTTCCTACCGAAAATGGACTGACAGCCCATGCTTTTTATTACCCACCAAAGAATCGGGACTATGGCGCGCCGGAAAGCGAGCGTCCACCGCTATTGGTTGAAAGCCACGGTGGGCCTACATCTTCAGCACTCGCGGCCATGACTCTTGGCATTCAATACTGGACGAGTCGAGGCATAGCAGTACTGGACGTGAACTATGGTGGCAGCACTGGATTCGGGCGAGCTTACAGGGAAAGGCTTAAGCGCAATTGGGGGATTGTTGATGTGGACGACTGTGCAAATGGAGCTCGTTATTTGGTTGGGCAAGGCGAAGTCGACGGCGATCGCCTAATGATCACGGGCGGCAGCGCTGGCGGTTACACGACCCTTTGCGCGCTGACTTTTCGCGACACGTTTAGCGCCGGCGCCAGTCACTACGGCGTCAGCGACGCGGAGGCTCTGGCAAAAGATACGCACAAATTTGAGTCGCGGTATCTGGATGGACTTATCGGCCCGTATCCCGAAAAGCGAGAAGTTTATTTCGCGCGCTCGCCGGTCAACTTTACGGAGCAGTTGGCCTGTCCGGTGATCTTCTTTCAAGGACTGGAAGATAAAGTGGTGCCTCCGAATCAGGCAGAAACGATGGTGGAGGCGTTGCGTGCGAAGGGGATTCCGGTGGCGTATCTGCCGTTTGCAGGCGAGCAGCACGGATTTCGTCAGGCAAAAAATATCAAACGTGCATTGGATGGCGAACTCTATTTCTATTCGCGCGTGTTTGGATTTGAACTTGCCGAGCCGGTTGAACCCGTAGAGATAGACAACCTCTGAAGAAAAGAAAGGGCACGGCTAGCAGCCGTGCCCCCGCGAGTTTTAGGTTGTCAATGAAGACAACCCGTGCGCAACTGATCAATGGAAACGGTTGCGGTATTCACCACTGACGATGAAGGCCTTAACCATCTCGGCTTGTTCGAAGTTGCCGTTGAACTGGTT
>DASYLB010000028.1:0-182130 GCA_036009765.1 Pyrinomonadaceae bacterium | reverse complement strand
GGTGATCCGCTTTGCCATCGCCCGTAACATTACGTCTTGTAGTTTCATCGCCCGCTCCACTGCGGTCACTGTCATTTGCTTCATAACAGCATCCTGTCATGCTGCTCTGACACCCACCGCTCAGATCGGACACTTCATGTGTTAATGCAACCGGACATATCATGTGCTAACGACAGATATTTATTTTTCTCTTGTTTGTGCCTCAGTCGTATGCTATTAGCTCCGCATTATGAACAACATCACTAAGAAACAAATCATACGACTTTCGGACGCTCATACGTTGGAAGAACGAAGCCCTTTTCGGTTTCCCCTTAACGTCCCCGTGATACTAAAACCTACGAAGGAGAGGGCGACGGTTCTGGATGCTCTTTTCAGTGGCTATCTTTCTGGAGGTCACTGCCGAATTACTTATGCAGTGCTCACGGAGGCGGGGCAACAAGTTGATATTCAAATGTACGAGCTTCGAGCCGCCTAACGGTCACCGGAAGGTTTCATCGAGAATTTTCCTTGAGGTTACAGCGAGTGAGCGATGCAAGAACTTTTGTAAACTACGCTACGAAGCCTAACCTTGGAAATATTGATTGTCAATTATTTGCGAGTTTATTATGCGCCGCAATTCGGCGGGTGCTGAATGTGTCCGCTGTGCATTTCATGAGAGCCATCTCATATCTCCAAGAGATGTGAGTCAGGGCGTTGCTGGGGTGGGGACAGTGACGCCCTCTACCTATTTCAAAGCAAGCTGTAAGTGACCCATGCGCCCCAATGCGCTAAGATTCACACATCATGCAGGTCCAGATTTGCCCACCGTGTCCCGATGTCAGTGGTCTCGTGGTATGGCTTCCGATTATCGTGAACGCCATTCTCGCTGCCATTGTACTTTGGTACACGCTTGAGACCCGGTGGTTGCGGAAGCAGAGTCAAGCCCAACTAGAACTTCTGAGGCAGCAAGGAGTAAAGTCCCTTGCCCCATTCATTCTTCCATCAGTAAGTAACTTCGCTACAAGGCTGATTAGTTTTGCGGAAGAGAATCCAATCTTCAACCTTGATAAGACAGTCACGGAGCAAACTCTTCGACAATGGGAATACAAGTCGGGTGTGAAATATATCGGCACTCTCGAAAGTCTTACTGATGCCTTGGCGCTCAATGTTCGGCTTTACGTATTCGAGTCCAAATCTGGAACCTTCTTGAAGGGAAATCACGGTTGCCCGTTCTTACAAAGAGAAAATCCCGTACCGACTCAGATGAGGATTGACGAAGTGCAGAAGGCATTGGAGTTCATTCCTAAGCCTTCCGGCGTCAAAATCGAAATTAGGGATGACCCATTTTCGAGTGAATTGTTGAAGCGAGAGTTAGAGCGAGATTACTCACCTAATGAGAAACTATTAATGCGCGAAATAATGAGCGACACTCGGTCCTCATTCATATTGGCAACCTATACGGACGTGGAAGGTAATCCCTATTTCATTCGTAGACGTTTTACTCTTGATGAGAAAGACCTCATTACACTTGGTCCCGCAATCCGTGTTGGTCCAACCTTCTCCTTACCTTCCAACTGAGACTTGCAAAAAAAGTTAATGAGGTACGCGTGACACTCCCCTTCCCTAACATCCCGCCCCCTTTGTTAAGGAGCACCCGGGGGTATGGCATGGACCAGAGACAACGCCAAAACGAAATGGGATATTGACACGCTGAACTTGCGAACCTATATTGCGTTGACCCACTGGCTTCGAGTTTGAAGTTACTTAACGCACGAGATAAGTTCTTTGGTTCCAGTGATAGAAGCCGGGATAGCTCAGTCGGTAGAGCAACTGGCTTTTAACCAGTGGGTCGCAGGTTCGAGTCCTGCTCGGCTCATACCTATTCATTAGGATATCCTCACATTTGATCAAATCCGTACGAACTGTTCCGACGTAGCAGTCGGTCCAAGTCTCGACCAAAGTAATCTTAGCCCCTGTGAGACTGATAGAGTGACGCTCACTGCCAACGAAGGCGACTCGATGACGAAAGTCATGTGTATCTTGAACGGAGGAATGGGCGATCAAATCTTGGCCCTGCCCGCCCTCAGGTATCTTGCGAGCACACTGCCAGCAACCAAACTCGAAGCCAGAATCGGCGGATGGAAATTGCGACAGAAACTGTTCCGCACTCTCCTGGCCGGGTGCTCCTTAACTGTTAACTCTCTGGAAGCACTGCAGCGGCAACCGAGGCGGAGGGCCGCTTCCCGCAGCTACGATGTGATTGTAGATTTCGACACCAGAGATCCGCCTTATGGCGCCATCCCGCCTTCCTGCATAAGAGCAGAACGCGCGTACTTTTCCTTCGCCGTCGAGCCGCGAATCAAGAAGCAGGTTTCGCTCGAGCTCTATGACAATGCCGGGTCTGCCTTCTGGCAGCGCTGCTTCGAGATGGCATTCCGTGCAGCCTGCCTCGTCAAACGCCAAGCTTATGTGAGCAATGAAATGCTGGCTTGTCGCGGCCAATTTCGCGGCATCTCGTTAACGCCCCCACCGGTGTCCACTCGACGACGAATCAACCGCCTGCTCAACTCGTCGCGGGCCAATCAACGCCGTCTGGCGATTACCCCCGGGGGCTACAACCCTCCGTGGAAGCGTTGGCCGATTGAGCGCTTCGCCGACGTTATTGGCCAGGTACTTCCGAAAGGAGTTGACATATTTGTGCTCGGCTCGCCCGCGGAGTCCCAGCTGGCCTGTCAGCTTGAAGAACTGGTGGGCGCACGTTATTCCAGGCGGCACAAAAAGGCCGCAGGCAAGCTCATCTTTCTGAATGGGAGGCTCGAGATGGAGGAACTGCCTCATCTCTTACAAGAAATGGACCTTCATCTCAGTAACGACAACGGGGTGGCCCATTTGGGCGGGATTCTCAATCGCCCTCAACTCATTCTCTACCGCGGTCTCTCGTCGCCGCACTTGTCCGTGGGCTTCAACGACGTGAGGCTATTCTCTGGCGATCATAGCAGCATGCAGGCCATCTCGACGGCAGCGGTCATCGACACCCTGGAACAGATGCTCACAGTGCGCGCCAAATAGAATGCAGGTCAGGCCGGCATGATCGGGCGGAATTCGTTCTCGCCAAACTGCTCAAGGTAAGCGGCGGAAAAATAGGGTGAAGGTCTGCGCGAGCAGTAGCTCCGATAGCGGCAGGGATTACAGCTTCGCACCAACTGATTTCCCAGAGCGCCGCTGCGAAAATCCTGCGCGTTGTCGTTCATCGAAATCTTGTCAGCGGACTGCTCATCGACGTAGGAGTAGACAACCGACTCGGAACGAACTTCCGCGCCCGGATGCGCCAGCGCACGCAACTCCCTGGAGGGGAAGAAGCAGGGAGGGAATTCGTTGGTCCTCAAGGCAAAGATTCCGTCGGCTTTAATCTCTTCGACGAGGTTGAAAAAATCCTGCTTCACCTCAGCGAAAGAACATGAAAAGTCCGCTTGAAAATCCAAGGTGCTCTGCGAGTAGATCAAAGGGCAGACGCTAATCTCTTGAACGGCCTGCGAAAACCGCTCACGCACGAGATGGTAAATAGAGCGGTTCAATGGGGCGGTGAATTTCGTCAGCAGGAGTTTCAATTCCACGCGCGCGCGATAAGCGGGCGCGAGGCCTTGCAGGTTCTCCAAACCCTCTAATGTCTGTCGGAAGCTGCCCTTAACCTGGGAGATGTAATCGTGTTGCGAAGCTTCGGCGCCGTAAAGCGGGATGACTAGCAAATTACCCCCCGCAGCCAGCAGGTTTTCAGTGAAAGCCCTGTCTCGGAGCCGGCGACCGTGGGTGAGAATCGCCACCTGCTCAGCGTGGCCGCGACAGAGTCGCACGATCTCCAGGATATCCGGGTGGAGCGTGGGCTCTCCTCCGCTTAGATCAATTCGCAAGTATTCCTTCTCTCCGACCAATTGGGCAAGCGATGCAAGAGGGACGTTTTGCGGCTTCTCTTTATACTTCACGTCGGCTGCACAAAACAGGCAACGACTATCGCAGCGGTAGGTGAGATTCAAATAGAGGACTTCCCGGCTCGGTCCACTCAAGGGGGGCGCAGCGCGCTCAACGCGCACCGCCCTTTGAGTCGAACCGGACGCCGGCATATCCCGCATCCAGCTTGCCAGCAGGCCGTAGTGGCACCCTTTATGACGACGATTGTCTCTAGCGCTCTCAGGCGTCGCGTGAGAAACGTAGACGCCTTCGCAACCCTTCCGGTAGAGAAAACAATTGCTGCAGATCGACTGGCATCGCTTCGCGGAACGCTCAATGCGTCGCTCTCGCGCCTCCGACAAGAAAAGAATATCGTCGAGCGGTTGGGAGAAAATGTTGCCGTACTTCAACTTCTCGTCGTAGCAATCGCCCGGCGAGTACACGTCACCGTTAGTGTTAACCGCCAAAGCCCATTCTCGATGACTGCGCGCTTCATCCGAAAGAGGTGAAGAATAGCCTCGTTGCCACTCTTCAAGCATCGAGCGGGCCGTCGTGAGCGGCTCGATGTCCAGACCTCGCCCTAGAGCAGCTTGCACTTCTGGCAGGCAGTAGAGTTCCTTGAAAAATGTTTGATACTGCGCGAACGAGGCCGCCGCTTCCCGAGTCAGGGGAAGAGTATCGGTCGCCTGATAAATGTCCAGAACCCTGAACGCGATGCCCCTGCTGATGTAGTAGTCCGCGACCATCTGTGGGTACCGTAAATTGGTCTTCGAGATCACCGCAATGCCCGCGAGCGGAACCTTCTCCGCCATCAGCCAATCCACCTTCTGCCGGACTAGGTCGGCGGTCGGGTTGCCTCCGGTATCAACGCGCAGGTCGTTGATTACGTCGAAGGAGAATCCCAGTTCGAAATGACGCAGCAGTGGAAGATGTTTTTCTTTGAGGAGGGTGAGATTCGATTGGATGGTGTTGATCAGAGAACTGCGTTGAAACTCCTCGCCAAAGACGCTCCGTTGCAAGGCGAGAATGCTTTCCCAGTAGTCTACGGGTTGTGCAAACGGTTCTCCGCCATGCCAGACAAATCCCAGCTCGTGGGGTTCACTGTCGGCGCCCCAGTCCTCCAGGTACTCGCGGATGTGAACGAACAAGCGCTCAATGTTTTCCAGCGACATGCGCTCCCGATTCGCCAACTCCGGAGTCTCGTAGCAATAGGTACACCTCAGATTACAAAGTTTAGAAACCTTAACGATGAAGCCAATCTTCATAGACGGGTGGGAAGCGCGAGTTTCCGGTTGATGTGGGATTCACTCGACCAACTCGCGCTCCAATGGATTTAGAATTAAGCCCCGGGGCGATTTATCCTTCTTTAAGCGTTTTTCCCTTAAGCTTGGGCGTGATGATCCGATCGTCGCCGAAGGTCTTGCCCTTCTGATACCAGATCGGGGCGATCTCTACCCAGCCTTCTTTAACCTGGCCGAAGGCATCCAATTTAAGTTCGGGAATACGTACGGCCATGCCGGCGTTGAGAGTGGCCGATTCCGAAATATTGTTGGCGCGAGCCAGAAACTTCAAGGGGACCTGAAACTTCTCGGCAACCGATTTGAGGGTGTCCCCGGCCTTGGCGGAGTAGTCTTGTTGTTCTCGCACTCGCGAGCGTGTTGGGGTAGCGGCAGTCTTCGACGCCGCTTTCTTAACAGCAGCCTTCTTCTTGGATGCAGCAGATTTTTTGGTAGCCATTCGGCCTCCTTGAGATAGATTTTAGCGGGATTATGTGACATGTGCCGGATCTAGTCAATAAAGAGGATTGTTGGGTAGCTCCTTTAATCGAAATTCTCTCTGTTCCCTGTACTCGAAGGGATGCACCTGTGTGTGCGCCCGGGCGAGTCCCAGGTATTTTGCGATACACACACCGCGTATGAGTTGGGAAGAATACAACGAAGAGAAAGTCTGTCCGTGCGGCACGAGAACATACACGACTACTAGATAAGAAAATGACTGGGGCAAGCGTCACTGGGCCAGTTGTATGCCGATTCTCTCAAACCAAGGTATACTCAGCGGCACTCAGGCATTATTGTTTAAGCGGCATACTTAACAGAAGGAACGTAAGCGAAACAGGAGTTCAGCTTTTACAGTGGGTCGCAGGTTCGAGTCCTGCTCGGCTCATATCCCAAAACCCCCAACACGCGAAAGGAACGGCTCACCGTCCGCCAAATTCCCCCATGACTGACAAAGCAAAAACTGCTCTCTCTGTAAAGGCGTATCGCGGCGACGCGAAAACGTTACTCGCTTTCAATCTTCCGAAAGCGAAGACGAAAAACCTTGCCGGCTTTACGATTCAAGTCAAACCGCAAGGGCAGACGCCATATTTTTTGCAGAACAATCTGCGCTTTGAAGATCCTTCCAAGCATGCGCAGGATGCCAAGCTGCCTCCCAACTCAACCTTTAACGCGCCGATTCATAAGTTCAGATGGCTGCACGTGCCTGGCTCATTGCAACAAGGAACGCAGCCGTTCTTCGGTCCCTACACTTACACCGTTACGCCCAGATACTTTGATGGCCAGGGCTCAATGCTGCCCATCGATCAGACGCTGAACGCGTCGGTGCAGGTAAACGTTGCGCCATTCGTCAAAGGCAAAATCGAAGCAGGCTTTACGCGCGGTTTTGTGCAGTCGCAGGCATTCGTGCATCACTTCGGACCAAAAGCGATCTTCCGTCCCAAAGGGAACGAGTTGCTCTTCGACACTTCGCAGGTTGCCGGCAAAAACAGCGAAGGCAAAGACTACACTTTCGCCGAGGAGTATGAATGGTTGGGATTCACTGCGCGAGACAGAGTGCTTGAAGTCGCGAATGAAGTACTGAAGAACAAAAAACTGCGCCTCGATTTGTTTGCCTACGATCTAAATGAGCCCGACCTGATGAAGATTTTCCTGGCGCTGGCAAAGCAAGGACGTATTCGGGTCATCCTCGATAACGCGACGCTGCACCATGATACTAAAAAGCCCAAGCCTGAAGATGAGTTTGAAAAACTCTTCATCGCCGCGGCCAAGAAACCTGCTGCCATCCTACGGGGAAAGTTTGGCCGCTTCGCTCACGATAAACAGTTGATTGTTTCGCAGGGCGACAAAGCCGTAAAGGTACTTACCGGTTCCACAAATTTCTCGGTTACCGGTCTGTATGTAAACTCCAACCACGTCATCGTTTTCAACGACGCGACGATTGCCGCGACCTACGCCGAAATATTCCAGACGGTCTGGGACGGCAAGGTCAGCATGAAGTTCGCGAAAACGCCCGAAGCGGCGAAGGTATTTCCTTTTCCTGAAAAGGACCCGACTATTCAAGTGACATTTTCGCCGCATCCAAAGGCCGACGCGGAAAAGAACCTGGTCAACATGGTGACCCGCATCCAGCAGGAACAAAAGGCAAAAAACGGAAGCGTGCTCTTCGCCGTCATGGGGCTCGATAAAGGAACCGGGCCGGTGTTGCCCGCGCTCAAAGATTTGCACGCAGATGAGGATATTTTCAGCTACGGCATATCGGACACGCCGGGAGGCATTTTTCTTTACAAGCCCGGCAAGAAAACCGGAGCGCTCGTTTCGGGCAAACCAACTGCTACCAAATTGCCGCCGCCTTTCAACCAGGTTCCCGGTCTGGGTCTCGGGCATCAGGTGCATCACAAGTTTATTGTCTGCGGATTTAACGGAAAGAATCCCGTGGTGTACTGCGGTTCTTCGAACTTGGCTTTGGCAGGCGAACAGGTCAACGGCGACAATCTCATCGCGATTCACGATGGCGATATCGCGACAATCTTCGCACTTGAGGCGCTCGGGATGGTCGACCACTTTGATTTCCTTGACCGCAGTTCCACCAAGGCCAGGGTTGCGCCACAAAAGATCCAGGCTGCTTCTAAACAACAACAAGCGGTCGCGGCGGGCTGGTTCCTCTCGACCACTGATAAGTGGGTAGCCCCTTATTACGATTCCGGCGATTTACATAACGTGGATCGCTCGTTGTTCGGTGGCTAACGCAATGCGTTTGGCGGAGACAAGCGTTCATGGCTTTGCGCTAGAAGTCGCAACCAATGATCACGACGTGTAGCGTCGGTGTGAAGTTAGCCCATAACCACGCTTACCCGACCTGCCGCGCCAGCAGAATGTGTTCGCGCGTTCGCGGCATCGGCGCCGACGTAGGATTAGCACTAGCCTTAAGACACACACCCATCTTGAGCCGCTTGTTTTCCCAGCACTTCATTTCGGCATTCGCTTCTTCCGCTGAAGCGCGCGCACGAATAAGCGCCGGGATCGCAATGACGGCTACCGATGGATCTGATCCGCACACGCCGACAGCGAGCCATGAACCGTCTTTCATGGTGACCGAACCGTATTCCGCGTTTTTTGCGTCGCACGCGACTTGTTGGGCTGGTGTAGCCTGAGTACGGTCGACTATGGCGAACCCGCGGTGGCGGACCTTTCCGGTTTGGAACTCAATCTCAGGTTCGCCCTTTTTCCAGGTCAATATCAAATCACCCTTCTCAGTCTGCGTGGCGCCAGTTGAACCAGTGAGCGTGATTCGTTGCACTTCGGGTGGAGGTTCGGGCGGATTCGGAGCTGGAACCACCGGCAATACCAAGCCAAAGAAAATAGCCCCCATCATTAGAGGCCGAAGAAGTGCTGAATTACTAAGAGTATTCATCTGATGCTTCCTTTCTACTCTCTAAGGCGTACAAGATCGCTGAAAACTATCTCGGCAGCGACATTTTTGGAAAAGGCGGATTCAACTTTGAAGTACAACAGAACATTGTTGCCTTCGCCGCATCAGGGCGCGACGTTTACAGAACTCGCGACCGCCAAAGATTTTTCTCTTGGTAATCAGCCGGCGCTATCCAGTGTCGCCAGCTCGTCCGTCAGACCCAGAAACTCCCAACGCAACAACGCGATCGGCACGTTGCCGTTTTTCCACACGTAGTCGTGAAACGCGCGCAAATCAAACTTCTGCTTTAGCTGCAGGCGGGCTTCCGCAAGGAACTTTACAATTTGCAGTTTGCCAACTTGATAAGTGATTGCCTGGCCCGGTGAGGAAGCAAAAAAGACTGCTTCCTGTCGAGCCGTTGCGCGATCGACGGGCACAATCTTCTCCAGATAATCGGCTGCTTGATCTATGGTGAAAAGGCCGAGCGCCAACTTCACATCCACTTCCACGCGCAACGCCCGCAGTCGCATGAAGTTGTACATGATCTCGCGCACCTTCGGACTATCGTCGAAAAATCCAAACTGCAGCATCAACTCCTCTGCATAGAAACCAATCCCTTCGTTTGCTCCCGAATCATAGTATTGACGCCGAATCGGGTTCTCGTGCGCCCAGGCCAGGACCATTTGCAGGTAATGACCAGGCACACCTTCGTGCACAATTAGCGGGCGCGGATCCTTGGCAATCGACAGAGAAAAATAATCCAGCTCCGGCGAAGGGTTCTTGATGTAGCTGATGCCGTCCTCATCCAATCTGGTCGCCGAAGTGAGATCATCGGCGACTCCCATAAACGACAGTTGCTGAACATAAGCAGCCAGCGGCAGATTACGATAGTGCTTTACCCAAGCAGGGACGGTGAGAATATTTTTGGCTTCGAGAAACTTGCGCGCATTCTCCTCTTCGATTGCTTCACGCTCGATTTGTGCCGCTTGATCGGGAAACAACTTCAGTTCAGGCAAACCCTGATTGCGCGTTTGTTCACAGACTTCAAACGCGACCGAGCGCTCCCATTCGTGCGTACCCATCACCAGCAATTGCTCTGGCGTGAATGGCACCAGCGCCACCTGATGGAGAAAATTGACGTACGCGTCGCGGCCAACTGCTGTGTTCTCGATCATCGACGGAAGTTGAGAATTGAGCCAGTCATGCAACCGCTCGAGCGCCGTCACGGCATCATCAGTAGCATCGTGAAGTTCAGTTTCAGTCACGCCCGAAAGCAATGGAGCCAGTTCATTCGAAACTGTCGTGAGCCGTTTCCTCACCTCGACCAATTTCTCGATAGCTGCGATCGCGAACGGCTTAATCGCATGACCGGCAAGGTTGGTCTGGGCCTGTCTGGCAGTTTCGTTGAAGCTTCTTAATGCTCTAACGATTTCGCGGCTGCGCGCTTCGAGAAACGGCGGCGGCTTCAGCAACAGCAGAAAGAGGACACCCAAGGTCTGATCGACGTAGAAACCGGGATTGCATTCCTGGCTGCGCGTGACATTCAACTCCCAGTTCACACGCGCCAAAGCCGATCCGATCAAGCGATGATCGACCTGTTGAGATACCGGCCACTGCTTTGACTCAATCAGCTGATGGCGCTCACTGAACGCGTCAAGTTCCCGCCGCCGTCGCTCGATCGCTTCCGGCGACCAGTCGGGACTCCAATCCTCGGGGCGCTCCATGCGCGGGATGTCATCGTATGAGACGGGCTGGTTTGCCGCGCGCCACGCCCAAAAGTCGTCTGCAAGCTCCCGCAACATGTCATAAGCTGCGGCGTTGTCTGAAGTTGGAGTTAGCTTTGTTGTCATCTCATGCTCTGAGAACAGACGCTTTGAAAAACGCCAAGGGCGCGAAATGTAACACCTGGGCCAACGGCCCAGGTTAGTGTCATCGAAGGCTGCGTCGAGATTGTTCCGTCGGATTTCAATGCCCCGCGGCGCCCGGCGGCAGGTTTCCTTCGAGAAACCGCGTGAGCAGTTCGTACACGTGTCGAGTGGTGCCAGCACCTTCGCTGATGCCATGACGCCGATTCGGATACTCCATCATCGAAAACTGTTTCCCCGCGGCTATCAGCACGTTTGCGAGCACCTCGGTGCCTTTGTAGTGAACGTTATCGTCACCTGATCCGTGAACAATAAGCAGCTTGCCTGCTAGACCGCCTGCGTGCGTGACCGGCGAGCCGCGCTTGTAGTCCTCCTCGTTATCCTGCGGCAATCCCATGTAGCGTTCCTGATAAATCGTGTCGTAGAAATGTTGGTCGGTAACGGGCGCCACGGACATTCCCACCTGATAGATATCGGGATAGCGGAACATCTGATCGAGCGTCATCGATCCGCCCCCGCTCCAACCCCAGATCGCAATTCGTTTGGAATCCACGAACGGCCAGCTTTGCACGACGCGCGCGGCTGCCGCCTGTTCCTTCGGAGCCAGCACGCCGATTTGTCGATAGACAACTTTGCGCCAGGCACGGCCTTTTGGCGCCGGTGTGCCCCGATTGTCAAAACTCATCACCAAATATCCGTGTTGCGCGAGCATCTGATGCCAGAGATAACGGGATGAGGCCCAGCGGTCGAGCACTGTTTGACTTGCCGGCTCGCCGTATACATAAATGAAAACGGGATAACGCTGCGACGCGTCAAAGTTTGGCGGCTTGATCATCCAACCATCAAGCGTAACTCCCTCACCGACATCCACCTTGATAAATTCCGGTTGTTTAGTATCCAGCGCTTTGACGTTTGCGATTACTTTCGCGTTGGCAGCAAGCATGCGCACCGGCCGGTGATCCGGTAGGTGAACTAAATCAACTACCGGTGGCGAGCCAATAGTAGAAAAAGTATGAAATGCCCAACTGGAATTCGGGGCGATGGAGTAGGAGTGTGAACCAGGCTCGTCGGCTGGGCTAAGCCGTTCAGGCTTGCCGTTGCCGTTCAGTTCAGTGCGGTAAAGATAACGCTGAGTTGCATTGTCTGGCGAAGCGATGAAGTAAAGCCAACCCGCCTTCTCGTCTACGTCTTCAATGCTAACTACATCAAATGGGCCGTTGGTAATCAGTCGCGCGGGCCCGCCCTCTCGCGGTGCAGAGTAGACGTGACGCCAGCCGTCGCGTTCGCTCGACCACAGAAAGCGTTTGCCGGAGTCCAGCCACTGAACTTCGTCAACGTCAATGTCAACCCAGGCGTCATCCTTTTCCTCCAGAATTGTTCGAACCTGGCCTGTGCTCCTGTTTCCGATCATCACGTTCAGGACATTCTGCCGCCGGTTGAGTTGCAGCACGAGGACCTCGTCCGAGTTTCCAGCCCAGTTCATGCGGGCGACATAGTTGTTGCGAGAATCTCCGGGAATCTTTAACCAGCGCGTGTCTCCGCCGCCGGCGCCGACCACGCCGACGCGAACTGCGGAATTGGTTTGCCCCGCTACCGGATATTGAATCGCCGTGATCTTCGGATAGAGCGAATCAGTGTTATTGATGAGGAAGTAGTCAGGGACGCCATCGGTGTCCGATTGCCAGTAAGCGATGGTCCGACCGTCCGGGCTCCAACGCCAGCCATCGCGCAAATCAAGCTCTTCTTCATAAACCCAATCAAAAGTGCCGTTGATGATTCGTTTGGAGCCGTCGCGCGTGAGTTGCGTGATTCGATTGCCCGCCAGGTCTTCAACATAGATGTTGTTTTCGCGCACATAGCCAACACGCGTCCCGTCGGGTGAGAACTTTGCAAACATCAAAGTAGACGCTGCTGCATCCTTACCAAGCTTTGTGAGTTTCTTTGCCGCAATGTCGAAAACCCAATAGTCGCCGCGCGTGTTTTGCCGCCAAACAGGTTGCGTGTTGGTGAAGACCAGCAGCTTCCGTCCATCCTGAGACCAACTGTAGTCTTCAATCTCAAGCGGCGTCGAAGCTCCTGGCGGCGTAAGCGAGAGGGATGAGATCAAAACACTGCGAGCCCCGGTTTCGGCTTCATAACGAATAATGTCCCGCGCCTCTTTGTTATTGGGCGAAGGTTCCAGAGTCGTGTAAGAGCTGCCGTCCTCGAGCCAACGTGCGGGTCCAAACGTTTCTGAACGAAAATCCGAGGAGCTGAATATACGGTCGAGAGTCAGGGTCCGCTTATCAGTAGCTTGACCGCAAACAGCCAACGCACAGAAGACGACAACAACTATCGCGGCCCCAAGTGATTTGAGTCTACATTTCATCTTTGTTAGTCCCTTTCGCTCGGTCAATTTAGACTCATGAGCGCGAATCATCAATACTTAACCGGGGTTGGAAGTGATTTTGGCGTAACGTTCAACGGTTTCTGAGAGCAACTTAAGTACGGGAAAACGGTTGAAACAGTTTCCGTTGCTGACTTAGGCTTTGCACAAAAGTGTTTCGACCAAACGTAAAGAGCGGGGGCAAGCCCGCCTTCCCGATCCTGAGACTTCCAAACTCTCCTGATGCTTCAGATTGAAAGCCGTTCAACGTGAGGTCACAATCTCAACGCGGATTAGCTCAGGGTGAGGAAGGTGGGCTTGCCCCCGCTC
Organism: Pyrinomonadaceae bacterium; assembly: GCA_036009765.1. Lineage (GTDB taxonomy): Bacteria > Acidobacteriota > Blastocatellia > Pyrinomonadales > Pyrinomonadaceae > PSRF01. The sequence goes on along the minus strand of DASYLB010000028.1, from coordinate 168,960 downwards.
TTCGTGCCTTTTTTTGCAAAGTCTTTGAACTTAAGTCTGTCGCCGCATGTGCACTTGTTCAATGTAAAGATCGAAGCCAGCGTCTGCGAGCATCACGCAAACCGTTTCATTAGACTTACTGAGATTGTAAGTTGAACGCCTACACTCAAGGTCGAAGGGCGCGAAAAGCGTTTGCAGAGCACACGCCGCGACTGGTTCCTGCTCCGCGCCGGGCCGGGCCACACATTGATACAACGCGATTGTGTTTACACTTCCTCGCTCGTCGTAGGTTTTCTTATAGAGCGCGTAACCACACGCGACGCCGCTTGAATCGGAGACGATGAGGGCCTCTCCCTGATTCCGACCGAGGTTGTCCCAATGTGATTGCCAAGGCGCCAGTTCATCATAGAATTCAAGTCGACCGAGTGCTGCAGGAGCCACTAATTCGGCAACGTATGATTCACCGTTCGGTCGTGCGAATGAATGCGCAGGCAAACTTCCTTCATGCCGCAGCGAGAGTAACCGATCGACGATCTCGTATCCGCATTGTCCGTAGAGCGCGATTGCCGGCTCGTTGGTGCTGATGGCTTCGAGCGTAGCAAGGTCAACACCGAGTTCGTTGTAGAGATCGAGCGTGGCTCGCATCAGCGCTTTGCCGACGCCGCGTCCGCGAAACTCTGGAGCAACACCGGTCCCACCATTCCATGCCACCTTGCCTCGCGCGCCTTTTCTGAAACCATTGAGCAGAAATCCCGCCGGCCGACCGTCGCAGTAGGCTACCAGCGAAGACTCGGGCGCCAAGCCGTCGCGGGTTAGCCGGGAAAGGTAACCAGCCAATGAGAGCGTCATGTCGACAACATAACCCTGGAATCCTTCGTTCCAAAGCTTCAGGGCTTCGTCGAAAGAGCACGCGCTCAGGCGCCGGATTTCGGTTGTATTGCTTTGGTTGCCCATTTGAAAACTTTGTAGCGATGCGTCTCACCACTATCTCAAAAAATTAAGGGCGGTCCAACCGGACTGCGGGAAAACTGAAGGACTGTTATTGTTATGAGCGTGAAAAGCTCGATCATGATCACCGGCTCACGTGACGTTGAGCGCGAAACCGCGCGAACGTTATTCGAGCAACATTTGTCGCCATTCCTGTCTCAGGGTCGAACGTGGCTGGTTGGTTCCGCGCGAGGAGTCGATCAGTGGGTGATGGAATGGCTGCTGGAAAACAATGAAACTTGCTGGGCTATAGTTCCCTACACGCGGTTTAAACAACCGCAATGGGTTCAAGCCTCGCTCGAGCAAGTCGATCGCGTTGTGGAGTTACAACTGCCGAAGCGCAAGACGGCGGGCGCGATCAGAAATCGGCACATGGTCGACCTGGCACAAATTGTTTTTGGGTTCTGGGCTGGGAAGGGCGGGGGGACGATCAAGACGCTTAGATACGCACTGCGACAGCGCAAAGAGGTGCATTCAATTCCCGCAAACAGCGTCCTCCTAACATAACGATTGACTTGCACTGCATTTGGACGTAAAAAGATGCCGCTTGCTTCAATTTCATCAGGGAGGTTTCGGGAATGTTAAAAAAGAAAATCGTTGCCCTCGTAGTGTTCGTGCTTATCTGTTGTGGGAGCATTGTCCTCGCAGGGCAAAACTCGAACAGCAGCACCACAATGGAGTCGAACATGAAGATGGGGAACATGAACAGGAGCCATAGGCGTGGACGCCGGTGGCACCGCCGGATGCACCGTCGTCACCGCCGGGGTCATGTAGGACACAAAAATGCCAACAACCAATAACACTCATTCCGTATGAACACGAAGAAGGCGACGACTCTTTCAAGGAGCGGCGCCTTCTTTGCCTAACCTTTCACGCCTCGCTCAGTTGCTTCAGCCAGTCGTTTCAAGTTCAACAGTTGGCGGCGCATCATCACCAGGTCTCCCCACGGCAACACTATTCGCATCAGGGTTCCATAAAGTCCGCGCGGGTGTTTGACCAGCAACTTAACCAGCAAACGACAATTCCCCTCGACACCGGGAACGATGATGTAACTCACCGCGAGGTCCCCCAAAGGTTTGTGCGGCCGTGGACTTCGGTTTCAGGCGTAGCGTCACATGGCGATCTTTTTCAAACGCGGTGAGCTTGAAGATACGCATTACGTCCTGACCAAGCTGCAGATTCTCGAGATCAGGGGTTAGCGTCAGCGGACTCCGGCTGCCGCCGTTATCAATCCAATCGTAGCTGTAAGGCGCGGCGCGCATCTGGCACAGCCAGCGAAACACAGTGCCCGGCGACGCGCTAATGGTGACGCCGCGATACAACGCATCGTCGGGCTGAACAATCAGGTTGTCGCAGGGAAATGCGACCCGTCGCTCTTCTGGTGTTGTTCCCCACGTTTCGCTTATTGAGGGCATTGTCGCCAGTCTAACCGCCAAGACGCTACGCGCGCCAAGAGGACCAACTTCCAGTTAGCCCCTGATTTGAGATTCTCTGTGAAACCTCTGCGTTCTCTGTGTCTCTGTTGTGGATTGATTCCCAGCAAAAGCTCACCACAGAGACACGGAGGATGCACAGAGGAAATGAGTTTAGGACATCATCAGATTTGTGTTGCAAAGTTCTGCCCCCTCATTTAGTTTCTGCACCCAACGTGGAGAACGACAACGCAAACACTCTCGCCGTCAAAGAACGCGCCTTGTTTCTGGGCTTGCGACACCACGAGTGGCGCATGCTGGGGACAGTGATCTCGATTAAGGCGCTACTGTTTCTTTTCGCCGGTCAAAGTTACCAGGTGCTGCAAGATCAACGCGTCGACGGCTGGCGTGGTTGGATGGGCATTTGGAATCGTTGGGACGCACTCAACTATCAGAAGCTCGCGGAATTTGGCTACAGCGGCGCTGGTGAAAACCTGCCGCTACTGGTTTTCTATCCGCTGTTCCCCTGGACCATCAGGCTATTCACGCTGGTCACGCGCGATTATCTGCTGAGCGCCTTCATTATCTCCACGCTGGCTTCTCTCGTAGTCGCAATTGTCCTGCTGCGTTTAGTTGAACTCGATTACTCGCGAGCGCTTGCCCAGCGTGCCGTGTGGTTCTTGTTCATATTTCCCACCAGCTATTTTCTGCACATTGGCTACACCGAGAGCTTGTTTCTTATGTTGGCGGTCAGCTCTGTGTATTCAGCGCGAAAGCAACGTTGGTTGCTGGCCGCAGTGCTTGGAGCACTCACCTGCCTGACGCGCGCGAATGGTCTGGTCTTAGGGCCGGTATTGGTGATGGAAGCTGCATATCAATACTCGAAGACGCGGCGGCTGCAAATGGAGTGGCTGTATATTTCGCTCGTCGCTGTCGGGTTTGCTGGTTACCTCCTGCTTAACAAACATGTGACCGGCGATGCGTTTGCATTTACGCACCTCATGCAGCAGTTCTTCGGCAAGTCGCTTTCCTCTCCTATCACGGGCATCGATAATGCGATCGGCTCGCTAACTCGAGCGCCGTCGGAAGCCGAAATGATTGGGATGCAGGAAGTGGTCTTCATCACGCTCGGACTGGTTTGCACCATCGTGAGCTGGTTCAAACTGCGACCTGCCTACAGTGTCTGGATGACGGGCAACTGGCTGATGTTTGTTTCGGTGAGTTTCGTGTTGAGCGTGCCGCGCTACACGTTGACGATGTTTCCTATCTACATTCTCTTTGCGATGCTGGCGACGCGCCGAGTGTGGTTTGCCGTCATTACGTTCTGGTCAATCCTCTATCTCTCATTCTTTGCCAGCATCTTTGCCTGGGGTCGTTGGGCTTTTTAGAAAGATCTCTTTGGCACTGCGGTTGCCCAATGCCCTCTCGACGATAAGTACAAAGCTAAGTCGAATCACAATTGAACAACTAAGCGGATGCTATGTACGGTTGTGAGGCAATCCGTAGCGGAGCGATCATATGCCTGTCAAAAGTAAAGATTTACACGGGAGTGCACCCGACAAAGCTTCCGCTGCTTTGCTGTTGATTGACGTCATTAACGACTTTGAATTTGCGAATGGCGAGAGGCTGCTGAAATTCGCGTTGCCGGTTGGCGAACAAATCGCGAATCTCAAAGCGCAAGCGAAACGCGCGGGCCTCCCGGTTATTTACGTCAACGACAACTTCGGCAAGTGGCAGTCCGATCTGAACAAGATTGTCTCTCACTGTCTCGACGACGGCGTGCGGGGCGAACCTTTCGTAAAGCTCGTTCTTCCCGACGAGGATGACTACTTTGTGCTGAAACCTAAGCACTCCGGCTTTTACTGCACCAGTCTGGAATTGTTATTGGAGCACGTTGGCTCCCGGAGTCTGATCCTCGCTGGGATCGCTGGGAACAATTGTGTTCTCTTCACGGCAAACGACGCTTACATGCGCGACTTCAAACTCTGCGTGCCCGCTGACTGTGTCGCCTCTGAGACCCGGGAAGAAAATGAATATGCACTCAAGCAGATGGAGAAGGTCCTGAAAGCAGATATTAGATCGTCAGGCGAATTGAATTTCAAGGCGCTCGCGCAGACGTCTCACGCGTAGCCAGCGACTACGGTCTCTTTCCGGGCAAGTTGTATTTGAACCAATCCTCGACTGAGTAGGTCGGAACTCCCTTCCCAACCTTGCGTTCTATTTTTTCCTGGGCCGCGCGAATGGCTGAATTGATCAGATGGTGCGAGATGCACTCACTCTTGTCGATGCCCAGCCGCTCAAACAACGCTTTGATCGACTCGTTACCGAAGTATTGCATCAGCGGATCATCGAGCGAGAAGTAAAAACAAAGGTGCGAATTGCAGGACAGTTTCTGAGCAGCGTCAGCTATTTCCTGGTCCTCTGACTGCAATGGATGGTGTTCAGCCACTAATACTTCAAGAAACGCGGACGCGCTTCCGGGTGTCAGATCCTGAGTCACTCGGAAAGCGCGCGCTGATCCAAGCCAAACTCCTGCTGATGAATGCCGGCACAGATCGGTCGGATTAAGTGAGGCGAAACGTTCGTAACGAATTCCTTTCGCGTTCAGTGATGCAGCAAGTTGCGAGAGCGTCGCTTCAAAGTGGGACAAGAGGAGAACATTGTGATTGGACGTTTGCAGCGCGGCAACGTCATGACAAATCTGCGCCAGCTTGAGGCTCTCGTCGAACCAAACTTTGTCGTCGTTCCAAACTACCGGCATCGATTGCCCTAACGCTTAGCGCCTTCGTAGTTAGGCTGCTGCTTGTCGCGGTAAATCAGTTTTGGTTTGCTGGTCTCTTCGCCTTTGGCCGGACCATAGACAAGTTCAAACGAATAGATGTTTCCGCGCTGGCCCTTGCGATATTCGATCGCGCGCTCGCGTTCCTTCTCTGCTTCCTCACGCGTCGCGTAGTTTGCAAACGACGATTCGCCATTCAGACGCACGTCCTGCTCGCCGTAGTCGATTGCGATACCACGCGCCTCGGCCGGGTCCATCACGTTATGACTGAAGTATGGAATAATTTTCTGTTTGACGAGCGAGTAGGTTGGGACGTCTTCAGGCTGGATGAGAACGTTTGAGATGTACCAGCGACGTTCTTCCGGATCGTCGCTGCTGGTTTCAACCCCGAGGCGGTGTACCGTCGTTTCGATTTCAACAAAATGCCAGGCGGTGTTTGCGCGCCGCGTTATGCTTGCGCCGGCGGGCCGGGAGAACAACGGCGACAGAAGACAAGAGGTTAAGGCTGCAAGAAAAAGTAATCGCCGGGCGCGCATGTGACTCCTTCGTTGGCTCCAACGCCGCAGAGACTACAACTCGTCAAACATGATTTCGTCTACGTAGCACCAGCCCCAATCCTCACCGGGCTCGAACGACTTAATGATCGGATGACCAACAGCATGAAAATGTTTGGTGGCATGTTTGTTAGGCGAAGAATCGCAACAGCCGACTTTGCCGCAGATCATGCACAGACGCAGATGCATCCACTTGGCGCCAATCTTAAGACAATCTTCGCAGCCCTTTGCGCTGGGTGTTACTGGTTTGATTTGGTCAAGATGCGAACAGGTTTCAGTCATATCCATATTAGTCCTCGGTTGGATCTCCCCTTCCCCGCTCCGCTCGCGGAGAGGGGCACGAACCGATCAGTCCCGTTCACCCAAACGGTTCCTCAAGCGATGGACTCTGCGTCGTAAAAAACTTCGGACCGTTATCGGTGATGTAAAGACAATCCTCCAGACGTATCCCGAACTCCCCATAAATCACAATCGTCGGCTCATCGCTGAAACACATACCGGGTTGAATTGGCGTCTTGTTGCCGCGCACGAAGTTTGTCCATTCGTGACCATCGAGGCCGATGCCGTGTCCGGTGCGATGGGGCAGCCCGGGCACTTTATAGTCCGGACCAAATCCGGCGTCGGTAATCACTTTGCGAGAAGCAGCGTCAACCGCCTCACACGGCGCGCCAACTTTCGCGGCGGCGAAACCTGCGTCCTGCGATCTACGCTCGAGGTTCCAGATGTCTTTCATTCGCTGCGTAGGTTTACCGAGAACAAACATGCGCGTTATGTCTGACTGGTAACCTTCCACACTGCAACCACCATCCATCAAAACAATATCGCCTTCTTTGAGTTTTTGCGGTGTGCTGCTGCCATGCGGAAACGCGGTGTATTTGCCAAAGCTGCAAAACACGCCGCCCTGCACGCCGAGCGCGCGAAAAGCTGACGCACAGTTGCCGGCAAATTCGTCCTGCGTCATACCTTCGCGTGCGCTTTCGACAGTTGCACGATAAGCGATGAGCGTCAGGTCGTTGGCCTTTTGCATAAGCGCGATTTCCGCAGGCGACTTAAACATCCTGCCACCGGCGGTAACCGGAGTCGCACTCACGAATTGCAGCCGCGGCGCGGCTTTGCGAATCCCATCGAAAAGAAAGAACCGCACCCGTTCCTCGATGCCAATGCGTCCGGTGCGAATTCCCCGATCACGGAAGATCTCGGCTACGCGCTGGTATGGACTCTCGTCCTCTTCCCACGTGCGAATGTCCTTGCCCATGGAGATCAATTCGCGCGCGCGTTCCTCTTCAAACTTGGGGCACACCCAGGCGATCTCGCCACGCGCAGGAATAACCAACGCCAGCATTCGCTCGCTCGTGCCCCAACGCATGCCCGTGTAATAAAACATGCTGGAGCCCGGCTCGACATAGATGGCGTCGATCTTGTTCGCCCGCATCAGCTGCCGCGCCGTATCGACTCTCGCGCGGCGCTCATCCATGGAGATCGGCACGACATCGTCCACCATTCGTTTTAGTTTACGAATGGCTGACGGTAGTTCGCGTTGTTTCAGCGGCTCGGGTGCTTCAGCGTGGGCAGTGTTGCCGAGCAGAGTTGCGCCGGCAACAGCGGCAGAGAGTTTTAGGAAGTCTCTTCTATCAGTGCACATGTTTTTAAGTTGCGCGGATTCAGGCTAAGCTTCCGCGACATGCTACCTGAGGCTTCGCGATTGTCAAAGTGATCGACGCCTATGAGACTCGAATGGCAAGTTATGATAGATTTACCTCGCTCAGACTCGCAGAAAACCAGCAAAGGAATTGACTGATGGCAAACGAAACGAAGAGTCCGGTGATTTCATTTGATGTTCGCGTCAAACCAGGCCGCGCAGGTACCGATCCGGAAGCGCCCGATTGGGAAGTCTGCGAACTCGAAGACGGCGTGATTAAGAATAATGCTGATATTTACGACAACATGACGCTGGCCGAGGCCAACCAGATTGCCGGCATGTGGAGATCAAAAAAGGAAGAAGCAGAAGCGGGGCCAGCGCCGGCACAAGCAGAAGCGATTCAGTGACGTGGTGCAGACGTTTTTGTACGCACCGAGGCCGAATTAAAAACACGAGGACAGACAGGAATGTCTGTCCTACTTCGGAAATTGATCCATCGTAAAATTCTTTAACTGCCAGTCTTGTCCTTCAGCGACCAACGCTGCAACGTAACCTTCGGGCGCCTCAACCTGCTGCATCATCCAGCGATTAACTTCCTCAGGCTCTTTATGGTTCCGTAGTAGTGAGGCATCCGAGCCCGGCACAAACGATACATCGAATTCATTCAACGGCATTGATAGTCCATCGCCGCGCGCCTTGATGTACGCTTCCTTGCGCGTCCAACAATCGAAGAACGCTCGCTTCCGCAGTTCAGGCGGCAAGCTCTTCAAGTCGTCAATCTCGCGCTCGGAAAAGAAACGCTCGGCAATCTTCTCGCCGGCCAGGTCCTCGCGGATAAACTCAAGATCAACGCCGATTTCACGGTGACGCGAGAACGCATAGATTGCCATCCCGCCCGAATGCGCCAGGTTGAAACTAAGCGAACTTCCCTGCCCATCTTCGAGCGCAGGCTTCCCCTTTTCGGCGTAAGAGAATCCTGGTTCGCGAGGGCTGACACCCAGGTATGCGCCTAGCAGTTTTCGTAACCAGGCGCGGGCAACTACGAAATGATTTCGGTCCTTCTCGAAATGGAAGCGGGCGGCGCGAAGGAGTTCGTCCTCCCGGAGTAGAAGTTTCAAACTATCGGCAGAGTAGTCATCAAGCTTCGCCAACCAGACGTGAACATCGTCAGCGCTTAACTCGAGACGAGGAAGATCAGCAGATCGGGTCGAGTGATCGGGTCCATCGGGGAACGAACTGGCAGAGTCTTGAGAAGAAAATTTGTTCAAGCGGAAGCATTATCTAATATGACTGGTTGATTCTGCTACGCTGCGATTTGATTCAGCGATGCCTACCACTACCTTGCGCTGCCCCACAAACGGTTGGCGGCCGTGTGCCGTCAGCATGTTGTCGAGCATAAGAACGTCGCCCTCGTGCCACGGAAAGACAATCGAGTGGTTGCTGTAAACCTGAGTGATCTCATCCAACATCGCCGGATCTATAGGTGAGCCATCGGCAAAGTAAACATTGCGTGGGAGATTCTGTTCGCCGTAAGCATTTAACAGCCAATCGCGAACCTCCGCGGACAATCTGGAGACGTGGAAAAGGTGCGCCTGATTGAACCAGACCAAGTCACCAGTTCGCGGGTGCGTCTCAACCGCCCGCGCTTTTTGTCTGGTGCGAAGCTGATCAACTCCAACCCATTCAAACTCCATTCCGGATCTGCGACAGTAGTCTTCAACCATCGTCTTGCTGGACGTTTGAAACACTTCCTGCCACGTAAGATCGAGACCGGTGCCGTAATTACGCACGTAAATCAGACCCTTGCGCTCGAAGCATTCGCGAATCTCCGGCGGGATCGCGTCGTAAATTTTGCGACAATCGGCTATCGGCGTCTCGCCGCCTTTGTCTGCGATCTGCTGCGCAAAAAATGACAGCTTCATCGGCCAGTTGCGCGTATAGGAGTTCTCGTTATGTAACGGTATCGATTGGTGCGCGGGATACTCGGTCGACGAATAAATCCTGCCGCTGATTACGTGGCGCGGAGTTGACCGGTACGAGTAATCGAGTAGCGGGCCGGACACCCCTTCGATCAACTGCTCAAACTCTTCAATCGTTGAGAGGTCAAAATCACGGAACAGAATCGCTCCATTTCGCACGAGATAAAGCTCAATGAAATTAGAATTTGCGGCGGCCCATTCGACTAAGTCAAGCTCTTCTTCAGCTGGCCGAATTATCAATGGCAGTGGACTGCCCGGCCGCAAATAACTTAGCGTGACCTGTTGCAGGGCGTGGTGTTCGAGGGCCGTTCTCGCGAATTGATAGGTGCTCATATGCTACGCAGTACTGATTGTGAGTCAGATAAAAATACTAAACCGCACACGCGCCTGTGCCTGATAAAGTTTCCGGCCACTCGCTAACAACCCTCTTCAATCTCTTCGTAATAAATAGAAACTGCCAAACCGCCTTAGTTGCCAGAAACTTTGCCGTTTGGAGTGTGCCGAGGCTTTGCCCTCAAAGTCGTAAAAGTGATTGCGACGCGTAGCGTCGGCGTGAATTTAGCCCAGCCTTTCAAGGCTGGGATCACGTTATGCCTTAAACCACGCGTCGCGTCAGCGACGCGATGATGATAAATCAGCAATTCATTCCGTCGCGACGCGACGGATGTTGGGTTAACTATTGTTTCCCGGCCTTGAAAGGCCGGGCTAAATTCATATCGACGCTACGCGTCGAACTCTTGTTATCGACTACGACTCTTTAAGGCAAGGCCATGCGCCGACAACGGCTGGACACTTTCCGCCGCACTGCAAACGAGTTTGCCGGGAGCCTGCCAGACTAACGCAAATAGATAGGCGCACTGCTCAACGTGATCGCCGCCGCCTTTTGATCAGTACTCGATAATTCAACGCTCTCACCGGTGTGTCTGACGGCTGTCAACTGACTGAGACCAACAGGAATTACTACCTTGTGACTTTCACCTGTAGTCCAGGCAGCAAATCGCAGCGTCTCCCCGTTTCGAAAGGCGAGCACGTAGTCTGAGTTGCTACCGACGTCAACGCGTTTCTCAAATCGGTAACCACTGAAGAATGCACTTAGCGTTCTCGCCGCCAAGTAGGTGGGCTTGGCATCGTAAACTGGCTCGCGATTGGTGTGATATGAATTGAATACGGCGCCGAAGTGGTGTTCCGGATTATTCGCATCCAGGCCGTCGTCACGCCAGTCGTACCAGATCGACAGCAAAATTCCGTTTGCGGCGTTAGTGAGCAGCGTGCGCGGGAGCAGTTCGCCCTGCTTTTGCTCACTTAGGCCACGCCACGCCGCGGAGTAGCCCCACTCGCTCGAGATAATTGGAATTTCTTTTCTTTGAGGGATCCGGTCGCTACTGCTTCCGGTACTCACCGGCGCATATCTCTTGATCAATTTACGTAGCCGGCAATAATCCTCGGCCGCGGTTTCGGGATCAGAACGACGATAAGGATGGATTGACACTGCCGACCAATACTCAAGCAAACCTGCTTTGAAACAGCGCTCAAGAAAGTCGAAGTCGATTTCTGAAGTGGCAGGGCCTATCAATTTCTCGTTGGGAGCGGAATCACGAAATGCGCGACCGACTGCCAGCGCCAGCGCAATGTACTCCTGCGCGTTTGGCGCGGGCGGCCAAAATGTGGAGTGGTTTGGTTCGTTATAGACCTCCCACAGCAAACCACGACCAGCGAAATGTTTAGCGGCGGCGACTGTCCAACTCGCAAAGGCCTGCCGCGCAGCCTCAGTTCTGGGCGGCGCTCCGCTATCGTAAAGCGGATTGCCGTAGTCAAGAATGAAGAGCGTATGGATGCTGTAGGGCTTTAGTGTCTCGAGCAGGCGATCATATTCGGAGAAATCGTAGAGACCTGGTTTTGTTTCAGTTGAGTCCCACTTGAGATCCATGCGTACCCAACGAAAGCCGGCTTCGGACAGCATTTTGATCTCGCCCGGTTGGGGATCAGTGAAATCAATATTGACGCCAAAGCTCTCGGGAATTTCAGGCGCTCCAGAGCCAGCTTCAGAAGTGAAGCCGCAATTTCTTTGGCGAAGGCAACCCGGGCACGGGAGCGACAAGAGGAGGAGTAAGACTAACGAAGTGAAAGAGCGCTGGGTCATTGGGGGTTTGAACCGAAGCCCGTGCGGCGCGGGTACGTGTCGGAACTATTCCAACCCTGCCAAAGCATCTGCAGTTTGCGCCTGTACTTCCGGAGCGCGTCGGAAAGCTCTCGCGACCTGGACGCGAATGCCGGCCGGCGTGAAACTCATAGGAACGTCGCTCCAGCGTGGCCGCAAACATTCCCACACAGTAATTTGACCACGCTTCAACAACCAGAACAGCGCTACCAGAAACATCACGCTATAACCTGCTATCGAAGAGAGTGCTGCGCCCTGGATGCCCCTTCGCGGCAACAAAGTAATTAACGCTACGACCATTACCAGCGCCGCCGCAATTCTGGCAGTGGCGCTGAGTCCGGGATGTCCCAGCCCGTTAAGCCCGCTAATAACGATCGCGCCCCCGCTCCACACCACCGACGCAAACATCAGCAAGCGCAATACGTTGGTGACTTCAACGAAATTGTCTCCGTAAGCAAAACGCAGGATGTAAGGCGCGGCAATCCAAAGCGGAACCAGAATCAGCAGATGGGCGCAGAGCGTTAGTCGCAAACTCTTCGTTACGACCAACGTTGCTTCCGAGGTGTTCGTCGATGCCGCGACCTCCGGCAACAATGCATCGCCGACTGACCCGGCCAACGTACTGGTGATGTCCGCCAGGCGCAACGCCACGACATAGAGTCCCAACGCGCCGCTGGAAGCCATTCCCACCAGCATCATGAGGTCGAGTCGCCAGTTCACAAATTCAGTCAGGATGCCGGGATAGTCGCGCACTCCGTAACGCAGCGTCGTCTTCAGTTCGCCGAGGCTTGGCTCCCACTTCGGCCGCAGCTCACTCCAAATAGCTATCAGCGAAACGATTAGCGAAGCCCCTAACGAGGCAAGCATCGTGTAGGAGGCGCTGGCAACAGTTAGCCGGCCCATCAGCCAAAGCACAATGTAGCTTGCCAACTGCACGCCAAAGAGAATCAAGCGCAAGGCTCCGACCCACTTGAATCGTCGCGCGCCTTCCAGCATACCGCGCGTGAGATCGGTTAACAGATGTACCGGGATCACGAGCAGATAGATGCGGGTGAGTCGCAAAACTTCGGGACTACGATCTCCGATTAAGTGTGGGATTATCAGCTCCGCTAAACCAAGCGTTAGCAGACCCATCACAAGCGTAAAGATCACGCTATTCGCAAAAAGCGCTGAAGCACATTCCGGACGCTTGGCAATCCAAAAGCGATAGGCCTGCGGCAAACCAATTTGCGCCACCATCGAAAAGATGGCGGGCCACATCAGCACCACCATAAGATCGCCGCGACCACTCGGACCAAGCGCCCAGGCGCTTAGCAGACTGGTCACAACGCCTGACGACAACATCAGCGCATTCGTGCTAAAGACCAATTTGATATTACGTTGCAGCATTTTTGCCTTTGACCAATGACTAATCCAATCGGTCTCAAACCAAACAATCCAGCACGCACAGGATCGCGCAGCCAAGACTCGCTACTTGTGCACTCGCCAAAGAACGCTTCGGAGCGGTCTGCTCTTTGCCGTCAAGCACGCGGCGAAACAGTTCGTAAGTCATTTCCGCAACCCGCGTCCATGAATACTGTTCCACTCGAGCTTGTCCTGCTGCAACCAGTCGCTGGCGCAGATCTCCATCCGCAAGCATGCTACGCAAGGCGTTCGCGAGCGCGGTTGCATTACCTTCCGGGAAAACCAGTCCAGCGTCGCCGATGACTTCTGGTATGGCGCCGCAAGTTGATCCGATCACCGGCACGCCGCTGGCCATTGCCTCAACAATCACGCGGCCAAACTGTTCGCGAACGCGTTTGGTAGTTTCGGTGGGGATTACCATCACATCTAACCGCTGAAAATACTCAGGCATAAGAGCGAAACTAACCGCGCCAGTAAACTCGGCGCGATCATGGAGTCTCGCTTCGCGTAGTCGTTGCTCAAAGTTTTCACGTTCAGATCCATCGCCTACGACCAACAATTGCCAGGCTTCACCTTTGATTTTCTCGAGTGCCTCGGCGAGCACATTGAGACCTTTGCCCGGCAGCATCCGGCCAATGTAGCCAATTGTGAGTGGTCGATTCGTTTTTTCAACCTCGTGCGCTCGCGGGCGGAATGCATCGGTATCCACGCCAAAAGGCACGACCGGAGCGGGCTTGGCAAAACCCTTGCCGCGCAAGACTTCGCAGACTGATTCGCTACAACCGTAGGCCGCGGCCACGCGTTTGAACGCCCGCTGCTCAAACCAACTAAATGGCGGTGGATAGTTATGGTGAATGTTCTGGTTTGCCTGCATAACGATCGGAACATTGGGAGCGAACCAACGACACAGCGTCAGCACCTCTGCACCCGCCACGCTGTACGATTCGTGACCAAGATCGATAAGGTGTGGCCTATGCGCGCGCAACGCCCTGATGATCGGTCGTGGATCGTAAGCAAACAGCTGAATATGTTTTGAGAGATAACTACGTGCCGTTCGCACCGGAAATAGATCGTCAGGCTGAGCTTCAACATCCACCTCCGCCTCACGCCAGCGTTCCGTGGTTACGAGTTCAAGCTCCACGTCCGGAAATCGCCGGGCGAGCGCACGCTCCCGCTGTCGTAGTTCGGGAGTTAAACTTGAATGAGCAATACGCAGGATGCGCATTTTCTCTCCTCCATCGATGGAACTAGCTGTCGGTGTCATTGTCACTAAACTGAAATACCTGGATCGGCAACTGCGAAGCGCACTGGGTCCTGCGAGTCTTGAGCGCGTTCGGCCAGCAACTCTTCAAAAAGCTGTAAGTACTGTTTCGCGATCTTCTCCCACGCATAGTTTTTCGCAGTTGCTAAACCGCCAGCTCGAAAGCGTTGGTGGAGACCTGCATCGTTCAGAAGCAAATCGAGTTTGGCGGCTATGTCATGCGAGTCGCGCTTTATGTGAAATCCGTTTTCCTCGTCGCGTAAGTAATCTTCGATACCCCCAACCGGACACGCCAGCACTGGCAGTCCGGAGGCCATGGCTTCCAGGCAAACCAGCGCGAACGTTTCATAGAGCGTAGGAAGCAGGAATGCATCGGCTGCGGGATATATCGTGGGAAGATCGTTGCGAGACCCGGCGAAGATTATGCGTTCGCTAATACCGAGTTGCTCTGCGAGTCGTTTGAAAGGCGCCGCTGAATCTCCACCGACAACGAGCAGGACGGCCCTGGTGTTCATTTCGGCCAAGGCTCTGATGGCAAACTCGAGTCCCTTGAGTTGATATTGGCTGCCGACGAAAAGCACCAGCGGCGTTTCCTCCGAAATACCAAACTCACCTCGCACTTCGGCGCGTGAACTCGCATTCTTCGGATCGAAGCGAGACAGATTAATGCCATTTGGAATCGTGACGATGCGCTCGTTTGGCACGTCGTAGTGCTGTCGCAACTGCTTCCTGACGCGCTCCGAGATGGCCACGATGCGGCTATAACGCCCGCCGCGAAGCATCCACCAGTCGCGCCAACTCACCCATAAGTTGCTGGGATTGAGCAGCCAACCGTAATAGCCCGCGCGGCGTTTCTCTGCCAGTGAAGCGCGATTGACCGCGTGCACAACGCAGACGTCGCCGATTAGCGCGTCGCCGTGACTCAAAATGATTTTGGCCCCGCGAGTTCGATGTGCCCGCCAGGTCGCGATCACTGTAAACAGGGGAACAGCGATGATTGCGGCCAGATGCCGCCAGCGGGCGCGCATGTCCCAGGCTGTCAGCCAGGGAGCAACATGAGTAATACCCTGATGCGGTTCGGGTTCCGTAGCCAGGCTCGCCAGTGCGCGCGCGTCAACGCCCATCGCAAGCCACGCGCGTTGCAGTTCATAGGCGACACATTCACTGCCGCCGCCCAGTCCGATCTCCAAAGAGATTTGTAAGATGAATGCGTCTTCCATCGTATTACTTAGTTCGCTTACGCCGCCTCCACTTGATGATTGGGTGAATCCATCGCGGCAGACTGCTTCGAAACCACTTCAACGTGCCGATCAACTCCCAAACGATAGAACTTCTGCAAATCAGCGAGATAACGTTCGACTGAAAAGCGCTCGGCCACTTCCGGTTTCGCTTGTTTGGCGAGCCGTTCGCGAAGCAGTAGGCGCTGATGCAAATACACTATCGCCTCAGCAAGCGCTCGTTCATCTCGGGCGGGTACCAGCCAACCATTCTCCTGGTGTCTGATTATTTCGGGAATACCATCAACCGCTGTCGCTAAGACGGGAGTGCCGCAGGCCATCGCCTCGAGTATGACCAGTCCAAACGGTTCAGCGGCGGAGTTGACGACCAGCAAATCGAGGCCTTGCATAATCGTGCTGATATCACTGCGCGCTCCCAGCAACCGCACCTTTTTGTTGATTCCCAACTCTGCAGTCGTTTGTTTCAGCAGTTCCAGGTACTCGTGATCCCGATTGAACATCGGCGCGCCGACAATCAACAGGACCGAATTGGGAACTTTCTTTAACGCCTGGCTGAATGCGTGCAGCAACTCAAGCTGCCCCTTGCGCGGCGTAAGTTGGCCAACTATGCCAATTGCCAAATCGCTTTTCCGATAACGCAGTTCGGTGCGAATCGCACTGCCGGCTGTTTCATCCAACTCAAATTTATCCAGATCGATCGAGTTGAGAATCACGCTGACGCGATCCTGCAACAGTCGCGAGAATCGGCCGCAAAAGTTTCTGCTCACCGCTTCTGAAACAGCGATCATTCGACTTCGGCG
Organism: Pyrinomonadaceae bacterium; assembly: GCA_036009765.1. Taxonomy (GTDB): domain Bacteria; phylum Acidobacteriota; class Blastocatellia; order Pyrinomonadales; family Pyrinomonadaceae; genus PSRF01. The sequence continues at coordinate 152,770 of DASYLB010000028.1, read as the reverse complement.
AGAGAATGCTGCGAATGTGCGTATCGCAGTGCTCAGCGGATGATGCGGGAGCAGGTCATGAAGATGCCATACGACTGGTGTTCCCAATCCAATTGTCGCCGCAGTCGCAACCAGCCCGGATCGAATGCTGTTCGCGTGAAGCAGGTCTGGCCTGGCATAAACAACGCGACGCCGGAGCTGGCGAATAACCCCGAAAAATGATTTGCAGTAACGCAGCAGCGTCTCTAAGCGCCAGGTAAAACGAGCATCAAGACCAGCGAGAGTCTCAACTGTTACGTCGAGATCCTTCACCATTTCCTGAAGCGGACCCTGCTCCGGACAAACCACGACTGAGCTAAAGCATTCGCGGTCAAGCTGCGACAGAATCATCAACAGCACACGTTCAGCGCCGCTTACTTGACCGGTGTGGTTATAGAAAAGAATCTTCATCACGTTCTAAAGAGACTAAAGTTAGACAGCAGCGGAAGTTCCCACGCTCTCGGTTCTCTGGCCTCCGATCTCCGACCTCTGTCCTCGGTGCTTCGCGCTCTGCCCATACCGATGCCATTTAGCTTTCGTCAGTGCATAGAGTCCGGAAGACTTAATAACAAAGCGGGCCAGGTTATCGCGGCGGCCGAGTGGTACGCGCCAGCGCGAATGCATACTGTTAGTTCCCTTCCAGACTGACCACGATGCGCGAAATCCACATTCTTCGCTTAACTGCTCCAACTCCTGGTTGCATTCCCCGTAAGGCCAGGCCAGCAAATCAACCGTCTTCCCGGTAATCTCGCTTAGTAATCGTCGCGACTCAATCAACTCAAAACGCGCATCTGTGGTGCTCAGTTGATTGAAGTGACGATGCCAAAATCCGTGTGCACCAATCGTGACAAGTGGATGCTTTGAAATCTCACGCAGCTCTTCGCGGGAAAGAAATCCGTCGCGGCCAACGAAGCCCGCTGCGACAAAGAGCGTCATCGGCACCTGAACCTTCTCGAGCAACGGCAGAGCTACTGTCAGATTGTCGCGATAGCCATCGTCGAAGGTAAGCGCGACGAGATTCATTCGAGTTGGCGCGTTCAGGGTTTCTTCCAGCGCCACGACTTTCCGCCAGCGCGACAACCATTCCAATTGACGCTCAAACCGTTCCGGCGAAATATCGGCGTCGGCTTCCAATGGTTCTATTGGGGAGCTGATCGAGTGGTAAACCAACACTGAGTGCATAGAAGTCGTGGTGCCGCCTTTGCTTCCCGTCTAACGCTGCGGCAATTTGTGGTGCGCCTCTGCGAATTAATTCTTCACAGGCTTTAAAGTCCGAATCGCCAGTTGTTTTCAATGATTTGAGGAGTTTTGCGGAAACTAGCAACTTGTTGCGACCGAATTCCAGAAAACACGCGGATCGGTGGGGAAACACTATCCCATTAGGGTTTTATAGGTTGTGAGGTAAGGATCCAATTCAGATAACCGCTCGCTAGTTGATTGATCATTATGTCCAGCAGACTTGCTTCAACGCTCGCTTCGATCACGCCCGCTCATGCGGCAAACCCGCGCCTGCCGATCGGTAATGAAGCGGCCCGACTCCCTCTGCGAACCACTACGAAGCAGCTCGATCTAAGCTGTGTTCCGCAGTTGGTCAACTGCCGTGCAGCTGAGACTCCGGATGCGCCGGCTCTCTCAGCGGGCCCGGAAACGATTACTTATGCCGAGCTCAATAGCCGTGCAAATCAGTTGGCCCATTATTTGATTTCGCGTGGAGTTGACAAAGGTAACTCAGAGAGTCTCGTCGCGCTCTGCATTGATCGTTCGTTCGCTGGCGTTGTTTGTGCACTGGCAGTTCTCAAGGCCGGTGCAGCGTACCTGCCACTCGATCCCGCTTATCCGCTTGAGCGCTTATCGTTCATGCTCAACGATGCGCAGCCGCAGGTACTAATAACCAGCACGAAGCTGGCTGCACAAATCCCTGCGGGCAACTGGCAAGTCATTGCGTTTGATCGGCTGACCGATATTGAATGCGCAATTGCAGGGCTTGCGGACTTGCCGACCAACCCGCCAAATATTCAAATTACGCCCCAGCAACTTGCTTACGTCATTTACACCTCGGGTTCTACCGGACGTCCGAAGGGCGTTGAGATCACGCATGCGAACCTTATGAATCTGGTCACCTGGCACCAGCGTGCGTTTGAGATCACGCGCTCTGACCGGGCAAGTTTACTCGCGGGTGTGGGCTTTGACGCTGCTGTTTGGGAGACCTGGCCGTATCTAACCGCTGGAGCGAATCTTCATTTACCTGATGAGGCTACTCGTCTCGCTCCCGAACTGCTTCGCGATTGGCTGGTGGCCGAACAGATCACCGTCAGCTTTCTACCAACTGCGCTCGCCGAACATGTGATGAGGCTTGAATGGCCCGAGCAAACCGCGTTGCGCACTTTGTTAGTCGGCGCGGAAAGATTGCGCCAGTTCCCCTCCGATGAATTGCCGTTCAACGTTATTAACAACTACGGGCCAACCGAATGCACCGTGGTGGCAACATCAGGAATTGTCCCGCGCGAGGCGTTTTCCAACAGCCTGCCAACGATCGGTCGGCCAATAAAAAATACTGACGTCTACATTCTCGACGAAAACATGCAACAGGTTCCGGTGCACGCGGCGGGCGAGATTTACATCGGCGGCGCCGGCGTGGCGCGCGGTTATCTAAAGCGGCCAGACCTGACTGCGGAGAAGTTCGTTCGCAATCCTTTCAGCCGTGATCGAGATGCGCGATTGTATCGAACGGGGGATCTGGCCCGCTACCTGGCCAATGGCGAGATTGCTTATCTTGGACGGATCGATGAACAGATAAAGATACGCGGACATCGTATTGAACCAAACGAGATCGTTGCGGTGTTGGATCGCCATCCAGCGATAGCGGCCAGCCGCGTTATCGCGCACGGAGACACTTGCAGCGATCAGCACCTCGTGGCCTACGTCGTGGCTGCTTCCGAAACTCAACCTTCGGCCGCTGACCTGCGCAGTTTCCTTGAGAATGAATTACCAAATTACATGGTGCCGCCTGTCTTTGTGCACCTTGAGAGTTTTCCCTTAACCCGAAACGGCAAAGTGGATCGCGCCGCATTGCCGGCGCCGAACCCTGAAAACACGCTTCGGGACAACGAGTTCACCACCCCCCGCACACCACTAGAGGAGCGGTTGGCCGTGATGCTCTCTTCGCTGTTGGCACTGGAGCAAGTTAGCGTGCACGACAACTTCTTCATGCTCGGCGGACACTCGTTACTTGGCACGCAACTCATTTCGCAAATCCGCGGCATTTTTGGAGTCGAGCTTGCGCTGCGTACCCTCTTCGAATCGCCGACGATTGAACAGCTATCCCTCGAGATCGAGCGACTGCTGATGGCTCAGGTTGATGCAATGAGTGAGGAAGAAGTTTTGCGGATTCTTGGGTGAAGGACCACGCTTAAGACAAGAGCATTTTCCATTTGTCATTTGAAATTTCTCATTTGTCATTTGTCAGAGAGTGGCGCGGTGTTTCACGAAGCGAGTTTCCCCGAAAGCGTTGCGCGATAGGCCGAGTCCAAGAGCAAAACCAAATGGCAAATGACAAATTTCAAATGACAAATGAAAAATGAACCGTTCTTCCCAATAGACAACGTATGACGACACACTCCGCCAACAAACCAATCCTAAGCCTCTTCCAACTCCTCGATCCAGCGGTGCTCGGGAATCCGTATCCGCTTTACGAACGCCTGCGCAGCGAAGCGCCGGTGCATTGGGATCCCTATCTGCACGCGTGGGTCGTCACCCGGTATGCGGATGTGATTACCGTCTTGCACCACTTCTCCGCGAATCGCACGCCGACACCGGAACAGTTTGCGGCGATGGGTCTTGCCGAACTCGGGCCGCTGGCGCAGGTGATGGTGAAACAAATGCTGTTCATGGACGCGCCGGATCACACTCGCCTGCGTGGGTTGGCGTCAACCGCGTTTACACCCGCGCGCGTTGAAGCGCTGCGTTCGCACATCAAAGAGATTCTCAACAATTTACTTGTGCCGTTGCTACAAGCTGGACAGATGGACGTGATAGCCGATCTTGCAGCTCCCCTGCCCGCGATTGTGACCGCTGAGATGATGGGCTTGCCAACCTCCGACGCCAATCAACTGAAAGACTGGTCGGCGGATTTTGCGGAAGTGCTCGGCAACTTTCAACACAACCCCGACCGCTCCTCGCGAACTTTGAAGTGTGTTGAAGAAATGACTTCCTACTTTCGCGACGCCGTTCAGCAGTTGCGCGCCTCTCCGCGCGAAGGACTCATCAACGCATTGCTGACCGCAGAGATTGACGGCGATCGCCTGACTGAAGAAGAGATCATCGCCAACTGCATCGTGACGATGGTGGGAGGGCAGGAAACCACCACCAATCTGATCGGCAACGGAGTCCTGACGCTGCTGCGACATCCCGATCAACTTGAGCGACTCAAGAACGACTTGAGTTTGGTTCCATCCGCGGTTGAAGAACTTCTGCGCTACGAAAGCCCCAGCCAACACACCGCGCGCATTTGCCGCGAAGACACGGAGCTTGGCGGCCAGCGAATTCGCAAAGGACAAGCAGTAATTGCCGTGATGGCTGCAGGCAATCGCGATCCCGAGCGCTTCCCGGAACCCGACCGACTCGATCTTGGCCGCACGGACAATCGCCATCTGGCGTTTGGTTGGGCCAGTCACTTTTGCTTCGGCGCGCCGCTGGCGCGAATTGAAGGGCAACTGGTTTTTGAGGCGCTGGTGCGGCGCACAACAAACATGGCCATCACGACTAGTCCAATTGTTTGGCGCGATAATCTTGGCTTGCGCGGCCTGACTGCACTTCAAGTCACGTTCGATGAAGTGCAATCAAAGTTTGAAAGCCCAGTGCTCGTCGCGCCGCCCGCAAACGCCGGCGAAGGTCGGTGCCCATTCCATGGAGCGACTTAACTTGAACGGCGCAAGCTCTTCACTGGGACCGCGGGCGTCCCGCCCGCAACACGCCGTCAGGCGCGAAAACTTCGCGACGACTTCAATCAATTGTTCGCGCTTCGCGCTCATTGCGGGCGGGACGCCCGCGGTCCCAGTAAAGAGCTTGTGTGGCCCACCGCTTGGAGGCTAGTCAATAAGTATTGCAAGAGCATTCTTCAGCAACTCCAACCAATCCTACTTTGCCGGACATTTCCGCGGCGAAGCGGCAACTGCTGGCCAAATATCTTCGCGGAGAAGTTAAGCAGCCGATCTCAGCACGCACCATTTCGCGACTTCCAGCAGACGCGCTGCCTCAACTTTCATTTGCACAGGAACGTCTTTGGTTTCTGGATCAACTCAATCCACACTCGGCGGTTTACAACGTGCCGCTGGCGGTGAAGCTTGCTGGTCAGATAGATCCTGAAGCACTTGAACGAAGCGTTAATGAAGTCGTTCGTAGGCATGATGTCCTGCGCACGACCTTCACAACGATCGACGGTCGACCGGTCCCGACCACCCATCAAGAGCTTCACGTTCCTCAGCGAGTCCACGATCTAAGTAACGAGCACGAGGCCCACCGCGAAACAAGGGCCCACGCGATACTGACAGCAGAAGCGGAAACTCCGTTTGATCTCAGCCGCGGTCCACTTATCCGCGCGACGCTGATCAAGCTCGCCGACGACCAGCACATCTTCCTCGTCGTGATGCACCACATCGCAAGCGACGGCTGGTCACTGGTTCTTTTCTTTCAGGAGTTGTCGACGATCTACCAGGCATTCTCGCGCGGCAAGTCATCGCCGCTGGGAGAACTAGCAGTGCAGTATGCCGACTACGCAGCGTGGCAGCGGCAATGGCTGCAAGGGGAAACGCTTCAGACTCAACTGGTATATTGGAAACAACAGCTCGGCGGTCAACTCCCCGTGCTTGAGTTGCCGAGTGACCGCCAGCGTCCGGCAGTGCAAACCTTCAACGGCGCGCGAGAATGGTTGGTACTACCTGAGCAACTTACCGAATCGGTTCTGGCGCTAAGTCAACGCGAGGGCGTTACGCTTTTCATAACTTTGCTCGCCGTCTTCAAAGTTCTGCTTCATCGCTATTCCGGTGAGGAAGACGTTATTGTGGGCTCGCCCATCGCTAACCGGCCGCAAACCGAGACTGAATCGATAATCGGTTTTTTCCTGAACAACCTGGCATTGCGCACAGACCTGGCAGGCGATCCGACTTTTCAAGAAGTGCTGGCGCGCGTGCGCAAGACCTCGCTCGACGCCTATGCACATCAGGACGTCCCATTTGAAAAGTTGATCGACGCGCTGCGACCGGAACGCGATCTGAGTCGCACCCCGATCTTTCAAGTCTACTTCAACCTTTTCAACTTCGGCGCTGACATTCAGTTGCCGGGCAGCGATAAAACAGTTTCGTTCGTCGAAGCCTGGTCACATTCGGATGAACAACTATCGAAGTTTGATCTTACGCTCTACGCCGGACTACAGAATCGGGAACTCAAACTGGCGTTTGTCTACAACACTGACCTTTATGACCCCGGTACAATCAAGCAACTGCTGTCGCATTTCAAGGTATTGATCGAGAGTGCCGTTGCCGAGCCTGACGAACGAATCTCCGAATTGCGAATGCGCTACGAAGACGATTCGCAAAGTTGCGCGAATCTTGTGCAGCCTGGCAACGAGTTCATCGAATTTCGCAAGGAAGAGATTGAACAATCTATCGCTGAACGCTTTGTGCGACAGGTTGAAAAGTATTCGCAGCGAGTAGCTATCAAGAGTAAGAACCACGAATGGACTTATTCGAAACTTAAAGACGCAGTCGATGGAATTGCGCAATCACTACTCAGCTCACGCGCACCTGGCGCAGAGCATGTAGCGCTCCTGTTTGAACATGATGCCCCGATGGTCGCCGGTATGTTGGGTGTGCTCCGGGCAGGCAAGACCTATGTGCCCCTAGATCCAAATCATCCGCAGGCACGCCTCGCACAAATTATCGAACACGCGCAGGCGACGGTCGTGCTCACAAACGATAAGAACCTCGCCTTAGCTCAGGCGTTGACGAATGGAATTTGGAGCGCGTTGGACGGTCCGCTCCAGATAATCAATATCGACAGCTTGGATGAAGATGCTGCCTGTGTAGATTTCCCGGTGGTCCAGCCCGACAGTCTCGCCTACATTCTCTATACCTCCGGCTCAACTGGCCAGCCGAAAGGTGTAATGCAAAACCACCGCAACGTGCTGCATTACATTCGCGTTTACACAAACAACTTGCATATCAATGCAGATGATCGGCTGACGCTATTCTCGTCCTATTGTTTCGACGCATCGGTAATGGACATCTACGGCGCACTGCTCAATGGCGCCACCCTTTATCCGATCGACATCAAAGAAGACGGCCTGACCAGCCTGCCTGAACAATTAGTGGCGGAAGAGATCACAATTTATCACTCAACGCCCACCGTCTACCGGTACTTCATAAATGAACTTAACGAAGCGCAACGGAAGTTTGAGTTTCCGAGCCTGCGCCTGATCGTGCTCGGTGGAGAAAAGGTAACTCGCGCGGATGTTCAAGCGTATCAGGAACACTTCTCCGAGCGTTGTTTGTTTATCAACGGCCTGGGACCCACTGAATCGACAGTGAGTTTGCAAAACTTCATTAACCAGCAGACTCAGTTCTCCGGAGACTGCGTGCCGGTTGGTTTCGCAGTGGACGACACCGAAGTGCTGCTGCTTAACAAGGCCGGTAAGCCTACCGAAGTCTGCGGCGAGATTGCGATCAAGTCGAAGCATGTGGCGCTTGGCTATTGGCAGAACGCCGACGCGACCGCGCGCGCATTTTCGACAAACGGCCACGGTCCGGCTGTTCGCATCTATCGCACCGGAGACATGGGACGTCGTTTGGCTGACGGCAGCATAAAGTTTGAAGGTCGTAAAGATTTTCAGATCAAGATCCGCGGCTTTCGCGTGGAGTTGGGCGAGATCGAGTCGGCACTCTCGAAACATTCTGCAGTGAGCGAAGGTGTCGTTGTCGCTCACGAGAACGGCCACGGTAATCAGAAGTTGACTGCCTATGTGGTACTGGCCCAGTCGAGCGTCCTCATCACTGCGGAACTGCGTGAGTTCTTACGACAGAAACTGCCCGACTACATGGTTCCGAGCGCGTTCGTCACACTCGAGGCGTTGCCATTAACTGCCAGCGGCAAGTTAAACCGTCGCGCGCTTCCCTCACCTGATGACTCGGAATCGAACCGGACCGCAAGCTCAGGAGTTCAGCCGGCCGCGCAAACTCCGCTTGAGCAAACGCTCGCAAGAATCTGGTCCGGCCTGCTGGAAGTTAAGGCAGTCAACGTCAATGACAACTTCTTTGAGTTAGGCGGTCATTCGTTGTTAGCCGTGCGGCTCTTCGCGCAAATTGAGAAGCGACTCGGCAAGCGTTTGCCGCTGGCGACACTCTTCCAGGCGCCGACGGTCGCGCAGCTGGCCGCGGTAATCGAAAAAGACTGGACGCCGGAGTGGACATCGCTGGTCGGAATCAACCCCGTCGAGCGCGCTCAGGGCTTCAGTGTGAGGCCGCCTTTTTTCTGTGTTCACGCGCTCGGCGGCAACGTACTCGAGTATTACGATTTGGCGCGACATTTAGGACAAGAGCAACCATTCTACGGCTTGCAGTCGCAAGGTCTGAATGAAAATCTGGAGCCTCACAAGCGCGTCGAGGACATGGCCGCGCACTACCTCAAAGAGATTCGCGAGCTGCAACCGGAAGGTCCATACTTCATCGGTGGGCGTTCGCTCGGAGGAATGGTGGCGTATGAAATGGCGCGCCAGCTTCGCGTTCAGGGACAGTCGATTGCGTTGCTGGCTTTGCTCGACACCTATCCTTCGGGTTACGCTAAACTGTTTCGCAACGAAGCAACGCTCGGCGCCGCATTTCGTCGAGGCGCAAAGCGAACCAGAGCGCATGTCATGAATCTCAAGAGCTTGTCGGTAAACGACGGCGTTTCTTACCTGTTTAAGAAAGCACGATTTGCGCCACGCAAACTAAAGAGCCAGATTTGGCGTCGCGTCTTCGGCGCATATCAGAAACTTGGCCGTCCCTTCCCGCAAACGTTCCGTGACGTTAAGGAATTCAATTCCCTTGCAGTGCGCGAATACGCGCCGCAAGTCTACGATGGCAAGGTCACGCTCTTCTGGGCCAGCGCCGATCTGCGAACTTCAATCGATCTCGTTGAGGGCTGGCGCGCGCTGGCCGGCGGCGGCATCGAAGTCCACGAAATTCCGGGCAGCCATTTGGACATCATTAAAGAACCTCACGTCCAGGAGCTTGCGGAGAAGCTGGGTGCTTGTCTTGAACGAGCAAACGAAAGCAATCAGTAGTCAGCATTCAGCCGTCGGCAAACAGGACCTGCGTCCTCTTGAGTCTGCTGATTGCTGATTGCCGTTTGCTGTTTGCTACTTCCCGATTTACGATCCCCACATGGAACGCGAACTAACTCTCCGCATCGTCGTCGAGCGGCCGCCGGCTGGAGTTTATTTCGGACTACAGAAAGGCGGCGGCAGCAACTACGAAACCATCCAAATCGTGACCTCAAAGGCTGACGACCTCCAATTCGAGTTCAGCGTCCGCGTTGGCGAAGGAAAGGATGGCCAACCGAATCTCCTCGGCCCCTTCGCTCAGGGTCCAACAAATGCTCGCTTCGTTTACCTCGATATCGGTGCTTGTGCGGGACAAACGAACACACACTGGAGCCGGCGTCTTAAGGTTCCTTTGATTGGCATCACTTGGGAATTGATTGAGCAGGCTTCAAGGTCTTCGGCTTCGGCTCTTGAAGCGCGTGTGGCGGGTACTGGGAAAGATGGTGGACCAAATTGTGCCACCGTGAAGCCCTTTGCAGGTTGGAAGGCGACCTGTTGATTTGGCGATTGCTGAATGCTGAAAAATACGCACGCGCCCTATCAACGTTCCTCGTCTCAATTTCGAAACTCTCAAAACGAAAACTTTCTGCAACTAAAACCTCACGACGGCGTTTGAACGTTGATCAGCTTCCGCGAACAACCAAAAAGTTAAATAGAGGAGATAAATTCCATGTCAAAAATGCGCTGGACCCGCTTCGGCATTAGTCTGACATTTGCAGCCATTTTGGCTCTTGTGGCTTCCCTTCCAAATCTTACGGCGACCGCTCAGACCGTGACCACGGGCGAGTGGTCGTCATCGCTCTCTAAAGACAGCTCAAAGATCAATCTAAACTTCGGCGCCGAGACGAGCGTAACGAAAAGCGACGATAACTATCAGGGACACGAGTTTGGACAAACGTACGATTTCGCGGAACTCGGTTTGAGTCGGGAGCAGGTGATGAAGGGCGGGCCGGTTAGCTTTAGCCTGGTGCGCGAAGCAGGAACGATCGCCTGCGAAGGAACATTCCGGGATGGCAAAGGCTCAGGCACCTTCCGCTTCACGAGAAATCCAGCTTTCGTCGGCGGCATGAAGAGCCGCGGCTTTGACTTCGAAGCTGCTTCAAGCTGGAACAAAGGACACTTGTCAGAAGACAAAGTATTCACGGCGGCAGCGTTGAACGTCACCACGGCTCTGGCTGATGATTTGTTATCCGCAGGCTTCGGCAAACTTCGAGTCGAAGATTTATTCAAAGCAACGATCTTCAAGATCGACTCCACTTTCATGCGCGAAATGAAGGCAACCGGATACCCCAACATGGACATGGAGGATCTGGTCCAAGCGCGAATTTTCAAGATAGATGCGGAGTTCGTTCGTCAGGCAACTCAGAGGGGCTTCAACAAGGAACCGTTTGAGAGTCTCGTCAAGATGCGGATTTTCAAAGTGACGCCGGAATTCCTGGCTGAGGTTCGCAACGAAGGACTAACCAACCTTTCGGTTGAAGAATCGGTGAAGCTGCGTATCTTCAACATTGACGCTGCATTTATTCGCCAGGCCAAAGCTGAGGGCGTGCCGATGAATGTCGAACGACTTGTGCAAAGGCGACTTGGCGTCGGCCACGGGCGAGCGATTTGATCACTGAACAAAGAGGTTTTCAACGCGCAGCGCCGGCTTGGGGCTGGCCCGGCGTTAGAACGCCGGTCTCCCGAATGACAACGGACAATTCGCGCAGCGACGGCTGACAGCCTACTGATTCAGCTGTCGCTGCGCGACCCGAGCAATTCTAGGCGCCGGTTCCCCGTTCCTGAAAGCCGGGCTAAATTCAAACCGCCGCTAACGCGTTGAAACTATTCGAAGAGCTTTTACACGGTCACGACGCTGGTATTTCGTTTCACTGTTTTATTCTGCGTCACATTCTTCAGGGTCACTTTGCCGACAACCTCGTCTCTGCCCACCCGGTCTTCATTCAAGGCGCTGTTCGATACTCGTTTCTTAAACCTGACGTTCGGGTTGAAGCCATTACCGAAAGGGAATTGGGTATCGTAACTGAAAATGAGGTCATCCCTGATTAGGTCACTCCCGAAGACTGAGCAGTCAATAGTAAATTGATGCTGAAGCTCGGCGTTGGGGATGCTGATTTGGCAATCAACGATGACATCGGATTGGTTGTTGACCCCGGGGTCGATGACGAGTACTGCGCTGTTGATAGTAGCCATTGCTTTTCTTTCTCCTTCTAATTTCAATTGAGTTTTGAGTGAGCGGCCCGCGTTCGCAAATCATTACGCACTGGAACCGCTGGTTAACGTGGGCAAAGGATAGCCAGACCGGCTAGGGGAAGTCGTTAGAGGACTATGAAATTCTTCTGAGAGATTTCTGAGTGGCTGGAGTCGACTCTAAAATAATCGCGAAGACCGCCTCAACTCCGAGTCGTGATACTGATGAGCGCCGCTGCCGGAGATCCTTTTCCCCTTCGATCTCAAATTGAGCTCGATGACTACTGCACTGTGCGCACAAACAAAAGCATGCGCGCCGTCAGCTTACGGTGAGTTAAGTGCAGGTTAAAAGTTGTTGAGAATTGTGAACTCTCGGAAAGCCTAATATTTTGGGCGCCCTTCCAACTACTCCCCGGTCGCCAAATCCGAAGGTATAGATTCTGGGGCTTTTTGTTTGGCGGGTTGCCGCGTTTTGCGGGAGCCGAAGAACGAAGTGCGATCAAGCACGTCTTCCTGGAAGCGTTCGAGATAGAGATAAATGACGGGTGTGATGTAGAGCGTAATGAACTGCGAAATAACTAGGCCGCCGACAACCACCAACCCGAGCGGACGACGTGAAGCGCCGTCAGCGCCGAAGCCAAGGGCAATTGGCAGTGCGCCAAAGATCGCGGCGAGCGTAGTCATTACAATTGGGCGAAAGCGATCCATGCTCGCATCGTGAATTGCCTGCTCGGCAGTCTCCCCCGCGTCAACGCGTTGGCGCGCGAAGTCGACAATCATGATGCCGTTCTTCTTCACAATTCCCATCAGCATGAACATCCCGACGAAAGCATAGAGCGACGCTTCCTGACCAAACAAGAGCAGCGTCAATAAGCCGCCGACGAGCGCCGTGGGCAACGTTGAAAGCACCGTGAGCGGATGTACATAGCTTTCGTAAAGGATCGCGAGGATCACGTACATCACAAACACTGCGAGGCCCATCAGGATCGTCAGACTGGTAACCGTATTGGCAAACGTTTGCGCTTCGCCCACCAATTCCCCGCGCACACCGGAGGGCACAACTTCCGCTGCTGTCTTGTTGATGTAGTTGGTAGCGTCGCCGAGAGCTACTCCCGGCTTGAGGTTGAAGAAGATGGTCACACTCGTAAACTGATTCAAGTGGTTTACAGTTTGCGGGCCAAGCGTTGTTCTCCAGGTAACTAACTCGCCCAATGGCACTAGTCTTTGACCATCATCAGACCTGATGTAAAGCTTCGACAAATCTTCAGGATTCTCGCGTGCTGCGTCAGCCATTTCCAAAATGACCTGGTATTGGTCCTCAGGTTTCTTGATCAGGTAAAGATAGTTTTGCGAATACGCGTTGCGTAGCAACGTCAAAATCCTCGCTTCAGAGACTCCGTAGGTCTTCGCTTGATCGCGACGCAAATCGATATTGACGTTGGGTGTGTTGTGGTAGAAGTCTGACGAAACGGTGAGAAAACCCGGATAGGCGTGCAGTTTGGCCAGCAGCTTCTCGCTGATGTCATAAACCTGCTCGGGGTTCGCGCCGGAAACGGCGTATGCATACTGGCCCTGCTGTTGGCTGGTTACACCCGTGCTTATTTCCAACACCGGAAAAGGACGCAAGAAAGTGAACACTCCCGGAATCGAGTTGAGCTTGCCCATCATCTCGGCGGTAACTTCCTGGATCGGTTTGCGCTCTTCAGGCGGTCTGATGAAAGTAAACGTAATGCCCTGGTTCGCAGCCAGGAATCCGGTGGCGCCCGTCATCGTGAAATCAGTGATTACATTTGGATCCTGGTGCAGATTTTGATCGACGCGATTCTGTAACTCACGCATTTGCGCGGGCGACGATCCCTCGCGCGCGATGAACGCGCCGAAAATCACACTGCTATCGCCTGCCGGCAAAAACGCCTTAGGAACGAGAATGAAGAGCCCAATCGTGCCGGCCAGGCAAATCACCCAGATCACGGGTGAAACCCAACGATGTTTGAGGAACCACCAAAGCGAACCGCCATAAAGGCCGAGCACGCGTTTCTCAATGCCGCCGATCACGCGCTCCATCCACGTCTTCTTGGTCCCTTCGCCGCGATCTTTAAGCAGCCGCGCGCACATGAGCGGCGTCAGCGTAAGGGATACCAAACCGGAAGCGAAGATCGCGATAACGATGGTAATGGCAAACTCGCGGAAGATTCTCCCCACCAAACCGGTCATGAAAACCAGGGGAATGAATACCGCTGCCAGGGAGATCGTCATCGACATGATCGTGAAGCTGATCTCTTTGGCGCTGTTGATGGCGGCTTCATAGGGTTGCTCGCCGCGTTCCATGCGCCGCACCGTGTTTTCCAAAAACACAATCGCGTCGTCAACCAGAAAGCCGATCGCCAGCGTCAAGGCCATCAGCGACAGGTTGTCGAGGCTGTAGCCCAGCGCGTGCATGGCTATGAAGGTGATCAGCAGTGACAGCGGCAGCGCTACCGTAGGTATGAGTGTGTCGGTGGCGCGACCGAGAAACGCGAAGATAACGATCACCACCAGAATGAAGGCGATGATTAACGTCGTCTGAACGTCGGCGACTGAGTGAACGATGCTCAACGAGCGATCGTAGATCGGCGTGACGCGAATTGAACCCGGCAATTGCGCGCTGACCTGCGGCAAAATCTCGCGAATACTCTTCGAGACTTCAACCGCGTTGGCGCCCGCGCGTCGATTAACGGCCACGATTACGGTGGCCGACGGCACCTCATAGCCGCGCACCCAGAAGCGCATGTTCACGCGCTCGTCCTGCACTGAATCCTTGACCGCCGCAACATCACGTAAATAAACCGGCGCGGCGCTGGTGCCGCCAACGATCAAGTTGCTGTACTGGTCGGCAGTTTCCAATTGACCCTGCGGTCGCAGAATCGCCGTACCGGATCTGCTGTCCAACTGTCCTGCCCCGGTGTAGCTGGTTCCGGCCTTGACGGCGGCGCTCAAATCGTCAATCGAAATTCCGCGCGCCCACATTGCCGACGGATCGGCCTTGATACGAATTGCCGACTTTGTGCCGAAGACGTTCACTCGCGATACGCCTGGCAAGATACTGAGTCGTTGCCCAACCTGCGTGCTGGCGTAGTCATAAAGCTGCCCCCCCGTGACTGAGTCGCTGGTCATGGCGATATACATGATCGGCTGATCGTTGGGGTTGCTCTTCGAATACGTGGGCGGCGATGGCAGGTCCGCAGGCAAACTACCGATCGCCTGCGAGATCGCAGTCTGCACATCAGTGGCCGCGGCGTCGATATTCTTTTCCAGCGCGAACTGAAGCGTGAAGGTTGCTACGCCCTGCGTACTCGTGGAAGTTACTACCTCGAGGCCGTTGATCTGCATGAACTGGCGCTCGAGCGGCGTGGCAATGTTGTTAGCAATTGTATCGGGACTCGCGCCGGGATAACCGACCGAGATCTGGATAACCGGATAGTCCACGGCCGGCAGGTCGTTGACAGGAAGCTGCAGGTAGCTCAGTACGCCAAACAGGATCACTGAGAGCGTCAAGACCGCAGTCATGACGGGCCGGCGAATGAATGGTTCTGAGAGGTTCATAACTCAACCTTCGTCAACGTCGACTCCTTGGAGTGCGCCGACTTGTCGGCGCTTTGGGCTGAGCTTCACCCATCGTCAGTGATGAATTCCAAAACAAGACGCTTCTAGTCATAACCAAAAAGCGGCGACAGGTCGCCGCACTCCAAAGAGTTGATGCTTACTTCGCAGCGGCTGGCGCGGCAGCCGGCGCTGCCGGTTGCTCGATGCGCACTTTGCCACCAGGCGTCACACCGATTTGGCCGGTCGTAACTACGTTTTCGCCCGCTGCTACTCCGTTTTCCACTACAACCAGATCTCCTTGTCGCTGACCGAGTGTGACGGAGCGTTGCTCGGCGGTTGAATCCTGCTTGACGACATAAACAAACGATCCCTTGGCGGACATCTGCGGCGCAGTCGCAGGCACCAGCACCGCTTGATGTATCGTGTTCAGCACGAGCCGAATATTTACAAACCGTCCGGGCCAAAAAATATGACCACCGTTGGGAATCGTTGCGCGGAGACTCACGGTCCCGGTTGTATCTGCTACCGAGTTGTTTAGAAACGTAAGCTGACCAACCACCATTTCGCCTTCAACATCCGGAAGCCGCACCTCAGTCCTAAGCCGCCCGGATTTCATCTGTTGCTGCACTCCGGCCAGATCGTTTTGCGAGATTGTGAAGTCGGCGTAAATGGGATCCAGGCGCTCGATCACCAGCAAACCACTGGAGCTATTCGTAGTTTCACCAGTCGAACCAGTGTTTCCCGAAGGCGCACCGGGATTGACCACGTTTCCGACGTCCACAATGCGCTGGCCAGCGCGGCCATCAATCGGTGAGCGAATGAAACAATAACTTAACTGGACTTTCGCGCTCTCAACCGCCGCGGAATCAACCTTGATGCTTTCAGTCGCACTGTTAACAGCAGCACGCGCTGAACCGACGGTGGCGTTAAGCGAATCCTGATTCGCACGAAACTCTTCATACTGTTCTCGCGGAACGACTCCCTGCTCGGCAAGGGTTCGATACCTGTTAACCTGCACTTCACCCCATTTTGCCTGTGCGATCTCTTTCGCAAGATTCGCCTCGGCCTGTTTCTTCAAGGCTTGGTCTTTGGAAACGTTAGCTTGCGCCTGCGCCAAACTTGCTTCAAAAGGACGGGTATCAATCGTGAAAAGCATGTCGCCCTTCCTCACGTTTGCACCGTCTGTAAAATGAATTTTCGTAATGCGCCCTGAAACCTGAGGTTGGATAGTGACTACTTCGCGCGCCACAGTTTTGCCGATCGCATCGAGATAAGTGGGTACGTCTTCGGCCACAGCAGCCGTTACCGACACAGGCGCTGGCGGACGATCAAAACCCTGCTGCGCTGCATTTTTAGAGCAGCCGGCGAAGGCGCTTACCGCCAGCAATAGTACGATGACGAAAGGGAAACTTCGTCCCTTGTGGTGAATCATGGGAAGAGTCCTCAATAAAAACTGTCCGCTTTGGGGGAACCTTATTATCACTGTCGATACGCAACGAAGCAAACGACGCCAATGCATTTCATCTTACAGTCGTCGCGCACCGAGAAAATCGACAGGACACTATGCAGGTAGCTACGTTTGGGATGCGTATTTTGTTGCGAGCCGATGCGTACGAAATTATGGAAAGCAGTGGATTAGGGATGTGAAGCAATGACTGTCCACGCAAGCGATTTTCTGGGAACGCGGGCGTCCCGCCCGCAATGAGAGCGAAGCTCGGGCGGGACGCCCGCGTTCCCAGAAAATCGCTTACGTGAAATCAAAGATGCCGCGGGCTCAAACTTTCGAAGCTTGTCGCAGAGTGCCGGCGCTAATCCAGCCAATGAGAAGCCAGGCCACCGGCGCAACTGAATAGAGGGTGAAGGTATTACCAAACATGCTGTTGAGAATTAATACCGGCATGAGCGTCGCGGCGATTCGCCAAACGCGAGCTTCGCGCCAGGCAATGTCATCCGTTCCATTTTCGCGTAGGACACCTTCAGCTTGACGCGACGCGCGCCAGGTCATCTTCGTCGCGCGTAAGAGTATCCACATGAACAGCAGGGCCGCGGGCAAGCCGCAAGTGAGCACAGTCGAGATGAAATAACTATCGATGGGCGGCAGATCGAGTTCACTGTTAAATCGCCAAGCGCCAACCGAAGTTCCGCCGATACCAATGCCCAGCGGGCGGTAAGGAATAACTTCTGTAAACAAGAACGTCCAGTTCTTAAGTCGCTCCTGGAGGCTCTCTTCTTTTTCGGGGCGCAGCGTGCCTCGGGCTGAATGTGACAACACCGTCCCCATGGTGTCGTCGCCGTGGCTGAGCATATCGTCATTCGTTGGAGCTTGCGCAAATGCGGCCACTAACACTACCGGCGCAACAATCAAAAGCAAACGTCCGACAGCACCGCGCCGGCTTTTTGCTCCCAGCATTAGCAGGATGACGACGCCGAGGATGAGGCCAAAGATTGCAGTGCGCTGGCCAGTGAGCATGAGCATCACGGTCAGCACGCCGCCACACCCAAACCAGCCGAACCGGCGAAGATTGTTTGCCGCCGTAGCGCCAAAACCAAATGCGATCACTCCGCCAATCTCAATATAACGACCCCATTCTTCGGCGCTGCTGTAGGTTGCCAGCGCGCGCTTCACGTTGCCGACAGAGATTGAATTGTAGAATTCAGTGTTGTCGATCCAATACTGTTCGAAGCTGGGAAATCCGTAAGTGAGTTGGTAGAGGCCGTAGAGCGATGTGAGAATTCCCAACACGACCAGCAGTCGCAAGGCAGTCTCCATAAACTCGGGCTTCATGTCCTGACCAAAATAGAACCAGCCAACCGGCACGAGCATAAACAGAGCGCCGGAGAGACCGACGGTCACACCGCCTTGCAGCGGGTTGAAGACTTCAAGGAAATAGATCAGACCAAGAATAGAAACTAATCCCGCCAATGGCGTCGCGCGAAAGATGCGCAGCTTTTGACGCTGCAACAGCATCGCAAAGGCCATCAGCGTGATCAGCGGGGTGACCACATGGATTGGATCAGTTGATGAGTAGGGCAAGAAGAGATACTGCGCGCGCCGGAGAAAGCCGCGCAGCGGTTCAAACAACATCATTGCAAAGAGGCCGGCTTCAAGACTTACGAGCAGCGGCAACGCCAATGACCATGCGATCGCGCCGAGGCCAACCCAACGCAAGGCTTCACCACCGGCGTTTACCGCCCAGGCGGCGAGCGCAGACAGCGGTAGCGTTACGAGCGGCCAGAGTTTCAGCTGGCGCCGTGTGGGTGATTGTCGGATTAAGACTTGGCTGCTCAAAAAAACCCTTCGGCTGCTCAAAAAGCCTCTATCGTAGAGCTATGTTCGCGCTGCGCGCTCATTGCGGGCGGGGACGCCCGCGGTCCCAGTGTTCGCGTTAGCATTCCGGTTACACACCTCTGTTGCGTTAACGCGCCACCGCCAGCCGGGGCCAGCTGCGCGCGGCTACGTTGCCCGAGAGCAGGCGCGCGCCGGCACTCAGTTCACCGGCGCATGATGTCGGGGCCACTGACGCGAGAAACTGTAGAACGCGAAACGTGAAAACACTACGGTCAAACTTTTCAGCATGTCTCCGCAAAGTGTTCTGACTCCAGATGCGACTCTCGAATTCTTCAATCGCATCCTCCAACGAGGCACTGGTTGCGTCGTTAAAGAAGACACCCGTCACTCCCTCAACCACCGTTTCCATCGCACCGCCGCCACGAAACGCAATCACCGGACGGCCGGCAGCGTTTACTTCCAGCGGCACCATGCCAAAATCTTCCTCGCCGGTAAACAAGAGCGCGCGACAGCGGCTGGCAAACTTATTCACTTGAGCGTCCGGCTGACGGCCGAGGAATTCGGTTCTTGGTCCGGCGAGCTTTTGCAGTCGCGCCCGATCTGGCCCGTCGCCAATAATCAGCAGACGGCGGTTCAGCCGATTGCAAGCTTCGATGGCAAGATCGATGCGCTTGTAAGGCACTAGTCGCGACAGCACCAGATAGTAGTCGTCAACGTGTGAAGACATCTGAAAGCGATCGACTTCGATTGGCGGTGGAATAACAAACGCTTCGCGACCGTAGATTTCCTTGATGCGCCGCGCGACCAGGCGTGAATTCGCGATGTAGTAGTTTGGCTGTCGCGCTGCGCGCAGGTCCCACTTCCTCAGGCCCCACAACGAAAGTGGCAGCAGCGAACGAGTCACTCGTCCAAAGTTTTCCCGCGCAACGTAATCTTCATAACGCCAGGCCCAACGCATCGGGGTGTGGCAATAGCAAACATGAATGGCGTTGCTGCGCCGGCGCACGCCCTTGGCGTAGCCGGAGCTGCTACTGAAAATCAGATCAAACTCAGACAGATCGAAATGCTCCACGGCGAATGGGTAGAGCATGAAGTACTGCCGAAAGCGCTGTTCCATTCCCGGCAGGTGTTGCATAGCCGAAGTGCGAATATCGGCGCCACGCAATTCCTTTGGGAGACGATGCGGCAGAGCCACCGTGGTGTAGATCGGCGCAGAGGGAAAAGAATCGTGCATCGCAGCGGCAACGCGTTCAGCGCCGCCCATCTGAATAAAGTAGTCGTGTACCAGGGCAATCTTTGACAATGGGTTAAGCCTTTCTGTTACTTGTATATAAGACTCGGAATCGAGCCGTATTTTCAGTGAATGCAGCTAAGGGAATGAGGTGAAGGATTAGACAGGTAGAGAGGTGAACAAGATGGTACAGAAGAGATTTTGATTGTCCGCGCGAGTCAGCGCCGAGATCAGCTGGCGCCCCGTGCCAAGAGAACGGCGGGGATCGTGCGTAAGAGGATCATACCGTCAAGTCCCAGTGACCAACGATCGATGTATTCGAGGTCGAGTTCCATCCATTGCTCAAACGAAAGATTGTTGCGGCCGGAAACCTGCCAGAGACAAGTCAGGCCTGGCTTAACGCTGAATCGGCGTTTCTGCCACGCCACTTCCATGCGCACCGCGTCGCGCACTGAAAGCGGCCGCGGTCCCACGATACTCATATCGCCAAGCAACACATTGATCAATTGCGGCAACTCGTCGATGCTGGTCTTGCGCAACCACTTACCTACGCGAGTGGTGCGCGGGTCGTTAGTTATTTTGAAGATCGGACCAGTCTTTTCGTTCAGATGTTCCAGCTCCTGCATGCGCGCCTCGGCGTCTACACACATCGTGCGAAACTTAATCATGCGAAAGCGGCGCTTGTTGAAGCCAACGCGTTCCTGAATAAAGAACACAGCGCCTTGGGAATCAAACTTGATAGCCAGCGCAACCAACGCGAGCAGTGGCGACAGCAACAGCATCAGACTTGCTGCGACCGCGATGTCCAGCATTCGTTTAATTTCTGTGCGCCAGGTCACCGGTGGAGCGCTGTGCAACGACAACAACGGGGCGCCTTCGAAATCAGACGGATGCGAGCGGGCTAACCGGTGCGGGAAATGATCTGTGAACAGGTGCACCATGATGCCCTGCTCTTCTAACTGACTAATTGCTGCTTCGATCTGCGAGTATTGAGATTTGATTGGTAACGCAACAAACACCTCATCGATCACGTTGTCGGCTACCAGCCGCTGCAAGTCCTCCACTCCGCCCAGGTGCGGCAAGCCCTTCACGCCGTGTCCGTTAAAGTTGGTTTCATCGTCGACGTAGCCAATGATCCGGTAGCCAAGATCGCTGCGCTTGGTTATCTCGCTGACGAACCAACTGGCACGCGGACCGCCACCGACAATCAAAAGCGTCTTGAGGTTGTGACCTCGCAGGCGTAGCCGGCGCAAGTTGAGTCGCAGCATGACTCTCATGGTGACGATAAGCGCCAGACCGATCAGGCCCACGCAGGTTGCCGTCCACAGCGTGATGGTTCTCCAGCTTCCGATTTGCGCCACCATTAACAACATTAGCGAGGCCAGGAAAACTGCTCCCCCAATCTCTCGAAGTTCTTCACTAAATCTACTGAGACGGTGCGATCGGTAAATCCCCTGGAGGTTGAACACCACGTACCAAACCAGCGCCATCGCAAAGCCGAGCAGAACGTTGGCCACCTTTACTCTGGTGGTCAGAAATTCGAGCGCGTAGTCGGGAAGCGGAACGCGCGCCTCCGGTGCGTAGTTAAGCATCAACGCCAAACTCAGGGCGCAGACCATCAACAGCAGGTCGCAGACCTTCAGTGACAGATTCGCTATTTGTCCGTAACGCGCGATCATGAATATTGTTCCGGTTCTATGGAATAAGTGGATTCAAAAACGTGGCCAGGCTCGCTATCCTCACGTAGCGCTCGATCTTGCTGATCCGGTTGCGCGGCACCAGGATCATGTCTCCCGGCTGCAACGTGAGATCGTTTTCGAGGTCGCTCGTGCGCTTCAGCGATTTGAAGTTCAGGGTCTTCACTTCAGCCACGTCAGCGTTGAGTTTGCGAAACACCAGAATCTGCGACGACTTCGCGCTGTCTTTGAAACCACCGGCCAGCAGTACCGCCTGCAGCGCAGTCAACTTTTCGCGCATTTCAAGCTTTCCGGGTGTCGCCACTTCCCCGGCGACAACCACGTAAGGCTTTTGAAACTCCTTCAAAACTACGATCAACTCCGGCGACGCCAGACGCGTGCGGGCCCTGGTCAGGATGATGTTGCGCACCTGCTCCAAATTGCGGCCGGAAACCTTTACGTCACCGCCGATTTCAAGCGAAATGAAGCCGTCCGGCTGAACGGTTACGGTCTGATTAAACTCCGGCGTGTAGCGATACTGAATATCCAAAACGTCGCCCGGGTGCAGCGTGTAGCGCTCTTCAGCGCCGAATGTTCCCAGGCGCGGCGATTGGCGCGACTGAGTCTGTGCCTGAATAGCCAAATTCAAGCTTGCTACCAACAACGCAACGATGACGACCCTTCTAATCAACACGTTTCGGGACCTTTCTTACAGTCGCTGGTAGAGCCAGTTTGGCACCGGATATTTTCTCTTATTGAGAATGAAACCGAGGAAATTGCCACTCGCGTTTTCGATAATCTGTTGGCAACGTTGAATCTGGCCTCGTCGAGTTTGCCCGGCCCTAACGACCGCGCAAACGCCATCGACCATCGGCGCGAGCATCGCTGCCTCGGAAGAAGTCGCGGGCGAAGGGCAGTCGATCAGGACGTAATCGAAGTTCCAACGTAGGGCCTTAAGCAACTCGGCGCGATACTCGGGAGTTGATTCCCAATAGCTGGCGCGTCGCGAACCTCCGACAACACTGACACCTGGAACGGTCGCATCCGCAGACAACGTCAGCAAGTTGTCGATCTCAGTTTCTTCACAGTATCGCGAGACTTGATTTGGATCTGTAATCCGGATGTTATGAAGCGCCGTCGCTTCAACGCGCAGCACGCGATGCTCAGTTTGCGTGGCGAGTTCTTCGGCGAGCAGATCGACGACGTGGCTCACGCCTTCACCAGGGCTCGCCGCCGTAACTGCCACTACGCGATTACGTAGCTTTCCAGAATCATCGACCGCCTGAAAGACGTTGCGGACTAGTTCCGAATAGAACCCTGCTTTGATTTTTTTCCGGTTCATCAAAGTTTCCAGTCTTAATTACTCACCTGACGCCCACTCAAGGCGCGCATCGTGAACAACCTTCGGTTGAGATAGTCGCGGCTTCGGCGCAAAAGGCACTGCCTCCGGGAACTCCGGTTCATCCGCACGATGCTCGACCAAAGCGACGCGCCGCCTTCTGCCGGTGTTCGGCACGGAAGCCAGGACTCGTTCGCCTGTTAGGGTTTCCAACTCACGCGGAGTCAACACCGTATCGCGCAAGAATTCTGCTATCACTACGCTGCCCACGCTCAACAGAACGCCCAGGAAAACTCCCAGAATCAAATTGAGCGGCCGGTTCGGCCTAACGGGAAGCGTCGACTGCACTGGCACTTCCGCGACGGAAACATTAGTGATCTTGCTCTGGTCGAGTTCGTCGGTGATGCGTGCCTCTTCCTCTTTCTTCTTGTAGAGCTGGTAATTGTCGCCGCTCTCTTTCTTCTGCCGCGCCAGGTCTTCGTACTCGGCAGTTATGCCTTCGAGCCGCGAAAGCTGCGCCTCATACTGTTTCACCTGCCCCACCAACATTTCGTGCCGGCCGGCGGCACCCGCCTGATCCACCTTGCCGCGCGCCAGTTCACCTTCCAGCGATTGTCGGAGCGGATTCAGATCGGTTGATTGTTCGGTTGCGGTTTCCTTTGCAGCTTTTTCGAGCGCTGCCCTGGTGTTCTTCAGTTGCTGATCAACTTCCTTCACCAGGCGATCGTCAGAACGAAACTTTGTAAGCAGTTGAGTGCGCCGGTTCTGCAATTCCACAATCAGCGTATTCATGCGTTCCACTGAATACTGATTTGGCAGCGCACGGCTTTGCGTCACTACGCGTGGCGCCAAACTTTCCAACTGCTGTTGGCCCTTGGCGATGCGGTCAGAAACTTCGCGGAGAAACGTTTCCGTCTCCAGCAGTTTCGACTTAGCTTCAGTGAGCTTCTGAACCGTCTGATCTTTTTGCTGGTTCAACGAAACGACGTTCATCGATTGCTGAAAACTCGAGAGCCGTTTCTCAGCTTCCTGCAGTTGAGCTTCTGACTGATCAGCCTGCGTTTTGAAGAATTCGTAAGTGCCCGGAGGACGATGTAGCTTGACGTGCTTCTCCAGGTAAAGATCGCCAAGCTTGCGCAGAACTGCGGCCGCTTTCTCCGGCGATCGAGAGGCATACTTAACCTCGATGATGTTTGCCTTCTTAACCGGGGTGATTATCAGATCTTTCGCCAGTCGTCGCGCAGCTTCCTCAATCTGAGTTGCTTGGGAACGCGGCGCTTCCTTAAGTCCAAGCGACGCGGATAGCGAAGAACCGCCACCATATAGGCCGCACTCAGTTACGACCTGCTTCAACAAATCTTCGCTGGTCAGCAACTCTATCTCTGAATTAATTTGGTTCTCGGAGACGTCATTTTCGAAGTTGTTGCCAGTCGACCCAACCGTTTGCTCCGGAGTAATAGGCACATCCGAGCGCGTGTTCTTAACAAGGATCTTCATGCGCGACTCATACTCGTTCGGCGTCAGAAACGTTATCGCTGCTGTCCCCAATGCCACCGCCAGAAATGTCACGCACAGAAGTAACTTGTGACGAAAGACGACGCTCGCGACGTCGCGTACGGAGACTTGCACCTCGGATTTGCCAGGGCTGTGGTTGTTCATATAAAGGTCTGCAGTTAAGTTAAAGCGGCAATCGACAGGTGTTTCCGGTTTTCTGGAAGTCGCCCCCGCGTGTGAGGCGCGGTTCAGTTTTTGTAGGAGAGGCGGAGGACTGAACTCCGCAAGAAGTACCTGCTAAGCCAAGAGCGGGAGTAAACCCGCCTTCCGAACCCTGAGACTCCCGGAGTGTTCGATTTCTAATTTGTTGAAAGCCTTTCCAAGTTAGGATTTCATCTCAACTTGAATCAGCTCTGGGTCGGGAAGGTAGGGCTTGCCCCGCTCTATGCACTGCTGAACACTTTCTGTTTCAAGCAACAGAACTAGTCGATGTGCTTGTCCGGAAGGGGGACACTCGCGCTTGGCGGGGGCAGCTCAACAAAAGCAGGCGGTATCGGCTTTCCGGTGAGCTTAGCCACCAATCGGAGCCACGGTGTCGCTTGCTTCACCTCACGCCAGTGAATCGTTTCGCGGTGAGCCCCATGGTTCAAATCAAACAACACAACCTGAGGCTCCGGAAATCCTTCCAGGTAATACTTCACCTTGAGGTGAGACTCGTCTTGCTCGTAGTTCCTTAATGAAACAACCACTACATTTCGGTAGCAGAAGTGGTGACTTACCTGCGAGGTGTAACTTCCCTTTCTGCCAATCCGCACCACTTTGGTAAGGTGCCTGAAAATTGCTTCACCCACCCAGCTGAAAGGTTCATATGCTACTGGCGAAGCTACGATGTGAGGGATCACGGCCCTTTTTTCGTGCAGCGGTTCAGATGAATAAATTGCTGAATACCCAGGCGTGTGAATGTCGCCACTCAGGATTACAACATTGAGCGGGTCCTCACCGTGCTGCGGGTTCTCGAGTTCAAATAGAAAGTCGAGTGCGTTGTCGGCTTCGTCTCTGTTGACATCAGAACCCCAGGAATCGTTTATGTCATCGCGTAGGTCTCCCACCTTGTCGTTGAACCACTGAACCGCTTTCCTCGCCAGGTGAAAACTGGTCGCCAGATTCACGATTGTAATGACCCTGAACCAGATCCTCAGGAGATAACTCTCAACCTGCGGTGCGCCGTGGGAGAAGACCACCGGGCTTACAAAGAAAAGCGTGTCGAGATTCCTCCTGTTTGCTGCGACCCAGTCCTTGATCCGCTGCAATTGTTCGGGCAGCCACATCCGACCCGCAAACACGCTCTTACCGTTTTCGTTTCTTCTGAAGGCTCGGACATTTCTATTGCTGCGAAGATCAGCCATTACAAAGCCTGCGCGGCCCACCCTAAAACAAGTGTCAAAACCCCGCGTGAAATCGGTTGAAAGCGGAACTGGATTTCGCGACGCCTGCATAATCCGAAACATTTCTTTGGCAGCGTTGAAGAGTTCTTGCCATTGCGGTTGGAATTCCTGTGGGTTCTTTTTCTGGAAGGAATCTTCGCGCGAACCCCAACCATCGGTGATGTCATGGTCGTCCCACATGAGGACAGCGGGCAATCGACAGAGCACCCGGCGATAGTGTTCGTTGTTCCAGAACTTCCTGTAGACATCCAAGTAGTGTCGCCGCTTCTTTGCCGGGTCCGCTTCATTGAGAACTTTGGTCTCGACTTCATCAGCGTAGATCTGATCTCCAGCAAGAATCGCAAAGCGAACGTTAGCATTTTGTTCCGTATCAATTATTTCCGGGATTCGACTCCACACGGCGAACCCGTCGAATCCGTCAGTCTTCTTCGTTTCGGGGAAATGGCAACTCATCAGGAGGAAGTCCAATTGACGTCCATAACCATCATCGGGAAGCGTCCAGAAAACAGATCTTTCGGCTGCAGGCCCTGTGGATGAATTCCCTCGTTATCGTTATCAGTCTGCGATGGATTTAGATTGAGCTCGACTGTGTGAGCTTCATCCTGCCAGAGGCGGTAGGAATACTGCGTATTCGCATTGAGGTCGCCGATCGTGGCCACGCCGGTACCCAAGTCGGATTTGAGACAACGAACTACACCGGCCTGCAAAACTTTGGGCCCTTTAACCTCCGAGATGAGAGGTTCTTTGGGGTGTCTCTTAAGTCGTTCCTCTTCATTCGCTGGTCCCTGCTTCACTGCTTCCAGAGTCACATAAATACTAAGGTCATCAGTAGCAGCCTCCTGGATGTTTAGCCAGATTTTTACGCTCGAGCCAGTAATGTCCCCGACGAAGGGACCCAGGAAGAGTGTCTTGGTTTGCGGCCCACTTGTTTTGGTTTCCGAAGCGCCCGGTGAGATTTGAGCCACGTTGCCTCCCGTGTGATCGAGGTGAAAGGGTAAGGATCAGGTCCGATAGCTAAATCCGAAGTTGGATATTACTATGACTTTCAACCAACAATACAGAAACAGCGGGACTCTTCGGAGAACAATGACGATAACTTCTACTACGGACATTCGGGCCAGTTTTCCGGCGCTCGCGCGCACGCACAATAACCAACCCGTTGCCTACTTCGACGGCCCCGGCGGAACACAGGTGCCGCGGCAGGTTGTCGAGGCAATGACCGACTATCTCTATCACCACAACGCCAACACTCATTGGGCTTATCCCACCAGCGAGGAAACCGATGCGGCACTGGACCAGGCACGACGCGCTTGCGCCGATCTTTTGAATGCGTTGCCGGCAGAGATAGCGTTTGGCGCCAACATGACAACGCTCACGTTTCATCTCGCCCGAGCCCTGGGACTGCAATACGGCAAGGGCGACGAGATCGTTGTGACCGAATTGGATCATCACGCGAACGTTGCGCCGTGGCAGCGGCTTTCGCGGGAACGCGGTGTTCTGGTCAAAACGGTGAGGATGGTTACCGAGACTGGCCAGTTAGACTGGAACAGCTTTGAGCAATCGGTTACCAGCCAGACAAAGCTAATCGCAATCGGCGCGGCTTCAAATGCGCTCGGCACGATTAACGACATCAGACGCGCGATCCGTATGGCACGATCTGTGGGCGCTTTGGTGTTTGTGGATGCGGTCCACTACGCACCACATGCGCTCCTCAACGTTCAGGACCTCGATTGCGATTTTCTCGCGATGTCGGCATACAAGTTCTACGGCCCACACGTGGGAGTTCTGTTCGGCAAACACGCGTTGCTCGGTTCAATCGACTTTCCCAAACTGATTCCAGCGCCCGATGCACCGCCGGAGAATGTCGAGACTGGCACCCAGAATCAGGAAGGGATGGTAGGCGCCGGCGCAACGGTTGATTTCCTCGCTTCGCTGGCGAGTCGCGCCAGTGGATCGTCGCGACGAGCGCAGCTGGCGGCAACTTACGCGGGGTTACATGAACGAAGTTTGGAGTTGATCGGGAAATTGTGGAATGGACTGGAGAGAATAAATGGAGTTCGACTTTATGGTCCGACGCCGGATTTGCCGAGAACACCAACCGTTGGTTTTACCGTAAACGGAACCTCCTCAACTGAAGTAGCGCGCCGGCTCGCCTCCCGTGGACTGTTTCTTTCACACGGAGATTTTTACGCCGCGACTGTCGTCGAACGGCTGGCGCTTGGTGAAGAGGGGCTCGTACGCGCGGGATGCGCCTGCTACACAACGGAAGACGAAATCGATCGCCTGGTCGAAGGTGTGCGCGAGATCGCGAGTAGCTTCAAATGATTTCCTGGGACGATCTCTTGAGTGATTAGGTCCGAACGGCGTTAATAAAGTCTGCGAGGAGTCCGTAGGCAGTGCTTTGCAGGTTCGGCCGGTGAGACGTGATCGTCAGCCCTGGAATCATATCCAACTCAAAATGAATCGCCAGCGAAGTTCCCCTCACGTTTCCAAGTGGGTCGCTGGTGGCTATTTGCTCAGGCCGCACGCTCGCCGCTAGCTTGCCATCGCCAGTCACTTTCCCGCGCGCCACTAACTTAAACGGTTTTCCTTCCGCGCGCGCAGCTTGAACTTTCGCAGGCGTGAGACTACGAATCCCTTCTCTACTCACTTCAGCCGGCTTCAAGGGAATGTTCAAGAGCACGTTGGCCAGTGCGCAGACCTTAACCGTTGCATCCCAGCCGTCGATATCGTGGCTCGCATCCGTCTCGGCCACTCCGAGCTCTTGTGCAGTTTTCAATCCTTCTTCAAACGAGCGGCCCGCCTCCATCGTTTCGATAATCACGTTAGTCGTTGAACTAAACACGCCGGTAAAACCCCGCAGCTTGACTGCCGGAAGCGCTTCTCGAAACAACGAAAACACGGGTGCGCTGTCGAGCACGGCCGACTCGAAGAGAAACCGCTTGTTTTTTTCCTGCGCCTGCGCTGCGAGTTCCGGGTATCCGTGAACGAGTACGCCCTTGTTTGCAGTGATTGCGTGAGCGCCTGAATCCAGAACGGCGTGCAGATAATCAATTGCGGGTTGACCGGATTCGAGATTCAGTGACATCGTTTCGAACACCGCATCAGGTTGCGCCGTCTTAAGCCAACTGCCAACACTCTCCGCGGTCGAGGAGTGTTCGCATGAATTGGAAAGCAAGCTTGCGACGTCAAACCCTGCGGCGTTGGCAAGCCAGCCAATGCGCCGGCTGGCCACGCCGGTGACGCGAAACTCGATCCCGTATTGCTCCTGCAGCTCGCTCCGTTTCGCGACGAGGAGACGCGCGAGCGCGCGTCCAACATTTCCAAAGCCGAGAAAACAAAGATTGTATTGTTTCATGCTTACCTAATGAGCAGGAGCAAAGTTATACTGGCAATCACTAACTAGCGACAGGATTCACATGATGACAAAGGCGACGATGTCTCTTTCAATTCGGTAATCTTGTCCATCCTGTAACTTCTGTCAAACACAATCCGGATGAGACAATACCACGATCTCTTGAAATCAATTCTGGCAAACGGGGGCGAACATCGCGATCGAACTGGAGTCGGGACAATCTCGCACTTCGGTTATCAAACGCGGTTTGATCTGCGCGAGGGCTTTCCAATAGTCACAACCAAGAAGATTCCCTTTCGTTGGATTGCCGAAGAATTGTTCTGGTTCCTTTCCGGCGACACCAACGAGGCGAACTTGCGTGCGAAGGGCGTTGATATTTGGGCCGAGTGGGCCGATGAGGAACACACGCAACGCTTCGATCGCGAAGCCGGCGATTTAGGGCCGGTATATGGTTATCTCTGGCGCTCCTTCGGCGGTGAGTATCCCGAGCGAAATGGAGTGGATCAGATCGCGAACCTGATTAACGAGATTGGGCGCAATCCCAATTCGCGTCGCTTGATTGTCACTGGCTGGGACCCGCGCCAGGCCGATAAAGTTGACTTACCACCCTGCCACACATTGTTTCAGTTTAAGGTTGATAGCCGTGTGTTGCACTGCCAACTCTATCAGCGTTCCGCCGATGCCTTCCTGGGCGTGCCTTTTAACATCAGCTCCTACGCCTTGCTGATGCATCTGATTGCGCACGTTTGCGAGCTTGAAGTAGGCGAGTTTGTTTATACGCTCGGCGACTACCACATTTATCAGAATCATTTGGAGCAGGTCGAGGAGTTGTTGTCGCGCGAGCCTTTTCCGCTGCCGCGTTTAGAGATTAACGACGCGGAACCGCCGCTGCATGGGCTGGATGGATTGCTCAACCTGCGCTACGAGAATCTGAAGCTGGTGGGTTATCAATCACACGGAAAGATAGCGGCCACCGTCGCAGTGTAGGACAGAAATTCCTGTCCGTCCCTCTTCTTTTGTCCAGCCAACTCCTTGAGTTTGAACAACGACAGACAAGAATGTCTGTCCCCACTTTTATGATCATCGGAATTGTCGCAGTGGATAGAAATGGCGCAATTGGCAAAGGCGGGAAACTGCCGTGGCATTATTCTGCCGACATGAGGTTCTTCAAAGAAACAACGAGCGGAAACGCCGTTGTGATGGGGCACAAGACGTGGCTGAGCTTGAAGAAACCGTTGCCTAACCGGCTGAATATTGTGTTGAGCAGGAAGTCTGAGATCGAACCGCAGGATTCGGTGCTGGTGCTTCGTGATGTCGAGTCTGTGCTCGCCACCGCGAAGGATTTGAAAACGGATCTTTACGTGATTGGCGGTGAGCAAGTGTACCGAGCGTTTCTACCTCAAATTGAAAAATGGATAGTGACAGAAATCCCCTTGACGATTGATGAGGCTGATGCGTTTGCGCCGCCAGGTTATCTGGAAGATTTTAGGAAGATTGGATCCTGGACTCTTGAGGATGATTTGGAAGTGGCTATCTATGAACGTAGTTCAGATCTGCATAGGTAAAGTCTTTAGCGGTGCCGTATGCGCCTAATGTCTATAGAGATCAAATTGGAATTTGAATGAAGCTCCATAGGAGCGAAATCCCGTTAACATTTCGCTCCTACGGAGCTGAAGACTAGCTTAGCGAACCTGTATTCCCCAACTTCAAATCCAGCACGTCATGCCGCGTGATGATCCCGATAATGCGGCCATACTCTTCAACGAGCACTGCGGGACTCGCCTGAAGTTGCTGCGTCACTTCCTGAGCGCTGGCATCAACATCCACGGTGGGAAAACTTGCTTCCATCACCTCGCTCACCGGTGCATCGAGTAATAGACGATTACGCACTACTTTTGAGAGCACACGATTCTCACGTAACGAACCAACCGGACGTCCTTCTTCGAGTACCGGAATCTGAGTCAGGCCCAGCTCATTCATCTTCGCCAGCGCTTCGCTCAGTTTGTCAGGAGGAGCAACTGACACTAGCGACTGTGGTGCGTTCTCCGTTTTAGTGCTGCAGATCAGTCCGGCAGTCATTCTCTGCGGTTCCAGCAAACGCTTCGACTTCAGCCACTCATCGGAGTGGTGCTTCGTCAGGTAGTGTTCTCCGGTGTCGCAAATTATGAAGACGACCACTGCGCTTTCATCGAGATCGCGCGCCACTCGCAGCGCCGCCCCCAGGTTGGTTCCGCTTGAACCGCCACAGAAAATTCCTTCGGTGCGACCTAACTGTCGCGATAGTTCAAACGATTCGCCGTCGCTAACGTTTATCACTTCATCGATGTACTGAATGTGCACGTTGGGCGGCACCACTTCCTGACCAATGCCTTCAACCAGATATGGCGTGGTCTCGACTACCTTGCCGGTCTCCTTGAAAGTCTTAAAGATCGAGCCGAAGGGGTCGGCGCCAATCACCTTGATGTTCGGATTCTTCTCCTTGAGAAAACGTCCGGTGCCTGAGATCGTTCCCCCGGTTCCAATGCCGGCGACGAAGTGAGTGATCTTGCCTTCAGTCTGTTCCCAAATTTCCGGACCAGTGGTGCGGTAATGCGCCTCTGGATTCGCTGGATGCGAGTACTGATCTGGATAGAATGAGTTCGGAGTCTCTTTGGCTATCCTTTGCGCGGTTGAAACATAGTGGTCTGGCGTTCCCGGTTTAGCTGATACCGGAGTGATCACCACATCGGCACCAAGCGCTTTCAAGTAGCGCGACTTCTCAACCGACGCTTTGTCAGTCATCACAAAAATGCACTTGTAACCGCGCACCGCAGCCGCGAGCGCCAAACCGATTCCCGTGTTACCGGAGGTTGCTTCTACGATTGTTCCGCCGGGCTTTAACTTCCCTTCGCGTTCCGCGGCTTCGATCATCGAAATGCCAATTCGATCCTTAACCGAGAAGCCCGGGTTCAAGTTCTCCATCTTCGCCAACACCAGCGCCTTGATGTCGCGTGTCATGCGGTTGAGCTTCACCAGGGGCGTGTGGCCGATTAATCCTAATACGTTGTCGTAGTAGTGCATTCGATCTCCGAAACCTCAGCTTGGTCTATTTTTGACAGAACTCTTCTAGCAGAACTCAGGCAGACGCGCTATTTGGGAAGCGCACCTTCGCAGATTTTTTTCGCTAGCAACTCGCCGGCAACCCGATTGCCCGTTGCGTTCCAGTGGCCGTTGCCGATGTTCTTCCCAAATCCGTGCAAAAACACGTTGTTTTGTTCAGCAAAACTCTGCAACTCGGGAGCCAGCGTGATGACCGGAAATCCCTCGCGGGAGCCCAGCGCTTTGATCCGGTTATCGGGATAAAACAGGTCGGCTATGCCGAAACGTCTTTTGAAATTTTCGCGCTGCCCGGCATCCGGAAGCACCTGCGGACCATTGCTTAGCGTGACTACAAGAAATTTCGCGCCGGCTCGGCTCACTTCGTCCCGCATCTGAACTATCAATCCTTCAGTTATGCGCCATGCATCATTCCATACCGGATTGTTCGGTTCAAGATAAATGAGATTATCAGTGCCGAGTTCTGTCGAACGAGTGAACAAGTCAGGCTTCTGCGGCGGATTTCCGGATCCACCAGAGCTGTTGACAGGCGCAGGCGGCGCGTCCTCGGAACGCTTCGCCCGCGACGACGCTCTTAGAATCTTGAAGCCCTGAGATCCTTGCGTGATAGCCTGAACCAATCGTGAATGCGTGCGTAGCCAAGCGCCCAAACGCCCGATTCGCGAGCGGCTGAAAAGAAATGAACGTGAATTCTTAAACGAATCATCGAGAGTCAATTGAGGGCCTTGATAGAAAAAATACGGATAGTCGTCGGTTCGTTTTAGAGCGCGGGAATTATCGGTAATGTCGTTGTTCGTCGTCACGGCCAAAAGCACCAGATCGGGAGAATACTTCCAAACGTTTTCTCGCAAAGTTAGAAGTTCGGATGCAGTACCGTAACCGGAGACTCCGAAGTTGATTATCTCAATCTTTTTGCCGGGAAAGGCGTCACACTCCGCAAGCTTCTTTCCCATGATCGACCAAAACGCCTCGTCCTGTGAAACTGGAAAGGCCTCGCAGTAAGAATCACCAATCACGGCAATTCTAAAAGTGCCGTCAGGCTTTGCGATCGCATGTTCGTAGTCGCGAAGGCCGTCGCTGTTAATGCGGACGTAGGCCTCGCCCTCCTTGCGATACCAGCCTTCGGCGCCGGGCAAAAGCGAAACACCTCGAACTGCGTCTCGCTGATAAAACTCCGGATACGAATAGCCGCCCACGCGCAAAGCAATCTCCGCAACAAATCCGCCTATCGCGAATCCGATGAACAGCAGAAGCAGCTTTGCAAAGAATTTTCTGGGTCGGGAACGTTGGCGGTTCATCGCGTGACTGAAGGGAACATGAAGCGGTGCATGACCTGGTCAGGTTGAAGTGGAAACGAAAAAGATACCTTAAGCGAATGCGCGGGATTTTGTCCAAAGGATGGTTGGTGAGAGCTTGAAGGCTCGACGAATCATTGGCTGTCCTTGAAATGCGGTCCGTAGCACGGCGCGGGTAGTAACGGACTAATAGGATCAACTATAGTCTCCGTTCCGGAGGAACATTTCATATGAACTCAACACGCCCGACACGAAAATTAACCGCGATCCTTGCACTCTTTCTGATTCTTGGCGCTGTGGTTTCCTGCCGCATGGTGGAGTCGCTTACAGGCGGTGAAAAGGCTGGAACGGTCAGTAATCTTTGGCCAGACGTGCCGCCGTTTCCCGGAGCGACTAAAGCAGATCTGGCGATTCCCCTGGGAATGCGACTGATACTGCGGGCCGCGATGCAGGGCAAGATTAACTTCATCGCCTTTACAACTTCGAAGAGCGCGCAAGAGGTAAAGGATTTCTATACTCCGGCGTTGATGACTTCGTCCGGCTGGAAGCCAAGCGAAAAAGGATGCATCGGAGACACCCAGGACGAGAAGAACGAGGGGGCAATCTGCGTATTCGAACGTCATGATGGTCCCAAGAAGGAAGGCCTTGCCATCATCATGGCTGAAGACAAGAAGACGAAACAGACCAATATCTTCTACGCGCGAATTGATGTAACTGAGCCGTCGCCCTCTCCGCGCTAACTGCCCAAACCAGCCCTGAAAAACTGTTGAGGCCCGGATGCGCTCTCCCCTTCGCATCCGGGCCTCTAACAAGGTCATCGATTTTTCAACCGGCGACCAGACGCTACCACAAACAAGAACTCTAATACCGGTGGTTCTTGTCGCGGATTTTGTAAGTGTAGACGGCAGCGCCGGCGCCACCCGTGATCGCACCAATGATTGCGCCCTTCTTGCCGCCGATCAGGCCGCCGAGCAAAGCGCCACCCAGTGCGCCTCCCGCAGTAGTGATTTTGTCGCGGTGGCTATCCCAAACGGAACGGTCTTGACCATAGCGGTAGTTGTTGTTGTCGTAATATGAGTCGTTGCGATAAACGTTAGTGCGATACCGGCCCTGGCTATCGTAGCGCGAATCGTATCTGCTGCTCGTGCGACCGTTGTAAGTTGATCTATTCGAGTAGCGGCTTCGCGTTTGCGCTGCTGCAGGCAAAGCGGCCATGCTGAGAACAATCAGGGTAACAAAGGTTGCGATTAGTTTTTTCATTTCATTGCCTCCGCCGTCCTTTTGGCAACGTCCATGCCACGCGCTGAAGCTTCACTTCAAAAGTATTGAACTGCGTTGTTTCAAGGAAGTTTTTGGAAAATACAAAGGAACTGCCGGCTCAAGGCGCTTGCTAATAGTTGCGCCATCCTACGATACGGTGTGTGATTAACTTCGTCAGTTCCCTTTTGGGGTAACAACCCGTTAAAACTAGATGAAACGCATTGCGAAGGAGTGAAGCTTTGGCGCAGCAAATTCAGGGAACACGATTACTCTTAATCAGCAACTCGACTCTTCACGGCGGTGGCTATCTGGATCACGCCGAGCGTGAAATTCGACAGGCGCTCGGGGCGATCAAGCGTGTTCTTTTTGTTCCGTTTGCCCTTCATGATCGCGATGAATATGCAGCCCAGGCGCGCAAGCGATTTGAGGTGATGGGTTACGCGCTTGATTCAATCCATGAAGCCACGGACGCAAAAACAGCGGTCGCCATGGTAGATAACGCCGAGGCAGTCTTCATTGGCGGTGGCAACACTTTCCGACTCCTCGACCAGCTCTACCGCCTGGATCTGCTGGATACGATACGCGGCCGAGTGGCGGAAGGAATGCTCTACATGGGTTCAAGTGCGGGTGCGGTGGTTGCTGCGCCTACGATCAAGACGACTAACGACATGCCGATCGTGCAGCCACCGTCGTTCAATTCACTGGGGCTAATACCGTTTCAGATCAACGCCCACTACCAGGACCCTGATCCCAACTCAACCCATATGGGTGAAACGCGGGAGGCTCGGCTGAAACAGTTTCTGGAAGACAACGATACGCCCGTGGTGGGACTACGAGAAGGGTGCATGATTCACGTGGACGGAGCCGTTCACTCGCTAAGAGGCAGAACCAGCGCCCGCATCTTTCGCCGTGGACTTGATCCTATCGAACTCGAGCCGGGCACGACGCTCGATTTCTCATGCAAACGATAACTCGCCCGGCGCTCCTAGTTGATCGTGAATTTGATGTCGTCGCTGCTTTCCGAAAGCTTCTTGTCGGCGCTGTTGTAGGCGCTCACTTGCCAGCGATAGGTGCCTTTCTCAAGTGGCTTGTCGATCCCAAACGAAGTGCCGTCGACGCGTTCATTAACGTAAGGCGACGTGGCGCTCACTTCTTCCGGATAGATGCTGAACTTGTAATAGGCAGCTTCGGCATACGCCTCCCACTTGAGTTCCAAACCTTGCGCACTAACTTTCGCGCCCGCTTTCGGATTGAGTATTTTCAGATCGCCCTTGTAGAGATGCGTGGCGGATACAAATAAAGTCTTGTCCGCGGTAACCTCATATTTGCTCGCGCTAAGTCCGCCGATCCCCGTAGTTGCAAAGATAAAGGCATCGGTGTCGAACACGCGCGCCATCAATCCCTCGTAAACTTTCGGCGGCACGTTGGCAATAACGTAGTCGCCATCTTTATCGGTGCGGGCCGTGAAAGTTTTTCCCCCACAACCACCCACGAAGCGGCTGAATGTTTCGCAAAGCTTAACCTCGATATTCTCAACCGGTTTGCCGTTGAATAGTACCTTTCCCTGCACGTTGCCCGTGCCGGGCGCCGGCTTAACTTTTTCGACCCCAGCTTCGGCCGGCTCAGTCGCTGCTGACGAATTCGCCGAACTGTTCGATTGCTTGTTGCCGACTTTGCAGCTCATCACTGAGACTGCGGTAACCAGGCATAGAATCTTAACCAACCATTTACATGCCATCGGATGACCCCTTTTGATTAATTTCGCTTTCGAATGTTGCCGTTGTCTGGATGTGGATGGAGCTAGGGCACTGGAGCGATCGTATAGTCAAACTCGTAGAAGTGTTTACCCTCAGTAATTTTGATGTCCAGTTTTCCTGAAAGGTCAACGAGCTCGCCCGTGCCGGAGTCTGGAACTACAGTAATGCTAAGCTGGCCGGCGCCGCGCGTCATTGTGCCCGTATGTTGGAGCGCGAACGTGCCGCTCTTGCCATTTAATTTTCCGCTAACCTGCTCTATCGCAACGTAGCCGGCCGAGCCCGGTACGGCGCTGCTGATTGCTAGCATTTCACCTTTGCTCGTCCCTTCGAGATCACCATGAAACTGTTTGTCGAGTGAAAATCTGCCAATGGCCACGCCTTCTTCCGCAGGTTGCGGTGTCATCTTCACGTCAAACGTTCCACTTGCATGGGTTGTCATAGGCGGTTTTTTCTCCTTCTGGAATGCAAACGAACTTAGGCCAAGCCATAACATTAAACCAGTGACCAGGCAAATCCCCATGCGAGCATGGGTCCTAATCGCAAACCTGCGTTTCATGTTTTCTCCATTAACTGCTGCGATCTCAGGCATTGGTTGCAGCGATTGCGTCGATTTCAATCAGGAAGCCGTAATGTAACTTGCCGGTGGGAATAACTGCCCGCGCCGGACGACTCTCACCGAGGACGCGAGTGTAGACCTCGTTTACAGCACTCCACAATTCGATGTCCGCGACGTACACCGTCATTTTCAGGACCCGGCTGAAGTCGCTGTTGGCAGCCTTCAAGATCTCGGCAACGTTTTTTAGTACCTGCTCTGTTTGTTCTTCGATTGAGCCGAGCTTCTTCTCACCAGTTAGCGGATCGATCGAGAGTTGGCCGGAGACAAATACCAACCCGTTGTGAACGACAGCTTGGGAATAATGACCGCCGGCAGCTGGCGCGCGCTTCGTTTCTATTCTCTTGATTTCCATAGACCGGAAAGATAGTGGCTGACACCGGGATGGATCAAGTCGCTAAGGCAAGAAATAGAGCGGCGACGTTCTCACCCCGCCGCCGCTCTCTAAGCGCGATCAAGAGCAAAGCTCAACTGACCGCACCGGGGTGAGGCGTTCAGCCAGTCACCCTGTTGAGCAGCCTTATACCTTCACTCCTCCGAAGCTCCAAGGCTAACTGCGAATTGTGGGTTTTCAGAACTTTGCCGGATTTTTTGCATCAGCGGCGGGCTGACCGTCGGCGCGCCAGGCGACTACGTGTCAGTTCGTAGCTGGCGGGTCGTCAGGAAGACTTGTTGCACGGACGTCAATTCCCGGTCTAAACGCTCAAGCACGAGCGCCACTTCCGCAAACGCAAGGTCGAATGCCAGTCGTTCCAGCTCTTCACACGATTCGGCTAACTGCCACGCGCCAAGCGTACCGCTGGAACCACGCAGCGCGTGCGCAGCTCGCGCGAGCAATGATTCGTCTGAGGTAGCCAGGCCTTGTCGCATGTCAGCAAGTCGCCGCGAGCTGTCAGTCAGATACAGATCGATCAGTTCCACAACGAGGTCCGACTCTTCATCGCCCTGTGATTCAGCAAAGCTGGTGAGCACGCTGATGTCTATCGGCTCACGATGAGCTCGTTGCATTTGACTCATGCCGCCACGCTTCGTTCACTAACCAGTATTTTGAAGGTTGTTTGAAATTGAGGCGCCGTGAAGGGTTTAGGTAGAAACAGCGTGGCGCCGGCAGCGAAGCTCGCCGCCGTATACTTTAGATCTCTCTCCGAAGTTATCATGAGAACTGGAATGCGTCGCAAGCGCTTCTCCGTTTGCATGTAACGAATTATTTCCAACCCATCAATATTGGGCATCATCATGTCGAAGATGGCGCCGCAGAAATCCGCATCAGAGTTCAGGATGCGAAAGGCTTCGCGCCCATCTGAAACGGCAACCGTTCGGTAGCCTTCTCGTTC
Source organism: Pyrinomonadaceae bacterium (assembly GCA_036009765.1). GTDB lineage: Bacteria > Acidobacteriota > Blastocatellia > Pyrinomonadales > Pyrinomonadaceae > PSRF01. The sequence goes on along the minus strand of DASYLB010000028.1, from coordinate 114,441 downwards.
GGCGATACTGGTTAACAGCGTTCTGATTACCGGATCGTCATCGGCAACCAGGATGCGACGCGATGTACTGGCTTCTCTTAGGAACATCTTTTCAGACTCCTCATTATCAAACTGTCACTAACTGCAACTGTTCTTCCAGGTACGCTTTGACTCGTTCAAATTCCGAACAAACTTTTTCTCTTACCGTGGCCGCTCCCGCGAGTTTGTTTTCTCGTCCCATCCGTTCGAGTTCTTGAAACGGGGAAATCAGCGCTGTCATTCCACAGTTTGCACTGGTGCCGCTGCAATTATGGGCGATGAGGTTTACTTCGTTTGCGTCCTCACGAGCAATCGCAAGGCGCAGCTGCTCGAGGCTCACCGGCAGCTGTTCGAGATAGATGTCAAGAATCTCCTGAAGCTCCGAACGTTCAGTCCCCATGGCCTGATAGAGCCGCGCCATGTCCACTGGCGGCAAGTTCTCCAGCTCGTCGCTACTCTTGGGCTCGACCTCAACCGAATCGGAAAGCAACCTTCCCAATACTTTACTGAGTTCCTCAGGACTAACCGGCTTGGAGACATAGTCGTCCATCCCCGCCGCAATGCATTTCTCGCGATCACCTTGTAACGCGTTGGCAGTCATGGCAACAATCGGAGTGTGCCGCGACGTTCCTTCACGACGGCGAATTTCATTGGTTGCTTCGTAGCCGTCCATTTCCGGCATCTGGCAATCCATCAGCACCAGGTCATAGGGAGTTCTGTCGAGGGCTTCGAGAGCTTCACGTCCACTAGCCACGGCATCGGCGCGGTAACCAAGTTTCATTAATTGGCGCACCGCGACCTTCTGGTTCACGATGTTATCTTCGGCCAGTAAGATCAGTTTGTTTGTCATAGGTTTTTTCTCATCGAGGTTGTGTCGGGTAAGCAAGTCGGGTGTTTGAGCCGGAACTTTCCCGGCTTCGTTGCCGACCGTCGGTTGGTTAACCACGTTGGCAAGGCAGTTGAACAACTGCGATTGACGAACGGGCTTGGTGAGATAAGCAGCCACGCCGGACTCACGCGCGATTGTGGCGTCTCCGCGTTGTCCGTGAGAGGTCAACAGGACCAGGTGGATTCCGGCCAGGACAGGATCGCTCTTGATGGCGCGCGCCAGCTCAAAGCCGTCCATTCCCGGCATCATCAAGTCGAGAATGCCAAGGTCATAAGGAACGCCGCTGGCTGCCGCTTCGCGTAGCGCCTCGAGCGCTCTAACACCAGAGTCTGAGGCAGCATGAATCATTCCCCATGAATCTAATTGGTGTGACAGGATCTTCCGATTCGTGGCATTGTCATCAACAATCAGGGCGCGCAAATTATTAAGAGTCACCATCTCGGTGGGAATTTTGACCGCCGGTGAGAGTTGCTTGCCGAATCTGCCGGTGAACCAAAATGTTGAACCCTGGCCAGGGATGCTGGTAACGCCAATTTCTCCACCCATCAACTCAACCAACTGCTTGGAAATGGCGAGCCCCAAACCGGTTCCGCCATACTTTCGGGTAGTCGAACCATCTGCTTGCGTAAAGGCGTGGAAGAGTTTTCTTTGCGCGGCTTCCGGGATGCCGATTCCGGTATCGCTGACTGTGAAACGGATAACGACTGACTCTTCGTTTTCACTTTCTTTCCTGGCCCGAACGACAACCTCGCCCACTTCAGTAAACTTCAGCGCGTTGCCTATCAAATTGGTAAGCACTTGCCGTAGCCGGCCAGGATCGCCGCGCAGTCCTGTCGGGACATCGCCATAAACTAAAGAGGCCAGTTCAATTTTCTTTGCGTGCGCCCGTTGGGCCAGCAACTCCACTGTGCCTTCAACCGCGTTGCTAAGATCAAAGTCGAGCGTCTCGAACTGGAGCTTGCCGGCCTCAATCTTGGAGAAGTCGAGAATGTCGTTGATGATTGTTAACAGCGCATCACCGCTTGACTGGATTGTTTCTGCAAACTCGCGCTGCTCGCCGTTTAGCTCGGTGTCGAGAAGCAGCCCGGTCATGCCAATAACACCGTTCATCGGCGTCCGGATCTCGTGACTCATGTTTGCCAGAAACTCCGACTTCAGTCGCGCTGATTCCAGCGCCACATCTCGTGCTTCTTTGAGTTCGGTCTCAATTTGCAGGCGTTCAGTCACGTCCTGGGCCGTTCCAAACATTCGGACTGCATGGCCCTGATCATTCAATCCGGGGTTTCCACTCGAGAAGACTATTCGTTCTTCGCCGTCGGGCCGAGTGACTCGGTAGTGGATATTGAATGGCTCATTTGTGCGAAGCGTGCTCTCTACCGCCTGGCGAACCAGGTCACGATCGTCAGCATGAATAAGCTCGGTCACGGCCTCCTGATAACTAACGTCGAATTCACCAGGGTCGACTCCGAAGATGCGATAGTGCTCATCAGACCAGGTAAGAGTGTTGGTGGTTAGGTCCAGGTTCCAGCTGCCGATATGCGCAAGTCGTTGCGCTTCAGCTAACTGTTGTTCGCTTTGCTTGAGTGTCTCTTCAGCTTGCTTGCGCTCGGTAATGTCATGTGAGATTCCAACCAGGCCAATGATGTTCCCCTGAAGATCGCGATAGACGCTTTTCGCGCACAGATAGTCACGGACTCGTCCGGCACACCACGCCGTCCCTTCAAAGACCTCAGTCTCTCCAGTTTCGGTGACCTTCTGATCTGACAAGCTGAACTGTCTTGCGGTCTCGGGTGGATATAGCTCGCTGTCGGCCTTCCCAAGGATTTGCTCCACAGGTTTTTTCACAAAATCAGCCGCGGCTGGATTCATCATCAGGTAGCGACCTTCCAAATCCTTCACGAAGATCGAATCGCCGGTTCCCTCAATCACAGCCATCAAGATGCTGTTGCTTTGTCGCAGCGCTTCTTCAGCTCGCTTGCGTTCAATCGCCAGGGCAATCTGGCCACCAACCGAGCTCAGGAACTCGAGGTCGTGCGGCGAATAAGCCTCATGGTCGGTATAGTGCTGGACGACCAATACGCCCATTACTCCGGACGGCGTTCGTAAAGGTATTCCGAGCCACGCTGCGGGGGGCGTTCCAACCGATTCGATCGCTCCCTCATCTAGCAGTTGACGGAAGAGCTCATCCGTCATGAGCACGGGTTGCGCAGTGCGGAAAACATATTCGGTACGGGTTTTTGGCAGGGCCGACGGCGGCGGCGCGCTGTCGTACTGGTCGACAAAGAATTCCATTTTGAAGAGACTGGTTTTCTTGTCGTAGAGAGCGACAAAACAGTTTTCTGCGAAGACAACATGCTTCAGCGATTGATGGATCAAACATAGAAGTTCATCGAGGTTCGCAGTAACACCCACGCTTTCCATGACTTCGGAAATGGTCTGGCGCTCTTTCTCAAGCCGGACGCGTTTAGTTATGTCGCGGGCGATTCCCTGGATTCCCACGGGCTGGCCATCCTTAAGCGCGATGCGAGAGTTTACTTCCAACGTAACTCTGCGTCCGTCCTTGGCGATGATGTCCAACATGTAAGCCGAACTGGACTTGTCATGCGCTTTCTGCTCAACCATCTCGCGGGCCCGTTCGAGATAATCTGGTGCAATCACCCGGTTAATGTTCATCTGCAACGATTCTTCGGCCGTGTAACCGCTAACGATTTCGGAGGCGTTGTTGACTGAAGTGTAGTTACCGGCAAGATCGTGCGTGTAAATAATGTCGTTCGCGTTTTGAAATAGATCGCGATATCGCTCTTCACTTTCACGCAAGGCCGCAGTGCGCGCCTCAACTCGCGCTTCCAGCTCCTGATGCACTTCAAGCAACTCAGCGCTCTGCACCGCCTTGCTCCACATGTCGCGTTGGCTGTAGAGACAAGATAGAACCAGAAAGAAATCTTCGAAGACTACCCAGGCAGCATGCTCCAAGGTCCGCCATTCAGTTGCGGATGAAACTCCGTAAATTGACAGCGGCCACAAGAAGGAACGTAAGGAATGATCGAGAACAACTACCAGCGTTGCCGGTAGCAACACTCGCCAATCCCGATAGAAGGCCAGAAACGCCAGCGAACCGAAGATATGGAAGTGTGTTTCAATTCGCCCGCCGGTTATGTGGATCAGGAGCGAGCCCATCAACATCTGTGCGATCGCCACCACGTAGCGCGTTGATTTTGCGCCTGGTCGTTTCAACCCCAAAATAATTGGCAGGATCGAAACCATCCCGCCGAGGAAGATTGCTGTCCACACGTGTGGGTGTACTTGATTAAAGGATCCGTTCCACGTCCTGGGGAACAGCCAAAGAGCAATTGCAATCGAAGCTAGCCACTGCACGCCCATCAGCCACACAAACATGCGGTCAGTGCGCTTGTAGATGACCTGGCGGTGCTGGTGAATTAGGTTTTGGGCGGTTTGCGATTTTCGATCGCTCGCCGTCTCAGTTTCTGCGGCTGGCATTGCAAAACTCCTCTTCCTGCTTCGAACCTTTACCAAATAGAGGACAGCCAAAAACCGGAGTTACGTCGCTGGCCGGTTGGCCCTGAGTCAGCAATGCGACGATCGCAGTTCTTCCTTCGCTTTCTCCGGCGTGGCCGCGCGAATCCGTGATGCCGCCGCTGAATAGCAGTTGTCCTTGAGAACTGTAAAGCAGTACCTGACCGGAAGTCTGAGATCCAAAGCGGCGAGCTTCAGCACCACCTGGATCAACGCTCAGTTTGACTCCGTGAATTGACTCGGTCTTATTCCAGAGTTCCGTCTTCTCCCACTCATCACCAAATTCCCAAGGCCGTACAAACACAACCTGAGCGTTCACCAAATCCGTGCGTCCTTCCAACAAAACTGCGAGTTCACCGATGCTGGCGCGCGAGCAAGGACACTGCGGATGAACCATCATTACCAGCGTCGGGAGCTTTGTTGACCGCTGCAACCCGCTCTCCAACGGCCAGACTCTGGGAACTCCGCCCACCGTTCCAGGTGTGTTCTCGTAAGCCAGAACGAACCTTAAGCCAACGCCAATCGCAAAGAGCCACACGGTAATGATTACCGGCAGAAAAACTTTTCGCCCTGCGGATTTAGTCATCGTGAATCCTTCGAGTGGAGCAAAGGCAGTTCTGGGTTGGAACAAACAAGTGTGGAGGGATGCTCCCGGGGTGGGCTGCGATTGGGAGGACGGCAAGCACAGCCGGGCAATCTGCCGCGCTTGGAATAATTAGGTGAGGCGCTATACCTCACCGACTGCTGGAAAGCACACGCTTTTGCCAACATCAATCAGCCTGTCGCATCCCACGTGCCATAGGACGGAGCAGGGTTTTCCTGCAATTAACTCCTGATACCGCGCCCATAGAGTTGGCTTCGCGATTCGCCGGCGCAACTTCGAAAGTTGGCACGGGTTATGCTCCAGGCAAACCAGCCCTTGCCGTGGTCATGACCTGAACGGCTGCATACCTTGAACCAGCCAGGCTCGCGAACCTAACACTGTGGAAGGCATACCGTTCAGCCTTCAGCGCTAATCGACTCCGAGAAAATTCTATGAAGATCCTGATTGCCGAAGACGACCCGGTTTCACGGCGAGTACTCGAAGCAACGCTTCTTAAATGGGGCTATGAGGTATTGGTGGCGACGAATGGCGCCGACGCGTGGGAGATATTGCAAGGCGATGATGCGCCCTCGCTCGCGATTCTCGACATCATGATGCCGGGAATCGATGGACTCGAAGTCTGTCGCCGCGTTCGGCAATCGCCTTCGGCAACGCCGCCCTACCTGATTTTGCTGACAGCAATGGCCAGTAAGGATGAAGTGGTGAACGGCATTCAGGCGGGGGCAAACGACTACCTCAGCAAGCCTTTCCATCGAGAAGAACTGAAAGCCCGGGTAGGCGTCGGCGCGCAAATGTTGACGCTACAGAAAAGTTTAGCGGAACGAGTAAAAGAGTTGGAACAAGCCCTGTCGCAAGTGAAACAACTGCAGGGCATGCTACCAATCTGTTCCTACTGCAAAAAGATTCGCAACGATCAGAATTATTGGCAAAAGGTGGAGGGCTACATCTCCGACCACACCGACGTCGAATTCAGTCACGGCATCTGTCCCGACTGTCACTGTCGCGTAATGGATGAAGTGGCGGAGAGACGCAGAGAAAACACAGAACACAGAATTCAGGAGTCAGAATTCAGCATGCAAAACTAGACGCTCTTCTGATTTCCGACTTCTGAATTCTGAATTCTGAGTTCTGAATTCTGCTTTTCAAACCCTGCGATCTCGGCTTCGTGCAGTAAGGTGAGGCCGATATCATCAAGGCCTTCCAGCAAACAGTGTCGCTGGAAGTCATCAATTACAAACTGAGCCGAGAGTCCACTCGTGTCTGAGACGGTTCGCTGCTCGAGGTCAACGGTGAGCTCATAAGCTTCGTCCGCTCGCGCCCGCTCAATGATGGCCGACACATTGGCTTCAGGGAGCGTCACAGGGAGCAAACCATTCTTCATACAATTATTGGCGAAGATGTCAGCGAATGACGGCGCGATGATCGCCCGAAAGCCGTAGTCGGCGAGTGCCCAAGGCGCGTGTTCGCGAGAAGACCCACAGCCGAAATTTTTTCCGGTCACCAGAATTGAACTCCCGCGATAGCGCGGTTCATTCAGGACAAACGACGCCTCCAATTCCCCGTCCGGCTTAAACCGCCAATCGTAAAACAAGAACTGGCCGAATCCCGTGCGCTCAATTCGCTTAAGAAATTGTTTGGGAATGATCTGATCGGTGTCGACGTTAGCCCGGTCGAGCGGAACAACCCTGCCGGTGTGTTTACGAAAAGGAACCATGGTACGTGCTACTTAAACTCCCAAGCTCTCACATCTGTAAAGTGCCCCGTTATCGCGGCCGCGGCAGCCATCATTGGACTCACCAGATGCGTGCGCCCGCCTCGGCCCTGTCGTCCTTCGAAGTTGCGATTGCTGGTTGAAGCGCAGCGCTCTCCTGGCTGCAGAGTATCTGCGTTCATCCCGAGGCACATCGAGCATCCCGCTTCGCGCCACTCGAAACCGGATTCGCGAAAGATAAGATCGAGGCCTTCACTTTCGGCCGCGCGCTTAACCGCCTGGGAACCTGGAACAACCATCGCGCTCACCGAAGTCCTCGTCTTATATCCCTTCACCACTCGCGCCGCCGCACGCAAATCTTCAAGGCGAGCGTTTGTACAGGATCCGATAAAGACCCGATCAATCTGAATATCTTGAATCCGCGTGCGCGGAGTGAGTGCCATATATTCGAGCGCTCGTTCCGAGGCCCGTCGATCTGCTCCATTGGTGGCAGCGGCGGGATCGGGAACACAACCGGTAACTGACACCACCATCCCCGGACTCGTGCCCCAAGTCACATGGGGCTCCAACGCGGTTGCATCGATTTCCACTGTGCAGTCAAAACGTGCGTCGCGGTCGCTGCGAAGCGAGCGCCAGTAGTCAACGGCCTTCGTCCAGGCTTCTCCGCTGGGCGCGAAGCGGCGGCCTTGTAGATAGGCGAAGGTGGTTTCGTCGGGCGCTATCATTCCGGCACGCGCGCCGGCTTCGATACTCATATTGCAGAGCGTCATGCGCCCTTCCATCGAAAGATTGCGAATCGCCTCACCGGCATATTCGATTACATAGCCAGTGCCACCAGCCGTACCGATCTGTCCGATAATCCCGAGAGCGAGATCCTTGGCCGTAACACCATCGGGCAAATTTCCGCCAACTTCGACCAGCATCGTCTGCGGTTTGTTTTGCGGCAGACACTGCGTGGCTAGCACATGCTCCACCTCACTCGTGCCAATGCCAAACGCCAGCGTGCCAAAAGCACCATGCGTGCTGGTATGACTATCACCGCAGACAATGCTCATACCCGGTCGCGTCAGGCCAAGTTCGGGGCCAATGACGTGCACAATCCCCTGTTCCGGAGAATTGATGTCAAATAACTGAATACCGTAGTCCAGGCAGTTTTGCCGAAGCGTGTCGATTTGTTTCGCGCCGATCGGATCGCTGATGGGCAGACTTCGATCCGTTGTAGGTACATTATGGTCGGCGGTCGCGACCGTAAGATCAGGCCGGCGCACGGGGCGATTCGCAACGCGCAAACCTTCAAACGCCTGCGGCGAAGTTACTTCGTGGACGAGATGCAGATCGATGTAAAGAAGAGTGGGTTGATGTTCGGGCTGACGCACGACGTGCGCATTCCAAAGTTTTTCAAACAAAGTGAGCGGCATAAAAATCATCCAAAGAAGGGCTTTGGGATTTGGGCTTTGAACTTTGTACCTTGATCCTGGTAATCGTGAAAACGTGATTAGGTACAAAGTTCTAGGCACAAAGTGCAAAGCACGAAGTTCAAAGACCAAAGCCCTTCATACAGCATGATACGCGTGCCGAACATCCGCAATCTCAGCTACCGCTTCGACGACACGCTCGCCAATTTCGGAGGTAGTTGCTATATAGCCTCTTCCGCCGGCGGCAATGTCGCGGGTGCGATAGCCATCATTTAGCACCAACTGAATGGCCGCTTCAATATCATCCGCCTCGCGATCGAGTCCGCCACTATACCGCAAGAGCATCGCGGCAGAAGCAATGGCGCCGAAGGGATTGGCGATGCCCCGACCGGCAATGTCAGGCGCCGAGCCATGAACCGGCTCGTAGAGACCAACCTCGCCGCCGATTGTTGCCGAGCCCAACATGCCCAGCGATCCGGTGATCACCGCAGCCTCATCCGAAAGAATATCGCCAAAGAGATTTTCCGTCAGCAGGACATCAAAACGCCGCGGATTCGTGATCAAGTGCATCGCGCAGGCATCAACGTACAGGTGATCGAGTTTTACTTCCGGGTAATCCTCGGCTACGCGCGTGACGGTGCTGCGCCACAGTTGCGACGTCTCCAGCACGTTTGCTTTGTCGACCGAAGTAACTTTTCGTTCTCGTTTCATCGCAGCAGCAAACGCGACCCGCGCCACGCGCTCGATCTCGGGAACAGAATAAGACATGGTATTGACGGCAACAGTGCTGCCGTTCTGCCCGATTGTGCCGCGCGGCTCGCCAAAGTAGAGCCCTCCCAAAAGTTCGCGAACAATGAGAATGTTAGATCCGGCAGCAATTTCGGGGCGCAGCGGAGAAGCGTCGGCGATTGCGTCGTAAGAGATTGCCGGACGCAAATTCGCGAATCCTCCCAGCGCGCGGCGTAACAGCAGGAGCCCTGCTTCCGGTCGCTCGGCCGGCTTCAATGAATCGAATTCCGGCGAGCCGACAGCGCCGAGTAGCACCGCGTCACCGCTCAAACAGGCATCGAGAGTGGCCGTTGGCAAGGGCGAACCAGCCTGTTTGATTGCGGCGCCACCGATCAGTTTCGGATCAAAAGAAAAATCGTGATCGTGAAGCGTTGCGATTGCGCGCAGTACCCTAACGGCCTCGCGCGTCACCTCGGGACCAACCCCGTCACCGTCAAGTATCGTGATTTTCAGTTTCATTCGTAGTTGAGACAGGCATTCCTACCTGTCACTTTCTAAGCCCAGTTATTTCACGCGGCGGACGATGCGCGCACCCAGCTGGTGGCACCTTCCGCGGCGATCCTGTCACTAGTTACGGATCCGATTTGCAGCAAGGCGATCAAGTCCTGATCGTAAATGCGTTTCTTGCGATCAGCGAGCGTGGTAAAGCGTTGATAGATGGCGTCCAATTCAGCAGCCTGAACTGAATACCCCAGATCCTCATAACGCAGGGCCAGGGCATGCCGGCCAGAGTGCTTGCCAAGCACGAGATTGTTTGTTGGCACACCGACAGACTCCGGGGTCATGATCTCGTAGCAGAGCGGATTGCTGATCACACCGTGCTGATGAATGCCGGCCTCGTGTGCGAAAGCGTTGCGTCCAACGATTGCTTTATTTGGCTGCACTGCGCAGCTGATGATCGACGAAAGCAACTGGCTGGTGGGATAGAGCTGCTCGGTTGCGATAGCTGTCTCGAATGGCAGACGATCCGCCCTCACCTTCATGGCCATGACAATCTCTTCGAGCGACGCGTTGCCGGCCCGTTCGCCAATACCATTGACGGTGCATTCGACCTGGCGCGCTCCCGCCTCAACAGCAGCCAGACTATTCGCGACGGCTAAGCCAAGGTCGTCGTGACAATGCACGCTGATCGTGATGTCGTTGCGGTCGCCCACAACTTGCTCTCGCACTCTGGTGACCAGCCGGGAAAACTCAGTCGGCATCGTGTAGCCAACGGTGTCGGGTACGTTGATGATAGTGGCGCCGGCGTCGACCGCCGTTGCAAACACTTCACACAAGTAATCAACGTCACTGCGCGTAGCGTCCTCGGCTGAAAACTCGACTTCTTCCGCGCATTGGCGTGCGAGGGCCACGGCTTCTCGCGTCATCTCAAGCACTTCCGCACGCGTCTTCTTTAGTTTGTATTCGAGGTGCAGGTCTGACGTGGCCACAAAGGTATGAATGCGCGGACGGGCCGCATGCTCCAACGCTTCTGCCGCACGCAAAACATCCTGTCCCGACGTGCGGCACAGGGCTGCTACGGTCACGTTGCGGCACTCTATCGCCACTGCTCTGACGGCAGCGAAGTCGCCGTCGGAAGCAATCGGAAAGCCGGCTTCGATGATGTCTACGCCGAGGCTTTCCAGTTGCCGCGCCATGCGGACTTTTTCCGCCAGATTCATGGAACAACCGGGCGATTGTTCGCCGTCGCGGAGCGTAGTGTCAAAAACCGCAATTCTCTCCCCAGTCATAGTCAGCCTCCTTCAGCCAGCAAAAGCCTCGGATCTTAGAGAGCGGGGCGATAATAGTCAAAGTTATAATATCTATGGCAACATAACATCTCGTGATAAGATAACGTTGACCTTTTAGTCCGATAAGCTAGGCCTTGGTAACGCAAACCGTTTGTTTGCGAATGCTGGGCAAGCTGGAGCGCTGGGAACGTTTACGCAAACTAACAATTTGCGTTACAACGAGGAGCTGCTGAAATGGACATTAACCAACTCGAAGTGCTCATCGCGGTTGCGCAGGAAAAGAGTTTCTCGCGCGCTGCCGAACGGCTCCATCGCACTCAACCCGCTATCAGCCAGGCTATTCGCAGGTTGGAGACAGAAATCGGCGAGCCGCTCTTCGACCGCTCATCGAAAGACGGAACCATGACCGCAGCCGGGCGTGTTCTCTTCGGGCTGGCGCAACAAATGATTAACCTGCGGCACGGCGCCCATGCGGCGATCAAGGAATTGAAGGGACTGCATCGCGGCAAGTTGAGCCTCAGCGCCAACGAATACACGGTGATGTATCTCATGCCAGTGCTGCCAGTGTTCCGTGCCCGTCATCCACACATCAAGATCGAAGTGAAACGCAGTTTGGCGAGTCGCATTTCATCGGAAATACTCGCGCGCGAAACTGAGATCGGAATCGTCTCGTTCAAACCAAACGACGCAGCGATTGCCTCCGTTCCTGTGTTGACTGACGAACTCGCCTTGATCGTTCCAGCCAATCATCCCCTGGCTGGGAAGAAGGTGGTTTCAGTGCGGGAGTTGGGCGCTGAGTCGTTTGTTGCCCATAACGTTCCCTCGCCCTATCGAGAACGCGTGGTGCGAACGTTTGAAAAGTATCGAACTCCGCTGAACATCTCTTTGGAGATGCCAACGCTTGAAGCGATCAAGCGGTTTGTTGAAGGAGGGATGGGAGTGGCGTTGGTTCCACGCTTGACTGCCCAGGCGGAAATAGATCGCGGCCAGGTTGCAGCCCTCGCAGTGCGCGAAATGAAATTGGAGCGCAAGCTTTATTTAGTTTATCGGAAAGGTGCAACGCTATCGCATGCGGCCCGCGCGTTTTTGCGAGTTGCGAAAGAACAACAAAGCGGAAAACGGTTGGGAAGTAAGACGCAAGAGGCGAGGGCAAGCCCACCTTCCTGACCTGAACGGTGGTTTACCGGTCGTCATCTTGCCAGCCGATGCTCGGTTGCATCACGGTCAACTCTTAATCCACGTCATCGGGTCATGGCCCCGAGGTTTTCAGTAGACTCTAATTGTTTGCTCGCTGCCATTATCAGTGGCCATCACCACTCGAGGACCGCGAGCAGCCGACTTGACTATTAAACTGAATTTTCTGGCGCCCGGGTTATAGCTTCCCTCCGGCGCGCTCGTCGTAACCACGTAGCCGGCGCCAACGCGCTTCGCACTAACATTTGTCCGGCGAAAGGCGCCTTGCTTGTATGCCGGACTCGTTCCATCGTCTTCATACAAAGTCGTCGTGGCCGCGCCCGAGTCATCAGGGTAAATATTGAAGGTGATCGGATCCTGGGGTTTCTCACCCGTGTAATTCATCTCCACACCGGTCGGAATAATCGCGCCGGCGCGAACAAACATCGGCACCGTCTCAAGTGGCGCGTCGGCTGAAATCATGGCGCCGCCTTCATACTTTTTATTTGTCCAGTAGTCGTACCACTGGCCTTTCGGCAGATAAACCAAACGCCGCGTAACATCAGGTTTAAGCACCGGCGCCACCAGCAGATCGTTGCCAATCATGAACTCGTCGTCGAGATTGTAGGTATTGGGATCGTCCTGATAGTTGAGCAGCAACGGTCGGAAAAGTGGCACGCCGGCCTGATGCGCTTCCTCCAAAGTTGTGTAGAGAAAAGGCAGCAACTGGTAACGCAACTTCAAATACTTGCGAATGATGTCTTCGTAGTACTTCCCAAAACGCCAGGGCTCCTGATCGTAGCCGTCGATTACTTTGTGATTACGGCAAAACGGCGCCAGGAAACTGACCTGGTAGGCACGTGTCAGCAACTCGCCATTCCCTCGCCCCATGAAGCCGCCGACATCACTGCCAACAAATGGCTCGCCGGATAAACCTAACGAAGTGAACATCGGCACGTTGAGAGCCAGCGCTTCCCAAGTACTGTTCGTGTCGCCGGTCCACATCGTCGAATACCTTTGGATGCCGGCGTAAGCGGCGCGCGTGATCACGTACGGCCGCTGGTTAGGCCGCAGTCGTTCCAGGCCTTCATAAGTCGCGCGCGCCATCAACAACCCAAAGACGTTGCGATTCTTCGCGTGCGTGGATTTCTCACCTTCATCAAAGCTGACAACATCGAGCTGGTTCTTGCCGGTTTGATCGACAAAATCTGACGGCTCGTTCATGTCGTTCCAAATTCCCGCCACGCCATTGTCCGTATAAGCACGATGTAGATTGCCCCACCATTCACGGGCCGAGGGCAAAGTGTAATCCACAAACGCGCTTTCTCCCGGCCAAACCTTCGGAATAAACAAGTCGCCGTTCTCGCGCTTTTGAAAATAATTGTTTTGCAGTCCCTGATCGAAAACGTAGTAACGCTGATCCTGCGGCTCCAGTTCTGGCGTGATGGACGTAATCTGTGCCGCGCTCTTAGCAACGGGTTGATGTTTGACTCCCGGATCTACGATCGTAACGAGCTTGACACCCTGCTTCGCCAATTTTTCACTTAACGCTTTGGGGTTGGCGAAACGCGTTCGGTCCCAGGTGAAAACGCGATAGCCTTGCATGTAATCAATATCCAGATGAAGCACGTCGAGCGGCAGGTCGCGCTTGCGATATTCGCTGACAACCTGTTCCGCCATCGTGTCTGGATAGTAGCTCCAGCGACTTTGCTGATTACCCAGCGCCCACAGCGGCGGGAGCGGCATATGGCCGGTGAGGTCCGCGTAGCGATTCAGAATTTTCTTTAGCGAAGGGCCATAAAAAAAGTAGTAGTTCAGCTCGCCGCCTTCGGCGCCAAACCAGGCGCGCCGTTGTGACGATTTGCCAAAATCAAAATAGCTGCGATAGCTGTTGTCGAAGAAGATGCCGTAAGCGTTGCCTTTTTCGAGGCCCGTGTAAAACGGCACGGTCTGATAGATCGGGTCTCTGCCCTCAAGGTAACCGGGCGTGTCGGAATTCCAGTTCACAAACGCGCTGCGACGCTTGTCGAGACAGGCGGCTTTTTCTCCCAACCCGTAAAAATGTTCGTCGAAGCCGAGCTTTTTTGAAACGGCGACAAACGTTCCCCTTGGGTCAAACATCATGTCCCGTAATAAACCCTTGGCATCGTAGGCCATCGGTTGTTGGTCGGCATTGATTACCGTGTGCGTTTTGGCGTCGCGAAATTCAATGAGCAGCGGGGAACGATGAACGACGACTTCGATTTCGTCAGTAGTGACTAGAACTGCGTCGCCCGTCTCCGAGACACTCCAACGCGGCTTCGCCCACTCCGTCTTCGCTATGGCCCACGAATGGTCCTTTGCCGGGATTGATTTGCCGAAAGCAGCACGGACGCGTATGAGGTCGGGAGCGAGAACTGTTAGCTGGACTTGCGAATTGTCCTGACAATTAAAGACAACAGCAGTGTCTGATTTCGTGAAGCTTGCGACCGACCCGATCTTCTCCAGCGCCGTAACGTCCTGCGCTGTGGCTACGCTGAAAACTGCAACTAACCAACAGCAGACCGCGAGGCAGCGTTTCATCAGTGGGAAGGTATGGAGTGCCCCGGCAGAGCGACGTGGTGACAGCGCTTTAGATTGTTCATTGTCTGGCAAACTATTACTCCCAAGCGGTGTCGCGCTGTGCTTGCCACCGCACTCCAAATCTCAATCCCCGAATGCAAGTTTTGCGGCGCCGAGCAATCCGGCATCATCGCCACACTGAGCGCGCACAATCTTTACGCGCCGGGCCGGGATTGGGAAGGCACGTTCGAGGACCTGCTGATGCATGTGTTTCTCAAATAGATCCCAGCCATTCGATAAGCCGCCGCCGATGACCACGATCTCCGGATTGAGTACATTGATTAGACTGGCGAGTCCGATCCCGAGGTAGACGCCCATGCGACGAAAAACTTCAATGGCGAGTTCATCGCCTTCCTTGCCCGCCTGGTAAACTTTCTGTGAAGTTAGATCTTCGGTGTTGTGCAAAATCGAGTTGGGATAGCGCGGTCTCGCTTCGCGGGTCATGCGCACGATGGCCGTTGCCGACGCATATACTTCGAGACAACCGCGACTGCCGCAGGTACAAGGAACACCGGCGAATGGATCAACACCAATGTGTCCAATCTCCGCGGCTGAGCCATCAACACCTCGCCAAAGTTTTCCATCCAAAATAATTCCGCCGCCAACGCCGGTGCCAAGCGTGACACAAATTAGCGTGCGATACCCTTGTCCGGCGCCGCGCCAGAGTTCTCCAATCGCGGCAGCGTTAGCATCGTTCTCGAGAATCACCGGCCATTCGAGTTCGCTTTCCAATGCTGCTGCCAGACGAAACCCATCAAGACAAGGGACGTTAGGCGCTTTAACGACGACGCCATCGGCAACGTTTACCGTACCGGGAACAACCACCGACACAGCGGTAATCGCGCCGCCTTGTTCCGAGGCGCTCGACTCACAAGCATGAACTGCGTCGATCAGTGCTCGCACGATTTCGGTAGGTTTCTCTGCCTGCGGCGTTGATTGCATCTGGCGGCAATAAAGCTTCCCGTTTCGATCGACGAGCGCCACGCGAAGGTGCGTGCCGCCGAGATCCGCAGCGAAGACAAACTCGCTTTTAGCATCCGACTTATTTATCGCGCTAACCGTCAATTACTTCGTGAACCTTTCAGGTACCGCGTCGCGGTCGCTTTTGGAGTTTCCACATTATGTCCCTGTTTAATGTTGATTGCGAGACGAACGAACTGCGCCATTGACCAGGCCAGTGGAGTTGCGGAGCCGGTGCCTTCACCGAAGCGAAGCTCCGGGCGCGGGCTATCCTGACGGTCCCACACTTGCTCAGGAATCATCATCCCATCATTCGCAAAAGCCATCATTGCATCGAGCCGTTTGCGCGCGCTTTTCAGGTCGCCACGCGCCACATCGTATTCGCCACGTTCGCCGGTGAGTAGAGTCCAGAGGCGTCCGGTACCAGTGCGGCCATCATAGTTGCCGCCGTCAGCGCGCTCGCCATAGGCATCATGATTGTAGCGATACCAACCCGAGCCGGCGGGCGTTTGTACCTTGAGTAACCGATCAATAATACCGAGCGACCTTTCGATCTGAGCATCGCTCGCTGGTTTGATTCCAAGTCTTACTAGTTCCAAAAACCCTGCGTCAACGATTTCGCGCTCGTCGTAGCTACCACCACCACTGTTTATTTCAATTGACGCGCCGTCGTTTGGGTTTTCGTTTTCAGTGATGCGCAGAAAATAATTTTCTTTTGCGTGCGGGCCGTTGCGGGTTGCGGTCCACGCTTCAACGGCGCGCGACCACTCGTCCGCCTTGTTCAAATACCGCGCAGCCGCTTCCTTATCGCTGTTTGAGTCCGCTATTTGCGCCGCGCAAACCAGTCCGGCAATCTCCGCGGCTATTGTAGATGGTGAAAACCCGTGCTTCTCTTCCCAACGTTCCTGTTCCGTAGCCGGGCCTTTGCGCAGAATAAACTCCGCTGCCGGCATAATGTGCTTCAACCACGCGGCCCGATCAGTGCGTTGCAACTGATAAGCGAGCACCAGCGGTAACGCGACTTGATCAAGCTGCAAGCCGCCACCGATAGGACGACCATCGACCCAGGAATTTTGCGGGAAACTCCCATCCGACTTTTGTTGCACGTTGAAGAGATAATCGAGGGCGCGGTTGGCGCTGGCGCGATCGCCCATAGCCAAAAATGCTGTCGCCACTTGATAAAGATCTCGCGACCACACCGCGTGGTAGCCGCTGATCGTCGGTTCGTTTGCGTTTGGCCCGCCGCCCCAGGGAATGGATGGCGACGCAATCATCGCCCCGCGATATGTCTTGTCTTCGAGAGCCTTCAGGGTCAGGGCGGCGACGTTGAACTGTTGTTGGTACTGTGGCTCGACCTTCAGCACCGTATTCAGATATGCATGCCAGCCCGCTTCGTACTCACGTCTAATCCGCGTAAATCCTCGTCGCAGCGAAGCGCGCGCGCTAGTAAGGGCCTCACGCGGTGTTTTTCCAAAAGCGAGCGCCAGAGTGAATCGCCTGACAGGATCGCCGTTGAAACCTTGCGGTCTTTTCAACTCTGCTACCTGGACAACGTTGCCGTTTGCAGCTCGATGATATGGAGTAAAGGAAGAGTTGGGCCAATTTCTTTTTAGCTCAACGAGGCCGTCGCTGGCGCCGAGATAACCGCTTGAGATCTCCAGTTCCACAGCCCGCTCAGATGGCTTGAGCACATTTCTCATCCACTCATCTCTGTGAGCAAAGCCGGACTGGGAAATCAACGCCGAAGCCTTATCACCGTCCTGGCTCAAAAGTGCCTCGCCCTCATTCCACGCAGTGTCGTGAGAGCCGCTGTTGTTCAGTGAAGGATCGTAGTAGACGTAAACATTGTTTGCAGGGTGGCCGACATACTCAATTTGGATCAAGATGGTGCTGCGGAGCGGATCAGTCACGTAGGTTTTGGTAATGGTGTAGTTCCCACTCTTAGCGGTGTTGAGCTGTCTGAACACAAGAGCTTTGGAATCGACGACTTCCAGGCGATGAATCGTATCTTCGCTCTCAGTTTCGACTCTCGTTCCACCAACAATGATTAGCTGGAGCATCTGAACATTTGGCACATCCAGCTTTGGGTAACAAGCCTCCGTCATCACGCCACTGTTCAGCGTAAACCAAACCTTCGAAGCTAGCGTATTCGAAGTTCCAAATCCATTTTTCGCCGCGCTGGGCCAATGCGCATCCAGGCCCGGCGCACCGGGAGCGAGCTTGTTAGTTGCCTGTGCGAACAAAGCTGGGCAGCCAAGCGACAAGATTGTAGAGATGGCCATTAAGCGGAACATTGCGTGTGCTGAACAGGTAGGGCTAACGCGAAACAGTCTTCACCCGGGTGCGGTATTAGTCTACGACACTTCAGCCGCGTTTGCGGCCAGCCATATCCAGGCCGACCGCAGCGACCAGGATTGCTCCTTTGATAATCATTTGCGAATAAGGTTCGACGCGCATTAAAGACATGCCATTGTCCAGGCTGGCCATGATCAGCGCACCCAAAATCGCGCCGAAGACAGTTCCCCGCCCACCCATCAAGCTGGTCCCACCGATCACACAGGCGGCAATCGCATCCAGTTCGAGCAACTGTCCCGCATCGGGAGAAGCGCTACCGACGCGCGCGGTGTAGATGATCGAAGCTACACCGGCAAGCGCGCCCATGATGCAGAAGACCGCCAGGATGTGTTTCCGAATATTTATTCCGGAAAGTCGGGCCGCATCGGGATTGCCACCGATCGCATAAAGATAACGACCAAAGGTTGTGTTCTGAGTTAAGAACGCTCCAGCCAGGGCAATCGCGATCAAAACAATCACCGGTATCGGCACGCCCTCGTAATGGTTCATTGCGTAAATGAACGAGAGGATAACTGCGGACGGCAGCGCGATGCGAACAACTGTAGAAGCTAAGGACGGCACCGCCAGGCTATGGCGCCGCCGCGCACGATTGCGCGAGAGCACCATCCAAACCACAGCGACGATGGCTAATGCGGCGAGTATCCAACCGGCACGCGGGTCGACATAGTTTTGACCAATCGCTTTGAAATTTTGTAACCGCAACGGGATCGTCTCGCCGCGGCTTATGCCCAGGATGACGCCACGCCAGGCAAGCAAACCGCCGAGCGTTACGATAAATGCGGGGATATTGAGATAAGCGGTTAACGAACCTTGCACAGCGCCGATGGCAACAGCGACTACAATGCCGGCCGCCAACGAAGGGACCAATCCATAACCCCACCAACCCTGGGCAATCGCAGCGATACCGCCTGCCAGACCAACCAGCGAACCAATTGAGAGATCAATCTGCGCCGTGATGATCACCATCAACATGCCGACGGCCAGCACTCCGGTGACCGATGTCTGGCGCATCAAGTTTGAAAAGTTTCGCGGCTCGAGAAAGATGTGTTCGGTGGAAAAGTAGAAATAGACCCAGATGGCGACAAGTGCAAACACCATCGTGTAGGCGCGCAGAACGTCCGTCGGAATCTTAAATTTCCCGATGGTTGTGACCGGTGTGATGGCATCCGTGTCCGGCAAGGCCGCCGGCACAGGGTTCACCGATTGGTGTGCAGTGCCAGTTTCGCTTGGTTCAATGCTCATCGTGGTTAAGATTCGTCAAGGTCGCAGGCGCGGGTTCGAGTTCTGACTTCTGGTTACTGAGTTCTGAGACTCTGTGCCTATGCCGCCTGCTGCACGCGTCCAGTTGCGCACGCCATGATCTTCTCGGGCGTCGCGGCGTCGCGAGTAAACTCTCCAGTGATTCGTCCTTCATGCAGAACGAGCACGCGATCGGACATGCCCAGCACCTCCGGCAGTTCCGAAGAGACCAGCACAATTGCGAGTCCGCCCTTTGCGAGTCTATTAATCTGCGCGTAGATTTCCTGCTTTGCACCAACATCAATGCCGCGCGTTGGCTCATCCAGAAACAACACGCGGGGATTGGTCAACAGCCATTTTGCTAACACAACTTTTTGCTGGTTGCCGCCCGACAACGTCCCGGCGATGGTAAAAACCGAGTTGGCTTTCACACGCAGTTCCTTCATCGATCGTTCGCCGGCGGCGGCCTCTGCGTCCACGCTGGTAAGAAAACGTCCCGAGATTCGGCGCAACCCGGCAAGAGTCATATTATTGAGAATCGTTTGGTCCAGCACCAAACCAAAGCGTTTGCGGTCCTCCGTAACAAAACCCAGCCCCTGCTTGATTGCGTCGGCAGGATTGCTAATCTGAATGCCTTGACCTTCGAGTTTGATACTACCGCTGACGCGACCAGCGTGGGCCCCGAATATTGCCATCAGCAAGTCACTGCGGCCGGCGCCCATTAGCCCGGCAATGCCCAACACTTCGCCGTGCCTCACCGAAAAGCTGACGTTATCCACCAATCTTTTGCCGGCGATCACCGGATCGGCAACCGAAAAGTTTTCTACTTCAAATACAACCTCGCCCTGGGCGTGATCGATCACCGGGAATATGTCGCCTACCTCGCGCCCCACCATGCGCGCGATGATCTGGGGCTCGGTCCAGTCACCGGTAACGTTCGTGCCCACCGTCTTACCATCGCGGAGAACCGTAATGCGATCGCTGATGCGAAACACTTCGTTGAGCTTATGCGAAATGTAGATCATACCGACGCCGCGCGCTCGCAGCTTATTGAGAATTACAAACAGCGTCTCAACCTCGCCGTCGTTTAGCGCGGCAGTGGGCTCATCGAGCACGAGAATTCGAGCATCGTGTGAAAGCGCCTTGGCAATCTCAACCAACTGTTGTTGACCAATACCAAGGTTACGGATGAGCGTATGCGGCTCAATTGAAAGGTGCAGATCACTCAGTAACTCGCTGGCGCGGCGATAGAGTTCTTCCCAACGAATTATCCCCAGCCTGCGAGGTTCGCGTCCGAGAAAAATATTTTCCCCGACAGTCATTTCCCGCACGAGCGATAATTCCTGGTAGATGACTGCGATACCCGCCTTCTCGGCGTCGCGCACTCCGCTGAACTGCTGCACACTGCCGTCAATAAGGATTTCACCGCCATACTGCGGGTGAGGATAGACCCCACCGAGTATCTTCATCAAGGTCGACTTGCCGGCGCCGTTCTCACCAACCAGCGCGTGAACTTCGCCCTTTTGTAAATTCAGGCTAACGCCATCCAGCGCCCGAACACCGGGAAAGGTCTTCGTGATGTTCTTCATGTCGAGGAATGGCGCTGCGACAGTCATTTTGGTTTGGTCTTTGGACTTTTGGCCTTTGGTCTCTGGTCCTTGGTCTTTGGTCCTTGGTCCTTGGCTTGAGCTCCAAATGACCAATGAGAATGTTTTCTTCTGCCCACTGCCCACTACTCTTTCGGGCACTTCTCCGGCGGCAAGCCCGCGCAAATCTCCGCAAGCGTGTGGTACCCATCCTTGACGATAGTGCTGGTCAGATTATTTCTATCCACTGCGCCAGGCTCAAGCAGGATTGCCGGAACTTTCTTGAAGCCATTGTCGATAGTTTCGGTAGTGGTTAGAGCTTCGCCGCGCGCGAGTTTCATGGCGGCATCAACAGCGCCGTATGCCAGCGGCTGAATGGGTTTGTAGATCGTCATCGTTTGCTTGCCTTCAACGATGAGCTTCAACGACGCCAGGTCCGCGTCCTGCCCGGAAACCAAAACCTTTCCAGCCAGATGCTGACCTTCAAGCGCCTGGACCGCTCCGCGCGCGGTGCCATCATTTGAAGCGACAACGGCGTCAACTTGATTGTTGGTTCTGGTCAACGCATTCTCGACGATGTTAAGTGCTTCACTCGCCTGCCACTCCTTGGCGTATTGATCGGCAACGATTTTTACGTCACCGCGATCCACGGCCGGTTGCAAAATATTCATTTGACCCTGGTGCAACAGCAAAGCGTTATTGTCCGTTGGCGAACCACCGACAACGACGAAGTTTGCCGGTTTCTTGTTCACGTGATCGAGCAAATACTTCGCCTGCATCTCGCCCATCTTTACGACCTGGTGGGAGATGTAAAGGTCAACGTCCGCATTCTTGATGAGACGATCGTAGGAGATAACCGGCACGCCTTGTTTGTGTGCTGCTTCTACAATCGAGGCCGCGATCTCGCCGTTGTGCGGCGCCACAATCAGCACATCGACACCCTGTGTCAGCATGTTCTCGGCTTGTTTGATCTGTTCACTGTCGCTGCCGTTCGCGACCTGGACATTCAATTCGGCGCCAACCTCTTTCGCGCGTTTCTCAACCAGATCTTTGTCACGCTGCCAGCGTTCCTCCTTCAGCGTGTCCATAGAAAAGCCAATCTTGACTGTCTCGTTAGGGCCTTTTTTTGTTCGGGTGCCGGTGCCGCTCTGCTGCGAACCAGAGACGCACGCGCCTGCGACCAGACCAAGAACGATTACACAGAACAGCAAAATCCTAGGTTGCATCGATTACCATCCTCTTCTAAATAGTGGCCGGATACTGAAGAAATTCCGACAATTTGGACTCGGCGTCCACCTGCGGCTGCGAAGTTTCGAACGGCGTTGCAGCCGCGCGTGACTGGCCCGCCGACTCGTCATTCCCAGGAAGCAATCAGTGATTTGCTTGTAGGAATTTTCTGAAATTTCGTATTTCGAGGGCCTCAGCTTATCAGACTCTCTCAGGGAAATACACATTGAAGTTTTTGTTTTTTAGTGCTATTAATTCAACAACGTAAGTGTCTTAGCGCACATACAGATACCCCCACCCCCGCGTAGTGTTCCGCAGTCTTTGTTTAGTTGACTATTGGACTAGCTGTGGTCGATCAGGTTAGCCAAAGTACTCCCCAAGCAATCGCCCCCGCATCGACTTTTTATCAACGTCTGTCGACAAACTCCGTTGGCCTCGGGAGGGTCTCCAAATGAATCGAACCACGTCCAGCTTGGTCCGTGTCTTAACGTGCGGGCTTTTCCTCTTGTTATTTCTGAGTTCAGCCAGTGCGCAATTCAAGGCCGGCATACAAGGCACGGTGACCGACACGAGTGGCGGTCTGATACCAGCTGCGAAGGTCACTCTACTCAACACTGAGACTGGGAAAACTCAGGAGACCACGACCGGTGACGAGGGCTTCTACAGACTGTCCGGTTTAGCTCCGGCGAAGTATAAACTCACGGTCGAAAAAGAGGGATACAAACAAAAGGTCCTTGAGAGCGTCACCATTAACGCCGAGGCGTTGCAGGGTATTGACGTGAGCCTCGAGCCGGGTGACGTCAGCGCGACAGTCACCGTCACCCAGGAGACTGGCCAAACGCTCGATACCGAAAACGCAAATGTGGACAAAGCAATTACGACTCAGGAGGTGCGCGCGTTACCGCAGTTTGGGCGCGACCCTTATGAATTAGCGCGATTAACTCCAGGCGTTTTTGGCGATGCCGCGCGCGGAGGCACGGGAGGCGCGGTCAATTTACCGAATACCGCCGGCCCGGGCGGTTCGAGCAGATCAATTTTCCAAACAGAAAATGCGCCGCAAATTTCTGCTAACGGCCAGCGGATAACTGCCAACAACTTTCAGATCGACGGCACTAGCGTGAATAGTTTGACTAATGGCGGCGCCGCAGTAATTACTCCGAATCAGGAGTCAGTTAAAGAGGTTCGGATCATCTCCAATGTTTACTCCGCCGAGTATGGTCGTAACTCAGGCGCTCAAGTTCTGACCGTTTCACAAAACGGCACGAATGCGTTTCACGGCAGTCTCTTTCTGAAAAACAACAGCCCAGGACTTAACGCATTCAACAAGTACGGCGGTCCGAATGGTGCTGCTGCAATCCGCGTGAACCAGCACCTTAATCAGTTCGGCGGCAGTCTCGGCGGTCCCGTGGTTCTGCCACGGTTTGGTGAAGGTGGGCGTTCGACATGGAACGGCGAGAACCGAGCTTTCTTTTTCTTTTCTTATGAAGGATTGCGCAGTAGCAACACCGATACGGTCAATGCCTTCATAGAGACTTCGCAGTTTCGCCAGGCGGTGATCGCCGCGCGGCCCAATAGCATTGCAGCGCGTATCCTGGGTGACTCAGGGATCGCGCCGCGAATTGTTGGTGTTATTCCCGCCAGCTGCGCGTTCGCAGGTTTTTCGGCAGCAAACTGCACACAACTAGCGGGCGGTCTCGACATTGGCCGCATTGCCGGCGCCCAGGGTCAATACATCTCCTTCGGCGATCTAAGTGGCGGCGGCCCTGACGGTATTCCCGATGTCCAGTTTGCACAACTGTCAGTTCCGACCATAAGCCGCGGCAATCAATTTAATCCGCGCATCGACCTGAACGTCACCAGCAACGATACCCTTACCTTTAGCTCTTACATTTCTCGTTTCCGCGGAACCAGCGGCGACGCTGCCGGCCGCAGCCGGCCAATGGGTGATATCACGACGGCGCCACAGAACTTGTTCGGCATGGTCACCTGGGGCCGCATTATCTCGTCGAACAAAACGAATGAACTGCGTTTCAATGCGACGCGGTTTGCCTTCGACGAAATTGCTTCATCCGCTGGCACAAATTTCGGGATTCCGCGAATCGAAATCGAAACTCTGCCATTCGATCGCATACGCTTCGGCGCGCCCTGGGCCGAAACGACTCCCGGCATTTTTGCCGAAAACACTTTCGAAGTGAGCGAGAAGTTTAGTTGGGTGCGCGGAGATCAGGCCTGGACTTTCGGAGGTGAGCGCCGCTGGGAACAGGACAACAACGACCTGTCGGGTGGTTCACGACCGCTTTACACTTTCGCCGGACTCTTTAACTTTGCGAATGACGCTCCCTTGTTCTACCAGATCAACGCGGATCCTCGTACGGGTGGACCAGCTGGATCGAAGCGTAAGTTCCGTTCCCAAACCACGGCGTTCTACGCTCAGAACGACTGGAAGTTGCGGCCAAATTTCACTCTTAATTTGGGTCTGCGCTGGGAATACTTTTCGCCTATCAGCGAAAAGAACGGCACCCTGAGCAACCTGGTCCTTGGCCCAGCCGGCCAGGAGTTCACTGGCGCCAGACTGATCAACGTCAAATCACTCTACCCGCCTGATCGAAACAACTTCGCGCCCAAAGTTGGCTTTGCTTACAGCCCAAACTACGGCGAGAAATTGCACGGTTTGTTGAACGACAACAAAATGGTAATTCGCGGGGGCTTTGCGGTCGCTTACAATCGAATTCCGCTACTTGAATTCGCCAACGCTCGCGGCAATCCCCCGTTCTTTGCGCGTTACGCGATCTGCTGCGGAACGTCAGCTTCTGACTTTAGTACGCCTTTCAACGGCGGTCAGATTCTTTACGCATTGGGCTCAGACAATTCGCCTTTTAGTTATCCGGCGAATCCGGCCCTGCGAGCTACCTTCAACGCCAACGGCATTCCTATTCTGCCTCCGGGAGCAGGAGTTGAGATTTGGGGTGCGCCACCCAAAGTGCCCACGCCCTACGTCTACGCTTATTCGTTGGAGGGACAATACAGCTTGCCAGGAAAGCTGGTTGCAGATGTAGCCTATCAAGGCAGTCGCAGTCGGAAGCTGATAAGACTGGTCAACGAAAACTTCCTCTTCGGTGGTTCCGGGGCCTTCACGAACGTCTTATTTCCAACTGCTGACACAACCGCGAGCTACGACGCTTTGATCGCTCGGCTTAGAAGGCGCTTCGCGAGTGGCTTCCAGTTTGATGCAATCTATCGTTTCGCAAAGAGTATTGACATCGTCTCGTATGACGGCCCGACTGCAAATACAAATCCAACTTACCCGCTCGACGTGCGCGAGGAAAGAGGTCCTTCAGACTTCGACGTCCGTCACAACTTTGTGGCCTCAGCACTTTGGGAGTTACCTATTTTCAGGCATCGTCAAGACGCCACCGGTAATATTCTCGGTGGCTGGCAGGTCAGCGGAATCCTTACCGCGCACTCCGGATTTCCCTGGACGCCCACTGTCGGACAGTGCATCAGCACGCGTGGCCCAAGTATTTGTCCGGTGCGACCGGTCGCTTATTTCGGTGGCGCTGGGACTGACACCTCGAACGATGCATTCATCAACGGCAGCAACTTTCCCGGAGGCGGCTCTGCGTTCTTCAGCACTGCAGCCCCGGTAGGATTCCAGCTGCCTGGCATCGGCCGGAACTCGTTCCGGGGACCGCGTTATTTCGACGTCGATATGTCGGTTGCCAAGAAGTTTGGACTAAGCAATCTGGTACGCGAAGGAGCAACCTTCGAAGTTAAGGCCAATTTCTTCAACCTCTTTAATCTCCTGAACTTGCAACCGTTCAATTTCAACAGCCCGAGCACACAGGTACAGAACCCACTGTTTGGCCAGGCTGAACGCGGGCTCGCGGGCCGCGTTGTTGAAATTCAGGGGCGTTTGAGTTTCTAGCTCTTTGTAGGACAGGCACTCCTGCCTGTCCTTATTAGTAGCGCAGCTTGCATTTACGATTAGGGGACAGACAGGAATGTCTGTCCTACTAATCAGAAGGCGCAGGCGGTTCAGGGTTTTCGACTTCGGTGTCGTCGCTCTGTCGCGGCTGGGCTTTTCGCTCTTCATCAAGTTGATTAAAGATCGCCAGCTCCCCCTGTGCTTCTTCCTTGCGCTTCAAGCGCGATAGCGCAATAAACATCTGGTAATGAACGCTGGCGTTTTTGGGTTTGAGGACCGCGGCCTGCTTGAGGATGGCCAATGATTCTTCGTAGCGTCGAGACTTTACCAGCAGGCGTCCGAGATCGTAGTTCGCATAAAAGTGCTGGTCGTTCGTCGCGATTGCAGCTCGCAATAATTTTTCGGCTTCGGCGTAGCGGTCGCGCTCGCCAACTATGAATCCCAGCTGCGCCAGCGTATCAACATTGCCGGGCCGTAACCGCAGCGATTCGCGAAACTCAGATTCAGCGCGAGCGTAGTCGGCACGGGCGCGTGCGGCAATGCCGACAAAGTAGTGAGCTTCGGCAAGGCGCGGAAAGCGTTGCACCCCGCGACCAAAAACATCGAGCGCCTCTTCCGTTTGGCCCAGTTGCAGATAGGCGCCACCGAGGCGCGCGTAGTGAACAAACCTGGCGGGGTCCTGGGCCAAAGCGCGCTGGTAGAATTCGATCGAGGCTTCGCTGCGGTGGTTTTTCCTGAGCGCTTCACCCAACATGAAGTTCACTTCAGGAAAATTTGGCTGCAACTGGATGGCTCGATCCCAATATTCCGCGGCCGTTTCATCCTGATGACGTGACCAGTAGATCATGCCGAGATAGTAGAGCGGCCTCGCGGCGGCGGGCGAAAGTGCAGCGGCCGACTCGAGAACAGGAGTTGCCTCGTCGTAACGATCCAGGTTAAAGAGGGTCAACCCCAAACGATAGCGAACCTCGTAATTGTCGAGACCAAGCGCGACAGCACGTTGCAAAAGCGGAAGTGCTTTCGCGTCGTCGCCACGTTGGGAAAGTTGCAGACCCAGGTTCAGCGTCGCCTGGGGATGATCGGGCGCCAGACGCAAGACTGCCGCAAATATTTTGATTGCTTCATCAGAACGGTTAGTACGGGCAAACAAAACTCCGAGATTTGCCAACGCGGAAACACCGCGCGGATTGAGTCGAATCGCGGCCTGATATTCGCGCTCGGCTTCAGCAGTTTTACCCGTCTGGTCGAGAACGACCCCCAGCAGATTGTGGGCGTCAGCAAGATTGGGGCTCGCTCTGAGGATGCGACGAAGCAGCGGTTCAGCTGCAGCGGGCCTGCCACTCTCGAGTAGTGAAGCGGCTTCGCGCAGTTGGGCAACGATTTGCTCGGACAGGGGTGACTGCGATCGGGTCGACTGCGTCGCCGCGCCTTGAACACAGAAAGTTGCCGCACCGGCGCAGATGGCAAATAGCAACATGCCGGCGCTGGCGCATCGGATTATGCGAATCAGTTTATTGAGATCGCACAGGTTCATGACAAGCGACCGTCAGTATATTATGGCTTACTGAAATACGCCTGATGATTCAAGCAGCGATTGGTTCAAGCGATTTGCTGGGACCGCGGGCGTCCCGCCCGCAACGCGCCACAGGCGCGCACGTTTCTAGTCTCCAATACAATTTCGCGCTTCGCGCTCATTTGCGGGCGAGACGCCCGCCGTCCCAGCAAATCGCTTGAAGGTTTGCTTTTGGAATAACAAGAATGAACCCAATCAAATTCACGCGCACCACAATTGTCGTCCTCCTAGTTTTCATTTTCCTGTTTGTGCCCGCTTCTCCATCGCGTTCACAACGGCCGGCAGACGTTGAAAAACAAATCGACGCTCTGCTTGCGAAGATGACGCTTCCCGAAAAGCTCGGTCAACTGCAACAGCTCGATGGCGAAGGCAATGGCGCCTTTCGGCCAGAACACCTGGATATGATTCGCAAGGGCTTACTAGGCTCCACGCTCAACGTCCGCGGCGCAAAAAACACCAACCAACTCCAGCACATCGCGATGGATGAATCTCGACTGAAGATACCCGTGCTGTTTGGTTTCGACGTCATACACGGCTACCGCACAATCTTTCCTATTCCGCTCGGCGAAGCCAGCAGTTGGGATCCAAGCCTGGCCGAACAGTCAAGCAGCATCGCCGCGCGGGAAGCATATTCGACTGGATTGCGTTGGACCTTCGCGCCGATGCTCGACATCGCCCGCGACCCGCGTTGGGGACGCATCACAGAAGGCGCCGGCGAAGATCCGTATCTCGGCGTTGCGTTTGCGCGCGCGCGCGTTCTTGGATTCCAGGGAACAAATTTCAGCGAGCCAAACAAGATCCTCGCCTGCGCCAAACACTGGGTCGCCTATGGCGCAGCCGAAGGAGGACGAGACTACAACACGACAGAAATGTCGGAACAGACGTTGCGCGAGATCTACTTTCCTCCGTTCAAAGCGGCGATCGATGCGGGCGCCGGTTCGGTGATGAGTGCGTTCAACGATCTCAACGGTGTGCCCACCTCGGCGAATCCCTTCACGCTGACAAAGGTCCTGCGCGGAGAGTGGAAGTTCGAAGGCTTCGTAGTCAGTGACTACACCTCAGTCAAAGAATTGATCAACCATGGGCTCGCTGCCAATGACAAAGACGCGGCAGCGGCGGCGCTGAATGCCGGCGTGGACATGGAAATGGTAAGCCGCCTCTTCAATCAAGAGGGCCCGGCTTTATTGCGCGATAAACAGGTTTCGCAGCAAACCCTGGATGAAGCCGTGCGGCGCATCCTGCGCATTAAGTTCAGACTCGGACTGTTTGAACGTCCCTATGTCGATGAAACGTTGGAAACCAATTCCCTGCTCACGCCGGAAAATCGCGCAGCTGCCCGCATGGGAGCGGGTCGTTCCATGGTCTTATTGAGGAATGAACGCGAAGTACTGCCGCTGAGCAAAGCAGTTCGTTCAATCGCGGTGATCGGGCCGCTGGCGGATGACAAGCGAACGCCGCTTGGCTGGTGGGCCGGCGACGGTAAACCGGAAAACACTGTGACTCCGCTAACCGGAATCAAAGCGAAAGTAGCGCCAGCGACGAAAGTGAGTTATGCGAAAGGTTGTGATATCGAAGGAGACTCGACGGCTGGTATTGCAGAAGCAGTGGCGCTGGCGCGCGACAGCGAAGTGGCAATCGTCCTGGTAGGTGAATCGTCGGAGACGGTCGGTGAGGCGGCCTCGAAAAGTTCATTGGATCTTCCGGGTCGCCAACTGGATTTGGTGCAGGCTATTGTCGCCACCGGCACACCCACAGTTGTCGTGCTTGTTAATGGCCGGCCGCTCACTGCAAATTGGATTTTCGAAAACGTGCCGGCGGTCCTTGAAGCGTGGATGGGTGGGACTGAATCTGGGAATGCAATTGCCGATGTTCTGTTTGGCGACGTCAACCCCGGAGGTAAGCTGCCGGTTACCTGGCCGCGCAGCGTTGGGCAGGTCCCGATTTATTACAATCACATGAACACTGGCCGGCCCCCGGAGGCCAATAACCGCTACACCTCAAAGTATCTCGATCTTCCCTGGACGCCGCGATTTCCCTTCGGTTACGGGCTAAGCTATACGCAGTTTAAGATTACGAATCTGAAGCTTAACGCTCAGCGCATTCGGCCCAGCGACAAGGTGACCGTAAGTGTTGAGGTTCAGAACGTGGGCCAACGCGCCGGCGATGAAGTAGTCCAACTCTACATTCGCGATGTTGCCGCCAGCATGACTCGTCCGGTCAAAGAACTTAAAGGATTCCAGCGTGTAACACTGCAACCGGGTGAAACGAAACATCTGGAATTTGTGCTCGGCTTCGACCAGCTCGGCTTCTGGAATCGTGAAATGAAATTCGTGGTGGAGCCCGGCGAGTTTAAGATCATGGTAGGCTCAAACTCGGAAGAACTGATTGAAAGCAAACTCGAAGTTGCGCCCACCAATTGAATCGACTCGGATGAGTTTGAAATGAAACCCAGAGGCTGCGTGTGATTCATCGTCGGTCAAAGACTCTCCGCTGGCTTCTGAGTTGTGCACTGATACTCGGTATCGCCTGGCCAGTTTTTCCGTACTACCGCGCAAAACGCGAGTCTTCACACTCGCTTTCATCTGCCTCTCCTCGCCTCTCTGCGACAGACCACGCGTTTCTTGAAGATCTCGAACGTCGTTCCTTTGAATACTTCTGGCAGCAAGCCGAGCCAAATACCGGTCTGGTCCCCGATCGTGCGCGCATGGACGGTTTGCCGCTCGACGACAATCACCAGGGTACCGCGAGTATTGCAGCCACAGGCTTTGGCTTAACCGCCCTTTGCATTGCCGCCGAGCGCAAATGGATCAGTCGCGTTCAAGCGCGTGAACGTACGCGTAACACCCTCGCGTTTTTTGCGAACAAAGCTTTCCAACAACATGGCTGGTTCTACCACTGGCTCGACGCCAAGACGGGAGAACGCAGATGGTCAAGTGAAGTCTCGTCAATCGACACCGCATTACTGTTGGCTGGTGTGCTGACTGCGCGTCAGTATTTCGGCGATGATCCGGAGCTACAGAAGTTAGCGACGAAGATTTACGAACGGATAGATTTTCGCTGGATGTTGAACGGCGATCCGCTGCTGCTATCGCATGGCTGGAAACCCGAAACAGGTTTCTTAAAACCTCGCTGGGACACTTATAGCGAAGACACCATTCTCTATTTGCTGGCAGTCGGATCTCCGACTCACCCGATCTCGGCAGCGTCGTGGTACGCGTTGTGGCGCGATCGTTATCGCTATGAAGGTCACACGTATTTCACTACCATTGGCGTTCCGTTATTCATGCATCAATATGCGCATGCCTGGATCGATTATCGAAACCGGCGCGAAACGCGTGGCGACCGGATCGACTATTTTGAAAATTCGATCAACGCTACGCTTGCGCATCGCGCTTTCTGCATAAATCTCGCGCACGATTTTCCCGCCTTTGGCCCTAATATCTGGGGCATCACTGCTTCAGATAGCGCAAAAGGCTATCTTGCTTGGGGTGGTCCGCCGCGCGATCCGGAAATCGACGGCACCGTGGTGCCTTCCGGCGCAGGCGGCTCGCTGATGTTCACTCCCGAGTTTTCCGTCACTGCCCTGCGTGAGATGCGTGAAAAGTATGGTGATCGAGTTTATGGCAAGTATGGTTTTGTGGATGCGTTCAATCCAAAAAGCGGTTGGGTTGACACTGATGTGATCGGAATAAATGCGGGAATAATTCTGCTTAGCGCAGAGAACGCTCGCAGCGGAAACGTGTGGAAGTGGTTTATGCGAAACGCTGAAATACCGCTCGCCTTGCGACTCGTTGGGCTGACAACCCAACCACTCAAGAGAACTGCTGGGAAATTTAGGCTGCCTATTTCACGTGACGTCGGAAGATTCGATAACCCCAGGAGTCGAGAGTCAGTGCCGGAAGATCCACGGCAGGTTGCCGCGCGGCACGCTCAGGCGCTGGAGCATCAGGCGGCAACGGCGGTGCAACGTCGGGAGTAACGTCAACGAAAGTCGCGCCGACCTTGCCAATATTGACCGTGCCTGTGAATGGACGGTTCGAAAGATTAATTGCGACCAACATCTCTTCACCGCCGCTCCGGCGTAAGTAAGTCAAGATACGCGACTCGTCGGAATTCGCCAGCCAGTTAAGCGAGCCGCGCCTGAGCGCAACGCTCGAACGACGCAACGTCATCATCTGTTTGTAAAAGCGCGGAAATTCCGGACGCCGTTCCGCAATCGGCCAAAAGATGGGTAACTTCTCGAACAGCGCCGGCGCGCCTGACTCAGTCGTATCGCCAACTTCCATTCCGTTATAGAGCAGCGGCACTCCATCCAGCGTGAACATCAGCGCCGAAGCCGCCAACGCGCCGGGCTCTCCGAATCGCGCGATCGCGCGGCGCTCGTCGTGATTATCCGAGAAGCGTAAATGCAGTGACCCCCGCGGCCATTCCTTGAATTCGCTCTCCCAGGCCGCGTGCAGATCGGCAGCGCTACCACGGCCCTGTAACACATTCGTCAAGGCACTGTGCAGCGGCCACGAGTAATCAAAGTCAAACGCTTTGAGCAACAACTCAGCCTTGTGGCCTTCTGCCAGCATCACGATGTCAGGCTTGATTTTTTCCAACTCGGCGCGCGAGTTCTCCCAGAAGTCGGTCGGCACTTCTTCGGCAACATCACAACGAAAACCATCGAGGTCAAACTCGCGCACCCAATACTTCAACATGTCTGTCATGTAACGTCGCAATTCCGGGTTGTTGTAATTGAGCTCTGCGACGTCGCTCCAATCATGTGGATAGCTGATGTGTCCCTGCGCATCGTGTTCATAAAACTCCGGCGTCTTCATCATCACATTGTCCCAGGAGGTGTGATTTGCGACGATGTCAATGATCACCTTCATCCCGCGTCCGTGAGCCGCGGCAACCAGCTTCGCCAAGTCTTCCTTGGTTCCATATTCAGGATTGACACCGTAGTAGTCGCGCACCGCGTAAGGACTGCCGATAGTTCCCTTCTTCTTCTCGAAGCCAATGGGGTGAATCGGCATTAGCCAGAGGATGTTGACTCCCAAGTCCTTCAAATCATCGAGCCGCGCCGTGATGCCCTTGAAGTTACCCTCAGCTGAAAACTGCCGCGGGTAGATTTCATAAACAACGCCGTCGCGCACCCAGTCGCGCGTGGCACGTGCGGACTCTTTTGAAACGTCGCGCGCCGGTTGTTGCGCAGCAGCGCCGCTCCAGGGGAAAGCCACCGCGAAAACAAGGGCGGCTACGATTGACGTAGTGGTTAAAAGCTTTTTCATAACACTCAATCCGCAATACGACTTGACAGAGCAACGGACGTACTATTTGTCACCAGTCAATCCACTGCTCGGGACTGGCTGCACCGACTCCGGCAAAGTAAACAGCTCGTCGCCGTCGGCTTCAATTACGCCTTGGGCCGCAACGGGCAGGTCCGCCACGTCTCGCACGCGTGTAACCAAAAGCGCGGCAATAACCATGAAACAACCGCCTACAATCACGACATAGAGCGGACTGCGCGGGTTGTTCGCTCCGAAGATGCCGCGAATAAGAGGTCCGAACGTAAGCGCCTGAGTGATTTCCGGAATTACGATGAAGAAGTTGAACACTCCCATGTAAACGCCCATCCGCGCGGCGGGAAGGGCGCCGGACAGAATCGCATATGGCATTGAGAGGATCGAGGCCCAGGCAATGCCGACGCCGACCATAGAAACCACCAGCATCCACGGACTGCTTATGAAATAGACCGATAACAACCCGAGCGCGCCGCAGCACAAACAAAGTGCGTGCACCGTCTTGCGGCTCGTCGCTTTCGCCAGTTTTGGCAGAAGAAACGCCACCACGAAACAGGTAATATTCATGAACGACATCGCGAATCCGCCCCACTCGACACCTCGCGTGTAGGCTTCAGACTGTGGATCAACCGCGCCAAAAACATGCCGCGCAACTGCCGGAACATAAAACAACCACATGCAGAAAAGGCCCAGCCAGGTGAAGATTTGCACCGGCGCGAGTTGGCGCATGGTCTTCGGCATTTCGCGTAAGGCGCTGAAGATTTCGCTAACGCCGGCCGCTACACCTCGCTTCTCGCGTCGCATCCGCTCAAACGCCTCCATATCTTCCGGCGGATATTCCTTGGTCGTAAACACTGTCCAAAGCACCGCCAACAGAAACGCCGCAGCGCCTAATTGAAACGCATACTTGAGCGTCAGCGGAATGCCACTTTCCGTATTGCCGGTAACGCCAAAACGACGAAACGCAAGCGGTAGCCAACCGGCAAACGTCGCGCCGAGTCCGATGAAGAACGACTGCATAACAAACCCGGAAGTGCGCTGGTCCGCATTTAGTTTGTCAGCCACGAACGCACGAAACGGCTCCATGGTGATGTTTATGCTGGCATCAAGAATCCACAACAAGCCGGCCGCCATCCACAAGCTTGAAGAGGTCGGCATGAAAAACAGCGCGGTACTGGCGAGCAGAGCGCCGACGAGAAAATACGGACGACGGCGTCCCAGGCGTCCCCAGGTGCGATCACTCATCGAGCCGATGATGGGTTGAATGATCAGCCCGGTAAGCGGCGCGGCCAGCCAAAGAAGTGGCAGCTGATCCGGATTCGCACCGAGCTTTTCATAGATGCCGCTCATGTTGCCAAGCTGCAGTCCCCAGCCAAACTGGATGCCGAGGAACCCAAAACTCATGTTCCAAATCTGCCAGAATCTCAAGCGTGGTTTGTTCATCGTCACTCCTTGCGAGCAATCACTAATCAGCAATCAGTAGTCAGTAATCAGCTGGAAAAGTTTTTTGTGACTCATCTTTTCTAGTCCCTGCTGTTGCTGATCGCTGATTGCTGACTACTGATTACTGAATGCTGATTACTCTATCTTGCATAAATGCTCACGTCTTCCAACACTACATTTCGATCGAGCGAAAGCGCGTACATAAGCGTGCGCGCCAGGTTGCCGACGTGAACAAAACCCTCGCGTGGTGTTTGATCAACTCCGCTGTTTTCCACGTCAACCAACCCCGGACAAAAATTGAAGACGCGAACGTTAGCGCCCGTCTTCCGCACTTCATCGCGCAGGGCCTCGGCATACCCGAGCAGTCCGAATTTTGAAGCACAGTAGGAAGGCACGTCAGCGTAACCGTGTTTGCCGGCCTGTGAAGAAACGTTAACGATGTCGCCAAAATCATTCTTCCGCATAAACGGCAGGGCCGCGCGCACCAGCTGCATTACGCCGCGCAGGTTAGTGTCCAACACCGTCTCCCAGCCATCATCAGTCATTTCCTCGACTCTCTCCGGAACAGCCAGACCGGAGTTGTTAATAAGGATATCAATCGCTTGCCATCTGCCGTAGACGTCGGCAACCAACTCTTCGACTTGTGCGCGTTCACGAATATCAAACTGGTAGGGAAATACCAGTTCTGAACCACGCGCAGAATTGATTTCAATTGCGGTGCGACCGAGAACGTCGGCACGACGCGAAGCAATAACGACCTTGACGCCGGCGGCCGCGAGCGCTTCGGTGAAAGCTCGACCAATGCCCGTGGCGCCACCCGTGACGATCGCAACTTGTTCAGTAAACGGTTTTGTTTTCACTTCTCCACCAGCAGCGCCGCCGAACGCTCGGGCAATTTCACTTTCACTTTGCCACCCGTAACCTGGGCGTCGTTGATTACGCCGAGCCGGTCAACCAGAGTGACACCGTTTTTGAAACCAGCAGGCGTGACGTCAAACTCAATTTCCGCAGCCCTCGTTTCGTTATTGACGACAACCACAACCGCCGCCCGCTTCGACTTTCGCGCGTAAACATATTGCTGATCCGAAACGAAAAGACTGAGTAGCTCACCTCGCCGCAACGGCTCCAGTTCGCGATGCAACTTTGTCAGCACACGAACATATTGAAACAACTCCTCTTCTTGCCGGTGCCTGCCAGAACTGGAAAATGCATTTCTCTTGTCACCCGGAAACCCGCCGGGAAAATCTCCGCGCGTCGTGGGTTCGTCGGGACCGGTCATCGCGATTTCGTCGCCGTAGTAAAGTTGAGGCACGCCCCGCGTCGTAAGCAGAAACGCATTTGCCAATTTGAGGCCCGCGATAGTCGCGCCCTGCTCACTCATGAAGCGGCCGTCGTCATGACCGCCGAGCAGAGTCACCAGAATCTCCGGGTTGTTGTAGAGATAGTCTCTCGCCAGTGTCTTTGGGATCTCATCCAGCCGGTGTCCTGCGGCAAACGCGTCGCGAATCGGATAGAACAGCGGGAAGTCGAGCAGCGAATCGAGCCCG
Organism: Pyrinomonadaceae bacterium; assembly: GCA_036009765.1. Classification (GTDB taxonomy): domain Bacteria; phylum Acidobacteriota; class Blastocatellia; order Pyrinomonadales; family Pyrinomonadaceae; genus PSRF01. The sequence goes on along the minus strand of DASYLB010000028.1, from coordinate 78,834 downwards.
GAATCAATCCCATCGAAGCGCACTCGGCCGCCTTGAAAGAACGAGGTGTGGACCGCATCGCCGTCCTTTACTTCGCCGACGACTTTGAAATTTGGAAACTCGCGCTTCAGAGCCGCGTTCCAATCGCGCCAGAAACTGTTTGGCACATATTGCCAGGTGTCCATGCGGATGCCGTCAAGTCCAGTGGCGCCGATCCACCAAAGCGTGTTTTGAATCAGGTAACGCGCGAGTTCGGGGTCCTTTTGATTGAGGTCAGGCAGGAAGTCGAGAAACCATCCGTCCATAGTTTCGCGTTTCAATTCCTCGTTGGCACGCGGATCGTGGAGCACCCAGGTTTGAAAGACATTCTTGAGATGGTTTTCCTTGGTACCGTTGAACCAGGTTGGAGTCGGTGGATCATCGACCCATGGATGATAAGGACCAGTGTGATTTACAACTTCATCCTGAATGATCTTTATTCCAGAGCGATGTGCGAGGTCGACCAGCTCCCGCAACTTCGCCAGCGTGCCGAAGTGTTCTTCAACCGAGTAAAAGTCCTGAGGGTTGTAGCCGTGAAAACCAGTGCTGGGCTTCCCGTCTTTGAGTTCTATCTGATTCGGGCGATCGTAATTGTCGTACCATGGTGTAAGCCAGATTGCAGTAACGCCAAGTTCCTTCAGGTAAGGCAAGCGATCGATTACACCTTGTAGGTCGCCGCCGTGATAGTAAAACTTGTTCTCGCGATCATAGATACCGCGCGACTGCGCCGGGTCGTTATTTGTATGATCGCCATCGCTGAAGCGGTCGATCATAAGCAGATACATCACATCGGCAGGCGAGAATCCCTGAAACCTTCCAGCGCGATTCAGTCGCGCTTCAATTTCAAATGGAGCGAGCGCGCTTCCGCTCTTCGTAGTGATTCTTAGTTGGCGCGTGCCGGGATTTGCCGATGGCGCGATCGCGACATCAACAAATAGATAAGTCCCATTCTCGTTGGTCCGTGGTGCGCCGGCGATTTGTAAGCCTCGGCCGGCAACGTCAACGCGCGCCCCCTTCAGATTTTTCCCGCGAATCAATAGACGCACGGGATTCAGCGAACTTCCAGCCCACCAGCTTGGCGGATCGACCTTGAAAACTTCAGGCGTGAATTGTGAGAAACACGGAGCAGCGCAGCCGAGCAGAATGGCGACAAGTAAGACTTGTCGGCAGAACCAGGTTTCTCTTCGTTGCGACACTCTATTAGCTTTTTTCGCCAACCGCCCTCCCATACAACTCCGTCAACTGTTTCAATCGCACACCGATCTCATCCGTTAGAGTGTTTGGCTTGAACCGCCAGGCCCAATTGCCTGTGGTGCTGTTCGGTAGGTTCATCCGCGCCTCTGTCCCCAGGCCAAGTAGATCCTGCAAAGGAACAATTGCCGTATTCGCAACAGAGCCAAGCACAGACCGAATGAAGTCCCAGTGAATTTCTTTTCCAGTCGTGTTGAGATACTTAAGACAAAACTCCCTTTCGCGTTCGATCTGCTGCGCATCGCGAGTCGAACCTGCGCCGGCCACACTGCTAAACCACCCGACCGCGGTATCGTTGTCGTGTGTGCCGGTGTAGACCACGACGTTTTGGTGATAGTTGTGCGGCAGATCGGTATTCTTCGTATCACTGCTAAAGCCGAACTGCAGGATGCGCATTCCGGGAAAGCCGAAGCCATCGCGCAGGGCTTCGACATCCGGAGTGATTACACCCAGGTCTTCCGCGATTATAGGCACCGTGCCCAACGCGTTCCTGATAGCAGTAAATAATTCTTTTCCTGGCGCCTCAACCCAGCGCCCGCGTTCTGCTGTCTCGTCGCCGCCGGGAATTTCCCAGCAGGCGGCAAAACCGCGAAAGTGATCGATGCGCGCTATGTCGAAGGTTTCGAGTGTGGCGCGGACGCGCGCGATCCACCATTTGAAACCATCGGCCCGCATCTGGTCCCAGTTGTAAAGCGGGTTCCCCCAAAGCTGCCCGGTAGCGCTGAAGTAATCGGGCGGAACGCCGGCGACTACGATCGGACTGCCATCTTCGTTCAACTTAAACTGGTCGGGGTTGGTCCAAACGTCGGCAGAATCGTGCGCCACAAAAATAGGGATGTCACCGACTAACTTTATGCCGCGCTTATTGCAGTCAGCTTTAAGCCCGAACCACTGCCGAAAGAAGAGGAACTGATAAAATTTCTGCGCTTCAATTTGATCGGTCAGCTTCTGCTTTGCAGTTTCAAGAGCGGCGGCCTCTCTTCTCACGAGCGCCGGCGCCCATTCATTCCAGGCAACGCCACCGTGCTCATCTTTCAAGGCGCGAAACAAAGCGTAATCGTCGAGCCAGGCAACGTGCTGGCGGCAAAACTCGACGAAGAGGTTGCGGAGTGTCGAATTGCTGCCTCGCTTGAAAGCCGCAAAAGCGTTTAGCAGAATTTCGTCCTTATGTTTGTGAACTGCTTCGAAATCGATGCGCTCGCTTGAGCTACTCGGAACACTCGCGCACTGCTCCTCGGTCAACAGTCCGTCAACAACCAGTTGCTCAGGACTAATCAGTAGCGTGTTACCAGCGAATGCCGAGTAACACGCATAAGGCGAATCGCCGTAACCGGTCGGACCGAGCGGCAACACTTGCCAGAGACGCTGACCCGCAGTTTCGAGGAAATCCGCAAAGGCTTGCGCTTCCGGACCGAGATCGCCAATGCCGAAAGGTCCCGGCAATGAAGTCGGATGAAGCAGAACGCCGCTGGATCTGGGAAACTTCATGTGATTTTCTGCTACTTGGATAAGTTCAAGTGATTTGCTGGGACCACGGGCGTCCCGCCCGCAAACGCGCCGCAGGCGCGCAATTGTTTGACTTCCAGTTTTCTAACTTATTTCGCGCTTCGCGCTCATTGCGGGCGGGACGCCCGCGGTCCCACAAAAGCGCATTCGCGCTCAACGTGCCTTGTAGGCCACCGCCGTTTTTGCAGGAAGCGACAACATCGCTTGACCGTTGGCTACCCGCGTGTTCCCTGTCGTGCCGATCAAACTATCGATCTCAACACCATCATTCAATCCAATCGAACCTGCTGGTATCGCCAGTTTCTTTTCCTGACCAGCACGATTGAAAGCCACGATCACCGTTTCACCTTGGTCCTGGCGAGCAAAAATGTAGACATCGTCATCGTAATAGAGGTCGATCAGGCGTCCTTCCCGGAGGGCCGAATGTTGTTTGCGGAGGGCTATCCACTGCCGCGTCCACTGATACATTTTTTCCTCTGAGGGCTTACGCCCCAGCTGATCGAAAGCATTGTGAGTATCGCCGGTGAAGCCACCGGGGAAATCGCGACGGTTGTCTGGATCATCCTTCCCTTCCATCGCGATCTCTTCGCCATAGTAAAGCTGTGGAATGCCGCGTACGCTGAGCGTAAAAGCCACGTGCATCATCGCGCCTTCCAACGTTGCCCCGCTTAGCGACATGAAGCGCGCGGTGTCGTGATTGTTTGCGAAGGTCGTGACCCGGAAGCAGTCGGGATAAAGCGCGTCGTACTTCAACCGTTCCCGCAGCATCGACATCGGCGCCTTTCCGGTGAAGGCCTGGAGCGAAGCATTCCAGAGTGGGAAGTCGAAAACCGAATCGAGCCTGGTATCGATGCCGTCCCAACCCGTGTGACCACCGATGAAAAACGAGGTCTGCGCTGCGTCGTGATCGAACACTTCACCCACCATCCACATCTTCGGGTATTGCCGGTGCAATGCATTTGAGAGATCACGAATGAAACTTCGCGGCATGTACTGAATCGTGTCCTGGCGAATTCCATCTAAGCCGGTAGTGCCGATCCACCAAAGCGAATTTTGTATTTCATAACGGGCCACTTCCGGTTCTTCCTGGTTCATATCCGGCAGGTCGTCGCTAAACCAGCCGTCAAGCGTATTACGAAATTCATCAGGGTTCGCGTGCGGCGAAAGCAGTGAGCTATTTCTGAACCGGTTGACAGTGTGCTGCGCCAGCGTGCCGTGAAACCAATTGTCGAGCGGAGGGTCTGTCACCCAGGGATGCCGTGAACCGACATGATTAGCGACCTGGTCCTGAATAATCTTGATACCCAGCGCGTGTGCCTGCTCGACCAACCGGCGCAGCGTCCCCATATCACCCAAGCGATCTTCAACCGCGTAATAATCGATCGCGTGATAACCATGGTAATAAGTATTTGGACACCACGGCTTATCGCAGATGTTCACTCCGTTCCAGTTGTCGTACCAGGGATTCAACCATAGCGCCGTGACACCGAGTTCCTTGAGGTAGGGCAAGTGGTTGATGATGCCGCGCAGATCCCCGCCGTGATAGGCGCGTGGATTCTTGCGATCGTTAGCCCCGGCTGGAGCGTCTCCCGGAGAGTTGTTTGCTTGATCACCGTCGGCGAAACGATCAGGCATGATCAAATAGATAACATCATTTGAGTTCACTCCTTGGAAGTGCGTGCTCGCCGGCAGCGGAGCAGCCACTGCAAATGGAATCGTGGTGCTTCCCTGCGCAGTAGTTAGTCTTAGCGAATAGGATCCTGGGCGCGTTTTAGGATTGATCACGACGTTCACAAACAAATAAGTACCGGCACGATTAACCAACACTCCGGAAGTTTGTAGACCTGGATTTTCGGAGCGAACCCGCGCACCACCAAGATTCTTACCGCGCACCAGCAACCGCACCGGGTTGATTGTGTGACCGGCCCACCACGAGGGCGGCTCAACTTTGACTACGGCTGGCCCGCTCGCTTGCGCCGCGACTATGGCGGGCAATAGAAAGGCGCACACGAAGAAGACTCTCGCGCACGTTTTGAAAGCCGAAGTCACTGACGAGCGAAGAGGGCCCGAAGGGCCGGAACTGAATAGCCGCGTCTCCAAGGTCGTGGCCCAGACGAATACGGACACCCTCCTGAACGCCGAAGGTGCGGAACAAAACCCGGTTAACTCGGATCTGGACATTTGTTTTTGTACCGGCCATTCAGGCGTTGCCTGAGTATTGTTGAACTTAACCCCGCCCTAACGGACAGCGAGACTGACTACCGAGACCGTCAACTAGTTACTGCTCACCTTTGGCGGCGGCAGCTCTTCTTTGTCAGTCATGCCGCCTTCGCGCAGTTTGCGCGCTTCTTCCAAAGTCTTGAAGCGGGCCAGTTCGCGGTCCGCATCATCCTTACGCTTCAAACGAGAGTAGGTGATGAAGAGTTGGTAATGAACCCCTGGGTCGTCTGCATTCATCTTGACTCCACGTTCCAGGATAGGAAGCGCTTCGTCATAGCGTCGCAGGCGCACCAGCAGGCGTCCCAGATCGTAGTGCGCCGGATAGTTTTCGGCTTCGAGTGCGACTGCGCGACGCAAGAGACTTTCAGCTTCCCCGTCCTGACCGCGTTCGGCGGCGATGAATCCCAGGTTTGCGAGCGCCGCGCCGTTGTTTGGTTGTAACTCGAGGGAACGGTTGAAAGCCTTCGCTGCCTCGTCGTACAAGCCTTCAGCGCGCGCCGTGTAGCCGATCAAGTAGTAGATCACCGGACTATCCGGAAAGCGCGTCAGCGCCGCGCGAAAAGTCTCATCGGCTTTGGCGTAGGCGCGACTGCGGAACTGCGCCACCCCAAGACGGATCGGGTAGATTGGTTCGCCTGGCGCTTCCGCTACCGCCTGTTCATAGAAAGGGATGGCGCGATCGGCACGGCCATTCTTAACCAACTCCTCCGCAATCATAAACTGGGCTTCCGGGTAAACCGGACGTAGCTTTAACGCGCGTTGCATCAAGCCAATTGCATTTTCACTTTCATTTTTCGCGGACGCGATTAGACCAAGGCGATAAAAAACTTCAGGCTGCTCAGACTTGATCGTTGCCGCCTTTTGCAGCGCGCCGCGCGCCTCATCCAAACGATCGAGGTTATACAAAGCTATGCCCAGATTATAGAGAACCTCATAGGTTCCCGGGCGCAAGGTGTCGGTCCGGCTAAACAGTTTCGCCGCGCGTTCGTAGTCGCCACTATCGGCAATGCTAAGACCGAGGGTGAACAAAACGCGCGGATCATCGCCGGCGCTGCGTTCGACTTGATCAAAGAGCTTCGCTGCATCGTTGCCGCGATCTACGTGTGCATAGGCATTCGCCAACGTCAGCGTAAGTGCAACGTCGTCGGGCCGGGTCGATGTCCTACTAACTGCCGCTACCCGCTCGAGTAGCGGAACCGCCCGGGCGTATTCCTTGCGCGCCGCGTAGAGCGCTCCAAGATTAAACGTCGCTTGGGCGTGAGCCGGCGCTAAACGCAGCACGCGCTCGAAAGTTGTCACCGCTTCATCGCCCCGTCCGGTGCGGACCAGCAGCACTCCAAGGTTGGTCAGCGCCACAGTTGAGGCAGGATCTTGTCGCAAGGCTTCGCGAAATTGCTCTTCCGCCTCTTTCGCTTGACCGCGTTGGTCAAGAATTGCTCCGAGCACTGAACGCGCGGCTGGGTTGCGGGGCTGTCCGGCTACTGCCTGACGCGCAATCGCTTCCGCTTCTTCAAGCCGTCCCGCTTCAAGCAGTGTCGCCGCATCGCGAACCAGGGACGAATTCCCCGGCGGTGAGGCCGGCTTTTGAAACTGACTTGCTTTGGCGGACTGTCCAACCACTGCCGGCGCGATGATTAGCCACACAAGTATGACGAGCAACGACGAGCTGCGAGGGCTGCACGTTTGCGAAAGTTGCTTGCGGCCGTAATCTTGATTCGCTGTTTTTCTCATCGCTGCCGCGGTATCACTGCTTGTTTTGCGGTCCTTCCCCGCGTCGCGATTCATGAATTTGCTTGACTGTCGCCGTTTCTGCGACTGCCTTATCGTTCAGGCCGAGCCGCCGGTAAGCCAGTGCGAGTTGATAATGCGGTTCGGGGTTACCGGGCGCCAAATCAGCCGCGCTTTTTAGGTGTTCGACAGCTTCGTCAGTCAATTTCTGATTCAGCAGCGCGCGACCAAGAGTTACTTGCGCCTCGTATTGCCTCGGATCGATGCGCACGGCAATTCGTAACTCCTCAATTCCCTTTTCCACTTCCGCCCCGCCGCGCTTGATGAGCAACACACCCAAACCGAGATGTCCGTCGGCGCCCTGCGGCTGTTGTCTGACAAGATCTCGGTACGCAACCAGTGCGGCATCTGCATTCCCTGCACCCTCAAGCGCGGTGGCAAGGAAAAATAACGCGCGCGCATCGTCAGGCCGAAGCTTAAGCGCGGCGCGGAAAGCTTGCGCTGCGCCGGCAGCATCACCTACACCGTAAAGAGCTCGGCCGAGTGTAAATTGCGCGTCGAAATGCTCCGGCGCCAGTGACGCCGCACGCTCGACGGTTTTCAAAGCCTCCGCATCGTCGCCGCGCGCTCCTTGAACTACTGCAAGCAGAACCAGCGCATCGGCGGCGCGCAGTCTTTCGTTCAGACCTGGCAGTACGCCGTTCGCATTGCGGTTTACGGTTTTGTCCAAGTCTTCCGCCGCAGCCCGAGCAAGTGGCTCAGCGTCTGCCGGGTGGCCAAGGTTGAACGCAGCCAGCGCCGCGCCATAGAGCGCTGCAGATTCGCGCGGCCATTTATCAAGGAAGGCCATGAACAATTCGGAGGCCTCGCCGTAGCGCTTGGCAACAAGCAGTTTTTGTCCCAGCGCGATGGCGTCAGCGTATGGCTGCTCATCCGCCGAAGCAGCTCGCAAACGCGCAAGCATGGCTACGACATTCGCCGGCGGCACGGAGTCGGACTGCGCCGCTGCAGGGTTGGCCCAGGCACAAACCAACACCATGGCGGCAAACGCTAAGACCAAACGCGTAGAGGTCAACTTTCGTGCGTTCGCGCTCATCGTTTATTTCCGAAAAGCCGGGGTTTGCGCGACTTACAATTTACGCGCACTCGAGAATCTACTAACGAAGGGGGGAGTGAAATCGCTTAACGGTTTAGCAACTTAGCTGCTTTCAACGTCAAGTTCAAGCTCGGTTGCCGGCGAGCGATCCGGCAGAAACAAACAATCAAAGTGGCGAGCGTTTCCACTGAAGGAGACGCCCGCCACAGTTTTCCTGCGGAGACTGGAGCGTCTCGTTAGAAGATCAACCTAAACCCAAATTCGAGCTGGCGCCGTCGTTGTTCAGCCGTGTCCTTGCCAAAGTCTACGCTATTGAAATCGTTTACCGGACGGAAACCGTTGAGGTGATTGAATAAGTTGTAAGCCTGCAAACGAAGTTGAGCGCTTACACTTTCCTTCAAATGAAAGTTTTTGAAGAGAGACGCGTTCACATACTCTTGCCGCGCGCCGCTGAATACATTTCGACCGAGGTTCCCAAACTTAACGCCGGTCGGATCGTTGGAAAACACCGGTGTAAATGCCGGACAAAGAGTGACACCTTGAAGAGTCTTCGAGTTTACGGCAACAGGTGACTCGCCAGGAACCAGCGGGCATACCGTGACGCCGTTCGACACTACGTCGACCCGACGGCCGTCGCGTAATACTGAGAACGGAGGTCCACTCTGAATATTTATGTTTGTATTCAACTGCCAGCCTCCGACAACAAGATCAGCGGCGCGCGAGATGTTCGCGGCATACTGCCTGCCTTTGCCGATTGGCAGATCCCATACGGCGGCGAAGCTGAAGCGATGCCTTACATCGAAGTCAGAACTTCCCTTGTCGAGTTCCGGTCGTAAAGGATTTGCGAAACCACAGGTGCTTGGGCCAGTGCCACCGGTGCAGAAGCCACCCGGCGAATTATCTATCGAATGCGACCACACATACGTGGAAATGATCGAGAGACCCTTGCTGTAACGCTTCTCGATCTTTGACTGGAAGCTGTTGTACGACGAACTGCCGGTGTACTCGACGGTTTGAATTACCTGATGGGTCGTGACTTGACGCGAACCTGGGAAGCCAGTGGTGGAGTTGCCAATATTTCTTAGCACCAACAAGTTTCGTCCGCGAGCGCCTACGAACCCCACTTCAGCCAGCCAACTCGGACGGAATTCCCATTGTGCCGTCAGGTTGAACTGGTGAAACATCTCGTTTTTGATATTTGGATTAACGTAGACCAGATTGGAGCCAACCGGGGCCGCGAAGGTGGCGCCAGGTGCAATGTTGTTTATGAGAGCTGGGAACGGAATTCCATTGTCGAGACTAAAGTTGGCAGGAAGCGCCGGGCAAGCTGCCGTTCCATACTGGGTAATGCTGCATCCGTAGCTGGCGCCCGTCGGCGGATTAAACTGGAGAATGCCCGGAATTCCTGGAGTATCCAAAGAATACTTCAATGCGTAACCGCCACGAATCACGACCGACTTATCATTCTTGAACCCGGCCCACGCGAAGCCCGCCGAAGGTCCGAAGTTATTTCGATCGCTATTGACGAGGTCTCGCCCGCCAGCTGCGCTTTCGCCCGCTCGCGTGAGCGTGTCGTTGGCCGGATTGTAATTTGACTGCCCGTCGTGGCGTTCGGTCGGCTGCGTGAAAAGGTCCCAACGTAGACCGAGGTTAAGCGTCAGGTTTTCATTAACCTTCCAATCGTCCTGGCCGAAGAAGGATAGCTCCTTGTTGGAAAGGAACGGCGGCGTGCCGGGAGTGCCGCGGCTAACGAAAGCTGGAGCGTAACCAAGCAGGAAGTTTGCCGCGCCGGAACCTGAATCCCGCGGACCGATATTGATGCCGCTGTAGTTGCCGGCAAGGAAGCCACCGGCCCCAGTGCCGTACTGATATTGTCCCTTGATGGCGCCGGCTCTACCTGCGTCAAAGTTGCTGTTTTGGCGGACCCTCAAGTCGCCTCCGAACTTAAAGGTGCTTGAACCGCGCGACCAGGTCAGTGTGTCCGCGAGGCTGAAATTGTTTGATTTGAAATAGAAGGGACCACCGTCACCGATAAACTCGAGCTGATTCTGCCGGCCACGCTGGAACGGTTCTTCAATGCCTAACAATACCGATCCGGTGCACTCACCGCAGGTGTTAGCGTTCGGAATACCGAGGCTGGCTGATATCTGCGGGTCGAACCCCAGCGCGCCGCCGACGCCGGTGTTGAAGATACCGATTTCAACGCGCGTCGCGCCCACACGCAGTTCGTTTATGACCGTAGGCGAGAAGGAGTGCGTTTCACCCAAGCGCATTCCGCGGGAATCGCCGAATTCATTTCCCGCTCCAAAACCTGAGGGCAAATCCTTGCCCGTGGGTGATGAGCCAATAGGAAAGTTGTTATCGCGAGCGCGAGAGCTAGTGTCTTTGCTATAAGCGAAAAACACCGAATCAGCGGAACTGATCGCGTGATCGAAGCGCAAGCCATAGGCTTTGCGGTTATACTTTTCCTTGCGGTTAGTGGCGAAATTATCAAAGATTCTGCCGGTCACATTCGGCAGCGGGTAAGCCTGCAAGACGTTGAGTCCGGCCGGCGACAAGGTCTGGCCGCAGTTTCGAATATCGTTAGCGGTAGCTGGATTGCCGTTACCACAAAACACAGTACCGACCGGCGCGATCCTCGGGCCGTTGATAGTGTTGTAGGTCATCGTCGTGCCGGGCTGAAGCAATTCGCCGAAGTCTCCCACTCGCATTCTCGCTGTCGGCACACTGACGAACCCGAAATCGCCTGTCGTCGAAGGCGTAGAGTTCTTTTGTGCTTCGTAGTAAACAAACCAAAACGAACGGTTACGCCCGTCCCAGATCGAGGGACCGCCCTCGCCAAAGCGTGGAAGAAAAACCGGGCCACCGGCGGTGCCGCCATATTGATGCGTGTTGCGATTCGGCAGGTAGGCGACGTTTCTTTCGGTGCGGCTCACAGCGCTAGCGACGCGTCCCTGGTAAAACTCATATAACGTTCCGTGAACATTGTTACCGCCGGATTTTGAGGTGGTGTTAATGATGCCGCCGCCCGCGCGACCTGATTCAGCAGGCGCCACGCTAGTTTCAATCTTGAATTCCGAAACAGTATCCGGTGGCGGATAGATCCCAATCTGCCCAAAAATACCTTCGTTGTTATCCACGCCATCTAAAGTAAAGTTATTGTTGGTCGGCCGGGCACCGTTGACTACGAGAACGGAGCCGCCCGACTCGCGGAAGCGAGTGGACTCGGTCGACGTGCCCTGAGGGTTGCCGCCGCCGCCTTCAAAATTGCCACCGCCACCAATCACGCCAACGATGGGCCGTGTCACACCGGGCGACAAGGTGGCCAGCAGAGTGAAGTTGCGCTGAGCAATCGGCAGGTCGGTCACTTGTTTGCCGGTGATCACGTCGCCACGAACACTTGTTTCGCTTTCAGTTATCGGAACGTCATCCGCCGAAACGGTCACGGATCCAGCTGCACCCGACAATGCGGCGAATTTCACATCAAGCGGCAGACGTGCGTTCGTCTCAACCACCACTCCTTCGAATACGACGTTTTGGAAACCTACAGCTTCAACCGTCACGTTGTATCGTCCCGGTTCAAGGTTGGAAACCACGTAAGTGCCGTCGCTACCGGTCGTAACTTCGCGATTCTCTTTGGTGGCGAGATTCGTGACCGTCACCTTCGCGGTTGTAACCAGCGCGTCGTTGGGATCCTTCACCGTTCCCACCACCGTGCCCTTGTTACTCTGGCCCAGTGCCGATATTCCGAGCGCTAAGATCATTAGTCCCAGCGATGCGAATCGCGCCGCGTGTTTTACCTTAGTCATCGTGTGGTCCTCGTCTCGTGCGGTCAAAAGGTGAAGATCCACTCTTACCCGTTTCCAGGCAAAAGTGTTCTGTTCTTGGTTCCCTACTTTTAGTAAAGGCCAACGCTTACTGCCGTTGCACTGGCAGTGCGTGAACTGGTCAAGAATGAAAGCTGCTTGACAGTTTGTTGTCTAGTCGAACGAAGTATTTAATACAGTTTACAGGCTGTGTCAACTCTTTTCGAGAAATCGGGAAGTTTATTTAACGAAACAAAACCAGGCAAGCTAAACGACTTACAGCGGCGCCGAACGAGGGAATGAACAGGACTGCTAGTCGCTACGCGGCAAAGGCAGCGGCAAATTTACTGGCGAGAACCAGGCTCAACGCTCCTCTTAAGGTAGGTTTTTCACCCAGGGTCGACGCCAAGATTGTTGCCGAGGGAAGGCCGCGGCGAACGCTATGTTCAATCGTCGCGGTCAGCGCGCTCTCAACCAATGGCCATGCGCGAGCGATCTCACCGCCAACAACCACCGCTTCAGGACTGAAGCCGACCACCAGATTTGAGATTCCAATTCCAAGGTAGTGCGCCGTCTCAATCAACGCGGCTTTGGCGTTTGGCTCGCCGCCAAGCGCTCGATCGACAAGCTCCCGAAAACCAAACGGCGCGCTGTTTTCTTCGCCTGACAATTTGAGATAACGAGCCTTCGCGGCGCCCTCTGACGCAAACGCTTCCCAACAATCTCTGTTGCCACATGAGCACGGAACTGGGGCCTGCGTGCCGATGACCATATGACCAAATTCACCCGCGGCGCCTCGTTGTCCTCGATAAACCTGACCGTCAAAAATAATTCCTGTCCCCACTCCTTCGGCAACGAGCACCAGAATAAAATCTCTGGCGTCGCTAACCTCCGGGCGTCCAAACCACAGTTCCGCCAGCGCTACGGCATTGGCGTCGTTATCAATGATAACTGGGAGTCCAAACGCAGTTGAGATAGTCTTGGCAATCGGAATATCGCGCCATTTGAAATATGGCACGTAAACAGCGGTCCCGGTCGAAGGATCAACCAGCCCAGGGAGACTGACGCCAACCGCGTCTATTGAGCCCTGGTTCTTGCGTGAGAATTCGCTGACGACAGCAATAACCTCTTTGAGTGTTTTATCGGGATCAGGATCAGTCGGAAACTCTCTTTGCTCGACGATACGTCCGGCAAGATCGCTGGTCGCGACCGTGGTACAGGTGGGGGTGATAGATACGCCGATGGCTATCGCCTCCTTCGCCCGCAGGCGCAACATTGTCGGCCTGCGGCCCCCGGTCGATTCGCCCTCGCCAACCTCTTCAACCAGACCTTCCGCGGCTAATGCCTCGACGATTGCCGAGATGGTCGAACGCTGCAGATCAGTTTCGCGCGCAATCTCAGCTCGCGAAATCGGCTCGCGCTCGCGTATATAATTCAACACGATCTGCCGGTTTATGTCGCGGATGGTGTTGAGCCGGGCTGCCTGGGTTTTTCTTAAATCAAGTCGTCGCAAAGTTTGAGAACTCCAGTCGGGTGAGCGCCGTTGCTTAACGTAGGTTTGAGCCGCTACTTGTTTTCACCTTTACCCTGCGCGATGGTGATGGTTTTATCAATTGCCGGAACATTAAGAATTTCCATCGTTCCGTTTGCCCAGAGGATTTCCAGTTTATCCACCTTGGTCGCCGCACCCAAACCAAAATGGAGGGTCAGTTCGTTCTGAGAACAATACACCGCTCCGCTGACGAGATCGAGTCTTTGTCGAACCTTACCGGTGGTCAGGTAGGCAATGCTGCCAATTGCGTCCCGCGGCGTCTTCTTCTCCGGATTTCCGACGAGTCGCAGATTCAACCAATGTCCCGTGGCGGCCGCAACGTTTCGCAGGACCGACGGCTTGGCGTCCATGTTATTAATCACCAGATCGAGACGTCCGTCACCATCGAGGTCGCCCACCGCCAGACCACGACTGGGCCACGCACTGGCCAGCGCGCTCCCGGGCGCGGCGCCGATTCGCTCAAACTTCCCGGTCTTTAGATTGTGAAATAGCAAAGCCTGTTCAGCAAAACTAGTTCCCCACTGATTCGCATCAACTGCCGGGTAGACGTGTCCATTAACGACGAAGAGATCCTGCCAACCGTCGTTGTCGTAGTCGATGAAGCTTGTTCCCCAGCCCAGAAAGGGAATAGTCACTTCACCGAGTCCGGCTTGAAAGGTAACGTCGGTAAAGTTTCCTTCGCCATCGTTGTGATAGAGCACGTTGGAGTCGTCGGAAAAATTGGTGATGTGGAAATCAACTCTGCCGTCGTTATCGTAATCTCCGATCGCCAGCCCCATGCCCGCTTGTTCCCTGCCGTTTTCATTTAGGGCGACGCCCGACGGATAACCCACTTCCTCAAAAGTTCCATCGCCCTTGTTAATGTAAAGCTGCTTAGGAGTCGAGTCGTTAACAACGATTAGATCGAGCAGCTTGTCATCGTCTGCATGAACAAACGCAGAACTAAAGCCGTAGTATTTCTGCGGATCGCTTACGCCCGACTTCACACTCACATCTTCGAAGCTGCCGTCAGGCTTCTGATGATAAAGCGTGTCAGTCTCTCCCGGGAGACCTCGCGGGCCGCACATCACCGGGACGCCGCGAAACTGGCAGAAGTTTTGACCAACGCCTCCGGGCTTCCCTGCCTCGCTTGGACTCGGCGGCAAATTATTCAGATCGATGTCTGCGTAGGCGGGAACGAAGAGGTCGAGCCGGCCATCGCCATCGTAATCACCAAAACTTGCTCCGGTGCTCCACCCTTTCCGTGCGACGCCGAGCTTCTCAGCAACATCCGAAAAGGTCCCGTTACCGTTGTTGTGATATAGGCGCGAGACGCCGAAGTTTGTGACGTACATGTCCGGATGACCATCGTTATCATAGTCACCAACGGCCACACCGCAGCCCCAACGATCGTTGCCCACGCCGGCCTTCTCAGTTACATCTTGAAATTTCCAGTTGCCCAAATTGCGATAGAGCGCCGCGCGCGGCGGCTTCTCCTTGCCGTCAAGCGCAGCCATGGTTGAACCATTAACCAGATAGACATCGGCAAGGCCATCGCTATCGTAGTCAAAAATAGCAACGCCGCCCGACGTCGTTTCAAAAATGTAGTTCTTCTGTGGACCACCGGAACGATGTTTGAAGCCGGCCAGCGCCGTCTTGTCGGTGACATCTTCGAAGACGATCGGGGCTTTCGGCTCGGTGACGCCGATGGTTCGACGTGATGAATAGTTGACCTGAGTTCCGGTGGAAACACCACCCTGAGTTTCAGGCTTCTTCGGCGGATTCTGAGCCGGAACAGCGATCAAACCTGAAAGCGACACTGACAGGAAAAGCGATGCATACCATCGAAACGGAATTACTCGGTTAAACGCTTGCAAGGAACTTTTCACCCGGTTTTGTTTGGATCGAATTTGAGTCATTGGTTAACGCGGAGAGCCTCAGTGAACGACCGAAAAATACGCGGGCGCTTCATCAGTGTCAACACTACCTATCACGGTCAACCTCTTCACTGGAACCGCGGTCGTCCCGCCCGCAACGAGCGCGCAGCGCGAGCAAACTATCTTGCATCACCTTCGTTGATAACCAGGTACCGATCAACCTGTGGATCGTTTACCACCTGAACGATTCCACTCGGCCAACTCACTTCAATTTTTCGCACGCCCCCAGTCCCAAGTCCTACGAGAATTCGCGGATCATTCGAGGCTAGATAACTTCCTGAGGTGTTCGCATCGAATATCTGTTTCTTGCCAGCGCTGTCCGTAACCGTAACGCGCGCGCCAATGCCATTGCGATTCGATTTTGAACCAATCAGGGACAACCCGAGCCAGTGGTTCTTTGTCCCAGTCTTAAGGCCATCGTTCCTCAAAATAACCGGCGGACCATCGAGCGTTGCGATCACCGCATCAACCCGACCATCATTATTCAAGTCGCCAAACGCCGCGCCGCGTCCGGTTATCACATTGCTGAAGGCCGGTCCGGCGGTCGCTGACACGTTTACAAACCGCTTGCCCTTGTTAAGCATCAGCAATGGCGCCTGCTTGTACCTCAGGTAGGGATTGGTCTTTTCGATGGTGTCGAGCACGTGGCTTTGCGCTACGAACAAGTCCCGCATTCCATCATTGTCGGCGTCTACAAATTGCGCTCCCCATCCGGAATTGAGCAGCGTGATCTGACCGACACCGGCGACATTCGTTACGTATGTAAAGCTCAGATCGCGATCGTTGTGATACAGCGGATAAGTTTCGTTTGAAAGCGTGGTAATGAAGATGTCCTGGTAGCCGTCGTTGTCATAGTCTGCGGCAGCGATTCCCATCCCCGCGTAGGTCTTGCCGTTTTCGTCATAGCCGGCGCCAGATGAAACACCAATGTCTTCAAACCTGCCGTCACCCTTGTTGTGATAGAGCGACTGGCGCACGCTGTCGTTCGCGACGAAGATGTCAACGAAACCGTCGTTATCAAAGTCGGCAATGGCGACACCTAAAGCCTTCCCTCCGGGCCCTTCAATACCCGACTTCGCGCTGACATCTTCAAACGATCCATCAGAACGTTGATGATAGAGAATGTTTGCAGCGCCTTTGAAATTGTCCGGATGGCAATAGGCGCGATAGCCTGGCCGGTTCTCGCCACAGTAAACAGAGCCAGCCTCGAAATCCCATTCGACATAGCGTCCCACAAAGAGATCGAGCTTGCCATCGCGGTCGTAGTCGACCCAAGCAGCGCTCGTCGACCAGCCGGCGCCGGCAACGCCGGCTTTCTTTGTCACGTCGGTAAACGTTCCATTGCCGTTATTGCGATAGAGAACACTGCCGCCATAACCAGTGACAAAAAGGTCGACGGATCCGTCGTTGTCGTAGTCAGCCGCTGCGACTCCCATACTGAAGCCGCTGCCTTTGAGCCCGGCGCTTTCCGTCGTATCCTCGAATGTGCCGTCGGCCTTTTGATGGTAAAGGCGGTTCCAGTATTTAGGATCGCGCTTGTCAGGCACTTCGTTCTTCGGCATCGGATCCTTCAACGCCGCGCCGTTGGTAAAGAACAGATCCATCCGACCATCGTTGTCATAATCAAACATCGCCACGCCCCCGCCCATCGCCTCGAGCAAGTACTTCACCGAGGTGAACGAAGGCGCACGTTTGAAATTAATTCCGGTCGCGGTGGTGATATCGCTGAAGGTAACCGGAGATTGCGCTTGCGGCGCGGGCGGAGGTGGCTTCTTGTTCGGCGTCTCAGAACTATAAGACTTGCCGGTGCGTTGCGGACTGGGACTCGACTGTTGACCAACCACCGCTAGCGGCAAAACAGCTAGAAAAAAAAGGGCACTAACAGGCGATAGGCACAAACGAAGCGGTTGAAATACGATCATTACTTAGCGGCGATGACCGCATAGTCCCGACCGCTGTAGAGACGAACGCCTTGATCCGTGCTCGTCATCATTAAGGGACGCGGCAATTTGATCCGGGGCTCTGATTTGGTGCCCACTGAAAAAAGCTCGTGGCCTGCCAGATCGAAAACGTTGAACTTGCCATCGCTGCTGAAACCAAAACCATAAGCGCCAACAGCTAGATCGGAACCGTTAATGGTAATCGCAGAATCCGTAATCAGGAATCCCTGATATTTGGCACGAACATCAGTTGAATAACCGGCAGTATCGACCATTCCCGCAATGACGAGACGGTCGGGGCCAAAACGGGCGGCTGCAGAATTGCGCATCTGCGTCGGTGCGGATTGCCCCTGAAAATAAAATCCCGGCGGTACAACATGCGTCAGGTCCGGGTCAGTTAAGATGACCGCTCGATCTTGCGCCGCAACGCCCAACACCACCGCACACGAGATAGCCAACACAGCGAATCCTATGAGCGAATACTCTCTCCAACGTTTCATAAACTGCATCCTCCCGCGATCGTCAACGTGAAATTATGAAAGACGTTTTGCATTATCCTACAACTTTCGCGGAAAAAGGAACGTAAGGATCGACTCGACACGCGCTGCCCACGCGGTCTCATTGTGCTCCGCGCCTGCTGCTTCGAAGTACTTAAGATCTTTTTCCAGTCGCCAGCCCTTCTTAACGAGCGCATCTCGCAAGAGCCTGGCGTCGTCGAGGCTTTGCTGCATTTCTTCCGGAGTGCGTCCTTCTTTGGCTCCCATGTCGATCCAGATGCGCAGCTGCGGTCTTTTTGTAAGGGCTTCCACGTAATGCACAATCTGCTTGTTCGCAAACCATACTGAGGGTGACACCACTGCAGAACGGCCGAAGATCTGCGGATACTTCAGAGCGAGGTAGAGTGAAGCCAAACCGCCCAGTGACGATCCTCCCAAACCCGTGTGTTTGGCATCTCGCTTAGTACGATACTGCGAATCAATAAACGGCTTGAGTTCGCTCACCAACATGCGACCGTACAGATCAGCCTTGCCGCCTTGCTTGTACTTTGTGTCCGCTGCCGGTGTGTACTCATTGATGCGATCCTTTGTGTTGTAAACACCGACGACGATCAACGGTTCGAGCTTTCCTGCGGCAATCAATCGCTCGGCTGTTTCATCAACCCGCCACTCTTGTCCAGGAATAAATGAGGTGGCGCCGTCAAATAGATTCTGGCCGTCGTGCATGTAGAAGACCGCGTAACGCTTATTCTTCGACCACTCGTAACCCGGCGGCAGATAGACGATCACGTCGCGATCGTTCGCGAGGACGTTTGAGTGAAAGCTCTTGTGGATGCGGATGTCGCCTGTGAGTGTGTGCGGCTGCTGCGCGAGCGTTGTACCGAAGCACAAACCAACTGCGACGACGATAGAAAACAGCTTAATCACACCTGACACTCCTAAACTTTCTCAACTGCTTCAAATTGAAAGTCGTTTAAGGTGAGGTCATAACTCAACGCTGATCAGCTCGCGGGTGAGGAAGGTGGGCTTGCCCCCGCTCTTCTTGCCGTTTGTGCAAAACTCACCAGCAAGGTACAGGGAATCAACGACGCTGGTCAGTAGCAGCACATGCCTAGCGATTTCCGAGACTGTAAACTTGCGTCTGCGGATTGTAAGTTACCCAATCGAACCAATAGTCGTTTAGGATTGAGACCTTGTTCAGTTGTCGTCCGTTAAGTTGACCTTTGGTCGCCTTGCCGGTGAAATCCCATTCGCTGCCGGTTTCTGCATCAACGAGCGTTAGCGGCATGCTGTTTGGTTTGACGAAAAACTCCAACTTGCGCCCATCCACTCGGCTTTCAAACACACGAACCGATCGCTTGTCGTCGCCGAGAGCGATGAAGATCGGCACTCCACCTACCTCATCGAGTATCAAACTCTGTTTCACAACCGCATCGAACGGATAAGCTTTCGACTTTCCGTTAATCGTGAGGCCGATAACAAGCGTTCGCAGTTCGAGCGACTTACTGATCGCCACAGAAGTGGCGACCGGCACTTTCACCATGCGCTCTTCCCAATTCGCAGGAACATATTTGCCTGCCTGCGCAATCTGCTCATCCGGTCGCAGCACGCGTCCCTCGGGTTTCTCCTGCTTCCACAATCCAAACGTCAACTCATCATGGAAGACCGGTCGCAGGGTTTGTCCTTTTAACGGCCCCTGAATCGCTTCGCCCGTTACTTGCTGCCACCAGGATCCAGTTTCTTCATCTTTCATTATGAAGTTCTGATTGTTGATACCCGCCAGGTGGAAGTGAAGTTGCCGCCCGTTGACTGTCGTTTCCCACACCAGACCGGTGTGACAGAGCGTTCAATAAGTGGCGACAATAGGTGTGCCTCCAACCACGTCCTGCACCAGGTGATGGTAAGCCATCTGTCGAATCGGATAAGCCGCCGCTTCTCCGTTCATTTCAACCGCCATGACGATGTCAGTGTCGGCGACAAATCCGGCGTCGCTTGTTTTTGCATAAGTTGCACTGGCGAGCGGATTAAACATCCACTCGAAGTGATTCTGTCGCGCGAACCAGGTCACAGCTAACAAAGGAATGAAGACGATCACCAGCACCGCCTTGTTCCACCAGCGCGCACCACGCCAAAGCTGCGAGAGCAAAAACACAGCGCACAACACCGAGAGAACAGTGATCAATGGCGACCAACGCCGCATCGCATAAGACACTGCAACACCCCGCGCTGTTTGTGGACTAAACGGTTGGATGATCCAAACCGGAGCCACAACTATTGCCGACGCAATCGCTGTTATTACCAACAGCGCTAGCCACGCGGACTTCCGACCGAAGAACCGAGATGTTTTTTCAGTTGCCATCATGACGCGGAACGATACCACAAAGTCCTTCGGTTGTGCGTCGGCCATAATTTGGAGTGCGCCGGCAGAGCGCAGCGGCGACGGCGCTTTCTCACAACGACAATCGATTCGCGACCAAATCAAAGCGCTGTCGCGCTACGCTTGCCACTGCACTCCGAATTTCACTGAAAACGGAGCGTGACTATTGCTTGACTTGCGGGATAAACTCCGTCTCGCGTTTCCCTTTCACGCGCCTTGAGGTACGCCACACATAGTCTTCTCCGCCGAGGCTGAACAGTTCAAGTTATGAGTACCAAACGTTTTCGCATCGCGTTCTCCTTCGCTGATGAAAAGCGAGACTCTCCCGCTCAGCTCTGTCGCTACGGTCCCCTCGATCTAAGTCAATGCCATGCCTGACATCACCTCTCTCCCATCCGGCCTCGTGACTTTCATGTTCACCGACATCGTCGGCTCTACCAACATGAAAGGGAAGATGCCCGGAGCAACATCCGGTGAACGCCAGGATGCCTTTCGGAAAAATGTGAAGGCTCCACATGACGCCATCATTACTGGGAGCGTACTCGCGCATGGAGGATGCGTGGTAAAGAGTACGGGTGATGGTTTCTTCTGCGCATTTAACGACGCGGAAAAAGCCGTTCTCTGCGCTGTTGAAATCCAGCGAGAAATGGGGAACGCTATGATCTTCACCCCGTCCGGTATTTTGCAGATCCGCATTGGCCTTAATTCCGGCCAAGCTGAACCGATCAATAGTGACTACACAGCTTCCGCAGCCGACAAATCCGCACGAGTTGAGAGCAGGTGCGAACCAGGCAAAGTCTATCTCTCGCGTGAGACGCACGAACTGGTTCGCGGGAAAGTGCGAACCGTATCAACCGCTTCTGCTGGTTCTCATGATTTGAAAGGCGTTGCCAAAGAGGATCTCTTCGTCGCCTTCACCGCTAGATCGAGCTCCACGCAAACCGAAGCGCCAGTCAAAATCTTTGCATCCTCAAGGATCCCGAACAACCTGCCTCGCCTTCAGTCTTTCTTTGGTCGCACCGAAGAATTGAAACAGATCGCGGAGGCTCTTGATCCCGAGTCACGCACTTGGGGAGCGCTCATCGATGGCCCAGGCGGAATGGGCAAGACCTCCCTAGCTGTACGCGCCGCCTACGACTGTCCACGGGCGCAGTTTGAGCGCATCATCTTCGTTTCAGTGAAGGATCGCGAGTTGGATGACGATGGCGAGCGCGCACTCGGCAATCTGCTCGTCCCCGGCTTCCTCGAAATGCTCAATGAGATCGCCCGCGAGCTAGGACAGAGTGATTTCTCGAAGGCGCCTGAGGACCAACGCATCCGGCTGCTGCTCGAGGCGCTCCGTCCGGCAAAGGCATTGCTCATCCTCGACAATCTTGAATCGATTCCAAAGTCTGAGCGCGACCAGCTCTTTACGTTCGTAAGACGGCTACCAGAGGGATGCAAGGCTATCCTAACTAGCCGGCGTCGCATCGGCTCGGGCTCAGACCTCCTGATCCTGGAAAAACTCGACGAAACCGCGGCCCTCGAGACACTCGGGGACCTCGCTCAGCACAATCCTTTGCTCGCTAAGACAAATGAAGCTGAGCGCCTGACGCTCTGGAAACAAACCGGTGGAAATCCCCTGCTCCTGCGGTGGGTTGCCGGACAGCTTGGTCGCGGTAGTTGCCGCACGTTCACCGATGCCTTGCACTTTCTGCGTTCCTGTCCGAGGGACAACGATCCTCTGGAGTTCATCTTCGGAGACCTCGCCAATGAGTTCACGCTCGAAGAAGAGCGCGTTCTGGTAGCGCTCACCTACTTCACCCTGCTGGCAAAAGTGGAGCACATCGCCACCGTCGCGGGGCTAAGCAAGGAGCCAATCGGAACCGCGCTCGATACGCTCGCAAACCGCTCCCTTGTCGTCCCCGATCAGGAGGAAAAACAATACGCGCTGGTACCTATGGTCGCTGAGTTCCTGCGTCGGCATCGGTCCCAAATCGTACAAGAAACAGGCAACCGGCTGGAGCGACGGGCGTACGCGCTCATCGTCGAGAACGGAGACCAAAACCACGACCGCTTCCCGGTACTTGATGCCGCGTGGCCCACCGTGGCTCCGGCCTTGCCGATCTTCCTCGCCGGGCCGAATGATCAGCTGCAAACTGTGTCGCGCGCTCTCACCCTCTTCCTCGAATTTACGGGCCGGTGGGATGAATCTCTTTCGCTTAACAAGCAAGCGGAAACCAGGGCCGAGGCGGAGGGCGATCGTTACAACGCCGGTTGGCGCGCCAAAGAAGCGGGCTATGTTTACCGTCTGCGCCGACAGGCGGACGCGGTGTTAGATTGCGCGAACCGCGCGGCGGAGCACTGGGAAGCAGGAAATGGCGGCGTCCGGGAACGCGCGATAGCCACCCGCTTCCGCGGTATCGCCTACGAGTTGAAGGAGGAACATGCTGAGGCGATCCGTGCCTACCGCGAGTCGCTCGATCTTCTTAGAAGCTTGTCTACCGAGAGCGAAGATGTAGCCCTGGGCTTGAACGATCTCGCCGGGTCCGAGCGATTGTCCGGGAATTTCGCGGCGGCGGAGCAGGATTATCGCGAGGCGCTCCGCGTAGCTCGCGCGGTCTGTGACACGGAGGGCGTAGCGATCTACACGGGCAATCTGGTTGAACTGGAGCAAGATCGGAAGAACTGGCCCAAGAGTGAGAAACTAGCCCGCGAGGCGCTGCGATTGTCCGAAGAGCTGGGTCGCCAAGAATTGGTTGCCTCAAACTGTCACCGTCTTGCCCAAGCCTTCGTACGCCAGGGCAAAGCCTCCGAGGCCCTGCCCTACGCGCGCCATTCTGTGGAAATCTACATCAAACTTGGCTCGCCCGACCTCCCCAGTGCCCAAGCGGCGCTCGCCGAGTGCGAGGAGGCGATGTCGCGAAGTTCCGAATAAAGTCACGTGTGTGCGTGCTGCCGCAAATTTGTAACGCAAACTGTTAGTTTGCGTGCGATGAATGGCAGTCAACGCGGTCGCAAACTAACAGTTTGCGTTACAAAAGCCACTCAAGGCGCCACCGCAAGATGGAGCGACTGGTACTCATCGGTTAAAGTAGCGCCATGCGCGCAAAAACTTTCGCCAGTGTCGTCGTTTCCATTTTTCTGTTAACAGTCGCGGCCACAGCGTTCTCCCAAACACGAACTGTGGCGCCGCAAACGGTTCCGACGAAGAAAGCCGTTACCCACGCGGACGTGCTGCGTGGTGAGTATGGCCGGTATCGCGCTAACAATGATCTGCTCTTCTACAATCTCGACATTCGCGTCGATCCGGAGAAGAAGTTCATCAACGGAAAGAACACGATTCGATTCAAGATGCTTAAGGACGACAATCGGATTCAGCTCGACCTTTATGACAACTTAAAGATCGATGAGATTGTCTTTGAGCCAGGGAGCAATGTCCTGAGTCCGCGTCTTGGGGACCCATCCAGCAAAATGTCTGATCCGACTATCCTCAAGTACACGCGCGATTCAGGAGCGCTGTTCGTAGACTTTCCCAAAACTCTGAAAGCTGGACGCATCTACACGATAGACTTCTATTACTCCGGCACGCCGCAGACGATCGGGCGCTTCGGCGGTTTCACTTTCAGCAAAGACCCCGCTGGCCGCCCTTGGATATTCACCGCCTGCGAAGGCGAGGGCGCGAGCATCTGGTGGCCAAACAAGGACCAGTGGCGAGATGAACCGGAATCGATGCGCATCGACGTAGAGGTGCCTACTGGTCTTACCGACGTCTCCAACGGAAAATTTTTCGACAAGAGAGATCTTGGCGACGGCTATACGCGTTGGGAATGGCTAGTTCAGTATCCCATCAACAACTACGACGTTTCACTAAACATCGGCAACTACGTTCACTTCGACGATAAGCTAGGTGATCTATCGTTGGACTTTTATGCGCTGCCGGAAGATCTCGACAAGGCGAAGAAACAGTTTGCCCAGGCCAAAGGAATGCTTGAAGCCTACCAGCATTACTTCGGCGACTATCCCTTCAAGAAGGACGGCTACAAGTTGATTCAGGCGCCCTATTCAGGAATGGAACATCAGAGCGCAGTCACTTACGGCAACCACTTCGCCAATGGCTATCTCGAACGCGACTGGACCGGCGTCGGCATCTCTCCGAAGTTTGACTTCATCATCATTCACGAGAGCGGACATGAATGGTTTGGCAACAGCGTAACTGCCGCCGATCGATCTGACATGTGGATTCACGAGGGTTGGACGACTTACCTGGAGTGTCTTTACGTCGAATTCATGTTCGGCAAAGATGATGGCCTGAGGTACACGAACGGTTACCAGAACAAAGTCAGGAACCAGCAGCCGATAGTCGCTCAACGAGGCGTGAATGCAACGCCGCCGCAGGACATGTACTTCAAGGGCGCACTTTTCATAAACACATTGCGCAGCGTGGTGAATAACGACAAGCGTTGGTGGGCGCTGTTACGCGATTTCTATCAGCACTTCAAATATCAAACGATCATGACTGAAGATGTCGTGCGCTACTTCAATCAGAAAACCGGAATGAAGCTGACGCCGGTTTTTGATCAGTACCTGCGCCACACCGCGCTTCCGGTTCTTGAACTAAAATTTGATGAGGCTGGTCGGTCGGTTCAATTCCGTTGGCAAGCTGATGAACCGGGCTTTGCCATGCCGATTCGCGTTGGGACAAAAAACCATTGGCAGACAATTCAACCAACAACCGAGTGGAAGCAAATGAAGACTGGACTCAAGAAGGATCAGTTTCAGGTGGCAACAGATCTTTATTTTGTTGATGTGAGGAAACTATAGCTAGCATGACCACGATGAGAAGTTTCTATCTGCCTCTATGTCTTGCCGTTGGTGGCATGCTGTTCTATCACCTCGGTCAAAAGTCGATCCCCAAAGGCATCAATCCGTTTTACGCAATGATCATTGCGTACACAGCAGGAATAATTGTGTTAGCTGTTTGTGCCTTAACGCTACCGGGCGATAAGTCTTTCGCTAACTCATTGCGGATTTCCAATTGGGCCGTCTTCGTCGTTGGCGTCGCCGCTGCATGTATTGAAGTTGGATTTCTGCTGGCATACAGATCCGGCTGGAGAATCAGTATCGCCGCAGTCGCCACCAATGTTGCGGTAACGCTGTTGTTGGTTCCTATCGGCGTCGTAGTGTTCAAAGATCACTTGTCGCTGCGCAATGTTATCGGCCTTGTATTTTGTGTCCTCGGATTGATTCTGGTTGTACGAGATTAACTGGCAAACACGCTGAACTGCCTTAGTCGTTCCGCTTTCTTTCGGACCACGCCGCAAACTCCAGTACTCCAAAATTGATTGGAACCCGGTACGTTCAGGCTCGTGCAGTAGGCGAGGTGAATAGTGATATGCGAAATGCACTCGTCGGAACACGTCGCAAAGGGTTCACGCTGATCGAACTTCTGATCGTGATCGCGATCATTGGAATTCTGGTTGGCATCGTCGTCCCGGCATTCAAGGGCAGCGTACGGAAAGCCAATGAAGCCGCGGCTGTGGCAACGCTAAACGCAATTAGAATTGCGCAAGCCAAATACGTGATCGATCACAAAAGCCGATACGCGACCTTCCAGCAACTGTTTGAACAGAACTATCTTGATAAACGAATGAATTATGACCAGCCTCACGATCGCGGCTATGTTTTCGTAATGACCCTGACCCCTAAGACTGAGAATTCGGCGGCGACGTTTAGCGTAAATGCCAATCCGGAGCAATCAACAGGCATCGGCGCAACGGGTCGAAACTTTTACTACATGGATCCGGAAAGCGGTATTTGCTTCAGCAACACCGGTCCGGCAACCGCAGTAGACGATACGCTTTAGGGGATGTTTAAGAGATCAGGCAACGCGGTCGAGGCGCGGAGTGTAAGTTTCCTCAAGCACTCTTTCTGCTTCCTCGACGGTCATCGGTCTGGAGAAGAAATAGCCCTGGCCGCTCTGGCAGGCGAGGTTTCTGAGCAGCGACATTTGTTCCTGAGTTTCAACGCCCTCCGCAACCACGTCCATGTTGAGATTCTCGGCAAGGTTTAGGATGGTGCGAACGATCTCGAGGTGGTCTTTATCCAACACTGCGACGAAGGAGCGATCAATCTTAAGCGTGTCGATTGGGAAACGATGCAGGTAGGTGAGCGAGGAGTAACCGGTGCCGAAGTCGTCAATACTCAATCTCACTCCCAGCGAGCGCAGCTTGAACAACATCGCAGCGGCAGAATCGAAGTCATCCATCAGTACGCTTTCAGTAATTTCGAGTTTGAGGAAATTTGGATCGAGACCGGTCTCGTCGAGTATCGCACTTACCTGATCAAGCAGATCCGGTTGGGCAAACTGTTTCGCCGACAGGTTGACGGTCATGTACAGGGATTCATCTGACGGGAACCTTTCCTGCCAGACCTTGGCCTGGTAACAGGCCTGTCGCAATACCCACTGGCCAATCTTTAGAATCTGACCACCTTCTTCAGCAACCGGAATGAAGTCTTGCGGCGATATCAGACCACGCTCCGGATGCTGCCAACGCACCAACGCTTCAAAGCCGCAGACGTGAAAATCATCCAGGGCAACTATTGGCTGGTAGTTAATAAAGAATTCGTTGTGCTCCTGGGCCAGTCGCAGATCGGTTTCCATTCGCAGTAGATCGGTCGAGCGGGCGTGCATCTCTTCGTCGAACATTTCGTGACGAGCTTTGCCCAACGACTTGGAGCGATACATCGCGGTGTCGGCGTCGCGGAGGATCTCATCGGGTTGGTTGTAAGCGAGTGAGCCAGGGGCAATACCAATGCTGACCGTGGTGAACACATCACGACCACAAAGATTAAACGGCAGCTTGAGTTCTTCATGAATTCGCTCTGCCACTGAGATGGCTTCCTTCTCGTCGCTGAGATCTTCGAGCAGGATGGTGAACTCATCGCCGCCAACGCGCGCTATGGTGTCTCCCGGCCGCAGACAAGACTCGAGGCGTCGAGCAAAGCCTACCAGCAATTGATCGCCCGCCATGTGACCGAGGCTGTCGTTCACTAACTTGAAGCGATCCAGATCGAGGAACAACACCGCAAACTTCAGATCTTGCCGGCGCTTGGCGCGCGCGATCGTCAATTTCATGTGATCGATCATCAAAGCACGATTTGGTAAGCCGGTGAGAGTGTCGTGTAAGGCATCGTGCAACAGTCTCTCTTCGGCCTCTTTACGATCGGTGATGCTTTGCAGTTGATAGATTAGCTGTGCCGATTCAGCGCTTTCCACGAGCGCTTGAGAGACGCTCCACATAACCCAAACTTCATGGCCATCTTTGTGAACGCAACGCACCTCGGTTTGATAAGTTGCAATCTTGCTCCGTAGCAACTGTTCCAACTTTGCCATGGAGGTCAGACGATCGTCCGGGTGAACAATGTCCTGGAAATCTCGGGCAAGCAGTTCTGACTCCTCGTACCCGAGGAGTTCGCAAAGCGAGCGGTTGACTCGATGCCAGTGGCCGGAACTAAACACCAGAGCCATTCCAATGGCGGAATAGTCGAAGGCGGCGCGAAACATCTCCGAGGTGTCGCCGACCGTGGCTAAAGATGGTTCAGCCTGTTGCTTGGCGGGTAGGTGGTATGAGAAATAGAGGACTGGAAGAATCACCGCAACGACAATCAGGGCCGAAAGCCATACCGGCCAGGCGCTATTTGCGGTGAATACGACCAGAACCGCACTAACGAGGCAGGCAAGAAAGAGGCGGATCGGAGATCTAACGGGTAATTTGGTCACCAGAGCCAAAAGCTTCTGAGTGACGGTATTGTTTTTTACTTTTGTTTCCGCACGTTTCATGATTCTTCAGCGGGGGGCTAGAAGGTATCGTGAGGTATTGCATCGTCTCCCAGGCTGGGAGCGCGGCGTCCCTAGTGCATGCCCTGTGCCAGCAGGCATATTACGGCAAATAAATCCGAGAAGCCCAGCTTTTCGGCCAGTATTTGCTCAACTCTTGCTGATGTGACTTGTCAGATCCCGTCAATTCGAGAAAGCAAGACCGAGGCAAGACCGTAATTCGGTCAGGTTGAAGCCGGGAAAGAGGTTGACCGATCAGGCTAAGTTGAGTTGAAGAATGACCGATCCTATTGAGCGCTGGATCGGAGAATTAGGTGGCCAAAAAAACCGAGAGGCCAGGTTTGGCCCGGCCTCAAATCGGTTGGCGGAGACGTTCAGCCTCATCAGGTCACTGTCCTCACCCCAGCAACCCTGCGCCATTGCCCTGCATTCTACGAATAATCTGGGATTGGTCAATCCAAGAAAACTTGCTAACGGACGAGCGGTTGAGGCGACGAGAATCGACGACAAATAATGAACGATTGTGTTGACTGACCTTAGCCGGCAGTCGTATCGTCTCAGTTACAAAGTAATAAAGCACAGCCTGGCAGCTGGTGACCTGCACTCCAAGTGAATTCCCGACTTCCGCCCCCCTCCAGACTGAAATCATCGCTAGCGCTTTCAATCGCCGTGCGGCCTCGCAGGTGTCGAGCCGATAGCGGTACGTTTGAACTTTTCACGAGGATTGTTATGAAGAGCATAAGGAAACTCGCGTCTGATTTGATTC
Organism: Pyrinomonadaceae bacterium; assembly: GCA_036009765.1. Classification (GTDB taxonomy): domain Bacteria; phylum Acidobacteriota; class Blastocatellia; order Pyrinomonadales; family Pyrinomonadaceae; genus PSRF01. The sequence continues at coordinate 50,342 of DASYLB010000028.1, read as the reverse complement.
TGGTTTTACTTGTACTGGCTGCAGGTCAATCAACGGCAAATGCACAGGGCAAGAAACATTCTGAAGGCCGCCTTACTCGCGCCGAAGCGAAAGAGGCGGAACGCCGGCTTGCAGACATGGGCTATTGGACCGGCCCGGTCGATGGCGCGATTGATGGAACCACACGCAGCGCGTTGGTAACATTTCAGAAGTGGGAGGGCCGCCCGATAACCGGCAGACTTACCCAGGGCGAACTCCAAGCAATCCGCGAAGCGACCTCACCGCAGGCCAGAGATTCCGGCTATAGACACGTGGAGGTTGATGTCGATCGCCAGGTGCTCTTGTTAATAGACAACGACGGAGCGGTCGCCAGGATTATTCCGGTCTCGACCGGTAGCGGCAAACAATACAATGAAAAGGGCGGTAGGGGTTTAGCCTACACGCCGAAGGGTCGCTTCAGGATTTATGGCAAAGCATTCGGCTGGAAGAAATCACCTTTGGGACTACTCTACTATCCCAACTACTTTAGCGACGGAATTGCTATCCACGGCAATCCTTCCGTACCCGCGCAACCCGAGAGTCACGGCTGTATCCGCATCCCAATGTTCGCATCTCGAGCTGTAAGTAATCTACTCCCGGTGGGAACGATCGTGGTGATCTATGACACGAACTCCTTCGTCTCTGCGAAGGCTTGGGCTGAACAGGACAAACAGAAAGAAACTGCGGGTAGTCCACGTTGACACGCGAGATTCCCGCTAATGTGCCTTAAGGCCCTTCGGATAAGCGTCAGCTATAGCGTTCAATTCAATACCGTGTTCAAGTAGCGCTTTTAGACCGGCAAGGATCCACGTAAAGCCTCCCTTCGAATCGAGCGCATCGCTTACAATTTTATCTCCGTCTCCCCTGAAACCAGAGTTTGTAATGTTGACGTAGGTCTTGTCGCCTTCGTAAGGTGTAAAAATCCATTCAACGAAAGTCGCAGCACCGCGGTTGCCCCATTCGATAAGAATCCTCTTCCCTTCTTCTACTTCCTTGACGTCTACCTCGACCGAATTATCGTACATATCCCAGGTCCAAATAATATGCTTCCCCACTTCCAGTCGTCCGCTACTCTTGGTGAACCAAAACCTGGTGGTGATTTCCGGATTAACAAAAGCCTCAAAGACTTCCGCGACTGGTTTTGCGGATGAGCATCGCTGCTCTTGCAACAGGTACCTCTGTTATTTGAATATCTTTCATAAAGCCCCCGAGCATTCTTAACCACGAACATTGATCACTTGCGATGGTCCAAGCTTATCAGCCGCGCATGTAAGAGAACAAAGGACAGCCGCAGAAAGCAAAAGCTCCACTGCGTTCTGCCGTCTGACACCTGTCCAGCCTTCCCTGCTCTGCTACAATTCAGCCATGGGCGAATATCTTGATATGGCAAACTGGTCGCGCCGAGAACTCTTCGAGTTTTTCATCACTTACGAAGACCCGTATTTCAACGTATCTGCACCAGTGGACGTTACTAAACTCGTAGCGCTGATTCGCGCTCGTCCTGATGTTAAGATTTCGCAGGCCATTCACTACTTCTCGCTGCGCATCGCCAATGGAATCGAACCATTCCGCTATCGCTTACAAGACGGCAAGGTATTTGTCTACGACGTAATAAACGCGGGCACCACGGTGCTACTCCCAAACGAGAGTTTTGCTTACGCATATTTTGATTACCAGGTCGACTTCAAAAAGTTCACAGGTGATATGGGCAGAGCAGTCGAGCAAGTGAGAACGAGCACCGATCCACTCAAGCCAACGATGCGTGATGATCTGATTTATCACACCACGTTACCGTGGATTCCCTTTACCAGCTTCAAACACGCGCGCGGTAAAGGACGCGGAGAGTCGATTCCGAGAATCGTCTTCGGAAAGTTCACTGAAGAAAGCGGTCGGCTGATGATGCCGATTTCTGTTGAAGTGCATCACGCCCTGGTCGACGGAGTGCACGTGGGAAGATTTCTAACGAGATTGGACGAAGCGCTCAGCGAACCAGAACGCTTCACCGCCTTCGCTTGAAAACCTGGCCGTGGGCGGCTTGCTATGGGCAGCCGCCAAACACTGTGTATTGTGGCCCAGAGTCCACCGCCGGCGATCCGTTTTGAGAATGGGGCACGGTGACCTTTGCTGTGGCCGTGCTGACATTGCCGGAAGCATCCTTCACCTGGAAGGTGATGGTGTAAACGCGTCCGTTGCCACCTCCCATCCGTTCAGAGCGCACTTGTACTGATTTGCAATCAGCCGCAATCACGATGTCGTTAGTCGTGTTACCGTCCCCGCCGCTGTTGTTAGGCTCATCGCTGGTCACCTTCGCAATACGGACGCTGTTGATACTCACGGACGGATCGCAAAGATCGCTGGCGCTCGAAACCAGATCCGTTATCTTGACAGTCTGGTACTTGTGATTCGGTGGCCACAACTCAATGGTCTGCCCGTTGGTAGTAATGACGGGGCCGGTCACATCTTTCACAGTTACCTTGAAGCTACAGCTTACCGAATTGCCGGCAGCATCAGTCGCCGTGGCGTTCACTATCGTAGTGCCCAACGAGAAAACTGAACCCGACGCTTTGCTCGTAACGATCGTCGGAATTCCGCAGTTGTCACTGCCAGTGACCGTAAAGTTGACTGCCGCCGAACACGAGCCCGAAGGTGCGTTCACGGTGAAGTCGGCTGGACAGGTAATGGTCGGATTTTCCGTGTCGTTCACCGTGACGTTGAAATTACAGCTGGGACCAGCCGAACTCGTACAAGTCACCGGAGTTGTTCCGGCTCCGAAGAACGAGCCAGAAGGATGGTCGCAGGTGACGGTGCCACAGGCTGCTCCAGAAGGAGTCGTATAGTTAACAACCGCGCCACACTGGCCCGCGTCGTTGGAAACAGTGATATTCGTCGGACAAGTAAGAATGCAACTCGGTTCGGCTTCATAGGCGCCGATGTCTGTGCCGTCGCTGCCTCCAGTATTTGCGACTCCTGGGTCGTCGACCGGGCGCGGCATGCCACGTTGATCCAAGGTTGAACCAGCCGCGACGCCCGCATCGATAGCCGGACTGCCGGCCAACAGTTTCATCGTCTTAGTTGGACCACCGTTGTTCGCCAAGGCTGCCAACATCGGATTAGCGCCCGTCTGATCGCCGGCGCCAGTGAAGCCCGTGGCTTCGGTAGCGGTGCCGAGCAGGTTGTGACCATTACTTGTGACAGCGCCGTCGACATTGGGTCCGGGAGTCGGCGCGCCAGTTGTATCTCCCAGGCCATTGGCGGCAGTGTTTCCAGCGATGATGGTGTTTTCCAAAGTCACTGATCCAGGACCAATCCGAATGCCACCGCCGGTGCCTTCGGCAACCAGGCGCGGTGGCCTGTTAGCTCCGGCCTGGTTCACACCGGTGTTGCCGGCCTGAGCACTGTTGCCGCTAATCGTTCCGTGCTTGATATTCAAAGTCGCCGAATTGTTGTTCGTAATCGCGCCGCCATGCGCGAGTCCACCAACGCCGTGTTCGCTTTGAGCGCAGGTTCCGACATTCGTTGGTCCACCATCGCCGCCGTTGCCGCCATTCGCAGAGTTGTTGGCAAACGTCGCCGTGTTGATGATTAGACTTCCGCCATCGGCCAGGATGGCGCCGCCGCGTGCAGCCCCGCCGCCGCCGGCCTGATGAGCACCAAAGCAATCCGGTCCGAACGCATCACCAGCGTCGCCGCCAGTTGAGCGGTTTAGATTGAAGGTGGAGTTGGTTACGGTAACGCTGCCGGTACTATAAAGGCCCCCGCCGCCACTATCAGCGCCAGGATTAGTACCGTTCTGGCCTGTCCCGGAATTCCCACCGGTAGCAGAGCAACTCTCTAACGTAGAATTGTTAACGGTCGCCGTACCACTGGCGACATAAACGCCGCCTCCGTTGGCAATGCCGCCCGCGCCGCCGTTTTGTTGATTACCTGGTCCATTGCCGCCGAGACCACCGGTGGCGTTGCTGTTATCAATGCGCGAGCCGTCGATATTGAGCGTGCCTGCTTCGAAATAGATTGAGCCGCCCCGCGCACTGGAGCCGGCCCCGTTGTTGAAGTTGCCGCCGTTCCCGCCTATCGCAGCATCAGCAGTGAAGGTGCTCCCGTTAATGATAACGTTGCCGGTTCCTCGACTTGCGAGTCCCCCGCCCCATGCATCGAGCGTCGTGTGATTGTTTACAACGCTGTCGCCCTTGCCTAGCGCCTGGCAAGACTGGACGGTGACGTTGATGAGCGCGACGCTACCGCCGTTATTCAGGATGCCTCCGCCAAAGCGATCGCTGTTTTGTGAAGCAGGATTGGTGCTGGCCCCGCTCGTGCCATCGTCGGTGGCCTGGCCGTCAGCGATTATCATGTTCGCGAAGGTTACGGTATTGGTCCCGCTCACGACGTGAAATACTCGGTCGTGAGAACTGCCGACACTGAGCCCAGCGCCGCTTACCGTAGAGCCGGCGCCATTGATTGTTACGGTGTGATCAGTAGCATCGATGTCGAGGTCGCCGGTCGCAGCAGCGTTCTCTTGAGTAGCGTTGGTTAGCGTAAGGTTATAGTTGCTCGCCGCCTGCAGGTCTATCGTCGCCGGGTTCGCGCTGACATCGGCGTTAGAAGCAACGATCGCCTCACGCAGTGAACAGTCAGCGTCGCAAGTGCCATCGTTTGTGTCCGCCGTCTTAGTAACAGTGAATGTCGTAGGCGGAAGCAGCAGAAGGTTAAAACTAGCGTTAGCCGCTCGCGGAACTCCCAGCTTTTGGTTAACTGAACTTGAAGCTGCGCTTTGAGTAAAGTTTAGAAGTGCACAAACCAAAACGACAGACGTCAATAGCGACCAGGCAATTCTCTTTTTCATTATTTTGCTCCAACCAGATGAGTTTTAGGCTGTTAATAAACTTTGCAGAGTTGATCGAACCACAGACCTCGGCGTTTTTATAGTACTCGCGGCAAGAACGCAAGCTTTTGCGACTAGAGACGCTAATGCAGCTAACTTCAATGATTAGAGTGGCGACACCATGGTGATTCATAGAGAATGGCGCCGCCCCCCGTCGGCAAATACCACGAACAAGGAAAACGCGCCGCGCTATTCGGTTAAGCAGTGGAAACCCTGTGGCGACCACTAAACCAATTGCCCAGCCAAAACAAAAAGCGCCATTGAATCGATAGTCATCTGCCTTTGTCTTCTCCTCCCATTTCACCTAAGAAAAAGCAATCACGGTTTCTTACCAAAAAAGTTTTTGCGTTTCGCCTGTAATAGTTCCAGCAGACGCCCCATTACTTATGCCGAGGTTCGTGTAAAGAGTTTGGGGGACGTTTAAACGACATCCTGCAATAGGGTGAACGCAATGCACTTGAGAGTAACGCACTACTGCACGCCTGGAGTAGCGGCTATCGGTAAGGCCTTGCCGCTCGAGCCGGACGTGAGAGAAGTGCGCGTAACCGAATGCGTTGCACCCAGGTGATCGACCGCCCTGATAGTCACTCGTCACATAAATATAGACGAATCATAGTGCGCCCCTTCACTGACAAACCAATCGGCTGCAGCACTGTTGGCGGGGCGCGCAAGCGAACGGATCGACCACACAGTGCCTAACGACGCTCGACATGCTCTGGTGATCCCATGACCGACTCCACAACGCTAAATCAAGTTAACGCCGATGTGCCTACGCACCCTGTTGGCGACCCGAAGTCGTTTAGTGCCCCTCTCACTTTTCTCACGCCGGCGGAAATTGAGGATCTTGCCGTGAGATTAGCAATGAGCGATATTCCGCTTGCTGAGGGCCTGAACACGTTTGCACGAGCGCGAGAAACCAAGGTTGATGCGCTGGAGGAGGAATACCGATTACGAAAGGCGATTTTGTCCGGGAGGATTGCTGAACTGAGTAAGCGCATTGAAGATTACCGGGAGCGGCTTCATGAGATGCGCGCCACCCAAGCAGATCTGAGGAACGCAAAATTCAAAATAAATGTTGCTATACAGAGTCTCCACTTAGGAATGGCGACAATTCGTCTTGAAGCACGAGTAAAACAACTCGAAGTAGAAAAGCAGTTCTTTGATGACGAAACCAGAAAACTAAGCGAAAAGGAAGCGCTGATCGGACAGCAGATCATTCAAGACAAAGAGAATGAACTTCAAGATGCCAAGCAACTGCATTCGAGTCTATTGGAGGTGTGGCAGGTCGACGAGGCTGAGTTGAATCGCAGGGCCGAGACGCTAAAGGAAGAGCAGCAAAACGCCGAAGCACTACTCAAACCTGTTGAGCAGAAGATCAAATACTTACGCGGAATTGGGATTACGCGAACGACGGCCGGCTTTTTGTTGTGGGCCGGCTATACAGCCTTCGCAGGAGTTGGAAGTCTGATCGGTAGTCTATTGCAACAACGACAAAAAGATCCTAGCGAGGCGGATCTAATAGGAAACTTCGTGCGTGGGTTTGCCGGTTTCTTCGGGCTATCACAAAATGCCATCTTCTCGTGGGCGCCTTTTCTTAAAATGCTTTCTTTTGTGGGCGCGACACTACTCTTTCTGGTGGCCGCCACGGTTTTGTGTGACCTCTTACTGCCGCGCTTTAATCCGCGCTGGAGAAAGAGCGCCTTTCCGAACAGACCTCGAACTCGCGTCGGCAGACCCACCCACAGCTGGAAAGCATTCCTTGGTCTACTTACAACCGGCTCCGATCGTCTTTCACTCTTCACCGGCAGAATAACAAGAGCTGATTATTTCCAGTTAATGGCGGTCATTCCTTACGTCCTCTTAGCGTCAATCCTGCTGTTCGTCCTTTCTGCACTCGGATTGATAATCCCAGTTCCCAAAGCGGGCAGTAGCCTCGCTGCCACTATTACATCCGCCTCAATCGGTGCGGTGTTCACGCTATTGAGCACTTCAGCCTGCCTGCTGTACGCAACCAAATTTATAGAACCAAGGTGGGAACGATTAGTTGGCGCCAACCCCACCTCTCGGCGCTGGGCGTACCTTAGTGCCAACTGGGAATTCGCCTTGCTGATGCTTGTCATGGTGGCCGTGGTCCTACTACTAACGTTTCTTCCGCTAAGTGAGCGCAACAACTATTGGACGTGGGGCCTGGTAGTTTTCTTCATGACTATCGGGTCTATCGGCCTCGCGTATGGGCTCATATATCGAGGAATGTTCAGAGATTACGACTATCTAAATCGAAAGCGAGACGACTACTTAATAAAGATCGAGGAGCATGTTCTCAAGCCGACCTTGAACGATGTTTTTGAGGCCACTGACACGCAAGAACTTGAAGATACGGCACAGAGGTATAAAAAGGCGAGAGAATACCTGGATGGTTTGAGAATTGAGAATGAAATGAATGGTCTCTTTGGCGAGGACCATCCTGAATACGACGCAGCTTTCTCGAAATTCTGGCTTGGCGAACTTGAACCGGAGAACTCTCGAACGGACTGGTTCGACTTGCCCCAGCGCAGCCGGCGCAGATTAAACCGGCTAATACGTCGGTTAACCAGGAGAAAATCAACTCCGGTGTGGCCTAAATCCTGGTGGAGAACAGCGCCTGAAGCGATGGAACAATTAAAAGCTCACGAAGAGGAAATCGCGCGAAATCACGCAGCGCTGAAAGATATCGACAATCAGATAACGCAGTTGGACCAAAATTGTGTGGGAACAGAGACCAAAGCGGATACCACTCGCTTGGAGTTGCGCGAGCAGGAAACACAACTTTGCACTACTGAGAGGGACTGTGCCGCCAAACTTGGCGAACACAACATACAACGACAAAAAGACGAGATCATTTTTAGTTCCGCTTTTCTTACCAGCAGGTTTGTTTGCGATTACTTATCAATGAAGGGTCCAGGTTAAGTCCCCTGAGGAGCAGAAGTATGACGAACGGCTCTAGCAACGGAAACAACGGGAACCACAATGGCAGCTCGCTTTTCGAGTTCCCCGAAAATCTTATCATTCCTAACGAAGTTGACTCCTTTTCGAGCAAAGACTCAGTCGCTCATCCTTTTGCAAATCTGCTCATCAAGAATGAACCGTTTGAAACCGACGGCAGTTCGGATGGCAGTACCGAATCTTTCAGGAAGAGACCATCGAGATATGAACATCCTCTTTGGAGTCTGGGTTGGACCGACGGTCGACTGGGTCAACCGCGCGAGACCAACGAAGAGTTGCTTCTAGCTCGCGGCCGACTTCGGCGCGACACGAGAATTCAAGCCATGAAGGCCAGGCTGTCACTCAATGAAACGAAGTTGCCGGATCTGCAGATGCAAGTTGCGCGTGTGCGTGAGTTTTTGAGCGACGCGATGTCACACTACGGCAAGATCGTAAACGACAGGGCCGGACGCTTTCATGAGTTCTCCTACGTGCTCGGCGGGTTCTATATCCTGGTGGCACTGGTTCTCTTTCTATCGGACATTCCTTTAACCCTCAAGTTAGTTGCTAAAGGATTCGATCTAAAAACGGAAGTGACGAGTGCTCGGACAGGGCAACTCCTTTACGGCGTGGATGATTTGCTGGTCCAGACATCAAATGTGGTATCGGGACTTTGGGAACCGCTCACACTGGCTTTGGGCATCGCCTTGGCCGGAGTCTTCATTAAGATTTTTTTGGACGATGTCATCTTTCGAGAAACGTCTGAAGTTCGCCGGAAGCGAGTAGTGGCCCTATCCGTAATTGGAGTGTTCTTCCTCGGAACCATCGTCGTGCTCGGACTGTTTCGTTCTCAAGTCCAAAATACAATGACGCAGAACGAGTTGGAAAAGACGCGAGCTACACAGACCGAACAGCTTCGCGCCCGAGGAGTCCCCGAGGGTCAGATTCAAACCTTGTTAGGCGAGCTAAGAGTCAAACAGGAGAGCACTGTTGAGAAGGTTACTTTTGTTCTACTCACCATAACCTTACCGCTAGTCTCCGGCGCATGCTTTTCGGCGGGCTGGCGTCGTCTAAAGGACACGCAGCGCTACCATCAACTAAGAAGAGAGATCAAAAAACTCGAGCAGAAGCTCGAGACCGCATCTTCCTCACTTTACACTGCATTGTCGGGAGTCGAGTCAGCAAAGACCTGGCTGAAATTGAACGCTGATGATCCGAATGTAGACGCAGTAGACGCGGAAACTCAGCAGGAATTAAGCCTGTATCGTCACGGGTATTTCAGAGGGGTCAATGTGCCTGAGACGATTGATCACGGACTAACTCTATACGATCGCGTCCAAAGGTCGGCTCAAAAGATTCTCGCAAAAAGGCTAAAAGAAAGGATCTGGTCAGATGTCTAAGTACCGGCGACCTGAATTTAAGCGCAATCGCATTATTATTCCGTTGATCCTCTTGCTGGCGATTTTCACGTTGGCTTGTCCGCCAAATTGTCCGCCAAATTGTCCGCCGCCCGAGAGGGAACGCGTCGTTTTGATCTTTAGTGACGTTACCAGCAGCCTACTTCAGTCAGAAAGCGAGCAGGTCGGGACTCTCACCTGCGACGTCCTGGATTCCCTACCGCCAGGCACTCAATATCGTGTATACCCGATTCAAATTGAAGGTCAAAAGCTTGAGCCAATGGATGAAGGAACCATCGTTGTCAACCAAATACCTGGAACCACTCACGCTGTGAATCAGGCGCGCCGAAAGAAGATTTCAGACGAGATCAAGAAGCTCTATGAGCTAATAAAACCGGTCAGGCGCGCCGATGCTGACGGCAAACCAGACAACCATACTTGTATTCTGTACACGCTCAAATTTGCGCAGAATATTTTCAAGCAGTTCGACGAAAAGAATACCGACTTTGACTTGATTTATGTCAGCGACATGATCGAGCAGTGCAATACTACACCGATGGGGAAACCCATTTCGCTTGGGCAGGCAAACACCTCGGAAGAGATCAAACTTGCGAAAGAGACTAACCTAAACCTGGATCTTTCTCATGCCAGAGTAAGCATGATCATTCCAGCGACCGATGCCACGTATACAGCCAGCGGCAGACCTAACCCTAGTGACCTCCAGGCTTTTTGGGAGGCGATTCTATTGCACTGTGGTTTTAGTGAAGACTCTCTGAAGAATAGTCAGAAGTTCTACTTCTCGTCGGGTCTACCACGTTATCTCAAGTCGGAAGGGAATTAGTTACGTCGGCTTGTTTACTTGCTTACTTCAAACGGATAGCGCGCGATCACTTCCGCTTCCCCCTTCGACGCAACGCCATTGACAACTATCCGGTAGAACTCCTGAGGCTTTAGGAGCGCTGTCGGGACGTCGATCTTGAGCGCCCTTCCGGACGTAAGATTCTCAGCCGTTAGATTGGTCCAACGTTGCAGCTCCCCGCCCGCTTCGTTTTCCAGCGTCGCTTGGTAGGTCCTGAAATTCCTCTGGGTAATTAGCGCCAGCTCTATTGTCATGGTCGTTGTATCCTGCGCTAACGACAGTTGTTGGACACCTTCACTTCGCGACGAGGCAGAAGGCGACAGAAGAGCGTATGCGGTTAACCCTTTTTGCCTCTCTGGCGTAAGGCTCTTCGGCTTGTTTTCTGCGTGAGCCGGTGCTGCTGTTGGCGCCACTGAGGGTGAGACCTTAAAGGGCGGGCTCGGCATTGCTGCCGGCCGATCAGGCCCGGCCTGAATGGGAACTGGTTTCGTGCCTCGCCAAAAAAGAGTAAGAATCCAAAGTATACCGATAACCAAAACAAGCGCCGCCGCTGCCGCCATTGAGAGCTTTAACCAGGAAGTCTGTAGCCTGAACCAACCGAGAAATGAAAATCTTTTCCGGCGCGGGACGTCGGCGATCTTGTCGAGATGTCGCTGCAACATCCGGCTGATTTTGAGATTGTGTCGACGGCCCGGCAGAGACAGGAAATGACCGTTAAACTGCTGCTCCTGATCTGCAGAAAGATCGCCCTGAATAAATTCGTCAATTAAGTCGTCTTCTATGGACTCGAGAAACGTAAACGTATCGGGGTCTTCAAATGCCAACTCCTCGATGCGCCCCTGTTCTTCAGGCGGCAGTTGTCCCAACAAAAATCGCCGGGCCGCAACATCATCTATCAGTTGTTCCCTCATCGCTTCTGAATCTCAACTAACTTAATTCTACAGCCTGTAATTACTCTTGAGCTTCCTGCAAGCATTTGTCAATGCACCTTCTTAACCCTCTTCTGATCCGATGTGCACGTACTCGCAAACTGGGTAAGTCGATGTTCCGATCCCTTGCCAACTCGACCCGGTTTTGTTTCTTGATCGCCTTCTCTCCACGATAATATCTTTCGATCAATTCACGGTCGTCAACGGCCAGTTCTTGCAAGCATTTTTCCAGACAGTGCGACGGTGGCTCTAAGTCTACCTTTTCTGGATCTACAGCCTCGAACCTGTCGGGCATCTGCGTCTCTGCAAGGCTCTTATCTTTAGCTTCGAGCAAGATGTAGTAGGCCACCCTATAAAAATATCGTTCTTTCGTTCCGACTCCGACCCATTTCCGTATCTTCTCAGGAGTTAGTTTTTCGGCGCCTCTGTCCATAGTCGCGTCCGCTAACTTGTCGGGCAGGAAACAACCATGCGATTGAAAGTGTTTTGTCAAAAGCGCGCGAATTCTTTGATACTCCCGCCCGGCCTCTTCACGATTGGGGTGAAGCCAGTTCAATAGACGTTCGAAGCTCTCGGGCGATAGATCCATCAGGGAGTAAGATCTCGAGACTGCCAAGCGGGAGTTGAGGCGTCGCATCCCACAGGCTTGGTCGCGGCAGTACGGGAAAATTAGCCGTTTTCATGCAAGGAAAGCGGCAGCATAATACTGGGAGCGAGCAAACCGCACAATGTTTTATTTCGCCAGTGATGGATGAACTGGTTCCGCAGGTTGAGATGCGGCGAACAGACTTTGGCGTTCCCAGGTGATGACGCCGTCGAGTTGACGGTTGAAGTTGGACGCAGGAGGTATGCATAAGCCTTGAGATTTAGTCCGGGGTTGAGCTAATCCAGCTAGTTCCATTCACCTTGCAGAACAAATCCAGCCCAGTAAAAACTTGGCCGCCACTCCTCGTTTAAGGTTGAAATATCGAGCTGCGCTCTCCTCAGGGCCTCCGAGGCGGGCAGCTTCTTGTCAAGCATATACGTATAAAAGCGCTTCATCAGTTCGGCTGTTGCAGCGTCGTCTACTTTCCAGAGGCTGGCCACAACGCGCGCCGCCCCGGCATACATGAAACCTCTGGTCAGGCCTGTTAGTCCCTCGCTTTTAACCTCGCGGCCTATCGCTGTCTGGCAAGCGCTGAGAACGACCAGATCAGCGGGCAGATTCAAGTTGTAGATATCACCCAAGCGCAAAAAACCTCGGGCGGGTTTCCCTTCCTTATCAACCAATGAAAACACAAGACCTGATAACTCCGGGTTCGCGCTATCGAGAATCCCGTGGGTTGCGAGATGAACAATCTTGAACTGTTTCAACTCTTCGCTGAGCGCCTTCGTGCGGCTGGCATCAAAATCCAGCGCCGAGAGAGACGAACCGGGACCAGCCACCGCAACGATCGCTTCGGCCTCTTTTCTGGAATTGGTCAGGCGAACCAAACGCAAGGAACCTCCGAATGAACCGATGTCGCCGGCGTCCCTGAAGACTTTCAGATACTGCGTATCTTCATGGGCGACGACGTTAGTCGGGTTACCAAGCTCTGCTCCTGACTGCACCCGGTCGTCTCGTTTGCTAAAAACAGGATCGGCAATCACTGCAACTGTCCCAGGAGCGGTCCGTCTCGGGTCGGAACGTATCAAAGACAACACTGAAGCCGAAGGCTCATAAACCACCTCATGGTCGGCGATTAGGGGCACGAGCAGTTGACCTGAAGATGCCGCTTTAGCATTTGCTTCACTGGGAACCGGCAAGGCGCCAAACGGAACATACTGCAAGGGTCCGTCCGCAACGATGATGATCCTCCTGAATCCCATTTTCGCCGTTACCGGCTTGAGTACGATGTTGCTTAAATCGAATGCTCGTTTGGGATAAGCAACCAGTGCCTCTCGCAGCTTCAAGATATGTTTTTGTATGTCATCGGATTGTGAGGGAGGCTCGTGCACTCGGATCAGTTCAATGAAGGCCAATACTGCCTTGTTGATCTCCGCTCGACCGGGCAACGTGTACGGGCGAATGTTGTTGCGTGTGACAAACCACAGATAACTGCGTTCGTCACCAACGGAGTATTGCAACAAACAAGATTCATCATCCAATAGTTCCCTAATCTGAGCAGGCTTAGATGGTTGTGGCTGAGTAAGCGATGCGTATCGCGGACTGCGGTTACGAATCTCTGCGCGGGTTTGATCCAACGAACGGTTCAAAGCTTCCAGTTCTCGCTGGACTGTGACCTTTTGTGCCTCTTTGTCTTTCTCGGTTAACAGCGCTTGCAGCTGGTCCAACTTCCCTTCGATTTCCCTCCGCTGCATTTGCTCCTTCTCGAGCAAGACAGGATCTGCACCCTTGCGAATGTCGATTTGGTTTTCAGTTAAGAGGTCCAGGAGATTACGAGATCGCGCGCGTTCGGCCGCAAACAATGCTTGCTCCAATTCTATCTTGGCCGCAGCAACATTCTTTCGCGCTTGCAACGCATAGTAGAGTTGCATTCGAATATCAACTTCGAGTTCGTAGTAGTCGTGACGCGCTTCGAAAAAGCTTGAGCGAAGCCGGTAATTCGACGTGCTTGTTCGCACTGATTCGATTTTTGCGATAGCCTCGACAATTGCGTGGCGCCCATCTGCAAATCTCTTCTGCTGCCGTTCAACTCTGGCCAACCCGTAAAGCGAAAGCGCTTCTCCCAGCGAGTCGCCCACGGCCTTCCACTGGTCCTGTGCTTTCCGGTAGTATCGCCGCGCATTGTCAGCTTGTTCTATCGAACTGTAGAGTTCCGCGATCTGATTCAGCGTGATCGCTTGGCCTCTAATATCTCCGATTCTTGTTTGCACCTCGAGCGCCTGCCCATAGCGATCGAGCGCCTTTGCGGTTTCATGCCCTTTGAAGTGCGCCATGCCTAAGCGCATCAGCGTATAGCCTTCGAACCTTTCATCGGTTCCACGACTCAGTAACAGTGCCTGGTCTAACTGTTTGAAAGCTTCAGGCAGATTGTCTAAGAGGATTTGTGCATAACCGAGGTTGCTGCGCGTAACGGCTTCTTTCCCTGGTGTTTTTAACTCAAGGCGAAATTTGAGCGCTTCCTCAAATTTTTCGAGCGCCGCCTGGGGATCGTTGAGACCGGCGTACAGCAGCCCGAGGTTGTCGAGAGTGACCGCCTGAAATGTCCTGGTGTCGACGTTTGCCTGGCGATAAAGCGTCAAGGCCAGGTTGTACTGAGCTAAAGCTTCATTTGGTTGGGCCCACGTATCGTAGATCACGCCAAGACTATTCCGAACAAAACCTTCTGGCTTACATGGACCAGCGATCTGCGCGCAGAAGTTCAACACCTCTTCAAACTGGGTGAACGCCTCGCCCAGGTTGCCGCTTTCCAGGTTGGCCGTTGCGATGTTGTTCAATGTATTCATTTCCTGATCCCGGGCGCACAACTCTCGCCATATCGCCCGGGCCAGCTTGAGATGTTCCACTGCTTCCCTGTTCTGACCCAAGCGGCTATGCAGCAGTCCAATATTGTTGCGCAACTGAGCCTCGCCCCATCGATCGCCGATACTGCGCCGCAGTGCAACTGCCTCCTCATACTTCCCGAAACCTTTACTCAGATCCGAACCCAACTCGCGATAGGTGGCGCCCCAGGAATTTAGAACGTAGGCCTGGCCTGAGATGTCGCCGGCGGCGTGCAGCGTGTTCAGTGCTGCTTGCAGATTTGTTTCTGATTCTTTGAACTGTCTTAGATCGCGGTAGAGATCGCCCAGGTTAGCGAGCGCATACCCCTCTTCGTTGGTGTCGCCCAACTCACGCCAAATGTTTGCTGATTCCTTGAAGTACGGAATCGCGCTTTCCAACGCAGCGCCACTTCTCTGCGCCGAAAGCTTTGCGGCCTGGTAATAAACCTGTTCCGCGATGACCCGACGATCATCCGCGGGTGTCGCCTGACGCGGGCCGTCGATCCTTAGTTCATAAGCCCCGGCGGGTTCGTTTTCGCCGCCGCAAACTACGATGTAGTGCTTGCCGCTGAGCTGCGCAACAGTGGAGACTTTTTCTGGTCCAAACTTTGAATTCGGGCTGTCTCTCTGAATCACGAGAACTCGGTTCGGATCAAATAGCCTGACGATCACGTCGATGCCGGCTTGATTCACGGTGACGTGCATGTACTGCCCCGGCGTGAGCACCGCTTCATAAACATGGGCTTCTTCACTTTGGAGGTTGCGTTTAGTGACGTCACCAGCAGCCCATTGCTGCGAAGTGGCTTCAGACGGATTGCAGCGGTGCTCGGGTGTAGTTTGAGCGGACGCAGTGCCGGTGAGCATGGTCAATACAAAAAACACCAGGCAGCAACGCACGTTAATACAGGCGTCAGTTCCGGGGAATTGACGCCTGCAATTACTGTTCATGAATAGCTTTCCCATGAATTCGTCGCTTTCTGAGTGTAAGGTGCAAGGTTTCCGGGGCGATAAGAGCTGAGATAACTCTAATCACTCCATCCGCTATCGTCCAGCTTTTTTGGGAGGCTAATTTGTCAAACTTCCGGCTTAGGTTTGTTGGCCTGTACCGGATCCTGTGTCACCGTCTCCTGGGCCTGCGGGCGCTTGAAGAGCCAGCGATTGTTCGGCGCCATTCGAGGCAACGCCAGTTAGTGCACTGGCCCGATATCGACCGGTAAAGAGCACCGTCTCCGGCGTCTCGTCTGTTATGCCGGAAAGCGCCACGTTCACTTTTCCCCAATTGAAGTCCAGCGACATGAACAACTGCTCGGACCTTGGCAGCGGCCTATGTGTTCCCTTTACCTTAGAGAGGAACCGGCGCTCGACGCCGTGCCAAACCTCACCGGTTACTACTTCGTTTTGAGCGTTAAGGCTGAACACCAGAACGGCTACAAATGGTTGTTCACCCGGTTGTGAGTCTCGGCTTATTTCGATCGTCCACTCTTTGTTTTCGACTCTGCTTGTCGGAAGTGAATGTTTTTCTCTCATCTTCATAGCTCCATTGGTAACGTCGATCCTGGTACTGTCGAGCCAGCCGCGTCGGCAGTAGCTCTGGTCAGTCCTTGGCCGACGATGTTCTCAAGTTCAATAAATCTAGGGGAAACTGTCCCTTGTTCCGAATGGATCATTGCCTTCTGATACGAGTCAAGCACTAACCCAAGCGCCTCTTGCTCTGTATTCAGAAGATCTTTGATGGGACTATCTGCAGAATGAAGGCGGGCGAATGGCTGTTGGCCAAAGGCTCGTAACAGCTCATGCATCTCGCAGGGCGAGGTTGAACGTGCCAGCAGGGAATAGGCAATCTCACCAGTGCGAATGGGATCGTCATGTTCTTCCAGCAGCAACGTATAATTTGCTAGTTCCCAATACATGGCCTGGGCCATTTGTCGCCGCTTGTGCATCGGGGCCAACCAAATTGCGAGGTTTCCGTAGAACTGACCAATCTTGTCCGAGTGAGAGTTCGTCGGCGCGGGATGCGGAAATCCTTTGAGATTGATGTTTACGTAGTGGTGCCAACTAGAATCTGCCACGATGCGACCAACGCCGGCACGGTCGCCGTCGTACGCGGTAACAAGACCAATCGTTTGGTCACTGCGCCTGTCCGTGCCCGACGCCACGACAGCCGGCTTTGGCTGGCCGCTTGGACCAACCGGCCATACTGCTGTATTTGAGACATCTGGAATAACCAGAGCTCCTTCATGTCGATGGTCCGGAAAGATGTCGATAAATTGTCCGGACCGGTAGAAGAAGAGCGGGTGTGGTTGTCCGTGAGGGTCAGGCTCCCCGTCTGCGTTAACGAATTGATGGATCACTTTCTGAGGGACCCGATCTGTTTGAAAACCGGCACTCGCAACTGTGTTGACACTGTCATCGGCGCCCGAGGATGGTGGGCCATGCCACTTACGCAACTCCCCGGCTCGCGGAACACACCGTCCAATAGCTCGCCCTAGTCCTAGCAGCTTCGGCTCTTGGACTGTTTCGGAGCAGCGGCCGTTTCTATTTCGAAGCCAATTTGGCGGGACTGGATTGTTGTGATCTCCAGTCATCAACACGCCGCCGCCGAACCCACCTTCTGCCTTCATCCATTTTTCAAGCTGATCAACCTCCTCGGTACCAAGTTCACTTTCGGGGCCGCCACGGAAAACGCCCAGGGAGAACTTTTCCGTGTTTGCCTGATGAAGACCGAAAAACCAGATCTCATCGAACGGTTCGCCTGTTAGGTCAACTTCTCTTTTCATCACCAGGGTGAGTTTGTTATCGGCGTGATGATTGAGATCTGAGCTTCGACTGACCCAGGTTATCGACAGATCAGCAAACACCGGCGGGTGAGCCTTGAGCCGCTCGATCATCGAGCCGAGACCAAGAAGATTTTTTCCGTCACTGATTGCAAGGGGATCGTCCGTGTACAAAAGGATCTTTATCTTTGGCCGTTGGGCCAGAAGCTGGACTGGCATTTTTTGTTCCCTTGTAGATTTGTTTAGCTGCGCTGAATACTAAATAACCGAGCGCCCCTTTGAATCCTCGCGGTATCTAGCTACGTACTCTGTATGGAGGAGTTGACGGAAACATTACGCTCAATTTGCTGAAAAAATTCAAAATAGAACGGACAGATCTCCAGACGTTCGCGCGGTATGTTTTTTAGAAGCCAATCTCAGTGCCGATTGTTCTTTGCTTTACCGCTATAGTCTGCAAAATGAAATAGAAACAGACCCGCTATGGTCACGTTCAACAAAATCCCAGCATTTTACGGGTCAACGGTAAGTCGACGGCTTAGCTATGAGGGTGAATGACAACAAGAGAGAATTGATTTTATGGTACCGGGGGGCAGGATCGAACTGCCGACCTTGGGGTTTATGAATCCCAGAGAAGCATTCGCACCAGTTCCATCCTACGCAAAAAAACCAATAAACAATGCCGGGATAAGGAATCTTGGCATTTCCGTACAAATAAAAAGCCACCGTTGCCGGTGGCTCAAAATAAGAAACAATTTGCGAAGCAAAGAGAGAAACCGGTGAGCTGTTAATTCAGTGCGCGCATTTTACCAACTTTTTCTAACTCTGCTGCGATGATTCGTGTGATCTCGACATGCGCGGTCTGGACGAAGAAATGATCGCCAGGCAACATGTGTAGCTTATATGGCGCACTCGTTTGCTCTCGCCACGGTGTCAAGTGTTCGTACGGCGACTCTAGGTCTCCAACGCCGCCAAAAACCGTGAGACAACAATCCAATACCGATTGGGGCTGATATTCATAAGTTTCACATACAGCAAAGTCAGCGCGCAGGAGAGGAATCATTAGTTGCATCAACTCAGGATTATCCAGAACCTCCTGAGGGGTGCCGTTCAACTCCCGAACGCGCTCAATGAATTCCGGCTCGGGTAGATCCCAGGTAGGCGCTATCGCTTTGGGTACTTGCGGAGCGCGATGGCCTGAAACGAATAGATGAGAGGGCATTGTCTGGTGGTGCTTGCGCAGCCACTGGGTAAGCTCAAAACTAATCAAC
This sequence comes from Pyrinomonadaceae bacterium, assembly GCA_036009765.1. Classification (GTDB taxonomy): domain Bacteria; phylum Acidobacteriota; class Blastocatellia; order Pyrinomonadales; family Pyrinomonadaceae; genus PSRF01. The sequence goes on along the minus strand of DASYLB010000028.1, from coordinate 31,792 downwards.
GCCCCCATGCTATGACCGAAAAACGCAAACGGCTTATCAAAGTAAGGAATGAGTTCACGCCCCAGCGCTTCAACAATTTCCGACAAGCGTTGAAACGGTGACTCTGACAAACGCTCCCCTCGACCCGGAAGTTGAACGGCAACCACATCGATCGGCTCCGGCAGAAGTCCCTGCCAGACACGATATGTATTGGTGGAGCCTCCTGCAAAAGGAAAACAGAAAAGCCTGATGGTTGCTTTCGGTTTTTCTCCCCAACGCGCCAGCCAACGGGAGCGGGTTGCTTCCTGTATTTTTTCACACGTGGTCCGCATGGCTGCTCAAAAATTGAACGATTTCGCCATCAAACTTATATCCGAAGCAGCTTGAGGCGACGAGATCATATAAGTTGCCCGCGGCACAATGGTGTTACCCGGTAGATCAACCAGGCCGTATGAACGATCCACAAGCAGTACTTTATATGGCATTTCACCTTTCGTTTTTAGCACCAGGTCGACGCCGCTTGCCGGTAAGCCATGAAACTGTATCCCCCAGTCACGCGTTGGCACACTTCCCCTCCCAATGGGCATCGCCTGTTTCCCGTTTATCGACGCCTCGACAATCTCGATATCTCCCGGGGTATAGATGGAGAGCACTGGAGCATTTCGCTGCGAAACCAGGTGGAGCGTGAGGGTTCGTATTCCAGCCTGCCGCGAGTCGCTAATCAACCTCGCCTCGGGCGCCGGCAACGCAGCAGCCGCAGCCTGGCTTTTCATGAAGACTCTCTTGTTTCGTGGAAAGAAGTCCTCCATTGTTCCCCGCTCCATGCCGTTTGATAAGAACTGCCTGGTCCATTCATCCGCAACCGGATCCGAGCTGGCAAACATCGCCTTGCCCGTATCTGCATTCAACGCATAGAAGATGTTGTTAGTTTTCGGGTGCTGCTGATCGAATCCGGCAACAAGGAGGCCGGCGAGTATTAAAACAAGACTTACGCAAGCAAGCAGTCCGGGAAGCAACCATCTTCTTCCAGATACGGCCTGCACGATTAAAGGCAGCAGTAATCCCACCGGCAGTACCACGAAGATGGCCACGATCGAAATTCCGTTTAGCGTTAATGCCACTAAGAGGTTGTAGATGAGTGGCGCCCAGAGAAGAATTACCGGAACTCCGGTGAAGAGTATTAGCAGGTAAGTTTTAACTTCGCGCCGGGCCTTTGAAATAAAAAAGAACGACAGGCCAACGCAGGTCAACAAAACTGGGATCGTAAAAAGATAACTACCCCCGGGCATCGCAATTGAAGTCGCGATCGACATTAGCAACCACAAAAAGCAAGCCCCAACCAGCAAACTTAGTGCGTTGATCCTATTTCGCAGCCGCACGTAGATCAGTGACATTGCCGCGAACGTCAGCAACACAAACCCCAGCCGAAGGGGAGTGCTGCGATATGGTTCGCTCCACGGAGCAGATCGAAAAAACCTCTGAGTTAAGAACCAGATGATCCCGCAGCTGACTGCCGAAATGATTATTCCGCTTACGAGCGCAGCCACGCCGATCAGCATCCCTTTAACTCGTAATTCAGTGGTGACGACGCCTCGTACGACAACGAATGCAAACAACAAAGTTATCAACCCTAACAACGGAAAGATCCAAGTCCTGGAATAAGTGACCAGCATCTGACCAATGATGTCGAAGTAGACGACATCATTTTCTCGCATAGTTTTAAGATCGAGGTTGCCAAAATGCTGCGTCAGAGCCAGTGCCTGCGAACCTTGTTGTTGCAGGGTTGCCAGGTCAATCTCAGCAAGGCGATCGAGCGACGTATGATAATGATTGATGCCGCTCAGAAAGGCGAAGTTCATACCTTGCGCATCCAACGCCTTTAATGCGGTGAAGTCTGTATCGTTAGGCAGCAGCTTGTAGATTTCACGGAAGAACGAGCTTGCGCGCGGAACCGGAGAAGTCTTCTCAAATTGCCGGATCAGATCGCCGTTTCCGTTCGTGGTCTCGAACATGAAGACCGGCCCACCATTTCCCCGAGCCTCGAAATTCAAAAAGAGACCGACGTCTTTCGCCCAGGGGTTCTCGTTTACAAACGCCTGCGCACCGAGTAGACCGGTCTCCTCACCGTCGGTGAACAACAAAATCACATCGTTCTTCAGGGGTGGGCCAGACTTGAGGGCTCGCGCTGTTTCCAACAGTGTTACCACGCCGGCGCCGTCATCGCTGGCCCCGAAGCTCGTAGGCACCGAGTCGTAGTGCGATACCAGCAGCACTGCGCGACTGTTTGCAATGCCGGGGATCCTGGCCAGAATGTTTTCAACGCTGCCGGCCGCAAACGGGGCAGTCCCTTTCATACTTACTGCTGTCGATTGTTGTCGCAATGGCGTCAGCCCCAGTTTCGACAACTCGCTTTCCAGGTAGTCCCTGACGTTCGTGTGCGCTTGCGATCCGATGGGATGAGGCGCTGCGCTAACGGCGCGGAGTTGTTCCGCAGCTCTTGCGGCCGAGAACTCCGACGGTGATGCAGTGGCAGGCACAACGGCAGGAAGTCTATTTTGAAAATAGATTGAGCCCGTGGCAATCAGGGCCAACAGCAAGAGAAGGACAATCCAGACGTGGCGCGCGTTAAGTTGAGGATACGTCGGAGACAGAGATGTAGAGTTGTCAAAAGTTTCCGGAAATGCCATGACCGTACCTTTCGATGTTGCTGAATTGTTAGCGGGGGGTAAAGAGGAATGAAACTCCGGCGCTTACTTTGAGAGGCTGGGCCCGAAAAGTATCCGGCTGCACTTCTTTTCTGGCCGAAAGAAAAGAACGTGCCACTTCACTTTTCCTGCAAACCACTAAGAGAGACTGAGGTCGAGCTCCTGGCAAACTGAGTCATATCTCATCGAACAATCCCACCCAGTAGGAGTAAAACTCTTCGTCACATTTCTTGAGACGCTCGTAATTGGGGAAGCTGATTTCTTTCATATACGCGTCCCAATCGGGCCGGCGTCCGTCAGCATCCACGAAGTTATACTCTCGCGCCAGTTCCCAGGAGCCGAAGACTCTCCCGGACTTCTCCGAGACATTAACGTCTGAAGCCAATGCCGCTACGCCGCGGCCAACGAAAAGCGGAGTTTCCGAGGCGATGAAGTGTGGGTCACTGTCTACTGCCTCCTGCCAATTTGCTTCAGTAACTCCGAAACCTTCAAGCATCGCCTCCGAGCGCATGAAGCCGGGCGTGACCGCAATCGCGCTCACCTTGTATTTTCGCAATTCACTGGCCATCGCATACGCGAGCCGGATAACAGACGTTTTTACGAGATCAAAAAAAAGGTTTCCGCGATACCCAAAGTTGTTACCGTCCGTGACCTCGACGATCAATCCTTTTTTCCGTTCGACCATCAAAGGCGCGGCATAGCGACTGGTAATAATGTGCGTGTGAACCGCGCGCTCTAACATCAGGAAACCTTTGTCGAGTGCAAGTTCCCAAAAAGGCGGGCCTAATTCCGACAATTCTTCGCCACCCCAGATGTCGTTTACTACGCAATCAAGTTGTCCTTTCTGTTCGTCGGCTACCCGTTGGAAGAGACTGGCAACTTCTTTCTCTTGCGTGTGATCCACCCTTACCGCAATTCCCTGCCCGCCATACGCCGTCACCATTTCGGCGGTTTCTTCGATCGTCTCAGGTCGATTTCCCGTCGCCGGCTTGCCGCGCACGCTGCGTCCGGTGCAATAAACGATCGCGCCCGCTTCGCCTAAGGCGCACGCAATACCTCGTCCCGCGCCGCGCGTTGCACCAGCAATGACAGCCACCTTCCCTTCAAGAGTTTTCATTTTGTTATGAACCAAGCGCTGTTCACCGATGATTGGCGGTAACTATCGCTCAACGAGTGGGCCAAGGCAACAATAATTTCGCTATCATGTTGCTGATCCCGGTTGGTGCATCTCTTCAATCTCTATTGGATCGCGTGCGTATTCGGATTGTGCGAAACGCATCTCGGTGCGCCGGGTTTCGCGAATGATGCGCCGGAAACTCTTCGCTACGGCAGCATTGTCAAGCGGGCCCGCGTTGGCCTGACACACGCGAGCGATTACGTCCCGTTCTCGCTCACTATCGCGTATTGGCAGGCCGGCGTTTTGCTTTGCTCTTCCAGCTTCGATGGCCAACTCCGCCCGGCGGTTGAGCAGGTAAAGCAACTCACTGTCGACGGCGTCGATCAACACTCGCCAGATATTGACGCTCCCCAGATTGTTCAATTTATGATCCTTGCCGGAAGCCGTCAGAGTTAAATTAAATGCTTCATAGAGACACCACTAAGCAGCCGCAGCCGCGCGCCTGGCAGCTCCCGGCTCCTCTTCGACAATTTGGCCGTCAAACAAGTGCACAATTCGATCCGCGTGGTGAGCGTAGCGGGAATCATGAGTCACCATGCAGATCGTAGCGCCGTCGCTATGTAGTTCAGATAAGAGTTCCATCACCGCTTCGCCGTTAGTTGAGTCCAGATTCCCAGTGGGCTCATCCGCGAACAGTATGCTCGGCTGTCCGGCAACCGCGCGGGCCACCGCGACGCGTTGTTGTTGACCGCCTGAGAGCTGATTGGGCAAATGCTTGGCGCGGTGACCCATCCCCACGCGCGCCAATGCGTCAGTCACACGCTTCTTACGCTCGGCAGATCTCATACCGCGATAGGTAAGCGGCAGTTCTACGTTTTCATACACGCTGAGATCGCCGATCAGATTGAAGCTCTGAAAGATAAAACCAACTTCACGATTGCGAATTCGTGCTCGCTGCGACGATGAAAGATTTGCGACGGGACTCTCATTCATGACGTACTCGCCAGTTGTCGGAGTATCGAGCAAACCCAGAATCGATAAGAGTGTTGACTTGCCGCAGCCCGAAGGTCCGGCAATCGAGACGTATTCACCCCGGTTGATGTCGAGATCAATACCGGCAAGTGCATGCGTCTCGATTTCGTCCGTGTAGAAAATCTTTTTCAGGTCTGAGATGTGAATAAGCGGAGCAGATGAACTCATTGTAGTCTCCTTTATCTAAGCACCGGGTTATTGGCCCAGGGCTAATTCAGTGTGGAATACGTAAGCGAAGAGGATACCGCGCGTACCTAGCCATTCTTCGAAATTGCGAAAGCGCAGTTCGTGAGCGCGAATGAAAGGAACGACTGCGCCGGGAGGGACTGAGCTTCAACTCCATAGCGGTTACCATTTTCGAAACTTGATTTGCCGTTAAGATCAATAATGTCTCGATATTCATTTCCTGCTCAGGCGTCAAATTGCCGAGCTGCCGCCGGCGCCGGGCCATCTCAGCTCGAGCAATATTTTCTACTTGTTGTTGCTGAAGAGGTTCCATTTTGAATACTTATCCTCCCAAACTCAGGCCGCGATGACGCTCTCAGAACTGACAGCGGTTGTCAGAGCATCGGGAGCGAGGACTTGCCCAGAGCTCTCACGATTGAAGGAACGACGACTAATCAGTTCAAGCCGCTTTTCATAGGCCTCACGGGCGATTTGCACGTCATCCAGAAAAAGCTCGAGTTCGTCCAAATGCAGCGCCTGTGGTCCATCAACCAGCGCGCGAGCAGGGGCCGGATGGAAGTCCACCAGGATCATGTTGGCGCCGGCGATCACGCCCTGGGCAGTGACATGCATGATGTCGAGAATACTTTCAGGTCCGCGCGCGCGGGTGCCCACAGAGTGGGACGGATCTATACAGACGGGCATGCGTGTCAACCGTTTGACCACTGGAACAAAAGCGAAGTCCACAGAGTTGCGATGCGGTTCACAGTTATTCGTTTTCGTCCCGCGCAAGGCAAAGACCACTTTGCTATTTCCTTCACTGGCTAGATACTCCGCCGCATGAAGAGATTCATCCAAAGTGATCCCATAACTCCGTTTTATTAAAACGGGAAACTCGTGTTGCCTGCCGACGCTCTTGAGCAACTCAAAGTTTTGGGTGTTGCGCGTTCCGATCTGCAACATGACTCCGGTCGGATTGCCGGTCATCTCTAGTGCCTCATGAATCTCATCGATATGCGATTCACGGGTTACCTCCATCGCAATGATCTTGATGCCATACCGTCCGGCTAGTTCAAACACGTAAGGCAAGCAATTCTTGCCATGGCCCTGGAACGAGTAGGGACTGGTGCGCGGCTTGTACGCTCCCATCCGCGTACAAGTCTGTCCGCAGTCGCGCAGCGCTCTCATCATCATCTCGACGTGCGGCGGCGTATCCACGGCGCACAGTCCAGCGAACACATTTAGATTGTCCTGGCCAAAGCGGATACCCTGATAGGAGAAGCCCACCGCCCGATGATCGTCAGCATGCCGGCCTAGAACCCGGTACGCTTCAGAAACTCGCACGACATGCTCGACCGCGGGCAAACTCCTCAAGTGTTCCTCAGAAAGTCCCACCGTATTTCCAATTAGGTGTACTTCAGTCAAGGACTTCTCCACTCCCTGCTCACAATGGATTCGCAGCTCCAGGTTGGGCAGATCGGAGAGATGTCTCATCAACTGACAATACTCCGGACTATGCTCATCGATGTTTGGTGTAAGAATAAGAATCATTGCGTTTCCATCTCCTATCTCAAAGTGCTGCCAGGATTACTCTCGGGCGGAGCTTGAGCTTGTCTAAACATTCTTTCCGCCGCCGTCAGGCTAACTTCCTTTTGCCCAGAGCACTTTTGCAGCTCGGCCTCAAGAATGGTGAGGCTTCGGACCATCGCACTTAAAGCATCTGTGATCGGCGCAGGGTTCGTCGCCAGGATGTCTCTCCACATGGGCCACGGACTGGCGGCTAACCGAGTCATATCGCGGTAGCCCGGACCGGCCAACTTCAGCAGCGCGTTTGCATGTGATTGGCTCTTAACGGTTGCCGCCAGGGCGGTGGAAAGAAGCTGTGGTAGATGGCTGATCAGCGCCAGCGTGGCATCGTGCTCGGCAGCCGTCATAAACACTACGTGGGCCCCAAAAGCTTCGAGCACTTGCGTGAGCTCGAAGAGGCCAGCGGCCGCTTCCGACGCGTCGATCAGCGCGTAAGTCGTGTGCGCGAAAAGATCAGCGCGGGCCTGCGCTAACCCGGCGTGCTGGCTACCAGTGATCGGATGTCCTCCGACAAAGTGTCTGCCTTCCGGCAAGTACTCACGAGCAGCGCGGCACACCGCTGCCTTCGTGCTTCCGGTATCTGTAATCAGTGCTCCTTTTTTGGTCTGTGACCCATGCGTTCGCAAAAACTCTACAATTCCGCCAACCGGCATCGCCAAATAAATGAGGTCCGCAGCGGATACGGTTCCGTTGGCGAAAGATCGATCGACTTCGTCGATCACTCCTCGATCGAGTGCAGCTTTCAGAACAGTCTCAGAGCAGTCCCAACCGGCAATGCGCATCTGCGCCCCGCTTCGTTTAAGGGCGAGCGCAAACGACGCGCCCATAAGTCCACAGCCGACGATCGTCAGGCGCTTCCACTCCAGAGTTGGCATAACGTTCTTTGGGCTTGAGGTTAAGGTGCGCCATTTGGTAACTTTCCGCTCAGACATGAAGACTCCTACCCACAAAGAAAATCAGGCGCCTTTTGAATTCGTGCTCGAGGAGTTGCTGCCAATGCGGCCCATCGTCAAGCAGATGTTTGGGTTTACCTATGTTTTTTTGGGCGACAGACTTATGTTGCTTCTCAGGAACCGAAAAAATCAGTCGCGGTTTAATGGGGTTTGGCTGGCAACTGCCGAGGAACACTTCGCGAGCCTACAAAAGGAGTTCCCAATCTCACCTTCGTGGCTCATCAGTTTTGCAAAGAAGCAGTGGCTGTTGATTCCAATCGATGCCGAAGAGTTCGAGGAATATTCTCTCAAGGCTTGCGAGTTGATCCTGAGAGGCGACGTCAGACTGGGTAGATTAAGTATTCCAAAAAGCTCCGGGCAAAAGAAGAAAAAGGGGCATGCTGCAACGGGTGACGACACCTTCAGCCTTTTCAGAAGCCGTAACAAAACGAAGGAGCCGTCATAAACCTGGGTTCGGGTCAATTTTCCAATTCTGTCGGGCGCGCCGACTCCGCGAGAAAGCCCTGGTCTATCAGATAGCCAAGTATCTTGTTCACACAATCGCGAACCGACATCAGGTCAGCTTCCAAATGAATGTCGGGTGCAACCGGTGGCTCGTAAAGATCGTCGATCCCCGTAAAGCTTCTCCGGTTCGCAGTACGAGCTTCCGCATAGAATCCCTTCGTGTCGCGTTGCTCACAGATCGCGGGCGAGGTGTCGACGAACGCCAAGGCAAATCTGTCAGCTCCGACCAGGTGCCGGACTTCTTCCCGGGTGCCCTCGAATGGGCTTATGGCGGCACATATAACGCAGCCATTGTGTCGCACGATCTCAGCGGCGACAAAACCAATGCGCCGTATGTTCGTGTCGCGATCTTCACGGCTGAATCCCAAGCCCTGCGATAAAAGAGTGCGGACGATATCGCCATCAAGGACGGTCACGCGCCGGCCATACTCGAGCAGCGCGGCTGACAGGTGCTCCGCGATAGTCGACTTGCCGGCGCTCGGAAGACCGGTAAGCCAAACGCAAAATCCCTGCTTGACGCGAGGCGGGAACGCGACCGCCAGCACTTCCGCAATCTCCGGCCGGGTAAACCAATGCGGCAGCTGCTTGCCTTTGGCGAGATATTCATCCCGCACCTGCGTGCCGGACAGCGTCAGCGCGCGTTTTTGTTTTGGGACCCGGCTGATCTCTTCATACCGATCGTCCTCCGGAATATAGACCAGCTCTTCGAAGGCAATTGCACTTACACCAGTTTCGGGAGCTGAGGCGGCAACTAGTCTCTGGGCTTCATGGGGATCATAGAAGGGTAGGCCGTCTTGATCCTTGCCGGGACTGGCGTGGTCCCGCCCGACGATCAAGTGGTTGACGCCGTAATTTCGCCGGATTATCGCATGCCACAGCGCCTCGCGAGGACCCGCCATTCGCATCGCGAGCGGCAGTAGACTCAAAGCCGTTCGCTGCTTGTCGTAGTGCTCAAATGCGAGCAGGTACGAACGAACGCGAGTGTAGTGGTCAATGTCGCCGGGTTTTGTGACCCCAACTACCGGGTGAATCAGAAGACTGCCGCCGACGCGTTCCGCCGCCCGCTTGGTTAACTCCTCATGAGCATGGTGAAGCGGATTGCGGGTCTGAAACCCGACCACGTTCGCATGGCCCAATTTCGCCAGTTGGGCGCGGACCTGGACCGGCGTGCGACGCAGATCAGGAAAGTCAGGGTGCTGCGGCAGCTGTATTCTATCGATGGGCCCGCTGACGTAGAACTTACCCCACGATCGCATCTCAGCGGCGATGGGATGGCCGCAGCCGGCGCCATAAAGGGCGCGGACTTCGGCCTCGTAATCCCATTCGTAGATCTCCTCCACCAACATTACTGCGAGCAGGTGATTCTGTGGACCACGCAAAGCCAGGCGACCGCCTTCGCGAATGTCGTTCAGTTGGTGAATCGGAAGCGTGACCGGAACGGGAAACAATATTCCGTTCGCAAGCCGCATGCGTTCGAGGACCGAACGATAGTCGGCCTGGCCCATGAATCGATTCAGTGGGGAAAAAGCGCCGGTGGCGAGCAGTTCTAGATCACAGACCGATCTTTGTGAAATCTGAATTGAGGGAATAACTTTTGTCTCGTGGAAAAGCTCTTGACGATGCTCTTCGTCGTGAACGGCAAGGTCAATCAACTGGCCCCCAAACGGAGCAATGATGCTCCCGAAGGTGTCGGCAGGATGCGCACTCATATTACTAATTCCCTGTAAAATTGATTTTTCTGGAAGCGGATTGGTTATCGAAAAATGCAGCAGGGTCCGATGAAGTTATCTGGACTTCACCCTGCCAGGTCGCGACTTACAATTCGCAGTTCGCTGGTATAAGTGTTTTGAGATGAATCACGCAGCCACAGTTGATCTGGCGTGGGCAACATCTCAGAGATGACAACTTGCTTATTGATCGGCGTCTGAGTTCGCGCCCGACGCAACATTTTGACGAGAATTCCCACATACACCGGGGCGTAAAAATCGACATAGAAAGGTTTTGTTTCGTTTGTAATCTTCACGAATACGCGCCTGGGGAAACCCTGCCCGTTGGCCCAGCGTCGCACCTTGAGGTATCGCTCATCTTCGTCTTCAGTTTCCACAAAATCCAACTCAGCTGCGTCAATGGACCAGGATTCGCGCGACACGACCACACGATCGATCGTGATGCGGGGCGCGTGCTGAGTGGAATTAACAAACTTCATGGTATCCACCGCCAGCGTGGACAGCAGGTCGCCGAAAGCGTCGATTATTTTGAATGAGAGCCGGCCATCCCTGGTGCGGACTATCAGCCCGTCCGTCGAGTCTTCCACAACCAGTTCCGAGATCGGGACTACTCTCGATCGTGGCGCGTCTGCGATGTTATCCGGCCAGGCTTCAAGGAAGTGGACTTTTGACGGCACCAAAGCCATCGAGGTGCGATTAGTGAGTCGCGGCCAATGTCGCGGCGGCACCGCCAAGAGCATGTCGTTGGGCAAGTCACGTTCAATCGCGTCGTAGAGTTCATGAGGAAATGGATGTTGGCCCACCATGAAAGATCCTCTACAGGTATTGGTGGCAACGTGCAGCTCGCCGAGAACGAAGAAACAGTCGCCCTGGGAAATTGCTTCGGGGTCAGAAGCGGCAATCATGACGTCGGGACTGTGGTAACGCGCGAGTTCCCACCCAACTGCGGGCACCGCAAAGAGACGCTCCACTTTCTCTTTCACCTCCGCGGCCTGAAACTGCGCCCGCCGCTCCTGGCTGGGAGCACTGAAAACCTGTGCCCAGCGGTTTCGGAAATCAGCGATTACTTCATCTAAAAGGTGATTGTTGGAGTCGTATAATATTGGAGAGACCCTGTTCCCGAACTCCATGAAGGTACATGAAGTTTGTTCTCCGTCATTGGTCAACTCCCGGTACAGCCTATTGAATAAGCCGCGGCAGACATGGGCCACTTGATAACTAAACCAACGAGTGGCGGTCAACAATAAGGTGAGCGGTTCACTCATTGCATCCAGCACATCAGGGCCAATCTGGACATCAACGTCACGCATGCAGTCCTGATAGGTCAGGGTCCGGCTTGCATACATGACCCCGCCGGCCCTGGTCGGTTGCTGCGAAGTCACCCGGGTGAAAACTGTGTCGAGCTGCCCGAGGGCTTCGTCCAGTTCGACCGGATCTCCGACGACACTGTTCACCTTATCGCGCGTCCGTTCCAGTTCATCCAGAGCCTGGATTGCGGGTGCGCTCAAATCTGCGGGCTCAATCCGCTCCAGAAGTGTTCTCAGCCGCCGCTCCGGATGGAGCGAGTAGGGCAGCTCGAACTTCCAGGACAGAATTTTTCGTGTGCACATCTGCTGTAAGACGCCGTAAACCTGAGGCTCAGAAGAAAGGCCGCTACCCGGAGTCTTGAGTACTTCGAGCGCGATCTGCCGCGCCGTTTTTTCCCCGTTACACTTGTTGAGGATGGTCGCGTAGAGGGGCGGAATGGGAGCAGGGTTTCCGGCGGGGAGATACAATGTGTTTTCCTCCACGCGAAAGAAGGGCAGAAGCCTGGGCGCCATCCATGGAAGAAGACGAGTGTCTTCTGCGATCTTATCCGCCAGGGCCTCGATGCCCCAGTTCTCAAAATATATTGACGAGGCGGAAACAAGGTTGGGCCCTGGCTTGCAGGTCAATCCCTGTGCGTCCGGATCCAACCGTGCCCATCCCACTGGCCCAAAGAACCCCACGGTGTCGTTTTTCAGACAGTAGCGCTGAACGTAGTTGGCGATGAGTTCTTCGTGCTGCCTCGCTTTAAATCCGCTTTTAGGCCCACCGTTTTCCCCAGCGAAAAATTCAATTACATGATTCAGCGCATTGCGGTTTTGGAGAAGCACTGCCTGCCGGAAGAGAGGGTCAATGCACATCTCACGAATCCGGCAGGCGATTTCACGGCGGCTCGTTCGGAAGATCTCTTTGTAACGTGCTCGTGCTTCTGCCGCAGACTGCTGCGCTGTCGCAAACGCTTGAATCGCCTGAAGGGCTTCTCCTCCGGAGTACTTTGGCGCCTCACCACGCTTCAATTGCTTTAAGACCTTAACAAGCTGTTTGCGTGCTTTCCTGTCCGTGACTGCTTCAAGTTCCCGTTCGAGCGCTGCAGCTGCGTCCTTACCGCGTTCCTCGATCTCCGACTCGATTCGCAGGATGTCATCGGCCACGGTTGCACAATCCGGCGCTGCGAGCCGCTCGACCAAATGCGCCGGGAAGCCGGCCCCTCGCAGGCAGGCCCAGCGCCAGAAGGCCCACTCTCCACCCGGCACTCCAATCAGATGATCAGGCAACTGCGCGCCTGCAGGAAGCGGTGACAGATGGTGCTCGGTGTTTTGTTGTACTGAGTTTGGATATGACACGGGATCACTTCCCTGAATACGGTCCGCATCGCGTCGATCCAGCGGCTGACACTAGTTAAGCTGTTCGGAGTAACCAGTTGGTTTCGGTAAGAATCCGATGCTAACCAAATAAGATAAACAACGATGCGCCTGTTCCTCATCGAGCGAAGAGAATTCGATACCGCTCCCTTTCAGGCCCTCGATGGTGTTGAGGCATTCATCGAACAGGTTGATCTTCTCCATCACTCTTGGATCGTGGGAGGAGATTGGAGGATTGTCACGCAACGCGCGGAAGAGGGGCAGAAATGGATAAAGCACGCTCGAAACGTCCACTTCCTTAAGCACCTTTTCTTTCAGGACGCTCGCCGGCACGATTTTCAGGTGATAACCAAACGAGTCAATCCAGTCATAGGCGCGACCCATGTGTACGGGTCGCGGATTCCAGATGTGGAAGAACCTTCCGAGTGACTCCGGCTGCCTGGAGAGATGCACGATGGCTGCGGCAACAAAGTCTACGGTGACGAAGTCAATCATAATATTCGGTTCACCGAGCATGCCGAGATCGATATAGCCCTTTAACCCAACGAGCAGATAGTCATTTGTCTGGGTGGCGCCGGTAGTCGTGTGGCCCATAATGAGACCAGGCCGGTAGACCGTCACTGGCACCCCGCGCGCTCGGGCATTCGCAAGCATTTTTTCCGCCACCAACTTGCTCCGCCCGTAACCATCAGGAATCTCGTTGGGATTGTTCAACACGCTCTCGTCGCCCTCGTAGAACGGACGTTGCATGTGCGTTCCTAAAAGCACGTCCACGGTCGAGGTGTAGTGAACGGGTTTCAATTTAACCGAGGTCGCCAGGCGAAGTACTTCATGGGTGCCCCGGACATTCGGCGCCCGTAGCGCGGAGTATGGATAGATAAAGTTCACCAGTGCAGCGCAGTGATAGATGACATCCACCTCGCGTGCTAACTCTGCAAACTCTTGCTGCCCGATTCCCAATTCCGGCTTCGCGATATCTCCCAGCACTGGATGAATGCGAGCGGCAAACGAGTCGTCCCAAATATGGTAGCCCTGCATGGCTTCACGGATTCGGTCGAAGCCTTTTTCGCGGCTCGAAGCGCGCACAAGACAGCAGCATTCGACGTTGCTGGTGCGTAGCAGCTGTTCAAGCATGAACGCGCCCAGGTAACCAGTGGCTCCGGTAAGGAAAATCCGTTGCGGAGTTCCGGGTGCGAAAGGCGGCAGCCCTTCGGCAGTGATCGCAGCAGCCAACTCGGCGTCGGCTTCCACTTGCTCTATGGTCCAGGCGGTAACGCCATAGTTCCCTTCTCGTTGATAGATATCAACCAGAGCCGCAATGCCGGCCACGGTTGGATCTTTGAAGATGTGCTGGACCGGCAGATCGATTTTGTAAGCACTCGAAAGCCGGGAAGCGATGCGGGCGATGAGCAGTGAATTACTGCCCAGGTCGAAGATGTCATCATCAATACTCACCTGCTCCAGGTCCAGCACGCTCTCGACAATTTGGCTAATCTCCGTCTCCAGGACATCGCGCGGCGGGCGAAACGCACGCTCGGTCTTTTTGCGCGGGTCTGCCTCAGCTGTCAGAAGCTGTTTATTGATCTTCCCGGTCGCAGTGCGCGGGAGGATCTCAAGTGGCACGAAGACGTCCGGAATCATGTACTTTGGTAGTCGCACTTCGAGAAGTTCAGCCAGTTCAGTTGAAGTTGGAGTGTCTTCAGAGTTGCTGGGTGTGAAGTATGCGATAAGACTCGAGTTGGCGGCAGAGTTGCGTTTCACGATCACCGCGGCCTCGCGGATTTTGTCGTGCCGCATCAGGTTCCGTTCTACTTCAGCTAGTTCAATTCGGAAGCCTCGAACTTTCACCTGATCATCGGCCCTGCCAATGAACCGCAACACGCCGCTGCCCATCCAGGCGCCGCGGTCACCAGTGCGATACATTCTGGCGCCGGGGACCGTGGAGAACGGGTCAGGGAGGAATTTCTCAGCGGTTAGCGCCGGATCACCTGCATAGCCTCTGGCCAAGCCGACACCGCCGATGCAGATTTCTCCAGGAGCGCCGATGGGGTTGAGCTCCAAGTGCCGATCCATTACATAGATGCTGGTGTTTGCGATAGGTACCCCGATGGGCGCCGGCGCCGGTTCGGGGACGCGCGGGCAATGCCAGTAAGTGCAATCAATGGTGGCTTCAGTAGGGCCGTATACGTTGTAGAGCTCTGCGCTAAGATGTTGGTGGACTTGTCGCTGTAAGTAACCCTCCAACAATTCACCACCGCTGAAGACATAACGCAAGCTGCTGCACGCCTGGAAAGCCGGCTCGTCGATCAGGACCGAATGCACGCTCGGCGCGGCTCCGTACACCGTGACACCGTGTTGGACCATCGACCGGGCAAGTGCCACAGAATCCAGGTTGCCACCGCTTTGTGGAAGGATGATGCAAGCCCCGGCCAGCAGCGGCCAGAAGGTCGCCCATACCGAAGGGTCGAAGCTGAACGAATAACTCTGCAAGACGCGATCGGCGGGTGTGAGCGGCCATTGGCTCTGTCTCCAGTGAAGATTATTGACGACTCCGCGGTGGGTAATCATCACGCCCTTGGGCCTGCCAGTCGAACCGGAAGTGTAGATGATGTAGGCGAGGTTATCAGGAGTGACTTGATTTTCGGGATTGTTAACTGGGAACCCGGCGATGTGTTCCCAGTCGCTATCGAGACATACAACCCGCCGAGCAGTTTCCGGTCGCTCAGGCAGGTCCTGCTGAGTCAGAATCACTTCGACTTGACTATCCTGGGCCATGAACTCTAATCGCTCGCGCGGGTAAGCAGGATCCAGCGGCACGTATGCGCCGCCGGCTTTCAACACACCTAACATCCCGACAACCATCGCCGGGCCCTTCTCGAGACAGATGCCGACGCGAACCTCAGGACCAACGCCCAGATCGCGCAGGTAATGCGCCAACTGGTTTGCGCGTGAGTTCAGCTCATCGTAAGTGAGCTGTTGGCCATCGAATACAACCGCCACCGCCTCCGGCTGCCGTTCCGCCTGCCACTCGATTAGCTCGTGCAGGCATCGATCATTCGCCAGCGTTGCCTTCGTGCTGTTCCATTCGTTCAGCAAATGGAAACGCTCGGCATCATTTACGCCGGCGACCTCTGAGATCCTCTGGTGCGGGTTTGCGACGATGTTCCGGCAAAGCGTTCGCAGTTGCTCAAGCATTCGTTCGATCGTCGTCGCGTCGAACAGATCAGTATTAAATTCTATTCCGAGCAGCAAACCGTCAGGCGCCGGCGTCACGAGTAACGTTAGATCGAAGAGCGCGGTACCCAAATCCACGTCGATCCACTTGCATTTCAGGGTCCGACCTTCAATCATCACATCCACTGATTCACGAAAAATCAGTTTGGCTTGAAATAATGGTGTGCGACTGAGATCGCGTTGTGGATGAAGCTCCTCCACCAGCTTGTCAAAAGGCATCTCCCGATGTCGGTAAGCCTGCACCGCCCTTCCCTTAACCTGCTCCAGTAGCTGCTTGAAGCTGGGATCGTCAGCCAGATCGGCCCGCATCACCACGATATTCGTTAGCGGACCGATCACATCCTTGAACTCAGCTCGATGTCGCGAAACAGATGACAATCCGACCGATACGTCATCCTGTCCGGAATACAACGACAGAAAAACTTGAAAGGCTGTCAAGAGCACAGTGGATAGAGGAACGACATTCGAGTCGGCTAATTCCTCGAGTTTACTAACGGTCTCCGCGGGCAGCAGACCAGAGATCCGAGCCCCATTGTGCGTCCTTACGGCTGGTCGCGGTCGATCGCTCAGCAACTCGAGGACTGGAGCATCTGCAAGTTGTGTCTGCCAGTAAGTGAGCTGCCTTGGGTACTCGCTGTTTTGGAGCCACTCATGTTGCCATTTTGCGAAGTCGCCGTATCGCACGGGAGAGTCTGGCGCCGGCGCGTGTGTTCCGTCCAATAAAGCCTCGTACACAGCCATCAATTCGTGCAGCAAAATCGCCACCGATCGATCGTCGGCTATCAATTCGTGCATCGTAATCAGCAGGACGTGTTGATTTGCAGTCTTGCGAATCAGAGTAAGTCTGAGCAAAGGCGCTACGCTAACGTCAAAGGGCCTCTGACCATCGCACACAGCCTGCTTTTGAATTTCTAAGTCGCGCTTTTCGGGTTTGTAATGCGACAAGTCAATCAGCGGCAATCTCAGCTCCACCCGGGGAGCAATAACTCTGACCGGGCGCCCGTCGAGATCGATAAACGAGACTCTCAGCATTTCATGTCGCCGCCCGATCTCATCCAGACTCGCATGCAAGACTTCAAGGTTTATGTGCCCATCAATCTGGAAGGCCTTGAAAATATGCGTCGGTACACTTTCTTCCAGTTGACGCAACAGCCAGAGCCGTCGCTGCTCAACAGTGAGGTTCGTGGAACCTTCTCTTGATTCTTTCTGCAGCAGTCGCGCGAGCAGTTGTTGTTTTTGTTGGGCCGACAGGTTCGCCAGGTGATTTTGTACTTGCACCATTTTTCATTCACTCCTGTCCAGCAAACTCAAAGGCTGGCTGGCTTCCCGACTCGGCTAGTGCTTCACTAAGCAGCGAGTCAATTTGTTCATCTGAGAGATTACTAACCAGGTCGTTAAGGCGGGTTTCATCCGTCAAGCTTATCTCCCTGGTGCGATCGATTATCGCCGCTATGTGCGACACGCTCGGATTTTGGAAAACAGTCCCCAGCGGCACCGTCACTTCAACTGCCTGCATAACCTTGGCAAGCATTCGCTGGATCAGAAGCGAATCCCCGCCAAGCTCGAAGAAATCGTCGTCGGCGCTGATTCGATCCGTGCCAAGCAACTCCGACCAAATGCCGGCTACGAGGAGTTCGGTCGGGGTGCTGGGAGCAACAAACGGTTTTCCTTGATCCAAAGGTTGCAGTTCGTGAAGAGCCTTGCGATCAATTTTCCCGGCGGGCGACTTCGGCAGCTCATCCAGCAGCACAAAGGCCGACGGAATCATGTAAGCCGGTAACGATCGGCGCAGGAATTCGCGTAACTCCTCATGTCGGACCGGCGAGCTTTTGGCCACGCCTTGCTGATGCACAACGTATGCAACCAGAACTTTTTCACCTGACGGATTCTCGCGGGCTGCGACTACTGCCTGCCGCACGTCGGGATGTTGGCCAAGCACGGTTTCAATTTCGCCCAGCTCAATCCGGAAGCCCCGTATCTTGATCTGAAGATCAATGCGGTCGAGATATTCAATGTCATAGTTTGGCAAGTAGCGCACGAGGTCGCCCGTCCTGTAGAGGCGAGCGCCGGGCTCGGAACTGAATGGATTCGGAATAAAGCGTTCGGCCGTAAGCTCGGGCCGTTTGAGGTAGCCGCGAGCGAGGCCGGCGCCGGCGATATAGAGTTCGCCGGCCACGCCAACCGGCGTAGGTTGCAGCGAACGATTGAGTATGTAAATTTGAGTGTTAGCCAGCGGTTGACCGATGGAAGGTGGGCAATCCGGATCCAGCCGCTTCACCGTTGACCAGATCGTTGTTTCAGTTGGACCATAAAGATTCCAAACCTTTGCACCGGTGTCCAGGAGCTTTTCCTTTAGATCACCAGTCATCGCTTCTCCGCCGCAAAACACCTTGAACGATGGCGTCAACTGAAGGCCGGCCCCGAGCAACATGCGCCAGGTTGCCGGAGTGCCTTGCAGCGCCGTCGCGCCCAGGTTAATTATTTCATCGCGCAGCAACCTTCCATCACTCCCCGTCTCCCTGGAGACCAAACCAACTCTGGCCCCGACGATGAGCGGCAAGTAAAGCTCCAGACCGGCGATGTCGAATGCGAGCGTGGTGACCGCCGCGAGCACGTCATCCCTAGTCATTTCAAGCAGCCGGGAGGTAGAGAGCAGAAAGTTCTTCAGCGCGCCATGCGTGACCATCACGCCTTTAGGGACGCCGGTGGAGCCTGAAGTGTAGAGGACGTAGGCCAAATTGGCGGCGCCGAGCGCCGTGTCTGGATTTTCTGGGCTCTCAAACGCGATCCGCTCCCAGTCAGAATCTATACAAACAACTTGCTGTCTGGCGGATGAGAGAGGTTGCGAGAATTTTTCTTGCGTGAGCAGTACTGAAGGCCCCGAGTCGTTTATCATGAACTCCAGCCGCTCGCGCGGGTAAGTTGGATCAAGCGGCAGGTAAGCGCCGCCGGCTTTGAGGATTCCGAGCAAGGCCACGACCATGCCCAACCCTCGCTCCAGACAGACGCCAACAAGTTCCTCTGGTCCTACGCCGAGGCCGCGCAAATGATGCGCCAACTGGTTAGCGCGTGAGTTCAGCTCGTCGTAAGTTAGTCGTTGGCCCTCGAATGTCATTGCCACTGCTTCCGGCCGTTGCGCCGCCTGCCGCTGAATAAGATCGGGAAGAAAGCCGTGCTCCCAAAATTCGGTGCGTGTTTCATTAAGACCGGAGATCTGCTGCAAACGCTCTGGTTCGGTCATAACCTCCAGGGCCGAGACTCGTCGCTCGGAATGAGTGACAATTGATTCGAGTACAGTCTCAAAATGTCCAAGGATTCTTTGGGCCGTGGTCGCATCGAAAAGGTCAGTGTTGTACTCGAGCAGACCGTGCAGTTTGCTTCCGCTGTCCCTCAGATTGATCGTCAAGTCATACTGTGCTGCCATTCTCTCGGGCATACCTAGTCGACTGATTTCCAAGCCTGCGGCGACCGGCGTGTTCAACTGAGTATTCTGAAAATTCAGCATTACTTGGGTTAGAGGGGCATAACTGAGATCTCGCTGGGGGTGTAAGGCTGCCACTACTTGTTCGAAAGGAACGTCCTGGTGAGCTGAGGCCTCGAGACTCAATCGGCGCACCTGGTCCAACACCGCGCGGAAGGGCGGGTCGCCGGAGAAGTTCGTCCTGAACAGCAGTGAATTGATAAAACACCCAATCAACCCTTCCATCTCGCGACGATTGCGGTTACCCGTCGCTGTCCCAGCTACGATCTCCTCCTGACCCGAGTAGCAGTGAAGGAGCGTTTGAAACGCCGCCATTAGCGTCATGAATAGAGTCACACCCTCGGCGCGGCTCAGCTGATTTAGTGAAGCGGTGAGGCCTTCAGATAACGAGAATGGCTGGATACGACCACGATAGCTCTGCAGTGGTGGTCTGGGACGATCCGTTGGCAGCATCAGCAAGGGCGGCGCTCCGCTCAGCTTCGCCGTCCAATATGCGAGTTGCTGCTGCAGTTCTTCTCCCTGAAATCGCTGCCGTTGCCAAAGCGAAAAGTCTGCATACTGGATTGGGAGATCTTGAAGAGGAAAAGGACTGCCGTCGATGAGAGCACCATAGATCGCCGATAGCTCGCGTCCGAAAATATCGATGGACCAGGTATCAAACACCATGTGGTGGGTCACTAGATTTAGCCAGTTTTCATTTGGTGCTAGTCGCAGCAGCAGGAAACGAACCAATGGTCCAGCCTCGAGATCGAACGGGCGGCCTGACTCTTCATCGATGATCTGCTGAGCCACAATCTGCCTGTCAGTCACTGGATGCTCGGACAAATCCTTGATCGTTAAGCGCGGATCGAAAGCAGGCAAAATTACTTGCGCCGGTTGTCCATCGGTAACTCGGAAGACGGTTCTCATTACCTCATGACGCCGAACAATCTCGGTTAGTGTTTGTTCGAGCGCCGGAATATTGAGTGAACCTTTGAGGCTGACTCCAACGGGCGTGTTGTATTGCGGGTTATCCGGATGCAGTTGTTGAATGAACCAGATACGTTGTTGGGCGAAAGACAATGGTGCCGGGTCGTCAGAGTTCCTCCTGGCGATCGTTGTACCCTTGCCGTGTCGGGCGCTGCTTAGCGCCTGCGCCAACAACAATCTCTTCTCTGGTGATAAGAATTCAGACACAGATGAATCCCTTTCTTAGAAGACTGTTTAATTCCACTGGCACCTACGCTTGCGTAGTCGGTGCCGGGTTTAGGCATTAATAAGATTTGCTCTGCGCAGCTCACCCCGGTTTTGGTGGACCTTCAGGTCCGAACCCACCTGCCGGCTTCCACCGACAAGGGTGGCCAGCCCACGAACGGTTGTAGCTGCGAAGATTTGGACGGGCGGTACCGGAATGCCGAGCTTCTCCTCGAGCATTTGACTCACGCGGATCGCGAGGATCGAATCTCCGCCGAGTTCGAAGAGGCTGTCGTCAAGGCCGACCCGGTCGAGGTTGAGTACTTCCCGCCAGACGCCAGCAATGACTCGTTCCACGGAAGTCTCCGGTTCGATATAGGGGGTGAAGAGTTCGGGCCGCGTGTGTGGCGCGGCAGTTTCCGTCACGACGAGATCGTAGGGAATTTGGAGCGGAGCGGTCCGCCTCGGCTGAAACGCCTCTTTCAAGCGGGGTGCCAGATCGCTGCCGCAGACCACCGCCTGAGGCAGTGAGGTAGAGAGAAGTTGACAGAGTATCGAAATCCCTTCCGAGGGGGAAAGGCCTCTGGGACGATCACCATTGCGTCCTGTCGCCAGGTCCGCTGCCATGCCCACATCGCGCCAAGTGTCCCAATTGACGGAGAGGCAGGGCTGAGATCCGCTGGCTCTTAGCGAGTAGGCAAAAGCATCAAGAAAAGCGTTGGCGGAGCAGTAATCACTCTGCCCAATATCGCCAATCAGGCTCTGGACTGAAGAGCAGCAAACGAAGAAGTCGAGGGTGTGAAGGCTAAACACCTTCGCCAGCATGCGCGCACCCTCGACCTTTGGCTGGAAAACGCCGCTCTCGACCACGGCGTTATTTCTGGCTGCGATCAATTCGCCGCCGGCGATTCCTGCCGCATGGATTACTCCGTTTATCGTTCCGAACCTCGACTCGGCTTGCTCGATTGCTGCTCGCATCTGAACTTCATCGGCGACATCCGCTGTCAGCGGTAGTACCTCTGATCCAAGAGCTTCGAGTTTGAGTACTGTGCGGAGACGCTGGGCTATTGTCGAACTCGAGTCTTTGCTAAGAAATTCGTCCCACTGGCTCCGTTCGGGAAGCGTCGTTCTCCCAGTCAGCACCAGCTTCGCCTGATGCTCACGCGCCAGGAATTGGGCCACCTCGACCCCAATCCCTCCAAACCCGCCCGTTATTAGATACACACCGTACTGCCTAAACGGACTGTTCGCGTTTTGGTACGCGGGCAGACGGAGTTCTGCGAGTGAACGTTCGTATCGTTTTCCGTCCCGGTAGGCGTAGGCAGCGATGGATTCGTCGGGATCTGTTTCGCTCCGCAGCAATTCATCAAGGGCAGCGAGCGTGTATTCAGAAGGATCAATATCAATCCAACGACATGAATAATTCGGGTACTCCCGCGGTATTACCTGGAATGGACCAGCGATTAACGCGCTTTCCGAACTAAGTGTTTCCCTGCCCGTCACCGAGTGAGCGCCGGCGGAAAGGATCACGAGGTCAACCAGCGTACCTGAAAGTTGCGAGCCCATGTTTTGCGCAATCCAAATCAGGCTATAGAACGCATTGATGTGATTTTCATAATCCTGCGGCTGGTAGGTAAGGTTGAGAAGGTGAACAACTCGCAGCGGACGATCACCTAATCGCGAAGCCAAAACGCCGAACAACTTCTGGTAGTCCCGTGGGTTTCCGGCGTCAATGGTGAAGGAGGAATTGTCGAGTTGCTGAAACGTCGAACCAGTTTGGACAAAAACAGTTTCCGCACTACCAAGCCGCAGCTTTTCCACAATTCTTTGGGCGAGTTCGTTTTGTTCGTAAACCACAACGGTGACTCCACCGTATGGCACTAAGTTGACGGACGGTGCCGCTGGTGCAAACTTCCGCCACATCGGCGTCAGAAGCAATGTTTGCGCCTGCTCGGTTTCCGGCTCCCTAGCTTTAGCGTCGAGGGCGTTCGCTTTCCTGCTGGAAATCCAGTACCGCTCGCGCTGGAAAGCGTAACCGGGAAGTGGCACGCGCCTGGCTCCGCTGTCTTTTTGATAGTCGCTCCAATTCACCGGCACTCCCGCCAGCCACAATTCGCCAAGCGTGCGGTGCAAATGATCCTCAGTTGCGCCAACCTCCTTAAGATCAGGAATTGAGATCAGGCACTTCGGCGCATCGCCGTCGCGCAGGCCGGATTTCGCCAAACCAGTAAGCACTCGGCCTGGTCCTACTTCAAGTAGGACGGCGCGCGGCACCGCGCCGAGCGTACGTAGACCATCGAAGAAACGGACCGGCTCGAGCAGGTGGCGTATCCAATATTCAGGATCCGTGGCCTCGGCGGCCGTAATCCAGGTTCCGGTTACATTCGATATATATCGGGACTGCGGTGGGCGCAGAGTGACACTTCGCAAGGACTGGCGGAATTCCGGTACGACCGCCTCCATCATCCGGGAATGGAACGCATGCGAGGTAGACAAACGAGTGAAAGGGACATCGCGGGCCGACAGTGTCTCTTCGAATTCAAGCACCGCCGCGGGAGGCCCGGAAACTACGGTTCGCTCTGGACCATTGAGAGCGGCTATTGACAGGTCCTGGCCCAGCAGAGGCAGCACGTCAGCCTGCTTCAGCGGAAGAGCCAACATCGTGCCGGTTGGCGAGCCGCCAATAAGTGAGCCCCGCCGTGCAACAAGCTGAAGCCCTGCTTCGAATGACATCACACCGGCTAAGGTCGCGGCTACAAACTCGCCGAGACTGTGCCCGATAAAGAAGTCCGGATGGACTCCCCAACTCTGCCACAGTTGGGCCAGCGCATACTCGAACGTGAAGAGGGCCGGTTGCAGCACGGAGGTGTGGTCGAGTTCGCGCCCATCGGAGTCGTTTCCATATCGAGCCGGGAACAATTTGACCCGCAAATCAAACCCCACCGTGCTTTTGAGTATCTCGGAGGCAGTGTCAAGGTAGCGCCGGAACACAGGTTCGTTGTCGTAGAGTTCCAGGCCCATGTTGGCGAATTGACTTCCCTGCCCTGGAAACAGAAATGCGACCGGAGAAGTGATCGACTCCTCCATACTTGTCAGCGTCGGACTCGATCCTCGACTGCGGAGCGAATCGAGCGCCTGCTCACGACTGCGCGCAACCACGACTCGACGGTGCGGGTAAGTCTTTCTTCCTTGTTGATAAGAAAACGCTACGTCATCCAATCTGGTCTCAGGAACCTGCGAGATATGATCCGCAAGCGCATCACACATCTCTTCAAGCGCCTTGTTGTTTTTCGCGGAAACGGGAATGAGGTAGTGGCGGCGCCCGGAACCGGCGACGCGTGGCGCAATTGGCGGCGCCTCCTCCAGGATCATGTGGCAGTTAGTACCACCCAGGCCAAACGAACTCACGCCCGCGCGGCGCGGCGAGTTTGCGGTGGTCCACTCCCGCAGAGTCGTATTTACGTAAAAGGAGCTATTGTCAAAATCAATCTCCGGGTTTGGTATGCGATAGTTAAGGCTCGGCGGAATGCGTTTGTGTTCCAGTGTCATCACCGTCTTGATGAGGCCGGTCACGCCCGCCGCAGTATCAAGATGCCCGACGTTAGTTTTCACCGATCCGATGGCGCAGAATCCCCGATCGCGAGTCCAACCTCGGTAGGCCTTGGTGAGCGCCGAGAGCTCAATCGGGTCGCCGAGATTAGTGCCCGTCCCGTGTGCTTCGACGTAACTGATCGAACGTGGGTCGACGTTCGCCGCCAATAATGCTTCGGTGATCAATTCAGCCTGCGATTGGACGCTTGGCGCAGTAAACCCAGCCTTGGCCGAGCCGTCATTGTTGACGGCGCTGCCGCGGATCACAGCGTGAATGGCGTCACCGTCGGCGATGGCCTCTTCGAGACGCTTGAGCACAACGATTCCCACGCCGCTCCCAAAGATTGTTCCGCCAGCCTCGGCGTCGAAAGCGCGACAGTGTCCGTCGGGAGAAAGTATCCCGCCTTCTTCGAACCAGTAACCGGCAGTTTGCGGTACGCGAAGGGAAACACCGCCCGCCAGGGCGATGTCCGTTTCCTGATCGAGCAGGCTGCGGCAAGCCAGGTGCACCGCGACTAATGAAGTGGAGCAAGCGCTTTGAACGCAGATGCTGGGGCCGGTTAGACCCAGTTTGTACGACACGCGCGCGGTGAGGTAATCCTTATCATTCCCGGTTACGGACTTGATCCCTGACTTCATCAGGTCCGAGCGAGCGATCTCTTCAAGTAGATAGCGATTTATGCCCGTGCCACCATAAACGCCGATACGCTCCTGCCCGCGATCAGAACTGTAGCCCGCGTTCTCAAGGCTCGCGAGGGCACACTCCAGAAACAGCCGGTGTTGTGGATCCATAATCTCCGCTTCCGCAGGACTCAGGTTGAACATCGGCGCGTCGAACAAGTCGATGCCCGCGAGTGTCGGGCCCGCTTTGACGTAATCAGGATCGCGCAGCGACTCCGGCAACACTCCGGCTTCCAGAAGTTCGTCATCTGAGAAGCGAGTGATCGATTCGACCCCGTGCTGTAGATTCTTCCAGAGCGCATCAACGGAAGGCGCGCCGGGAAAACGACCAGCCATGCCAATTATCGCGATACCATCTGGTGCTATTGTCATCATGTCAATTGTCCTTCTACCTGGTGCTGAGTTGCACCCGCCTGGTCTGTAAACTGGTAGGCAGGCTGCTTCTGCCGCTGCTCTGCCCATCGTTGTCGTCTAATTCGAGATGCTGCTTTTTGGCGTGCCATGCGAGGTCCTAACCGGGCCAGGATATCGTTCGTCGTCTCCACCTCTTGCAGGCGCTGGCTGAGGGCGGCGATTGAGGGATACGTAAACAGATCGGGCAATGACAGCCGGCGTCCAAACCGTGATTCGATGCGTGCTCTCAACTTGACCAGCGCCAGAGAATGACCGCCGAGGTCAAAGAAATTGTCGTAGATGCCAACCTGATCCAGACCGAGCACCTCACGCCAGATTTCTACGAGAGAAGCTTCGACCGGCGTTGAAGCCTGCGACGCCGGGCCTGCTGAAAGCGTGTGTTCTCTGCTGGCGGCGGGCAGCGAACGCCGGTCCACTTTTCCGCTCGGCAACAATGGAAAGCGTTCCAACGGTACGAAGGCCGAAGGGATCATGTATGACGGCAGGAAGCGCGCTGCGTAATCGTGTAGTTCGCGGATCACGTCGTCCATCGCTTCGACGAGCACAACGTAGGCGACTAACTTCTTTTCGGACCGGCCGGCGCCCGCTGCGACAACCTGGGCCATTCGCACCTTCGGGTGCTGCATGAGGGCACTCTCGATCTCGCCGCTCTCGATCCGGTACCCGCGCACTTTGAACTGACTGTCCATCCGTCCGAGGTATTCAATTTCGCCGGTGGTTAGGTAACGCCCGAGGTCACCCGTTCGGTACAGGCGTTCGCCGTCGTGAGTTGCGAAAGGGTTGGGCACGAAGCGGTCGGCGGTTTCGTCCGGCCGATTCCAGTAGCCGCGCGCGAGGTGTGAGCCGCCGACATAAATTTGACCGGGCAAACCAATTCCGCAGGGGCTCATGCTCTCGTCGAGTATGTAGACCTGTGTGTTCGCCACGGGCCTGCCGATTGGAACGGTGAGCGCAGTGGGCGTGCGTTCGGCAATGTGATAAGTCACGTCCGCCGCGACTTCGGAACACCCGTATAGATTGACGAGCTGTCCGTCCGGCACCGCCGCGTGAAAGCGCTCGACCAATTGCCCTGACAGGCTTTCACCGCTGCATACCCAAAGGCGTAACGCGGGCAGCAGTGTTCCCAGATTTGAATGGTTCTCGACGAGTGATTCCAACAAAGAGGGCACCAGCACGATCCGCGTTACGTTCTCTTTGGCGAGCTGGGAGATGAGGGCTTCGGTGTTGCTGACCGTCGCTTCAGGAATTATCACGCCGGGCACGCCCGCGAGTAACGGCCCGAGGCATTCCCAGACCGAATCGACAAAGCTGAATGAGGTCTTCAAGCAAGTTACTTCCCCAACCTCGAATGGGAAGCGCTCCCACATCCAGTGAAATCGGTTGACCGCGCCGCGGTGCGTTCCGATCACACCTTTCGGTTGGCCGGTCGATCCCGAAGTGTAGATCAGGTACAGGGCTGAGTCGCCGACAGTGTTAACTGAAAGATTCGAAGTTTCGTAAGTTTCGATGTCGTGCCAATCAGCCTCCAGACATATGACCTCGACGTGCCCCGGTGTAATCCGATCTGACCATGAATGTTCGGTGAGAACGACACGCGCGTTGCTGTCGCCGAGCATCATCGCTATGCGTTCATCGGGCAGCTGCGGGTCAATAGGAACATAGGCTGCGCCGGCCTTTATGACGGCAAGTAAGGCAACCATCAGGTCCGGAGAGCGGCGCATACAGACCGCAACCCTCGACTCTTCCCGAGCCCCACTTTGCCTCAACCGCCGGGCCAGACCGTTCGCCCGGCGGTTCAACTCACCGTAAGTGATCCGCCGCTCGCCTGCGATGAAAGCAACGCGCTCGGGAGTCATAGCTGCTTGGCGCTCGAAAAGCCTGGCGACGTTCTGCTCCTCGGAGTAATTGAACTCAGTCGCGTTCCAGTCCTCGATCACCTGCCGCCGTTCCTTATGATCGAGTAGGGTCAGAGCCGAGAAGGATAGATCGGGATTGGTTGTAATCGCCTCGAGCACTAACTGCAGGTGACGGATCAGGCGGAGAATACGATCGCGCTCGAACAGGTCAGTGTTGTATTCGATGACGCAGTTCAGTTCCTCAGTATCGCCCAAAACCGTCAACGTAAGGTCGAACTTCGCAGTTGTCATCTCAAGGTCTAACGGCTCTATGCCGAGGCGCTTGAACTCCTCGTGTTTCCGGCTTGCATGCTGGAAGATAAACATCACCTGGAACAAAGGACTGCGGCTGGGATCACGCGCTGGCTGGAGGTCTTCGATCAATTTCTCAAACGGCAGATCCTGGTTCGCGAAACCGCCGAGCGCTGCCTCGCGCACACCTTGCAGAATCTCGCGCACCGTCGGGTCTCCATTCATACGCGCGCGCATGACGACTGTGTTGACGAAGAAACCGATCAAAGCTTCAAGATCAGGATGTATCCGGCCCGCAATTGGCGTCCCGACCAGCACATCTCTTTGACCACTGGATTTGGCGAGTAGAATCTGGAAAGCGGCGAGCAGCGTCATGAAGAGGGTACAACCCTCACGTCGGCCGAGCTGTCTTATGTCTTTGACCAGCGGCGCTGAAAGCGTGAATGGTTCTGACGCGCCGCGGTAGGTTTGAACGGGCGGTCGCGGACGGTCGGTAGGTAATTCCAGCGCCTCCGCCCCATGCAATTGCTGCCTCCAGTAACTTAACTGCTGCTGCTGCGTCTGGCCGCGCAGGTAATCACGTTGCCAGGCAGCGTAATCCGCATATTGCACTGACAGGTCGGGCAGGGCGGGTGGCTGGTCCTCGTCGTAGGCCTGATAGAAAGCTTTGAATTCCTCTAACAGCAGACCCATAGACCACGCATCTGAAACAATGTGGTGGATGGTAATAAGAAGTACGTGCTCGGTGGCGGACAGGCGTATGAGCAGTGCGCGAAAGAGGTGTTCACGACTTAGCTCAAAGCCGCGCGTGGCTTCGTCGCGAAGCAACTCGCGTGTGCGCGACTCCAACTCCTCCCCTGAGACTTGCTCGGCGAGATCAACGAGCCGAAGTTCAAAATCCGACTCCTGGTCTATTACCTGCATCGGAGTCCCATTGGCGTTGATGAACCGCGTACGCAGGTTTTCGTGGCGACGAGCAATGCCAACTAAAGCCGCGCCGACGGCCGCTTCATTCAACTCGCCGGTCAGGCGCACTGCAGCGGGTATTACATAGGCATGCCCGCCCGGCTCCAACTGGTCTATGAACCACAAACGTTGCTGGGCGAACGACAGCGGCAGATGCGGGCCTCTTTCAACGCGCCGGAGTTGGGGACGGGTCGGCGTTTGGTCAGCGCTGCGGGTCGCGCGAATTTCCGCGGCGATGCCGGCGATGGTCGGATTTGAAAACAGAGAGCGTACCGCCAGATCAACGCGGAAAATCTCTCGCACTCGTGAGATTACCTGGGTCGCTATGAGGGAGTGGCCGCCAAGATCGAAGAAGTTTTGATCGCGGCCAACCAGCTCGACTTTCAACACCTCGGACCAGATGCCTGCCAGCAACTCTTCGATTTCATCGCGAGGCTGTTCGTAACCGTTTTCCGCCGGCTGTTCGGGATCTCGCAAAGCTTCGCGGTTGATTTTTCCGTTGGCAGTCAGCGGGAGTGCAGACATTAGCATGAAGGCCGCGGGCACCATGTATTCCGGCAATTGACTGCGAAGGTAGCTGCGTAAGGCCGCGGGCGACAAAGATGAGTTATTGACTAAGGCCACATACGCCACCAGCCTTTTCTCCCCCGCGGCAGCGGAGCGGACTAAAACCGCCGCGTTCCTTACTTCCGCGTGCTTGCGCAGTACGCATTCAATCTCGCCCGGTTCGATTCGGTGACCGCGAAGCTTCACCTGATCGTCGATGCGTCCAAGCAGCTCGAGCGTTCCGTCGCTTCGGTAGCGACCTTTATCACCGGTGTGGTAGAGCAGGTCCTGGGCTTCGTCGCGATATGGATTTTTGACGAACCGGCGCTTCTCATCTGACGCGTTGAGATAGCCCAGGCTTCGGAACGGCGTGCGAATAACAACCTCTCCGATTTCTTCGAGGCCACACAGTTGGTCGCCATCCCTGAAGATCAGCGCTTGAGTTTGCGGAATGGGCTCACCGACAGGCTGTACGCCGGGCAAACAATCAACTGGTACCCGGTAGAAGCACTTCGCTAGAGTTGTTTCGGTAGGACCATACAGATTAACAATCTGACAGCCGCTTGAGACGGCGTAGCGCCAGCGTTGAATCAGTTTGCTCGTAAGCGGCTCTCCGGCGAAAAATACGACGCGCAGGCTGCTCACGGCTGCTTCATCCGGGAGGCCCAGCCAACTCTCGGCCAGTGACGGCACAGTGTGAAGAATCGACACGCGCTCGCGATTAAGCCACTCCAAAACTTTCTCCGAAACCACCTGCTCTTCATCGTCCGGCAAGCAGAGGGTCGCCCCACTGGTAAGCGGCAGGAAAATGTCTCGCAAAACTACATCGAACGAGAGCCCCGTTAATTGGGCGCTACGATCGCCTGGTCCAATTCCGAATTCCTCACGCTGCCAGGAAATAAAATGGCTCAGGCCCTGATGGGATCCCAACACTCCTTTTGGCACCCCGGTAGTTCCCGAAGTGAAGCAGACATAAGCCGCATTCGCCGTGGCGGGAGGTGGGAGCGCAATTCCCTTCCGGCGTTCAGAATTTTCCCGTCGAAGAGCTTGTCCGTTGTGAGCAACTACCGACCCGCTCTGAGGATCGAGGGTGAGACTTTCTATGCCGCTACGCTCAAATATCCATGCGTCTTCGGGTCGCACGCTCCCCGCATAAAGAACGTATTTCACCCTGGAGATTTTAAACATCGTGCGTTGTCGTGCGGCGGGAAGTTTTCTATCGAGCGTTAACAGCACGCCCCCACTCAGGCCGGCGGCTAAAATTCCCGCTATTAGGCCGAAGCTCTTCTCGCCGCACACCGCCACGGTTTGGCCGGGCTCGAGTCCGAGACTGAGCAAAGTGAGCGTGATATCGTTGGCACTAGCTGATAATTCTTTATAGCTCCATTCTCTGCCCCGCTGCGTTACCGCAACGTTAGCCGGCGCCTCGATCACCTGCTGGTTGAACATCTCCGTAATCAAACCAAAACGCGGCTGCGATATTTCTGCACGCGGGTCCGGAAGTAGTGACCGCATCCGATCCGTCACCAGCGAGTAAGAGGCAATCGAATCGTCAGGCCGTTGGACCATCTGTGAGAGAGCCTCGCGGTACTGATCCAGCATCAAGGTGATCTGCTCAGCGGAGAAGAGCGTTTGCCGGTAAGCAATACGTACTCTGATCCGTTGGTTATCGTCATGCGTGTAAATAGTGAGCGGGAATTTCGAATCCGCGCCGTTCACTTCCAGCACCTCAAGCTCGAGGCCCGTCAGCTGTGCCCTGGTTAACGGAACGTTGACGTGATTGAAGAGCACGTCGAAAAAGGGATGGCGGCTCAGACTACGATCCGGGTGCAACTCCTCGACGAGTTTTTCGAAGGGCAGATCCTGATGGGCGTATGCTCCCAGCGCCGTTTCTTTTACCCGGCCAAGGAGTTGACGGAATGTCGGGTTACCGCCGCAGCTTGTCCTCATCACCAGCGTATTGACGAAGAAGCCGATCAGGTTCTCCCATTCCGGGAGCAGGCGGCCGGCGATGGGAGTTCCAATGGCGATATCTTCCTGACCACAACGGCGAGCCAGTACGAGTTTGAAAGCCGCGAGGAGCGTCATAAACAGCGTCGCCCCCTCGCGCCTGCTGAGAGTACGCAACTGCGCGCTCAACTGCTCGCTGAGTTCAAGCGACTCGATTGCGGCAGCGCCGGATGCGAACGGCTCGCTTTGCTCTTCCACTCGAAGATTCAACGAATTGAGGTCGGCAAGACGTTCCTTCCAATAGTTCAGATGTTGGTCGAGAATTTCCCCCTTCAGGTACTCGCGCTGCCAAATCGCGTAGTCAACATATTGCACCGGCAGGTTGGGCAAAGCGATTGGGGTGCCCTGGGCAAATGCTTCGTAGAGGTGTTGCAACTCGCGAATGAAGACCCCGACCGACCAACCGTCCGAGACGATGTGATGCATAGTGATGATCAGAATATGGTGGTCGTCAGCGAGTCGTAGGAGGTGAGCCCGGAATAGAGGACCACGCTGCAGGTCGAAGCCGCGGGCTGCCTGCCTGAGGAAACTGTTCACGGCAGAATCCCGTTCTACCTCGGGTATTCCGGTCAGATCTGTGGTCTCAAGGTCAACACCTGTCGTTTGATCTACTACCTGGACCGGTCTGCCACTGGCGCTGATAAAGCGAGTGCGCAGGGCCTCGTGTCTCTGCATAATTTCAAGCAGTGCACGTTGGAGTGCCTCGAAGTTCAGAGGGCCCTTCATGCGTGCCGCAGCCGGAATGGTGTAGGCTGAGCTTCCGGGTTCCATTTGCTCAACGAACCACAGCCGGGATTGGGCAAACGAAAGCGGTAATTCTTCACTGCGGGAAATTGGGCCTAACGCCGGCAACGCGGCAGGCAGTGTTTGCTTCCGAACGCCCTGCTCGACGCGGGCGGCGAAGGCCGCGAGAGTCGGGGCTTCGAACAGTTCGCGCAGCGGTAGCTTGATTCCCAGTTGCGCTTGCAGCCTTGAGCTCACCTGCGTCGCCAGCAGCGAGTGGCCGCCCAGCTCGAAGAAGTTGTCCCCGAGCCCCACTCGTTCCAACTCCAGCACCTCGGCCCAGATGCCCGCCACTAATTCCTGCGTCGTGGTCTGCGGCGCTCGGTAAGCC
>DASYLB010000027.1:0-234940 GCA_036009765.1 Pyrinomonadaceae bacterium | reverse complement strand
AGGCATGGTTCAAGGAGAAGCTACGGCGATCGACGGCGACCTGGAAGATCTGGGGCAATTCGCTCGGGGCGCTCGACAACCGCGTGGACCGGCAAAACCTGCCCGCTGGAATGGCCAAAAATGCGTGGCCGGCGGACACTTACGGGATAGCCCGCACCGACGATTACGGCGCGGCCTATGCCGAACGCAAGGAGATCTACGACCTCGTGCGTGACGCGAAGATCACCGGCTTTGCGATCGTCTCGGGAGATCGCCACAGTTTCTGGGCCGGTTATGCCGCGGCCCATCTTCCGCCGCGAAAATTCGAGCCGGTTGGACTAAGCTTCGTCGGTGCGTCGCTGGCAAGCGCGGGCACGATGGAAGCACTTGAGCATGGCTTACGCAAAGATCACCCCTTGCGCGCATTGTTCCTCGCCGATCGGCCGGACGGCGCGAAGCCGGAGTGGACCAATAACATGCTGCTGCGGCACGGTGTCCGCTCGTGCCTTGAATATGCAAAGAGCTTCGACCTCAAGCGCGCACGCTCGTTGTCCAACCCGGATCTGGCTCCGCACCTCGAGTTCGTAGATCTTGGAGGACACGGTTATGCGAAGGTCCAATTGTCGGCCGCTGAGATGCGCACCGAGTTTGTCTGCATCCCACGCCCCATTGCGCGCAGCGAAAGACCGGACGGGGGGCCCATCCGGTATCGGGTATTACACACTGCGGCACTATGGAAAAGCGGAGAGCGTCCGCAGCTGAAGACATCGGTGCTCGAAGGCGACGTGGGACTGGCGATTTGACGGACTCAAAGCGCTCGTTTCCATAGCGGCCGGCACGCGCGGCCGTTTCCTTTTCGTGCTCAGCTCACGCAGGGCGTCCTGCACGGCGTTCTCCGTCAAAGTTGAATAACTGTCGACGATTTCGGCCACGGACATTCCGCTTGCCAAGCACTCAGCAGAAAGGCTACCGAGATCCGGGTTCCCTGGACGCGGGGCTTACCACCGAGATGGTCTTTATCTGAAACAATCCACTTCTCGTCGCTCATGGTTTGTTTTCCGAAGATGATCCGACACTCAAAAAAAGTAGCGGAGTTTTGTGTGCCAAGTGTGTGCCAACCCACCAAATCAAGCTATACGAATCGGGGGAACAAGCAATTTGAGACTTAAAATCCCGTTGTCCGCAAGGGGCGTGCGGGTTCGACTCCCGCCCTCGGCACCATTCACTCATCTCACTGTTACCAGGACTTCCATCCACTAGCCCTAAGAACGATGTCGGCTCAGCTATGCTCGGGCACGATGAGGACACATTTAATTAACCTCTCTCCGGAAGGATCTTGTCAGAATCTCCTTGACAGTATTTCGGTGACTCAATAACATTCCCAAACTCTCAGGCGATCTCGACAGACAATTGGTAGCCGATCTTACTTCTCACCAATTCTTGCCCAGAAGTCAGAAGAGTGGCAGTTACTGCGGTTCGTGCGGACCGTTGGTTACTCCGTCTGGTTTTCTCACCAGAAGCCAGCTTCACCTGTTCGCTCTCAAGGGAGAGTCACCGGATGTCGGTCTTGCGGTTTCAGCTTTTTGGCAAGTTCCTGGTAAAACGGGACGACCAAAAGATTTCCGGGCTCGAAGTGTGTAAAGAGCAGGAGCTACTTAGTTACCTGCTCCTCCATCGCAATCGCCCGCACCCGCGCGAATCATTGGCAAGTCTGTTGTGGGCAAACACTACCACTGAGCGTTCAAAAAAATATTTGCGACAAGCGCTCTGGCACGTAGTCTCTGCGTTGCAGGAGTATAACGCGTCCAGTCCAGCGCTTTTGCAGGTGGAGCATGATTGGGTGCAGCTCAATCTGCATGACGGCGTCTGGGCCGATGTGGCTGTGTTTGATCGGGCCTTTGCCGCGGTGCAGGGCATAGCGGGCCGGCAGCTCGATAGTCCGAAGGTCGATCTACTTGAAGAGGCCGTCAAGGCTTACAACGGCGAGTTGCTCGAGGGTTGGTATCAGGACTGGTGCCTGTTCGAACGCGAGCGGCTACAGAACGCCTACCTCACCCTGCTCGACAAGTTGATGGACCACGCAGTTGCACACGGAGACTACGAAGCGGGTCAGGGGTACGGCGCCACGATTCTGAGCTATGACCGTGCTTCTGAGCGGACCTATCGCCGGCTGATGAGGTTGCAGTATCACGGAGGAGACCGTACCGGCGCCCTGCGCCAGTATCAGCGGTGTGTGACTGCTCTTAGCGAAGAACTCAGCGTGAAGCCGGAACGACGTACGCAGCAACTTTACGAAGAGATTAAGGCTGACACACTAGTGGGGAGAAATATTCCCTCCGATATCGAGCTGCCGGAGAATTCCGCGACTTCCCTGCCCGCAGTCTTGGGCCGGCTCAGACGCCTGCATTCAATATTGAATTCGGTTCAGCATCGACTGCAGCGCGACATAGGCGCGGTCGAACAGGCATTGAAAACCAAGACGACGAAGTGATCGGCTTCAGTCTTCCTTCTTTCCGCCAGTTAACTCCGCACAAATCCCCGCACAGTTCATGTGCCATCAGAAATCGGCGCAGTTCGTTTTCTACTCGCTCCAAAACATTTTCAAACTTAGACGCTGCCACAGACGGCCAGCAGACGCGCTGACGCCCGTGGGCCTGTTATATGTCACCGGCATGAAGGCGCCATCGTGAAATGCCGGAAGAAGTTTGCCGCCGGTTCAGTTTTGCTCTCGCACTTATCCGCGCAAAGAACGGCATGGTCATACCCGAGTCCAAAGTGCATTCGTTTATCGTCAAGCTCTGGCAGGACGATGACGAAAAGGGAAAGAGCAATTGGCATGGCTATATCACTCACGTGCCAGATGCGAGTCGACGCTATTTGCAGGATCTGAGCGAGATTATCAGCTTTATTGAGCCGTACCTGGCAGGCGGCGCCAGCGAGAGCGCTCCGGCTCCATCAAAGCCTGGCTGGCTGAAGTGGGCGCGGCGGAAGCGACAAGTATGAAGATTGGAACGTGCGGACAGAACTGCTTGCCTGTCGTTGTTTGAAATTCGGGAGACGGGCGGGAACTCCTGTCCTATTAAGGAGAAAGCTTTGGCTGGTTTCGCGGGAATTGCCGCCGCCGGTAAGAGCATCGAGATGTTGCTCACGGCGGGCTTTGAAGAATTTCAACCGGTATCTGGAAGCACCACCAAGGCAGTGCTGGTCCACACCGTCGACTTCGAGTCTGGGAACGCCTCAAATATCGGTTCGCCGGCGTTGTCGATCTTTCTCTACCGCGTTGATTTCAACAAGGTGATGCGCGCGGCTTGGTCGGGAGCTTCGATACAGGACGGCCGTTCTCATCTGGGATTGGACTTGCACTATCTGATCACGCCCTGGGCCGAAAACGCCGAGGATGAACACCGCGTGCTGGGCAGAGCGATGCAATGTTTGGAGACCACGCCAATTCTTAGCGGGCCTTTACTGCACTCTTCCGGAGAGTGGGATGCAGGCGAGTCGATGCAACTGGTGCTGGAAGAAGTTTCGACTGAAGCGGTCATGCGCACCTTTGATTCGCTGCCGACTGATTATCGATTGAGCGTGCCTTACATCGCGCGCATCATGCGGCTCGATGGCCGGGTTGCCGAACCCGAAGGGCCAGTGATTACGGCCATCGCCGGGGGAGTGCCGACAACCACGTTATGAACGAATTTCTTCCCAGCCGATACGTCGAGATAATTCACCGCCTCGCGCTCGGCATTGAACCAATCGATGCCCAATGTGGGCGCCGTTTGAGCTACTCGCTTCAGGTCGGATACGACTTCGCGCAGCTTGGTCTGCCACGCCCGCCAATCGAAAGACACATCTCTAATCTCTTTTCCCTGCGTTATCAACCGGGTCTGAAGTCGCCGGTTGACGTGCGAGTTTTTGACCTTCAGCAGCCATTTTACGATCCGAAGTATGACCGCCGGCGTATTGTGCCGCGACGACTCAGCATTCCGGTCCTCTCTCTCTCTGCCGTCGAGAGTGCGGAAAAAATAGATCGGCAACAGTTCCGGCGTCGCATTCGTCGCCCGGTTTTTTTTCCCGGCGCTGCTTACGACGTCGGCGTTACTGCCACCGCGCTACGCGGCCGCGTTACGAGGAGCGGCAAAGCGATGCGCTGGGCGCGTGTAGTTGCAAGGCTGGCGGGTCAGACACTAGTCGTGGGCCGGGCGCATGGAGACGACCGCGGGGAGTTTTTCCTGCTCGTCAATGCCAACTCGGTGTCCGGCAGCTCGCTGCCAAACCCACTCAACGTCGATGTCGAGGTCTCTGGGCCGACTACCGAACCAGTGCCAAATCCGCCCAATCAAGAAGAGCTTGATCCGTTGTGGGATCTCCCGCTCGAAATGCTCGCAACGGCGGGTTCAGCCGATCCGGTGGCCACGGGTGAAACGCTGCCGGCGGACTACGGAACATCTGTTACTCAAACGATCACTTTTACTTTAGGAAGATGTATTTACCGGGAGTTTCAAATCCCATAACGCCTCGTGCGCCCAAAAAGGAGTGCTTCCATGCCCGAATATTTAGCACCTGGAGTTTACGTTGAGGAAGTCAGCTTTCGCTCAAAATCGATTGAAGGTGTACCCACAAGCACTACCGGATATGCCGGCATGACGCGCTACGGGCCGGTGCAATATCCAGGCGGCCCCACTACCAGCGAGCCGCGGTTGATTACCAGCTTCACTGAATTCGAGCGCGTCTATGGCGGGCTGACACGCTTGCTGGTGGGCACCGGCGCCGACGAACGGGAGTCGTATACGGCCCACGCAGCGCGCGCGTTTTTCGATAACGGCGGCAAACGGCTATACGTCTCGCGCGTGTTTGCGCCACGCGAGCCGGCGCCGGGAGTTTTCGACTACGGCGTCGCCAGCCGACCAATTGCGTTCACTTTTGGACCAGCTACGTGGACTGCACGCTGGCCCGGCAACTATGGAAACGCGCTGGTAGAGACGCGCGCGGTTCGCAGCAAGAACATTGCGTTTCAATTTCCGGCCAGTGATCCGGTTCGCTCCCTTTGGGGTGTGCAGGTTAAGCGAGCGAAAGCCGGCGCCGTCGTCGAGATCCTGACGCCGCCTCTGCCGGCTACACTGCCGGCGGACAACGATCCGCTGGTGCTCGCGAATCTCGCCGTCGTCGAAGTAGATAGCGACGGCAGACAGACTTTTCGCGGTTCTGGCGGACTAGTCACACCGAATCTATCGGACGTAATTCAACTGGTGGAATTGCAAGTATTGGTTTTCGTATCGCCGGAGCGCACTGATGTTTATGACGAACTGGGCGCCGATCCACTGCAAAAACGCTTCATCGGAAAGATTCTTCAGCGAGACGATCCGGAAGATGAAAATGCCGTGGTCTGGCTCGACTGGGATGCGCCGCCGGCGCCAAGCTTTGCGCCTGCCGAGCTGATGAAGGCGTTACAAAACAACCTCTCGCCTCGCCTGACGGGTGGTCACGACGGCGTGGAGGCCCAACCGAATGATTTAGATGGGAAACCCGCCGATTTGGATCATGCGGAAATCAAGGCCACCGGACTGGAAGCCTTGGGTGAAATTGACGACATTGCGATCGTCGCGCTCCCGGATGGAGGCACATACGAATTAGCCGACACCTGCGCTCAGGCTGCTGACCGGTTGATATCGCACGCCGAACGGCTGCACTACCGCATCGCTGTTGTCGACGCGCCGCAAGGGAGTTCGATGAACGAGGTGCGTCATTTTCGCGGCCGGTTCGACAGCAAATACGCCGCGCTCTATCACCCGCACATCGAAATATTCGATCCCACCGAGCGTCCGTCGCAGGGCGCACCACCCAAGCGTCTAATGCTGCCCCCTTCCGGTTTTGTGACCGGCATCTACGCACGCTCTGACATTGAGCGCGGCGTTCACAAGGCGCCTGCGAATGAAGTTGTGCGCGGACTGACGCGCTTTGAAGCAAACATCAACAAAGCCCGGCAGGACGTTTTGAATCCCGAAGGCATTAATGCGCTGCGCTTCTTCGAAGGACGCGGCAATCGTGTCTGGGGTGCGCGCACGATGAGCTCGGATCCGGAATGGAAGTATGTCAACGTGCGCCGGCTCTTCATCTACATCGAACACTCCATCGACAAAGGAACGCAGTGGGCGGTGTTCGAACCTAACGGTCCGCGACTCTGGGCGAACATACGACAAACAGTAGAAGACTTTCTGCTGGTCTTGTGGCGCGATGGCGCCTTGCTCGGCGACAAGCCCGAACAAGCCTACTTCGTTCGCTGCGATCGCACCACCATGACGCAGAACGATCTCGATAACGGGCGAATGATCTGTCTGGTCGGTGTCGCGCCCGTCAAACCTGCCGAGTTCGTAATCTTCCGCATCGGCCAATGGACCGGAGACGCGAAAGTCTAGCGACTGAGCATTAGGAGGAAAAGATAATGCCGACAGAACGTGCAAATCCCTATGGGGCCTTTAACTATCTCGTCTCCTTGAATGACAAGAACGACGATCCGACAGATGTTTTCGGCGGCTTCTCCGACGCGAGCGGGCTCGGCATGGATGTGAGCTACTCGGAATATCGCAACGGCAACGAAAAGTTCAATACCGTTCGCAAGATTCCGAATACTCACAAGCTCGACGACGTCACGCTCAAGCGAGGTCTGGTCGGTAAGACTAAGCTGTTCGAGTGGATCAAATCCGTTGCTGATGGAGCTTATGCGCCAACTAACGTGACGATCACGCTGCTTGATGAAGCCCGGCAGGCCGTGGCGACCTGGGTGCTGCGCAATGCACAGCCCAAGAAGTGGTCAGGTCCAACCCTCGCGGCCAAAGGCGGCGGCGAAGTCGCAATGGAAGAGCTGCATCTGGTGCACGAAGGTATTGACTTCAAATAACCACGGACGCCGCTCGAATTAGTCAGTGCCAGGCCGGCGGCCAAATGTAGCTGCCGGGTCGTCGTCAGCCGAGACACGTTGGTTTCAGGGCAACCCCAATGGTCTTCCCTCGTCACATATCGATCGGCGCTCCCGGGATTTATCGAGCGCCGGATTCACCGCTTCACGCACTAACCGGCGTGCGCATGGACGTGGCTGCATTTGTTGGCGTCGCGCCTCGCGGACCAGTGCGCGTGCCGGTGGTCAACGAAAAGTGGCGCGATGATCGGCCGTGTGTTGAAGCCGAAAGGCCTCGCCGGCGCACCGTCGCTTATGCGATTGAAAGCTTCGACGAATATCGTCGCTTGTACG
This sequence comes from Pyrinomonadaceae bacterium, assembly GCA_036009765.1. Taxonomy (GTDB): domain Bacteria; phylum Acidobacteriota; class Blastocatellia; order Pyrinomonadales; family Pyrinomonadaceae; genus PSRF01. The sequence continues at coordinate 227,718 of DASYLB010000027.1, read as the reverse complement.
GCGGATTCGAAGGGCCCGGACTGCTGCCGTTTGCGGTGGCCAGTTTCTTCGAACAAGGTGGGCGGCGCGCCTATATCGCAAGAATCGCCCACGATTATGCGGAGGAAGTCGATCCGGTTACCTTCGAGCCGCTCAATGCGAAGGGAGTAGCTGAAGGAATAGTTCCCGGCGCCGGGACTAATGCAATACCGCTGAAACTGCGCGCTCGCAACGAGGGAAGTTGGGGAAACCTGTTGCGCGCTTCGCTCGACTTCGCTACTCGGCCGCTTCAATTTCAGTCGCCTACGGCCACTTCCTTAACAGTTGATTCGTCTGTGGATCTGCCGGCGGGCACGTTGTTGCGCTTGACGCTCGATCATTCAACACGCGTGTTACGTCTGGTCGCCAACCTTACCGAGGAGCCGCAGCCCAAAGGCGCTGGTTCCGATAGCAAAGCCACCTTCGATCAACCCCTGCCGGCTAATCCACAATCCGCGGAGATCGTTGAAGGAGCTCTAACGATCGACGACGGCGACGGCCGCATAGAAACGCACTATGGGCTTGGTTTCTCGGCCTTGCACCCGCGTTGGATGGCCACGGTCCTCTGTTACGAATCGGACCTGGTTTATCCCGACCAAAAATGGAGCGGCAGTCAGGTGCTGCCGCAAAGTGCCGAGCTGATCGCGGCTGGTTGGTCTAACTTGTTCAGCGGCCCTGACGATCTTCCGGTAGCCGATCGCTATGCCGACATAACACATGATGATTTTTTTGACCGCTGGACCCTGAGCGATGAAGAACCGGGCAATGGTGTCTTCGCGCTCACACAACTTTCCGACCTCTCTTTGGTGGTTGTTCCAGATCTCTATTCACCAGCGCCGCTCGTTCCCACCGAATCCGTAGTGGATCCTGTCTCGCTTGCCGGTCCGGAGTTTGAGCGTTGCGTCGAGCTCGATCTCAAACCCGAGGAACAAACGACGCCCGCGGTTGATTTGGAAAACCTGCAACTAGATCCCCGGCTGCCCGCCGATCGAGACAAGATTGTTTTCTATCAAACCAAGCTGCTCGTCGAGTTTGCCGATTTGCTTCGCTCGTTCATCGTCCTGCTTGACGTGCCTCCCGGCCTCAACCAACGCCAGATTCTGGATTGGCGCGCGCGCTTCAACAGCGCCTTTGGCGCCGCCTATTACCCGTGGCTACAGATCGTGCGGCGCGACGACCAGCGCAACGCCATGATTCACATTACGCCGTCCGCAACTGCCGCTGGAATTATCGCCCGGCAGGAGTTGGCGTTTGGCGTGCCGCATGGTCCGGCGAATGTGCTGGCCGCTCAGGTAGTCGGCCTTGACGACATAGTTTCTCCCGCGCGCCACGACGAGCTTCATCCGCAAGGCATCAACGTGTACTTACGCGAACGCGACGGCGTTCGTTTGACTGCGGCGCGAACGCTCAGCCGCGACGCTTCGTTTCGTCAGCTGAGTGTGCGGCGGTTACTAACGATGATCGAGCGGGCGCTGGAACAACAGATGCAGTGGGTCGTGTTCGAGCCAAACAACGCTGAGTTGCGGGCCGAGCTTCGCCTCGCGCTCACAGCTTACCTGCGTCAACTTTTTCGACTCGGTGCGTTTCGCGGCGCGAGCGAGGAGGAAGCGTTCTTTGTACGCTGCGACGAGGGCAACAATCCACCTTATTTGAGCGACGCTGGACGCTTGCTGGCGGAAATCGGAATAGCGCCGGCTGAACCGCTCGAATTCATTGTGTTGCAACTGACGCGCGGGGGCGACGGCACGCTAACGCTACAGGAGAAGTGACGGATGACAGACCTGCTCCGCTCGTTTCGCTTTCAGGTAAAGCTCCGCAGGAGTGCGGGGGGTGAATCGGGATCACAATCGCCAAACGATTCGCCGTCGGGTACCGCTCTTGCCGATGGCGCGTTTCAAGAATGCACTGGACTCGAGGTGGAGATGGATGTGCAGGAGTATCTCGAAGGCGGCCGCAACGATGGCGTAATCAAACGAGTTGGCCGCGCGAAGTACAGTCCGATCATTCTCAAGCGCGGCATGTTCTACGGAAGCGGCGGCGCAGCCAATCGTGATTTGTGGAATTGGATCCAGGGCGTGGTCGCCGGCGCTCGGCCGGTAGCGCGTTACGACGGAGTTATTGAAGTCATGAGTTCTGGGATGAAGGTTTCCGCCACGTGGGTTTTCGATCGCGGCCTGCCCATGAAGATCCATGGACCGGAGTTGAACGCCAAGACCGGCGAAGTGGCGATGGAAGAACTACACATTGCCCATGAGGGATTGCGGCTAGTCAGTTCCTGAAATCTTTCGAAAGAAACCGATGCCACTTGAGAAAGCAAAAATTGCGGATCCAGAGGACCCCGAGTCAGAGTTTTCGGTCCAGTTCAATCCCACCACGCTGAGATTGACGCTCGCGAACCGTGTCGAGGGCGGCGATTCGCTTGGCAAAGAGGTTCGACAGAATCTCGGTCCGAGCTCGACCACCCTGGCCTGCGACCTCGTGTTCGACACAGCGGACGAGGGCACAAGCTCCGACCCGGTTTCCGTTCGAGACAAGACCAAGCAGCTCGAGCGGTTTCTGGTTCCCAAAGGCACTGGCGAGCAGCAGGGAGCGCCGCCAAGAATCCAATTTACCTGGGGCGATCTGATCGTCGAAGGAGTGGTCGACAGTTTGACGGTCGACTTTGATCACTTCGCTGCGAATGGCGCTCCCTTGCGCGCGAAAGTTTCGCTGTCGATCAAAGGTCAGGATCGTGACCAGGAACTGACGAGCATTAGCGACAACCGCAGCGGCGCGCCGGCGCCAGGCCGCTCGTCCGGTGGCGGATTGGGCAGCAGCTTGGGTCTTTCGGGCGGCATTGGTTTTGGTGCTTCCGCCAGCTTAGGTGTCAGTTTGTCGGCAAACGTTGGCGTCGCGCTCGGCGGCGAGAGCGCCGGAGAGTTTGCCGCGCGCGTCGGCGTCGATCCGGCCGCCTGGCGCGGCCTTGATCTGGGCGGCGAAAGTTCATTGTCGCTGTCTGCGGGCGTCGAAGTTGGCTTCGACACAAACCTGAGCGCGAGCGCCGGGCTGGGAGTCACGGTGGGAGTGGAGGCGGGAGTTTCTGCGCCAATCGAAGCATCGTTTGGACTGACAACTAGCTCGAGCGTAAACGCGGTAGCCGGCGTAGGCGTGGGAACAGAACTGGCATCGGGGTTTGCGCTGGCGTCCGCGGGCGGCGTCAGCGCGGCCATCGAAACGGTTCAAGCGGCGAAGATTGAACAGGCAGAACAGCAAACACGCACAGCTTTCAAATCTCCACCGAAGCCCTCGCTTCCGGCGACGGCACAAACGAATCAAGTACCGGCTGCGAGCGCGACCACGTCGACAACGACGAGCGCCCGCCCCAGGGCGCCGGAGCAATCGCACACGCCGCTTGTCAAAACCGGTTTGCCCAGTGCTGCTACGCAGCAGGCAGCGCCGTCTGCACCGCGAACGCCGCGTGCTGATCCGCGCGCCAGTGCATTTGGCTTCGGCGTGCCGTTGCGTTCAACGGTGGGCGAGGCTGCCGATCGTCGCGCCGAAAACATCCGCGGCGACGTTTCACTAAAAGCCAAAATTGTTACCGGTGATCCGCCGACGACCCGAGACCCGACAAAGCCTCCCTGGATTGCCTTGCCGGTCCGCGATGTCGGCCGCAAAACCGCAGACGCCGCGGCAGGCAAGAGCAGGCCAAGTCGTCCCTGTGGCTGTGCTGGTGGTTGCGGCCACTGATGCAAATTTGTTGTCCGGTTCAAGGAGGATGCGCGATGGCAGTTCACGTTAATGAAATGACTTCAGAAGTTACTGCTGAATCCGATTCGCCAGCCGCGGGCACACCCAGCCCGACGAGCTGGCAAGAGAGAGCAAGCGTGCGCGAATCGCAGGCGCAGATCGCTCGCGACAAAATGCGCACCGCTGCCGAGGGTTACGATGACTGAAGCCCTGTTAAATTTCGCCGGACCCGTCTTCGAGGTTGAGGGCGAGGCCAACGTAGATTTGGCGCGCGACATTCTGCGTTTGGAGATCGAAGAAACGACTGCCGGCCTGAAGACTCTAACCGCGCGTTTTCTGGCGACCGGCCGCACTTCTTCCTCGGCGGAGCAGCGACAACTTTACCTCGACGGCAGCATTCTCGACTTTGGGAAAAAATTATCCGTTGTGCTGGGACCGGCTCCCAATGCGCACACCGTCTTCACCGGTTGGATTAGCGCGTTGGAAGGTGACTTCAAAGGAACCGAAACGCCTCACGTGATCATCTTCGCCGAGGACAAACTGATGAAGCTGCGCATGACCCGGCGAATGAAGACCTACGAAAACATGAGCGACGCCGACATTGCCAGTGCGATTGCTGGGGAACATGGACTGACGCCTGCGACCGACGCTGCTGGGCCAACGTACGACCTGGTGCAGCAATGGAACATGAGCGACCTGGCGTTCCTCCGCGAACGCGCCCGGAAAATTCAAGCGGAGATTTGGGTGGAAGACGAGACGCTGCATTTCAAAACGCGCAGCAACAGAACCGCAACTGAGCTGACGCTGGTGCAGGGCAACGAGCTCATCACGTTGCATGCGCGCGCAGACCTGGCGCATCAACGTACGAAGGTGAAGTTGAGCGGATACGACGCCAGCCAACGCGACCGGATCGAAGAAGAAGCGGGTGAAGACGCGATTCAAGCCGAAGTCTCTGCAGGCCAGACTGGTCCTGCGTTACTACAACGCGCCTTCGGCGAGCGGGTTTCCTATCGGGTTCGCGATGTGCCTTTGAAAGCAACCGAGGCGTCCGATTGGGTGAAGGCTGAAATGTTGCGACGCGCGCGCGGCTTTGTGGTCGTCACCGGCACCACGAGCGGATCTGCCGACATGGTGGTTGGCAGCAAACTAACTCTTGAGCGCACTGCCCGTCCGTTTGACGGATCGGGTTACTACGTTACGCGCCTTTTACAAACCTACGATGCGGAACAGGGATTTCGCACCCACTTCGAAGCCGAACGCGCAACTCTTCAGGAGGGAACGTGAGTAGCGGAATTGCAGCAGCCCGGCCAGACGGAAGCGCCCAACGTTATTTTGGTGTGTTTCCGGCGATCGTAACTGACATCGTCGATTCGGATAATCTCGGCCGCATTCAGGTGAAGCTTCCCTGGTTGGGCGCCGATGGCGATTCGGTTCGCGCCTGGGCCACCTTGCTGACGCCATATGCCGACGACGATCAGGGTTTCGAATTCTTGCCTGCGGTTGATACGCAGGTGGTGATTGCATTTGAGGCGGGCGATCTGCGCCGTCCATATATTCTGGGTTCAGCCTGGAACGGCAGCGAAGCTCTGCCGGAAGCGCCCGCAGCCGCAAACAACAAGCGCCTGATCAAAACGAGGGCCGGCAGCCTGCTCGAATTCGACGACAGTGATGGCGCGGCCAAAGTCACACTTTCGATGAAGAGCGGTCACAAGGTCATACTCGACGACAGCGCGCAGGAAGTCACTGTGGAACATTCCAATGGCTGCCTCATCAAGCTGACCGTTGCGGGCCAGGTTCAAATTCAGGCAAATGCCACCGTCGAGATAACCGCCTCGGCAGTAAACGTCCACGCCGCAACGGCAACGTTCGACGGCATTGTTAACTGCACGACTTTGATCGCGAGCTCGGGAGTGGTTTCGCCGTCGTACACGCCCGGCGCTGGAAACATTTGGTAACGATGACCAAACATCCGTGGAAACTTGTGGGACCGTGGTATCGCTGGACGCGCCCAGGCGTGTCGAGCGTTGGTCGCGGGTCGCGTCCGGTGTTTCAAAAATATGATGGTCCGGCGTTCGTCGCTGATTTTCTGAAGGACCCACAGCGCTCGCTAAAATTTACTGATGATGATTTTGTTCACGAAGTAAAACCGCTGCCGCCAATGAATCCGGCGAAATACAACAACCAGCCGCGCCGGTTGTCGGAGTTTGGCTACTACCCCACCACCACACGCAAGCTGTTTCTCGACACGCACAAACGTTTCTATCTCGTCGTATGTGAATTGCACTGCGACATCACCGGTTTCCCTTCCGTCAACCGCGCGCAGATCTGCGACGCCGGGTTCGTTGTGCGCCGCCGCGTGGTGCGTAATCTGACCAAAGAGGCGGTGGCTTTCGGGACACCTATTTTCCAAAGGATCGCCGCGACTCGCTCCGCCTTGGGCCAACTGGCAGTCATGCAGCCGCAAACTCAGCTTGGCTTCATGAAAAAAGCGCTAGCGCCAGAAGGTGAATTGCTGCTTACGGACGCGATTGCCGAGTCGTTCGAAACAAATCAGAAGGCCATGCTGGAGCAGTTAACGCTCGAACGATCCAATGCGCTGCGCTGGGCGACGACCTATGGCGTCTCGCTACGGTTGCAGGGTTGGAAACAGATTCGCGAAGGAATCGGTGAATGGATTGACGTTGATGAAGCATCGGTTGAAGCGCCGGTCGAGCAGACGTTGCCGCTGTATCCGCTAATTCCGGACCCGCGCGAAGAAAAGCATTCGGCAAAAGGGCGCACGATTTACTTCGGCGTGGCGCCGACGGGCAGCGCCGACACCGACGAATTTGGCACGGCACGATTTGACGATGCGGCGCAGTACGAAATTCGCTGTTTCGTTCGTCGCTACAAACACCCACCCACCAATGGCGGCAAACCGAAATGCTGCGGCGAAGTTGTTTGGAGCTTGCCGACCGAAGTTTATCAACTCGCTTCGCACTTCGATCTGGCCGGCACTAACAATCGGCCAGTCTCAATGCAACTTCCGGATCTCAAAGCCCTGGAAGCGCAGGCAGCGGCGTTGCCGCCTAATCAACTGGCGCCCTTCCGAATGGTTTCGCCTCTTAATTCGAATCTTGAAGTCACTGCAGATGAAACCGGGAAGATTAAGGATCACGGCACTTCGAGCCAGATCTGTTCATTTTCGATTCCGTTGATCACCATCGTGGCCACGTTTGTGTTCAAGCTTTTTCTGCCGGTCGTGACTTTGCTGTTCGGACTGTTCTTCATGCTCAAACTAAAGTTTTGTATTCCTCCAAGCATTAGCCTCAGCGCCGGCGTTGCCGCCGAGCTAAACGCCACGCTTGAACTCGGACTGGACGTGAGCGTTGATGCCAAGCTGGACGTCGGCACCCCGCTAGGCAACGACATCGACGCTCAACTTCGAATTGACTTAGGCGATGAAATGGTCGACGGGCTGCGAAACGGCGTCGTCCCTGACCGTCCAGGAGGATTTGGACCGCGCGCGGTCGCTGACATGACTAACAGCGTTTATGAATCCGGGCTGGAACAGAACGCTCCATCACTCACGGCTAAGCTGGAATACGAAGCGCACGTCGATGCGGAGGTGTTTGCATGAGCACGCTGACCTTTCTTGGTAAAGGGTGGAATGTTCCGCTGCAGCCGGACGATCGCAACGGAAAACTGAATTACGAAAGCGGCGCTGAGAAAGTGCGCCAGTCAATTTGGATCATTCTCGACACGGAGCCTGGCGAACGAATCATGCGGCCCAGCTTCGGTTGCGGGCTGCGGCGTTATTTGATGAAGCCCAACACCACGGCAACGCGCACCCTGCTGCAACGCGAAGTTACCAGTGCTCTCAAAGCGTGGGAGCCCCGCATCGAGTTGCAAAGCGTGCTGGTAACGCCGGGCGACGATCCTTCGCTGGTTCTAATCGAGATTGTTTACCTGCACCGCCGAGACGGCCAGAAAGGCAATCTCGTGTACCCGTTTTATCTGGAGCCGTAAAGCATGCCGATTCGGAATCCCATTCTAGACGATCGTTCCTACCAGCAACTGCGCGACGAGTTGGTGCTGCGCATTCCGGTTTACACACCGGAATGGACCGATCACAACGCTAGTGATCCTGGAATCACGCTGATCGAACTGTTCTCTTTTCTCGGCGAGAATCTGCTCTACCGCTTCAATCAGATTCCCGAAGCTGCCCGGCTCGAGTTCCTGCGACTACTGCAAATTCCACTGCGCCCGGCCGCGGCTTCACGGTCTCTGGTTACGCTTTCCACTAAGAAGCTCATAAGAGCAATCGACGGTAGCTGGACCGCTCAACTCGTATCACAGCAGTCGGAATTGAAGGCCGGAGCACTGCCTTTCGAAATGCTCACCGAAACAGCCGTCTGGCCCGTGTCGTTCGTGGCGCTGGGAAAAGTCAGCACCTCCGCGCCGGATCAGCACCTCGAGCCCGCCGCGTTTGACTCCACCGTAAGCACAGTGGACGGCGTTGGCATAAAGGCCGACGAGAAGGCGGTCTTCTATGAACCCAGGACCGTCGATATTGACACTCCGGTTGATTTCACGGCGACAGTAGACGGCATGTTATGGATTGGGGTGCTCAACGAAATGAAAACGAGCCCCGAGCCAACCATCACTGACATGCGGGAATTTTTTAAGAATGGTCTGCTCAATGTTGGCTTTGTGCCCGAGCCGATTTTTGCTTCGATGGATGAAGTTAAGCCTTGTGACGGCGCCGGATTCGCGCCGACCCGCCCGGCAATCGAATGGCAAGTCTCCACTGGCGAAATCGTTGATGGCAATCCCGTTTACCGTCACCTCCTGGTAGAAGCAGATTCCACGGCCGGCTTGAAACAGGAAGGCGTCGTCCGCGTACGTCTGCCAAAGAAAGCAACTGACTTCGGAGTTTTCAAACCTGATCCACCCGAGAAACTCGGCACCGGCCAATTTCCCCCGACCCTCGACGACGAGCAGGAAAAGAAGTTGCTCTGCTGGTTGCGCGCGTTTCGCATTCGCTCACCGCTCGATCGTGGAGAAGCGCTCAACAACGAAGGCCGGCCCGGTCTAGGGAGCGTAATTCTGGTGGCCGCCAACGCGGCGGAAGTAGCGCAATCAAAAAAAGCGAAAACTGAATTTCTCGGCACTGGCAATGCGCAACCTGATCAGCGCTTCAAGCTTGTTCATACGCCCGTGATCGCCGGCAGTCTTCAACTCGACGTCGAGGAGGCTCAAAGTTGGGTGACCTGGAAAGAAGTGGATGCCTTCCATGCGAGCCAGCCTGATGATCGTCACTTTGTAGTCGATCTTGAGGCGGGCCAGGTCCGCTTTGGCAACGGGTTACAAGGACTGCCGCCGCAGATTGGTCAGCGCCTTCGCTCGCGTGAGTATCGCTACGGCGGCGGCGTCGAAGGAAACGTTGCTGCCAACGCCATCTCGAAAGTGGTTGAGTTTCCTGACGTCAAAGTAGCCAATCCGTTGCGCGCGCATGGCGGGGCGGCTGCCGAATCGATCGCCGATGGACTGAGCCGGATTCCCGGCGAATTGCGCCGGCGCGATCGAGCGGTGACCGCCAGCGACTTTCAGGAACTGGCGCTGGCTACGCCGGGCGCTGATGTCGGGCGCGCTGAATGCTTGCCACGATTTTATCCACCCACTCGCCAATCGGAACGAGCCGGCATTAACACCGTCGTCATCTGGCCCCGGGAAGATTCGGCGCACCCAAACGCGCCCACACCCGATCGCAACACGCTGCGCGCTGTTTGTCAGTGGCTCGATCTGCGCCGCCTGGTCACCACCGAGCTTTACGTCGTTCCGCCCACGTACCGAAAAGTTGCTGTTTCGGTCGCGCTACAAGTCAAAGATGGTTACGGGATCGAAGCCGTGCGCCACTGGGTGGAGCTGGTGCTGCGTCAGTACCTGGCGCCGCTGCCTCCCTATGGACCAGAAGGCGCGGGCTGGCCGTTGGGCCGCAAAGTTCATGGTCCGGAACTCGAGGCGGCAGCGTTGCAGGTAGAGGGCGTGCAGTATCTCAATCAGTTGAAAGTTGCGGGACAACTAAAGAATGGAACATGGCGGGAAGGAACGGTGATTCTGGAGAAATATGAAGTGGTTGAACTAAGCGAGATCACCGTCATTGAGGGAGCGACAGCTCTGGAACCCGGCAAGAGTATCGAGCCCGAGGTGACCGGCACGTCGTTGCCAATTCCAGTGATTCGCGAGGAGTGTTAGTCGATGCCAGCACCACGCCCATTTGCTCTCATCCGCACGCAGGATCAATGGCTGCGCGTGTCGCACGAGAACACGGCGCTGGAAGGCGAAGTGGTGCAACTTTACTGGCAGGACAGCGCCGATCAGCAGCAGGGTGATGACTCTCCATTTGAAAAAACCGGGGCCGGGCTCGCTTTTGACAGCCATTGCCGCGTCTACCACAGCGTGCCGGGTGAAGGACGCATCGAACGCCTGCTCTGGGCGGTGCAGGATCCGCTGCAACCGGCAACGTCGCTGGCGACGCCAGTCGATTTGATCGCTCGTGAGGATGATGAATCGCTGGGCGATTTTTCAAGCGCCAATAAAAGTCCAGGGGCATTGAACCAGCCGCTCGGCCTGGCCATTGACGAAGACGATCGCTTGTTCGTCGCGGAAGCGGGAACGAAGTCAATTCTGATTTACGATTTGTGGACCAAGCGACTGTTGGGGCGCGTGCCACTTGCGAACGAACCGCTCGATCTTGTTGCCGATGGCCGCGCGGTCTATGTGCTGCTGAAATCGCCCGCGGCCTTAATTCGAATAGACGCCCGTGGCAATTTGAAGCCGATGCCCTTCCCTGCCGAGATTATCAATCCGTCTCGCCTGGCGCTCTGCCCTAACGGCGAGCTGTTCATTTTGGAAAACGCCGGCGCCGCTCAGGCGCGCGTAGTTGAATACAAGAACCCCGCAAAGGTGAAGGCGGTCGCCTTCGCAACCGACATCGAATTTCAAACTGGCGATGCGGTTTTGAAGCAAGTTTGTTCCGGCGAGAAACACGTGCTCGTAGTCGCGCGCCAGCCGCAGCAGGACTTCCTGCGATTCTGTATCAGCGAAACCGAACCTGCCGAGTTACCGCCAAGCAAAGCGCGCGGCTATGACGGTCTCGGTATCGTACGCGCCCCCGATGGTCGCATCGGTTTTTGGACCGACCGTGGTTTTCGACATTCCGTAGCTGCCACCTTGCGCTACTTACCCGCCGGCAGCGTGACTACCTTCCGGCTCGACAGCGGAGATTTTCACACCACCTGGGGACGGTTATTCATCGATGCGTGTATACCGAAGGGCACGCAGATCACGGTGCGTTGCATCACCATTGATGAACCTCCGGAAGGACCGGAGTTCCCACGTCAATCGCCGTCGAATACAACCGCGATACCGCCGCACCCGGAACTATCCGCGCCCATGCCGCCGCAGCTGCTCGCAAACCGCCTGGCGGAAACGACAGCGCAGTTGCTTCATCGTCGTGAAACTGGAAAAGAACTGCCATGGGTTCGGCAAGCCGAGACCGATTCATTTGAAACCTACGAAGCGCCGGTGCTAGCCGAACCGGGACGCTATCTGTGGGTCCGTTTTGACTTCATAGGAAATACGCGAACGACCCCACGCGTCAAAGCTCTGCGTGCTGAATATCCGACTCACGATTATTTGAAGCGCATTCCGAAAACCTTCTCGCGAGATGAACGAGTAGCGAACTTCCTGCAGCGGTATCTGGCGATGTTTGAAGGTGTGCTCGGCGAGTTTGAGGCGAAAGCCGACGCGCGCGGCGCGTTGCTCGATCCGCGTTGTGCTCCCGCTGAAATTCTCCCGTGGCTCGCGAGCTTTCTCGGCCTGGCCCTCGACGAGCGCATGGCCCACGCCCCGCGACCCGGTGGCATTACAGCAGACGTTCGCCGTCAACTAATTGCCGAAGCCACCTGGCTTTTTCGTTTTCGTGGCACGGTACCCGGACTCAGCCGGTTCATCGAAATCTATCTCGGCATGCAGATCACCATCCTGGAGAAGTTTCGTTTTCGCGGCATGGGCGGAGTGCTGCTGGGAGACTCGGAGACGCTGTCTTCGAATTCTGTCCTCGGGGCAGGGTTTCGGGTTGGCGGCGCGGTCGGAGTTGATGAAACAGTCGACCTGACGGGCTCGGTCGACGACGCGTTCACCACCCATGCGCACCGGTTTACCCTCGTCATTCCTGCCATGCTCACGTCAGAACAACACGACGTGGTCCAGCAAATTCTCGATCTCCATCGCCCGGCGCACACGCTGGTGGAGATTTGCAGCGTCGGCGCGGGCATGCGCGTAGGCCGCGGTTTGCACGTCGCTCTGACGTCAATCCTCGGACGCAGTGGCGGGTTCACGGAACTACAACTCGGAAGCTCATTGCTCGGGCGCGGATCGGTGTTGGGCCGGCCGCAAGTGGGAACCATCATCGGTGGTAGCCGGCTCGGAGAGGACAGCCGGCCGGGATAAAGAGATGCCGGAAGTAAGTCTTAACAAGTTCAGGACGAATTATCTTCTGCCAGCGCGCGCTTGGGCGGAACAACAGAGGTGTGACCGTTTGCGGCTCGAGGTTTTGGACAATGCATTTGCAACGGCAATCCAGAACGTGGGCCTGCCCGCGGAAGCTGAGTTGTGCATCCGCGACATCTCCGCCGCAGTTCGTCTGCGACTCAATACTTCAGATCAGTCGATCGCCGCTCAGTGGGGTTCGGCGTTGGCAGAAAAACTCGCGCAGGTAATACGCGAGGGTCCGGCTTCACAGCGAATATTTTACTACTCGCGGCGGCAGGCGGTTTTCGATTTGGCTTTGAGCGTTGCGCGCGACGACTACGAGCGGGCCTGGGCCTGGCAGCTCCTCGGACTTTGGCCCGATCGCAAACCACTGGATGACAACGATGCTGCAAGCGAGTTGATACGCAGGTTGCGCCGCGAATCGAATCTGATCCTGCCATCGCTGCGGTTGCTCGCAACCGTCGGAAGCTTGCCCGCGTTGTCGCGCAAGCTTTCGGCTAATTGTTGGGACGAGTTAGCAGAAGGAGCTTTGGTTGCGGCTAACGCCGACGTCTTCCTCGCGCGCCAGGCAATTGCCGAAGACGCACCGCCGTCATCGCGAATCTTCAGTTATGCACTACGCGTTCTCAAGCGCTCCAAAGTTCTTGCGGGCATCGCCGCCTCGGGGACACTCGCTGAAGCGGACGAACAGATGCGACTTGCGGTTGCGACGCTCGCAGTTTTGGACGCAGAACCCGCGCTGCTGCAAGCGGGCATTGGTCCTACTCTTCTGAACGTAGTGGCGGCGTCACTGGCTGGAGATCGCGCTGAAATAGTCGCGGCGGAAAACGAAACGAAGAGCGTTGCGACTAAAAAGGCTGCTGGTGAAAAAGCGGCGCAGTTAAATACCCGGGTTGGGCAAACACTCGAGTCACGCCCCGGCCGCGAAGAGTCACGTCCAACTCTGCAAGAGGGACAAACCCCTTCGCAGCACGATTCAGCCGTTATGGGTTCAGACAACTCTAATGGAATTGGCGGGACAATAGACGAGCCTCTTGCGATTGAGCAAGACGTCAAATCTGTCAATGAGTTTTTGGATCCGCGCCGGCGACGAATTACAGAGTTTGGCGGATTACTGTTCCTGCTCAACCTCATCGAATTGCTAAATTTGCCCGAACAAATCCTTGCCGATCCAGCGCTCGCTTCCCGGCCTTTCGTTTGGACACTTCACCAGTTGGCAATGGCTCTGGCGTCGATCGAGCCGGACGATGCGGCAGCGCTCGCGTTTGCCGGATTAGCGCCAGACGCCGTTCCACCTTCAAAACAAGACCAACCAGCGACGCCAGATGAAACCCGCGCGTTGCTGGCGCTGGCCGCGAAGATTGTCGAGTGTTTGACGTCTCTGGTGAATTACGAACACGCGTTGACGGAAGAACTAATCGAGTTTGTCTGCCGCCGCCGCGCCGAGGTTGTTGCGGATCCAGCATGGATTGAGATCAGGTTTTCACTTGATCAGGTAGCAACGGAGGTTCGTCGTTCCGGTTTGGATCTCGATCCTGGTTATGTGGCTTGGTTAGGCGTGGTAGTCAAGTTTGTCTATGAATAAGGCGATGATGACGATGACAGAAAATGCTCCGGTTGCAAATGACGTTAGCGCGCGTCTGACGCGCGAAGCGGCCATTCTCGCCGGACGACTGGCTCAGTTTCTCGCGGTGTCGTTGCCGCGCGTTGAACCTTCGCTGGTTGAGGGCCAATCATTTCTACAAGCGTTTTTCGAAGCAAGCGCTGAAAATCATCCGGTCGATTGGTGGCTGGAACATCCGCTGGAACGCAAATCTGTTAGCGGAACCCATCCGCTCGATCGGTTGAAGGAGCGCCTGTCGCTCTCAGCGACGGAGGTCGACTTGCTGCTGCTCGCTGGTTTAGGCGAAGAGCACGAAGGACTCGCGGCAGTTTTGCGAACGCTGAATCCGCGAAACGAGCCCTATCCAACTCTCGGCCTGGCGGCACAGCTTATTTGCGACGAGCATTTTGATCGGCGGGCACTACGCGAACTGCTGGGGCGCAGCGCTGTCATGAGGAGTGGCGCATTGCGAGCGACGGGCGACGTGCCCCTCTTCGAACGATCCCTTCAGCTTGCCGACGCTCTGTGGTCAGCGTTACACGGCATCGACGTTTGGCCTGCGGCGGTGATCACCCAGAACGAAAACGTCGCTTCTGCCGGTCTTGAGGAGTGGTTTGAAAGTCCGGGAGTTCGGCGGGCGACGGCGGCAATACAACATCGAACAACTTGCACCGTGGCAGTGACGGCCGACAGTGAAGAAACAGCTTTCCATCGAGCTCTTGCATTAGTGGCCAACGCCGGCGCCGTTCCGCAGGGTTTCTCGTTTCGAGCCTCTCCAGGTGTGGAAGTGGACAACTTGATAACAGTTCACGCGCTGACTCGAGATGTTGTGCCAGTGCTGAGACTACCGGTGACCGAAGGACCAGCTACTGAGGAAGCGAATTACTTTTGCAACTTCCCCGGAGTCGTTGTCACCTGCGGTCGTGCAAACTCAATCTGTAATGCTGGTTTGCGTCCGCTGATCAATGCTCACGTAGAACGCCTGCTGCCGGCGGCGCGCCAACGAATGTGGTCACGCGCGATTCCCGCAATGGCTTCACAAGCAGCATTCCTCGCCGCTCGCTATCCGGTAGAACCGTTCACGGCCGCCGAAGTGGCGACTGACGTAAATGCAGCTGCCGAACTCGAGAACCGTCAACCAACCAGCGACGACGTGGCGGCGAGCATTCGCGCGCGCAGCAATACTTCATTGGCAGCCGGTATAAAACTGCTTGCTCCGCGAGCGTCATGGGACGACTTGGTGTTGCCCCTGGATCGAATGGCACAGTTGCACGAAGCAGTCTCGCGTCTGGAGCTACAGGGTCAGGTGTTTGATGAGTGGGGTTTCCTGCGCGAACGCACGGGCGCTCGCGGGGTGCGCTTGCTGTTTACGGGTCCGCCGGGAACCGGAAAAACGCTCTCGGCTGAAGTCCTTGCCAACACCTTAAAAGTGGATCTGCTGGTCGTGGACCTTTCGCGTGTCGTGTCGAAGTGGATCGGAGAAACGGAAAAGAACCTGTCGGCGGTATTCGACGCCGCCGAACGCGGCAAGGCCGCGCTGTTCTTCGATGAAGCCGACGCGTTGTTTGGGAAGCGCACGGAAGTAATCGACGCGCACGATCGTTATGCGAATCTCGAAACGGCATATCTCTTAACCCGGCTGGAGCAGTTTGAAGGGCTGGCAATCCTGGCCACCAATTTTCGCCAGAACATCGACGCGGCGTTTCTGCGCCGGCTGGAGTTTGTAATTGATTTTCAGGAACCCGATCGCGAGGAGCGCGTCGCACTTTGGAGATGTCACCTGCCGTCGGAAGTGCCAATGGCGAAGGATGTAAATCTTTATGAGTTGGCGACGCTGTATCCGGTGGTTGGTGGTGTGATCCGCAACGCGGCGGTGGCGGCGGGGTTTTTGGCGGCGAGAGACGGCGTGCCAATTGATCGCCTGCATTTCATCCATGCGATTCGCCGCGAATATGCAAAAGCGGGCCGGTCATTTCCCGGCGCGCCCATCGATCTGGTAGCTCGATAGCTGAAGGAGATATTTATGGCTGCAACTACGATTATTGATTACGCGACCGACCGGCGCGATGACGCGAAGCAGGCAGTAACCGACGCACAATCGGAATTGGCCGTTGCGCAAACGGCTATTGCCAACACCGCCGAGCAATTGACGGATGAAACGGCGTTGCTTGTATCCCTCGATAAGTCGGTGGCGGACATCCGGCAAAAGTTGTCAGTTGTCCCGACGCCGGCCGATGGCGAAACGCTGTTGGCTGCACTCGAACAACTCACGATTCGGCAACGCGCCGCCCAAAGTTCAATTGTCGAACTGCAAGCTGGCATTGCCGTGGCGCAGAGTAATGCGGCCCAGGCGCAGGCGGACCTCGCGCGGGCGAACACGCAGCTCACCACTGCAGAAACCGATCTCACGCGGGCCACTGACGCCAGCAACCGCCGCGACGATTGGAAAACTGCGCTCGCCGCTGAACCGCTAAAGTCAATCGACACCGCTGCTACCAAGGCACTTGATCCCAACACCTCGCCCGAAGGCGACGTGTTCGAGGCGGCAACGCTGCGCATCGCGGAAATTCCACAGACGCTAAGAGAACGGGCCCAGGACCGGCGTGCGGCAGAGGCTGCGCGCATCGCCGCCGCCGCAAAGAATACGAAGACAGCTGGTGACGCGGTCGCGGCTGAACACAACACGAATAGTGGTTTGTCGGCCCAGGCAGCGGATCTTTGGGTTGCGTTTCTGGCAATTGAGTCTGCCACCGGAGATTTCGTGGCGTCCTCAGTGACGCGCTTTGAGCAGGCCCAGGCGGCCCTCGCCGGGGTTGCCGATATTACCAATTCACCACTAACAGCTGAGCAAACCGCAAGCATCAATGACGCTTCGCTACAAGCCGCGCGCGACACGGCGGCCGCTGCCGAGGAGACAGTGCAGGATGCGCGCAAGGACGTCGAAGACAAGCAGGCGATTCTGGATGGCGCCGTGGTTGCAGCAAAAGCCGCTCCTACAGATCTGCTGAAAGCGCAGGCCGTACAGGACGCAGAAGACGATGTCGCCGCAGCGCAGACCGCTTTCAACACCGCGAACGATGCCTGGATTGCTGAGCAGAAAGACTACCTCGCTGCAATTACCGACGTCGAAGAAAAACAAGCAGCTCTCAACGCGGCGACACTAAAAGCAGTTGCCGCCCAGGCCGATCCCACAACTGACCCTGATGTCATCGCCGCCACCTCCGATCTCGCTGCCGCTCAGCAAACTCTGACAACTGCCGAAGCTGCGTACAAGGCGTCATCCAACGGCATCCTGCACGCGTGGGAAGCGGCGGTGCCGGACGCAACCTGGCGACTGTTCGACGATTACGAAGAAGCGCAGGAAACGTTGAACGCGCTGAAGGCTCCTTCCGCGGCAGCGAGACAAACGGCGTTGGACAATGCCGAAGCGGCTTACGTCGCAGCGCAACTCGAGGCCGACGCCAGCGTTGACGTGTTGTCTCAGCTGGTTGCTTTACAGGAAACACGTGCGGCGCGCGCGGCCGCTGCGCAGCAAGCCGCGACCGCTCGTCTCTTCAGCGCATTGCGCGGAGACAACTGAACACTAAAGGAGATGCGTTATGGCTACGCCTGACATGGCTTCCTGTCTTCCACCAGGGGCAGACCGCAGTGACTTGCTACCTCTTAGCCCGTTCAACGCGTTGCACTACCACTTTGGCATGCTGCTCGGTGAAGACGATTTCAACACCGACCAGGGCTACCATCGCGCCAAAATGCGAATTCACAACGCGTGGCTACACCGCGAGGGCGTGGTCTGGGGCTTCGGAGTAACGGTGGATCAGGAACATGGCGAGATTCATGTGGCGCGGGGCCTGGCGCTCGACGCCGCCGGCCATGAGCTGCATCTCGAAGCCGAAGCCTGCCTCAACGTTGCGGAGTGGTTCGAGAAACACAAGGGCGATGCTGACTTCGCAATCCAGACCACTGACGGCAACAAGACATTCGACGCCCGAGTAGTGATTCGTTTTAAGGCCTGTTTGACGCGCCAGGTGCCGGCCTTGATGGAGCCTTGCAACAATGCCGCGACCAGCACTGCTTACTCGCGAGTCTTCGAAACTGTCGAGATCTTATTGCTGCCCAATCTCGCAACGCCACCAGTCGTTCCCTATCACCGCCTGCGATTGTTGTTCGGCATTACGGACCCAATCCCGAAAGACAATCCGAGTCCGGAGGACCAGGCGGTACTCGACGAAGTTGCCCGGATTAGAGCGCTGCCCGCGGCAGACCAACCGGGTGACTTGCTGAAAGCATTTCACCGTTTTGCGGCGCTTGACGAAATTGATCTGGAACCGGCAACCAGCGACGACGGCACGCGCATTTTGCTTTTCCCGGGCCAGGAAGATGAGCCGGTGCTGCTGGCGAACGTTGCCAGTATTACGCTGCAACCAAATGGCAATAGCTGGAAATTAAACGGCGGCACAGTCGATACGTCTGTCAGGCCGTCGCATGTGGCCACCACGACTATCCAGGACTTGCTTTGCGGGCGACTGTCGACCGCGCCGGGGCTTGAGGTTGAAGACAACGGACCGCGAATCGATCCCGCTTCAGTCGTTCTCTTGACGTCAACAGCCATCATGTTTACCGCGGACAAGGAACTACATGAAGCCAGCGTCAAACCGCCTGCTTTCTCGATCACCTGGTTCGATCAGGCACAGGGCTGGCAGAGGTCGAATGTCGTCAGCGCTGCCTACGGCGGTGGGGAGACGAAGACGGTCAAGCTCGATCTCGACAGCGCGGTGAGTGGGCGTGTGCGCCTAATTGCTTTCGGGACCGGTGCGACCCCGCTGCTCGGAAAAGATCTGGTGCCGCTTGCAGGTCCCGTGGGAGGACTGCCGGGAACTCCTCATAACGGGCACGATTTCGTTCACATGAAGGACTTCGTGGTCTCAACTGAGAAATCAAGCGACGCAGAACAGCCAGTTGAAGAAGCGGAGAGCAATGCTTTCACAACAGCACTGCAGCGGCTGAAGCCGAAACGTAAGACCACCTCGCGAAAGTAGTTTCTGAGGAATACGGAGAAGTGTTCGAAGAGGTATTGATGCAAGAGAAGGAGAGCTAGTAATGCCGACCATCAACTCATCGCAGTCGCTTGTGCTCATTAACAAGCAGAATGGCCTGGTAGTCATTCCCGCGGCCACGCCGTTGACCCGGCTCAACTATTTCGACGGCAAGTTTCTTCGCGCACAAGATCTGAAAGTGGAGCAGGACTACCTGCGCCAGTTGGTGCGGCAATCAAACCAGGCTGGCGGCCCCGGCGTAGCGCATGGATTCGATTTGACTTCTGGCGCCGGCGATAACATCAACATTGGCCCGGGTCTGGCCATCGATCCGCAAGGCCGCGTGTTGTTGATGCCGCAACCAATTTCAGTCGGCGCGCAGGAGTTGATCGACAAATCGCGCGACCTGCAACGTCTCTTCGGAACGAGCACCGTCACCGGAGACGGTGAGTTTGACGCGTGCGAGCTTCACAGTGAAGAGCCGCCGGTGGACGTGCACGAACAGGGCAATTTGTTTCTCATCGTTATCTCCTCAGCCGAGGCGTACTGCGGCGAAGAAGATGTTTACGGAAAACTTTGCGAAGAAGCATGCGCCACCAGCACCGATCGGCCTTACATCATGGAGGGTCTGACCGTACGGGCGATTCCACTGGTATTACGAACTCTGCTGCCAAACTCGCGCGCGCGCTCGTTGAGCCAAATTCACTTTCGCTCGCGCGTCGCCTCGGCTTACTTCGAGGACGAGCGCAAGCGAGTGGCGAGCCTGATCTCGAAGTTTGGGCTGGAACAAGAAACCTGGTGTTTGGGCGCCGATGGCGCGGGCGGGAGTGGCGTGGCGCTTGGAGTCCTGGCGCGTGCCGGTTCCGTCACGATGTTTCTGGATCCATGGATCGCGCGGCGAGAACGCATCGATACGCCCGCGAAGCGCTATTGGCAATGGCGCATGATGATGCGGCCCTGGGACGTTTTCATCGCCCAGGTGCTGCAATTTCAGTGTCAACTTCATGACCTATTCCGCCGCACTCCCGCGCCGGGCGGAGAAGTTGATCCCTGCAGCGGCGCGCGCGGCGTCATCAATGAGGCGGCAACCACGATTGCCGACTTGAAGCAGTTTTACGAGTCGACTACGCAACGCTTTACCGCCTTGCGAGTGAACCTCGAAGAAGCTATCACCTTCCACGGCGGGCTGACACGCTTGACAGATCTAAATCAGAAGTTGGTTACCATCGGCGGCACGCTGGCTGACGCGCCGCAGGATGAGTTTCTAATTCGCGGCGGAATTGTCGAGTTGCCAAGCGCGGGTTATTTGCCGGTCACGCCAGGAGCCAATGCGACCGTCAATCAGCAAGTGCGCCGACTGATGGGCGGCGGTGTCGATCTGCGATTTTGTGTGGTGCGGCCGGATTATGTTGCGCACGCGCTCGAGGAAGCGCAACACATGGAGCGCATCTCGCTGTTGCAGGGGCTCGACGATCCAAAGAACAAACCGCAAGTCGATATTCTAGTGCCCAACGGCGAGCTTATTGAACAGAAGCAACTGAGTCCGGGAACCGGATTTGAAGCCAGCGTAGATCTAAATACGATATTGTTCGGCAGGCTAACGACAAGCGATTTTGCCGCGCGCGTTCAAGCAAGCACGCTGAATCTCCGCGGCGCCGCACGCGCCGAAAAGCTGCCGTCCGGCGGGGGCGCGTTCTATTTGAGTTGCGAGCACTTATTTACACAGCTAAGAGACGATGGCGCAGTGGAAAATCCTGTTGCGCAACCAGGCGCCACAAGCCAGCCTGAAATCGGCGCAGCCGGCGTCAGGGAAACTGCGGGAACTCTGTTTCGTTCAGGGCCAGTCCTGGCGGAAGCCATTTCCGGCAATTCGATCCTGCAAGCTATTACCCTTACCACGCGCGCTGGACTTTGGATGAGCCTGCGATGCGATAGCAACCTCTTTAAACTAAACCGCGGGGACAACGCAACTTTCAACGCACGCGCCATTCTGTCGTCGTCCGCCGAAAAGTCTCCGCAATTCGACGTGGAACTCGACGGCGCCATCGGGATAACCGAAGAATCGATTACGACCGGAACCAGTCAACGCGTGAAAGGTCACATCGAAAACGCAAGGTTGACGTTCATGGGTGAGAAGTTTGGCAACACGGCGACGCGAACGAGCATTTTCGTCGATCTCGATGCGACGATCGTGTTGAGGGCGGGATCGGCAATTGAAATCCTGCTCGATCATGGGGATACCGACTTGGTTTTGACCGCGAGTTGGGACAAGCAACCGCTCGAAGTGTCTGCTGCGATTCTTACCAAAGAGACGAGTAAGTTGGGCGCGGTATCCCGAACTGATTTGCTGGTCAAGGCAGACCTTACGGAAAATGCAGCCGTACTTTCAGACACGAATTCGAGCCACGTCCAGGCGCGGGAGGCTTTGCAGACCGTCGCCAAAACTTTGGCCGATCCAAACTTCGACGACGCGAAGCTGCGGTTACTCTTCCCTCCTCCACCCAAGCCGGTTGATGAGTTGTTGGTCCGCGGCACGATGGATTGGGTGCTGTTTCATCGTCGGCGTACCAAGCAGTGTGCGCTTGAAGTGCCTCCGCCTCCACCAGCTCCGCCCATACGTCGTTACGCTGTTTGGATGGGCGTCGCGACCGACAGTGAGGCGGTGAGGGTTGTCGCCGCGTCGTTGGCGAGCGGAAAACCTTTCGACCGCGAGAGAATTTTCTTCACGCGCGTTGACGTCGCCGAGTTCGAGCCGGGATTGTCAACTATGACTTCACGACCCGACGACGTCCTCAATGATTGGAAGGCGACCGATCCCGGCGAACAGATCGCTTACGATGCCATTGCGAGTGCCACTGCAAATGACGGCGACTCAATCGCGTCAGGCCGGCTGGTGCGAGTTGAGAAATCGGTCGCGCCGGTTTCAGATTCGACCAGGGCAACATCCGATGTGCTCGCCACGGTCCATCCTGAGTTGGTGGTCCAGGGAACTGACGGCATCATCGTGCTGATCACGCTTAAGAAAATTCAGACGATCTGTCACCAGGTCTTTCGCGCCCCAACTCTCGATTCCTTCAACAAAGCACTGGAGTTCTTTGGCCGCGGTGAGATAGCCAGCGGAATTGGTCAGCTTAAACTCGTTTCCCTGGGCACCGTGTTGTTCAAGGAAAACAGCTCGGAAGTTTCCGATCCTGCCGCCCTGTCTGGAATTAAGACCCAGTGGGACGCGAGCGGCGGCGGCAGGCTTGAGACTGTGGCAGTTGTATCGAATCTTGGCCACTCCGTTTCGCTGGTGCAGTTAGACCAGGGCAAAGCAATTGGAAATGCGATCGGCACGAGCGTGGGGGGTCCTTTCCACGTCGAAACTTCGGCAACGCTGCCGACGAAGCCGGTCGATTGCCCCATATTTTCGGTCGTGGTTTCCGTTCCAGAGACACCGCGCATCGCCCGGTTGTTGCTGCAACTAGATACCAATGCTGCTGGTCAACGTTCCTTTGCTACTACGCAGCCACCGGTGATGAGCGTTCAGTTTAATGCGGACGGTTCGCTTGCGACTCCGCTAACTGCTGACGCTGTCGGAGAGGTTTTGAGGCTGGCTCCTAAACGTTTGCGTCGGGTTGAAATGGGGCCGGCACAGGCCGGCGCGGATGCGCTAGAAGACACCCGGCTCAACGCAATTTTTGCTGAGCTGCGAGCAAAGAACTTGCTGGTGCTGACCCCGTCCACGCAAGTAGTGGCGTTGCAGACAGCGGAGCAACCACAACTCGATCTGGGCGGTGGCGCAACTGCGAATGACTTGATCTTCTTAGTACGTTGATCGGTTAAGCGAGCGAAGCTTAAGGATCAAGCTGGATTTATCTGTCACCGCATCGGATCGGCGCCAGCCAGCCGGCGGACTTCCACCAGGTGGAAAATGCAGTTGTGTTCCCGACTGGTTGTCGAGCTTTTCTAATTTTCATGGCTTAGCGAAGTTCTGGCTAAGCAGGTTAGTGATTCAGTCAAGGGACTTGCAAACGGTTGCCGATGAATTTGTTTGCGACCGCAAGAAAACATTCGGCGAGGAAGACCGAGCCCAAACCTGCGGGCCCGGCGACCCCGATTGTGATTAGTGAACAAAGCCTTACCTGGCAGTCGCTTGCGCAAAATCCAGCCGCCCTTCAGCCAAAGCTCGCAGTCAGTCAACCCGACGATCCCTACGAGCGAGAGGCCGACCGCGTCGCCGATCGCGTTATGCGAATGGCGAACCCGGTACCAGCCGGCTCTGAAAATTCACTCGCTTCTTTCGGTACGGGCAAACTACAACGCAAGTGCGCTTCCTGCGAGGACGAAGAGGAATTGTCCGTCCAGCGCCAGGCTGGGAGTGCGACGGCTTCTGCCGACGCTCCACCTTTGGTTTACGAAACACTGAAGTCGCCCGGACAGCGCTTGGATCCGGCCACGCGCTCGTTCATGGAGGAACGTTTCGATCGAGACTTCGGAGAGGTGCGCGTGCATGCGGATATGCCAGCCGCGAAGTCGGCGCGGTCCATCAACGCTCTGGCATACACAGTGGGGCGCAACGTCGTCTTCGACAGCGGGGCCTACGCACCGCAGACGACCCGAGGGCGGACACTCCTGGCGCATGAGCTGGCGCATGTGGTCCAGCAAGAACAAGGCGGTCAGCGCGTCAGCCGCTTCGAATCACGGGTGCATGAAAGCATCGAGCGGCAGGGGCTTACCACGCCGACTGGCGGCGGCGCCATGACCAACGAGGAAGCGTCCGCCGTCTATTTCGGCAATTGGATGCGCGACATGAACCAGGTGTTCGTGCCAATGGTGCAGCGTTTGCTCCCTGACGACGTTTCGTTCTCGTTAATCAGATATCTTGCTGCCCGAAAGTTTAGGCGCGAGTTAACTCCCGAACAGTTTGGCTACTACATCCCTGCCGAGCATATCGATAACCCCGCCGGTTTGGTTGGCGCCGGTGATCTGAGACCGGTGCAGCCAAGCGTCGCCGCGAGTGCGGCCCCTCCGGTGCCGTCCCGACTCGGAGCTGCCCGTCCGCCGAGTTTGGATACACCGCAAGACGAGGTGAGCCCAAGCATTGGCACCATCCAGGGCGTCAACATCTTCGCCGTAGATCAAACCGGCGTAATGGCTTTCATCCGCCGCACGAACCTGCATATCGAACGCCGGCTGCAACTGGCAGCGGCCGCGGGCCGGACACCTGACGGAATGCAACACCTCGGCGCTGCGCTCCATTCCGTCGAGGACTTGTTCTCGCATTCAAACTACATTGAGATCGCCGTCAATCAACTGGTCCGATCCGATCCGACATTTCTCACAGGCTTAACCGGCGCGCAGCGGCAAGTCTTCACCTATTCGGCTTCCGCCCGAGTGCCCGGAGGGGCTGGAGGAACGGCTCAAGATAGACCAGTGCTGACCACTGGATCGTTCACCGGAACTGACACACAAGTTTCAATTGCCAGCGAGTTAGTTGGTTTTCTTTCCCGACCTTTGCCCGCACCCACAGGCCGCGAAGAGCAAGCCGCGCAGGAGCGTTTCATACTGTCGCTGCTGCGAAACTACGACGCGCAAATCCGCAACAACTCTCAGCTTCAGCAGACCGTGCGCCAGGCGTTGACGCAGGCGGGCGCGCCTGATTTTATCGCGTGGCGGGCAAACCAGTTGCCGATGGCGACAATCTACCAAGCCTCGACAATCTTAAACATACCGATACCGGATGCGATTAGACTCCCGCTCAAGACGGCAATTCGCGAAGCGCTCTCAACCCACGTGCTTCAGCCGAGGGCCAGGCAACTACAGGCCGCGGCGCTTGATGCGCGCATCGTCGATACCAGTCTGATACAGGTGCTCAGGGACAGCCAGCGTCAAGCGAGCGGCACCTTCACCCCGACCGAGCTCGCGGCGATGGAGGCACGTGCCCAGACCATTGGCCCATCCCGCGCGCAACAGGAGACCGAATCCACTGCTGCCGGACATCGTCGCGCTGACGCGATTCAGGCGACGCCGCTGCCGGTGGTCGCCGGGCCTTCCCACAGTCAAATCGCCAAGGACCATCCCAACAGTCCGTTTTTCGGTTTGGCCGTGCTGTTGGCGAGCGTGGCCGTCCAGCGATTACGCGACCGCATGCTGGCGGTCTGGAACGAAAGGCAGGGCACACCGACAACTCCCTTCAACTTCGACTGGGGCAATTATCCGGCAGCAGCGCCACCGGGCGCGCCGCCTGCCGACGTTGATGCCTACGAGAGTGGACGTCGTCTTTACCATGTCCGGCGCGGTAGTCCCGAACACGGCCGCGAAATTCGAGAGTCGCTACAGCGGGGCCAGGAAATCGTCGCGCAGGGCGGGTCACCGGGCCAACCATACGATTTGGCCACAATCCGCAGGGAGTCAGCGGAAGAAATTCGTTCTGTCGCACGCGCACTTCAGGCGATGGCCGGAGCACCCGGAGCGACGCAGACTGCGCTCACAAGGTTCCGCGACCTCCTGGGCAGACTCAATCCGGAGGCGCAGGAGCGCATCCGCACCCAATTGAATCAAACCATAGCGGCGGCGAGGGCCGCGGGAGCAAGCCAAGCCGTGATGGATCTGAATACCGTTGCGGCTTCGCTCATGAGTGTGTCTACACAGGTCGAAAATGCACGAATGCACGCTGACCGTGAACGGGCCAATGCCGCGTTGGTCCAGCAACGGACCACCATGCAAAGCGCATTGGCCACTCGTCCGAGTCTTGATGTCGGCTTGGCAACGGCGCTTCTCTACACACTTGACGAACAGATAAGGACGACTGCCGTGGCTTATTCGTCCGAGCAACGCGCGGTACTTGAAGGACGCAGCCCGGTCCCTGAGATGGGCGCATCGCCGCCGGGGTTAACGGTGGCAACGCTGACATTGCCGCCGGTGAGCGGTTCACCAGCCATGATTAGTTTGCTTAACGAAGCGCGTCTGCTGGTCAATCATCCTTACGAAAACCGGTGGTGGGAAAGCGACGTCCGCAATTATGCGAGGCAAAATCCTGCTCGCCTGATCAACGACATCGAGGCGCGTAACGAAGGCGTTCCGTTCTACCCTGTCGGAGCGGCGGGCCAAAGTCATGGTCCCTAGCCAGATGAGGGGAGGATGTTACAGGCCAGTTTTAATTCCGGTTGGATGAGCTGTTTCGTCATTGTCGATTGGCACAAAATGATCTGCATGCCGACCCGCAAAACGAGCAGCATGGCTTCGGATCGGGCGTCCCTCTGGCAATCGCTCGCGCTCGGCCGTGTAACTAGCCGGTCAACCTCTCAATCAAAACACTCGCGCCTTTTTCGAGCCTCGTTTGGACGCGACTTCAATGGGGTACACGTACACACGGATGCAAATGCCGCCGATGGCGAAGATTAATGGCCCATGAGCTGACACACGTGGTGCACAAAGCGATGGCCAGAATGTTCCACGATCCAGACCCCCAAACATCGAAACGAATCCCCCAGCGAAAGAAGAAACAAACACATCGGTCGAACTAATTGCCGCGATGTTTACCAAGCAAACGATTAGCAATACCAAAACGACTGCTCCGCCGAAACCAACGCCGGTCGACGCCAGTTTCGCAGAAGCTTCGCACGAGCAGAATTCGCTTTGGCAATCGTTGGCGTTTGGCTCGGTCAAGCTTCAACCGAAACTGTCCATCAGCCAACCCGACGATCCATACGAGCAGGAAGCCGACCGCGTCGCTGATCAGGTAATGCGCACTGCCGACCCGTACGCGGATCAGTCTGAGCCCTCAACTTCCTCCGCTGGCGGTGACAATCTGCAACGGCAGTTTGCTGATAGGGCGCTGCCGCTGCTGCAAACGTCGGCCCCGGTTATCCAGCGAGACCCGGATAAGAAACAAGTTGCCGCCACCGTCGACAACGTTGACGATCTCTATGGTCCACTGACTGAAGATCTTGCCAAGCAGGCATTCAGCGCTTATGGCGGTGCACTGGTTGGAAATGAGCAAGCACTTATCTCGGCATTTAAGGCTGAGGGTTTTAGCGGCTGGATGGGCTTGGCGATAATTAAGCAAGAGTCGTCATTCGCCAACAAAGCGAACAACTCCGACATCGATGAACGCAATGTGGCAAACCCATTCAGTGTGCATTTCAATACGAGTCTTAAGGGGTGGCCGAAAGGCTGCGGCAAGAACCTTCTCTTAATTGCTGAAGCGGGAAAGAACTACACGCCCAGCAAAGACGTCAAAAAGGAGTGTGCGGCGAAAGACTTCCGGCTGCCTACTTTTACGGAGAGCGCGACCGCTTCAGCGAAGACGATGGGAAAACTGGCGAAGAAAAAAGAAGGTATTGACGCCTATAGAGAAGCGCCGGGCTATAAGAAAGATTTGAATGGCATGCTGAATGACATCCTGAACAAGATAAAAGCCAAACGAAAGTGATGTATTGAGATAACGCCCACTGGACCAGCAGCGAAACAAGAAACAAGACTTCAGAGTCGGCCAAGATTGTCGCGATGTTTACCAAGCAACCGATTAGCAAAACCAAAACAACTGCTCCGCCGAAACTAACGCCGGTCGATACTAGTTTCGCAGAGGCTTCGCACGAGCAAAATTCGCTTTGGCAAACGCTCGCCCTTAACGCGGCCGCGATTCAAACGAAACTCTCTATCAGTCAACCCGACGATCCCTACGAGCAGGAAGCCGACCGCGTCGCTGATCGCGTGATGCGAATGGCAACTCCGCCATCAGGCGCTCAATCACCTCCGCCACAATCCGGAAACATCAAACTTTCATACCCTACTTTTGGTTCCCGCGAAGTGCAACGCAAGTGCGATCACTGCGAGGAAGAAGAGGAAGAGAAAAAGTTGCAGCGCACGGAGGCAAGCAGGCATTCAGATACTGCCTCAAATCCCCCGCCGTCGGTTGATCAAACCTTGAGTTCCACGGGTCAGCCGCTTGACTCCAACACACGCGCCTTCTTCGGACCGCGCTTCGGCCGAGACTTCAGCGACGTGCGCGTACACGATGACGCGTCGGCAGATGCCTCGGCAAGAAGTGTCAATGCCCTCGCCTTCACGGTCGGACACCATGTGGCATTCCGTGGCGGACAATATTCACCAAACACGCAGGGCGGCCAACGCCTGCTCGCACACGAACTCGCCCATGTCGTTCAGCAAAATGGCGCTGGATTGCAGATACAGCGAACCGGCCCAGCGCCCAGCACCGCCGCCGGCAGTGACTTCGATGTGGTGGGTAAGCCCGACGAGACCGCCAGCGACTTGAACCGCATCCACTTCGACAAAGACAGTGCCGTGGTTGATAGCGACGAAGAGACGAAGCTCGCCGCCTTCTCAACTGATGACGTGAATCTGAACGCGCATCAAAGCGAGGACGAGGCTGCCGGAACCGCGGGCAAACGTGGAGCGGCAGTAAAGAAAGCGTTCGTGGATGCCGGTCACGACGCCGCTAAGTTGCATGTTGTGGACAAAGGCGTCGAGTCGCAGATCGACTACCGTGCCGCTCGCATAGTCGAGATCGTGAAGGTCGGCATGGCGGCATTGAAGTCGCACTGTCCCGTTGCACCGAAGCTTTCGGACATGGCGGTGGCCTGCGCCAGCGTGGGCCGCAGCGCCCCTTTTAACGCCGGCCTTGCCGCGGCCCGCGCGGCGATCAAGAAGTCTCGCGAACTCCTGAAAACCGACGTCGGCAAAGGCACACCTTCCGCGGCTACGCTCGACGTGGTAAAGAATAAGTTCGCCAAACCTTCGAATGCAGATAAGGTACGTAATAAACTTGGCGAGATTGATAACTTCCTAAAGAACCTTCGCCCCATTACCGAGTGTCATAACGACTGTGATCCTAGTTGTGGCACCAGCGCCTACTGGGACCCCAATCGATTAAGAATGGTGCTGTGTCCGGATTTCGATGGTCTCGGTGCGGAAGACCAAGCGGGCACCGTCATGCACGAAGCCACGCATGGCGTACCCACTATCAAGAGCGACGATCTTGGCTACGCCAGCGATCGAATGATCAACTTTCTCGACGAGGCGCATGCCTTCAAGAATACCGACAGCTACACGACGCTGGTACAGGAACTCGCCGGTCTCAGTACGTTTGCCGACAAGGTGCCGGCCGATACATTCTCGAGTTTTGGCACGCGGACCATCGGAGGAGTCGCGGTCGCCGAAAAGGATCTAGTGCAAAAAGCCGAAGCCCTGGCAGAGAAATGGTGCATTTGGGCTTACCAAGACCTGGAGTTTCTCTATAGCGGCCTTACCGACGCTGTGGCCGCAGGCACTGTCTTGATCGTGATCGTTCAGAAAGAAGTCATGACGTCGCTGCATAACCATTTTGCGCTGACCGATGTGGCTACGAAGCCCACTATGGCCGATAAGACTGCGGTTGCTGCGCTGCGCGACAAGTTCCTGCGTTTTGGAATTAGCACCTTCAATCAAGCATTGGCGGTGAAGTCCGTGAGTGGTGGCGCGAGTACCGCCTGGGGAGCGTCGACGCCGGCGATACCCGGCGGGCAGTTCGTCGTGCCTCCCAATTTGGACATCGGAGACGACTTCTGGGCAGTCGGCACCGACGTCGAGAGAGCGAAGCTTTTGGTCGCAGCATTGGCGCGGGCAACCAAGGACGCCACCGCGGCTAAGGCGAGTGCCTATGCCGAGTTTGCTTTTGACCGCAGTAAGAAACCCGAGCGACTCTGAGCGCCATGAACGTGTCCACCAATGTGTCAGGAGTTGGCCGTGAGCCTAAAGGTTACTCTCGAGTGGCGACGTCGTTGTTGTCTGTCCCGGGCCACCCGAGTGTTCGGGCCGCCGCGCTTTTGAACGTCCTCCACGTGCTCGTAACTGATCATGCTGGAGCAACTGCAGCGCATCTGCTCGTCGATGAGCATGCACAACCTATCGGCCGACTTCCAGACTTGCAGTTGACGATCATATCGGTGGAGGGTTGCGCTGACGAACTGCTCGTCACCGGTGAGGATGCACTCGGCCGCGTGCTGCTCGTCAGTTTGAACAGCGACGGGAGTGAGCGGTGGCGCGCTCCACTTGCAGTCGGCCCTGTCGTAACGCGCGCGCCCCGTGTCTTGTGGGCCGCCGGGCAAGCGATAGTGGCGTGGGAAGAGACAGAAGACGATCAATGCGTACTGCTTGTCAGTAGTGTTCGCGCCAAACGTTGCGATCCGCCCCGACGCTTCGTCCTCTCGGGTGTCACGCTCCAGCTCGATTTCGTTCTGACTCCGGCGGGTCTCGTGATCGCCCGTCTCTCCGGCTTTCCTCCTCGCTGTTCCCTGCTGCGCCTGGACGGGAACAACAACCTGACCCATGTCGACTTGGACGACGTCAACGCGGGCCAAATCGCGATCGCACCCGCCGCTGCCGGCGTCGCGCTCGCGTGGGCGGAAGGGCAGAGCGTCGGGATGCAGCAATTTGATTCTTCGCTGAGACCAGTCGGCGAGCCAGTGTCGTTGAGTATACCCGGCGGCACAATCAAGCGGCTGTGCGGCTATGGACCAGGCCGGCCAGCCTTCGTGGCAACCGCGTGGCAGGGCAAGCGGGACGTGCGTGGCCTGAGCCCGACTGAACATGCACGTTCTCAGGTTTTGCTGGATGACAGCGTGGTCGAGGTACCGCTTCCCGTGGGCTGGATTGAAACGGGCGCCTGGCTGGGAGAAACTTTTGTGCTCATTCACGGCGCTGGGCCAATGGCAGCGAGTGCTTTTTCTGTAGTTACCGACCACGGCTGAAATCCGCCGAGACGCGCGGCGTTTTCTTAGTTTCGAGCATGGAGACTTGAATGTTTGCTGCAAGCGAAAAGAAGCGGTCGACACAGCCTGCGGACGCAGCGCCGCCGCAAGCCAATAGCGCTCGGTCGCAGACTGGCGCAGCTGGACCCGAGTCATTCTGGCAGTCGATTGCGTTCCATCCGTACAGGGTTCAGCGCGCCTGCGGCCCTTGCGCGACCGGCGGTGCGCCATGCAGTGAATGTGAAGAAGAGCAACAAAACGCCGTCCAGCGGAAAGCAGATCACGACGAACCGCAAGCTTCCAGTCCGGAGAATCTTTTAACTAATCTTGGATCCGGACGGCCGCTCGACCTGGCAACCCGAGCTTTTTTTGAGCCACGGTTCCAACGCGACTTCAGCAACGTCCGACTACACTCGGATGAGCGCGCGACCGCAGCAGCACGCCGCATCAATGCGCTCGCCTTCACCATTGGAAACCACGTCGCGATCCGGCAAGACAATTTTTCGCCAGGCAGCAGCGCCGGACGCCGGCTGCTTGGTCATGAGTTAACTCATACGATCCAGCAGGCGTCGCCGGGCTTTCAACAGAAACGGCTCATTAGCGATCCGCAAGATCAAGCCGAACAAGAGGCTGAGCGCGTTGGCGCCGCGCTGGCCAGTTCTGATCCGTCGGATCGCATACATGTCAGCGCGAGCGCCGGCGCCGCGCAAATACATCGCGACGAGAATGATCAGGGACCACACGATGCGGGCGTTCCGCCGCCGATAGCCGGCGTGCCGGGCACGGAAGAGGATCAGCGGGCATGCGTGGCGCGACTCGGCGGTTGTCCCGAGACCCGCGATGCCGGTCTGCCGACGGCAGAGGACATTCGGAACTACAACGCTGAGTGCCGAAAGGAAATCGACTATTCGGGGCCCGACGTTCAGCCCGTTTGCGCGGAGGAGAAGAAGGAGGAAGAAGTCGAGCCGCCAGCCGGAGGCAACATGGCTCATCGCAAGTTATCGAAATCCGATAAGGAGACGATTGTGACTGCGACAGGCGCCGCCGCCTCGACCGGAACCACGCTCGCATTCAGCAAAGACGGTCCGCGCTTTGTGCTTCATGATACCGGCACCAGCTATGGCCCGCCGGATAAAGAAAAGCAGCACCTCGACGAGGACGCGTCGCACGGCAGCAATCCCGCCGGAGTCGGATCCGGGTCTTATGTTACCGCCGCGGGCGCACCCAGGCAGATACACCCGCAGTTTTTCAATCAGCAGCGACCGACCGCGACTGAATTCGAAAAAGCGAATGACCTCATGGATCAGTTTACTCGCGAGACGACGATGCAGAAGATTTGGTCACTGACGAATCCGGCTGCGCAGGCAACCGCCATCGACGCGTATATTGCGCTCTTCCCCAATATGCCAACCAAGGATGTCACTGACGAGAAGCAAAAAGCCGTTCAGAATCTCGATTCCACCAAGGCAACGCCGAGCACGAAGCCAAACGCAAAGCCGGTGGTGTTTACAACTGCTACTGGCGCGGTTTTCAACATTTGTGATTTGGTCGCCGCGGGCGGCGCGGCCCAGCTTGCGGTGCAGAACAAAGATGCCGAGCTAGTGACCGCCTGCCAGAAAATAAAACCAATTATCGATGCGCGAAAAGTGCGGATACCCGACACAACCAACGTCGAGATCGTCGCTGACAAGGGCACTGACTGCAATACTACGGGCAAGCTTGAACAATTCAAGAAGTATGCGCCGGCCGTCTATGACGCGGTTGCGAAGCTCTATGTTCTCGCGTCACTCGAAGCGGGCCAGTATCCGGAGATCACGACGCACTATTTCCTCGACTCTACGACGCCGGCGGGCTCGCCAGGCAAGGTCACAACGTTACAGAATCGCTGCGACCCGCGCTGTTTCGATCTCGACTTGCTCTACGCGAAGATCGCGGCCATTCTCAATCATCCCAAGGGTACGACTTATGGCATCACTCCGAACTACGGTTCCAACTGGGGCGTGTCAAACGTCTGGTGGCCACCGAAGGTGTGTGGTTCAGCAGCGCCGGGCGCCCCGGCAGTAACGCCGCCGGCAAAGAAAGCTGCCCCGGATGGAAAGAAGTGATCTCGTAACAGATATTTCCGCATCGTGCTTGAACGATTTGATTGGCGTGCAACTGCTTCCCAATTGAACGCTGCCGGTTGAAATTGAAATGCCAGTAACCTACGGCGATAACACATCAAGATCCGGTTTGTCGGGACCGCAGCGGGCGGCTGGTCTTGCCAAGCGCAAGCCGACCACCAATCGACTCTGGCAATCGCTGGCAACGCGCGCTGGTGCTATTCAACCGAAACTGACTGTGAGCCAGGTGAACGATCCGCAAGAGCGCGAGGCTGATCGGATCGCGGATGGCGTCACGCAAATGCCCCAGGCCGGCAAATCTCTCGATACCAGCGCGTCCCGCGCGACTGACGCCGGCCGCGTGCAGCTAAAGAGTCGCCAGGGCGCCGGAGAAGATTCTGCTAACAGCGCTCCTCCCATTGTCCACGAAACCCTCAATGCACCGGGACGACCGCTTGATCGAGAGACTCGTTCGTTTATGGAAGACCGGTTCGATACCGACTTTGGCCATGTCCAGGTACACACCGGCGCGCGAGCCGAGGACTCGGCGCGCGCGGTTAATGCACACGCCTACACGGTGGGCAGCGACATAGTCTTTGCTGCACCTTACTCTCCGACGAACGCGGTCGGCCGGAAGTTGCTGGCGCATGAATTGACCCATGTAGTGCAACAGCAAGGAGTGCCGTCGGTTCAACGAATGACATTGTGGCGGAAAGCAGTTGCCATACGTTTTCAGGACGAACCAACTCTCGACGAAGTTTCAGATGGCAAGAAAATATTGAAGGAAGGCGCCAAGGGCGAGGCCGTCATCCGCATAACAACCGCACTGTCTGAGCTTGGTCATTACACTAATCCAGTTGTCAACGAGTTTTTTGATATTTTTGTAAAGACCGCTGTTTCGAAATTTCAGGATGCTAAAGGTCTGAAGGGAAAAGCGGCGGACGGATGTGTCGATAAGCTGACATTCGATGAACTCGACAAAGATTTCTCTGCGTCGTACAAAGTTGAGCGGGACGTAATCGGCAAGCAAAAGTCGGGCGATCTGCTGAAAGGAACGCAGAGCCTTGATGACGAGGAGCGGACCGCCAGCGCTCGGGCTATCTCAACCGAAGTGAGAATCAATCCCGTGACGAAAAAGTTGCCGGATTTCCAGAAGGAGATAAAAGGTAAGGGGAAATACGCGGACAGGCTGCTTAAGATTGTTGAAGCGAAAATCGTGGACCAATATAACCGCTTCGGCAAAGGGAAAGACGCTCTGCACGCCGACCCGAAGAAGCTCCACGACCCGAAACAGCTCGATGTGATAGCCGGCGAATCCCAAAGCGCAGTTGACAAAGTTTTCGGCGAATACACAAAAGGCATGGCGCCGGCGCAGCTCAAACAGGGCACGAACGTTTTCGACGCCTGGGACACCAAGGAGAAAGATTTCAAGGCTGGCGGTAAGACATTCGAAGATAAGCAAGTGGCGTGGCGAGTGAACAAAATTTTCACCGGCGACGCGGGGGTTGCCGCACTCGACGAGGAACACGGGGCAGTACAATCAAGGGCCGACGAAAAAGCTATCATCGATAAGATCAGGACCGACATGATCAATAAGTATCGTCCGGAATTGATTGCAACGCATAAGGGCTGGCCCGGTTATGAGGATAAGGGAAACGTTTACATCCAACTTTTCATGGGCGCTGACGATGATGCGAAGAAACAGGATATGTGGCGTTATTACCAAACCTTTATTCACGAGTACCTGCATGCCTTGGAGCATAAGGATCACATTGCCTATCGTGATCCAATGAGCGAGAAAGAGGGCGGCAAGACGTTGCGAGAAGGAACGGCCGACTATTTTACCAAGATTACCTGGAACAGCATTACGATCACAGATGCCCTGAGAACGAAAATAGAAGGCGCTTTCAACGATCCCAAAGTGAAAACCGCAATACCGTCGCTCACTACCTACCACGAGTCGAAAAATGCAGAGCGGCTCGCCGGCATTGTCGGTTTGCGCAATGTTGCGGCGGCGTTCTTTTTGGGTAAAGTGGAATTGGTCGGAAAGAAATGATGATCGTCAGCAGCGTTGTCCGATAGTTCCCGGACGGCGGTTTACCAGAACCAAAATGGACGCCTGCCAGAAAAACATTCAACAGTTTCTCGACCGTCAGCTTGAACAATGGAGCGGACTAGTCTCCGGCTGTCAGGAGTCGAATCTCCAAAGCTGGCTCGCGTTCAAGCCTGGCGAGGGTCGCACGTATTTGGGGACTGAGCGCGTTACTTACAGCTTTCGTTCGTTGTCCCAACCGCGGTTTGAAAACGGAGTGTTCTTTTATTTTCAGGAAGATCTGTTGAGCTTCATAGCCACCGACCATTGGTCGTTCGACCGACAGGAGTGCGTTGACCTGAGGCAAAGCTTGGGCGAACCGGCGCACCGGCTCGATTTTTATTGGCGCAACCTAAAGATCGAATCAGGCGAATTTGTCTACGCCGATAAAGGTATCAGCCTCGGCATTGTTCCTGACACCGAACTGATCGTTTCAGTCGTCGTTTTTCCACCATGCACGTTGCATGATTACAAATCGAAGTACTACAACATTACGCTAGCCAGAGAATTCAATCCGGACGAATAGTGAAACTAACGCGCCCGAGTAGAGGCGAACTAACATTCAGCTTTCTTTTCGTACACCACTTTGAGAGTGCTATCGGTGACACTCAAGGCGACCCCTCCAAGCAACTGTATTCAACGGTGGTCACTCAGTACGCAATTCACTATTGAATTACGCTCCCTAATCTGCGATAACTCCGGCGTCAACGAACTGATATTTACGCGCCCGAGATCTTCGGCTCAAGGATTCGAATTCAAGTGTTTGCGACTGAGTTTGACAAAAACAACTCGCAGTATCACGCGCCGCCGGCGTTTGTTCGCGAAACGTCGCGTGACGCCGCGGTACCTCAACAGAACCTGCTTTGGCAGTCGCTCGCGGTCAGAACCAACGGGCTGCAAACGAAACCCACCGGCAACTCAGTAATATCCGAACTTGGTTACGGTCCGGCGGCACAAGTGCCCGCTGCGAATCCGCCACAAGCCGCGAAAGTTCCGCCCGTTTATCAGGGGCAAGCAGGGCCTGTTGTGGCCCTGGCCTGCAAACAGCCACCGCGCGGTGAAGTCAAACAGGCGCGCGCTGATGCGATAGCCGCATTGGACCACACCGTCGAACGCCTGCACGACGCTATCGCCATGCGCGATACGATGGGCTTTGTTCCTCATGATGTTGACGGAGCCATGGCTCGCTTCTTCAAAGGATTTGGTGACGATTTCCTCGACGATATTCTGGCGCGGCTTCAACCCGTAAGCGGGTGGATCCCGACTGTCCCGGTATACGAAAGTTTGTACGACCGGGGACAAGTTCCTGCCGCATGTCCGGACGCGGCCGTGCTGAATGATCCGCATGTATCACCAACCGCACACACTATCATCCGTCGAGTTTTTGGGAACCTGATGGCTCCAGGCCGTGCTGATTTCGTCGTCGTTTTCCCACCGTGGTACGCTGATCCCAAGCTGCAGGCGCCCGCACTGTTGCACGAATGTTTCCACTATCTCTTCGTCGGCATGTTCCACGCCAACAACCCACTTAACGACGCATTTGCATGGCAAGGATTTGTCTCCGAGGTAGGAGGTCTACCTTTAGGACCTAAAGTCACGAAGCAATATCCAAAAGTTAAGTAGCGAAGCACGTGAGTGATCGACGCGATGTGTTTGCGGACCGAACACTGGAGGTCGCGAGGCTTTTGATGTCACCCTGGCAACAAGCGAGCAGAACGTTGCTCGCGAGCATTTATCGTCATCTCTTTTGCCTTGTGTAATGGTTTGAGCACCAACATACTTGACTCACCTATGCCGTCATGCAGGATCCAATTTGCAGCCATTCGGACATTGGACGTGAACGTTCAACGAGCTGCGGAGCAGCGGTCAGAATTAAGCCCAAGGCGAGGCTCGGCGAGCCTTGGGTCAACTAGGCCAAAACGGCGCGAGCCCCGAAGGGGCGACAGGCGTTTACTGATAATCAACCGTACCGGGTTTACCGAACTCTCTGTCGCCGCTTCGCGGCTCCTATATCTAGCGAACCTTACCCAAGGCTCGCAAAGCCTCGCCTTGGGCTTAATTCTGACCGCTGCTCCGCAGCTCGTTGAATGCTGATGTCCAGTGAGGGAGTGGCTGAATAGCTCAGGTTCGACGGCATAGGTGAGTCAAGTATGTTGGTGCCATAGTTTGTACCAACGAGAATTCCCTCACTAAAGAGTGGCCTCAGCTCTTCTGGCTGCGCGGCGGGCGGCGCGGCGCTCTACCCACTCATACACCATTGGCAGCATCACGATCTTGATCGGGCGCGTCACCAGTCCACCAACCACTACGATCGCTAACGGCTTCTCGATTTCCGCGCCGGTCCCTGACGAGATGATAAACGGGATGAGGCTTATGCTACCTATCAAGGCGCTTAACAACTCAGCTCGCAAGCGCACGCTCGCGCCCGTAATTACCGCCTCCTGCAGTTCCATGCCTTTGGCGCGAAGCTTGTTAATGTAAGACACCATCACCATCCCGTTTTGTACGGCTATCCCAAAGACCGCAATGAATCCAACGATGGCCGGAACGCTCAACGGGAATCCGGAGATCAGCAGGAACGTGGTGCTACCCACCAGCGCGATGGGAATGTTGAAGATTATTGTTAGCGTGTTTCGCAGCGAACTGAAGCAGGCATAGATCAGCACGAACACCAACAACAGCGAGATTGGTATAGCAATCAGCAATCTGCGCGTAGCTTGCTGCGCATTTTCGAATTGCCCGCCCCAGGTGATGAAGTAGCCGGGCGGAGTCTTGACCTGCGCCGCCACTGCCGTCTGTGCGTCGTGAACGAAGCCGCCGATGTCTCGCCCGGTAACGTTGCACTTCACCACTACCCGTCGCAGAGCGTTCTCGCGGCTGACGACCGCATCGCCGCTCGAAAGTCGAAACGTCGCGAGCTGTCCCAGCGGCACACTCCCACCAACCGGTGCGGCGATCAAAATGTCGTTCAGCTTTTCTACCTGGTTGCGGTAGTCGGCCTTCAGACGCACGAATATCGCAAAGTGGCGCTGCCCTTCCAGAACGTCCGTCGCCTCGTCTCCGCCGATGGCAATCTTCGCGACTTCGAGCACGTCGGCGATGTTAAGCCCGTAGCGCGCCAGCTTATCGCGGTCGAGCGAGATCTCCAGATGTTCCTCACCTGCAACTTGCTCAACCGCGAGGTCTTTCGCGCCGCGAACGTGAGACATTGCCTCGCGAATCCCTTCGGCCACAGTCGCGAGCGTTTTCTGGTCTTCGCCAAAAACTTTGACAGCAATCTGGGCATTAATGCCCGACAAGAGTTCGTCATTGCGGGTTTGGATAACCTGTGAAAAGTTGAACTCAACACCAGGAAACCCTTCGACCCGTTTGCGCATGACGTCAACTAATTCGTCTTTCGTCTTTGCCGTGGTCCACTGATCTTTCGGTTTCAAGCGCACATACATTTCATCGTTGCTGACGCTTTCCGGATCGCCGCCTAGTTCAGCGCGACCGATCTTGGCAACAACGGTTTCTACTTCAGGAAACGCGCGCAGTGACTTCTCAATCTGCGTTGAAATCTCGATTGCCCGTGGCAGCGAGATGCTCGCCGGCATAGTGGCCCGCACCAGCATATTGCCTTCATCTATGGTAGGTAGAAACTCGCTGCCCAGTATGAAGACATCAGCAACGCTCCACAGCAGCAACACGGCTGCCAGGATTAGTGTGAGATAGCGGTGGGCGATGGTCCACTTGAGTACCGGAACGTAAATGCGCTTGAAGAAACCAATGATCGGATTGGAGCGCACCTCACCTTTCTTCAGCTTTAGCCATAAGGCGCATAGCATCGGAGCAATACAAAGCGCCATCAACATTGAGCCAATCATCGAGAAGGTGACAGCGTATGCAAGCGGCTTGAACAACTTGCCTTCGACACCCTGAAGCGTGAAGACCGGCAGAAAGACGGCGATGACTATCAGGATAGCGAAGAACATCGGTCGCCCAATTTCCTGCGCGGCAACCAGGATTGCCTCGCGCATGGAGTGTTCGCGGTGTTCTTCAAGATGGCGATAAATGTTTTCGACCATTACCACCGTCGCATCAACCATCATGCCGATGCTGATGGCGAGTCCACCCAGCGAGGTGAGATTGGCCGAAAGCCCCGAATACCACATCAGTATGAAAGCGACCAGCATACAAAAAGGTATTGCGGCAGCCGTGATAAGCGAACCGCGAAAGTCTCCGAGCAGCAGGAGCAGAATTAACAGCACCAACACTTCACCTTCAATCAACGACTTGACCACCGTGTGTATGCTGTTATCAACAAGCTCAGACTGATCGTAGTAATCAACAATGGTTACGCCTTCCGGGAGTGCCTTATTGATGTCGACGACTTTTTCTTTTATTCGCTCGATCACCTGCTTCGTGTTTTCATTGATTCTTTTCAAGACAATTCCAGTCACGACTTCGCCCTGACCGTCTTTCGTAACCGCGCCCTGACGCAGTTCGTTCCCGATCTCAACCTGCGCCACGTCGCTCACGCGAATAGGCGATCCGCCGCGCGATTCGAGCACGATGTTCTTGATGTCTGCAATGTCCTTAACCAGGCCCAGTCCACGAACGATGTACTGCTCGTCACCATGCTCGATAAAATTCGCCCCGGTGTTTTGATTATTGTTCTGAATTGCTTCGAACAGAGATTTGATTGGGATGTTGTAATTGACGAGCGCTTGCTGGTCGACGATGACCTGGTACTGCTTCACATCTCCGCCAAAGCTAAGCACGTCAGCAACGCCCGGAACCGTGCGCAGTTGTAGTTTTACTATCCAGTCCTGAATAGTGCGCAGTTCCTGAGTGCTCTTGCCGCGGCCGACGATCTGGTAAAGATAGACTTGTCCAGTTCCGGTTGTGATTGGTCCCATGCCAGGCTCAAATCCTGCCGGGATGCGATCCTTTGCAAGTGAGAGCCGCTCGAAGACCTGCTGTCGTGCGAAGTAGACGTCGACGTCGTCGCGAAAATAAACCGTTACCACTGACAGACCGAATTTTGAAATCGACTGCACCCGCACCACTCCCGGGATCCCGTTCATCACATTCTCGATTGGGAAGGTTATGAGCTGTTCGATT
The DNA here is from genome assembly GCA_036009765.1 of Pyrinomonadaceae bacterium. Lineage (GTDB taxonomy): Bacteria > Acidobacteriota > Blastocatellia > Pyrinomonadales > Pyrinomonadaceae > PSRF01. The sequence continues at coordinate 187,762 of DASYLB010000027.1, read as the reverse complement.
TCCTGCGGCGCAAGTCCCTGACCTTCGGTGTCGATTTCTACTTGCACGGGAGTGACGTCAGGAAACGCATCGACGTTTAACCGTGAAAGCGCCAAAATTCCGCCAGCCATAATGAGCAGCGAGACGACGGCAACAAGCAATCGCTCCCGATAAAAGAAGGCAATGAAATTGTCAGTCATAATCGAACCTTTTGGAGTGGTGACTTGTCACCGCTTTGGTCGCGCGACCACGATTGGCAGAAATCTATCTACGAGATCTCGGCGTCAAGCCGCCGAGACTTAAAGCGGTGACCAGTCACCGCACTCCAAAGCGAGTCACGTTTTCAAAGTTGTCGATCTATTGTTGAGCTTTGCTTTGTTCAAGCAGCAAATAGTTGCCCTTTACCACCACTTTGTCGCCCGCCTGAAGCCCTTCGATAATTTCAACGCGGCCGTTACCTTCAATTCCGGCATGCACCTCTCGCTTCGCGTAGCCATTGCCCGCTGCGATGAAGACGACTGATTTCCCGCCGTCATCGAGCACGGCCGCCTCTGGGATCGAAATGGCGGTGCGATGCAGGTCCGTAATTATCTGCACGTTCGCAAACATGTCCGGTTTGAGCCTTCCGTCTGAGTTCGACAGCTCTGTCCGGACCTTCACACTGCGGCCCTCCGGATCCACTACGCTGGAAATCAAAATGACGCTGCCCGAGAAGCTCACTCCCGGAAAAGCAGGGACTGAAGCCTTGACCACCTGACCGCGTTTCACTCGCTCAAGGTCCTTTTCAAACACATTCGCATCGATCCAGACACGCGAGATATCGATTATCTTGAACACGTTGGCATCCGAACCTACAGTGGCGCCAATCGTCCCAGTGCGTTCGACGACAACGCCGGAAATTGGAGAGGTGAGCGAAAAGACAGCGCTCAGACTCGACTTGTTTGCCAATGCATTGATGTCGGAGTCTTTCAGACCGAGGATAAGCAAATGGCGCCGGGCCGAGGTGAGCGCCGCGTTTGTTTGGGCAACGGTACTTGCCGCCGACGCTTTTGCCATTTCAAGATCGTGATCTGCAGCCTCTACATTTTTCCCTGCCGTAATGCTCTTCTCATAAAGCATTTTGGTACGGTCGTAAGTTGCCTGCGCAAATTTGACCTCGGCCGCCGACGTGCGCCGCGCATTCTCGTAGTCTGCGAGCGCTTTGAGATAGTCGGCCTCGGCTTGATCGATGTCTGCCGATTCAAGGTCGGCGAGTTTCTGTCCTTTGCGCACGATGCTGCCCTGGCCTGCATAAAAGCGCACGATCCGGCCTTCGTGGACGGGGCCGATGTTTGCAGTGCGGTCCTCTGGCACGAGGATCTTGCCGGTGGCCACTATGGTTCCGGCGATTGGCTGCGGCGCCACTATTTCCATCTCTATGGCGTGAGCGGAAGCAGCTGTCGCCGCGGCTGCGCCTGGCGAAGGACTGGCAACGTTCGAAGGAGCATTCGTAGCTCTGTTGCAACCTTGAAAGATGAGCACCGCAAGCAGCGGCAGCAGCGAGAGAGCCTGAGTAATTTTTCGGTAGACCATAGGTGCATCCTTTTGGAAATGCTTTTCGAAGAGGGCTTTTACTTTTGCAATGGAGTTGCAGTCGCCAGCTCAAGATCGAGCAGCGATACCTGGTAATCAAAAAGCGTCTGGTAAAAACCGGCTAGTGTTTCGCGCCGGGTGCGGATCGCATCGAGCAGCTCGAGCGTAGAGCTTTCTCCAGCCTTCAAGGAAAACTCCGTCAGTCTCTGAATGTCGTCAACTTTGGTGAGCACGCCGTTGCGGTAGAGTTCGACTCGTCGCTTCTGAATCGCAAATGCAACTAGCGCCTTGTCCACATCGCTTAACACTTGATTCGAAATAATCTGCTGCTGGTTTTGCGCCCTCCTTTTTTCGATCAGGGCCTTCGCTCGCTCGCCTTGATTGCGATCGTGCACTGGAAGGGGAATGCCGATCCCAACGTTGTAAGTATTGCCAGCCTGCGGAACTTGCTCGACTCCGGCTCCGAGCGTGACGTCCGGAATTCGTTGAGCGTCTTGCAAGCGGATGGCAGCATCAGCGGCGCGCTCGCTGAGTTGCGCCGCTTTCAAGTCAGGCCGGGCGGCCAGGGCTTGGTCGCGCAGCTCTGGAAGCGAAAACTCGTAAGGCTGGTAATAATCAATCGCTCCCGCTACCTCGATATCCATGGAGCGATAGTCGCCGCCGAGCGTGACTCGCAAATCGCGCAGGGCGACCTCGTAGTCTCTTTCGGAGTTGGCCACATCGGTATCAAACTTGAATTTTTCAATTTCGAGGCGTTGCAGATCCAGCCCCGAGATTTCGCCAAGCTGGAAAACCTCAGTGGTGTGTTTAATGATCTCCGCAAAAGTTTTCTGGTTCTCCTGTGCCAGCTTGAGCAGAGACTGCGCCAGGAGCACCGCGTAGAATTTCTTTTTTAGATCGTTGGTCAACTGCCAGACGACTATTTGAAATTCGGCTTGGGCGACTTCAGAGTTTGCGTTGGCGGCCTCAATCCGCTTTCGTCTCTTTCCACCCAACTCGAAAGTCTGCGAGATGTCGTAGTTGAACGTCTGCGGCTTGACAAAATTATCTCTAAAACTAAGCGGGATATCAGAGAGCCCGACACTGAATTCAGGGTTGGGACGGAGTCGCGCAGTGAGCTTTTCCGCGTCGACCGTATCGACGTCGTAGCGGGATGCCACCAACTGAAGATTCTGTCGCAAAAAAATCGAGACAGCGTCTGAGATCGTAATCGAACGCTTCGAGGAAGGCGCTGGGGTTTGTTGCTGCGTTTGGGCCAGCGTTGCGATGTGGCTACGTGGCGATTCCCCGGACGACTGTTCTTGCGCGAGGAGCGGTTGGGTCGCAAGCGCGATCAAGAGCAAGCTGCCGATGTAACTCGCGCGACGACTGCCTTGCAGATTTCGGCATCCTGGCGATCGACCTTGGCCGTTTTGGCGCCGGCAAACTACAGAATCCCACCGCTCCGTGAACCGGCTCCGATAATTGCGCAGACAATTGTCCAGATAATCGTTGGCGCGTATACACATCCCCTCACCTCGCATTCCCCGGCGCTATTTGATTCTTAGTTATGCGGCACGAAACTCGCCGGCCGGGTTAGATCAATTCTTGGCAAGCAAGACGGGCAAGGCAGACCCGCCGCAAGCTGGCCAATTAACTTCGATGAGATTTTGAGCGGGCAATGATGAGCCGCGCCCACCGACGTGGCCTTAGCCGAGCGGTGGCGCGCGACCTGATGGTCGAGTGGTCGAAGTGGAGGGAACAGTTACGGTCGGAGAATCAACAAATGCAATCTGCGCCAACGGCGCAAGCATGAATAGCGGCGCATGAACCAGCCCATTGAAGAGTTGTTGCTGGAAAGCGCACATCGAGCACTCAATTTCATTTGAACGGCCCGTGTGCGAATTATGATCTGACCCGCCTGCGTCAACAAAGCTGGCAACGGATGTATGATGACTCGGCCTAACGTTGCCATGGCTGTGCACCGTCTCCACTGCGCCCCCGTAGACAATCATGAGGAGCAGCAAGTAGCCCAGCGCGCGACGAGAGGTCGCGTGTCGATAGCTCTGGGCCGATGCGGTGAAACTGGTCATTTTGTTATCTGCATGCCATGCACATCATCCGGCTTTGAGTGTCAGCGCGAACGAGAATCATTGCCGGAATTTAAATCGCTAATTCGATTGGCAGCCGAAGAGTATAAGCGAGATTATAGAGAAGGCGGTTTCAAGTTTCAACTAGATGCCGAGTTGAGTCGTCTATCCGCCGCACTCCAATAGCCACCACGATGTACGCGTTCCCTGCATTAACGAACGGTCAACGGCGCCATCAAGGTGTCTCGCGCGGTTTCCCGAATCTCAATGATTCAAGATACGACGCAGATAATCCACCTGACCCAGATGCCAGTTGAGGTGTCCATAAAGATGAATCAGGAATTCCTGCGTGGTCATGGGCGCTTGCAGAACCACTTCCGGATATTCTTTCTCCATCTGCCCCTCGGATAGTGCGGCAATCACCGCTGGAATGGTTCAGTTTAAGGCCAGCAGTTCAGAGTTCAGCCTTTAGGCTGGCATTACCGACCAAGAATACAAGCTAACGCTTGAACTCTGAACTACGGGCCAAACTGCACCGGTAGGGCGCAGAGACAGAGTGTCGATTTCTTTTGCTGTTGCTTTTTCGTCGGGCAGTGATTCTAATTTGAGCGAACATGAAGAGAGCGCTGATAGTCGTAGCCTTTGCAATCGCATTCGTGGCCTGGTTCGGATTGTGGTTCCGAGACAAAGACGCTGTTGCGACCTCAGCCGCACGGCCGTGGCCGGGAGAGTTGGGAACGCTCCAAGCGGCCACCGAGCAGTGGCAGCCGCTGGAGGCCAACGCCGCATCTGTGAAATTGATGGCGCTCGCGAAAGCGTTGCCAGAGAACAAAGTCGTTGACGATTTCGTCGAGCGCGAGATCGAACGCGGCGAACTCACCATCGGCGATCCGCCAGTCTTCACCGATGCCTCTCCGATCCGCGAGCTCTTGCTGCGCGAGCCGATCGTCTGGGAGCGCCGCATCAAGTTTGACGACGTCGAGGTCGCGGAGAGGCGCACGGTGCAGATGACGGTGGCAAGAACGCTCGTTGCGAGCGCGCTCAGCAAAGCGCGCGTGAAAGATCCGGCGGCCTGGGACAACCTGCACGCCGTGTGGAAGCTCGCCCAGACGCTCGACGCACACCCGCAGATGATGGCGCAGACGGCCGCTTTGTCGATGGCCCGGATGATCAATGCGGTCGCCTGGAAAATGCCGCTGCCAGCGCCGGCCTGGTTTGGCGACCTACAGGCGCGAGACAACGTGCGGCCGTTGCTCGAAGCATTTCAATATCAGGCCGCGTATTATTGGGAAAGTAGTGCCCGCATATTTCCGACGAGATGGCTCGCAGCGTCGGTCGACCACGATCGCCAGATCGCTGAAGAGGTGTTCAAACTTACCGGCTGCGATGTGAACACGCCCATGAATGAGCTGGGAACGGACCTTACGTCCGTTTGGCGCCGCGCGTTCCGCTACCGCGCCGAGCGCGAGGCTACGGCGAACGCGTTGCGCGTGCGTGAGGGAAAGTCGATCGAAACTGGTTCGCGCTGCAGCGACGGCGGTTGGACATTCGACGGGACAACTCTGCACTTCGGCCGCGAAATCGCACCCGCCGCGACGGATAAGCCGATGCCGCTAGTGCTTCGCGTCAAGCCGTAAAGAGCAAAGCGACGATTGGTTTGAGTTTCATAACTCGGCGACTCTAAACCATAGCTCTGCGCTCCGCTTCGCGGGCTAGTTTATTTCTGTTTGGCCTAACCTGGTGTTTCGTTGCGTTCCATCCCAGGCTTTATGCTGTGGCCTGCTCCGCAGGCTGGCCCGGATCCGACTGCGGCGCGATCGTGTCAGCTTGAGAAGGGTGGAAAGTATCCTCTTTTTCGGGATCCTCCGGGTCATCGAGTGTTATCAACACTTCCAAGTCTTCTTCGCTCATGTGAATCTCCTGGCGATTTTAAAACGCGCTACACATTTGGAGTGCGCCGACAATGGCGGCGCTTGGTGCCGCCGCACTCCAAACTAGTTTCTCCGCAGCGATTCAGGCCGTCTGAGTGCTTGTCTGAGCTTTCCCGATAAACTCGAGCAAATCCGCATTGATCAGATCTTTATGCGTCGAACACATGCCGTGCGGTAACCCTGGATAAACTTTCAGAGTGGCGCCCTTCACAAGCTTGGACGACACCTGCGCGGTGATTGCGATTGGCACGACCTGATCATCGTCGCCGTGCAGGATCAGCGTGGGCACGTCAAACTTCTTAAGGTCCTCAGTGAAGTCAGTTTGCGCAAACGCTTTGATGCAATCGTAAGTGGCGGGAAGACTGGCCAACATCGATTGGAAAAGAAAACTATCGAGCAAGCCTTGAGAAACTTTTGCGCCGGGCCTGTTGAAGCCAAAGAAAGGGATGCGGAAGTCAGTCATAAACTGGTTGCGATCGGCTGCACGCCGGCGCGCAATCCATCGATTACCTCGATCGGCAATCCATTAGGATTAGTTTCGGTCTTTTGCAACAGCGGTGGGACCGCGCTGATCAATACTGCCTTGGCCACACGCCTGGTGCCGTGGCGTCCGATATAGCGAGTAACTTCGCCGCCGCCGGTCGAGTGGCCAATGTGAATTGCGTCCTTTAGATCCAGTGCCTCGACCAGCGCCGCGAGATCGTCGGCATAGGTATCCATGTCGTTGCCGCCCCAGGTTTGGCTCGAGCGGCCATGGCCTCGACGGTCATGGGCGATGCAACGGTAGCCATTCGACGCGAGGAAAAACATCTGGTCCTCAAAGGCGTCCGCACTCAGCGGCCATCCGTGACTGAAGACTACCGGCTGCCCCGTGCCCCAATCCTTGTAGTAAATCTGCGTTCCATCTTTCGTTGTGATAGTACTCATAACACTCTCCTCTCTTTATATGCGTTCCCGTAATATGCGTTCTCGCACTTCAAGGTTTCCGAAGTTGCTCGAGCGTGACCCTTGCGGCCTGCTCCTGCTCCTGCCTCTTAAGCATCACGCGCCCTGCGAGGCTGTCTTCACAACCGCGGCGCTCAGCCAGTCTTCGAAGCGCGTCTCGCCGAGTTGCGCTCCATCGTCCGGAACAAGTGAGCGGTCGCCGAGTTCGGTGCCGAAGTAGCGCGCATGTGGGTCAGCGATAACTTCCCGCGGATCCTTGCGAGCGCTAAGGCCCTGTCGGATTAGTTCATCGAAACTAAACTGCTCAGGTCCTCCGATCTCAATCATTCCATTCAACGGCGATCCCATCGCTACTCTGGCAACCGCACTCGCAACATCGTCGGCGGCCATGGGCTGGAAACGCACCGGCGGCAAGCGAACAATGTTGCCCTCGGTAGCTGAGTCGGCGATGCGCATAACGAATTCGAAGAACTGCGTCGCTCTCACGATCGAGTAAGGGAGCGAGGACTCTTTGATCAGATTCTCTTGAGCAACCTTCGCGCGCAGGTAGCCGCTCTCTGGCAAACGGTCACTGCCGACTACGGACAAGGCAACGTGATGTCCCACGCCTGCAGCCGCCTCATACTTGAGGAGGTTGCCAGTTGAGGTCTTGAAGAACTCCATCACCGGCGCATCGTCGAACGATGGTGAATTCGAAACATCCACGACCCCGATGCGCCCGCAAGCACCTCGCCAAGTCCCTCTCCGGTCAGTGTGTTTACGCCGGAATTGGGTGATGCTGGTACCGCCTGGTGGCGGTGTTCACGAAGTATCGTTACGACCTTTGACCCGATGAGCCCACTCCCGCCAATGACCACGATCTTCAGACTCGACCTTTCATTCGTCATGATTAACCTCCTCAGCTGTAACCTAGTTTGTCGTTTAAGTCCGCACCGGCGATCGCCAGCCCATGCCCCCGCTGATTCATTCCGTCACTGGCACGAGCACCGGAGCGCTTTTGTCCTTGACCAGGAACACCAGGAACTTTGCCGGCTTGCTACTGCTTGCGTTCCGGCCAACGACGTGAATATCATCCGGCCCTGCATAAAAGGTCTGGCCCGGTGTCAGTGTGACTTCCTTGCCACCCTTCACCTGCATCACGACTGTCCCTTCCAGCGTATACGAAAGCCTGGGCATTGTGTCGGTGTATAGGGTCCGTGCTGCCCGGCGGATACTCCACCGTGATCATCAAGACTTCTTTCCCTGGAAGCTCCGAAAGATCTTTCGACGTGAGCGATGTGACCTTAGCCTGTTGCGCCATCACAGCGCCGGTCGAGAGAAAGAGCAGCACCATCATGAATATTATTTTCTTCACAATTGATCTTTCCTTTCTTGCGGGTGTCCCGATTCATTCGGTCGTCTGTCGGGAAACGGAGCGGGATCTAGCCTGGCTTAGGCGAAGATACAGTGCTCGGGGCGGGGGAATTGTCCTATCGAGATTCGCGGGAATTTTATGAGTTCTTGTCGGTGGCGTCAATAATCGCAAGAAAGAGCGGGGGCAGGCCCACCTTCCTCACTCCGAGCTGATTCACGTTGAGATTGTGATCTCACCTTGAACGGCCTTCAATGCGAAGCAATCGAGAAAGTTTAGGAGTCTCAGGGTCGGGAAGGGGGCTTGCCCCCGCTCTTTACGCCAATTTCTGATTTGGTCTTACTGCCTTCACGAACGCTGTTGCCGACAGCGAATTCAGAACTTCTGTACGGCGGACCCAACCACGCCGGGCTATTCCCACGCCAAATTTCAAGTTCTTCATACCGTTAATTGAGTGGGCGTCCGTGGAAATTACAAACTTAATCTTTCGCTTGCGCGCTTCGCGTATCCAACGAGGCTCCATATCAAGCCGATAGGGGTCGCCGTTAATTTCAACCGCTACCCTTGATTCGGAAATAACATCAAGAATCTCTTCTACTCTCGCATTGAACGGTGGTCGATGTTGAATGATGCGGCCGAGTGCATGTCCCCAGATTTTGAACCAGGGCTGTCGCATCGCTTTGATAACACGTTCTGTCATCTGGTTCTCATCCATGCGATAACGGGAATGAATGCTCGCAATGATTACGTCAAACTGTTCAAGGATGTGATCCGGATAGTCGAGCGACCCGTCCGCGAGAATGTCGGATTCGGTGCCGCGCAATAGTTTTACTTTCACCGTTTCTTGAACGCGAGCAATTTCTTCCCACTGTCGCTTCAGCCGATCGACTTTCAAACCACCGGCATAGAACGCAGTTGGTGAATGATCGGTGATGGTGAGGTACGACATGCCGAGAGCCTCCGCCCCCCTAGCCATTTCTTCAACAGTGTGTTTGCCGTCCGAATAGTTGGTGTGGCAGTGAAGCATGCCGTGAATATCAGCGAGCGTTACGAGGTCTTCAGGTAATTTGCCGGCCAACGCTGCTTCAATCTCGCCTTCATTCTCGCGGAGTTCAGGTGCGACGTACTGCATTCCCAAACGATCGTACAGTTCCGATTCTGTCTTCACTGTGGCTTTTCCACTTCTTGCTTTCAATCCATTGAGTTCGATTGTTTGGTGCCTGGTTGCCGCCACCTCCCGGAGACGCTCAAGGTGCGCGTCGGACCCAGTAGCATTCAATAGTGTTGCTGCGAAGTTATTGGGAGAAACGACTGAAAGCGAAACCTTGACTCCAGTGTTAAGGATCGCGACTAGTGAGTAAGGCGTACGGTCCAATATCCGAATCAGTAGAGGAAAAGCGGCGAAGTGGTCCAGGACAGTTGCTGCGCGATTCGCAGCGACGACGATCGTGATATCTGGCGTCGTCTCTCGCCACCGTCTCAGTGGTCCAGCGATTTCAAGTTGCTTGACTCCCTTCGCGAACCTTAAGTAATTCACAACCTCTTCCGCCAAACGCAAACCTTTGTGAATGTTGATTTCGTTTCGCGGCTTTTTCGCCACCGAGATTGATTCAAGAAGTTTTTGTTCAGTCTTAGGTCCGAACCCTTTGACTTTCCGTACTTCTCCTCTCTCACACGCAGATTTCAGTTCGGCCACACTTCCAATTCCGAGGGCGTCCTGTAACTGCTCAATCTTCTTGAGACTTAGACCGGGAACAGTAGCCAACTCAAGAGCCCCGCGCGGCAATTCAGATCGCAGCTGCTCCAACATTCGTGAGGTGCCGGTCCGATCGAGTTCTTTGATTTGGGCAGCAATGGCGCTGCCTATGCCGCTAATCGCAGTGAGGCGGTTTTCGCTGATTAGTGAAGTAACGCTCGATTCAAGATCGGCCAAGATACGAGCAGCTGCCTTGTAAGCGCGGGCTTGAAAGTAACGAGCGCCTTTTAACTCCAGGAGTATCCCAATCTCATGCAGTGCCGCGGCAATGTTTAGTTTCCCATTGGCCGGATGTGAAACAGCTGGATTCATTTCTTCTGAGCGCTAGGACTGCTCGGAGCTATTCTTCACAGCTCCTCTGACATTCAAGAAGGCAAGACAGAGTTGCAAAATAACAAGCGCGTACGCTCGATCTGCCAGTCCCCAAATAATCCACAGCACATTGCTCAACAGGAACAGCCAGAACCCCCAGTTCCTCTTAAACTTCCTTTGCGATGCCACCATCCATGCCGCGACAACTGTTACCAGCATGGCTGGCCATTGAATGATGTTCAGGAGGGTCAATCGAAACCTCCACGCCAATCGTCTTGAGAACGCCGCTGGAAATCGGTTACGCCGAATAGTTCAATTCATAGTGACTTTCATTTCTCCTCGCGCGCTTCGATCCGCCGCACCGCCCCCACGGCTTCGTATTGCTTATATTGCGAGTTCACGTTCCCAATGCCGATGTTGCGAGATAGCCTTAATAAACAACGAAGCGATCGTGGCCGCGCCATCGTCGGCACTAGTTACAATGCCCGCCTCTCTTGACTCTTGAATGATGCCGGCTGTTTTCAACAGCTGAACTCCAGCGCCGCTAGCGGCGATTGTCTTGCAGTGCCGGTAAGCCTCATTTAAAAAGTTTGACGACTCGTTCTCATTCTTGAGAGCTGCCACGCTTTCTACTCCGCCAGGGACATAAACCGCGTCGAACATTACTGACGAACCGGTAAGGAAACTGAGATCGGCTTTGACTGGTTCGCCGCTCGCTCCAGTCAACATCCCCAACCTCGGGGCGACCGTCATAACCGCCGCTCCCGCCGTCAGCAACGCCCGCTTCATTTCGGCAACAGCGGTATCATCGAAACCATCGGCTACCAGGAAAGCGATTTTCCGAGTCTTGATGTTGTCTTTCGGAAAGTTTGGATTGTCGACCATGCTCAAGCTTGGAGAAGTTTCAATGGCCTGTGTGGCCCGCCGGGGTTGAAACTTCTTCGGATCGGCATCGGCCGGAAAACTCATGTTCATGGGCTTTTCCAATTTCGCCGGAACTGTCGCGCCTAGTCCTTCTGCTACTTTGTTCGCCAGAGTCTTATCGACTTGTGCGAGCAGAAACAGCATTCGCTCGCGAATGTGAGGCGTCTCGACTTTGCCGAGTTCAAAACGCAAAGCATTGACGATGTGGTTTTGCTCTGGTTTAGTCTGGCTGTTAAAGAAGAGCGTCGCCTGACTGAAGTGATCAAAGAAGCTGGCGCTCCGAGCGCGAACTTTCTGCGCATCAATTCGCTCCGCATAACTGGTAAATCCACTCATGTCCGCGCCCGCCTGGAAAGGACAGCCGCCTCTCAGACTGTTTGGTTCGTAACTTGTCTGACCGCGATTTACTGTTTGGCGCATATAGCCGTCGCGCTGGTTGTTATGCAACGGAGCTACCGGACGGTTGATAGGAATTTCGTGGAAGTTTGGACCGCCAAGCCGAATCAACTGAGTGTCGAGGTATGAAAAGAGACGACCTTGCAGCAACGGATCGTTCGTAAAGTCAATTCCCGGCACAATGTTGCCAGTATGAAACGCAACCTGTTCAGTCTCGGCAAAGAAGTTGTCGGGATTGCGATTAAGAGTCATCTTGCCGATCCGCCGCACCGGCACGATCTCTTCAGGGATGAGTTTTGTCGGATCGAGCAGATCAAAGTCGAATCGATGTTCGTCTTTTTCTTCGACGAGCTGGACTCCCAGCTCCCATTCAGGATAGTCGCCATTCTCGATTGCTTCCCATAGATCTCGCCGGTGGAAGTCAGGATCTTTGCCTGAGATTTTTTGCGCTTCATCCCAGACGACTGAATGCAAACCGAGGAGCGGCTTCCAATGAAACTTCACAAAGCGCGCCTTACCTCGCTCATTGATGAAGCGGAAGGTGTGCACCCCGAAGCCTTCCATCATTCTGAGACTCCTGGGAATGGCGCGGTCCGACATTACCCACATGATCATGTGCATTGCTTCCGGCATTAAGGAGATAAAGTCCCAAAACGTATCGTGGGCTGATGCGGCTTGAGGGATTTCATTGTGCGGTTCGGGTTTGACTGCATGGATCAAGTCGGGAAATTTGATCGCATCCTGAATAAAAAATACTGGCATGTTATTGCCGACTAAATCGTAATTGCCCTCCTGCGTATAAAACTTCACGGCAAAACCGCGGACGTCGCGCGCTAAATCGGACGAACCTCTGGAGCCGGCCACAGTTGAGAAGCGCAGGAACACCGGCGTCTTGACCGAAGGGTCCTGCAGAAAATTTGCCTTTGTATACTCGGCCATCGATTCGTAGACCTGGAAATAACCGTGGGCGGCGGAGCCCCTGGCATGAACGACCCTTTCTGGAATTCGTTCATGATCAAAGTGCGTGATCTTTTCCCGCAAGAGGAAATCTTCCAACAGCGTTGGACCGCGATCGCCAGCCTTCAATGAGTTCTGATTGTCGTTGATGCGAACACCCTGGTTAGTTGTCAGAAACTCGCCCACACCGTCTTCGGTGTTTTTGGCCAGGTCGTCACCTTTAGAATCGTTAGCTCCATATCCCGCATTCGCCGGCAAATCGGCAGCGGCGGTTTTGGATTTGGCAGACTTGTTTTGCTTGTTTCCCTTTTTCATTCCCTGTCCCTTTCCGTATCAATGTGACGACGACGACACGGACACCGGCGCGTAGTCGACCGGATCCGTTGGTTCCGATTTGTTATCGAGGCAAAAGCTTGGTCGCGTACTACCGAGCGCCGGCCTTCTTAGCCTTTGCCTTTGGCGACCTGGACTGTTTTGCTTTTGCTGCTTCGATTGCGGTCTCGACCTTCTTCACTTCTTCGGGTGGAGGCAGAACTGCCGGCATTCCCAAAGCTTCAATCCAAAGCTCGCGGGTCCAACCCGTGGTGTGATAGAGATGCTCGTCTTCTTCCTCTTCAACTTGCTCATGGGCCGTCTTCAAGAGGGCAGCAGCGCCACTCTTGACGAGTTCGCCAATCAATTCCCAGTTGAGATGATCTTTCGTTTCCGCCAGTACAACACATTCGGCGGCAACAATCTGGGCAGCTTGCGGATCGCCGCAGCGCAGTGCCAGCTCCATTGCCTTTACCAGTGAAGTACCGATATAGCGGACGACTTTGCGGCCGGGCGTCTCAGCGCTCGGGTCGAGGCCAAGTTCGCGCAAAGTGTCCGTCACAACCTGCACATGCTTCTTTGTTTGCTCGAGATATTTATTCCACTCTTCCTTCAGATCCTCATTGATTACACATCGCAGCGCGGTCGAATATATTTGGACTCCGCCCTTTTCAGTCTCCAGTGCCTGGTAAAGCAGGTCGACGGAGACGGTCTCTAATAACTTATCCTTCGGCATCTTTGGTTCTCCTATGAAAATTTGATTTCGCAACCGCATCGAATGAACGCGCGGTTTCCAATAGCTCAAAGAGTTCTGCGACCTTTTTGTGGTCGGCTTTCAACAGTTTCAAAGGCGTCCATAGTCTTACCTTCTCCTCTTTGGGTGACTAGCAAATCTACCAATGAGTTTACGAAGCTGTGTGAGCGGTCTTGCACTTAGCAAGATCAATACCGCAGTTAGATCAACCAGAGAAAATCTTGATTGGTTTCGGCCAGACTCGTGGATTAGGCGGCTTTGTGCGGCAAAACTTGTTATTGGGGATGAAGTCTCGATTTGTGAAGGGTTGGGAAACTCATAGCGGCACTTGTACTTTAAGCGTACGTCACTCAATCAAGATGGCTTTTTTTAGGATGACTATGGTCCTGTCTCTCCGAGTGTTTAAAACCGTCTTGGTCAAATCCTGATCAATTGAGCTCAGGCTTCATTACGATCTTGATGCACTCGTCTTTATCATTCTTAAACGTGCTGTATCCCGAGGCAGCTTCATTGAGCGATAGCCGATGAGTGATCACAAACGAAGGATCGATCTTGCCATCCTGAATTAGTTGCAAAAGAGGGCGTAGGTATTTGTGAACATTCGTCTGGCCCATCTTAAAAGTGAGTCCCTTTGAAAACGCGGCCCCAAAAGGAAACTTGTCGAGGAAGCCGCCATAGACACCAGGTACCGAAATCGTTCCGCCCTTGCGGCAAACACGTATCGCCTGGCGTAACGCATGCGATCTGTCGGTCGCCAGATAGAGCGCCGTCTTGGCGCGATCATACAGCGCGTCGATAGTCGTACCGTGCGCTTCGAGACCCACACAGTCGATGCAAGCGTCAGGTCCCATGCCACCAGTCATTTCACTAAGCTTTTGGTAGATATGTTCGTCATCGAAATTCAAAGTTTCTGCTTTGCCCTGCTCAGCCGCCATCCGCAAACGCCCAGTTACGTGATCGATCGCAATGACACGTTCCGCGCCCAGCAGATAAGCACTTTTGATCGCGAACTGGCCGACCGGGCCACAACCCCAGACGGCGACGGTATCTCCCGGCTGGATATTGCAGTTTTCCGCGGCCATATAACCAGTTGGAAAAATGTCTGATAGAAATAGCACTTGCTCATCGCTCAACTCATCGGGAATTTGCACCGGGCCGACGTCGGCAAAGGGCACGCGCACATATTCCGCCTGACCTCCGGCGTAGCCACCCATCATGTGCGAATAGCCAAACAGACCGGAGCCCGAAAACCCGTATAAGGTCTCAGCTGTGCCTGCGTTTGGATTTGAATTATCGCAAGCCGACCACAGATCTCGTTTACAAAAGAAACAATTGCCGCACGCGATGGTGAATGGGACTACAACCCGATCGCCTTTTCTTAAGTTCTTAACTGCGCTTCCGAGCTCAACCACTTCGCCCATGAATTCATGCCCCAAAATGTCACCTTTTTTCATCGTGGGGATGTAGCCGTCGTAAAGGTGAAGATCGGAACCGCATATTGCGGTGGTAGTAATTTTCAAAATCGCGTCCCGCGGATTGATGATCCCTGGATCCGGCACGCTCAACACTTGCACGTTCTTCTTCCCTTCCCAACAAACTGCTTTCATCTCGATCTCCTGACTAAACGTTCGTGCTTCTCGTCCCTTCGGCTTCCAGCGCCGCTTCCTCGTTGGGCACGCGTCCGGAGGTTTGCCCATCGATGGTCGCAATTTCGCCGGCTTCCATCATCTGTTTGAGGCGGCGCAAATCCTGCCTGATCAACTGTGACGGCTCGCCTCCGAGAAGTTGCGCCAACGCTGCACCCAGCCTGCCTGCGGGTGGGTTGTAGTTGACCGCGACGCGCACGTAAGTGCCGTGCCCTTCCGGGCCTAGTTGAAATCGAACTGATCCGGCGTTGACCACATCCGCATTTTCCAGTGATCGCCAGGCAATTAATTCGTTCTCTTTTTCGTTGTAGACTTCTGCGTCCCACTCAACCCTGGCCGCGCCAATTCCCTTTACGACCCAATGCGACTTCCGCTGATCCAACTCCGTAACCGACTCAAGGTTGTTCATAAAAAGCGGAAGATTCTTAAAATCACGCCAAAAGCCGTAAAGCTCTTCAGGTGACTTATCGATAGCGATTGACGTTTCAATGTGCACCTCGCGGGCGATGGTATCTGCCGCGCTTTGAATTGTCTTAACTGCTGCATACGCGAGTCCCGCACCGGCGATGATTGCGCCTCCCGTCACCAGCGGATGCCTGGCCGCTTTCGCAAACAGTCCATCGTTCTCGCCGTTGCTGTTGGCGTTTCCATCGATCGCTTCTTGCGTTAGAGGTGTCTCGCTCATTCTTGTTTCTCCGTTTCAGGCAAAACTCTTTTACTTATTTGCCGAGCCGGGTTCTGCCCTCTTCCGATGTTCTTCAGCCAATATCTCCGAAGGCGTAAACAAAGCGGCGGCAGACATGACTTTGTTCTTCAGACCGGTAACGACATCACCTTCACCGCTCATCATTGCTTCATACCCGGCCTTGGCAACATCGACCGGATCATCTTTCTTCGCTTGGCCAATCTTGGTATCGAGCATATCGGCGCGTTCAAAGAACGCGGTCTCAGTAGCGCCAGGCATAAGACAGGTTACCGTCACGCCGGTATCTTTCAACTCATTTCTCAACGCGAAGGAGAACGAATCGACAAAAGCTTTGGTGCCGTTATAGGTTGCATTGAAACTTCCGGGCGTGAAGCCCGCGATCGAACCAGTAAAGAGAATGCGTCCATTGCGATGGACGCGCATATCTCTGCCGACCTTCTGGGCCAGGTAAATCGTGCCGGTGATGTTGGTGTCTATCACATGACGAACATCACCGAAGTCTTGATCGAGAAAGGAACCTCCCAGGCCGAGACCGGCATTGGCCAGTAAGGCATCAACCGCGCGTCCGTTGAGAGCGGCATAAAGAGCGTCTACACCTTCGATCGTTGCCAGGTCTGCTTCGACGGCCTCAACTTGAACGCCGAGCTTCTTGAAGTCTTCGGCCGCTTGATGAATCTCTGGTTCATCGGCAGCGATCAGCAAGTCAAAACCGTCCTCGGCACAACAGCGAGCCAGCTCATAGCCGATTCCTGTTGAAGCGCCGGTAACAATTGCAAGTTTTCCCGTATTCCTTGGCATTAGATCTCTCCTGAAGAAGTATGAGTGCAAAACGTTTGCTGTTGGCATGCGAAGCGAGGTGGGTCCATTCGAACTCACCTCGATCCCGCATCTGAATTAGCGGTCGCTCTGCTGACCACCTTTTTGGTCCTGACGACCTTGTTGGCCACCCTGGCCACCTTGCTGTCCGCCTTGCTCACCTTGCCCGCCGCCAACCTCTTGTCCATCGCCTTGACGGCCCGGAGCCTGTTGACCCCCACCTTGCTGACCACCACCCTGATTTTCTTTACGATCGTCTGCCATGATTTTCCCTCCCATGTTCGAAGTGTTACTTGCTGAATATTCAAGTCTGAAAAACCGACATCGACTTGAGCTGGCTGCATTCATTCAAAACAGATTGCAGCGATTAAGTTAGGTATGAACGTTGTGAGCAAGAGGAATGCCACGAGTCCAAGTCATAACTGTTGATAAGGAAGCTCAAGTGAGCAGTGCTCTTGTCGAAACTTGTGCGTAACTTTTGCCGAAGTTGAATGAGATGCATATGCAGCAACCACTACTCAACGTCCACGCCACGCTGCATTGCTAGCGCTCTGGCTTTCAACACCACGTCGCCATCAATCAGGCCGTCTCCATTTGTCCACTGCTCAATCTCTTCAGTTGGGCGACCTAGTGCAATCGCAAGTTTTTCGTTGTTCGCACCGAAGGCGTTGTCGCGAATCTCTTTCAAAATATGTGAAGCCTGCGCCTGATCAGTGCCATGATCGTCGAGCTGATGAGCTTCGGTTTCTATCGCAGCAGTCTTTTCGTTCCCGGTTCTGGCCGCCGAAACGCCTCGCGCGGTTGAATCATTAGCGGTTGCGCCGGAAATTGCCGAGGCTTTCCCGTTTGCTGACGACTCAGAATCGCGTTGTAATTCGCGGTTTGCCGACTGTTTGCGCCGATTACTTTCCAGGGCATAGAGCAACCCGGCGGCAATTCCAGCAGTGCTAAACAATAAGAATTTCTTTTTCATCTTCATCTCCCATCGAATTGGCCTGTCTCTGAAAATTCAGTAAGCTCGCTGCAACTCGAAGACCATACGTTTAGACTTGGCATCCTCCGGTCGGAAATTTTCTGATCTCGCGCAAGTCAACCGCATTCGCATTTGGTTGCTGGTCGTTTGCGCGGAAAAAACTGATCGCTCAGATGCTAAGAAGTTATTCGATTCAAGCTGAAGTTGTATCGGACTCATACAAAACTTGGTGAACAGCGAACTGATTTCTTAGACACTTGCACATTGAAGGAGACCGAGATCAGGGCCGGCTACTCGTGACAGCGGATATCTAACTCGAGCCGTCCTTAACCTCAGAGACACCGAGGGAGAGATTGAAAGCGCAGGGGCATGAGTTAAGATAACAAAGCGACGATCCGGGAAAAAAGGCTGACTAAGAAACTTTGGGCCGGGGCGTTATTTGTATCTGCTCTGATACTCGCCGCGTGCTTTTACCAGTAAAGAAACAAAGTGCTTGGTGCGACAATTTCTCCCTGGTGTAAATAGCGGGAGCTGCGTGAAGGATGCCGAAGGCAATAATTGATGAGTTTACCAGTCTTCCGATCTCTCGGCAGCAACGCTATCAGCTACGCAAACGGCGAGACAGGAAATGCATTCGTTGCGGACAACCTCCGGTGAAAGAAGGAAATTTTTGCGAGACACATCGACAGGCACACAATGTCCTGACCCGAGAGCTTCAACGAAAGCGATTTGACCGTAAGCACCGTGATTACTATTCGGAAAGCTATAGCTTTTCCTTCTCCGCAGGTCGACTGTTGTACAACGCAGCAAATAGCTATTTTGAGTCGGGACGCAGTTGCACGTCCCCGACTGAAGCCTCCTACGATCTTCGGGTGGCCTTATTCCTCGGGTTCAACGCAGTTGAGGCGTATCTAAGAACTGTCGCTGACCAGTTTGAAGTGCGCTTCAAGCAAACCCATCATCTCGACCGGAGAATCGAGTATCTATTTAGGAAGCTTTCAACGGAGCCTTTGGATCAGACTTCCAGCTATTGGAAAGATTTCAAACAGGCGTTGAAACTACGCGATCAGCTCCAACAACTCAGGACCCGTTCCGGCGTTGATGTTGGAGCGATCGAACAAGCCTTGGGCAGCATTCGACGATTACTAAATGCACTGAACAGCGGTATCTACCGATCTCGGTGGGCGTAGTTCTTTGGTTTAGAGCTTTTAGGAATGAGTACCAGGATGACAATACCGCGCCAGTAAGGCAACCTTTCCGTAAAAACCGAAAGGCCGACCGTGCACGCGATCACCCCGTCCGATCAACTCTTCAGTGGGAAATCCCGTGACGCTTGATCATCCGATCAAGGGTCTTTCGATCTATTTCCAGGGCCCGTGCGGCAGCTTGCTTGTTACCGCGAGTACGTTGGAGAACGCGGGCCACATGCCGGCCCTCTACACTTGCCAACGTAGTCAACTCTTCTTCTACGATTGGGACTGCCTCCGCCGCTAAACTCGCAGCTCCTGTTTCCGTTTGATAATTGCGCACACGTTCAGGCAAATCCTGCGCGCGAATGGAGCCGTCACACATAGCTGCGGCCCGAACGACGGCATTCTCCAGCTCCCGGATGTTGCCCGGCCACGGATACGCTTCAAGCGACACCAACGCGTCCGAAGAAAACGTCACGTGAGCATTCAATGAATAGATCCTTTCCGCGAAACTCTTTGCCAACGGCAGAATGTCTTCGCGGCGTTCCCGCAATGGCGGGAGCACGATCGACACTGCATTTAGACGGTAGAACAAGTCCTTGCGAAATCGACCGGCGGCAACTTCCTGCTCCACATCGCAGTTGCTGGCGGCCAGCACTCTTACATCGATGCGTTGAGTTTGGTTAGAACCGACCCGCCGAATCTCGCCTTCTTGAACCGCGCGTAGCAGCTTTACCTGAAACGCAGGTGTCGTCTCAGTAATCTCGTCAAGAAAGACGGTGCCGCCATTGGCCTCCTCCCATAAACCTCGTCGATCGCGCTCCGCCCCTGTGAAGGAGCCGCGCAAATGTCCAAACAACTCTGATTCGATCAATTCACTGGGAATGGCGCCACAATTGACGGCGACAAACGGTTTTTCGGCACGGAGACTGCGCCGGTGAAGCGCGGAAGCAACTACTTCTTTGCCGGTGCCGGATTCGCCCGTCAGGAAAACGGGCAGATCAGTCCCAGCAACACGGCCCACCTGTTTCATCACTTCAACAAAAACCGCGCTGCGTCCAATCAGATCAATGTCCGATTCATACAACGCTCCCCGCCTGGTGTTTAGCCAGCGCGCCGCCTTGCTGGTTAGTTGCTCGCGTAAGCCTTGCGATAGCGCCTGCAGTTCGGCGAGGCCAAATGGTTTGAGCAAGTAGTCGTAAGCGCCGAAAGCTGTCGCATCCAGCGCGCCCGCGGCGCTGCCGTGTCCGGTCATTAGAATGACCTTAGTTGCCGGCAACTCTTCCTTGAAGCGACGTAGCACACTGTAGCCGTCTGCCCCGCCGAGCACTACGTCACAGAACACCGCCGACCATGGCTGCTCGTGTAGTAGCTCAAAGGCGCGTTCTGCTGAATCAGCAGCAATTGTTTGCCAGCCTTCATCCTGCAACGCCGCAGTCACAAAACCGCGCATCTGCGCTTCATCGTCGATGACCAATGCTATTAGATCTTGATTCATTCACTCATCTCCAGGCTAACAAAGCGCGGCATTCATCGGCAGGTGCTGGTTTTCCAAACAGGTAGCCTTGAGCGCCGTCGCACTTAAGTAAATGCAAGAGTCCAAGTTGCGCTTCGGTTTCAACGCCCTCGGCAATCACTTTCAATCCCAGATTGTGCGCGAGGGTAATGATCGCCCTGACGACGACTGCATCATCAGGATCGGTGTTTAGGTCACGCACAAATGACTGATCAATTTTCAACACGTCGATCGGCAAACGTTTCAGACGGGCCAAACTGGAATAACCGGTCCCGAAATCATCAATCGATATTTTGATGCCTATGGCCTGCAACTGGTCCAGCGTCTTCGCCGCAGACGCCGCACTTTTCATGATGGAACTTTCGGTCAGTTCGATTTCCAGCCGCTGAGGATCCATACCTGTTTCTTGAAGTATCCCGACTACGACTTCTGCGAGGTTCCCTTGCTGGAACTGACGTGCCGAAATATTCACGGCTATCGGCAGCGGAATAAGACCGTCGTCCTGCCACGATTTGCTTTGGCGGCAAACGGCGCGTAATACCCATTCACCAATGGGAACGATCAGACCACTGCTTTCCGCCAGGGGAATAAATTCGGTTGGCGAAACTAACCCAAAATCGGGATGATGCCAGCGGGCCAGCGCTTCCATACCGACAATTTGTCTCGTTTCAACTTTCACCTGGGGCTGGTAATAGACTTCGAATTCCGTTCGCTCCAGCGCCCGCCGCAGGTTGTTCTCCAGTCTCAGATGTTGAAGCGCTTTGGCATTCATGTCCGCGGTATAGAAACCACAGCTATTTCCATCTTGCTCGCGCGCGCGATTGAGTGCCGAGCCCGCATTCGTGAGTAACACGTGGAGATCTGAACCGTCGTCAGGAAAGAGTGCGATCCCCATGCTAAGAGTGACGAAGATTTCATGGCCCTCAATCTCGAATGGGAGTCTCAAGGCGTCGTTGAACCGCTGGACGGCATCGAGCGCATCAGCAGCATCGCGAACTTGAAGCAATAGCGCGAATTCATCAGCTTCAAAACGGGCTAAAGTCTCAGCCTCGGTAAAGGTCTCCTTGACACGCTTACCGAACAGTTGCAGAAGTTGGCGCGCCAGGCCGTGTCCCAGCGTGTCATTAACGTTTTTGAACTGGTCCAGCGACAAAAGCCCAACCGCCAACGTCCCGTGGTTTTGCTGTGCTCCGGCCAATGCTTGGGCCAGCCGATCGTGAAACAAAGCTCGATTGGGGAGATCGGTTAAGGCGTCGTGATACGCCAAATAATCACGCTCGGCGGTGCGCTCGCTGATAACCTCTTCGAGGTGGTTTTCATAGCGACGCTTGGTCACCAGCAGCGATTGATGTTTGAAAGCACGATCGACACCAGCCTCGACATGTTCAATGTCGAAAGGTTTCGTGATGTAGTCGAAAGCGCCTAACCGAAGTGCTTTGATCGCGCTGTCAATAGTTTGTTCTCCGCTAATCATCATTATTACCGTATCGGGCGAGGACTTGAGTGCGTGCGGAATCATTTCCAGTCCGCTCATTCCACCCATTTTGATATCGCTCAACAGCAAGTCGATGTTTTGGGTCCCGAGAATTGAAAGCGCCTCCTCGGCGGAACCGGCCGTTACGCAGGTGTAGCTTCCACACAAGATTCCGCACAGGATGTCTCTAATTTCAGACTGATCGTCAACGATGAGCACATGCGCTTTGTGATTTTCGCTATCCCTCATCGCAGAATCCCGTCTGAAGCAACGGCCCTACTCTCCGAGAGTTCCGTCCAGCACCTCACGCACCTTCCGCAACAAGGCGTCGGGTGTGAAAGGCTTTTGCAGAAAAGCCATCTTCTGATCCAGAAGCCCATGTCGAACTATGGCGTCGTCGGTATACCCGGAAACATAGAGAACTTTTATTTTGGGACTCAACGTCTTGAGGCTTTCGGCCAATTCGCGTCCACCCATTCTAGGCATTACCACATCAGTTACTATTAGATTCACCGGACCTGCGTGATCCTTGTAAATGGAAAGTGCTTGCGCTCCACTCATCGCTTCCAGAACTTGATAGCCGTTGCTTTCAAGTATTGTTTTGGTTAACCGCCGGACCGGTTCTTCATCTTCGGCCAGAAGTACCGTCTCACGACCACGTTTCATATTGACGGCAGTTTCCGAATCCGTCTCGATTGGTGCGGCATCGTCGACTCTTGGCAGGTAGACTTTGAAAGTTGTTCCTTGTCCAACCTCGCTATAAACCCAGACATTTCCCTCGGACTGTTTTACGATTCCATAAACTGTCGAGAGCCCCAGCCCCGTCCCCTTCCCCTGACCCTTGGTTGTGAAGAACGGCTCAAAAATGTGCGCTTGAGTAGCGGCGTCCATACCGGTCCCGGTGTCGCTAAATGCCAGCATCACGTAGTTGCCCGGTCGAATGGCCGTATGACTTCTGCCGTATTCGTTATCGAGGTAAACATTAGACGTCTCAATCGTAATTTTTCCGCCCAGAGGCATGGCATCGCGAGCATTGACAACCATGTTAAGGACCACCTGTTCTATCTGTCCGGGGTCAGCATTGATCTTGCCTAAGCCCGGTTCCAATATCGTCAACAAATCTATGTCCTCACCGATCAGCCGGCGCAGCATCTTGTCCACGTCAGATACGATAGCGTTGAGATTGAGCACTTTAGGTTGCAGAACTTGCTTACGACTGAAGGCCAACAATTGGCGAGTCAAAGAAGCGGCACGTTCGCCGGCCTTCTTAATCTCCTCAACATTCCCGCGCGCCGGGTCGCCCTGAGCAAGCTTCTTCAGGGTTAGATCGCTGTAACCGGTAATCACGGTTAAGAGATTGTTGAAATCATGGGCGACGCCTCCAGCTAGTTGGCCCACCGCCTCCAGCTTCTGCGATTGTCGCAGCTGCTCCTCACTAGCTTGCAGGGCTTCCTCCACGCGTTTGCGTTCAATTCCCTGAGAGATAATGTCTGCTACGGAGGCGAGCGAATCGAGTGTGTCGTCCGCGAGTGTTTTTCGAGCAAACATTGCCACCACTCCCACTAGTCTGTCCTCGACGATTAATGGATAACCGGCGAAAGCAATCATCCCTTCACGCCTGGCCCAATCTTTATTACCAACTTGCGGATCGCTCTGGACATCGTTTGAGATATGCGGGACCCGGGTCGCAGCGATGTGTCCGATCTTGAAAGCGCCCACTGCAACGCGGGCGTGTGGCCCATCAAGATGCGTGTAAATTCCGGCGCTCGCCTGCAGCTCCAACATGTCCTCGTCTCGGTTGAGCGTCCAGATGCGAGCGAAGGCGGCGCCGAGGTGTTGCACGATTGCCTCCGCGGAGTGCGCCAGGATCTGTCGCAGGGGAATGTTGCTTTCGGCCAGCGCGGAATTTATGTCACCGCGCAACGCCAGCTGGGCCCCGCGTCTGATCTGCATCGCTTCCACACGCTTGCGCTCAGTGATGTCGCGCGCAATACCCTGAACGCCAACTGGAACGTCGTCTTCAAACACAAGCCGGGTATTGACCTCAACAGCGAGCCGGTGACCATCTTTCGCGATAAGTTCAAGGTCATAGACTGTTTCTTGTTCGCCGTCGAGCTTTCCCTGGATCATACGGCGGGCCTTATCGACGTATTCCGGTGCGACAATTTGTGCGAGATTCAGTTTGAGAGACTCTTCCCGCGTGTAGCCGAGGAGTTTTTCACCAGCCCTGTTTGTGGAGGTGTAATGACCCTCGAGGTCGTGGGAGTAAATGATGTCCCGGGCATTTTCTACGAAATCCCGGTAGCGTTCCTCTGATTCCCGCAATGCCTCCTCCGCGTGCTTACGTTCAGTAATGTCACGCACGGCACTCAGTCGCGCAGTTTGCCCTTGATACAGACAAACTTTTGCCGACACCTCGATTTTGATGAGAGTTCCATCTTTCTTCAGCCCACTCGTTTCGTACCGAGGCTCGTTTGCCTGCATTTGCGCGCGAACAAAATCAGGCTCGGCGGTGAGCTTGAGGACATCCATCCCAATCAGCTCCGCAACGGTATAACCAAACATCTCTCCGTAAGCGCGATTGGCGCTCCTGATAATTCCATCCTTCATGATCACCACGCCGTCGAAAGCGGAATCAATCAAACCTTTGTAGCGTTCTTCGCTTTCGCGCAAGGCTTCTTCGGCCCGCTTACGCTCGCTAATGTCGGTGGTTACGCCACGCACGCCAACCGGCCGTCCCTCTGAATTGGTGATGACCATGAAGTTTGATTCGACCCAAACATGGCGGCCGTCTTTGGCAATCCAGCGGAATTCACTGGTGCCGTTACTAAGACTTGCAAAGGCGTTCGCAGCCTCGCGCGCAGCTTGCTCTCTATCCTCAGGATGAACAATCGAAAGCCAAAAGTTTGGTGTCGAGAGCCAGTCATTCACGGAGTAACCAACCAAGGTCTCGACGTAGTCGCTGACAAAATCGATCTGCTGTGTGGCAGAACTCGGTTCACCCCAGGCTTCCCAAACCATGCCGGGCACTGTCGCCACGATGTTATTCAAACGCTGGCGCTGAACCTCCACTCGAGCGGTGAGTTCAGCTTTCTCCGCTTCAGCTTGCTTTCGTTGGGTGATGTCGCGGGCGATCCAGACCACCGAATCTTGCGATATCGGTGAGACGGTGCCCTCAAACTGCCTTTCCTGGCCCTCAATTTCCAAGGTGTATTCGAGTTGTTGCATGCGCCCTTCGGTCAAAGAGCTGCGAATGTATCGAAGAAAAAGATCGGCCGACTCTTTAGGAAATATTTCATGCAAAGTTTTGCCGATTCGTTCCGCCGCCAGCGTATGAACGTAAGGGGGATTAGTCGGTGCTACTTTCAGTTGCCGCCCTTCAACATCAATGACAACGATCACGTCGCTCATCGCGGCAAACAGTGCGCGTAGTTCCGCTTCCGAGTCTCTAAGCGCTGCTTCGGCTTGCCGGCGTGCGCGCAGGTTCTCAGCCTCTTGCAGTTCACGCTCGATAGTCGGCGCCAGGCGCAGCAGATTATCTTTCATCAAGTAATCCTGCGCGCCGGCCCGCATCGCTTCCACTGCAACCGCTTCGCCAACCGTGCCGGAAATGATAATGAGAGGAATATCAAGCTCCGCCTCCTTGAGAAGCTTGACCGCGGCCAGGGCGTTAAACTGTGGCATTGAATAGTCGCAGAGAATTACATCCCATTCCTTACCATCGAGGGCGGCCTTCATGGCCGCAGGGGTATCGACTCGCTCGGAGATTAGTTCGTAGCCTGCGTGCGATAAATGACGAGTCAGCAGTGCGACATCTCGCTCTGAGTCTTCGACGTGGAGTACCCTTAAGCTCTTATCCATAAGCAACGTTTACTTGATTGGCGCAGCCTCGTTCAAGACCAGCCAGTAGAGACCAAGCTGTCTGGTCGCTTCCAAAAAGTGCTCAAACTCGACCGGCTTGCGGACATAACTATTCGCCCCCAGATCGTAACTTTTCAGCATGTCCTCCTCTTCGCTCGAGGAAGTAAAAACCACGACTGGAAGTAGCCTGGTGCGCTCATCCGCGCGGATTCTTCGTAGTACCTCGAGGCCATCCACTTTCGGCAATTTCAGGTCCAGCAGAATGAGTTGCGGCATCGTTGTCGTGTCCCGGCCAGCGTGGTTTCCGGTGCCGAAGAAATAGTCCAGAGCCTCGACGCCGTCGCGCACGACGATCACATCGTTGACGATGTTGCTCTTCGTGAGAGCACGCAGAGTTAACGCCTCGTCTCTTGGGTTATCTTCAACTAGTAAGATCACTTTATTCTCCATCTCTAGCCTCCTTGAAATTTGGAAGCGTGAAGTAAAAGGCCGCCCCCTCGTTCACTGTTCCTTCCGCCCAAACTCTGCCTGCATGTCGATTAATGATGCGCTGCACTGTAGCCAGCCCGATACCTGTACCCTCGAAATCGCTCGCGGCATGGAGCCGCTGGAAAGCGCCAAATAGTTTTTTTTCGTAGGCCATATCAAACCCCGCCCCGTTGTCGCGGACCAGGTAGACAATTTCGTGATTCTGGACTATCTGACCGAAACTGATTTTTGCCTGCTGCTGCCTTGACGTAAATTTCCACGCGTTTCCCAAAAGGTTGGTGAGCACGATCTTTAGCAGCCGCTTATCGCCGCGCGCCGTTCGTCCCGCTTCAATCTCAACTGTTACGGCGCGTCCCGGATCACCCTTCTTCAGCTGTGCCACGACCGAACATGCCAGTTCGCTCAGATCGACTAGCTCCTGGTGCATCTCGCTGCGAGTCACGCGCGCCAGTTCCAACACGTCGTCGATCAAGCGCGCCATCTCCTGGGTTGCGCCACGCACTTCCTGCAGGTAGCCCTTGCCAGTCTCGTCCAGCGAGGCGGCGTAATCTTCCAGCAATGCCTGGCTGAAGCCGTTGATGTGCCGCAGAGGCGCACGAAGGTCATGTGAGACTGAGTAGGAAAACGCCTCCAGCTCTTTGTTGGCGGCCTGAAGTTGGGCGGTGCGGTCGACGACTCGTTGCTCCAGTTCGAGGTTAAGTCTGAGAATCTCCCGCTCGGCTTCCTTGCGCTCAGTAATGTCCCGAATGTTGCATTGGATCACGCGGGTTTCACCCGCCAGATAAGTGTTGCTTACAAATTCCACCTGTCTGATGAGTCCGGCTTCAGTTTGGAGCGGTAGGTCGTCGTAACGTATGTATCCTCGGTGCTGCAGCTCTTTGAACGCCAGCTTGGAATTAACAATGTCTTTGAAAACTCCCATTTCCCATAGTTCTCTACCGACAAGCTCCTCTTTGGAAGAGCCAAGCAACTCGATGAGATAGGGGTTCACGTCAACAATCTTGCCGGTGTCTGCGTCGAGAATAAGTATGCCGTCTTTCGCGGATTCGAAAAGCCGCCGATAGCGCAATTCCGAACTCCGTTGCGTCTCCTCTGCCTGCTTGCGCTCACTTATGTCCATGTTGATGCCGAGATACCTGACGGCGTGGTCACTATCTCCCTCGCCTTCGAAGTAGACTTGACCGTACGCGGCCAACCAATGGACCGACTTATCTGGCCAAACAACCCGGAACTCCTGCTCGTAGGACCCGTCGTTCTTCCCCACGAGTGCCTCTTGAACTCTGACGTTCACAGCCGCTCTGTCGTCGGGATGAATTCGTTCGAGCGTGGTGTCGTAAGTAGTCTCACCGGAGGAAAGGCCGAGGTTGCTGTAGGCGCGCTGATCCATAAAAACGTCGCCTGTTTGGAAACGATAGTCCCAAGTCCCGAGGTGAGCGGCCTGCAGTCCCAAACGCAGGCGTTCCTCGCTTTCGAGCAATGCTTCCTCCGCTTGCTTGCGCTCTGTGATGTCCAGCATTGTCCCGATCAAACGCACGGCCTGGCCCTGCTCAAAGATGGTGCGGCCACGCGACTCGATCCACCTCTCCGCCTGATCCGGGCCAACCGAGATGCGAACCTGGGCATGTAGTTCGCCGCCATACTGCGGCTGCAATGCCCTTTCCAAGATCTCGTTCATCCGTTTGCGGTCTTCGGGGTAAATCCGTTCGGAGACGTTTTCATTATTGATATTCGCGTCCTGCGGAAAGCCGAATATCGCCTTACACTGCCCCGACCACTGCCGCTCCCCAGTCTTAGGGTTGAATTCCCACGTTCCCAATTTTGTCGATTCGATAGCCAGCTGGAGTCTTTCTTCACTCTCACGCAACGCCCGCTCTGCTTGCTTGCGCTCAGTAATGTCAGTGTTGACTTCCAGAATTGCTTTGGGCTGATCATTCTCGTTCTTGTGCAACACCCAATGGCTCGTGACCGCGATACGCTGACCGTTCCGCCGGGTCTGGAGCATCTCACCCTCCCAGTGCCCATGAACAAAAAGCCTGGCTTTGATTTCCTCCAGCGGCCGAGGAAACTCTGTCTGCAAGAGATGATGGGAGACCTTCTCCATCGCTTCCGACGAGCTCCAGCCATACATTTGCTCGGCGCCACTGTTCCAAAAGATAAGCCGATCGTTAAGGTCCCGGATTAACACCGGCGCCAGGTCAAGCATTAGCGCCTGTTCCTTTAGAGCCGCCTCGGCGCGCTGACGTTCTGTAATGTCACGTAAGATGACCGTGAAGAGTTTGCGGCCCTCCGATTCGATCTGGGAGATAGAAGCTTCGATGGGAAACTCTTGACCGTCAGCGCGCAATCCATAAAGCGGGCCCAGCGTTCCCATCGACCGCCGGGTGACGTGCGTGTCGCCAAAATCCTGAATGTGCTCTTTGTGCTTGGGGCGGAACCGTTCCGGAAGGAAACGATCCAGAGCTTGCCCGATAGCATCCTCGGCCGGGAAAAGAAACATTCTTTCTGCCGCGGCATTAAAGAGGACAATGTGTTGCGCTTCATCGACGCTGATGATGGCGTCCATCGCCGAGCCGATTAATCCGGTTAGTTGCTCCTGACTTCGCCGCAACGTCTCCTCAGCTTGCTTGCGGGCAGTAATGTCGATGATGCTGGCAAGTACGAATACGCCGTCCGGGGTCTTGATGGGATTAAGACCAATCTCAATCGGAACCTCCGTACCGTCCTTGCGCCGGCCATAGAGATCACGGCCAGCGCCCATGGCTCTTGTAGACGGGTCCCGAAAGAAGCCTTTTCGATGCTCGGGATGAGCGGCGCTGTATCGCTGAGGCAAGAGAATTTCAACTAGCTGGCCAAGTAACTCCGTCCGCGAATAGCCGAAAAGTTGTTCTGTCTGCTTGTTGATGAGGGTGATTTGACCTTGCTCATTGGCCATAATCATCGCATTCGGAGCTGCTTCAACAACCAGACGAAGGCGTTCTTCGTCGCGCTTGCGCTCAGTGATGTCGATGATGCTAGCCAGGACGAACGAGCCTTCGGGCGTCTTGAGAGGATTGAGACCAATCTCAATCGGAACTTCGGTACCATCCTTGCGCCGGCCATACAGATCTCGCCCAACGCCCATTGCGCGAGTGGATGGCTTTTGAAAAAAGCCTACTCGATGGCCGGGATGAGCGGCGTGATATCGTTCGGGAATTAAGACTTCTAATGGTTGTCCCAGCAGTTCCGTCCGCGCATAGCCGAAGAGTAGTTCGGTCTGCCGATTGACGAGAGTGATTTGGCCCTGATCATTGGCCATGATCATCGCATTTGGAGCTGCTTCAACCACGAGATGAATACGTTCTTCGTTTCGCTTGCGCTCGGTGATGTCGATGATGCTGGCCAGGACGAACGAGCCTTCGGGAGTTTTGATAGGATTGAGGCCAATCTCAATCGGAACCTCGGTACCATCCTTGCGCTGGCCATAAAGGTCGCGACCCGCACCCATCGCACGAGTTGTCGGATGATGTGAGAAAGTTTGTCGGTGGGCAGGGTGATGCTGCCGGTAACGTTCGGGCACCAACATCTCAACCGGCTGGCCGAGCAGTTCCTCAC
This sequence comes from Pyrinomonadaceae bacterium, assembly GCA_036009765.1. Classification (GTDB taxonomy): domain Bacteria; phylum Acidobacteriota; class Blastocatellia; order Pyrinomonadales; family Pyrinomonadaceae; genus PSRF01. The sequence continues at coordinate 158,242 of DASYLB010000027.1, read as the reverse complement.
GTGAATACCCAAACAAGCGTTCAGTCTGTTTGTTGATGAGGGTAATCAGACCATCTTCATTCACCATGAGCAGGGCACTGGGAGCGGCTTCGACGACGAGCCGAGAGCTTGCCTCAGCGCGGCTGGTCGACTCCAGGGCTGCTTCAGCGCGCTGCCTGGCCCGATGCATCAACTCGCTTAACAGGCTGATGAACGAGCCGACTGCGACCAGGGCCACCAGATACACGAGGTCGCCCTTCCTCGGCGGCCACAAGGAAAAGTAAGGTTGGATGAAAAGGTAATCTGCCAGCAGTAGAGAGACGAGCGTGGATAGCAGCCCGGGACCGAGCCCGCCGTACCAGGAACTGAGCATTACAGCGATTAAGAAGAGCGAGACTGGGGATTGTTCAAAGAACGGCCAGCTTAGTTGCATCACTGCTGCCACCAATGCAGGGGCAAGCAATGCCGTGAGATATCCGCCTACCCGGGAACGGTCCTTCTGGCTCTTCATATCAAGTGCTTTTGCTCATGGATGTCGATCAATTCTCTGTTCTAAGTCGGAAGTCGGAAGAAGGACACCGGTTCGCCGTAACGGTGTCCTACTTCAAATGACGCCTGACTTCGTGCGGCTTCGCAATTGAACCTGTTATGCGGCTTGGCTAAACAGGAAGTCGGCTTCGGGGTGAGGCCCCTATGTTTCGGTTGAAGAAGGACACCTACCTTCGCCCCAGGGTGGGCGTCCCTCCCAACCACGCGTGCGCTGTCTTGCGCAAGAGGTGGCACGCGATCTTTGACGGATGTGACTCATCCGAATATGGCTTCGATAGCTACACGGCAGCCACCGTGCTGATTCTGTCAACGCGACCTCTCACCAGATTGACAACATCCTGGGCCAGGAAGGGCTTGTACAAAATGGGGAAGCCGCGCTCCCTGCAGAGTTCCTGCAACTCTTCGGAAACTCCTCCGCCAGTCATCAGGATCATCCTTGTCAGCGGAGTCAGTTGTTGAAAATTCAAAGCGAGCTGCAAGCCGTCGTCTTCGCCAAGCATGTAATCAAGCACGACAACATCCGGACGGTATTCGTGAAAAGCGAGCCGAGCCTGTGAACTGTTTTCTGCCATCAGAATTTCCCAACCTTCCTCTCGCAACTCGGTCGCCAAAAACAAGAGCAGATCGTGGTTGTCATCGACGACAAGAATTGTCGGCTTCTGTCTGGCAACCACCGCCATGCCGGTAAAGGTGGTACAGATGGTAAGACTTTCGGCGTCGTCTTTATTTACCGAGACTTTCACTTGAGCGCCGGGTTGAATCTCACCGCGCGCTACCATGGTGGCGAGTGGCTGCGTAAGTTGACGGTGTATGGTGCGCTTGAGTTCCCGAGCCCCGTACTCCTGGCTGATTCCCTGGCGGATCAAGAGTTCTTTTGCTTCCGGTGTGACTTCGATAAAAAAATAACGCTCGCCCAGCCTCAGGTTCACATGTTCCTGCAGCGCGAGGATGTCATGCTCCAGGATTGCGGCCATGGCTTCCGTATCGAGCGGGTTGTACGTGACAACCGCATCGATCCGATTAACAAACTCCGGCGAGAAGCGCCGACGTACGGCGCCCAGCGCAATGCTCTCGAGACGCGTCGTTAGATCGATTTTGGACTTTTTGGCAGACTGAAAACCTATGTTGGGATTAATCTCTTTCATCATCTCGCGAGCGCCGAGGTTGCTGGTGAAGAAGATCAAGCTCTTCTCGAAATTGACCGAGGTGTTATCCCCAAGCCGCAGCAGTCCTTTGTCAAGAATTCCGAGTAGCAGTTTGGTAACCGATTGGGCCGCCTTTTCTATTTCATCGAACAGAACCAGAGCGAGATCGCACCCTTCGCTGGTGGCGTCGCTTAGCTGTTGTTGCGTAAGTAGTGGGGTGGTTTCACGGTGGCCGAGATAACCAGGTGGAGCGCCAACAAGTTTGGCCGTCTCGTGCTCCATCTGAAATTCACCGCAATCGATCTTGACTATCTTTTTCGAGCTCCCATGCAATAGCTCCGCAATCGCCTCGACGGTTTTGGTTTTGCCCGTGCCCGTGGGACCAAGCAGCAGAAAGACGCCGGCCGGTCGGCCTTCAGGCGCGAGGCCCGATTGGTACATGTAAACGTAAGGCACGATCGCCCTTGTCGCCGCTGACTGCCCTACGACCTTCTGTGAGAGCAGCGCGACCAGATCAGTCGCCGGCTCGGAATACGCGAGTTGGGCTCCGCCTGAAACTTTGAGAATGTTTTCCTCAGTGATGTGTCCCATACTTCTTGACTAGCTGATTGCCTGGAAGCTGAACGGTCGCTCGTCAACCAACGAGCTCACTTCAGATAGAGAGTGGTTACGGAAACCAGTTTGCGAGGGATTTCCGCTACGTTTGCGAGCTTGGCTGAAGGTACTGTCTGTAGCAGAACTTGCATATAGGCAGAACCACGATCTTTGTGACACATAATGGAGCTAGTCTTGTGGTTGGTAGCGCGACAAGACTCAACGGAGAGGTTCTGGAGTCCCAAACGCAACTCTTCTTGTCGTCGAAAGAGTCTGTTGTTTTCGTTTTTAGTCGACTAACTTGTTGTGGATGGCGTAGTGAGTAAGTTCCGCATTAGTCTTCATCCCCATCTTTTCCAAAATGCGGCTCCGATAGGTGCTGATAGTGCTGTCGCTAAGCGATAGTTGAACGGCAATCTCGCTGACTGTCTTGCCAGACGCGATCAAACGCAGCACCTCATACTCACGTTCAGAGAGGGCCCCATGAAGAGGACCGGAATGGGATTCGAGATCGAACATAAATTCTTCGGCAACGTTGGTACTGATATATCGTCCCCCGCTGATGACTTTCTTTACCGCTTTGACTAACTCCGACCGGGGGCTGTCTTTGGTAATGTAACCTGAAGCGCCTGCTTTTAAAGCCCGCCGCGCAAACTGTTCCTCGGAACGCATGCTGAAGACCAGCAGCGGAAGATCTGGACGAATCTGCTTGATCTCTTTCAGGACTTCCGTCTCGCTTCTGTCCCCGAAGTGAGGATCAATTACTGCCAGGTCCCAATCCTGCTCCCGCACAAGTCTGAGCGCATCCGGGACAGTCCCCGCCTCTCCGAAACTGGTGATGCCGGGTTGCTCATCAAGGATCTTCTTCACGCCGTCCCTGACGACCTCATGAGCATCGATTATGAGAACTCTTGCCACTTGATTAAGCACCATCCAGTAGAGTCCAAGCTGCTTGGTGGCGCGCAGGAATTGCTCCGAGTCCACAGGCTTACGAACAAAGCTGTTAGCTCCGAGGTTGTAGCTACTAATTAAATCTTCCTCCTCATTAGAGGAGGTGAAGATGATTACAGGAAGGCGTCTGGTACGTTCATCGGCTCGGATCTTTCGCAAGACTTCGAGGCCATCAAGCTTGGGAAGTTGTAAATCCAGCAGAACAAATTGCGGCGTGCTGCTGGGATCGCGACCTTCATATATTCCAGTACCGAAAAGGTAATCCAAAGCCTCAACTCCGTCGTGCGCTACCACAACTTCGTTGATTATGTTGCCCTTCTTTAGCGCACGAAGGACCAGGGTTTCGTCCCTGGTGTTATCTTCCACCAGCAAGATCACCCGGCTGTCCATGTTTACCTCTACCTGGTCTGTGGAGTGAAATCGGCAGGAGATGCTGGGCGTTGCGGCTTGAGCGACAACTCGCGGCCTGGGAGTAGCTGTTAGCTCGCCGCAAAGACTTTTGAACTCAGGCTGTTTTCTCTCGCTAAGGGAGGATAGCGACCGGGAGCCACAAAGGATATCGCGCTAGTTATGATTTTCTTGTCGTTGAATGATTGACAGGGATTCCCTTACAAAATCGGCTTTTTTGGTGTCAGGTGACGAACAAAACCTCATAACAAGCGCATTTTCGCAGTTTACTCTGAAGTCTCCTGCCTACATCACCACCTTGTTCTGGATCGCATAGTGGGTGAGTTCCGCGTTTGTTTTCATTCCCATCTTCTCCAAAATACGTCCGCGGTAGGTACTGATTGTACTTTCGCTAAGGGATAGTATTCCCGCAATCTCACCCCCGGTTTTACCCGAAGCGATGAGCCGCAGCACCTCGAATTCCCGGTCAGAGAGGGTCGCGTGAGGAGAGCCGGAGCCGATGTCGAGATCGAAGATGATTTTTTCGGCGACGGCAGCGCTTACATATCTGCCTCCGCTCATGACTTTGTTGACCGCTTTGAGCAACTCGGCTCGGGGGCTGTCTTTCGATATGTAACCTGCGGCGCCTGCTTTGAACGCCCGCCGCGCAAACTGTTCTTCGGAATGCATGCTGAGGATCAACACCGGAAGACGAGGGCGAATATGTTTCATCTCCTTCAATGCCTCCAGCCCACTTCTATCGCCCAGAGAAATATCCAGCACGACTACATCCCAGTCTTGTTCGCGCACAAGCCTAAGTGCCTCCTGAACAGTACTCGCTTCTCCGAACGTTGCCTTGTCAGGTTGTTCATCGAAGACCCGCTTCACACCTTCCCTAAGAACTTCATGGTCATCAACTATAAGAATCTTGCTCATCACACCTCAGCACCTGGTTGTATTGTTTGATTTAGTTCCAATCGCCCGGGTTGCCAGCTTGCGCGAATGCGCGATTTAGATTGAGCGGGTGCGGTCACTCATTTAGAGTTGTTCCGAATTCCTCGGTCGCCGAAATTGGAATACGCAGCGTAATCACCGTCCCTTCTCCATCGATTCCGGTGATCTCAATCTTTCCTCCGATGAGACGGGCTCGTTCACGCATACCCAAAAGGCCAAGTGTGCGCTTGCCTGATTTCTCGTCGTCTGTAATTCCGCGACCGTTGTCACTGATCTTCAACATGAATACTTCGTTCTCTTCCCTTACCTGGAGATTAACCACTTTCGCTTGCGCATGGCGGAGAATGTTGGTCAACGCTTCCTGGAAAATGCGGAACACGGCTGTTGACTTTTCCGGACTCAAGTTAACGCGTTCGAGAACGCAGTCACAATCAACAATGATCCCCGTTCGCTCCTGAAACTGCCGCGCGTGCAATTCAATTGCCTCAATGAGGCCGAGGTCATCCAGACCAATTGGACGTAACTCTGAAGCGATTCTTCGGACCGAATTGATGGTGGAATCAATTAAGCTCTTCATTGCCTCAATCTTCGTACTCAGATCGCCGGAGTGCGACAGTTCACGTATTTGAGAAATAGCTTCTGCTAGACCCTCCAGATCCCATCTTAAACTAGAGAGTGCTGCTCCAAGTTCATCATGGATCTCACGCGCAATGCGTATAGCCTCCACTTCTCTGGCGGATTGAAGGCGAGCGGAGAGGGCGCGCAACTGAGCGCTGGTCGCTTTGATCTTTTCCTCGGCGAGTTTGCGATCTGTAATGTCCTCGGCGATGCCCGTTATGCGGTAGACTCGTCCTTCCGAATCGCTAATCGGAAATGCCCGATCGCGAATCCAGCGCACCGCACCACTGGGTTGGACGACGCGGTACTCCTCGTCATAGTCGCCCCGGTTTTGCCAGGTCATTGAGGCTTTCTCGACGTTTTGGCGATCGTCGGGATGGATCGCGTCCAGCCAGCTAGTCGGCGCCTCGTATATGCTTTTACAGGATCGACCCCAGATCTTTTCGTACTCTGGGCTGATGTATAGTACCTGCTTCTTGTCCGGACTGGTCATCCAGAAGACCTCCGTAATACTCTCCGCCATCTGCCGAAAGCGCTCCTCGCTCTCTCGCAGCTGTTCTTCTACTCGCTTACGCTCGCTGATGTCGGTGGCATAGACGGACAACCCTCCGGGTGTGGGAGAAACACGACTCTCCCACCAGATGTTTCGCTTGAGATAGTGGAAATCGAAAGCCAGCGGAACGCGTTCCTCCATCGCAAGATGACATTGACGATCCAGTTCAGTGCCGACGAGATCTGGATACAACTCCCAGATGGTGCGACCGAGGATTCCCTCTCGTGGGCGGCCAATCGTTCGTACCGCTGCCTCGTTTACGTAAACGTAGCGGAATTCAGAATCGAAGAGAATGTGGACATTGGTCACACTGTTGAGCACAGATTCGATACGTGAATGGGCCTGCCCCAGTGACTCCTCCGCCTCTTTGCGCGCGGTGATGTCGCGATAGATCGCATATCTGCCAACTTGTTCGCCAGGTAACGAGACTGGTACGTGAACAATAGAAACGTTCAAACGACGGCCATCCTTGCGCCGGCGAATAGTCTCCCTCTGTATTCGTTCACCGTGCGCGAGCAGCTTCATGATTTCCTGCGCCTCATCCTGCAACTCTTCGGGTACGATCAGTTCGCTGAGGTTTCGTCCGATGGCCTCCTCCCGACTGTAGCCAAACATTTGAATGAATTCCCTGTTCACGCGAACGACGTTGTAGTCCGGAGTCATTAGAACAACGGCCTGCGGTGCCTGTTCGAATAACTCATTGACAACGACTTTCTGCCGTTGAAGCCGATCCAGGGTTGAACTCATCACGGCTGCGGCAACGATGGTCAAAGCGAGAGCGCCCAGGCCGAGAGCATCGACGGGAGGGATGCTCACCGCGTGGGATAGATCCGGCGCTGTCGCAGCTCTTATGAAAGTGGCAGACGACATACCCGTGTAATGCATGGCGCAGATGGCCGTCCCCATCAAAGCCACGCTCCCCAGCTTCCGCAACTTCCAGTCGCCCGGGTCGTTACGAAAGAGAAACGTCAGCCAAACCGAGAGAAGAGCAAAGACCATCGCCAACAACACAGAGAGGATTACGAGGGTCGGTGAATAGCGCTGCGTTCCCTGGAACCGCATCGACATCATGGCAGTGTAATGCAGGGCGGCAATGCCTCCGCCGATAAAGATACTGGCGACAAAGGCACGAAGAGATTCCACTTTTGGTCGAATAACGACGACTAGTGTCAGGGCTGAAGCCAGAAGACTGGGCAGGAACGAGAGTAGCGCCGTTGGCCAGTCGTAGAGGATGGGCACCGGCAAGCGCAAGGCCACCATGCCAACGTGGTGCGTGGCCCAGGTGCCAATTGCCAGCACCGTGGCGCCGCCGATGCGCCAGGATAAACGAGCTCCACCGTGCGATGCCGTTACGCGTGCGGCGAGATCGAGGGTTGCATACGACCCCAGCAGCGCGATTAAGATGGACAAAGCTACCAGTGCGTAATTGTACGAACCGTCCATAATCGACTTCCGAAGAATAGGGTGCTTTTCCGGACCGATGGAGCCGCGTCATACGATATTACGAGGGTCAATAGTTATATAGACCTTCCACACTCTGTTGTCGAGGAGTTGCGGTAGCGAGCATCGAGGCGCCCCCATTCCCGATATCAAACAAAATCAATATAACTACGAGCAGTCAATCCAAATCGGATTGGCCGCTCATTTGGTAAATGGGTGGCGGAGCTTAACTTCTAACTCTTCGGATTGAATTTCAAAAACCTCCAGCGCCCGACCTGCGTAATACAACAACAACGAGCAAACACATTCCGGTTCGAATTCAATCTCTTCAGGAGCACACTGAATGGCAACAAGTAGAAGGAAGTTTCTCAAGCTCTCAGCCATTGCCGGCGGGAGTGCAGGTTTAGGACTGTTACCCGGTGCTTCTGCTCTATCGGCCAAAGCATTCGTGGGAGCGATCAGCAAAGCGCCGAAGAGCCTGCGCCTTCTAATTCTTGGTGGAACCGGGTTCACCGGTCCGTTCCAGGTTCGTTATGCCCTCAGCCGCGGTCACACGGTCACGGTGTTCAATCGTGGACGAACCCATCCGGGCGAACTGCCAAAAGAAACCGAACAGTTAATCGGCGATCGCAATGGGAAACTCGACGCGCTCAAAGGCCGAAGCTGGGATGTGGTGATCGACAATCCAACTTCCATTCCGGTTTGGGTGCGCGATGCTGCGCAGATCCTGCAGGGAAATGTCGAACGTTATGTTTTCATCTCCACGATTTCCGTCTATGCCGACACCAGTAAGCAAGGATTGGACGAAACAGCGCCGCTCGCAAAGTACAAGGGCGATGATGCGATGAAAGAAACCCAGGTGACATTAAGAGCAAACATCAATGATCTCTATGGACCACTAAAGGCGCTCTCGGAAGCTGAAGTTGAAAAGTGGTTCCCAGGGAAAGCGCTGCTGGTTCGTCCCGGATACATCGTCGGTCCAGGCGATGAATCTGACCGGTTCACTTACTGGCCCCTGCGCGTCGAACACGGTGGTGAAGTTTTGGCGCCAGGCGCCCCTGCCGATCCGATTCAGATCATTGACGCGCGCGACCTCGCCGAGTGGACCATCCGCATGGTCGAGCAAAGTACCGTCGGAAGCTTCAATGCTGTTGGTCCCAAATCAAAATTGGGAATGGGACAAATGCTTGAGGTGATGAAGAAGACAACGAAGTCTAACGCCAGCTTTACCTGGGTTGACGACGAGTTCCTCAAGCGTGAAAAGATCATCGACGACATACCGATCTGGACTTCGACGCAGGGGAGCGAAATCGGCTATTCAACAATGAACATCAGTAAGGCACTCCACCACGGATTAACTTTCCGGCCGCTTGCCGAAACTACGAAGGCTACGCTGGAGTGGTTTCGCCAACAGACGCCGGAAAGACAAGCCAAGCTGCGGGCCGGCATAAAGCCCGAACGCGAAACGGAAGTTTTGGCGCACTGGCACGCGAGGAAATGAGAAAGAACCCAGCGCAAGCGACGCGAGATGTAATAGGCCAGGAGAGAGCGGGGGCAGCCCGCCTTCCTCACTCCGGAGCTGACTAACGTTGAGAGTGATCTCACCTTGAACGGCCTTCAATGTGATGCAATCGAGCAAGTGTAGGAGTCTCAGGGTCGGCAAGGCGGGCGTGCCCCCTTCTTGGCCTTTTGAGCAAAGGCTCCCTGCGACTTGCTCAGGCTCACCTGTCCAAAACAGCCAGGCGGCAAATAAATCCCCAGCCGCCGCCGAGTTCGCTCACCGCCAACATCAACTCATTGCTTCCCTTCTTCAAAGGAAGGTAGACGGTGTCGTTTTCCGGGTTAATGATCCCGAGGAATCGAGGGTCGCGGAAGTTTTGCGCACTGCGACCACGATAGAGAATCTTGCCGTTAAGGAAGACGCTTACTTCGTCGCTGTAACCTAGCAAAAGTTTCTTCACCTGTTCACGATCGGACTCTACAACGGTTCGAGCGTACAGGACTTTGGTTCCCGGCTGCGGCTCCAGTCGTTTCGAAAAGTCAGTCGCAAACGAAACCCTGAGATGCGGCGCCTCGCGATAACGATATAGAACTACGAAGCCAGGTGCCTCAGCTTCCACAGCCTGCCAACTGATCGCGTCTCGCTCCGACGACGAAAGGTCCATCTCAAGATTTCGCGCGAGCGCGTCGTAGGATGGGGAGATGCTCCATTTGGTAAGCGTGCCGGCCGGCAGCGGAGGGAGATGTCGTTCCCACGGCGCGTCCGGTGTTGTTTGAATTTCAAAGTTCGAGAAATAGGTTGCGCCTGTCAGTACGTAGAGCGCGACCTGGCCCTTCTGCATACCACTCTTCAGATCAGTCATCACAAGCGCCGGCTTGTCCATGTCTTTCACATAGAGTTTCGCCTGCGCGCCGACCACTTCGATGCGGAGGTGAAACCACTCGTCTCGTGGAATATCAACCGCGCCTGTGAAACCGGTCCCGTTATAGATTTGCCAGTTGGCGCCGGTGTTAAGGACCGGCGTGTACTGCAGCGCGTCAGGCAGGCCCGAATTATGCGGGCGCAAATAGATCCATTCGCCGTTTGAGCCGTCCTTATCGAGTCGAAACTGTATGCCGAAGAAGCCGCGGATTGCGGTAGTCGCGACATCGACATTGATTACGCCGTCGCGCATTTCAAAGTCTTTCACGGTCGCCGCCCCACCGTTCAGGAGTAGCGACTTGCGGCCGAGATAGTCAGTCACCTTGGCTTGCTCCTGCAGTTCCCAGCGTGATGAATCAGCCGGAACGGAGAGCGTCTGCGGTGTTTGTGACTGCGCTGCGGATGTAGCAAGCTGCTGGCGCGGCGCTGCGGCAGCCTTTGACGTAAGATGTAAACCAACAAACATTAGCGCAGCCGCCAACGATGTTCCGATCAAAACAGAACGCAACCGACGGATAACTTTTCTTCGCGTGATCATTTTTACGGAGTTTCCTTCCGCTCACAATCTGCAGCCCAATGAGACACGCACGGTGAGACCAATACCATCCAGCGACTCATCGGCGTTGCACCTTCGTCTATTTCTGCTCGCGAGCGGGTTTGTTTTGTGATTAAGCGGCCTGAAGCGATGACGAAGCGGAAGCGAACGAAGAAAGGGACGGTCAGCAAAAGCTCGACCCTCTCGATGACGCACGAGTCATTGCGGAATTCCCAACCGCCGCGACAGATCCGTGAAACGCGCATCGCTGCGGAGATTGTCCCAGGTGGGATCCGCCTCATAAAAGACTCCCAACATGCCCATTTCTAATCCACGATTGAGCGAGTTGAAAGCCTCGTCCTTCTGGTTCAGAGCGGCGTAGATTTTTGCAATCGACAGTGATTGACTGGCGTTCGCCGAGAGCGCCTCAAGTTCTTTGATGACCTTCTGCGCTTCAGCCTGACGCCCTTGCGCCGCATAGACAATCCCGCGATCGTATACCAGGAGAGGATCTTCTTTTCTGCTGCGGCTCTCGCTGTCCAACGCGTTCAACGCTTCGTCAAATAGTTTATTTTGCACGTAGATCGCTATTTCACTTGAGGTCGTAAGACTTGGACCCAGTTCATTCGCTTGCCTCAGGATTTCCAGCGCGCGCGGATAGTCGCGCTTCAAGAGGTAGTAAAGTGAAACCTGCCGCGAGATGATTGCGGAGAAAGGATCGACTTCGCGCGCTTTTAGCATCTCGTTTAAGCCTTCATCGAGACGGTTCTGTCTAAACAATGAAAGCGCGTAATACAAATGAGCTATCGCCAGACTGGGGCTCAGTTCGACGGCCCGTCTAAACTCTCGATCGCCGTCGGCAAAATCGTAGGGAGCAAAATTCGTGTAGGAAGCCCCCATCATGGCATGTGCTTCCGCCAGGCCGTCGTCCAGTGTTACTGCTTTGCGCGCCGCCTCTTCCATTTTGCGGTGGCCCTCGGCCCCTGGGATATAAGCGCGCGCTCCGAGGTTTCCGTAAACCTCCGCCAGCCCGGTGTAAGCAAGCGCATAGTTCTGATCTTCCTCGATTGCTTTCTGGTAGTAACTGCCGGCAGTCAGCAAGTCCTCGCGTGTGCGCCGGTGAATGAACGATCTGCCCTGCATGTAATACTCAAAGGCCTTGAGGTTTTCGGGGTCCCGGCGGGGAGTCTCCAGTCCGGCGCCGCCAAGCTTGGAGCCCAACTCCTGGGAAATATCACGGGCAATTTGTTCTTCCACTGCAAACACGGCAGAAAGTTTCCGGTTGTATTGCGCGCCCCAGATATGGCTATTGTCATCAGCGCTAACCAATTCGGCACTCACAAAGAGATCATCGCCGTGCTGAATGATGCGACCAATCAGCACCGCCTGGACTCCCAATTCATGAGCGGCCTTTTGCGGGTCGGGAACGCCTGCCTGTGGACCATTGACCTTGTAACGAAACACAGAATTCCGCGCTATCACCTTCAGGCTCGGCAATCGCGACAGGCTGTTGATGAGATTTTCTGTCAAGCCATCAGCAACATAATCAGAGTTTGGCTCGCCGCTGACATTTACGAAAGGTAAGACGGCCAGCGAGTTTATGGAACGATTGCGCGAGGGGAGGTATTTCCATCCACCCAACACGAGCAACGACAGAGCTACTACGATACCAACTAGCAGCCAGCGATGGCTTGCGACATAGTTGGCGATGCGACGGCGAGGAGCTAGCGTTCCTCGTAACGTGCTGTTTGCGCCATGCAGTCTCGATCGTGCGTCGAGTTCCTGTTTTAGCTCACGCAAGTCGCCAAGCAGTTCCCGAGTTGATTGATAACGCTCTTCGCGATCCTTGCGGAGGGTCCGGTTGATGATCCACTGAAGTTCCGCAGGGACGGCCTGGTTAACACGCTCCAGTGTTTCCGGCTGTGTTTCGAGAATGGCAGCAGCGCAATCACTCGCCGAGACCCCGCCAAACGGCGCTCTTCCGGCCAGCATTTCATAAAGCACTACGCCAAGGCTCCAAATGTCAGTGCGCCCGTCCGCTTCCAAACCGCGCAGCTGCTCCGGCGACATGTAACGAACTGTGCCCAACAACGTCCCTGGGTTGGTATTCGTCAGCGAAATCTCATCCGATGCAGTTCGTGGTGCCTTGCCGGCGTCCGGCGCCGCAAGTTTTGCAATACCAAAATCAAGCACCTTCACGTAACCATCAGGACGCAGCATGATGTTCTCTGGCTTGATGTCGCGATGGACGATGCCGAAACGATTCGCGGCGACGAGCGCCTCGCAAATCTGGATGGCTATCTCGAGCGCTTCTGGCACCACGATCGGCTGTCGCGAAAGACGCTGTCGCAACGTCTCGCCTTCGATGAATTCGGTGGCGATAAAGTGAGTGTTCTCGGCCTGGCCCACTTCGTAGATGGTGACGATGTTTGGGTGATTGAGCGTGAGCACCGCGCGGGCTTCCTGCTCGAATCGCAAGACTCGCTGGGTATCGCTCACGAAATAGTCGGGCAGCAACTTCAAGGCGACGACACGATTGGTGCGCGTGTCCGTCGCCGCGAAGACTTCGCCCATGCCGCCGCTGCCGAGCAGTTGCTCAACGCGGTAGTGCGCCAGCATGCGAGTGCCGGCGCCTTGCTCATGAGACTTTGCAATTCCCTGCGCCGCGACATCAAGCGCTGACGAGGTTAGAAAGTCTTGACTGTCTTCATGCGCACGCAGCATCAATTCCACTTCGGCGCGCAGCGACTGATCGCTCTCGCAGGCGTGGTCAAGAAAACTCGCACGCTCACTCTCAACGCGTTCGAGCGCCGACTGAAATAGAGCTTCGATTTGTTGCCAGCGTTCAGGGGTCATAAGAACAGTGCCGGGTGACAAGTGACTGGTGACGAGCCAAAGGCAGCGCTTCGCCTAGTCGCTGGTCACCCGTTCATTTCATCTGCTTGTTTTGAAAGCTTCTTCGAAGCGCGTTAAGCATTTTTCTTATTTCTGTCATCAGCTCAAAAACAGGATCCGCGTCCAACTTGGTGCAGTATTCCAACTCAACGGCGATTATCAACTGAGTGTTCAGCTCGGCGTTGGGTCCCTCAGCATAGACACAAACTGAATGAACTCCCCTGTCGTATGACGCGCTTGTCCTTCAGCGACGTTAGAAGGTATTGAGACAGCGGCGCGCCGCATTTGAGAAACAAGACCAAACCTTTCATCGGCAGGGAAGTTTTGAGTTATTCGATAGATCAGTTTTACCAGTGCGATAGCTTTTTGCCACACCAGCAGATCTTGGTAGCCAGCCGTCCTTTTGTCGTCACTCATTGCTTGCCACTCACTGCTTGTAGCTGTTCTTCGTTTTCCTCGGCACCTGTCACTCGTCACCTGCCACTGCTTTATAAAGCCACGCTTTCGCCGCGTTCCAATCGCGGCTGACGGTATTGGTATGGAGTCCCATAACTTCAGCAATCTCATCGTTGTTTAGGCCGCCAAAGAAGCGCAACTCAACAACGCGCGCCTTGCGGGCGTCAAAAGTGGCCAACTCTTTTAACGCATCGTCGAGTGCGGTAAGGTCGGTCGTTTTTTCTTCCGATATTTCAGGGACACTATCCAGCGAAATCTTTTGCGCGCCGCCTCCGCGCTTCGCGTACTTCTGTTGTCGAGCGTAATCAACCAGGATGCGTCGCATCAGCTCCGCGCAAATCCCAAAGAACTGGGCGCGGTTTTGCCAACGCGTTGTCTTCTGATCGACGAGACGAAAGTAAGCCTCGTTAACGAGCGCCGTGGTTTGTAAGGTATGGTTGGATCGTTCCCGGCGCATGTGGCGATGCGCAAGTCTGTGCAATTCCGCATAGACCAGGGGAACCAATCGCTCATATGCTGTCTGATCGCCATTGCTCCAATCAATCAGCAAGTCGGTTACGTTTTCTGGAGGGGATTGGGGCATCTCGGTCGATCACAAGAACCGGAAGACTCCATAGGAAACTGGATTATACACGGCATCGACTTAACCGCGAGCTTAGACCTCATTCAAGCCAAAGATTAATTTTCTATTGCGAATGGTGTCGCCGTATTAAACTTCTCGCGTTAGGAGCTGACAAGAGAAATTCAATACAAGCGGCGAGATCAATTCGCGTGTGACGCCGACAGGCAGTGAAGGCCATGGCAACTGAAGAATACGTTTGTCTCAACATCGAGTGCCGCTACCATGCATCGCAGCCGTTTCCAGTTTGTCCGCAGTGCGGCCATCGAAATACGTTCGTGACGCAAAACAATTTGCGCGCGCGCGGCTGCATTGGTGGCGGACTCTCGATGGTTGCCGGCTGCTTCGTCCTCGCGATCGCAGTCTTTGCTTCGGTTGTTGTCTCGAACAAGAAGACCGCGCTGACCGCGCAAGACGTGGGAATGCTGCTCCTCATCTACGGAATTAGCGCAGTGTTTCTCATCGGTGGGATTTCTCTGGCCATTGGCGGCGGCAGGTGGTTCATTAGGTCGCTGGTCACTTTCGGTCGTCGCGGCGGTTCGGCGCGGATCTCCAAGTAGTCGTCACAACTGATTTCACAGCCAATCATTACATTTCTGTTGCGGATGGTGTCGCGCCTCGCGACTTCTCGCGTTCGTGAGTGAAGCAGAAATTCATAGTAAAGGTGGAACCATGAAAACACATCACATCATCACGAGATTTATCATTGCTATCTTACTGACGACGATGCTGGCTACAGGTGCTATTTGGGAAGTCCGGCGCACACGCGCCTTTAATCCGCAGCCTGACCCACCCGGCCGCTACACGATGGTGGGAATCGCGCGCGGGCAGAGCATACGCATCAACGCCTCAAACATTGCTCCATCCGATTCCAATTTGCCACCCGATCCTTGCCGCGCACGTCTGGGGTTTATGGATGCAGACGGCAACCCGCTAATCAATCCGCGTACGGGCGAAGCAGCGGGCCGCACGCTTACGCTGCAAAACGGCCAGTCTGCATTCTTGCACCTTAACGCGGATGATTTTCTTACCGGCGACACGACGGCAGCACGCCTACAATTACGACCAGTTTTCCGTTCAGTGACGTTGAACTCGAACGGGCAGCTTCCGCCTGATCCCTGCGTGCCATCGGTTGAAGTCATCAACAACGCGACGTCCAGGACCTCGTTTATTTACGCAGGCACGCCTTCGTTTGGCAATCCGCCCGAAGCCGACCGCCAGTAGGCTGGCGCGCATTTCACAAATCGCTGAGAACGAGAAACTACTCATGCTGAACCAGGAGGCAACATCATGAAAATCTTTGGAATTCTATTGGCACTGGCGACGGTAGCAATTTCGGCGCAGTCTGGTGTCGCGCAAACAACGATGAGCTGGACCATCGATGGCGTGAAGCGTGAGGCCATCGTGTTTGCGCCGAAACCTGTGGCCGCCACTAACGCCGTAAGTCACCCGCTGGTGTTTGGCTTTCACGGCCATGGCGGCACCATGCAAGGCGCTGCTCAGTCAATGCACATTCAGACCCTGTGGCCCCAGGCAATCGTCGTCTATCCGCAAGGTCTAAACACCAAAGCCAAGGTTGACCCAAATGGCGACAAACCCGGTTGGCAGAATCAAGCGGGCAACGACGGCGATCGGGATCTCAAGTTATTCGACGCGATGCTGTTAACGATGCACCAAAAATTCACAGTCGACGATGAACGCGTCTACACCACCGGCTTCTCGGCGGGCGGCGTTTTCAGTTACCTGCTCTGGGCTGAGCGGGGCAAGACTATCGCAGCCGTTGGAGAAGTTGCAGGCAGGCTCTTCGACCCGGAACATTTGACGGAAACACGCGCGTTACTAGCAATCGCCGGGCAGCTTGACACTACTGATCCGTACGCGATGCAACAACAAACCGTTGAGACCGCGAAACAGGTTGATAACGCAACCGGCGCCGGACAATCATGCGGACCGAACTGCAAATTTTATCCATCAACGACGCAAACGCCCGTCAAGACTTTCTTTCATCCCGGCGCTCACATTTACCCGCCATGGGCGCCGGCGGAGATCGTGAAATTCTTCCAGAACCACAAGCGACCCTAATTCAATCTGAAAACACCGCGAATCGCGTTAACTTCATCGTTAGGAGAATTAACCGTGTCCAATTCTATTTACGAAAATCGCCTTCAGCTAATCGCTTTGGTTGGTTTGATCCTGTGCTGCTTTTTTAGCGCCGCTGGCCAGAACAATCGTACTACCCCGCACGCGGAAAAGGTCAAAAAGCACAAGCCTGTACTGCAACGGTTCAGTATTGAAGACGAGGTCACGGCGCTCTCGACGACTGCTTTGAATAACGGCGGTGTCGGCCTGATCATCGGCGTAATCGATGGTGATAAACGTCTAATTTTCTCCTTTGGCGAAACCACCAAAGGAAACGGCCAGAAGCCGACCGAAAATAATATTTTTCAGATCGGTTCCGTTTCCAAGACATTTACCGCAACCGTACTCGCGGCCCTCGTCAAAAAAAACCTCGTCGCCTACAGCGATCCTCTGCAAAAGTACGTTCCGGATGGGACAATCGTACCGAGTAAAGAGGGCCGGAAGATATCGCTTCTCGATCTGGCGACGCATACGGCTGGACTTCCGAAAAATATTGGAAACATGGCGTATCCGACCTTCCAACCTGAAGTATTTACTTCCTTAGCTGCCGTACAGCTGATGTCCAAGCCGGGAACGAACTGGTTTTATTCAAATGCCGGCTTCGGACTGCTGTCATTGGCAGATGCCAAGGCCGACTCAAATTCGATGTGGTGGGACGCTGTCAATAAGGAAGTAGCTCAGCCGCTGGGCCTTGCCGATACGGCGTTCCAATTAACACAGACCCAATTGAACCGCCGTGTTCAGGGCTATGGACCCGGCGGAAATCCTGCGGGTCTTACCATGCCGGGTTGGCCGGCTATGGGCGGAGCAGGAGCGTTGTATTCCACGATGCATGACATGCTGAGGTATCTAAGCTTCAATATGGGGCTTTCACAAACTCCTCTGAATTCGCTCCTCCCTGACCTGCATAAAGACTGGCGGCCGCGAACCAAGCCTAATCAATTTAATGGTCTAGGCTGGCAAATCGACGAAGGTACGACCAGAAAGATTTGGAAGGACGGCACGACGCCCGGATTCTTTAGTTACGTCGTCTTTTGCAAAGAGAAAAAAGTTGGCGTAGTTGTTCTTTCCAATTCTTTGCAACTGAACTCCAAAACTTTAGGTAACCAGATCTATACATTTCTGACGAACGACGCCGCCGGCTCAGGCAGCGATTCCGGCGACACGGACGGCACGGAATAATGTGAAGATTTCGAGAAAGACTGAATCCGGACAGTTCAGGCCACCCTAATGCTGCCGTAGACGGTTTTTGAAAGGCCCGCAGTCGTTCTTAGGACTGGCACGACAGGACCCGCAGAAATTCACGAACAAGTCGGCGCCGCATGGTAATGAGAAAGCGAGTTTCAAGAATATGAAACAGACTGGCAAATCATTCGGCATTGCGTGCTTGTTTCTAATCTTGAGTGCACAACCTGGCTGCTTCTCGCAGCGCTGCAGGTTAGATAAATCGAGCCTGCCGCCACTCCTGGGGTTTCGGCTGGGGATGAGCCGCGAAGAACTGAAGCAAAGGTTCCGCGGACTGGATGTGAAAGATGCGCCCTATGTCGAACTCTTCCTTTCAGGGTCCGCGATCCTTCCGAAAGATCAGGATGTTTCTCCCGTGGACCCAATTGGGCACGTTGCTGTGAACACCTCACACTTCCCGGAGTTTGCGGAAATAACCACGCTCGAACTAAAACTGGACGACGGGCGCGTTTCTCTAATTGAACTGACGTACCCTGATACCTCCAGGTGGAAGAGCCAAGATGATTTCTTAACTTCTGTCGCTCAGACCCTCAATCTCCCTGATCGCCGTTACTGGAAGTCCGAGGAGCAAACACAAGCCGCCGCTAAGGGAGCGTCAGTGACTTGTAACGGACTTTGTGTTCATGCTGGCTATCGACTAATCATTGGATCTGAAGCAAGCGGAGCGGCGGCTCTGGCCTTCCCGTTCGTTATCGTTGCGGATGACAGCGCTCAACGAAAGCGCACGCGCTAGTTTGAGAGGAGTTCTGGTCGCGAGTGGTCCGCGCCCTATGCAGAACAAGTTGCGGCGGATCTTCGCCTGAGTGGATTCGAGGTATTGCTCAACGAACGAATTGAACCAGCAAGCTGATGCCAACCGATGCCGAAGAGGTCTATCCTAAATCCAGAATCCATCCGGCGGCTACAGCCGCTGGTGTGTCTCTGCTGCTGGCAGGCTCGTGCTTCTTTGCCGCGGCCGCCTCACGATGGCTGTCTGCCAGGGCGAGCAGGTCTTGGCCCCAAACCGAAGGCCTCATTATTGAATCTCGGCTTGCGTCAAATTGCGTTCGGTGCCGGCCGGTCATTAACTATCGTTACATGGTGAATGCGGAAAGCTTTGTCGGCGACGATCTCGTTGCCGGGCCACAGGACTACTACAATTCGCGCGAGGGCCAAGCTGAAATTGGTCGCTACCCAGTGGGGCGGAGAGTAGCCGTCTTTTACGACCCGGCAAGCCCGGCAACGGGCTGCATCGAGCCTGGAGTCTTTCGTTGGGAAGTTTACCTGTTCTCGCTCATCACATTATGTTGTGTCGGTTTAGCCCTGTTTCTTTTCCGGCGGGTGTTTCGCGACAGACGTCGGTGAGTTGAGGCAGCCGCGTTACTATCACAAACCTAAGAAGAATCTTACGCGATCCAATTCCGCTTCGAGTTCGCTCGTGAACGCACGCTCATTGGGCGGACCGCCTGAAACAAAGCCGAAGTTAAATTTGAGTTCGCCGCTCTCTATCGCGAGGTTGGCCCAACCAATCACGCGGTCGCGCCAAAGCATCGGCAATGCGTAATAACCAAGCTTACGCTTAGCCGCGGGCGTGTAAGCCTCAAAGCGGTAGGCCCAGCCCCACAACAACTCGAAACGCGTCCGGTCGTGGACTACTGGATCGAAGGGCGCCAGTAGACGCAATACATCCGGCGCCGGTTTACTCGTCAAGCGAACTGGGCGCTCGCCCGCAGGCCAGTACCAATCAACGCCGGCAACGCGCGCTGAAGCGAGCCGCTGTTTCGCTCGTTCAAAAGCGCTTTGCACATCGTTGCGCCACTGCGGAGCCGCATATCGCAGCCGTCGTAAATAGTAAGAAAGGCTGGCGGCAGGCAAGGGCGCGTAAATACCAACCACAACATCGACGAGCGCATCCATTCGGGCCCGGCGCTCGGATGCAGTTGTTGTCCGAACGTCATGATCGTATGGCGAGTAGATACGAATGCCTTTCTCGCGTCGGGCCACGCGCAGCATGCCGCGATAGTGCATGTCTTCGAGCAGACGTGTCGTTGCGTTGGACGAGCCGCCCCAGTAATTTGTGACCTTGCCGTGAGAGAAATGCGCATCCACCTCGCGTGGGTGCACCAGTCCACGCTCGCGTACAAACTCGAGAACAAGCCGCGCTTTTTTCTTTTGCGTAAGACTGGAATCACCACGCGGATGCATCAACACCTGCAAGCCCGTCGTCACAAAACCATAGTTGATAAAGAAATCTTCTGCGATGTCGAGTGTCGGGTAGCGGCGTTCGAGGTCGCCGGCGCGATAGCCATTGACGCGATGTCGGAGGATCAAATCCTGAGCGCGAGCGGGTGCGCGGATCGGATCGGCCTGCACAAACTCCATTCTGTGAAGAGCGCGCTTCAGCGTCGTCAGCGTGGAAAAGTTTCGCGCGACGGTGAACCGTCGCAGCTCGTCGAGGGTGGTGAACATCGGCTGGCGTCCGTAGTTTAGAATGTGTACTCGTCGCGTAACTTACAGAAAAGAAACTAGCGAATGAGAACGAAAGTATCAAATGACGAAGTGCGGATCCGGCGCTACTGCACCGAAGACATTCCTCACTTGTTTGAGGGCCGCCCGCGAGTCAGTCAACGAGATGTCCGCTTGGATGCCATGGTGTCATCCTAATTACTCAATTGAGGAAAGTACTGCCTATATCTCGTCTCGCGAGGCTGCATGGAACCAGAAGTCCGAATTCGATTTTGCAATTCTGGACGTGAGAACTAGGCGTTTTCTCGGTGGCGTAGGCTTGAATCAGTTCAACCGCGATCACAATTTCGGGAATCTGGGTTATTGGGTCAGGAGTAGTGGTACGCGACGTGGCGTGGCCACCGCTGCAGCGCGTCTGGCCGCACGCCTTGGTTTTGAGGATTTAGGTCTGGAGAGAATCGAGATTGTCGTCGCCGTAGGAAACGTAGCCAGCGAGCAGGTGGCGGAGAAGCTAAAGGCTACGCGCGAAGGTGTATTGCGAAACCGCTTGCTGCTACGTGAACGTCCTCACGATGCAAGGATGTTTTCATTGTTACCTGAAGACCTGTTGGCTCGGTCAAGCGAGAGCTAGTTAACTACGCGTGATTTCGCTATCAGTCGCGAAATTTCTGCAATCAAAACTTCAGCATCAACCGGCTTGACCAAGTAACCTTGCGCGCCTGCTCGCAAAGCATTCTCCTTGTCCTTTTCGTAGGCAGCGCCGGAGCAGAAGAGGATCGGCGTTAGTAGATCAAACTCGCGCAGCTTTTCGCAGAGTTCAATACCTGAAGATGCGGCGAGCCAGTTATCCAACAGGTAGAGATCAAACCCTCCGACTTTCGCAGCGGTGAGCGCTTCTTCCAAACTGCTGGTGGATGTTACCTCATGTCCGGCGCCGTCAAGCAGGAATTCCAGAAGCGTTCGAGTGTCTAAATCATCCTCCGTTATGAGGATACGAGTCCGAGACAAGGGAGACATAAAGTCACCTCCAATGCGCCGGGCGCAAGCTTATCAATGATTGTGAATGCTACTTCTGGACGATCACTGGAGAGGTTCGCGGCTCTTTCCCGTAATGGTGGCGCTTGGGCTCTCCAACCGTCCCACGCGTTAGGAACCGGAAGCGAGGCACGTCGGGGAAATACTTTTAAGGTAAGTCTCCAGGCTAACACCTCGCTCCCATTCGTCGGCTTACGCCGATTTCCGGGGCGATGCGATCTTATAAGGCGTTTCTCCGGAGTTCGCTAGTTTCCAGCTGTGTGCGTTGACGCACATTTCGTTTGCTCGAGGGCGGAGGCAAGTGAAAAGGGGCCGCTCGACCGAGCAGCCCCTTGCTACCTTATCTTGATTGCTGTTTACCGAACCGCGGCGGCGGCGGTATTCGCAGTTGCCTGCCTGGCTTGAAACTGTTGCCAGTAGTCCTGAACAAAATCCTTCTGTTTCCCATGACCGTTGCTGGTGTAGAAGTCGTACTTCAACATCTCCGCGTAAGCCTGGTCGTAGTTCCAGTTATCATGATTGAAACGATAGACCGCGCCCATGATGCCAGTCCGATGCCGGCCGCCGGCGCAGTGCAAATAAAACTTGCCGGTCGCAGGATCGTCCACCACCTTAAGAAACGCACTCACCTGTTCCGCAGTGGGATAGCTCTTATCAACCAAAGGGATATTAACGTAGCGTAGCCCGGCAGCCTCGACAGCGGGTTGCTCACTCTCACGAGAATTGTCTGTGAGATCAATCACGGTGCGAATTCCTAGTGCAGCCAAAGCTGGATAGTCTCGATCTTTGGGTCGGGCGCCACGATAGAAGCGCTCGTCCATTTGTCCAAAATTACTGATCTTAACGTTAGGGAACTGATTGTCAGCCTTATTTGCAAAGGAGACGGCGGAAAGCGACAGAAGCAAAGCGAAAAGCGTTAGGATCTGGGGAAACGTCTTCTTTAATCTCATTGTTCTAAAACTCCTTGTGTAATCGGACCTGCTTAATAAATGTCGGGCCGCTTTTGCGAAACTCGGCTTTTTGAACGAATCAAAAGAATTCAGTTTTGAACAATTTTTCCCGCGTGAAAGAGGGTAAAAACAAAGTAACGTCCCATGCTCGTTACTACCGCACAACTCGTGTCAAGAAACCGACTATAAGATTCACAAAACGCTGTCATCGTTGCACAAACTTTCGCGCCTCATTTCCGTTGTCACAGTCCGATATGGTGACTTGAATGCAGAGTAGTAACGATGAGTCAGACCTCACTTGCTGAGACGATTTATCAGTGACCTAAATGCCTCGTCGCGGCTTCCGCGTCCGCCGAGATAGGGTCGCCAAATTTCAATGAATGCATCTCGTTCGCCCGGCCTGCGTCGTTGCCACACACCATATTTGTCCGCGTAAGGCACGTGGTCAGGAATCGCACGATGCACTGCTTCACCGGCGGTAAAAAAGATTAGACCGTGAGAGAGGCCCTCAGGCGAAGACTTGTTAATTGAACGTCCCTGCTCAAGTAGATCTGCGTCGATTGCGTCGTCCCACTGATGCATACCCTCATGAAAGAGGGTCTCCAGCCCATTAGCTCCATGGTTCGCCTCTGGGAGACTCGCCAGTACGAGCAAGTTGCCGGTCGTCGAATAGGCGCCCGCCCAGTTGGCATAAGCAGAAATGTGTACTCCATATCCCGATGCTGCCCAGTCCAGTCCATATGCTTTCGTGATAAATCCGAGCACGGCTGTCCCGTATTGTTTTACCAACGCCTCTATTTCAACTCGCCAGGCTTTGTTTGCCGCCCGATGCTTTGGCCACCACGCCTTTCTATAAACCGGCGCCGCGCGCAGCAGCAATAACCTCGTCGCAGAGTCAATTCGTTTGTCTGGCAGTGATTTCGCATCGCGAGCCTGGGCAAGCGCGAGAGTAACCGCCGGCAGTGGATCATCGAAAACAATCTCCTTCTTGCTAACACCGTTCGCGTACTGCGAAACTGTTTCTGTCCAAACCGCCTGCTCCTTCACAGTTAACAAGGCCATCCCTTGTTGCTGATCTGCCTGTGCGCCACTTACCGCGGCTCGCCCAGAGTCTCCGGTCTTGTTCTCAGCACGACCGAGCACGTACAAGAAATGATGTAGGTTTATCCAAAACTCATCATCATGGAAGATAAAGATTGGGGATGAGCGATGGGGTTTAGACTTTTGCGACTGCGCTTTTGCGAACGCCGTGGCCTTTAGCGCCGGGTTCGCAGCCAAAAGCAACGCGATGAATGCGGCGCAAATCAATAGGCGGAAGCCAATCGCGGAGAGTTTATGCAGCTTCATCTGAAGTGATTCCTTCGCCCAGCACGGAGTCTCGGAAATTCGTTTCCGCAATTGTGAACTGTAAATTGCTTCCAGCGCCAGCGACAAGCATAATCCACCATCATCTTCTTCGAGGATTCGATGCTTCCAATCTTCGGCCTTTCCATAGCATTATTTGTGAGTTCGTTCGGGGCGCGCAGTTCTTCGCCGATCTTCGTCCAGCAACAGTTCAATTCGATCAGCGGATACGTTTCCGACGGGCACCGCAACCCGCTCTCCGATCTGCAAGTTGAACTTCTCAACGACGCGGACTCCGTGGTTCAACGAACCAAGACCGACAGTTCCGGACGCTATGGTTTTCGCATTCCCACATCGGGGGTTTTTCAGATTCGTGTTCTGACGTCGGGAACCACCTTCATCGGCCAAACCCAACGTGTTCAACTCGAGCGCGGTCGTGCTTTCGAACAAGTGGATTTTGCTTTGGTCAACCGACAGCCGCCTTCAGTCGCAGGCACACCAGGCGTCGTTTTTGTACAGAAGGTTCCCGCCGACGCACGCAAACTATACGAACACGGAACGGAGCTGCTGAAGAAGGAACAACAACGAACGGATGGCATTGCAGATCTGGAAAACGCGATCAAGATCTTTCCGGAATACTTCGATGCGCTGCAATCACTCGGCGGCGAATATGTGGTCCTACAGCGGTATGAGAAGGCGATTCCGGTGCTCACCAAAGCAGTCGAGGTCAATCGTGATGCCTATCCGAGTCTGTACGCTCTTTCCATCGCCCAGTACAACCTGAAACTGTTGCCCGAAGCGATCGACTCGATGAGACGCGCAATTGTTCTTGAGCCGAAGTCGGTGAACGCGAATTTGTGGTTAGGAATGTTGCTGCGCCAGACGGGAGCGCTGAGCGAATCTGAGCCTTACCTAAAGCAGGCTGATCAACTGGCGACAGCGAAGTCTTCCGAAGTCCATTGGCAGCTGGCGCTATTGTTCAACCAGCTGCAGAGATATAAGGAAGCTGCGGACGAACTCGAGTTGTTTTTGAAGATTGAACCCGACGCGAAAGACACGGAACTGATCAAGAGACTCATCAAACAGTTCCGTGACAAGAGCGCCGCGAGCGAGAAACCATGAACCAGTTTTGCATTACGACTAAAGTCGTTGTCGACTCAAAAGTTCGGCGCGTTAGCGTCGAGATGAATTTAGCCCGGTCTTTCAAGGCCGGGAAACAGTAATGAACCTGACAACGTCCGTCGCGTCGCGACGGAATGAAGTCGCTGAGATTTAACTTCATTGCGTCGCTGACGCGACGCGTGGTTTAAGGGACAACGTGATCGGCTGGGCTAAATTCACACCGAAGCTACGCGTCGTAATCACTGTTTGCGACTCTTAGGGCAAAGCCAAGCAGTTTTCCCGAAGTTTAGATTTCAATTTTTGAAAAGCTCCAGGCGCCGGCGCTCAGCAACAGGATAGCCACACCCACCATCACTACGGCGTCCATACCCATTCCGAAATGCGTTACTCCAGTTAATGCCGTTCGCACGCCATCGACGCCATAGGTAAGTGGATCGATACGCGTCAACACCGCCAGCACCTTGGGCAAATTCGTCAGCGGATACAAAGCGCCTGACAGGAAGTAGATCGGCATCACCAGGAAGTTCATCACTAGTTGAAAACCCTGCATGTTCTTCAAATTGGAACCAATCACCGTTCCCAGCGCTGCGAAGACGACAGCGATTAACGCCATGAAAAGAATTGCGAGTGGAATAACTGAGAAGCTGACCGGGCGGAAGCCGGCAACTAAACAAATCGCGAGAATTAGCAAGCCTTGAATGATTGAGACGGTAGCGCCACCGACCGTACGCCCCATCATGATCCAAAGTCGCGGCACAGGCGCGACCAGCGTCTCCTTCAGAAACCCGAACTGGCGGTCCCACAGCAGCGCAATGCCGGAGAACATCGAAGTAAACAGGACCGTCATTCCGATCACGCCGGGCGCCATGAACTGGAGATAGCTTCCCTCCCCGGCCTTGCGGAAGATCGGGCCGAGACCAAATCCCAGCACGCCTAAATACATGATCGGCGATCCCAGCGAAGCGATCATTTGCGTGCGCGAGCGTAAGTACTTCTTCACTTCACGCAGCCAAAGAATGTAGATGACTCTCATCGGTTATTTTCTCCACATCCGCGCAATTTGCCGCATGGGGTCAGCGGCATCCGCGCTTTCGTCTCGTATGCTCGTGCCCGTCAAAGCTAGAAATGCTTCCTCGAGCGATCCGGTGTTGGTCTGTTCCTTTAACTCTCGTGACGAACCGATAGCCACCAGCCGTCCGTGATCGACGATGCCAATTCGCGTTGCTACGCGATCCGCTTCGTCCATGTAATGCGTAGTCAAAAAGACGGTGACGTTGTCCTTCTCGTTTAAGCTCTTAACGTGGGTCCACATCTGATTGCGACTCTGGGGGTCAAGTCCCAGCGTCGGCTCGTCGAGAAACAAAACTTTCGGTGTGTGCAGCAAACCGCGGGCAATCTCCAGTCGCCGGCGCATGCCTCCGGAGAACGTCTTCACCAGAGCATTACGTCGTTCCCAGAGTTCAAACAACTGCAGCAAAGTTGTGGCGCGCTCGTGTCGCTCTTTGCGCGGCACTCCGTATAGCACGCCATGGATCTCCATGTTTTCCCAGGCGGTCAGGTCCTGATCCAAACTTGGATCCTGGAAAACTACGCCGAAACGCTTGCGCACTTCATCGCGATTGACGGTCGGATCCAAGCCGTCTAATTCGAGCCTTCCGCTCGTGGGCTTGAGCAGAGTCGTCAACATTTTGATTGTGGTTGTTTTGCCGGCGCCGTTTGGACCAAGGAATGCAAAAATTTCCCCGCGCTCGACGTCAAAGGAAATATTGTCGACTGCGGTGAGCTCGCCAAACTTTTTGACAAGGTTGTCTACTCGGATCATCTTGCTCCTATCGATTACCTGCGACGCGTAGCGTCGATATGAATTTAGCCCAGCCTTTCAAGGCGGGGCTCGCATCGTCCCTTAAACCACGCGTCAGCGACGCATTGAAACAAATCTGTGCAATCCCCTTCCGTCGCGACGCGACGAAGGTTATTCAGTTAATTATTGGTTCCCAGCCTTGAAAGGCCAGGCTAAATTCACATCAACGCTACGCGTCGAACTTCGGTTAAGGTTTGGTGATCGTGAGGCCGCTTACCAGAGCTTCCGTGTTATGCGCGAACCGGATGCCGTAGACGCCGTCGGTGGATTTGAGTTTACCGGCAGTCACCAGCGCTGACTTGTCGTAGCTGGCGACGACTTTGTTGTTGATCGCGCACTCGACCTTGTCACCTTTCACTGAAATCGCGATCTCCTGTGTTACCGGTTCGCCGACGGCGGCTGCTTTGTTGACTGCTGGATCTAGAGTAGGGCCGGGGCCATTCATTTGAAATGGAGCTGGTCCGAAACCGCGCACGATGTACTTACCGGTACCATAAGCCGCGCAGTACAAGTAACTCTGCTGGTCGGTTCCCAGGTCATTGCCCGCTATGACAATCCCGTAAGGGTGTGGATGCGAATTCAGGTTCATGAACTTCGGTTCCTTGAATGTCGCTTTCACGGTGTAGTCGCCCGCAGCTTTGTTGGCGGGATTCCAGTAGGTCACCGCGGGACCAGTGGTGACGTGCAAAGCATCGCCGTCTTTAGCCAACTTCGCGCTGTTAAGTGTCATCCCGCCCGTCTCCTCTTTGGCGTCGATCTTTCCGGTCCAACCGGGGACGAAGACTCCACCGCCGGTAACGCCGCGGGAGCCCTCCATCTGACCACCCGTCTGAGTGCCGTGGGAGAAGTTCGCTGCCGGAATAAACGTGACTAAGAGCAGAACCAATACTAAAGCGTAAGTGCGTCGCATGTTTGCGGACCTCCTGATTGAATTTCGAATTAAGGCATGATAACGCTCACGGCTCGAGATTACCCGTCAAGAGCGAGTTAGGCGAATGAAGAGCGGGGCAAGCCGCCTTCCCGACCCTGAGACGACGAAGCTGAGCGACTGATCGAACTTGAGTGCCGTTCATCGCTAATTTGCAAGTCAAACCAACTAAGCTGGGGGTCGGGAAGGCGGGCTCTCCCCGCTCTTCAATCCGCACTTCAAGATAGAAGCCTTCTAATCAACCCGCTATCAATACTGATCTCATTTGTCGTCAATCAGCGGCAGCCCGGCGGCGCGCAGTTGCTGATTCAGCGCCGGGATATCTTGCGACTTGATCGTCTGCCACATCTCCTCCACCACGCGCGAATCTTTTACAACGCCAGGTATCGCCGCCGCAGCTTGTGGCGTCGGCGCGAGATCGACGTCCTGAATTAAATCAAACAACGTTTTAACTCTGCCTATTGTTGTCCCAAGATTTGCTTGCGCAACTCCGCCGCCACCTGTCGCAGGCCCTGCAGCACCACCCGCTAAGGCCTGAAGCTTTTCGGATAAGGCATTGAGGCGTGTTTTGAGATCGCCCTCGGCGGCTCGCGATTGCAACTCAGTAATGCGGGCCCGGGCCTTTCGCACACTTTCCGAAACTGGACTCAACACCAGCCATTCATCGTAGAGTTGTTTCGATAGTTTGAATTGCTCAGCCAGATCCGCATTCGAAGTCTTCACTCGCGGATCCATTTTGAGCGTCAGCGGTTGTTCATAGCTCTCGCCGCCGACTTTCAGGACCACCGTGTAGTTACCAGGCATCGCCCACGGCGCCGTTGGGTCGGGCGCCGTGTTCCGATAAATTGCAGCGATCGGGTACGACGGCGGCAGCCCCGGCACGGGCGCGTAATGCAAATCCCAAAAGAAGCGATGCATGCCCGGCTCCTTCGAAAGCTGCTGTGGCGGTCTGATCCAGTAAGGTGGAACGTTAAGTGCCGGATCTTGAATGGGCAGCGGATCGTCACTCGAATACCTTCGCACTATTTGGCCGGTGGCATTTCGGATTTCCAGGATGACTGGTCCCGAGGTTGCGGCTAGCTGATAGTCAATGATCGCCCCTTCCGGCGGATTCTCCCCGGCGGGTTCATCCGGCGGCAGTGGCGTGTCGCTATTCGTATTCCAACGAACACGAATAGCGGTCTGTGGACGAAACAGCAACGCCGGCGCCTTCACGACGGAATCCTGAAGTTGTCGCAGCGGCGTGATGTTGTCGAGAATCCAAAAGCCACGGCCGTGGGTCGCGACGCAAAGATCGTCATCCTTGATAATCAAATCTCGAATCGAACTGGCGCCCATATTTAATCGCAGAGACTGCCAATGGTCGCCGTCGTCGAAAGATACATGGACTGCGCGCTCAGTGCCGGCGAACAGTAGATCCTTCCTTTCCGGATCTTCACGAACAACATCGGTATTTTCGTTGGTGGGTATGCCGTTAGTTATCTCAATCCAACTGGCGCCACCATCGTGCGTGCGATAGATGTGCGGCCGCAGGTCGTCGAGTCGCAAAGTGTTGACTGCTGCGTAGGCGGTGTTCTTATCAAAGTGGCCGGCATCGAGAATTGAAATCTTTTGCCATGGTCCGAGTTGTTTCGGCGTAACGTCGCTCCAGTTTTTGCCGCCGTCAGTGGTGCGATGAATTAATCCATCGTCGGTACCGACCCAAATCAGATTCACATCGAGCGGCGATGGCGCCACGGTGTAGATTACCCCGCGCTGTGTCGGCTGGGCGGTCGGCATTGAACGAAACTTGCCCACGGTCGGCGAGACCGCAAACGTCTTGCGCGTAAGATCGGGACTAATCTGATCCCAGTTTCGTCCGCCATCTTTCGTTTTCCATAAAGTGTTCGTCGAAAAATAGAGAACGTGCGGATCAGCCGGCGAGAAGATCACCGGCTGCGTGCGGACGACGCGAAAATCAGCCGAGCGAAAAGGCTTCGGCATTATGTTTTGCGCCTGGGCCGTGCGGCGATCATAACGCGTGAGCTTGCCGCCGTAGACGATGTCAGGATCGAGAGGGTCGGCGGCGACGTAGCCATACTCTTCAGCGCCGACGGGATGCCAATCACGGAAGGTAATCTCGCCGTCGTTACCGCGGCTTGAAACGCAGGCCGAACCGCTCTCCTGCTGGCCGCCGCACAAACGATACGGAAACGCGTTGTCGGCGCTCACGTGGTAAAGCTGCGCCGTTGATTGGTTGTACCAACTGCTCCACGACTTGCCGCCATTCACAGTGATGACCGTGCCTTGATCGCTCGCCAGTATGATGATTTCGGAATTGCTAGGATTGATCCAAACGTTTTGATAGTCGTCTCCACCCGGAGCGCCGCGAAACGCAGCCCACGTCTTGCCGCCGTCAATCGATTTCCACGACACAATACTCGCTGAGTAGACGACTTCCGGATTTTTAGGATCCACTCGCAATACGGCCAGGTCGCCGCCGCCAATTCGCCCGGCGGGGCGCGCGTCAGTAGTAATCTTCACCCAATGATCGCCACTATCATCGGAGCGGTAAATCGCCAGCCCGCTGGTCAACGCTATCGAAGCAAAGATGCGATTGGTTGAGCTCGGGGCGATTGCCAAGTTCGCCTGAATGATTCCATCCGGCAATCCATCACCGCTTAGCTGTCGCCACGTTTTGCCGTTGTCAGTTGATTTGTATACGCCGCCGCCGCTGCCGTTCCAGGCAGCGTTTTCCCACGGTCCCTGACGCGCTTCCCAAAGCCCGGAATAGGCAATGTCCGGGTTCTGCGGATCAAACAACACATCTGCGCCGCCAACGTTCTCATCTTTGTAGAGAACTTTCTCAAACGACTTGCCGCCGTCGGTTGAACGGAAAATGCCTCGCTCTTCATTTGGACCATAAGGATGACCGGCAACCGCGACCAGAATTCGATTCGCATCGCGCGGATCCACAGTTATCTGCGGAATCTGTTGTCCATCGCGCAAGCCGAGATGCGTCCAGGTTTTTCCGGCATCGGTGGATTTATAGATGCCATCACCGACTGACAAATCAGGTCGCTGCAAACCTTCACCGCTGCCAACATAAAGGATATTTGGATCTGACGGCGCTACCGCGATAGATCCGACGGAACCGGTCGGTTGCTCATCAAAGATTGGTTTCCACGTCAGACCGTAGTCATCAGTCTTCCATACGCCGCCATTGACCTGCGCCATGTAAAACACGTTGGGCTGTGAAGGCACACCCGCGATGGCCCGCACTCGGCCGCCGCGAAAGGGGCCGATGTTGCGCCAACGAAGTGACTTGAAGAGATCGGGATTGAACTGTTGCGCGAAGACTGGAGCAGCGCCGGCGATCATGAAAGCCAGGATTAAGGTTGAGAGCAGGCGGCGCGACACGTCGAAAGGATAACTTTGCATAGTTGGACTTTAGCAGATTGAAGAAAATATTTTAGAGCGTTCCGGTGCTGCATAGTATCGCCTTGGTCGTTACCGCTCAAGCGATTTGCTGGGACTGCGCAGTGGCTTTGCACAAACGGTCTTTCGACCTCACGTACGCCTAAGCTTTCTCGATTGCCTCAGATTGAAAACCGTTCAAGGTGAAATCAAAATCTCAACGCTAATTAGCTCGTTGCTGAGGAAGTTGGGCTTGCCCCCGCTATTCTTGCTTTTTTGTGCAAGGCCGCGCGCAGTTTTTCTCAGTTTATGGCGCGCTTTGCGCTCACTACGGACGGACGGGAGGCCCGCGGTCCCAGCCAAACGCTTGAACTTACCGCAGCGTCTTTTTTTTTACTCGCGAGTAGATTTTAATTGATAGTTTTTCAGTTCGTTCTGCGCCTTATCAGGTGAGCCCTTAAAACAAGATCACGAAAGGACCTCGGATTAGTCTGGTTAAGAACCAGATCTGGGAGCAGAACATGAAAATCTTCGCATTTAGAAAATACTCGCGCTTCAGTTTGGGAATTCTAGCGGTCGTCATGGCACTCGGTCTCGGCTTCGCGCCCAAACGAATGGCGCAAAATCCTGAACCGATGTCCAAATTCACCTTCACAGAGGGCGATCGCGAAACAGCGATGAAGATCACCGTCGCTAGCGGTCGAATCACAAAAGTCAGTGCGACCCGCGGTCGAGACAGCTTTAGTTTCAAACCTCTCAAAGCGGGCGAAAGACCGAAACGTACTGGCCGGGCGGGGCAGATCCTGTTATGTGCGAAGCTCAAACCAACCGACACATCGCGATGGACCTTCTGTTCATACATCGCCGGACCTCAGGGTTCCGACACAGCAACTAGAAGACGCTTCAGCGATGACATCCAACTAGAAAGCTTTTCCTGGGGAGAAGCCGGCGGACCCGACGGCGGTGGCGGTACCGATCCCGGCGATGGCGGCGGTAGCGGCGGCAGCTCAAACTGTTGGGAGGACCAGGAACTGCAAATGAGTATCTGCGATCCGTAAATAAGCCCGACAACAAATTTGCAATCAGAAAATCATTGACACTGGGCCACAACGAGGATATAAGCCGGACGTCTAATCAGTTCCACCTAGACATCCCCCGCTCTTGTAATCAAATTACGTTGGCCTATGCATTGACCGCGAGGACCCCTAATGCGGCGCCTTCGATTTGATCTGTCAGCCTTACGCGCAAGGCAGCTCGTTATTCTTGCGCGGCAAAAACATTTTTCGCGTCGCCACTTTCTGAGCCTGACTGGCACGGCAGCGCTGGGCGCTGCGACTCAGGTAAAGAAACTCGGTCACGCTTCAGTGCGTCCACTGGAAATCCAGGGCGACGAAAATCGCCTGGCGTTTTTGCTCGACGGCGAAGAACGTTGGGTAATCGACCCGCAACGTTTCAGCGGAAATCCTCAACTGACAATCGATAGAACGGAAGCGAGCCTTCGTTTCCAACTTTCCGACGCTACCTATCCGGGAACGAAATTACCAGCCGATCTTTCCTGTCAGCTGGTGCGAACCGGCAGCCACTGGCGCATGCAGCTGCGGCTGGAGCTCGGTGATTTCGAAGCAGCAGTGCCATTTGAAAAATGGCTTGCCGGCCATGACGCAGCAACTTCGGCGGTGCGGCTTGACGGGAGTATTTGCGAGTTGGGCCAGGCGGGCCGCGTAATCACCAGGGGCCCGGCGCGCGCACGTTTTAGTCCGGATTGGGTGACTAAACTCCATGGAACCAAGTTAGCTCGCGTTTCCGGCTTAGATCAAAAAGTAGTATCCGACTCGTTGACGATTGCCCTGCTGGACTCGACCGATGCCAGTTACCTGGATCAACCAGCCGCAAAACGAACGCTGGTCTCGCTTGAACGTGGCGATCATGACTGGAGTCAGTGGTCGATCGCCGCCGCCGGTGCTTTGCCTCCCGGCGCCCAGCTCAAACAAAACGGCTCTCCGTTTGACGCGATCTACATCGAGGCTGGCGAGACTCGGAATGGTGCGCTCGTCCAGGCGCTGGTTGCGGAACCGATTGCAGACGATTCACGGTTGTCCTTCCAACCCAGTGGCAATTTCAGAGGAGTGGTGGGCGAAGAGTTCTCGCTGCCGCTGCGCAGCGCGATGTTGGCGCTGACATTTGAACAGCAACACGAACACCGGGTGTTGCTGGCACAATTTGATCGCGAGCCGGTTTACTTGCAAAGTCAAAAGTATGTGGTGGAGCTCGGAGATACGCCCGGCGAAACTCCTTTTGCGCTGGCAAGTCTCGATGGACGTTTTACCGGATTGCACTGTGCGCCGTCGCTGTTAAGCGCGGCCATTCAAATGGAAGGCGCCGCCGTTCAGCCATCACCGTGCCCCGCAGGTAGTCGCTTGGTCTTCGATACTGAGCTTGGGAGTTATGCGATCTTCGAGTCGTCGAGTGATCCACAGAGACCTACGCCGACTCCGACACCACGCCGCATTCTCCCAATTCCCGGGGCGATGGTTCGACCAACCCCAACGCCGACACCACGGCCGACGCCACGTCCAACTCCGCCGCCGAGTAGCACAGTACCAGGTGGGCCAGGTGCGACCGCAACGCCTCGGCCAACCCCGCGTCCGACTCCGCGACCAACTCCGCCGCCGAGTACGGTTCCCGGTGGACCAGGTGCGACCGCAACGCCGCGACCTACTCCGCGTCCCACACCGCCACCGAGCACAGTTCCCGGTGGGCCAGGCGCGACGCCAACACCAACACCACGACCGCCGCGGCCGCCAAGGCCAACGCCAACTCCCACACCAGGGATTATCATCGGCCCGCTCGTTATTCCAACGCCGCGACCACGACCGACTCCGACGCCTCCCGACGATCTGGTACAGCCGACGCCATCACCGACGCCGCCGGATGGCATCATTTCGGTGCCGGGTGATTTGCACTTGCGCGGTCGCTTCTCAACCGTAGTGTTGCGGCCCGAAGACTTACTGGTTCTGCGCTTGGAATTCGTCAACTTCATGCTGGAGACGGCGTCGCCAACTCCACAACTGTTACGTGACGACTCCGGCAAACCGTCTTACATCGCACTACACCTGCAACCGCAGAACATTGCCGAGCAAGCTTTTTTTGAAACCGCGAAGGGCACGCCCGTCAAACCTCCCGACCCTGACGCGGCTGAAGCGAAGGACGATCCGTACGGTCCGCCGGTGAAAGCGCGCATAGCCGGTCCCAGCCGTCTGGTCTTTCGCGTTCCCAGCAACACGGAACCGATTCCCTATACGCTCAAATCAATTTTGGAAAAGTGCGGGCAATACGTGCTGAGTGTGGCGCCGCATGCATTGCCGCCCAAGCAGGCTAACGACTCACCGGCAATTTCCAACAAGCTCGTAGTCAACACCGCAATTGATAAAGGAAACATTAAAGCGGCGCGGATGGCGGGAGCGCTCCAGGTTATTCAGCAGTCGCGGATCAACCTTGCTGCGATCACGCCGGGCAGGACCATGTTCGCGTTGCAAAAAGAAAATCTGGCAATCAAGGAAAGTAACGCGGCGGCGGCGGGCATGATGGCCAGGCCGCCGAAACCGCGCGCGCCGGGTGACAGCGAAACTGCGCTCGAGCTTCCCTATTTGCTGGTTCTTTCGCCGAGTGTTTTTGGCGGCTGGGCGCATGCACAACTGCCGGTAACTTCCAAAAAGGCGAAGCGCACCGAGTTGTGGCACACGCGCCTCGGTGTCCGCAGCGCCGGTGGAGTTAACGAAAACAACCAAGCGCTGCGCACAGTTCGCGCTGTCTGGGCGCTGGACAACGGCTTTCACGACGAATGGGCGTCGCCTCCACCGCACGCGAACGAGCCGTTTCGGATGTCGCTCGATGCCGACGATCGCTACAACATCGTCCACCTCTCGTCGAACTACACCATCATGGTTCCGGCCACTGGCAACAAGCCGCAGCAAAGTTACGAACCAAATCCGCTTGAAGTCGAACGCCTGATGCTTAGCTCGCTGGGCGCGTGGATCAATTCGCGTGGCGTTTGGGATCCGCCCAACCCGCTGACGGTTGAAGAGTGGCGGCAGCGCGGGACAATGGGCCGCGATCATTACGTGCGCGTGGTCTATAAAGGCTACCTGTTCCCGTTCGGTCATCGCGCGTCGTTAGTCAAAGTCACGGAACGAAAGTTTCACACGAACATGCCAGGTAACACCGCTTACCTGCGACAGCGCATGTACATCATTGTGCGCGAACCGGAAAAGACCTATGGCGGTACTGAACTGAAAACTCCCGACGGCAATTCCTACGATCGACAAATGCCGTTTCGGCGCGTGCGCATCACTACTCTGGTCACGCCCAACTTGGATGATCCCGCCAACAGCGACATCGAGATCTTCGGCGCCGCGCAATTGCAGTCGCTCTTCTGGCCCAAAGTCCTGAACAAGGATTTTCAGTTTCACTTGATTGCCGAAGATTTCGAAGGCAACGAAACCGAATTCACCATGCCTTTGCTGTTCGCCGATCAAGCTGCGGCCAAAGAAGACCTGAAGATGAAGCCGGCGAAGGCTGACTTCGAAAATACCGGTCCAGTTGAACGCCGCAAACGCGAAATGCGCGGCCAGAGCGTGATGTTGGCGGACAGTGCGAAGCCGGGTGATACAACTTTCGAGACCCAGACAATTACCTTCGGCGCCGAGATTCCTACCGACGCGGAGATGCATCAACTGCCTGACGACAGTCCCCAGTTTTATCCAGCAATGCGCAGGGCCGAGCTGATCATTCCTGCGCTGAAGCATATCGCCGGCGACCATAAGACAGGCGAGATCAAATATGCCGACGCTTATCTCAAGCACGGTCTGAACGACGGCACTAACAATAACGGCGAGCTCTTTGGCGAGTTCATAAACAGTATTGACCTCAACTTCGACGGCAAGGGCGACAAGTCAGGCGCGTTGGTAACTCCCAGCATGAAAGTCTCTGGGCTATCGCGCGCCATGGGCCCGGTGGCAGGCGACGCTGCGAGCGGCGATCTCAACAAGATAGCCAAAGGAGAGTTTAATCCGGAGAAGTTTTTCGCAGGACTCTCGCCGAAACTTTTCGGTTGCATCAATCTTTTCGAGATCGTCGGCGGACTACCCGCAGGGGGCATCTCAAATAGTCTTGGAGTGGTTCCTAAGTTTATCACTGAAGCTCTCAGTAATATCGAATCGTTTCTCGTTGAGGTACATAGTTTCCGCACTTCACTCGAGGCTGTTAAGGCTGCAGGCGGAGGCGGTTTGGGGCCAACGATCAATTCGCTGATCAACGACGCGAAGACCATCGTCGACACTGACATGCCTGACATCCTCAAGCTGCCGTTTGATTCGATCGACACTAAGCTCGCGAAGCTCTCTTCCGATCTCGACACCTTCAGTAATCACTTCACTACGCTGAACTCCGGCCTGGCCGGTGCGGATATTGCCGCCGATCGAAAACACGAACTGCAAAAGAACATCGCCAACTTCAATGAATTCCTGAAAGATGGCGCCGCGTTTATCAACGACGTGAAAGCGTTTGCCGGGGCAATTCCGCTTGAGCTTCCCAAGGAAATAAAGGTTCGCTTTGATTGGAAGCCCGTGGTTAAGAGTTGGCCCGACAACGCTCATCCACTCTTCGTCGCCAAGAACCTTTTGAACGACAAACCGTGCACGCTGCTGATTGGCGTTGAAGCGCGCGTGAAGACCGACGGTAAATCTTCGCCGTCAGCGAGCGTTATTTGTAGTCTCGACAATTTCACGCTCGACCTGATCGCGCCGGCCAGTTTCATAAAGCTGCACTTTGAAAAGATTCAATTCCTCGCGGGCACTGGGAAAAAGGCCGACGTCAACGTCGTCATCGCCGGAATCACTTTTGTCGGCGTGCTGTCGTTTGTAGAAGCGTTGAAGAGCCTGATTCCGCTGGATGGGTTCAGTGATCCACCGGCGATCGATGTTGACGCGAGTGGGATTCATGCGAGCTTCTCGCTGGCGTTACCGAATCTGGCGATCGGCATCTTCAGCCTGCAAAACATGAGCCTCGGAGCCGGGTTCACGATTCCGTTCATCGGCGATCCGCTGAGTGTCTACTTCAGCTTCTGCACGCGCGAGAGTCCGTTCCTGTTAACAGTTTCGTTCCTTGGTGGAGGCGGCTTTTTCGGCATCACGATCGATCCGCAGGGCGTGCAGCTTCTGGAAGCGGCGTTCGAGTTTGGCGCATCGCTTTCAATGGATATCGGCGTGGCTAGCGGCGGCGTTCACGTCATCGCCGGAATTTACATCAGGATTGAACGAGAGGACGGCTCGCTCACCGGCTACCTGCGTATTGGCGGCGAGATGAGCATCCTGGGAATCATCTCAGTTTCGATTGAGTTGAAGATGGAGCTGACTTACGAGTTTGGCTCCGGCAAAGTGATCGGTCGCGCCACGCTCACAATCGAAGTCGAAATATTCTTCTTCAGTTTCTCCGTCGAACTTACGTGCGAAAGAAAGTTTAAGGGCTCGGCGGGCGACCCGTCCTTTGCGGATCTAATGGCGCCGTTCCAACTAAAGGGCGCAACGGTGAAATCCTGGGACGAATACTGCATGGCCTTCGCAGCTTAGTTTTGGAGTGCGGTGACCTGTCCACCGCTTTGGTTGGTCGCGACCTGTCGCGACCACCTCCAGCTTCAAGTTATGGGAAAGACATGGGCGCCAAGCCGCCCAGGACCAAAGCGGTGACAGGTCACCGCACTCCATAAACCTTTTTATGCCTAAGATTCAACGAATAATCTGGACCACCTTACCCAACGGCTTCACCGGCAACACACTGAAGCTTTCGGTGTTTGTTTCGCCGCGGCTTTACAACGACACCGACACGCAGCTCGGTTCTTATCCTGATTTCGCTTCCTGGTCGCAGCACGTCAGCGCAGTCAATTTCAGCGTGGAGTTCAAAGGCGGCCAAAAGTTGCAGGCCAAGGTTGTCAGCGAAGCGCCCGACAACAGTCTTTGGACGACGATTTTCAAACCGACAACTTTTGTGCGTGCCTACAAAGCCCCGCAAACCCACAAGCGAATTATTCGCACCTATCCCGTTTCCGACGTGATGGGTTTTCTGAAAGGGCTTTACACCAACATCGGCGATCAGTCTCCGACAGCTCTGCCAAAGATGAATCTGCAGACGGCTTCAGTGATTCCCAATTCCCTGCCGGATCTCTTCAATAAGCTCGGCGGACTCAGAGACGAGCGCACGAGACTCGAGAAGAATTTGGACTTCGATTTAGCGCGCCACCCGGTCAAGGCGTTTGATCCGAAAGACACTCACGGTTTGTCGCGAGAGCAGTTTGCCTTTCTTCAAGTCGACATGTTTTACGATCGCAAGCGAAACAAGGACCTCAAAGACGAACAGCTGAATCCAAAGCCGGTGCCCAAACGCTTGCCCCGACCGAAGCTCGACTTTCACCAGATGGTTGGCGCGCTCGGTGATTACCCCGGCGTCGAACGTAAGCTCGGATTGGTCATTGATTTGGAAGTTGAAGTTCCTGCCGCATCGCTCGGTGCATTGCTCGCCTCGCATTCGCTTCGCGTGCGACCGGAGTGGACGGCGCCTGCATCAGCCTTCAATAACGATTTTGCTCCCTGGACCAAGCTACTCGCCGGCAAGTTCGTTGCTGAACCAAAACCTGCCAGCGATCTGAGCAACGGCATGGTGAAGCTCGCAGATGTGAACGCCAGGTTTGCGGCAAACAACCAGGCGAATTTCGATCTGGTGCAACTCGATGTAGACGGCGGATCGCTAAAGGCGTTGGACTTCGCAGGCAACATGAAACGCTGGCTATCACGACCGCGCGCTTATACCGCGCCCGACGACGGCGGCTTGCCGGCCTTTCGCACTTCGGGACTGGCGCTGGTAAAGCGCGGGCGCGCATTCAAACTTGGCACTGCACTTCAAGATCTGGGCCCGAACAATCAGGCCGTGGAGAATAGTCCCGCCAGCGTGGATATGAATTTGCCGGTCTTGCTTTACGCGGACGACCTCGTGCGTGGGTATCGCGTGGACATTCTCGACAAGACAACGCCTGTCTGGCGTTCGTTGTGCAAACGCATCGGCAATTATGTTTTTCCCAATTCAGGTCAGGCCGCGTTGCAAATTGCCGATGAAGGCTATGTGAAGGGTGCTTCGGCAACGTCTACTGTAGGCGGCGCCAGCGACAGCGATCTTTATTTGCATGAGACGATGTTTCAGTGGGAGGGCTGGAGCTTATCGGCGTCGCGTCCCGGTAAAACTATTGTCGCCGATAACTACGACAGCAACGGCAATCCTTTGCCGGAGCAATCGGAAAAAGTTGAGCCGATCCAGAACAGTTCCAGCGGAATAGAAGGCGTCAACATTGAAACGCAGTTTGCGCCTCAGCCCGGAACTTTGCCCCGCTTGCGTTTCGGTCACACCTATCGCATGCGCGCGCGCGCCGCCGATCTGGCCGGCAATTCAGTTTCGCCAGATTCAAAAGACGCGAGCCAGGCCTCCGAGGAACATTTGTTCGCGCGGTTCGATCCGATTGTGCCGCCCGCTGTCTTGCTGCGCGATCGTGTAACGGACGGCGAGTCGGTTGAGCGGATGGTGATTCGCAGTAACTACAACAAGAAAACCGCCGACTACATCCAGCAGCCGGAAGTAGTAACAGCAATTCAGAACAAACAGTATCAGTATCGCGAGGCAAACGAACGCCACGTCGCACCGCCGAAAACTTCGCAACAGATGGCGGAGCTGCACGGCAAGTTTGACGAGTTTGTTGGCTACGACGCGCAGTCGGACACGAAAAAGGATTATGATAAGGGGTTCCGGTTGGCGTTGAAAGAAAGCGGAACGTTTCTCGACACGGAAGTCTACGATCACAAAACAGACTCGAAGAAACAGGTAGTCGGCATTGAGCTAATCACGCCGAAGAGCGTGCCAGCCAAGCCGGCGCCGGCAATCCTGCCACTCAATCCGCCCGGACGCGCGCTGGCTGCTGGTCAGTATGTGATTCACAAGGAAGAGGAATTGCTGTTGCCGTACCTGCCCGATCCGTTTGCACGCGGCGTGGCCTTCGTCGGTCTGCCGCAGGTTTCGGGTGTCGGTTCCCTCGGATCAGATCCTGGCGCCACGAAGGTACAACTAACTAGTCTCGATCCTGATCATCCGAACCAGCAGGTCAGCGTGCTAAAAGTTCCCTTCGACGGTGGCTGGCCTGACGCGGTTCCTTTTCGCATTCGTATTGTGGAAGGCACAGGCGCGCCCGTCTGGAAGGGCCATGTGCTGACCGTATTCCTGCCAAAGGCAGAGGTGGCCCACGTTCGCTTCGGTTCATATGTGAACAAAGAAGATCTGGTCCAGATGGGAATCTGGAGTTGGTTGACCAAACAGTTGACGCTGGAATCGTATGCAGCCGCGGGCCAGCATTGGATGATTACGCCCTTTCGCCATCTTGAGCTGGTTCACGCGGTGCAACAACCGCTTAAGGAGCCAAAGTTTTACAAGATGCAAACGAAGAAGTTGAAACTCGGCGACACGTTTGCACTCTTCCAGGGCAATGTGGATCTGAGCGTGAAGAGCACAGAAAAGATCGAGGTGCACGCGGAGTGGAAGGAATGGATGGACTCGCTGGCCGAACCTGCACCCCGCCAGCTATCGCTCAGGGGCAACACTTTTGAGATCAAAGTAGACAAGCAGGCTGCGGATATGTTCGCGGTTGACTCCTTTGAACCACGTCACGAATTTCACGACACCAAGTATCGCGCGGTTGACTATGAAATTATCGCGACGACACGCTTTCGCGAGTACTTTCCCGTCGAGATTACCGGCAACAAAGACAACATCATCCGGAGGAGCGTGCCGGAAACCTTCAAGATACTAAACTCCGCGCGACCGGCGGCGCCGAAAGTGCTTTATGTAGTGCCCACTTTCCGCTGGGATCCGGCGCCGTCTCAAACCGGCGATCGTACACATGAATGGCACAGCACGACCGGAGATCTAGCGGCGGCCCCGGACAACTCCCGAGTCAAACAACGCAAAGTTCTAATGAGCAAACGCATCGGTAATGGCTTGCGCGTTTATATGGAGCGCCCGTGGTACTCGTCAGGTGATGAAGAGAAACTTGGCGTAGTGATGAAGGAATCGACCAGAGGGCCGGGCATGCTGACCAGCGCGATTCCAGCTTTGGCAGGTTCCGCTCCGCCTAACGACCCGCTAAAGCCGTTTGTCACTCAGTGGGGCCAGGATCCGATTTGGGGATCGGTTCCACCGAAAGTTTCGCCGAGTACTGATGATTTCAGACTCGCCACCGCCTCGATGGCCGGCGTTACCCTCGATGAATTGAGCGGCGTCACTGTGGCAGTGGCGGGCCATGACGTTGAATTTGATCCGGAACGGAAACTTTGGTTCTGCGATATCGAAATCGACGCCGGCAATACTTACTACCCATTCGTGCGGATGGCGGTAGCGCGGTTTCAGCCAAACTCGCTTCCCGGTGCGCATCTCTCACGCGTAGTGCTCACCGATTTTGCACAGCTTACGCCCACTCGATCGGCTGCGGTCACCTTTGATTTCGACAATCAGCTCTCAGTCGAGATTTCCGGCTATTGTTTCACAAAATCAAGCCTCGATCTCGAAGGCAACATTGGCAACATCACCGCCGTTCCCAAGTTCCACGGCAATCCGATAACACTTTCACTTGAAGCACAAAAGATTGGAACGGATCTCGGCTGGGTTCCAGTGCCAAAGTCAGAGGTGGATCTGCCACCGGAGGATGGGCCTGGCGGACTGACGAGCTGGAAAGGACGGATTGCACTCCCGGCCAGGAGTTCTGATTACAAACTGCGTTTGGTAATCAGAGAGTTCGAGGCCTACATGGGCGGACCCGAAGCACGCATAGAAACGCGAATCGTCTACGCCGATGTGTTGGAGCTATAGTCTCGCTATCTCAACTTCGTTCGCTGCGTCCGCAAAGCCATCCGGCCAGCGCGCCAATTACCAAGCCAACCGCAAACGTGATTGCAACTGAGCGCAGCGGATCCCGCTTGATCCGATAAGCCGTCTCATCAACTAAGTCCTCGGCAGCGTAACGTCCTCGTTTGGCCAGCCGCCTGGCTTCAACCATCGTGTCTTCCACTGCATGCGAAGCGCGAACTTTCAAACGGGCCGCTTCCGCACCTAACTCCACTACCCGTTCGCCAGCGTGAACCGCCTTGCCCAGTAAACTGCTTTTCTCGTCTTCAGCCATGATGTTCTCCTTTTGTCGATACGATAGCATTCACTCGTCCGGGCTCCGTAGGAGCGAAATATTTATAGACCCAAGCCGAGTTATCTATTTTTCTGCGCTCCCCCGGAGCGCAACAAACCTACATTTCGCTCCTACAGAGCTGAAACTGAAGCACTGCGGCGCCTATAAATATTTCGCCTCTCCGAGGCGAGGAACGCGGTGCCGCAGACCTGTACAGATCCTCCTAAAGCTTATCTGACAATTCGACTTCGCGCAGCCTGCGCTGGAGGAACCGGCGTTCACTCTCGTTGGTTACCAGTGCCAGCGCTCGGCGATAGCTCTGCGCCGCTTCGCCTCGCGATCCCAGGCGCCGTAGCAGATCCGCTCGCGCCGCATGCAGTAGATGATACTCATCCAGCTCTGTAACGAGCGCGTCGATGAGTACTATTCCGATTTTCGGATCAGACGCCATCGCAACCGCAACCGCACGGTTCAACGAAATAATCGGCGACGACTGCAAACGTAGGAGAAGATTATAGAGTCTGACGATCTCCTGCCAATTTGTGTCTTCGGGTCGTGACGCTTTGCAGTGTTCAGCTGCTATCGCCGCCTGCAGCGCAAACGGCCCCGGCTCAGGTTTGAGTGCATCAACAACTAATGGCAGCGCTTCCGCGATCTGAGTTTGATTCCACAATGATCGATCCTGATCTTCCAACACAACCAGATCGCCCGCGTTATCCAAACGCGCATTCCTTCGTGAGTCGTGAAGCAGCATGAGCGCGACCAGACCCAAAACTTCTCCCGGAGCTTTCGGCGTCATTAACATTTCGACGAGGCGGCCCAGTCTTATCGCCTCGGTGCAAAGATCGGCGCGCTCCAAAGCCTCGCCCTTGGTGGCCACATAGCCTTCGTTAAAAACCAGATAAATTACCGTCAGCACTGCATCGAGTCGTTCCGGCAGATCCTTCGTGTCAGGTACTTTGTAAGGAATTCCTGCGTCACGAATCTTTCGCTTCGCACGCACGAGTCGCTGGGCCATCGTGGTCGGCGGCACCAAAAACGCTCGTGCGATTTCGTCGGTCTCTAGTCCGCCCAGGGTTCGCAGGGTCAGTGCGATCTGTGCTTCAGGCGCCAATGCCGGGTGACAACAAGTAAAGATCAAGCGCAAGCGATCGTCGGCAATTTCACCAGGCTCCAGGCCCGCGTCGTAATCGGGCTCCACCACAGTGGCGATCAATCCTGATGTTGCATACGACTCCAGCTTTTCCTCGAAGCGAGTCCGGCGGCGCAGCCGATCGATCGCCTTGTGTTTTGCAGTCTGAACAATCCACGCTCGCGGCGACTCCGGCACGCCGTGAGTTGGCCATTGATTTACAGCCGCGACAAAGGCTTCCTGGGCCGCCTCTTCGGCCACCTCAAAATCGCCGAAGAGACCAATAAGAGTGGCTACGATCCGGCCCCAATCGGAGTGATACACTGCGTCTACCGCGGCATTGGCGTTAGGAAGCATCTTGAGTCAGGCACCGCCTGTGGTTGCCGGCGGTTGGAGACTCGATAATAACCCGCCCGCTACGGCAGGCGGTACTGACAAGAATTTTGGGGAGGTCTGTCGATCCAGACACTTCCCGTTCGATATACAGCCGGAGGTACGAAAAAATGAAATACATGTTGCTGGTCTATCTCGACGAACAAGCCCTGAACGACGAAGAGCGGGCCCATTGTTACGTTGAATCTGCCAAGCTGACTCAGGAACTGCACGCGAAGGGACAGTATTTGAGTGCCAGCCCACTGCACCCCGTGGCGACGGCCACCAGCGTGCGCGTTCGCGAAGGCAAACGCATGATCACCGATGGACCGTTTGCCGAGACGCGCGAGCAACTGGGCGGCTTTTACATTGTCGAAGCCAAAGATCTAGCGGAAGCACATGACATCGCTGAACGAATTCCACCGGCGCGGTTCGGAACAATCGAAGTACGGCCAGTGATGGAAATCGCCGGCCTGCCGGGCCAGGCTCCGGAGTGACTTTTCAAAAAAATGGATCTTACAGCGTGTAATCCGTGCAGTTGTTAGAGGTTAGACACATGAAATACATATTGCTGGTTCATCATAGCGAACAAGTTCTTGGAAATCTGAGCGAGACGGAGCTGCAACAAATGCGCAAGGAATCAGTTCAACTTGCAAATCAGATCAATTCCTACGGGCAATATCTCGACGCCGCTCCGCTACAGCCGATTTCAACCGCAACCTGCGTTCGCGTGCGTGATGGCAAGCGACTTGTGACTGATGGACCATTCGCGGAAACTCGCGAACAGC
Source organism: Pyrinomonadaceae bacterium (assembly GCA_036009765.1). Classification (GTDB taxonomy): domain Bacteria; phylum Acidobacteriota; class Blastocatellia; order Pyrinomonadales; family Pyrinomonadaceae; genus PSRF01. The sequence continues at coordinate 114,125 of DASYLB010000027.1, read as the reverse complement.
TTGCTGGCTACTTCTTCATCGATGCCGGCGACCTGGACCAGGCGCTGGAAATCGCTGCCCGCATCCCGGGCGCCCGGATTGGCACTGTCGAAATAAGGCCGGTTATGGAAATCCGCAGCTCGAAATATTTTTGACTCGATGTCGATCTCGCGAGGCGCCATTCGATTAACAGGTGAAGACAACATTTACGAGAACCGGTAAGAAATTCCGGTTGTCAGATGGAAACAGAAATCATAGAAGGAGAACTGGAAATGCGATTCATGGTGTTAGTTAAAGCGAACAAGGATTCGGAATCGGGTGCGATGCCCACCGAAAAGATGTTGACGGAAATGGGCAAGTTCAACGAAGAACTCGTCAAGGCTGGGGTGATGCTGGCAGGCGAAGGACTGCACGCGAGTTCAAAGGGTGCGCGCGTTAAATTCTCAGGCGGAAATACTACTGTGATCGACGGACCATTCGCCGAAACAAAAGAACTCGTAGCCGGCTACTGGATATGGCAGGTGAAGTCGCTTGCTGAAGCTATCGCATGGCTCAAGCGCGCGCCGTTTGAAGATACTGAAGTTGAAATTCGCCAGGTGTTTGAGGCGGCAGACTTCGGTGACGAGTTTACACCCGAACTCCGCGAACAAGAGGAGCGGATCCGCGCGCAGGTGGCTGGCAAAGAATAGAAGCCGGGAGTGTGAGGTCAGTATCAGCACGCTCTACGAGCGGGACCTGGCCTCACCATCATACTGCACACATCACCAGCCTCCGCGACAGCAAAGGCTGGCACTAATCGAAAGGAGAGTTGATGAAACTGAATCCACATCTAAACTTCAACGGGCAGTGTGAGGCGGCCTTCAAATTTTACGAAGAAGTTCTGGGCGCCAGAATAGTTTTCTCGATGACCTGGGGTGAAACACCAGGCGCCGATCAGTTCCCTGCCGAATATCACAAACGAATAATGCACGCGACGCTGAGTGTCGGCGACCAGACCCTGATGGGCGCTGATGCACCGCCAGACAGTTACAAAGAACCGCAAGGCATAGGCGTTGCAATTCATGTAAAGGAAATCCCCGAAGGCGAGCGCATCTTCAACGCGCTAGCGCAGAACGGCGGCGTCACGATGCCCTTTCAGAAAACGTTCTGGTCTCCTGGTTTCGGAATGTGCGTCGATCAGTTTGGGATACCCTGGATGGTTAACTGCGATCCTAACTGCTAAACCGCTTTCACAGAGGAGAGACAACATGACAGACACCCAACAGCCAACCTATGGAAATGGCAAAGTGTGTTACATCGAAATCCCAGCGATCGATGTCAACGTTTCGTCGGCGTTTTATGAAGCCGTATTCGGCTGGCGACTTAGAAAACGTGGCGATGGGAATATCGCCTTCGACGACGGCGTTGGCCAGGTGAGCGGCACCTGGGTAACGGGACGAAAACCGAGCACAGAACCTGGGACCTTGATTTACATCATGGTTGACAGTGTTGCGCTCACGGTGGAAGAGGTGGTCGCTCACGGCGGTAAGATCGTGCAACCGATCGGCATGGACGCTCCCGAAATTACAGCGCGTTTCAGCGACCCGGGAGGAAGCATATTCGGCCTCTACCAGCAGCCGGGTTGAAGAATTTAGAAGCCCCTCATGTTTTACTTTGCGCCTAATTTGTAACGCGAAGTGTTTGCGATGAATGAGTGGCAATCAGCGCCGACGCAAACTGACAGGGTGCGTTACGAAATAGAGCCAAACAGGGAGAACGAAAATGCGGAAGTTACTCGTTTTTAATAGCGTGACGGTTGACGGTTACTTTACAGACAAGAACAACGATATGAGCTGGGCTCACGCGCAAGCCGACGCGGAGTGGAACGAATTTGTTGCCGGCAATGCAAAGTCTGGTGGAGAGATGTTGTTTGGCAGAGTTACCTATCAGATGATGGAGAGTTTCTGGCCCACACCAGCGGCGGCGAATGCTTTTCCGGAAGTTGCTGAAGGAATGAATAAGTCGCCGAAGATCGTTTTTTCAAAAACGCTGGACCAGGCGACCTGGACGAATACCAGGTTGCTAAAAGGCGATCTGATCGAGGAGGTTAGAAAGTTAAAAGAAGAGTCGGGGGATCAGCTTGTGCTTATGGGCAGCGGCAGCATTGTGGCGCAGTTGGCGCCGGCAGGTTTGATCGACGAATACCAGATGGTAGTAAATCCGCTGATTCTGGGTGACGGAAGAACAATGTTCGCAGGCGTCAAAGAGAAGATTAGACTGACTTTGACCGATTCGCGGACTTTCAAAAATGGGAATGTCCTGCTGTCGTATACATCTTAAGAGGAGAGACGAGATGCCTACTGGAAAAAACGATGTGACCGTGCGTGCGGCCGGCGAAGTCGAAAAATATCTAGCGAAGGTGCCGTCAGAACACCGGGCGACGCTTGAGAAACTGCGGAAGACAATTAAGACCGCCGCGCCAAAAGCGGTTGAGGTTATCAGCTACGGGATCCCGACGTTCAAACTAGACGGACGAATGCTGGTTTCGTATGCGGCGTTTAAGGAGCACTGCAGTTTCTTTCCCGGTGCGGCGCCGATTAAGGCCCATGAATCCGAGCTCAAGTCTTACGAGACTTCCAAAGGAACCATTCGCTTTCCCACCAGCAAACCACTGCCGGCAGCGCTGGTGAGGAAGCTAGTGAAGACGCGGATTGACGAGAACCAAGCGCGCAAGAAGAAGTGAATTAAGGGCTGAAGATGCGGCATTGAAATCTGTCATCCTGCATTGCCGCCGGGAATTTCGCGCCTTTGGCGCTTGATCGAACACGCGCTTGTTTCAAACACATCGCGTCGGAAAAGGAACCCTCATGCAATCAGAAGTTCAAAGTTCCGTTTCAAAAGGAACGCTTTGGGGCGGGCGCATTATGAGTTGGCTGCCGGCGCTGTTCCTATTGATGGACGGCGTCATGAAACTATTCAAACCGGCAATCGTCGTCGACGGGACTGTCAAACTGGGCTACCCGGAGAACGTCATTGTGCCGCTTGGGATCGTTCTTACACTCTGCACCGTTCTTTACTTGATTCCGCGCACGGCGGTCCTTGGCGCGATCCTGTTGACAGGTTATCTTGGCGGCGCAGTAGCTACGCACGTGCGCGTCGGCGAGAGCTTGTTTTCAATCTCGCTCCCGATCATATTCGGCATTATGCTCTGGGGTGGGCTCTACTTACGCCATTACCGTTTGCGCAAACTCATACCACTGCTTCAGGAAGGGAACTGATCATGAACATTGTCTTGTGGATCCTGCAGGTCTTGCTCGCTTTGATGTTCTTATTTGCGGGTGGGACGAAATTCTATTACACAGCCGCACAGATGGCAGCAATGTCGCCGCCAAACTCGTTGGTATTGCCGGGCCTATTCATCAAGTTCATCGGCGCGTGTGAAATTTTAGGAGCGCTGGGACTCATTCTCCCAGGGTTGCTTAAGATTGGTCGCCAGCTAACACCGCTGGCAGCTCTTGGTCTACTGATAATTATGATAGGCGCGGTGGTTGTCTCGATCCTTGGTCCGGGCGCTGCTGCGGCAATTCCCGCTCTCGTGATGGCCGTGCTCCTCGCCATCGTCTTCTATGGCCGCAAGTCATGGTTTACGACGGGCTGAGTTGATCTGCTGATTCAATAACGAAGACAAGCTAAGGCTACTTGTCCTCTTCGGCAAGCAGCTTTTGAATCACCTGCTCCGTCTTGTCATAGGCGCCTTCGCCAACGTGGGTCCAGCGAACACGGCCAGACTTATCCAACACAAAGATTGTCGGCCACGCGCTCACGTCGTAAGCGCGCCAGTTTGCGTAATCATTGTCGGTAACGACCGGATACTTAATTCCCAGCTCTGCCACTTCGCGACGCACGTTTTGCACGTTCTTCTCTTCGTCAAACTCAGGCGAATGCACGCCCACAACCGTCAAGCCCTGTTCGCGATAACGCGCGTCCCACTGCTTGAGCGATGGCAACGTATTGCGACAGTTGAAACAGCCGAATGTCCAAAAGTCGACGAGCACTACACGGCCGCGCAGATTCTTAAGCGTCAACGGATCGGAATTAATCCAATCGCCAACTGCGAATTCGGGCGCCGCCGTAGCGCTATTTTCTGAAACCACCACAGCGCCCTGGCCGCCGGCATCTCGCAAACGCGTGACGGCGTAGCTAACCACACCAAGCGGCCCGCGTCCGCTGGCATAGCCCGCTGTAAGAATCGCGAGCAATACCACGACCAACAGTCCTGTTGCCAAAGTGTTGTGCCGATGCATAAATCGCTGTCCTTTATCTAACTGCGGTTGCCAAACTAAAGTTGCGCAATCTAAATACGATCCAGGCTGCGCAAATGGATTGCGCCTCCAGATGGGTCCAGTACAACTGCAGTGAGGTATTATCCACCCGCCTGTCCTGATTGTCGCACTGTCCCCTGGCGTTGAGGTTTCAGATGATCAAGCTACCGGAATCAGACGCTGACCTGTTGCGTGAATGTGAGGTTGAGACCTTTCGCTCGAGCGGCCCCGGCGGTCAACACGTCAACAAAACCGAAAGCGCGGTTAGACTCAGACATGCGCCTTCCGGTTTAGTAGTGACGTCGCAACAGGAGCGCAGCCAGCATCGCAATAAGGCGCTTTGTCTTGAGAAGCTGCGAAAGAAAATCGAGAGACTGAACTACCGCCCCGCCAAGCGCGTGCCAACCAAGGTCCCAGCCGGCGTAAAGAACCGCGCGCTTGAAGAGAAAGCCCGTCGCGCAAAACTCAAGCGACTGCGCGCGAAGCCATCGGCGGATGAATAACTGTGTAGGCTGATTAGCGACGACCCTTGGAGTGCGGTGCTTGTCACCGCTTTGCTCGGTTGCGACCGCAGTTAACTTAAAACAGCTTAGAAGGACGCTAACGTTAGGCCAAAGCGGCGACAGGTCGCCGCACTCCAGGGAGTCGTCGCTACTTTTACCGTCTTTAACGTGTATTATCGTATCGAGGAGTTTAGCCAATGATAACTGTCGCGAATCGGATTTACGTCAAGCCGGAATATGCCGACGCTTTCGAGCAAAGGTTTCGTGATCGCGCCGGCCTGGTCGACAAAATGCCCGGATTCATTTCCAACCACGTACTGCGTCCGGTTAACGAAGGCGAGCCTTATGTAGTCTTCACTTTTTGGAACAGCCGTCAGGATTTTCTAAACTGGGTGCGCTCCGATGAGTTTGTTAAAGGACACGCGCAGTCAGGCACGTTGCCCAGGGACGCGTTTCCACAGGCAAACGTTTTGGAAATGCACGAAGTTGTCCAGGACTCAACGCGGCCCGACTTGGAACCTGAACCGCGCGGCGGCGCTTTCAAGATGCATTAGTTTCGATAGTGTCTTGAATTCTCCGTGAAACCTCCGTGTGCTCTGTGTCTCTGTGGTGGACAGCTGGACCAAAACTTACCACGGAGATATAGAGAACACTGAGGCGCCACAGAGAATTTAGAATCGGGCACTGTTGATTTCGAGCGAGAACGATCGACAGGGTTAGTCTCAATAGTTTTCATCAACGCATGACGACGGAAATAACCAACATTCGCGAAACAACTTACCAGGCGGCGCGCACCGTGGCGGGCACTATCGAGGCGCACTTCGCGGCACACATCGCGGCGGCGCGCGAGCGCGGCGAGGAGAAGCTCGCTCCGAATCCCGATCGCGCCGCGATTGAAGCGCTTATCGATGTTGCCTTCTGGGCCAGTCTCCGTCGCGAAGAAGGCCGCTCGCCCAAGATCACCCTCGCGTTTTTTCCACATAAACAGGTGCCGCAGCCGCTGATATTCGAGCGCTCGCTGCCCTTGACTCCGGATGTATTAACGAAGCTGGGCCCGGCAGTTGAGCGTCCGGGAATTCATCTGGGCGTCGGGCGCGGAGAAGATGGCGAGTTACATGTTTGGGGCGCGACGCGCAAGGTGCCAAGTCTTTGTTTTGTTTTGGAAGTTATCGAACCCGGCCTGCTCGTAATCAAACATCGTCGCCGCGACGGCTTTGGTAAGTTTGCCAACGTCGCCGTACTCAAAGGCGAAGAGGTAAAAATCGTGGACGAGCATGGCGCAAGTTTACCGGATTGCCCCTCGTTGCTCGCGGCGCTGCTTCCCTTCACCTCGCCTGGTTCGTGGGAGCACCGGTTTAATTTGCACGTACAACTGGCTGCGTCAATGCGCGCTCACGGGCATGGTGGCTCGCTCTTGGTTGTGCCCGCCGGGAGCGAGGCCTGGCGTGAGTCTATCGTCCATCCCATTCTCTATTCGGTGACACCGGCGTTCTCAGGATTGGCAGAGTTGATGCGGCAGGAAGTAAACGAAGCCAACGAGAACTTGTTAGTGGCGGCAGTTGGCCGGGCGGTCGACACAGTGGCGGGTCTGACCGCGGTCGATGGCGCCACGATAATCAACGACAACTATGAGGTGCTCGCCTTTGGCGCAAAGATACGAAGGCCGGGCGGGAGCTCGCCAGTCGAGCAAATGGTGACGACTGAACCGGTGGCCGGTGACCACCCGCTGATGATCCATCCGGCGCAGAATGGCGGCACGAGACACCTGTCAGCCGCACAATTTGTACATGACCAGCGCGATGCTATTGCGCTGGTGGCTTCTCAGGACGGCCGCTTCACGGTCTTTGCCTGGTCGCCGTGCGAGCAAATGGTACACGCTCATCGCGTGGATACGTTGTTGTTGTAGAAAGGCAGAACTCAGGACTCCTAAATTCTTTTACTTATGAATACTCCTATCAACATGCACACGGCGCGAACGGCGCTGAATCAGGATTCCGAACTTCGCAAGTGGGCTGAAGCCTGGTTAAAGAGCAAAGAACGCGCTGCGCAACCGGCGATGACTGACGAGGACTTTGCGAAGCACTGGCTCTATGTACGTCCCGAACGGATGCACGAAGGCGCGATTGAGGCGGTCACCGCTTATCAGCAGTCCGATAAGCCTTAGCATGTCACGTTTGCGCCATTAGGGGCGAGATGTTTATAGAACGCGCGACCAGCAGGATTTCTTCTCGCTCCAGCGAAGCTAAACCCAAGGCACTATCTGCCACTGATAAACTCATCACTAATCTGAGATTCTTATTGAACGTCAACGCATACCTCGACCGCATCAACTATAGCGGCTCGCGTGCGCCAACGGCCAAGACGCTGCGAGCGTTGCAGGTTGCGCATCTATCGGCGGTGCCGTTTGAAAACCTGAGCATTCACACCGGAGAACCAATCCTTCTCGACGACGCTGCCTTATTTGCAAAAATTGTTGAAAAGAAGCGCGGCGGTTTCTGCTACGAATGTAACGGTCTCTTCGCCGCCCTGTTGCGTGCACTCGGCTTCGAGGTGCGGATGCTGTCGGCGGAAGTTGCGAATGCAGAAGGCGTCTTTGGCCCCGCGTTCGATCACATGACGCTGATGGTTTCGTTGCAGGAGCGTTGGCTCGCGGACGTGGGCTTTGGTGATTCTTTTCGCGAACCGTTGCGACTTGATGAGCGGGGCGATCAGTTGGAAGGCGAGCGCGCATACCGAATCGCTGCCGATGGTCCGGTCCTGACCGTGTTGCAGCGCAATGATGGTGAAGAATGGCAAGCTCAATATCGTTTTACTTTACAGCCGCACGAATACGCTGACTATGCCGAGATGTGCCGTTACCATCAGACGTCGCCGGAGTCTCATTTCACCCGCGGTCGCATTTGTTCCCTCGCAACCGAGGAGGGTCGCATTACCCTAAGCGACATGCGACTGATAACCTCGAAGAACGGCGCCAAAGAAGAACGAACGTTAGCGAATCAGGAAGAATACGCGGCAGTGTTGTGGCAGCACTTTGGGATTCTGTTACCAGAATAACGGAGAGCTCGTCGTGGTTGGTACAGAACCGGGCCTGCCGTTGGTTTTGCGCAATGGGAACTTAAGATCGTGAGTCAGCGTAGTCTTCATCCTTGATTGTATTCTTTCGAACAGCGGAGTTCTTGAATGTATTGTCCTCAGTGTGGTCAGCAACAAATCGCGGATAACACAAAGTTCTGTTCGCGTTGTGGGCTTCCGATCAATGAACTGGCCGAGTGGCTGGCCAGCGGCGGAGCCACTGCGCTACGTCAAGAAACGGCTGTGCCTTTACCTTCGCCCAAGCGCAAGGGCATCACGCGAGGAGCTAAGATTTTGTTTTTCAGTGTAATGCTGACGCCGATCTTTCTTGGTTTGAGCATAGCTGCTGATTCGCCGGGACCGTTGTTCGTTCCGCTCACTATTTTCCTCGCCGGCCTTTCCGTGGTTCTTTACCTGGTCTTCTTCGGCGAGGATAAGCCGCCGGTGCGAAATCAGTCGCAGCGAAAGGCTCCACAAACAGAAGGGCAGTTTAGCCCGAGCGCTTTGCCTCCGGCGTCTAATCTCTGGACCACAAATGTAGTTGGCCGCAGGTTGAACACGGCAGAGATTGTGCAACCACCGAGCGTGACTGAACACACCACTCGCCTGTTGGACGACGATTGAGATCTGCGCGAAAAACCGCGATTCTGGCAAAGGTCAACTTGGCCACGGTGTATATGTTGTGACTGAGAGTGACGCGCCGGCCGCCTTCACCTTCGCCAGCACTCTGGGAACTGTCTGGATTGTTGGCTGGTGGATGCGCCGTGACAGTCAACGGCAAGGTATCGCCTGGCTCTACGACATGGGAATGTTTCTTTACATCCTGTGGCCGTTCATCATGCCTTATTACTTACTAAAGAGCAGAGGTGCTCGAGGACTACTTGTTGTTTTAGGATACGTAGTCGCTTGGATTGGTGGATACTTTGTTGGTGTCCTAACTGCCACGGTGTTTGTCGTAGGCATCGAGTGATCGCCTACAGGCAACGAGCAACAGAAAGAGTTTAGACTTCCTGAAAAAAACTTCTCCAAGCCAACCTCGTATGCCTGTGCGCAGGCCCACGCTTCGCTTGCTGGTGCGAATTGCGGCGTTGCTGCTTGTTAGCTTTCTAATCTGGTTCGCCGCAATGAGCTGGAGCGTAATGCGCGCGCCAGTCGTCAAACAGGAAGCTCCTCTGGTAATCAACGACGTCTCCCAGCTCAACGCGATCAAGGTTAACGAAGTCATCACGCCGACGACCACTGCGGAGATCGTTGACGCAGTCAAACACCATGCGGGTGCAATTGCGATTGGTGGCGCTCGTCACAGCATGGGCGGCCAAATCGCAACTGCCGGAGCGCTGTTCATTGACATGCGTCAGTTCAATCGCATCCTCAACTTTTCGCCGGCTGACAAGACTATCACCGTCCAGGCCGGCACACGCTGGCGGCAAATCCAGGAACAGATCGATCCGGCGAACCTCTCAGTCAAGATCATGCAAAGTTACGCAAACTTCACTGTCGGCGGTTCGCTTTCGGTAAACGCACACGGACGTTACGTGGGGCAAGGTCCAATAATCACATCAGTGAAGTCGCTGAAAGTCGTGCTGGCAGATGGTTCGCTTATTGAGGCGAGTGCAACTGAGAATTCTGACGTTTTCAATGGCGTCATCGGCGGGTACGGCGGACTTGGCGTGATTGTGGAAGCAACACTCGAGCTAACTGATAACGTAAAGATCAAGCGGCAGACCGAAACGATGCCGGTCGCCGCTTACAAACAATTCTTTTTTGATCGGATTCGCACTGACTCGAACGCCGTTTTTCATAACGGAAACATCTACCCGCCTGATTACACTACGGTGAGCTCGGTCACATACTCAGTCACCAATGAACCGCTGACTGATTTCGATCGCTTAAGTCCAACCGGCAAGTCGTACCGTCTCGATCGGTTTGGCTGGTGGATAGTTTCGGAGTGGCCTTTCGGCAAAACGATCAGGCGTCGTTACTTCGATCCGGCATACTTCGGCGGCGAGCGCGTCACCTGGCGGAACAACGAAGCAAGCTATGACGCTGCCGAACTCGAGCCGGCCAGCCGCGACAGCTCAACTTATGTGCTCGAAGAATATTTTGTTCCGGTCGATCGCTTTGACGAGTTTGTCGTCCGGATGCGCCAGATTCTTCGGCGTCACAATCCGAACGTCATTAATATTTCAATTCGCCATTCGCGGCAGGATCCGGCATCACTGTTGGCTTGGGCGCGTTCGGAGGTGTTCGCATTTGTCATCTACTACAAACAAGGAACAAGCGACGCGGACAGAAACGAAGTAAGCAGCTGGACTCGCGAGCTCATTGATGCGGCGTTGGCGGTTGATGGTTCCTACTACTTGCCGTATCAACTTCACGCCACGCCGGAGCAGTTTCGTCGCGCCTATCCGCGCGCGTCTGAGTTTGTGGCGCTCAAACGCCGACTAGATCCAACGAACAAGTTTCGCAACGAACTGCTTGATAAGTATCTTCGTCCCAACTAACTTAAACCGCGCTCCGCTATTGACGCGAGTGATTTGCTGGGACCGCGGGCATCCCGCCCGCAACGCGACGAAGTCGCGCAGTTTTTGGCTTACGGTTACGGGTTCGCGCTCATTGTGGGCGGGACGCCCGCGGTCCCAGAAATGCGTCGAGTGGTACACTCAACCTACAATTCGATTCATGAGAAATCTTAATGCCTAAAGCCCTGGCCGCGCCCAAAACATCAGAACCATGGATACTCGCCGCGACCATCCTCGGTTCAAGCATGGCTTTCATCGACGGCACGGTCGTCAACGTCGCGCTCCCCGCGCTGCAAAAAAACCTCAACGCCACGGTGGTCGACGTGCAGTGGGTAGTCGAAGCCTATGCGTTATTCCTTGCCGCATTGTTGTTGGTTGGAGGCTCGCTCGGCGATCATTTTGGTCGCAGACGCATCTACACAATCGGCGTGGGCTTGTTTGCCTTGGCCTCAGTTTGGTGTGGACTCGCTCCAAATATTAATCAACTCATAATGGCGCGGGCGGCGCAGGGCGTGGGTGGCGCGCTGCTGGTTCCGGGCAGCCTGGCAATCATCAGCGCATCATTTCGCGAAGACAAACGCGGTAAAGCGATCGGCACCTGGTCAGGATTCACTGCGATTACTGCCGCCATCGGTCCCGTCCTCGGTGGCTGGCTGATTGAACACGTTTCGTGGCGAGCAGTCTTCTTCATTAACGTGCCGCTGGCGCTCGCCGTGATTGCGCTGGTCTTTTTGCACGTGCCTGAAAGTCGCGACGAAGACTCGCAAGGGCTCGATTGGCTGGGAGCGATACTCGCGACACTCGCACTCGGCGGCATTGTCTATGGTTTGATCGAGTCGTCGCGATTGGGATTCAGAAACCCGGCTATTTTAGCGGCCTTGATTGGCGGGGTTGTAACCGCAGTTGTCTTCGTCATAGTCGAGTCGCGGGTCCACAATCCGATGTTGCCCTTGAAGTTATTTAAGTCAACTAACTTCAGCGGCGCGAATCTGCTGACTCTTTTTCTCTACACAGCCTTGAGCGGAGCACTCTTCTTCCTGCCTCTCAATCTCATTCAGGTGCAGGGCTATTCAGCGACCGCCGCCGGCGCCGCGCTGCTCCCCTTCATCGTCATCATGTTCCTGCTGTCACGTTGGTCGGGCGGATTAATCAAGCGTTGCGGCGCGAAGCTTCCGCTTGTCATTGGACCAATCGTGGCCGCGATCGGGCTAGCCTTGTTCACTTTGCCGGGCGCGAACACAGGCGCTTACTGGATCACTTTCCTTCCCGCGGTAGTTGTGCTCGGCCTGGGGATGGCAATCAGCGTAGCGCCGCTCACCACAACCGTGATGAACTCAGTGCCACAGAACCGCGCCGGTGTCGCGTCAGGAATTAACAATGCGGTTTCGCGTACCGCGGGATTGCTGGCCGTAGCGGTGTTGGGGATCGTGATGCTGCAGGGATTTAATTCCAGTCTCGACGGGCAGCTCACAAAGTGGAATCTGCCACCTGACGTAAAAACAGCGCTCGATCAGGAACGTACGAAGCTGGCCGCGGCAAAAATCCCCGACAACGTCGAACTGGCCCAACGCCAGGAATTGAAACAAGCTATCGATGAAGCTTTTGTTGCCGGTTTCCGCCGCGTGACGATGGTGTGCGCTGCATTGGCTTTGTTGAGCAGTGTGAGCGCTTGGTGGTTGATCGGCGGGAGAAACAGCAGGCAGTAAACCAAGCCACATAAACCCGGTCGGCAACATCTCCTTGGAGTGCGGCGACTTGTCGCCGCTTTGGTCTGCCATGTCCCAGCGCACTTTTCTGGCGCAGGCAAAAGCGGCGACAAGTCGCCGCACTCCAAGGAGAGGCTCCTGATGGAAAGTGATTAGTATCCACGCGGACTCCTTCTGCCCCAAAGCCTCAGTCTCTCGCCGAGCATCCATGCAGCGGCGTCTATATTCTGACCGCAGCAGCTTTGACCATATCGTGACGAGCGTATGCCTAAACTTCTTAAGCTAGCAGTTAGGCGGCTGCGCTTATGCTTTACGCTTCTGCGCCTATCTCTTAGCCGACGGTGAGTATCTCTTAGCGTTTGAGTTTTCAACTTACGCGACCAAAATCAAGTCACACGATGCGCCGCTCAGCTTCTAAGAAAGTTGTTGCAGCACGTGTTGCGCCGCGCTAATATCCCGCCCGTTCGAACTCAATCCACTTCGCCCCTCAACCTAAGGAGAACCTCATGGCCAAGAACGAAAGCAAACGGATCATACCTTCAGTAATCCAAGCCGATAAAGACAGCCTCGCCGCCTTAAGAGCAGAAGCAGAGTACACACCCGCGAATCCGGCCTATGCGATTACGGCGCTTACAACTGCGGAGAATGAGATGAACCTGGCGCAGCAACTCGACTCTCAAGCGGTGGCCGCCGCTGCATCAGCCCGCGACAATGCTGTCGCTAAAGAGTGGAACTACCACAACCTCATGTTGGGGGCGAAGGATCAGGTAGTCGCGCAATTTGGCAGAGACTCAAACCAGGCGCAAGCGGTGGGACTTAAGAAGAAGTCGGAATACAAACCGCGCACCCGCAAACCCACGAAGACGTAGAGGAAGGACAGACATTCCGTCTGTCCCTCAGCCGGCAAACTCGAAACTGGACAGACAGGAATGTCTGCCCTACCAGCGCAACTTAATACGCGAGGAGAACGAGTAGAGGCACGGCACACCGAGCCCCTACTCGATCTATCTATGCGACTTCAGAACAAACGACTCAATACACCCCAGCTGCTGAATCGCCGATCCAAATCGCACTCGACGGACTGATCCGGTTCCCTCCGCTTTTCCTTCTCTGCGTAATCTGTGTAATCTGTGGATGAAGTTCAAATCTGAAATACGCATTCCGAAGTAGCGCAAACTGTTAGTTTGCGTCGAATCGCAAGCTAACCGCTTGCGCTACAAATTTATGAGCACTGAACCAAACAAAGTCATCTATTCCATGGTCGGCGTCAGCAAGTTTTACGACAAGAAGCCGGTCCTCAAGGACATTTATCTTTCTTACTTCTACGGCGCGAAGATTGGCGTCATCGGTCTGAACGGCTCGGGCAAGTCTTCCCTGCTGCGCATACTCGCCGGCGTCGACAAAGAAATTAACGGCGAGACTGTCATCTCTCCGGGCTTTACCGTCGGCTACCTCGAACAGGAGCCGCTCATCGACGACTCGCGAACGGTGCGTGAAGTTGTCGAAGAAGCCGTGCAGGAAACTGTCAATCTTCTTAAAGAATACGATGGAATTAACGCCAAGTTTGGCGAAGAGATGTCCGACGAAGCAATGGACAAACTGCTCGCGCGCCAGGGTGAGGTGCAGGAGAAACTCGATCATCAGGACGCCTGGGATCTCGATGCGCGACTGGAGATGGCGATGGATGCGCTACGCTGTCCTCCACCCGACACTAAAGTCGCGGTGTTGTCCGGCGGTGAACGTCGCCGCGTTGCGTTGTGTCGTCTACTACTGCAAAAGCCTGACATCCTCTTGCTCGATGAACCCACCAACCACCTCGATGCGGAATCAGTCGCGTGGCTTGAACATCACCTGCAAAGTTATCCGGGAACAATCATTGCCGTCACGCACGATCGTTATTTCCTCGACAACGTTGCGGGCTGGATTCTGGAACTCGATCGCGGCCAGGGCATTCCCTGGAAAGGAAATTACACCAGCTGGCTCGAGCAGAAGCAGGAGCGTTTGCGACGCGAAGAGAAGTCGGAAAGCGAGCGGCAGAGGACGCTGCAACGGGAACTGGAATGGATTCGCATGTCGCCCAAGGCGCGGCACGCAAAGGGGAAGGCGCGCATCAACGCCTATGAATCGATGTTGCAGGAGAATTCCGAGAAACGCCGTGAGGATTTGGAGATTCACATTCCCCCGGGTCCGCGACTCGGCGATATCGTCGTGCAGGCTGAAGGCGTCAGCAAAGGTTACGGTGACAACCTGCTCGTCGAGGACATGAAGTTTTCCTTGCCGCCGGGCGGCATTGTTGGCGTGATTGGTCCGAACGGCGCGGGCAAGACGACGCTGTTTCGCATGATTACAAAGCAGGAAGAACCCGATGCCGGAACCATTCGCGTCGGCGAAACGGTAGCGCTCGCCTACGTCGATCAAAGCCGCACGCTTGATCCCGAGAAATCCATTTGGGAAGAGATTTCAGGCGGCACAGATTTGCTGATGCTCGGAAAACGCGAAGTTAATTCACGCGCTTACGTTGGTCGCTTCAACTTCTCCGGCTCTGATCAGCAGAAAAAGGTCGGCATGCTTTCCGGGGGCGAACGCAATCGCGTGCACCTCGCTAAGATGCTGAAGGAAGGCGCCAACGTTCTGTTGTTAGACGAGCCGACAAACGACCTCGACGTCAACACTTTGCGCGCGCTCGAAGAAGCGCTGGAAAACTTTGCCGGCTGCGCGGTAGTGATTTCACACGACCGCTGGTTCCTCGATCGAATTGCAACACACATCCTGGCTTTTGAAGGCGATAGCAAAGTCGTTTGGTTTGAAGGAAACTATTCCGAGTATGAAGAGGATCGCAAGGCGCGTTTGGGCGCGGCCGCGGATCAACCGCACCGGATCAAGTACCGGCAATTAACCAGAGGGTAGGTTTACCAGCGGCTGTGCCGACCTCCTTGCGGTAAGGCTGGAAGTCCGTTCCAGCCCTCCGGGCTGCCTGCACCAGTAACAGGGCAAGAAAGGTGAAATCGACGACTAGCTGGCTGACCTGCGATGCGCAAACCAAAAACCTCAACCAACGCCAATAGCGGGCCTCAATCTACTTCCCGCGCAGTGACTCCCCTCTCCAAACTCTTCGACAAACGCAACCGAGGTCTGCTCTTAGACATCGTCGTCTTCATCATGAATATTTTCCTGATGCGTTTACTGACGCGCCAGTTCATAGAGCTCTTCAGTCAGGTCGACGCTGAAAATCCAGCGGCCAAGCTTGGCATCGGGCTAATCTGCGCGGCGATGTGGATATTGCCCGCCGCCGGCGCGATCTTGAAGCGCTGGAGTTTTCACCAACGTCGTGACGCGCCCACGCTCGATAGCATGGAGACAAAACTCGGCGGCTGTCTGTTCAATCCCCTCTTCTATTTTTGCCTGAACCTTGTAATCAGTGCGGGAGTTTTGGCGAGCCTTGGCGAGTTCTTTCTCGGCAAGCGGGCAATGGACACCGGCGGAATATTTGTCCCCTCCATCTTCGCTATCCTAATCCTCACGATCCTGCAAACGTACTTCATTTATCGCTACTTCTCGCGACCAAAGAAACCGCCGAAGTGGGATTTTCTTCGCACCCGACAAGCAGAAACGCTTGGAGACATCTGTCTCTTCCTGAACATGATTCTGTTCCAGGTTTTTTGGAATCTGCTCACGTTTGCCGATCTCGGTCATCCTTCAGGCGTTCTGGAATTTCTCGGCCGGCTCTTCTTCCTCTGTTTCGTGGCGCTCTTGATTTACTTTCCGCCGCGGATGTTTTACCTGGCGGAAGACATCAACAAGCGCCGGACCTGGCTGACAATGCTGCTGGCAAACTCGCCAGTGATTGTGCGCGTGCTGATTGGCTCAGGCCCAAATTCTCCGGGATGGTAAACCACCCACAATGTCCCGCATCAACGCTGAACCTGAATCTGGCCTTCGCCTCTGATTTCTTCGAAGGGATAGGCCGCCAGCGGGAGCACTCGGCAGCTGGTCCGGCTGCCGGGAATGATGTTTTCAGACTGTACGCCGACATCATCACGCCGTTCCGCATCGGTTGCCCACCATCTCCACCACGCGCCTTCATCGCCGCGGACCTCAGCGTCCGACGGCACCCAGCCACCTTGTTCCGGCTTGCAAAAACACCAGGTCAGCCGATCCGGCTCCTGACTGCCGTCGCCGTTGTCTTCAACTACCAACTGCACCCACCTGCCAACATAGCCCGGGTTGCTGGAGTTAGTAACGGTTCCTGCCATCACCGCGCGATTGCGATCTATCGTCAGGCTGTTGAGATTAGCAGTCATGAAAAACGCACCGTGCGACTCTTCCGCGTGTCCACCTTCACCGTCCACGTCTACTTCCACGGCGCCGGCTTCGTCGCGGAATGTCATTTGGCCGGTAGCGGTTCCGCGCTCGTCAAGGCGAGCACTAAACTCGACCTGCTTTGTCAACGCATCTTCGAGCGTAAATCGGTAGCTGCCGCTGGCAGATGGTCCACCGGTTTGAGCACTTGCCGAGGGCGCAGTCGGACCACCCACCAGGAATAGAACAAACAATGACGTCAATACAATTTTCTTCATCGAACCAGCTCCTTATTTTGATTTGAATGTTTGGTTTCGGGTTACTCATTTTCGGATTAAGATGGCGCTATGCCACGTTGGTCTTAACGCGATGGAAGATACATTCAGCGGTGCGGCTCAGTATTTAGAAAGCTCTGAGTTTCTTCTGAGATTGTTTTCAAAGAGTTCTGAGAACTGATGAGACCTGCTCAGGGGCCTGCTTTTGCTGGTGTTATCTGAGTTTTTTTTTGCAGAACTGAGGAGAATGGATGCTCATTAAAGCTGCAATAAACGGCGGGCGGTCGCGCGTCGAGCACGCAGCTGTGCCCATAACACCGGAAGATCAGGCCACGGCTGTAGTCGATTGCCTGCGGGCCGGAGCAGGCGCTATCCACCAGCACGTCCGTTCGACGACGGGTGATGCCTATAAGGAGAGTCTCCACTCCACCGACGTTGCGCGGACGCTTTCGGCGGTAGGATCTGTTTCTCCCGAAGCTCAGATTGGCGTGAGCACTGGCGCCTGGATTGTGCCGGATGCAGCGGCACGTTTCGAGGTCGTGAAAGCTTGGGAAGTGGTACCAGATTTTGCTTCAGTGAACTTCTGTGAAGAGGGAGCGGTAGAACTCGCTGACCTATTGTTGTCCCGCAATGTCGGCGTCGAGGCGGGACTATGCGCTGCGGCTGACGCGCAGATTTTGCTGCAGAGCGGCTTGGCAAAGCGCTGCTGCTTGAACCGCAAGAACAGACAATGGAAAGTGCGCTCGGGGACGTGCGTGCGATCGAGGAGGTCTTGCAGCCGCTTAAGGGTGAACTCTCGCTGCTACTACACGGCACGGAAGCAACCGCTTGGCCGATGATGGATGAAGCGATCGCTCGCGGCTATGGCGTTCGAGTTGGGTTGGAAGACACGTTAGTCTTACCAGATGGCAGTTCGGCGATGAGCAACGTTGAACTTGTAATGGGGGGTGCGCGACGAGTGTCAGCCGCGCGAAATCGGTAGTGCACCGCCCGGCACGCGGAGAAACGCGCCTGGAAGAGCGATGATTCTTGATGAGTTTGTATCGTAGGCGAGAGCTTATTGATTGCGGATCGCTGAGTTATCAAACTGGGGACGCTAACCTCTGCTGCTACTCCGCCATTTTATCGTTGATCGATTTTAAGGCGCTCTCAAGCATCGCGCGGTGGGCGGGATTTGTGGCGGCAGCTAGTTGGGTCATAACGCGGGAACGCGAGAGTCGTAACGACTCAAACTTGCCGCTGCGGGCGCGTTCCTCCGCCGAGGACGTGCCACGGTTGGCGCGCACCGCCGCTGCTTCCTGTTGCCGTTCGAATGCCTCTTCTGCCTGACCTGCCAAATCATCGCCGTCCCATGCCATGTCTTCACCTCCAATATTGTCTTAGCCATCCTACCACCTAAACCCTCGATGTACACTGTTGAGTTAGGATGATCGACGTAAGAGACGGAAGATTTGTTATTTATCATTAAATGACAATGATAAATCTTTCCTTCTTCAACCTGGAGATTAGTCAACCTACAATGCTTACCACCCTACTTGCGCTTTCCTTCTTTGGCTGAGACGATTGCCAAATACAGATGAGCACCGCGATCGTAAAGGAAAAGAAAAAGCGCATCACGCTCTCGAGCGCGTGGAACGACGCACGTGAATTGATCTGGGCGCATCGCTATCGCCTGGCGCTGGGTTTGACACTAATGCTGGTCAACCGGCTAGCCGGGCTGATCCTCCCCACCAGTTCGAAATACGTAATCGACGAAGTTGTCGGCAAACATCGTAGTCAACTGCTGGTACCGCTAGCGCTGGCGGCGGGCGGGGCCACTGTGCTTCAGGCGCTCAGCTCGTTTGGACTCTCACAAATATTGGGTGTGGCGGCGCAGCGCGCAATCACCGAGATGCGCAAGAGCGTGCAAGAACACGTCGCGCGCCTACCAATTCGCTACTTCGATTCTACGCAAACCGGAGTACTCATCTCCCGCATCATGACCGATGCTGAAGGTGTGCGTAATCTTGTCGGAACTGGATTAGTGCAACTCATCGGGGGCCTCGTTACCGCCGCGATTGCATTGTGTGTGCTCTTTTATCTCAACTGGCGGTTGACATTCATCACCCTGCTGGCGCTCGCCGCGTTTGGCAGTGTCATGGCGTTGGCTTTCAAAAGACTGCGCCCGCTGTTTCGCGAACGCGGCAAGATCAACGCGGAAGTGACCGGTCGTTTGACGGAATCACTGGGCGGAATTCGAATAGTAAAAGCATACGCAGCGGAGAAACGCGAGGAGCTGGTCTTTGCCCGCGGCGCCCATCGTCTATTTCGCAACGTCGCGCGTTCGATGACCGCAGTCTCCGGCGTCACAGCTTTCTCTACCGTCATCGTCGGTGTGATCGGCGTCTTACTGATTCTCGTCGGCGGTCGCGACATGCTAACTGGTCAGATGACGCTGGGCGATTTCTTCATGTACATCTTCTTCACGGCGCTCGTGGCTGCGCCGTTGGTCGAGATTGCTTCAATCGGCACCCAAATCAGCGAGGCGTTTGCCGGGCTGGATCGCATTCGCGAGATTAAACGCATGGCCACCGAAGATGAAGAAGACGCAACTCGGCGAGCGTGTCCGGCAATTGTTGGGGAGGTCGCCTTCGCAGATGTAAGTTTTGAATACAACGTCGACAGCCCGGTTCTCAAACATGTTTCTTTTCGCGCTCCAGCAGGATCAACCACAGCGTTGGTGGGGTCGAGCGGCTCAGGCAAGTCAACCCTAATCAGTTTGGTGATGGCTTTCAATCGACCGCTTTCGGGAACGGTTACGGTCGATGGTCGCGATTTGGAATCCATTCGACTACGAGACTATCGCCAACAATTGGGTGTCGTCCTGCAGGACAACTTTCTTTTCGACGGCACTATCGCCGAAAACATCGGCTTCTCGCACCCGCACGCCACTCGCGAAGAGATAATTTCCGCGAGCCGCGTCGCGCATTGCGAAGAGTTCATCAACGGATTCGCCGACGGCTATGACACTATTGTCGGCGAACGCGGCGTCAAGTTGTCGGGCGGACAACGACAGCGAGTCGCAATTGCACGCGCCATCCTGGCCGAACCCAGAATCCTGATTCTGGATGAAGCGACTTCTAGTCTCGATAGTGAAAGCGAGGCGATGATTCAGGACGCCTTGCAGTCTTTGCGGCGCGGGCGCACTACCTTTGTGATCGCCCACCGCCTGTCGACGATTCGCAGTGCCGATCAGATTCTGGTGTTGGAGTCCGGGGAAATCGTCGAACGAGGAACACACGAAGAGCTGCTCGCCGCGGATGGACGCTATAAGCAACTCTATGACAAGCAGTATCGCTTTGAGCGCAACCAGTTCATAAATCCCGGCGAAGACTTCACGCCGGACTTACCTAAGGCAGCCAAAGCGGCGACTATCTCTGACGCCCTGCCTACGAATCTGTGACCTCGGGAGAGAACAAAGCATGGAGCCCCAAAGTTTCACAAACCACACGCGTTGGCATCGGCCTTTCCACTTTTTCGTCGCCCCGGTGATGGTGATCAATTTCATCTGGTGGGTCGTGACGTTCGTTAGAACTCCGAGTTTCGAGGCGGCTTGGTTGATTATGGTTTCTGTGGCCCTGCTGGTGCTAACACTTCTGGTGCGAACGAATTCCCTCAAGGTCCAGGACCGAGTTATCCGACTCGAAGAAAGGCTGCGTTACCAGCAACTGCTTTCACCAGCTACTCTGCAAAAAACCGGCGCGTTGACGGTTGGCCAGATCGTCGCGCTGCGCTTTGCTGGCGACGACGAACTTGAAGAGTTGGTTAGCGCCACGCTGGCCGGTAAGTTCGCCAAAACAAAAGACATAAAACAGGCAATCAAACACTGGCGCTCGGACGATTTCAGGGTTTGAGTAGTTGATTTCGCCGCCGCAGCGGCGGTAAGACGGTAGCCAGACGTGAAACGTCTGGTAACGGCTGCGATAGGGCGATTGCGCGTTGAAGACGCGAAAAGATTCTTGGCGCGGCTCCACCGCGCGACCCTGAAGCGATACGCAATCCAGAGGTTTCACCTCTGGCTACCTTCTACGTGCAGCTCCGATGCTCATTCCCCAACCATATCGTGCACGACTTCGTCTAAACACTCGCACATCGTCTACGTCCCTGCTAAGCAAGATTTTTGCAACGTCTTTTTGCCTCGCTAATTCGACTAATAAAACGAGTTCAACCTAAGCAGCCGACCCGACCACTGCTGGCACGGTCGTTGCTGAAGTCATCACCGCCTGCGTCATTGCGATGTTGTTTAGCGGCGGCGGTGGCGAGTGGGGGGTAGCGAGATGGATACGAATGGAAAGCAGCGCAAGCAAAGTGTCATGACCACGCGATCAAAGCTGCGGCGCTTGAAGCTGCGACGGTTGAAATTGCGACGGCGTGAGATGAGAGCGAATAGTAACGCCGATCCGTCCAAAGATTTTGCAGTAGCGATATCGATCGCAAACTAACGGTTAGCGATATTGATCGCAAACTAACGGTTTGCGACATCAGGATCGGCAGCCTCGGCCGCCGATACTTTGGGGGCACGCAAGCGAAGGGGAGAGCGCGGGCGGGCCTCCAAAAAACAAAGGTCCTTCTGAACTTGTCGCCCCGGTAATAACGTAAGTAGGCGACTAACGAAAAACCCGCTGCGAAGGGGAGAGCGCAGCGGGCTTTTTCGTTTTTGTAGGAAAGGCATTCCTGCCTGTCCCTCGCTTAGGCTTGACTCTTAGTACTACCGACGAGCAGGGGCAGATTTTTCATTTGAAATTTTCGTTTGTCATTGGAGGTTCGAAGAACATAAGAAGATTTGGTCTGGTGAAAACTCTCAAATGACAAAGGGAAAATCTCGCTTACGTTAACTCGACCTTTAAACGCAACAACAGGGACAGACAGGAATGTCTGTCTTACTTTGCCGACGCCTGGTGATGTTTTGCGTCGGTGATGCGACTGTAATCCGGGTTGAGATAAACCAGGCGACCGCCCACGATGGCGGCGACAGCAGCACCAGTCATTGTTCGTCCATGAAAAGGCGTGTTCCGGCTTTTTGATTTTGACCTTGAAACGTCGAAGGTCCATTCGCAGGCCGGATCGAGAATCGTCACATCAGCGTGAGCGTTCTCCGTTAAGCTGCCTCGATCTCGCAAACCGAAAATACGAGCCGGCGTCGTCGAGCATAACGAAACCAGTCGCTGCAGATCGATGATGCCTTGATTCACCAAATCGAAGGCCAGTCCAACCGCAGTCTCCAGGCCCGTGATTCCAAACGGCGCCTCATCAAACTCCAGGTTCTTTTCGTCGGCGTGATGTGGCGCGTGATCCGTGGCAATTGCGTCGATCGTCCCGTCACGCAATCCCTCTAACAAAGCCGCCACGTGGTTCTGGCTTCGAAGTGGTGGACTCATTTTTGTGTTGGTGTCGTATTCAGCCAAAGATTCATCAGTTAACGTCCAATGATGCGGCGCAACTTCACAGGTCACCGGCAAACCCATCTCTTTGGCGCGCCGAACTGCATCCAGAGCCCCACTGGTCGAAACATGCGCAATGTGAACTGACGCGCCGGTTAGTTTCGCCAGCACACAATCGCGAATTACGTGTACATCCTCGGCCGCCGCAGGCATTCCGCGTAGCCCCAGGATGAGTGACCAGCGTCCTTCGTGCATCACGCCGCCGGCGGTCAGCGAAACATCCTGGCAGTGGTCAACAACAGTCAGATCAAAGCCGCGGGCGTACTCCATTGCACGCCGCATCATTCCTGCGTACGGCACCGGATGCCCATCATCAGAAACAGCCACGATGCCCGCGTGCTTCATTTCACCCATCTCCGAGAGCTCTTTACCGCCGCAGCCTTTCGTGATGGACCCAATCGGAAACACATTCGCAAGCTGCGCGCGTTGCGCCTGTTCGATCATGAAGCGCGTGACCGCCGGACTATCGTTTACCGGATCTGTGTTGGGCATAGCACACACGCTCGTCCAACCACCCGCCACGGCGGCGGCAGCGCCACTGGCAATTGTCTCTTTGTATTCAGCGCCGGGTTCGCGCAAGTGTGTGTGGAGATCGATGAAACCGGGAGCGACTATGAGACCGGTCGCATCCAGAAGTTCGACGTCGCGGGGTCTTTCCTGACCGCGCTCGAGTATGCCAACGACCCGCCCATCTTCGATCAAGACGTCACGTCCGGTGTTTATGTCCGCGGCAGGATCAACGACGTAGCCATTTGCAATTAAGAGCTTCATACCTTAGTTCCAGCGCAAACTAACAGTTTGCTTTACATTCAGTGCCCCTTCTCTTCTAAGTCGGCATGACCGCCACCAGCCAGCAGGTAAAGCACCGCCATTCGTACCGCAACACCGTTAGTCACTTGATCCAATATCAATGAACGACCGCCGTCGGCGATTTCCGACGCCATCTCGATGCCGCGATTCATTGGACCAGGATGCATCACGATCGCATCCGGTGCCGCGCGCTCCAGATGTTTCGGCTTGAGACCAAAGTGAACTGCATATTCGCGCATTGAGGGGAAGAAAGCTGCGTCCTGCCGCTCGCGCTGTATGCGGAGAACCATCACCACGTCGGCCCCCTCCACGGCATCCTCAATCGTTTTCTCGACGCGCAAACCCTGTTCGACGAGTTCGCCGAATTCGAGCGGCACCAGCGAACCCGGACCGGCCACGCTGACGGTGGCTCCGAGTTTTGTGAGCAAGTGAATGTTTGAACGCGCCACGCGCGAGTGCAGCACATCCCCGATGATCGCTACCTTGAGCCCGTCGATCTTCGATTTGTGCTCGCGGATTGTGAGTGCGTCTAACAATGCCTGAGTGGGATGTTCATGCGAACCGTCTCCGGCGTTGATGATAGGCGCGTTGCCCATTCGCGCCAGATGCTGCGGGGCGCCGGCCATCGAATGACGCACCACAATGCAATCGGGCGCCATCGCCTCAAGATTGCGTGCGGTGTCGAGCAGCGTTTCACCCTTGCTTACGCTGGAAGTTGAGACACTGATGTTAACAGCGTCAGCAGAGAGTCGTTTGGCTGCGATCTCAAACGACGTTCGCGTTCTGGTGGACGACTCGAAGAAGAGATTAATTACGGTGCGACCACGGAGAGCCGGCACCTTTTTGATTTCGCGCCGGGAGACGTCGCGAAATGTCTCGGCAGTATCGAGCAAGTAGGTAATCTCTCCGGCCTCGAGCTCGCGAATGCCTAATAAATGTTTTCTATTGAATTGCATTCTTACATTATTGGGCTTTGGTCTTGGGGCCTTGGTCTTTGCTGGTTCGCCTTGTGTCCGTCTAACACTTGCTAAGTCCTAAGGCCAAAGGCCCAAGACCAACAAAAACAAAAAAGCGGCCATCGCTGGCCGCTTCTTCAACTCGCTTCGGCCGCTTCCGCTGTGGGCCGTTCAACGATTACAACTCCTTCTTCCTCGTCAAACTCCTGGAGCATCACTTTGATGATCTCGCTCTTTTTGGTCGGCACAAGTTTGCCGATGTAATCAGCCTGAATCGGCAGCTCGCGATGTTCTTTGCCGCGATCGATGAGTACGGCTAGTTGCACGCGCTTGGGCCGGCCAAAGTCGATCAGCTGATCAAGTGCAGCGCGAATAGTGCGTCCGGTGTAAAGCACATCATCGATCAGCACGATATTTCGATTCTCGATGTCGCCAGGGAGTTCGGTTTTATTAACGATCGGCTTCGCGCCGACCGTGGAAAGATCGTCGCGATAAAGCGTGATATCGAGAATGCCAACCGGCGGACGGTCTCCCTCGAGATCCGCAATCTTATCTGCCATTCGTTCTGCAAGGGGAACGCCGCGACGGCGTATGCCGACGAGGTACAAATCGCCGGCGCCGTGGTTTTCTTCAACCACTTCCGAGGCAAGCCGGGCGAGCGCGCGATTGATTCGCGGGCTGTCCATGATGCGTGCCTTCTCGATGAAATCCATTTCGCGGGATACTAACAAGAACGATCATACGGTGACAAGTAAGCCCGCCCATGGCAGAACTATAGAATCGAGCGCGATCTGGGTCTTTGTACTTTGAGCTTTTCTACTTTGACTTTTGACTTCTGAATCTGGACGCCCGGAAACATTCAAGACCACAGCTCAAAGACCAAAGTCACGCTCGGTTCTATATTTGCCTCTCAACTCGACGGATAATTCTCGCCTAACAACCTTGGACGCTCTAACGGCCGAACAAGCGAACCGTTGGCCGCGTCGATCCCCAGTTTGCTTTTTCATACCAGAACTCGACGCTTTTGATTATTCTGCGTCGTCCACGGAGATCCATTGCGCGCGTCGAGCCGCCGGCATTGATGATGTCGCGGAACTGCAAGTCCTCCTCAGTTCCATTTCCGAAGTGAACTACCACTCGCTTGAAGTTTACCGCGGCGTCGTCAACCCTAATCTGGAGTTGGCGAAAAGTCCCTTCCGAACTTCCCAGGGAAATCTTGTCATGATCGGAATTGCCGTCGACGTGTTTGTCTCCAAGATGATTCCAGTCCTGAGCGCTGACGGCCTGACTCAAACTAACAAGGAACAGCAAGGCCGCGAAAACAGCCAAGATATTTCTCAACCGCATGTTTGTTTTTCCTCCTGAAGCTTTGACGCGTGGGACAGTGCCACGGCCTGGAAAATTAAGTGGAACAGAAAATTAAACGATCATCGCCGTTGTTGTCCACAATTCTTTGAGCTGCTGTCGGACTGCGCTAACCTTGTCTTGCGCTAACAGCCTCTGGTACTCTCGTTTTGCTTACAACCAAGCAAGACTAATTCAGAGCCGTTCATGCTCTATCGTTCATTGCTGCGACCTTTCCTCTTTCGCTTGCCACCCGAGACGGCCCACGAACTGGCGCTTAATTCTCTTTCCTTCTCTCCTAAACTTGCACGGGTATTGCTTGGGGATCGCTACAAGCGCAGTCCGTTCGGCAAACTGAAGCGTTTTGGTTTGACGTTCGCGAATCCCGTCGGGCTGGCAGCAGGGTTTGATAAGGACGGTGTTGTCCTTGATTCGCTTGCCGCGCTTGGATTCGGTTTCATCGAAGCGGGCACCGTCACCTATCAAGCGCAGCCCGGCAACGAGCGCCCGCGACTCTTCCGACTACCACTCGACAAAGCCCTAATCAATCGCGCCGGGTTCAACAACGAAGGGGCTGTGGCATTTGCGAAGCGCGTTGAAAATCGCAAACCAGATTGTGTCCTGGGCGTAAGCATCGGCAAAAGTAAGGTGGTGGCTTTGGCAGATGCGGTCGCTGATTATCTGAAGAGTTTCGAAGCTGTCTATCCTGTAGCGGACTACGTTGCAATAAATGTTAGTTCACCAAACACTCCTGGTTTGCGCCAGTTGCAGCAGTCAGATCAACTTCAAGAACTCTTGCGCGCGCTCCAGGAGCGAAACGAACAACTTGCCGATAAGCACGACGGCCGAGGGATACTACCGCTGCTGGTAAAACTTTCACCTGATCTGAACGTGGACGAACTGCAAAGCATCGTGGCGGTAGCGCAACAGAACCGAGTTGCCGGTCTTATTGCCACTAACACCACCACCGCGCGAGCACCGCTGCAAACAGATCGCGCGGCCGTGGAGGCTTGCGGCGCGGGCGGCTTGAGTGGTGCGCCCTTGCTGCGTCATTCCACGGAAATGATTGCGCAACTCTACAAGCTGACCGATGGCACACTACCTTTGATTGGAGTTGGCGGAATTTTCTCCGCAGCAGACGCGTGGCAGATGATCAGCGCCGGCGCCAGTTTGTTGCAAATCTATACAGGGTTCATCTATGAGGGACCAGCAATCGCCCGAAACATAAACGACGGGCTGCGGCGAATTCTCGCCGACAAAGGCTTTGTCTCATTTGACGAAGCAGTTGGCTCACGGGCATCGGAGTTATTAAGTTCGAATTAGATTGAGACTGGAAATGCAAACGCGAAACCCCTCGAGCAAACTTCTATGAACACAAACAAACTAATCGTCGCACTCGATGTAGACAATGTTCACAAGGCGCGCGAGCTCGTCAACAAGTTGCGCGGCGTGGCCGGCATGTTCAAGATCGGCATGCAGTTGTTTACCGCCGCCGGTCCTTCTTTGGTTCGTGAGATCGTCAGCTCCGGCGAACGAGTGTTTTTGGATTTGAAATACCACGACATTCCTAACACTGTCGCGCTCGCCGGCGTGGAGGCAACCCGCCTTGGCGTTTCGATCTTCAACGTCCATGCGTCAGGTGGAACCGAGATGATGCGCCGGACCGCGGACGCTGTTTCTGAATGTGCGGAGGCCGAACGCCGCCCCCGCCCTTTAGTCATCGCCGTAACGATTTTAACAAGTGCGAACGAGAGCACGGTGACGGAAGTTGGATTCGGTTCAAGTCCGCTGGAACTGGTCCCGCGTCTCGCGCGGCTGGCAAAAACAAGCGGAATGGACGGAGTGGTCGCATCACCGCTTGAAGTTAACGCCATTCGTGCTGCGGTAGCCGAGCCTGATTTTGTCGTGGTCACACCTGGAGTTAGACCGAGCGGGGCAAACTTTGCCGACCAGAAGCGCGTAACGACTCCCCGCGAAGCAATCCTCGCCGGCGCTGACTACATCGTAGTGGGTCGCCCAATTCTCGAAGCGCCTGACCCAGCCCAGGCCGCGCAACAGATTCTCGACGAAATGCAGTTAATAGAAGCGAACAGCACGGCGATTTGAAAGGAACTGGATCCACCAGGCTGCGTGTAAAATCTAGCCACGAAGGCTGACCGATTTGCTCTGCTTGCGTTTTGCACTATGATTCAAAGGTGACCCAAAGTTTGAAATTCGCGACTGCTTGTCTTTTATTGGTCCTGGGAGCGTTCGTATTACTGTCATCCGCTCAACAAACAGGCGACCTGGCCTCTCAACCTTTCTCGCCGGCTCCCTATCGAGTCGGTGAACGACTGACCTACAACGTTTCATTCTCAAATTTTATCAGCGCTGCCCACGTTGAATTTCTCGTCGCCGCTCGAGGAACGTTCTTTGGACGCGAGGGCATTCAGCTAAAAGGTCACGTCGAAACTAATGGCGTGGTTAACGCCGCCCTGTTTGCGCTCAACAACGACTACGTAACTTACGTCGATCCGGCAAATGGATTGCCTTACTACGGGCAACAAACAATCCGCGAGACCGGCCGCACGCTGGAGACGACCGCCGACTTCAACCAACCAGCGGGAACCGGAGCGATCCCTGCCAAACGCACGGCCGAAATCCCCGGCGCTTACGATTTTCTCTCGGCAGTTTACCGGCTCCGCGCACTTCCGCTTGCGGAAGGCACGACTTATACCCTGACAGCGCGAAACGAAAACCAGAATTATCAAATCGAAATAAAGATAAGCGGTCGAGAAGTGATCAAGACTAACGTGGGGTCTTTCAATACGATCGTAGCTCAGGTGCGCGTCAAACCTGAATCGCAGAGTAGTTATGTAATGAAGGCGTACTTCAGCGATGACCAGCGGCACATTCCAGTTCTGATTGTCTCCAAATTATCAACGGGTGAGATCAGGGCTGAATTAGCCGGGTCCGGTTTCGTCGCCGCTCCATCTCCGACTCCTACTCCCACGCCCGTCCCGACGCCAATAAACGGAACGCCACCGCTCAAAATACCACTTCCACCCAGCACGCCAGCTGACACGACACCACTGGATCTCCCGTTCAAAGTCGGGGAACAACTAAACTATCAAGTATTTCTTCCGACCATCCAGGCGCCAGTGGCAATTGCCACTTTCCAGGTGCGGGCAAAATCCAAGTTTTTCGATCATGATGGCTATCAGTTTACGGTCACTGCACAGACCTCAAATGCGTTACAGAAGCTTTTTGTGGCCAGTGATAACATGAGTTCTTACGTTGATCCGAAAACGCTGCTGCCCTTCCATAATGAATGGACGTTCAACGAAGGTCGCCGCCGGGTAATTGGTAAGCTCGCGATCAATCAGGATTACGGCACCGCCACTACCGAATCAGGGACTCGTATCGAGATCCCGGTTGGCACGCATGATTATCTTTCGTTCTTTTATGTGCTGCGGACAATTAATCTCAGTCCGCCCAAAGCTACCGCCGTCTCCATTCTGGTCAACAATCAGACCAAGACACTCTTCATCACTGCTCTGAAGCGGGAGAGCCTGCAGTTTGGCGCGCAGTCAGTTTCTGCAATTCAGTACTCGCTGACCACCGATGATCCGGAGGCTGACAAGTATCAGCTTCGTGGTTGGATCAGCGACGACAAGCGACGTCTACCGCTACGACTGACTGCAGTGACTGAACTCGGCCCAGTTCGGGCGGATCTGGTGATCATTCCTCTTACTTCGCAATAACTCGCGAACGTTTACACCACCTCGCCTCACCTGGTGGTTCTCTGAAATTGAAAACTGTTTTCAATTAGACTATACTGCGCTCGACCGTCAGCGACTCTGACAATATCTATTCTGATTGGAAGTCGACATGCTTAATTCCTTCATCATCGTTTTGCGGGAAGGGTTCGAATCCTTTTTGCTGGTAGCAGTGATCTTGTCGTATTTGCGCAAGTCCGGCCAAAAGTCGCTGACGTCCGCAGTTTACGTGGGCATCGCGTTGGCATTGTCGGCCAGTGCAGCGCTGGGGTACTTGCTGCGGCAGGGAGTTGACGAAACGGGTGTCGAGCGAATTTTTGGCATCACGGTTGGAGGGTACGTTAGCCAGTTTCTCGGGAATGAATCGCTTCGAGAAGGCATCCTGGGCGTGGTCGCAATGGTGATGGTTGGTAGTTTGGTAATTTACATGTGGCGCACTGGACCAAAGGTTCAGGAACGCATGAAGGATCGTTTGGCGGCGGTATCATCACGCAAGTCACGCATCGCGGGCCTACTTGGCGTTTTTCTTTTCACGTTTCTCATGATTACTCGCGAAGGAATGGAAACGGCTTTAATGCTCTTGCAGGTGCACGGTTCAGAGATGCTGACCGGGGCGCTGTTGGGCCTTTGCGCTGCAGCCGGACTCGCGTGGGGCTGGGCCAAATTTGGACACCTGATAAACGTTAAGAGGTTCTTCCAGGTTACCGGAATCTTCCTGCTACTCTTTATGGTTCAGGTGGGCATCTATTCTTTCCATGAGTTTTCAGAAGCAGGACTACTGCCGAACAGCGAAGTTCTCCACGCAGCCACCGAGAAATTCTCACCGGACGGGCTGTATGGTAAATGGTTCTCGGTAGCGATGGTTGCAGTGTGCGCGTTGTGGCTGGTTGGTGGTTGGGTGATGGATCGACTAAAAACCACCAGGCAGGAAACTATTCGCCTCCGCGAAGTCTAGATAGGGCTCAGGAGTTTCGCGATCTTAGTTTGAGCCGGTCCTTTGGTCACGAAACTGGCTTGCCAGTTCGCGTTTGAGGAGTTTTCCGGTGGGGCCCTTGGGAATCTCACTCACGATACGAATCGTCTTCGGGCACTTGTAGTCCGCAAGGCGGGCGCGGCAAAAACTGACAATCTCATCTTCCGTCGCTTCCCCTCCCTCTTTAAGCACCACGAACGCGGCGACCTCCTCGCCATAGAGTTGATCCGGCACACCGATAGTTGCGGCCGCGGCTACAGCCGGGTGTTGATAGAGCACTTCGTCGATCTCGCGCGGATAAATGTTTTCGCCACCGCGAATGATCATGTCACTCTTGCGATCGACAATGAAAAAGAAGCCATCCTTGTCGCGATAACCGATGTCGCCCGTGTGAAACCAGCCGTTCCGGAAAGCGGTCGCAGTTGCCTCGGGATTTCGATAGTAGCCTTTGAGAATGTTCTCGCCACGCAGGACGATCTCGCCAAGTTCACCATCGGCAACTTCCTTGTCATCGTCGTCTACGACTTGCATTTCGTTACCAATCGGCTTACCACAAGAGCCCGGCCGCCGTCGTTCATTAGGTGGGTTGAAAGTCGAGCGACAAGTCGACTCCGATAGTCCGTAGCCTTCGATCACCAGGCAGTTGAAAGTTTCTTCGAAGCGCTTCATGACTTCGGCCGGGACCGGCGCTGAACCACACATCGCAAATCGTAGCTGTTCCGTTTGCAACCCTTCGGGAACGCCATTGGGATAAGTTGTCAGTAACATTGACAACATCGTCGCTACCGAACCAAACGAGGTAATTTGATACTCAGAAATAATTTGCCAGAAGCGCGAGGCAGAAAACTTTGGACTGATTACTGTTGAGCCACCGGCGTACAGGGCCGACATTGTCGTAACCGATACCGCATTCATGTGAAAAAGCGGCATGATCGTTAAGAGCCTATCTGTCTGCGAGAATCCCAGCCATTGACTAATTTGCCTGGCGTTTGCAATCAGATTGCCGTGAGTTAACAGACAGCCCTTGGGCTTTCCAGTCGTCCCGGAGGTGTAGATGATGATCGCCTCGGTGTCGCGCTTCACATCCGGCGAGCTTAAGTCCGTCAACGAATTACTGACGTCAGCGAAGGATTTTGTTGCTGTCGCTTCATCGGAAAAATCGATCACATCACGTAGGCCAGGCAAATCGCTACGGATGCTGTTGATGGTCGGAATGAAGTCGGGATGAACCAGCAAGGTTTTGGTTTCCGAATCGGAAACTACAAATGAAATCTCCTGCGCCTTCAACAACGAATTCACCGGTCCGGCTATTGCCCCCAACTTCCAGCAGCCAAAATACGCGATGATGTATTCGGCACTATTTGGCATCAATAGGCTGACTACGTCACCTTTGCCAACGCCATGCGCTTTCAACATCCGGGCTGTGCGATTTACCGCCTCTGCAAATTCCGCATAGGTGAACCCGCGTCCGTCTGCCTCGCTGAAAAGGAACTGCTTCTCGGGATTATCAGTCACCCGACTGTGCAGCAAATTGCTCAAAGTTTCTGGGTCGCTTAACGCTCTCGGCTCGGCCTGATTGGTGTCAGTCATGCTTCGTTTTGACAGAGTAAGTCCTGTATCCGGGCTAACCTGGCTAATTGTGATTCAAGGCGTTTCAGATGATATATTAAGCGGCGTTCAAATCTACAACCAGCTTAACCGATCATTTCTTTCTTATGGACACCTATCGAAATTTTATCAACGGCAAATGGGTCGAATCGACGTCTGCAAAAGTCGTCAACAACATCAATCCAGCCAACACTGACGACATTATTGGCATGGTCAAACAGGCGACGCGCGAGGAAACCAGAAGCGCGGTGGAGGCGGCAGTAGCAGCGTTCCCCGGCTGGCGCTCAACACCTGCGCCTTCACGCGGAAAGATCGTGGCGCGCGCGGCGCGTCTGTTCGAAGAGCATAAAGAGGAACTCGCGCAAATCCTGACGCGCGAAGAAGGTAAGACACTGGCAGAGTCGCGAGGCGAGCTGCAACGCTCGATCAATGTGGCGGAGTTTTGTGCGGGCGAGTCTCGCCGCATGAACGGTGAGACCATTCAATCAGAATTACCTGCTAACTTTGCTTACACTATCAAACAGCCGCTGGGTGTCGTTGCCTGCGTGACCCCCTGGAATTTCCCGGTTGCTATTCCAGTCTGGAAAATTGCGCCGGCCCTAGTCGCCGGCAATGCTGTCGTCTTCAAGCCGGCAACGCTGACTCCTGCCACCGGCGTGCGCATCGTTGAACTTTTCGCTGAGGCGGGGATACCTCCCGGTGTTTTGAATCTCGTGCTCGGCTCCGGCTCTGAAGCTGGTGACGAGATCATTAATCATCCGGCGGTAAAGGCAGTGTCCTTTACTGGGTCGAATGAAGTGGGTATTCGTCTCTACGAAGAAGTTTCGCGGCGCGGAGCAAAAGTGCAATGCGAAATGGGTGGAAAAAATCCGGTAGTAATTCTTGAAGACGCAGACCTCGATCTGGCCGTCGAGTCGACCGCACAAGGCGCGTTTGGTTCCTCCGGACAGCGTTGCACCGCTACGAGTCGGGCCATTGTTATTAACGATATTGCTGATGAATTTGTCGAACGAATTGCTAAACGCGCGGGCACGATGCGAATTGGCGACGGCATGGATCCAAACACCGAGATGGGACCCACTGTAGATGAAGGCCAGTTCAAGACAGTTTTAAAATATGTAGATATCGGACGCGAGGACGGCGCCACACTTGTTTGCGGCGGAGCTCGCGCTACCGGCAACGGGCTCGACAAAGGCTTCTTTGTGAACCCGACCGTCTTCGATCACGTGACTCCGGACATGCGGATTGCGCGCGAAGAGATCTTCGGCCCCGTGTTGTCGGTCCTGCGCGTAAAGAATTTTGAAGAGGCAATGCAGGTCGCAAACGACACCGAGTATGGTCTGTCCTCAGCGATCTTTAGTAACGACGCGGCGCGGATTTTCCGGTTTGTCGAGGAGATTGAAACCGGCATGACGCACATCAACTCCCCGACCACTGGTGGCGAAGCGCACATTCCATTTGGCGGCATTAAAGGAACCGGCATAGGCGATCGCGAACAAGGATCAACCGCGCTGGATTTCTATACTGAACTCAAAGTTGTTTACGTCGACTACACTGGTCGCAAGCGCGAAGGAAACCTGTACTAGTTTTTTGTTTGAGGAATCCGCTTAGATCATGATCGTGCGATTGTGGATATGTCTTTGCTTGTTGGCACTAGCCAGCATCACTCCGGTTTGCGGTCAACAATCTGACAAGCTGCAGACCCATCGCCTGACCCTGCCAAACAAGGACTGGTCCCTCGACATCGCGCTGGCAGACTTCTCGGTAGTCAGCGAGGAGATTAAGACCACAGAAGTCAGCAAAGAAGTGAAGGTCGCCGGGTTCGTTTATGACTTTCTAGCCAACCAGATCACGAATACAACGGCTGCGAATAACAAGCAGGCTTCCCGATCACGCCTGGTCATGCTCACAATTCATCTGGAGCCGGCTCAATCCAGGGCTGCGGCCGCGGAGTTTCGAGATTCCTACATGAAGAAGCTCACAAAGCTGGATGCGGTTGATAAAAACAGCGTCAAGGCTTTCGACTATGGACAGATTCCGCTAATCCGCTACAGATTGGATCTTGCAAAACTCGGCCTCTTCGCGGTGAATGAAGAAGAATCGGAAAACAAAGGCATGAACGCGTTCTTCGTAGAGGATAATGTTTGGATTACCATCGGCCTTAGCGTCAAGCCTTTCAAGAAGGAAGATGAACAGTTTTTCTACTCCATCCTCGCTTCCGTAAAATTCGTCGACAACCGGACTCCCAGCACCAGCTTCGACTATTACCAGCTCGGTCGAACGTTATCACTGCAGAGTAAGAGGCAGGAATCTATCGCATCGCTTCGCAAGGCCCTGGAGTTAGAACGACAGCAACGTCAACTCCAGACGACCCAGTGGAGAAACCTGGTGTGGTCAGTCATGGACGCTTACCGCGCAACCGGCAGTAAAGCAGGATTTGACGACGCCCTGGAATACGGCATCAGCCAGGATCCTGCTTATTACCGTTTCCATCTAATAGTGGCGCGCAAGTACGCCGCCGCAGGCGACGTCGAAGGTGCGATCGCTTCTCTTGAGAATGCCTTCCGCACTTATCTGAGTGATCAAACCGTCCACCCCGGTGAGTGGGTGGAGGATCCTTTGTCCGATCCTTCGTTTGAACGAATCCGAAAAGATGAGCGCTTTCGCAGCGCCGTTAAGGCCATGAGAAAACCGTACTGCAAAAGCAGTCACCTATGTCTTCGCCGTAATGGAGAATCAATTGAGCACAGTCGAAACGAAAACCACGCAATCTGAAATCGTTCGCAAACACAAAGAGTTTCTCTTCCCGGCCGTCGCTACCTATTACGAAGAGCCGCTCGCGCTGGTGCGCGGCGAAGGCTGGCACGTCTGGGACGATCAGGGAAACAAATATCTCGACTGTTTTGGCGGCGTACTTACGGTCAGCGTTGGCCACGCAAATCCGAAAGTCAACGAAGCGATCATCAATCAAGTGAAGACGTTGCAACACACGTCAGCACTTTACGCCAATAAACCGCAATCAGATCTCGCGGAAAAGCTGTATCAGATCACGCCCGGGCGTCTGAAGAAATCCTTCTTTACGAATAGCGGCACTGAAGCTGACGACACTGCCGTCCATGCAGCCAAACTGGCCACCGGCCGTCACGAGATCGTTGTTCTGCGCCATAGCTACAGCGGTCGTTCGGCGACGGCGCTTTCCGCGATGGGTCATGCTCCCTGGCGCCCACTGCCGGCGCAGGTTGCCGGCTTTGTTCATGCGCGTGCGCCTTACTGTTATCGCTGCCCGTTCAAACTTACCTATCCGGAATGCGGACTCGCCTGCGCGAACGACATTGAAGAGTTGATCATGACGCAGACTACGGGCGAAATCGCCGCCTTCATGGCCGAGCCGATTCTTGGCGTTGGCGGTTTCATCGTGCCGCCGCCGGGCTACTTTGAACGCGCCGTGGAAATCACGCGCAAACATGGCGGCTTGTTCATCGCAGACGAAGTGCAAACTGCCTGGGGGCGCACCGGCGATAAGTGGTTTGGTATTGAACACTGGGACGTCGAGCCTGACATCATCACCTCAGCTAAGGGCCTTGGAAACGGAGTGCCGCTCGGCATCACAGTAGCGACGCCCGAAGTAGCAGACAAATATCCGGGTCTTACTTTTTCGACCTTCGGCGGCAATCCGGTTTCGATGACGGCAGCGCTAGCTGTTATTCGAGTAATTGAAGAAGAGGACCTGCGAACAAACGCCACCGTAGTTGGAGGCTACTTCCGCCAACGTCTCGATGAGTTGAAAGAAAAGCACACGGCCATCGGCGACGTGCGCGGCATGGGCCTGATGCAGGGGCTGGAACTGGTGAAGGACCGCGAGACGAAAGAACCGGCGCCACAGACCGTTGCGAAAGTATTCGAGGAGACAAAACGGCAGGGTGTCTTGATCGGCAAGGGCGGTCTCTACGGAAACGTGATTCGCACCGGCCTAATGCTCAACTCTACCAAGGATCATGTTGACCAGTTGATTGCAGCGCTTGATGCCGGGTTTTCTTCGCTTAATTAGTGATGTGCGCATCGGAGATGCGCGTAGAAGCATAGGCGGACCTCAAGTGAAGAGCGGGGGCAAGCCCACCTTCCTCACCCCGAGCTGATTGCGTTGAGATTGTGATCTCACCTTGAACGGCTTTCAATGTGAAGCAATCAAGAAAGTTTGGAGTCTCAGGGTTGGGAAGGCGGGCTTGCCCCCGCTCTTCACTTGAGGTCGAAACACTTTTTGTGCAAAGTCTCAATTGCGCGCTTCTGGAGCCGGTCCAGATTGGTCACACCGCTCCGCGACAAATTCAATGTGACGTCGAATTCCAGCGAAACTCAACACGCATTTCTTACGTATTAGTCATTCTGTGACGACTCCGGTAATCCCTTACTCAAAAATGAAAGAGGTCTTATGAAAAGTTTCTCCCGCAAATCGCTGGTATTTGTGTTTGCAGTGTTATGTCTCGGGTTGCTGACGACGGCGCGCGTCGCTTTCGGTCAGCCCGGAACACAACCACCTGTCATCGACCGCGAGTTGTTCTTTGGCGATCCGGAGATTTCCGGTGCGCAGATTTCTCCTGACGGAAAGTTCATCGCTTTTGTTAAGCCATTCAAAGGCACGCGGAATGTTTGGGTAAAACGCACCGAAGAACCGTTTGAAGCGGCAAAACCCATTACCGCTGACAAGAGCCGCCCAGTCACCCAGTATTTCTGGAGTCGTGACGGCAAGTACATTCTATTTGTGCAGGACAAAGCCGGCGATGAAAACTATCTGGTCTACGCGGTGAATCCTGCCGAGCGTCCGGCGGCTGGCGAAGACGTGCCGTTGGCGCGGAACCTGACTGACGTGAAGGGTGTGCGGGCGGCGATTTATGCAGTGCCGCGCAGCGACCCTGACGCCATCTATATCGGCCTCAATGATCGCGATAAGGCCTGGCACGATCTCTACAAAGTGAAAATCTCGACCGGCGAACGCACGCTGGTGCGCAAAAACACCGAACGAATCACCGGCTGGGTATTTGACCTGAAGGATCAACTACGCCTCGCCACTCGCGCTGCTGACAATGGCGACACCGAAGTTTTGCGCGTCGACGATTCAGGCTTTACTAAGGTTTATTCCTGCAACGTCTTTGAAAGCTGTGGGCCCGTGCGTTATCACAAAGACGGCCAACGCGTCTATTTTCTAACCAACAAGGGCGCAAACATCGACTTGCAACGCCTGGAGCTGTTCGATCCAACCAACGGCAAAGAGGAGTTGGTCGAAGCCGATCCAATGAACCGCGTCGACTTTGGTAATGCTAATTTTTCTGAAGTAACCGACGATCTCATCGCTACGTCATACGACGACGACCGCGAACGGATCTACTGGAAGGACAAATCTTTCGAAGCCGACTACAAGTTGCTACAGAAGAAACTGCCGGGCAAGGAAATTGGCTTCGGTTCAGGTACGAAGGATGAGCGTCTCTATCTGATTACTGCCGGCGGTGACACCGAGCCCGGCGAACGTTATTTGTTTGATCGCAACACGAAGAAGCTGGTGCTTCAGTATCGCATTCGCGAAAAACTCAACCGCGATTATCTCGCGTCAATGACTGCGATCCGCTACAAGTCGTCTGACGGCCTTGAGATTCCTGCCTATCTGACTTTGCCCAAGGGCGTGGCCGCCAAAAATCTGCCCGCGATAATACTTCCACACGGCGGTCCCTGGGGTCGCGATTCGTGGGGCTACAACGGCTTCGCACAGTTTCTGGCGAACCGCGGTTACGCTGTGTTGCAACCGAATTTTCGCGCTTCTACCGGTTACGGTAAGAAGTTCCTCGACGCCGGCAATAAACAGTGGGGCGACAAGATGCAGGACGACGTAACCTGGGGCGCCAAGTATCTCGTGGCCCAGGGCATCGCCGACTCGAAACGCATCGGCATAATGGGTGGTTCGTATGGCGGCTATGCAACCCTGGCCGGCGTGACGTTTACGCCTGATTTGTATGCAGCTGCCGTGGACATAGTCGGGCCGTCCAATCTCGTCACGCTGCTGGAAACGATTCCGCCATACTGGGAACCGATTCGCAAACTTTTCTACGCGCGTATGGGTGATCCGGCAACTCCGGATGGAAAGGCGCAACTCGAGCGGCAGT
This sequence comes from Pyrinomonadaceae bacterium, assembly GCA_036009765.1. Lineage (GTDB taxonomy): Bacteria > Acidobacteriota > Blastocatellia > Pyrinomonadales > Pyrinomonadaceae > PSRF01. The sequence continues at coordinate 76,387 of DASYLB010000027.1, read as the reverse complement.
CGCCGCTTAATCACGCCGCCAAAATCAAAACGCCGCTGCTGGTGATTCAGGGGGCAAACGATCCGCGTGTTAATAAACGAGAGGCCGATCAAATCGTTATCGCGCTGCGCGACCGCAACTATCCGGTCGAGTATTTGGTAGCGCCGGACGAGGGCCACGGATTTGCACGGCCTGTGAACAACATGGCGATGTTTGCCACGACCGAGAAATTTCTCGCGAAGTACCTCGGTGGTCGTTATCAGGAAACGATGACGCCGGAAGTTGCTCAGCGTCTGAAAGAGATTTCGGTAGATGTGACGACAGTGGCGTTGGCGAAGAAGCTGGAGCCCGTAGCCGCGGGAGCGCCTAAGCCAGTAGCGGGGTTGAGGGTCGGTGTAGTCAACTACAAGGCTTCGATTGCATTAGGTGGTCAAAACATTCCACTCGCCCTCAAGACGGAGACGAAAGAAGAGAATGGAAGCTGGGTGGTGACTGACAATGTGACCACTCCAAACGGAGACATCACCGGCACGGCGACGATCGAGAAAGGCACGCTAGTACTGAAACATCGCGTTTACAAACAAGGGCCGGTGGAGTTTGATGTCGACTTCAAAGACAACAAAGCAACCGGCACGATGACCATGAACGGCCAATCGAAACCAATCGCGCTTGATCTGGGAGGCGACGTGTTTGGAGATGGCCCAGGTGGATACGATGCGATTGCCGCGCTGCCACTTGCAGAGGGTTATGTTTCCAGCTTCCGAAATATGGATATGGAAAATCAGAAGTTGGAACTGAAGACCCTGAAAGTTGCCGGCGTTGAAAGTGTCACTGTTCCTGCGGGCACATTTGACGCTTACAAGGTGGAAATAACTACTGCTGACAATGACGCAGACAGAACCACCCTGTGGATTGCGAAAGACTCGCGCAAGGTCGTTAAGATGAGTATCGTCCTAACGCAACTCAACGGGGCAATTCTGACGACTGAGCTGACGCAGTAACAACTAACCTGCTTGCAGAAAATCGAGGGCGGCTGATTCGAACGAATTAGCCGCCCTTTTTCTTGCGATGATCTCGCACTGAGCTGTCTGCCCCTCCCTTTCCGAATCCTGAGTGATGCAAAACATCTTGCTTGGGACGCCACCGCGCGATGTACGCCAAAGCCTTGCGCTCTTCGCTCCATTCGGAGCGAAATGTTTATAGAACCACCGGCTGTCATCAATTGAATTAGCTCCGTAGGAGCGGAATGTGTGGTGCTCAATGGCAAATACATTTTCCCAAATCTACATTCAAACCGTATTCGCAGTAAGCAACAGACAATCGCTCATCAAACCCGAGTTCAAAGAAGATCTCTACAAATACATCTCGGGGATCGTTAGGAACCAGGGCCAGAAACTGATTGCGAATAATGGCGTCGAAGATCACGTACATATCCTGATCGGCCTAAGACCGGCGATGGCTTTGGCTGATTTAGTACGGGAGATAAAGGCTGACTCAACTAACTTCATCAACAAAAAGAAATTAGTTCATGGAAGATTTAGTTGGCAGGAGGGTTATGGTGCGTTCTCATATGGACATTCACAGTTGGAGACGATCATTCGTTACATCCAAAACCAGGAGAAGCATCATGCGCGTAGATCATTCAGAGCAGAATATCTTACGCTGCTAAGAAAGTTTGATATTGCCTTTGAGGAAAAGTATGTTTTCGAATTCCTCGCGTGAACCTGCCGTCAATTGAGTCGGTGGTAAGCCGTTGTAAGCCCCGCTAGGGGCAGAACGTTTATAGGACCATCGGCTCATCAATTGAGTTAGCTCCGTAGGAGCGCAACGTGAATTGCGTTAACATTGCGCTCCTACGGAGCTTGGTTGACTTAAGCTCACTGAGTGCTATAAACATTTCGCTCCGGACGGAGCGAAGCACCGACGCTTCGCGAATCGCGAATCTACCGGCATTTGCATCAGAGACCGCGCGAAAAATATGACTTCTATGAAAACACTAATCAAAAACGGTCGCGTCATCACGGCCACTGACGACTACCGCGCTGACATCTTGATCGAAGACGAGCGTGTCTCCGTAATCGGCGCCAAGCTCGAGATGGAAGTCGACAAAGTGATCGACGCCGCCGGCAAGCTCGTTATCCCAGGCGGCATCGATCCGCACACACACATGGAGCTTCCCTTCGGCGGCACGCAAGCCTCCGATGATTTCACTACCGGCACGCGCGCTGCTGCACACGGGGGCACGACTACAATTATTGACTTCGCGGTGCAATACAAAGGCGAGTCGCTGATCCAGGGAATCGACAACTGGCACAAGAAGGCCGAAGGCAAGACTGCGATCGACTACGGTTTCCATTTAATCACTACCGAACTTGAAGACAGCCAGATCGAAGAGCTGCACACCGCCATGGACGAAGGCGTGACGAGCTTTAAGATGTTCATGGCGTACCCCGGCGTCTTCCTGGTTGACGATGCGACAATCTTTCGCGCGATGTCTGCCGCCGGCGAACGCGGCGGGCTAATCTGTATGCATGCCGAAAATGGCATCGTCATCAACGAGATCATCAAACACGCGCTCGCTAAAGGTCATACCGCGCCGAAGTATCACGCCTTAACTCGACCGACGCTCGCCGAAGCAGAAGGCGTGCATCGCGCGATCGCGATTGCGGAGATGGCCGAATCGCCGGTCTACATAGTTCACCTATCGTGTGCTGATGCGCTCGACCAGGTGCGTCAGGCGCGCGACCGCGGCATCCCCGCTTTCGCCGAAACCTGTCCGCAGTATCTTTTCCTCTCTCTTGACGATTATGACGAACCGGGTTTCAACGGCGCGAAGTATGTGATGACACCACCGCTCCGGGACAAATCAAACCAGGCGGAGTTATGGAAGGGGTTGAAGATGGACGATCTGCAAGTCATCTCCACCGACCACTGCCCGTTTTGCATGAAGGAACAGAAGGAACTTGGTCTTAACGACTTCACGAAAATTCCTAATGGTGCGCCCGGTGTTGAGAATCGCGTACCGCTTATCTACAACGGCGGTGTAATCGAAAATCGCATCAGTCTCAACCGGTTCGTAGAACTGACCTCAACTGCAGCCGCGAAGATGTTTGGTTTGTTCCCGAAGAAGGGCACAATCGCAATTGGTTCTGACGCCGATATCGTCATCTTTGATCCGGAAAAAGAACAAACGCTCAGCCTGAAGACAAACCACATGAACGTCGACTACTGCACCTACGAAGGCAAGAAGATCAAAGGTGTAGTTGAAACGGTGCTCTCGCGCGGGAAGGTTGTTATTGAGAACGGCGAATACAAGGGCAAGGCCGGCGACGGACAGTTTCTAAAGCGCGGCACGTGTGTAAGCATGTGAGGGCTTAACGCAAGACGGCGATTTTTGTTGAGCCCGCGCAAACGGACGGCCGACACTCGCCCAATAGTTTACTGTTGGGAATAGAGATAGCTGCTTGTAGCGCTTGCCTTGCTTGTCTTACTATTCGCCTGTCTAAACCCTTCAGAACTTCACGGAGAACTGACGACCGTCCGTTCGGATGGCGCCAATAGCAAACGAATGATTAGAAAAACTTTGTTAGTTTTTGCAATTGCGCTGACTGCGAGCAACGTCTTCGCACAAAAGGAAGTCGATCGGCCGTTAATTACCGTTACCGGACAGGCCGAGATGATGGTTGTACCGGACGAGGTCGCGTTCAGCCTGAGCGTTGCTAGCATGGAAAAGGAGTTGCCGGCCGCGCAGGAAAAGAATGACCAGATCGTAAAGACACTACTCGCCATCGCGCGACAATATCAGCTTCCGGCCAACAAGGTGCAAACGGGCTATATCAGCGTTTCGCAACGATTCACTGACGAAGAAGTAACCAAGAAGCCGCCGGTGTTTCTCGGTTATACCGTCACAAAAAATGTTGGAATTATTCTGCAGGATGTGAGCAAAGCTGAAGCGCTGCTCGCCGACATCTTCAAGTCAGGCGTCAGCTCAATTCAGGGCGTTTCTTTTCGTACCTCGCAGCTGAGGAAGTACAAAGACCAGGCGCGGGCCATGGCGATCAAAGCAGCGCAAGAAAAAGCCATCGCGTTAACTAAGGAGATCGGGCAGTCAATTGGTAAAGCTTACACAATCACGGAAGAAGCGCCGAATACTTACGCCTACGCACAAAACCGCAGCAACAATTTCATGATCGATGGTGTAAGCAACTCGCCAAGTGAGGGAAGTACACTCGCGCTCGGCCAGATTTCGATCACAGCGCAAGTGACGGTTAGTTTTGAACTCAAATAATCTGACACAAGGTTGGTACGGCCTTGCCTAAAAGCCGTTGTCTCAGCAAGAGTTCGACGTAGCGTCGCTATGAATTTAGCCCGGCCTTTCAAGGCCGGGAAACAATAATTTGCCCGACAGCGTCTGTCGCGTCGCGACGGATTGAAATCGCCGAGATTTATCATCATTGCGTCGCTGGCGCGACGCGCTGTTTGCGGGAAGGCGCGATCCCAGCCTTGAAAGGCTGGGCTAAATTCACATCGACGCTACGCGTCGCGATCACTGTGCGGTTTTGGGGCAAAGCCGTTTCGTACTAGTTATCCATCAGCTGGCTATGGCAAACAACTCACCCGAGACAATTCAGCACCCCGACGGGCGCGTCGAGCTGCGCGAGGAAGCTGCGCAACAAATTCGCACCAGCCCGCTATACAATGAAGATCTCGCACCTGTTCCTGTCTCAAAGCGCAATTGGACTACCTATAACTACGCGGCGCTTTGGATCAGCATGGCCCACTGCATCCCGACTTACATGCTTTCGTCGGGACTGATCAGCGCCGGCATGAACTGGTGGCAGGCACTAATCACAATTCTGCTCGGCAATGTTATCGTCTTGATCCCGATTCTGCTGAATTCCCATCCGGGAACCAAGTACGGAATTCCCTTCCCGGTATTTGCTCGCGCTGCGTACGGAACCTACGGATCAAATCTTCCGGCCCTGATGCGTGCGATTGTCGCGTGCGGCTGGTTTGGAATTCAGGCGTGGATCGGCGGCCAGGCGCTTCATACGTTCTTCAGCGCGATTATTCCCGGATGGAAAACATTTCTTGGCGGACCTGTCTGGGGTTATCCACCTACCGAGTGGTTGTCGTTTTTCCTCTTTTGGGGACTGAATATCTACATCATCTACCGTGGGATGGATCTGCTGAGAAGAGTCGAAAATTGGGCCGCGCCGTTTGTTCTGATCATGACCGCGCTACTACTCGGCTGGGCAATCTGGAAAGCGCACGGGCTCGGCTACCTGCTGACGCAACAAAGCAAATTTCATAACTTCAAAGAATTCTGGCCCATCTTTGTCATCTCCCTCACAGGCATGATCGGATTTTGGGCGACGCTATCTCTCAACATGCCAGACTTTACCCGGTTCGGTAAGAGTCAACGCGATCAAGCTCTGGGCCAGGTAGTAGCACTGCCCACTACTATGACAATTTTCGCGGCGATGGGCGTCATCATCACTTCTGCGGCAGTTGTAATCTACCCTCACATGAAGATGGACGAATTGTGGGATCCGATGAAACTGGTTGGCCAGTTTCAGAGTGTGCCTGTCATCGCGATCTCGATGTTTACTGTCGTGGTGGCGACTCTGGCCGTGAACATTGCAGCCAATGTGGTGTCGCCCGCTAACGATTTCGCCAATGCTTTTCCGAAACTAATTTCGTTTCGCACCGGCGGATTGATTACCGGAATCATCGGGATATTGATGCAGCCCTGGAAACTGCTGGCGGACCCTTCGGGCTATATTTTTGCCTGGCTCGTCGGGTACTCCGGCGGCCTTGGCTCCATCGCCGGCGTCCTTATCGCCGACTACTGGTTGGTCAGAAACAAACAGTTTGCCCTTCCCGATCTGTACCGCCCCAGCGGAATCTACACTTACTTCGCTGGCTGGAACTTCCGCGCCGTGATTGCCACGCTGCTGGGCTGCGCCTTGGCGTGGGGCGGCAAGATCCTTGAGTGGTTTGGCTTGCCAATTTCATTGTTGTTGGATCTCTATCCCTATGCCTGGTTCGTCGGTTTCGGCGGCGCAGCAATCGTTTACTGGCTCTTGATGAAGGTCCTTCCCCCATCCGGTGTCACCCGCTCCCAAGCGGCGGCCTAGCTTGAAACTCGCCCTGCGGGGCTTAGAAAATTAGTCAGTTCAATGCTATAAACTTGTCCGACCAAGCAACGCCTTCGCCAGTGGCACTACGCCAACTAACACTCGCAGTAGCGAACACATTTGCCCATTAACGAGGAACTTACCAACATGCCACGAACAGTTAAATGCGGACTTATCCAATGTTCGAATGCCGCCCCGACGGACGTGTCGATTGACGACGTAAAGCGCCTCAATATCGAAAAGCATCTGGGCTTCATCGAGCAGGCAGCCAAGCAGGGTGTGCAGATCCTCTGCATGCAGGAGATATTCACCACTCCCTACTTCTGCGCCGAACAACAGACGCGTTGGTACGAAGCCGTCGAAAAAATTCCTGACGGGCCCACGGTGCGCTTGATGCAGGAAGTGGCGAAGACACATGGAATGGTAATCGTCGTGCCGATCTACGAAGAAGAGATAACTGGGATCTACTACAACACTGCTGCGGTGATTGACGCGGACGGCAAGTATCTCGGAAAGTATCGCAAGAACCACATTCCGCACGTGAACCCGGGCTTCTGGGAAAAGTTTTACTTCCGCCCGGGTAATCTTGGTTATCCGGTCTTTGATACAGCTTTTGCTCGCGTCGGCGTCTACATCTGTTACGACCGGCATTTTCCCGAGGGAGCGCGAGCTCTTGGTCTTAACGGAGCGGAGATTGTCTTTAATCCCTCGGCAACTGTTGCAGGCCTGTCGGAATATCTGTGGCGGATTGAACAACCGGCACATGCCGTAGCGAATGGTTATTTCATCGGCGCGATCAACCGCGTCGGTCACGAAATGCCCTGGGACATTGGCGAGTTTTATGGACAGAGCTACTTCTGCGATCCGCGCGGCCGGTTTATTGCCGAAGCGCCGCGCGATCAAGATGCGCTGGTGGTTGCAGATCTTGATCTCGACATGATTCGCGAAGTCCGTAACACCTGGCAATTCTTCCGCGACCGTCGACCGGATTCCTACGGCGCCTTGGTCGCAGACTGAGTCTCAGCTTTCAAGTCTCAAGTCTCAAGTTCATTATGGTAGCGCTCCAAAGATTCGAAGACTTAGAGGCATGGAAGCTCGCTCGACTGCTAACGAACGACATTTATGACGTAACACTCGCTGGTGACTTCAGTCGAGACTTTAGCCTCCGGGATCAGATTCGTCGCGCTTCGATCTCGATAGTCTCCAACATAGCCGAAGGTTATGAGCGAGACGGTGATAAGGAGTTTCTTCAGTTTCTATATATTGCTAAAGGCTCTTGCGGCGAAGTCCGCGCGCAACTCTATCTCGCGTATGATAGGAAGTACCTCTCATCCGAACAATTTGCGGCACTATCGTCGAAGGCAGTGCAAACGAGCCGAGTTATTTCTGGGCTAATCAAATATCTTCGTCAGTCGCAAGTAACTGGAAAGAAGTTCAAGGCGACCGGCTGAGACCTGAGACCTCAACGGAGTTAATCATGGATCTATCGATCGTTGTAAACGGAATGACCTTCCCCAATCCCTTCCTGCTGGGCTCCGGCCCGCCGGGAACGAACGCTAATGTTATTGCCAAGTCGTACAACGCCGGTTGGGGTGGAGCGGTGGCAAAAACAATAAGCCTGGAGTCGGCCAAAGTTGTAAACGTGGTGCCGCGCTATGGCAAACTGCGCTCGCGGACCTCCGGTGAGGTTATTGGCTTCGAAAACATCGAGCTGATTTCTGATCGACCAATAGACGTTTGGCTGGAGGAGTTTCGCCAGATCAAAAAAGAGTTTCCGAAACATATGCTGATCGCCTCCATCATGGAGGAGTATGAGAAGAGTCGCTGGCAAGAGATCACCCGCCTGGTTCAGGACACGGGAGTCGACGCGTTTGAGTTGAACTTTTCCTGCCCGCATGGCATGACCGAGCGCAAGATGGGTTCAGAAATGGGTGAGCATCCTGACCTCTGCGAGCAGGTGACGAGTTGGGTCACCGAAGTTTCAAACATTCCCGTTTGGGCAAAGATGACACCCAACATCACCAACATCAAGGAGCCTTCGCTTGCGGCCGTTCGTGGCGGCGCCGTTGGCATTTCAGCAATCAACACGATTCTCTCGGTAATTGGCGTTGACTTGAACACACTGCGTCCGATGCCGACAGTTGAAGGACACACAGTGCCCGGCGGTTATTCTTCTCAGGCAGTGCGACCCATTGCGCTCCGAATGGTGAGCCAGCTCGCGCTCGGGCTTCCGCAGGATGTGTCCATCAGCGGCATCGGCGGCATTGAAAACTCCCACGATGCGATCGAGTTTTTGTTGTTGGGTTCTTCGACGGTGCAGCTGTGCACCGGTGTAATGCTTCACGGCGTGAAGATGATCGATGAACTCAAAGCGGGACTCGAGAAGTTTATGGTCGACAAAGGCTTTAATTCAGTTCAGGAAATTGTAGGTAAGAGTTTGGGTTATTTCTCAACCCACATGGATCTGGTCCAGAAGATGAAAGCGGCCAAACGGGTCAAAGCAGGTGAAGCCAGCCGCGACAACGAATGGGGCCAGAAAGACATTACCGAAAAGACGGCGGAGCTAACCTCAAACTAATAGCCCTAAAACTGAGCAATTCAACAAAAAACTAGGCGCAAGCGGTCTCATGCTATAGAATGCCGCGCGTCAAAGTTCAACACTCAGTAACTAACGAACCGCTTCGCCGCTTCTGCGGATCGAAAGCTGGATTTTTCACGGGTCCGGCGGCAAAAGGGTCTTCGAAAAGCGGAACTACTTCCGCTTTCTACACCATCAACTCATTGGAGGAATCCGCAAATGGCTGCTCTAGGATTACTTGGAATATTGTCGATGCTGATTGGGCTAGGCTGTTTGATCTGCTGGATCATCGTACTGATTAAGCAGTTTCAGACCGCAGGGGTGGTTCACGGAATCATAGGAATCATCACTTGCGGCATCTGGACATTTATCTGGGGCTGGATGAACGCTAACGATCTAGGCATCAAGAACATCATGATGATCTGGTCCGTACTCATCCTGATCAGTTTGGTACTGCGCTTCGCATTTGGCGCCGGCATGATGGTTACCCAGCCGATGGCAACTCCGTAAGGTTCAAGCCAGGTCGTGATGACGGCCAGGTTTTCTGGAGCACGGCGATGAGTCAGCTAAGCTCATCGTCGCGCTTCCAGAGACGCCACTCCCCGTTTCTTTCTTCGATCAACTATCAAATTCAGCAACTACCGGGGCATGATCCGACGGCCGTTCCCAGGTGCGTGGCTCTATGTCAATCCAGGTATTCGTGCTGCGCCCGACCAACGGTTTAGTTACCCACATATGATCGATCCGCAGACCCAGATTGCGGCGAAACGCGCCCGCGCGGTAGTCCCACCAGGAAAATTGTCCACCCTCTTCATGATGGAGTCGGAAAGAATCTGTAAAGCCCCAACGCTTGATTTCATCCAGAGCTGTGCGCTCGGCCTGGCTGCACATGATTCGTTCCTGCCAGAGCTGTGGGTTGTGAATGTCGCGGTCTTCAGGGGCAACGTTAAAGTCGCCGCACAAGACAGCCGGCGAACCGGTTTGGTAGTGGTTATCAAAAAACGCACGCAAGCGTTTCATCCAGTCGAGCTTGTAAAGAAACTTGTCTGAGCCGACCGCTTGCCCATTTGGGATATAGACGTTGACCAGACGAATGCCGTCGATGGTTGCCGCCAGCAGGCGCGCATGAGCGCCTTCCTGATCTTCATAGTTGCCTCGCTGCAATTCGGCACATTCCTGTTTGGCTGCAATGGCCACGCCGTTATAGCTTTGCTGTCCAAACACGCTCACGCAGTAGCCGATTTGAGAAAACTCAGCAAACGGAAATTTATCGTCGGTACACTTCGTCTCCTGCATGCAAAGAACATCAGGTTGGACTGCTGCAAGCCAACGGATGACGTGTGGCAAGCGCGCGATTATGGAGTTGACGTTCCAGGTAGCGATTTTCATATTTATTGGAACGTTAACGTTTCAACTCCGATAGCGTCAACCTCTTCACTGGCACCATCAGCCCTTCCACATCTGGATTCGCCGCCGCATTCCATTGCTCAACGTGCTGGTGCGTGGCCTGCTCCACACAATTTCAGACCACGATGAACCGCGCGAACGAAACCACTAAGTAAAAGGAGCCTCCAGGCGACGGTGTTAAAGAGTACTAATTAATGCGGCTAACAAAGCGCCACGTCTTGGAATGTCGTCAATGAGGATGTGTTCGTGCGTCGCGTGCGCGCCGTCGCCAGCTATCCCCAATCCATCAAGAACGGGAGCACCCACTGCGGCTGCGAAGTTACCATCGGAGGCGCCGCCCACCTGCGTCTCACCCAACTCGAAGTTTAACTGGACGGCGATATGCCTGGCGTGGTTGTAGAGATTTAGGACTTTCGCGCTGCGCTCGAGTGGGGGGCGGTTGATACCGCCCTTTACTAAGAGCTGAACTCGATCGTCGATCGGGCGCAGGTTAAGGATTTCGCTTTCGACGAATGCCGCTTCCTCAGTGGTGCTGAAACGCACGTCAATCTCGGCACGTGCTCGAGCAGCGATTACGTTGGACAGCGTGCCGCCTTGAAATACGCCGACGTTCACGCTGATGCCGCCGCCCTTTCCGTTGAGGGCATGCAATCGATCCGTCTGCCGCGCCAGTTCGAGAATTGCGCTGGCGCCTTTTTCAGGCTCGAGCCCGGCGTGCGCGGCGCGGCCATGGGCTTCAAGCGAAAACATCCCAGTTCCCTTCCGCCCGGTCTTGCAGCGTCCGCCGCTCGCCGGGGGTTCCAGCACCAGAACCGCGTGTGCGTTGCGCGCCTGCGCTTCGACGAGTTGGCGTCCGGTAAGACTCCCTGTTTCCTCATCGCAAGTAAGCAGCAGCACTACCGGACGCTGCGGACGTATACCAGTCTCAACGCAGGCCCGAATCGCTTCGAGAGCGAGCGCGCAATTGGCCTTCATATCAAAGACGCCGGGACCATACGCCCGATTGCCGGCCACCCGCCAGGGCCGCTGACGAAGTGAACCGCGGGGATGAACCGTATCTGTGTGTCCCAAAATCAGAAGCGGCTTGGTCTTTGGCGAGTCGCTCAGGGCGCGCAGGCGCAGGTGTTCACCATAATTGTCGCTGGCGACGCGCTCAATTTTTATCACCCCACTAACTGCCTCGGCAGCCGCGGCGAGCAACGAGACTACAGCCTTGCTGCCTGCCTCATCGCCTGACGGCGATTCTGCTTCAACTAACGCGCGCGTGAACGCGATGACGGCTTCCCTGCGACCAACGAAGTAATCATTTAGAGCAGCAATGTTTGCAGTGGACAGTTCCATGGAATCTTCGAGTTCCTTCGAGCGGATTATTGGAGTGCGCGGAAGAGCGCAGCGCGCCAAAGGGATCACCACCGAACGGATTTATCAAATCAACTCTTCTCTAACCGTCAACCCATTAAGTCTTGATACGCTAACATCGAAGCCAATTCCCGGCTTGTCAGGCGCGGTTATGGTTCCACTCGTCGACACCGTAACCGGAGGCTCGATGATGTCCTCTTTCCAGTATCTGGAACTTGCAGAAACGTCGCCCGGCAACGTAAAGCCGGCGAGCGTGGCCATGGCGATGTTATGCGCGCGACCAATACCGGACTCAAGCATGCCGCCGCACCACACAGGGATATTGTTTTCACGACATACCTGCTCAACCTTCTTAGCTTCGGCGTGTCCGCCCACACGTCCGAGTTTCACATTGATGATTCGTCCCGATTGCAGCGCAATCGCGTGCTGAGCATCTTCACTCGAATGAATCGACTCATCCAGGCAGATCGCTGTCTTGATCTGTTTCTGCAGTTCCGCATGATCGAAAATATCGTTGTGCGCCAGCGGTTGTTCGATCATCATCAGGTCAAACTGATCCATCTCCTTAAAGAGTGCCACGTCGGCCAGCGTATACGCGGAGTTTGCATCCGCCATCAAACGAATTGATGGAAATTGACGACGCACACGCTCGACAATTTTGATGTCCCATCCCGGTTTGATTTTGATCTTGATCCGCTGATAACCGGCGGCCAACTCTTCTTCAATCTTTTCAATGAGAGCTTCCGGTGTTTCTTGTATGCCAATGGAAACGCCGCAGCCAATCTCGGACTGCGTGCCGCCGAGATGTTTCCACAAAGGTTGACCCAGTCGCCTGGACTCGAGGTCCCAGCAAGCCGCCTCGATTGCGCCTTTCGCCATGCGATGGCCACGCACCGCACTCATTAGTCCCCATACGTCGGCCGCCCTGCCCACCTCTTTGCCAATGACCATCGGCGCCAGAAAAATTTTGCTCGTTTGCCAGGCGGTGTCGACCCACTCGTCGCAATAGAACGGTCCTTCCCCCGCCGTGCATTCGCCCCAGCCCTCAGCGCCATCCTGATCGGTGACGCGCACAAGCAGAATGCGACGCTCAGTGGTGCGGCCGAAACTAGTCTCAAAAAAGTGAATTAAGGGAAGTCGAATTTCGCGTAGTTCGACGGAAGCGATGATCACTATGAAATACCCTTGTGCTGAAATTGAATAAAAACATTATTGCATGGCCGTGAGGTTTTCGGGAGGGGCCCTGCAGCAGATTGGAACATTCAATGAGCCTGCCAAGGCTCACTCAGTGGAGGTAATTGTCTGATTATTCAATGCCGCATGCATGGTATGCCAGGGGAGCGAGGCGCACTTCACACGGACCGGAAACTCGCGCACGCCGGAAAATATCTTTAGGTTGCCTAGCCCATTGGTTGTGTTTGCTTCGTCAAACTCGCCGGTCACCATGCCATGAAACTCTTTAAATAGTTGCTCGGCTTCCTGCTTGGATTTGCCCTTGACTGCTTGAGTCATCATGCTGGCGGCCGCTTTGGAGATCGCGCACCCTGAGCCTTCGAAGCTTATTTCCTTGACCGAACCATCTTCAAGATTCAGGTACACCGTCAGATGATCACCGCAAAGCGGATTGAAGCCTTCGGCTGAATGATTAGCCGACTCGAGCTTGCGAAAGTTTCGCGGCTTCTTGTTGTGGTCAAGAATAACCTGTTGGTAAAGTTCGCTTAATTCAGACATGGGAAACGCAGTGAATCGTAAATAGTGAATCGTGAATAGAGTTTGTGAATGCTAAGAGCTGGTCGGAACCCCACCCGCGCGCGGAGTAAGGTTCTTACTATTTAAGATTCACGATTTACTATTCACTTCCCTTTGTAATCTAAGAAAAAATCTCGACTACCTTTTCAACCGTGCGCGCCAGCACGTCCACTTCTTCTTTGGTATTGTAGAAAGCGAAAGACGCGCGCGCCGTCGCCGGAATATTAAACCGCTGCATCACCGGCTGTGCACAGTGATGTCCGGCGCGTATTGCGATGCCTTCCTGATCGAGGATCGTTCCGATGTCGTGCGGGTGAATGTCATCAATCACAAACGACAGCACGCTCATCTTCTCGCGGGCTGTGCCGACGATGCGAACACCTTCAATCGCTTTGAGTCGCTCGGTCGCATATTGCAACAACTCATGCTCATGTGCCGCTGCTTTTTTGCGGTCGATCGAATTCAGGTAATCTATCGCGGCGCCAAGCCCGATTTGCGATGCGATCGCCGGCGTTCCCGCCTCAAACTTATTTGGCAAGTCGGCGTAGGTCGTTTTCTCAAAGGTAACGCTTCTGATCATGTCGCCGCCGCCCTGGAAAGGATTCATCTTTTCGAGCAGCTCCGCCTTTCCGTAAATGATTCCGCTGCCGGTCGGCGCAAACATCTTGTGACCCGAAAACGCAAAGAAATCGCAGTCAAGATCCTGAACGTCCACCAGCATGTGCGGCGCGCTCTGAGCGCCATCGATTAGCACTGGCACCCCATACTTGTGGGCCTGATCGATCATTACTTTCACTGGGTTGATTGTGCCAAGGGCGTTGGAAACGTGGGTAAAGGCTACGAATTTTGTCTTTTCGTTGAGCAGCGCGTTGTATTCGTCTTGCAGTAGCTCGCCGGCGTCATTCATTGGAATCACGCGCAAGCGAGCGCCCTTCTCTTCACAAAGCATTTGCCAGGGAACGATGTTGGCGTGATGCTCCATCGCTGAAATGATGATCTCATCGCCGGCGCCGATAAACTTGCGCCCGTAGCCATGCATTACCAGGTTGATGCCTTCAGTGGCGCCGCGCACGAAGATGCATTCCTTGACGTCGCGCGCATTAATGAACCGCTTCACTTTCTCGCGCGCGCCTTCGTAGGCCGTGGTGGCTTTCTGGCTGAGATAATGAACCCCGCGATGAATGTTGGAATGTTCGTCTTCGAGATAGATGCTGCCGCGGTCGATCACAACCTGAGGCACTTGAGATGATGCCGAGTTGTCGAGATAGACCAGCGGCTTGCCGTTGACAGTCTGACGCAGAACAGGAAAGTCTGCGCGAATTCGCTCCACATCCCAGTCGCGACTAGTTTGAGCCGCCTCTTCAAGACTCTTTACTTCTGCCGTTGCCATATCACCTCGCCTGAATGCAAACTCCTCAACCGGCTTGCGGCTGCCGCGGAATAAGAAAATAACTCAGTAACAAAGAAAGGAAGATTCCCCCGGTCAGAACGATCGGCGGCAAGAACGCGAATTTCGCCATTATTGCAAAACAAATCCCAAAAACCAGGGCGTGAATGCCAATCACTCCTTTCAGGATCCTAACGTCCACTTGCTTGCGCGCCAGAAACATCAACGTTAATCCACCCAGCAAACAAACCAGCGAGAAGCACGCGCTGAGCGCGGTCAGCAGTTCCTGGGTCGAACGTTTGAATCCAGCGCCGAAGTCCTGCCTGTAATTCGTCATCAAATCAACCAGCTGCCGTTCGGTTTCGTTTTGTGGCGCCGTTTGGAAGAAGAAGAAGGTCAAACTATGGATCAGCGTATTCAGCAAAAGAAGCACGACCGCTGTCCAGAGCCAGAATCGATAGCGTTTCAACATAACTCTAAAGAAAGATGTCTACCTTCCGACTACACTTCCAAACGAGCATTGAGACGATGCAAAACCGCCTCGTCAAGCTGCAGCCTGATAGACTCAGTCTTGATCTTGGCAATCACTTCTTCGGCGAATCCATAAGTCAACAAATTCCGCGCCAGCTCCGGATGGATTCCTCGAGTCTCCAGGTAAAACAGTTCGTCTTCCTCAATCTGTCCGACCGCGGCGCCATGCGCGCACTTCACATCGTCAGCCAGAATTTCGAGTTGTGGTTTCGTATCCACTCGCGCTTCGTTCGACAGCAACAGATTCTTGTTGGTCTGCATCGCGTCGGTTTTTTGCGCATCATGCCGCACAAAGACTTTGCCGTTGAACACCGCGCGCGATTTGCCATCAAGAATGCCCTTGTAAAGCTGGTGGCTGGTGCAGTGTGGCTTACGATGATCGATAACCGAGTGAGTGTCGGTATGTTGACTGCCGGTTACCAGGTACAGGCCATCTACCCAACACTCGGCCCCTTCCTGATCCATGGTGACGTGGAGGTCGTGTCGCGAGAGGTGCGCGCCAAACGTTATCGTAGTCGCGTCATAGCTCGAATTCCGGCCCAGATCAGCCGCTGTGGTAGCAATGTGAAAAGCCTCCGTGCTCTCACGCTGAAGTTTATAGTGCTCCAACCGCGCACCGTCCTTAAGGACTATTTCCACCACTGTGTTCGTAAAGTATTTCGAGTCTTTCGTGCTCGCATAACTCTCAATCAAAGTGGCGCTGCTATTCTCTTCGGCAACGACGAGCACGCGTGGGAAGCTTGCGACCGGTGCACCATCAGCGATGAAAAGTAAGTTTAGAGGAACACTGACGATCGCATCCTTCGGAATGTAAACAAACGCACCGTGCGAAATGAGCGCCGTGTTCAGCGCAGTGAAGCCATTGACTACGTAATCCGCCTCCTGTGCCAGATGCTTCCAGACGATTTCGCGGTAACGCTCGTCGGCAATAGCTGCGGAGAGATCAAGCGCGACGACACCTTCAGGAATCGCCTTCAGTTCCGAAAGATCCTGACGTAACTTACCGTTGATAAATACCAACTGACTTTTCGCGGTTTCCGGGTGACGATACGGCGCCAACGCCTCCGGATCAACCTGGGCTTCGGTGTGCTTCTGTAAACTGGCCGGCTGGAAATCGGCCGCCGCAATCGCTGCGACGTTCGTATACTTCCATTCTTCGTCTTTTACCGAAGGAAACCCCGACTCCTCAAACCGTTCCATCGCGGCGGCGCGCAAACGCTCAAGCCAGGCTACTTGCTGATCCTCTGGCTGCTCCTGCAATTCCAGAAAAGCCCGGCGATATGAATTCTCTCGTTTAACTATTTCAGTAACCATTAGCTTTGCTTCAATCCTGTCTCCTTTCCTTTGGGAGAGGAATAACCCGTTAGGCCGCAGCTGTCTTGAGCCAGTCGTAACCTTTCTGTTCAAGTTCCAACGCCAGTTCTTTGCCGCCCTCTTTGGCAATGCGCCCATTCGCGAGCACGTGTACAAACTGCGGCACGATATAATCAAGTAGACGTTGATAGTGCGTCACCAGGATAACTGCGTTGTTTGCGTTGTGTAGTTGATTGACACCGCCCGCTACAATTCTCAGCGCATCGATATCCAAACCGGAATCGGTTTCGTCAAGAACCGCTAACTTTGGTTCGAGCACGGCCATCTGCAGTATCTCGTTGCGTTTCTTCTCGCCACCGGAAAAGCCTTCGTTAACCGAGCGCGTCATGAAACTCGCGTCCATCTCAACCACTTTCGCGCGCTCTTTCAGAAGGTCCTTAAACTCCAGCGGATCGAGTTCCTCTTCGCCGAGATGTTTGCGCTTCTCGTTGTAGGCGAGTCGCAAAAATTGCGCATTAGAAACGCCCGGCACTTCAATTGGGTACTGAAACGCCATAAAAACGCCTTCGCGCGCGCGCTCATCGGGCGGCATGTCCAGCAGGTTCTTGCCCTCGTAAAGTACTTCACCGCTCGTCACCTGATAAGCTGGATGCCCGGCTAAAACCTTGGCAAGCGTAGACTTACCAGAACCGTTAGGTCCCATGATCGCGTGAATCTCACCCTTCTTGATGGTCAGATTGATCCCCTTAAGGATCTCGTTACCGTCGATGCCCGCAAATAAGTTTTTGATCTCTAACACTTAATTATTGCTCCTCAATAAATCCAAATTTCACTGACGCGGTGACATGGAGACGCGGGGACACGGAAGAAAACAACTTCACCGCGTCCCCGCGTCTCCCCTTCCCTGCGTCCCTCACCCGACGCTGCCCTCGAGTTTCATTCCCAGCAGCCGTTGCGCTTCTACGGCAAACTCCATCGGCAGCTGCAAAAAGACATCCTTGCAAAAGCCATTGATGATTAACGACACCGCATCCTCTTGCGAAATTCCGCGCTGCTGCAAATAGAACAACTGCTCTTCACTGATCTTTGAGGTCGAGGCTTCATGCTCTACGCTCGACGTGTTGTTCATTACTTCGATATAGGGGAACGTGTTGGCGCCGCAGTTTGAACCGATCAGCATCGAGTCGCACTGCGTATAGTTGCGCGCGTTGTCTGCTTTCGGCATCACCTTAACCAGCCCGCGGTAACTGTTGTTTGATTTACCGGCGGCGATGCCCTTGGAAATAATCGTCGAGCGCGTATTCTTGCCGAGATGAATCATTTTGGTTCCGGTGTCGGCTTGCTGCGCATGGTTGGTTAACGCCACCGAGTAAAACTCACCAATGGAGTTGTCGCCCTGCAGAATGCATGAGGGATATTTCCAGGTAATTGCCGAACCGGTTTCAACCTGCGTCCACGAAATCTTGGAATTTCGCCCGGCGCACTTGCCACGTTTGGTTACGAAATTGTAAATGCCGCCAACGCCCTCTTCATCGCCCGCATACCAGTTCTGCACTGTTGAATACTTGATCTGTGCATCGTCGAGCGCGACCAACTCAACCACCGCAGCGTGTAACTGGTTCTTATCAAACTTGGGAGCGGTACAACCCTCGAGGTACGAAACGTGCGAGCCTTCTTCAGCGACGATCAGCGTTCTTTCAAATTGTCCCGACTCCGAATTGTTAATGCGGAAATAAGTGGACAACTCCATCGGACAGCGCACGCCCTTGGGAATGAAACAGAACGAACCATCGGAAAAGACAGCACTGTTGAGCGCTGCAAAGAAGTTGTCGTTGGTAGGCACAACCGAACCGAGATACTTCTTGATCAGTTCGGGATACTCGCGAATCGCTTCGGTAAACGAACAGAAGATGACGCCGTGCTTCTTGAGTTTTTCTTTGTAAGTGGTAGCAACTGAAACCGAATCAAATACCGCGTCAACCGCAACTCCGGCAAGCTGCTTTTGTTCGGTCAAGGGAATGCCAAGCTTTTCAAACGTGCGCAACAACTCCGGATCGACTTCGTCCAAACTAGCTTTGACGGCTCTCTGCTTGGGCGCGCTGTAGTAGATGACGTCCTGGTAATTGATTTCAGGATAGGAAATGTTTGGCCAATGCTTCGGCTCAGTCATGGTCAGCCAATGACGATAAGCCTTGAGCCGGAAGTCCAACATCCAATCAGGCTCGTTCTTGATTTTAACAATCAGCCGGATCGTGTCTTCCGTCAGTCCACGCGGAATGACATCCGACTCGATGTCGGTGACGAAACCGTACTTGTATTCCTGCTTGCCTAATAGTTCAGCTGTGCTCATCTCTTATTAATCCGAATCCTTTTCCAACTCCGGCGGAAAATTACAACTGCGCCGGACTCTGTTCTACCCGTCGTTCGTGCTTCACACCCTGGATCTTATGCAACACCGCATCGACAGTCGCTTCCGTTCCCAGCAACTGCGACAAAGTAATTTCAGATAGGGCATTGTCAACAATCTGGTGTAACTCAACGATCACAGGCCTGATGCCACAGTCGCCGGTATGGACGCAGGAATCGAGCACGCCCGCGTAACTCTTGCAGTGTGTCTCGACGCTCTCGTCATCCAGTACGCTTATGACCTCGTTAAGGTGAATTACTGAGGCCGGACGCGCCAGTCGATAGCCGCCCTTGATTCCCCGCTGCGACTGCACTAAGCCTGCCTTATTCAAGATCCACATCAGCTTGCCGGCGTTTGCGACCGAGATGCCCTCGAGTTGGGCAATCTGCGCCAGCGTGAGCGAATCGCCCTGCGAATCGGCGCGCGCAAGTTGCAGCAAGCAGCGCAGCCCATATTCTTCCTGTGCCGATATCTTCATTTACGGTGGCAGCTTAACTAATCCTTACTTTTAAGTCAACTTTCAAGGGCCGACGGACGCAGCTTGAGGCCAGTAGTCCAGAGTTCAAGCTCTAGCGTGTGTTTTTAGCTGGCAATCCACAGCCTAAAGGCTGAACTCTGAACTGCCCGGCCTGACTCTCGAACTAGTACTTGGGGTATCCAACTTGGTAGGGGGAACACAGGAACACAGCGGGAGACGTCCCCGGTCCTGAAAAGCGTAACGGACGAGAAACTAGAGGCTGAAGTTGAAATCAATGTATCCGCTCAGGCGAGTGGGTTTGCCTTCAATAGCAACTACCTGAAACGACCATTGCCGGGCTGCATCCTCGGCTGCTTGTCGCAGCAACACCGGGCCTTCCGAGCGCGACACCGCGACGACCTTGCCGCCCTCCACAACCACGTAAACCCTAACGACGCCCGCGGATCCGGTCTGTTTCGCCATCGGCGGATAGCGAGGCACAACCTTCTTCGTGGCAAATGCTGTTAACGATCCCGCGTCGCTAGTGTCATCAGGCTTCGGTCCGGATGTCGCTGGAGCAGCATTCGCGGAGGGACTCTGGCTGGGCACTCCGGCTGACGACGACGCAGCAAGCTCGCTAGTGGATGGCTTGGGTTCGGCAGACGCGTGGTCTTTGTCCGGCGCTTTCACAATGAGCGGTGTCTCGCCAGGCTTCTTCGTAGAGTAAGGCGAGGGAGCGTTCGGACTATTCATCGGCGTTCTCCCAGGCCGCAAAGGCGGGATACCACCGAGAGAAGCAATTTGTGTTTGCGACGACGCAAGCGCCTCACGCGCACTCGCGTATTCGCTGTTCCACTTCGCTCGATCCTCGCCGTCTTTTGCTAACGTCAAGCGCAACCCCAGCACATCTTCGAGCAGCGACAGCGAATCGTAGGCTCGTCGTCCGTTGGAAATCTCTTTCGCCTGAGCAATCATTCGCTCAAGCAGCGACCGCAAGCGATTCAGATCGGCTATCGCCTCGGCGGGTAGATTCGCGTCAGTGGTACTGATTCCGAAAGTTCGGTAGCGCGCCAGGTGAGTACGAGTGCCGTTTACTGCTTGTCCGGCCAGCGCAAAGTAGTTTCCGAGCGATTCATCCTTTTGTGCGGCACGAGTCTGGTAATTCTCTTCGAGCAGCGCCTCAGCCCTGCCGTAGTTCCCTTCTTCCAGATAAATGTTCATTAACATTATGGAAGTGATGTTACGGAAAGCATTGTCTTTGGTGGCTGCTCGGACTGATTCAAGTTCACTGGCAGCGATATCCAAACGGTGGGCAGCAACTAACGCGCGCGCGCGCTCGATGCGGCCATGCAAAGCGTCAGCGGCCTTAAAGGCATCAGCATCGTCCTTCGCATCCGTAGAAACGACTGCATCTGAAGGAGTGGGGCTTGGCTCTGGTTTCTCCGCCGGAGATTGAGCTGGTTCAGCCGGAACCTCGGCTGGAGATTTGCTCGGCTCTGCTGGAGTCTGTGCACGAGCGTGAACCGACAACGTTAAGAGAAACGCGAAGACGAACAGAAGTCGACTAAACGGGGGAAAAACTCTGGGCGATGGAAAACGAATCACTACATTTAACTCCAGGGCAAATACAAAAGCGAGCTTAATGCTCGCTTACGGACTAACCTGATTTTGACGCCCTATTATGGTTCTATCTCGTGATCCAATCAAGCGCTCACAAACATCTTCAACTGAGATTGACGACATGTTGAGAGTCTGGAATTAGTGAGATATGCGGTGCTCACGTCGCAATTTCACTGCGCCTTTTTTATGAAGGTCATATAGTTACCATCATCTATGTGTCCGTAGTTAAAGCGAAGGCTATACGGTAGTTGTTGGCCAAACAATTCCGCGTCTCGCCCCTGATCATGAGAAGTCAGACGCAAAACCCAAGTTGATTCATTTAGGCCCGGGGAGATTTCCCACTTTCCGTTTTCTGAGCGGAAGGTTTTCCGCGAAGTACCTTCGTCAAACCACCACCAATCCGGCATATTTGTCATCAGGTAATTGCCATCGGGCTCGATTCGCAGTTCCGTCAGTGTGCTGGGATCATAACCTCCTTGGTTTCGCATACTTCGGCGCGTGCTTTCGTCGGGAATCCAAGTGCCCACCAGAGCATTCTGCGATGGCTTAATGCGCGTTTCGTCGTCGTACAGATTCTGACAGCTCGAACAGGAAAGGAGAAAAAGACAGGCGAATCCTGCAAGCGATACTTGAAGATTCACGAAGCCGTTAAGCCTTTCCCCCGCTCGAGCCATGATCCTTGACGTTATTTGCACGGCTCGTCTTCGGTCCACCAGAAATATTGGGTGATCGTTTGCAGCGGACCGGGTCGTTTGACATCGGGAACGCCGGGAATATGGTAAAGGGCGGACGGTAGTGACGTTTTGTTCTTAATCACGAAGAGCGTATTGCCACGTATAGTCTTCTTGATTCGTAACTCAAAAGAACCAACGAATTGTCGACCTTCATTCAATGGCCCAGCTCTCCAGGGACTGTCGTTCCCGCCCCGGCCGAATTTTAGTGCCCCATGGTCACTCGAATTGTAGTACGGCTTTCCCGACGCGCAAAAAGCCTGACGATGCGCAGCCACATCCGGCGACGTGCGCATATTTGCAGTTATTCTACTCTTGGAATCAAAGCGCCGGCTACGCGGTCCGCCGCCAGTCGCCCATTCACCAAATAGCCAGGGCGTACCGATTCCTGACGATGGCACAGCCGCGAGGAATTCATCCCACCAGGTTCCGGGAGCCCAGACAGTTGTCCTGATCACATCTTCAGGCGCAACTTGCGGTTCCTGACCCTGCCAGGATAGGCCAAAACCTGAATGACTGTTTGGATTCCAAGGTGGACTTCCCATCATGCCCAGCGGCACGAACGCGCCCAATACCGGCAACTGGGAGAGCGGAAGCAGGATGTGAATAAACATCCAAAGCGCGGCTTTGAAGACGAAGGAAGAGGCGGGCGCGAAGATGATGAGAGTCATGACCACGATCGATACAATGGTCAGAATTTTCAGCGCTTTACCCAGCCATTTGAATAGCTTGCTGAAAAAGCTCAAGCCGCTGGGGTCCATGTGATTGATCGGATCGTTGGCGCAATAAGTATATAGATTCAACGTCTGCGGACTTGTAAGGCTCGCTGCATCCATCCCGATCGGGTCGACCTGGGTGAACCTCCCCTGTTTTGCGTCGTAGTGCCGATTGACAGCATAGTCCAGCCCGGTTGCAGCAGAACGGTTGTAACTCGTGAATCTTCGATTAGTTGTACCCGTAGATTCGGCAGAGAGAGCCGAACCGAAAGGCAGGGTCACTTGCTCGAAGTAGGTTGTGTCTTGCGCATTCGTCACCAGGCGGGTTCCAAGTCTATCCGGATGATGATACTGAACGACCTCGCCGCCTGCTCCGTTCGCAGTCAAAGTCGAGAGCAATCTACCGCCAAGGTAGATGTAGCTCTTGGACCACGTGGGAATAGTTGAAACACCACTTTCGGTGTATTCAACGACGGTTGAGTCGCCCTCACAGCCGTAGTAGGTGCGCAACCCATCTTCTTCTGCAATCAGGCGTTCATTTGAATCGCCGTAGGTGTAGGACGCCAGCAGCGTGATATTGTCATCTGCCTTCACCTTTATCAGACGATTCGCCGCGTCGTACTGGAAACGTTGCGACGCACCCGATGAAATCAGAGCTCGAGTCTGATTTCCCGCCGCGTCGTAGGCGAACCCGGCAGTGGTGATGCGGTTCGTGGCCGGGTCGTAAGATAGGTTGGCATGCCCATCAACTGGAACGGGAATCTGAGTATTCCAGTTGGCTACCACTCGGTTTCGCAACTCCTGAATGTGAATGGCCAAAACCGGCTGGTACTGAGCCAGACCCGTGCTGTAACCCGGCGCTGCCGGTGCTCCCAGCACCTGATCCAGGGCGGTACGCATTTCCAGAATTGGATCCGCTTTGATAGGCCCTCCCGATGCTGCCGCCGTTTGCCACGAAAAGACAGAACTTCCCAAGCGTACCCGCAGTGCGTCTATCGCGCTCCGCAACTCGGTGATGTGTAGCGCCTTGATTGCGACTCCACCCGAGGCCAGCAAATCCGGATCAGTAAACGTTGGTGGGCCACCCTGCGGCAACAACGGAGCTGTCGGTGTTAACCGCGAAGCGTGATGGGAATTCCTGGCTATCATTTGCCGATTGCTATTTGCCGATTTAGCAGTGCCGGCAATGGGGCCCTCGACCTCTTTTGGCAGCGCCTCCGCGTTCGGGGCACTGACATCCGGCAGTTGGGAAACGCCAGGATCCACCGGTCCAGATGGAACGCTCGTTAGATTTTGAGTGTTGACGGTTGGACTTTCGACAAAGTCTGACCGCCTCCCAGTCACGGTCGAGCTACTGCCACGTTTTGCCGTTGCCAGTTGTTCACTGCCACTCGTCGATCCAGAATTGAGTTTTGCCGTGTAGCCACTAGCCGAGACGCTGGTACGATTGCCGTATTTATCGTAGCCATACGTTTGCGTCCACAGCGGCGCGCTTACTGACCCGCCTTTGGCTTGCACTAAGCGACCAAGAGCGTCGTAACTATAACTGCGATCTTTGTTGTGGCTGGGAAGGAGGTTGTTAGTAATCTTTGTGAGCTGACCGGTCAGCTTTCCGTTTGCTGCCTTATAGTCGTAAGTGAGATCGAGGAGATGGGTGCCCAATGACGAAGAGCGAGCGACAGTCTGGTTAGCCAGCAAGCCTGTTTGCGGGTCATAGTTATAATTCTCTACGATTTGATTCGGGCCACTTGCGCCAACGTTGAGCGAAGTCGGCTGGCTCGCGGCGTTGTAGCCAATCTGCGAAGCATGCGTCGCTCCATCGACCGTCAGAGCGGTTAACTCGCTGGCCACATCGTAAGCGTAATGCATAACCTTGCGCGGTTGCGTGCCGTTGCCATACTCCGCTGGATAACGCACGTCGGTAACCCGATCAAGCGTGTCATAACTATAGTTAGTCGCCAGCGGATAGGAAGAGCGGCTGGTCAGGGACAAATTCTTTGAGCTCACCCGACTTTCCGAATCAAAGCAATAACTCTCAATCGAAGTATTTGCGGCGTTGACACTTGCTAGTTGCGTCACGTCTTTGAGGCCGGACGAACCAGACGGGTCGCAGGTCGTGTTCGTGGCGCCGTTCCGATACTGATACGTTACCAGGGCCGCGCTGAGCACGTAGTTGGGATCGGTCGGTTGGAGATTTTGATTTGCGATGCTTGTATCCCACGAAATTGATTGCAAGCGGTTGAGAGGATCGGGGGCTGTGCCGTCTCCCGGATCCGAGTGACCAGCCGGGTTGAAGTACCAGTAGTTGGTCTTTACGCCGCGCGCATCAAGGCGCTGCACCATATTGGAGCGCACGTTTTCGTAGCGGAAATAATCGCTCCATACCGCGCCTGAGCCGCCTACGCCGACATACGAGCCCGAATCGTTGATGGCCGCGCCTGTTTCGGCAAGTTTCTGTGCGACCATACGTCCGAGTGAGTCGTACTTAAAGAGGCGTGTCTGCGCGTCCTGATTAACCTGAATCAGATTGCCAAGTGTGTTGTAAGCATAGGTGGTTCGGAGCGCGCCTGTCTCAAACACGGAGCCATTGCCGGAAGGGTTGGGCTCGACCACTTCAACTAATCTTCCCTGCACATCTGCGCGAACCCAGCGTTCGCGTCCCCAAGCGTCGCGGACGCGCGTAGTTTCGCCAGGGGAAGCTGAAGCGATGCTCGGCCGAGTAGTTTCATTGTAAAAGGTTTCGGTGGTACTTCCGTCACTGCCGTCGGACAAAGTGTAATCGGGTGCGATAACTTTCCTGCTCCGACCCAGTGAATCATACGAAACATAACTCCACCGCGGGGTTCCAGTTCGATACGGTTGCGATTGCTGTGCTACACGGCCCATGTTGTCATAAATAGTGTCTACGATATCCCACACGCCAGGTGCCGCTAGCGCCTTCTCTTGCCGCACCTGTCCGCGGCCATCCACAACCCTAATGTTTTGGCCTGCCATTGCGCCTGTATCCGCGGGCGATGGCGCAAGATAAGTGGTTGACGTCACAGTCATACCGGTATCGTCGTAGGCGTAATCGGTGTGACCGCCGTTGGGAAGAATCGCGGTCTGGGGACGCAACGTATCGGGCGAGTAAGAAGTCTGCGAAGTGCGCCCGTTCGAATCCATACCTGAAAGCCCAAGACCGGTGTTGAAATCGTAGGCGGCGCCGGTTATCACTTGCGCGTAGGGATCGCTGGCCGAGCCGCGCGTTTGCGTCTGTGGATATGCGTACTGGGTGTCAATGGTGTAACCGACACTAGTCTGCTGGCAACATGCGGTACCGGAGGTGACCTGGTTGCCGGTGATGTCATAGCGCCGCGTTTCCGTCACCGTGCCGGTAAGACTAACGGCATCGGCATAAGTTGTCACTTGCGTGATATTTCCGCGGTAGTCGGTTATCGGATTGTAAGCGGACAGCAGGCAGTGTTCGACGCAAAACTTACCCTGTTCGTCGATCTCCCATTCACAACAGGCAGTTCCGTACACCTCTTCAGTCGTGTAAGGATCAAACAACGGACTGTGCATTACGACGCCGGGTGTGTTCGCGAGTGTTTGGCCATCATACTGATAGTCAGTACGCGAAACCCTGGTGGTGTTGTCAGCGGCGAAGGCCTCGACGACCAGCGGCAGGTTGAAGATGTGGCGACTGGTGGTGTAACTCGAACTATTCTGAAACTCCGTCCGCACAGCGTTCGTCAAAGTTGCATTTGAAGTCCCCGGATCGGCGAAGTCGTAGCTGTAGATACCGGTTACCTGATTGTAAACGGATCCATACTCGTAGGCGACCGCCGTCTTCTTATTAATCTCTTGATTGGTTGCTTCGCTGCGAGTTGGACGAGGGGAATCATACGCGCCTTGGACCCAGGTTACGTTGCTACTGCGAAGTACGGCGTTGTTAGCGTCGAGCGTCTGATCCTGATAAACGAGACCATCGAGAAAACTACCGGGAGAGTTGTAAGAAGTCTGGCTACTTTTTGTGCCATTTGGCAGCGTAACAGTCACAGTGCGTGGGTTGGTATTCTGATGGACGTCATAGCTGGTAACGGCCTGGTCATTATTCACTCCGTCGCGAGTCCAAATTTGCGTTAGCGTGGTGTAGGTCGGCGCGTCATTAAGGTTGCTGCCGGCGGTACCGCTAACATCGCCCACGAAAAGTGGATAATTGTAGACTTCCTTTCGCGTCATCTGGCCCTGCGTCACAGTTCCCTGTTCGTTCAACGACGTCGCGGAAAAGACCATGCCCCTTTGTTCGATGACCTTCGCCAACATGCCGTAAGAAGAATAAGAATCAGTGTCTCCAAACCAGTAACCGCTGTTTGTGCCCGGATAATAAATGGCGTCTATAACCCACGGAGAAGAATCACGGACGATTGGTGTTAGACCACCAAAGGAGTAGCTGGACGAGGTCAACGAGATCTGGTGGTAGTGAAGCCTGACGAGTGTGCGTGTGCCGCTTAACAGCCCAGGAGCCGAAATCGCAGTAAGGAGGTTATATTGATCGTAGGCGAAGGTGATAACCCGGTTCATCGTATCGGTAATAGTTTGAATGCGAGGCCCGGTGTTGTTGACGTAAGTGATAGTAATATAGTTGCCGTTGGCATCAATGAGCTGCGTAGGATACATACCGCCCGGCCCCATGCAGTCGTAATGGATCTGACTCCCATCGGGCAGATTAACCTCGGCCCAAATCAGCACACCACTGGAATTTCTGTATGAGCCATAGTCGATAAGAGTGCCGTCCGCGGTGTGCCCGCGAAAGTCGATCGCTCCGTTACTGTAGGGTGTTACGACGCCGTTGAACGAATGCCGGGTGCCGTCGGGATCCACAATCATGCTACCGCCTAAGCCCAAGTCCACAACCTTGGGATAGCCGATTGACCATCCAGGCGCAGGCCAGTCACGATCGATATCAAAATTGATGTTATTTCCGGCTTTGTTCCATACGCGTGAGTTATAAGCGAGGTCCAGCGCAAGGTCTATTCCGCGCCCGGGCAAGTTCAGCACTGGAGCCCTCACCTGAAAGTTACCGCTGCCGGCACCGTTGTCCAACGGACGGCCCGGCGGATCGCCGCGACCGTTTCCCGGATCGTCTGCCGACCAGTAGTTACCGTCGCCCCAACCGTCATCAGGCGCTACGGGCAGCGGGATTAAAGAAGATGAGATTCCCGCCCCTTCATTGTTTGATGCCTTTGCTAGGCGTGGTGAGTGCGCCCGCCGCGGGCTTTGAGGATTTTCCGCCTTCGCCTTCTTCTGAGCCTGGGCAAGATACGAGCTGCTCGGCTTTTGTGATTTGTTGTTTGACTTTGCGACTGCTGGCAAGTCTCGACTGGAAACTGGACGAGCGGTTAAGGGACGCTCATTCGTGTTTCGCCTTAAACCTGGTAACACTACAACAGTAACCTCTGCAGTCTGTCCGGCGCCCTCCGCCTTAATCCTGAAGGAGCCGGGCACCGTCGATAAAAAATCTCCGCGAGGCGACAAATTTATCGCGTGTTTTCGTTCTGTATCGTAGCCACTCCATCTTATCTTGATACCTCCCACGGGCCCATCATTCTGATCGTAAGCCGCCGCCGCAAAGGTAACCTGCGCATCAACCTTAATGGTTACATCACCGGGGGAAATCTGAATCCGCGCAACCTGCGCGTCGCGGCCCACCTGCTTCTCCTGCGGATTGGGACTCCGAGTTTGTCCGGTTAAGGTGTGAAGGAACTTAGGCAATCCACTTGCGCGCAACCAAAACCCAAAGCTCACCTGGCACTCCAAAGCAATGCTCACGAGCGTTTGCGGCGCGGCGGGAGTTGAGGAGGCAAGCATTGAGAGCACCACGAGAACGCAAATCGCTCGGCGCAGGAGGCGTTCGAAGGTCGCTGCAACGCGGGAAAGGTGGCGCCCGTTCCTGATCGCGCCTGCATGATTGGGCACCAACGCCAAGCTCTTACGCCAAACCGACAAACCTCTATCGTAAACGCGTCTCATACGGATTCTCCTAGAATACCAATGCAGCCAGGTTGTTTCTTGCTTGAGACTATTGCAGGCTCAGCAACACCAGAATTTCGCCAGTGCCTTTTGCCAGCGGTTCAAGGGCTTTGCCGATCAGTGTGCCGGGGCGATGAATCTGCACCCCCCCGAGGCTTAGCGGTTCCGACTTCTTCGCAACGCCTGCGATGTCACTGGTTACTAACAGATCGCCAACCTGTATTGGTCCAGCGCTCGCATCAACTTTGACTTTGACTCTTCCCGTAGTCGCGACCAACACTTTGGTGTCGCCTTTCTCACCAAGCGTGATGCCAGGCTGTGCAGAAATAACGCCGGCCACACGCGTGTCATAAGCTTGTGACGACGCGATAACCTGATTCGACTTAGTTTGATCGAGGACAACGACCGTGCCCGCGGGAAGCAGCTGAGAAGACTCAACCCATTCGGCGACGTCCTGATATTTGGCGGCGATGTTGCCAGTGGCGGTAAGATTACCGGTGATGCTAACGTTCCCATTCACGTCAAGCTTTGCCGCGGGCGAGGTAGTCCCGATGCCGACATTCCCGGATGCCTGCATTCGAACAAGTTCGCTGGCGTTCCCGGTAGCGCCTGATGACACAGTGTAGAAAGCCAGGTCGCCACTGCCGGATGGGCCAAGTCCTATCTGGGCTCCCGGCACCGCGGAATTGAAGTTGTTCCCGGTCCGAACGTTACGGTTAGTGGACAGGAAGAGTCCGCCGCTATTCCACTCTCCTAAGAACCCTGCGTGCGTTCCCCCTCCCTGTAACTCTATCGCGCCGACGTTGTTGGTGGTGTTGTAAATATGCAGGGCTTCAGCGGGACTGCCCGTGCCAAATCCGACGTTGCCCCCAGCGTCAAAGCGCACACGCTCAATAGAGTTCGTGCCAAAGACAATCGGTGAGTTACTGAAGTTCCAAATTTGAAACGCGTTTGCGCCACCAAGAAATCCGGTCGCACCTGAACTATTCGCCGCTATTTTGGCCTTGTATGTTCCACCCTCATAGAAACTCGCTACAGTCTGCGCGTTGGATCCATTTGAGGCGTTGTTGAGCTGCAATTGCGGCGTATATCCGTTTTGGTTGCGGTAAACGTCGAGGGCCGCTCCAGGAGCGGTGGTCCCGACGCCAATGTTACCTGACGGATCGACCGTGAAGCGGGCAGCGCTGTTGACGAGGTCATAAAGTTGAAAGACTCTGGATCCGTTGTTTGTAGTAATGTCGGAACCGATCGTAAAAAGGTCGCCGTTAGTCTTGCCGGCAAATCTAATCTGCGTATTGTCGTTAGTTCCGCTGGTATTGCCCTTCAACCTCAGTACAGTGCCGCTCGCGTTATTTGTAGTGTTCTGCTGAACATCCAATGCGTACGCCGGCGTTCCAGGGCCCACACCCACATTCCCAGTATTGGTGTTGCTGATATTGTTGCCGCTGGCCCCCCACTGAGCACTGGTGGGACTGGACGCAATCATTAGAAACAGGGCAACCAGCGCCGAAGTAATAATGCTTGTGCCCAGGATTGACTTCGGGGGATTCAGTTGTATGAGTTGGGTCATGGTTTTGTCAGCCTTTCTTTTTCAACCAAGGCAACGACTTCCAATTTATGGAGGCGTTCGGTCGAAGATCTTTGTTTTTGACGAGGTTCGAGTCGACCAGCCGAGAAGTCGGACAGGTACGTTTGTATTTGACTGGCTTGCCGACTGTGGATCGAGTCCTGACGGGAAGACGCCAGCCAACTACGCTTCGGATTCGCTTGAGCTTCTAAACTTCGATCAGCACGTGAGAAAGTCGGGGGTCGCGCTGCGTTAAGATCGGATAAGAGAATTCCCGGCTGAGGCCTATGGGATAGCTACGCGTCTTTCCTCAACCGAAGATGGTAATAAACGGGGAGTTAATAACACTCAGCAAGAGTATTTGCAAGCAATTGGTCCGTTTTATTTCCGCGGTTGTTGAGGGTAAGAAAGAACGCAGGCCAGAGTGCTGATGAGTTACAACTTGCGGCGCAGGCTACTGTGGGAATGCGGAGCCGCCAAGACTCTTGATTATCTTTTCGCGGAAGATCCGCGCCTCGGCTTTAATCGCAGCCTCGTTGAGCGTTAACAAGCGCCGGTCACGCATGACGACGCGACCGTTGATGATCACTGTTTCCACGTCCGAAGCTTTAGTCGCGTAAACAAGATCGGAATAGACGTTGTATAGCGGTATCTGATTGAGGGCATCACGATTGACGAGCACCAGGTCGGCACGCTTGCCCTTCTCTATCGAGCCAATCTCTTTTTCCATATGAAGCGCCCGCGCTCCGCTGATAGTCGCCAGCTCAAACGCCTGTTCAGCCGTCATGACTTTGGGATCGTTACTAATCAGCTTGTGAAGCTTCGCGGCCGTGTCCATCTCTTCCCACATGCTCAAATCGTTGTTGGATGCAGCGCCGTCAGTGCCCAGTCCCACCCGCAAACCTTCTGCAATCATCTTCGGCACCGGGGCTACGCCTGACGCCAACTTCATGTTTGACTGCGGATTGTGAACCACGCCAACTCCCGCGCGTTTCAGGATTTCAATCTCGCCAGGGTTTGGCCAAACCATGTGCGCAGCAATAACACGGTCGCTTAGAAATCCGATACGGTAGAGGTAGTCAACTGGACTCGCGCCTTTCGCCTTGAGACTATCGTCAACTTCCCTTTTGGTTTCGGAAATGTGAGTAACGATCGGAGCGCCGGTGCGATCAGAAAAAGCGCGGATTGCCTTCAGATGTTCTTCAGAAACTGTGTAAGGAGCGTGTGGCGCAACTGCCGGAACGATCAGTTCATTCCCTTGCCACTTTTTAACGTACCGTTCGACATAGGCCATCGCCTCAGCGTTGGTCTTATTATCGGCGACCGGAAAGTCAATAACAGTTTCTCCCAAAACACCGCGCACACCCGCTTTCGAAGTTTCATCCGCAATCGCATCTTCGAAGTAATACATGTCGCAGTAAGTGGTAGTCCCGCCGCGGATCATTTCTGCCAACCCGAGACGCGTGCCTGCACGTACGAATTCTTCGGTAACGTTCTTAGCCTCCGCAGGAAAGATGTATTTCGTCAGCCACTCCTGCAGGTCGAGATCATCCGCGAGTCCGCGAAACAACGTCATCGGCACGTGGGTATGACCGTTGATAAGCCCAGGGATAATTAACTTGCCGTTCGCATCGACACGCTCCGCAGCCGAGTACATACTGAGAATGTCTGCGCTTGGACCAACCGCAACGATTCTTCCATGCTCAACGGCAACGCCGGCGTCCGGGATGACGTGGCGCTCCTTGTCCATGGTGACGAGTGTGCCATTCAGCACCAGGAGATCTACTCGTATCATACGCCGACCTCTATTTCGTTGTGCCGCTGCCGGCAACGTTGTGGCGACAAGCAGACAAAACAGTGCGATGACGATGAAGGTTTTTTTTGACATAGTTTGGCTGACAAAATTGTTGAACTGGTGCGCATCGGAGACGCGCGTAGAAGGTAGCCAGAGGTGAAACCTCTGGATCGCGCATGTTTCAATTAGCGCGGTGGAACTACGCCCAGAATCTTTGCGCGTCTTCAACACGCAATGGATTTATGAACGTTCGTCAACAGACGCTTCACGTCTGGCTACCTTCTTCTCTGCGGCTGCGCCGCGGAAATCCTTCGCAGGTCACGCTGATTCCTTCTTGTCCCGGTCTGCTTTAGCAGCGTTCAGGAAACGCGCATCGAAGGCACGCGGCAGTAGTTCCCTAATTGAAACAATCTGCGTTTCCCCACGCAGATTCCCGAGCACGATGGTCGCGTTCTTCGCAAACTCCCAGATGATCTGCCGGCAAGTCCCGCATGGGGGCGTTAACGTTTCCGTGTCCGCAACGATTGCGAGCTCGGTAAAGTTTCGTTCGCCTTCCGAGAGCGCTTTCCAGATGGCCACACGCTCGGCGCAAACAGTTAACCCGTAACTTGCGCTTTCAATGTTACAGCCAATGAAAACTTTTCCCTCGTCTGTTTTTACGGCCGCACCTACGAGGAAGTTTGAAAACGGTGCAATTGATCGCAGCCGCGCCGCTTTTGCGGTCTCCAGCATTTCCTGCAAACTCTCTTCACTCACGCCTGACCTCCAACCGAGGTTAAGGCGCTTGCCAACCTCTCACGAATTTTCCCACTTATCAGATCTATGCTCACTAAATTATGACCACCTTCCGGAATGATGACGTCTGCGCAACGCTTCGACGGTTCAATGAACTGCATGTGCATCGGCCGCACCGTTGCCAGGTATTGCTCAATCACTGACTCCACCGTGCGGCCGCGCTCAGCTATGTCACGCCGCAGCCGCCGAATAAAGCGGATATCGTCCGGCGTGTCGACAAAGACTTTGATGTCCAACTGTTCGAGCAAACGCGGATCGACGAAAATTAAGATGCCCTCCACAATCACAATAGGCTTCGGCTCCACCAGTCGCGTTTCATTGAGGCGATTGTGCGTTTTGAAATCATAGAGCGGCAGTTCAATCGGTTCGCCCGCTTTTAGTTTGCGAATATGGTTGACGAGGAGATCGTTGTCGAGGGCGTCTGGATGATCGAAGTTGGCGAGCTGACGATAGTCGAGCGGTAGATCCTTGAGGTTACGATAATAAGAATCCTGCTGGATGAAGACGACTTCGCTAGCTTTTACCGTCGCCAGGATGCGATTTGCAACGGTGGTCTTGCCGGACCCAGTGCCACCGGAGATGCCAATGATTAAGCTCA
The DNA here is from genome assembly GCA_036009765.1 of Pyrinomonadaceae bacterium. Taxonomy (GTDB): domain Bacteria; phylum Acidobacteriota; class Blastocatellia; order Pyrinomonadales; family Pyrinomonadaceae; genus PSRF01. Next base: position 43,245 of record DASYLB010000027.1, on the reverse strand, counting down.
CGAAAGTATTGTAACCCGGACTGAAGTAGGACAGACATTCTTGTCTGTCCGTTATTCGCAAAGGCGGGACAGGCAGGAATGCCTGTCTACTCGGGCAGCTTCGCGATCACGCGACGCAGCAGTTGCGTAAATTTCTCGCGCACCTTCTGGCCCGTCTCCATCACTTCCGCATGGTTGATCGGGTTTTCGCTGATTCCGGCGGCCATGTTAGTAATGCACGAAATTCCTAAAACCTTCATCCCCATGTGCCGAGCAACAATCGCTTCCGGGACCGTGCTCATGCCCACCGCATCCGCACCAAAGGCGCGCAACATGTGGATCTCCGCGGGCGTTTCATAGCTGGGACCCGCGAGTGCGGCGTAGATGCCGCGCCGCACGCTTATATCCACCGCCCGCGCTTCCTCGGATGCGAGCTCCTGCAACTCGCGCGAATAGACTTCCGACAAATCCGGAAAACGTGGTCCAAAGCGTTCGTCGTTAGGACCGCGCAGGGGGTTCATTCCCATTAGATTCAGGTGATCGCTGATCACCATCAAGGATCCCTGGCTCAGTTGTACGTCGATGCCGCCGGCGGCGTTGGTAAGAATCAGCGTGTTGATGCCCAGCAGCTTCAAGGTCCTGATCGGGAAAGTAACTTCCTCCAGCGTGTAACCCTCATAGGAATGCACGCGTCCCTGCATTGCCATGACCGGCACCGCTCCGACTTTTCCTATCACCAGACTGCCGACATGTCCTTCAGCGGTTGATGACACAAAGCCGGGAATTTCGCGATACGGCAGCGACACTGAGTCCTGGAACTCATCTGCAAAACCACCGAGACCACTGCCCAGCACAATCGCGGTCTTTGCGTTGACAGTGGCGCGCGCGCGAATGGTTCGCGCAGCATTCTCTGCCCGCGAATATGAATCCGATAATCCTGCTTCAACCATAATCTAACAGCCGCTTAGAGTTGTTGAGCTCCGAGTTTCCAGTCCGGAGCCCTGAATTTCCAGTTCTGAGCTCCGATTCCGAGCTCTTGACCTTCGATTTTGCAGTTCTGAACTCCGATTTTCGAGTTCCGAGCTCTACTGTTCCGATCCGTCAGCTGTGAAATTCCAAAGTTGGAACTCAGAACTCGAGACTCCAAACTTATCGTTCCTTCTGGTATGGCATGCCGAGAGCGCGCGGCGGTCGTGACGAACCGATGAACCCCGCCAGAACAACGATCGTCAGGACGTAAGGAACCATCTGTATGAACTGCACTGGAATGTCGTCTCCGGACGGAAGCTTCACCACACCCTGCATTTGGATCGACACAGCTTCCGTAAAACCAAACAAAAGACAAGCGAGCAACGTTTGTACGGGTCGCCATTTACCGAAAATCAAAGCAGCCAGAGCAATGAAGCCGCGACCCGAAGTCATGTTTCTGGTAAAGAGCGACGACTGGCCAATTGAAAGATACGCGCCGCCAATTCCCGCCAACACTCCTGACAACAACACTCCCGCATATCGCATGCGCGCGACCGGCACGCCCGCGGCATCGGCAGCTTCCGGGTTTTCTCCAACCGATCTTAGTCGCAGGCCGAAGGGAGTTTTGTACAAGATGTACCAGGTGAGCGGAACCATTACGATAGCGATGACGATCGGCAGATACGGTATCAGGTGCTCTTTCGGAATCTGCGGCGTCGAGCCCGACGAGAGAAAGAAGGCGCCGCTGAGGAAAGCGGGCATGCCAAGCATCAAAATGTTGATTGCGGTTCCGGTGACGACCTGGTCCGCTTGATAACGAATGCATGCCAGGGCATGCAGTGCGGCGATTAACATTCCGGCGAGAATCCCGGCGAGCAGACCGATATACGGGCTTCCGGTAGCGTGCGTAACTGCGGCGGCGGTAAACGCGCCGGCGAGCATCATTCCTTCCAAAGCAATATTGATGACGCCTGAGCGTTCGGAAAACAACCCGCCGAGCGCCGCCAGGACTAAGGGCGTCGCCAGCCGGATGGTTGAAAAAATTAGCGCGATGTTCAAAAGTTCTGACATTGGTTAACGTCTGCCCTTTCGGAGGATTACACCTTCGAACGCTTCAACAGACCCCACTGGGCAAATGGCCCACGAAAAAAAGCCTCGGCTGCGACAAACAAAATTATCGTTCCCTGTAACACCTGAACAATGTCTTTGCTAACGTGGTGCGTGAAGGCGTCAACCGGAATGCCGCCGCGCTGCAGGATTGCAAACAAGAACGCCGAGATGATGATACCGACTGGATGGTTCCGGCCCAGCAGGGCCACGGCTATACCCGTGAAGCCGTAGTTATCAGAAAATCCGTCGTAGTAACGATAGCGGTGACCCAACACTTCATTGATTGCGACTAACCCTGCGAGCGATCCGGAGATCGTCATGGCGATGACAATCTGTTTGCGCACCGAAATACCGCCGTACTCGGCCGCGCTGGGATTGGTTCCCGTGGCACGCAGCTCATAGCCCCACTTGGTGCGCCAAAGAAAAATGTAGACGAGTCCGCAACAGACTAAGGCCAGGACAAACGCAAGATTGACGGGGATGTACAAAGGGATGGCCGGAATAAGGCTACCGAGGCGAGCAATATGTCCTGCCGGTCCGATCTGGACGCTCTCCATAATCGGATCGCCCGGCGCTTTGTAGTGATACTGAATGAAGTAACTCACCAGGGCCACGGCGAGGAAGTTCAACATGATCGTGTTGATTACTTCGTGAGAACCAAAGCGCGCCTTCAGGATTCCGGGAATCGCTCCCCATAATCCGCCAACCACAACTGCCGCCAGCAGACACAAAAGAATAAGTATGACGGACGGTAAGTTCGCGAAGGGTGCACTGAGAACCTGGCCGTCTGAGCCGGTAATTACGACGCCGCCAAACTTAATGCCAACCCACGCGGTCGCAAAGGCTGCTACGTACAGTTGTCCTTCCGCTCCGATGTTGAGCAAACCACAACGAAAGGCCACCATCACGGCGAGACCAGTGAAGATGAGCGGAGTTGCATAGAATAGCGTGTAGCTAATGCCCACCGGCCATGACAAAGCACTGCCGAAAAGTAGCCGGTACGTCTCAATCGGACTGTCGCCGATAATGAGAATCAGAATTCCGCAGACCACAAACGCAGCGACGACGGCAATTAGGGGAAACAGAAGTTCGCGAAGAAGTTTCATTTGATTTGAGATCTTGAATCCTAAATCTTAAATCTGAAATCTGACATCTGGAATTTGAAATCTTAAATCTTGAATTGGCCTTTGGTCTTTGGCCTTTGGCCTTTGGTTGAACGAATCTGGCAAAGCAAACATCCTCGTAACCAGGAAAAGCAAAGACCAAAAACCAAAGTCCCAAGACCAGCACTAGTGCCCACGCGTCATCAGCAATCCAATCTCTTCAACCGTCGCAACCTTCGGATCGACTTCACCGACAATCCGCCCTTCATGAATTATCAGCAGGCGATCGGACAACGAAGTGACTTCTTCGAGTTCGGCTGAAACCAGCAAAACTGCGCAACCGGAATCGCGCAGGCCAACCAGCTTGCGATGGATGAACTCGATTGCGCCGATGTCAACACCGCGCGTCGGCTGCGAAACCAGCAGCAATTTGGGTTCAACCTTAAACTCCCTGCCGATGATCAACTTCTGCTGATTGCCGCCGGAGAGCGCGCGCGCCGGGAGTTCCGCATTCGCCGGGCGCACATCAAATCCTTCAATAATGTCGTTGGCTCGCTTTCGAATAGCCATGCTGTCCAACAGGACGTTGGCGTAACTGACTATTGGGCGGCGATAGTGCACGCCGAGAATCGCATTCTCCGCAAGATCGAATTCCAGCAACAAACCTCGGCGATGTCGATCTTCAGGGATGTGCGCAATGCCTAACTCGCGCCGGATGCGAGCGCCTTCGCGAGTAATATCTTTATCTTCAAACAGAATTTTGCCGGAGAGATGTGAAGGGTTCACGAGTCCAGCCAGGGCCTCAATCAGTTCCGTTTGGCCGTTTCCTTCCACGCCCGCAATACCAAGAATCTCGCCCTTGCGAACTTCAAACGAAACATCATCGACGCGCTTCGTTCCGCCCCGGGCAACGACCGAAAGATTTCTTACGCTCAATTCCGCGGCGCCAGGTTTGGCGTCAGGCTTCTCAACTCGCAAGAGCACTTCCCGACCTACCATCATGCGGGCAAGTTCCGCGGCGTTGGTTTCGCTGGTCTGCACGCGGCCCACAACCTTGCCGTCGCGCATAACGGTAACTTCATCTGAAATGGCAAGAACCTCTGCGAGTTTGTGTGTGATGATTACAACGGTTTTGCCCTGCTCGCGCATGCGGCGCAGGATCGAAAAGAATTCGTCCACTTCCTGCGGAGTCAAAACAGCGGTTGGCTCGTCGAGGATTAACAAACGCGCGCGGCGATAAAGCGCCTTCAGCAGTTCCACCCGCTGCTGTTGACCGACCGAGAGGTGTTCGATCACTGCACTTGGGTTAACAGCCAGTTTGAATTCTTCGGAGAGCTTGCGGATTTCCGCACTGGCGGTGGCAAGATCGAGAGCCAGCGCATTGCCGGGTTCAGCGCCAAGCACAATGTTCTCAGCGACTGTCATGGTATCCACCAACATGAAGTGCTGGTGAACCATGCCAATACCGAGAGCGATCGCGTCATGCGGCGTCGCTATCTCCCGGACTTGACCATTGACAAGGATCTCGCCTTCGTCGGCCCGGTAGAATCCATAAGCGATCCGCATTGCTGTGGATTTGCCGGCGCCATTCTCACCAACGATGGCATGAATCGTCCCCGGCTTAACCACAATATTAATGTGGTCGTTAGCCAGGACGTTGCCGAAGCGTTTTGTGATGTTTCGCAGCTCGATCACTAGTTTGGTCTTTGGTCTTTGGTCTTTGGACGAAGGGCTTACTAGATCCTGCTAGAAGAATAGGGCCTCTTCTTCAATGAGCCAATTGATCTCAGATACGCATTCAATTTTGGCGTCAACTCTTTTACTAAAGGCAAAAGATCATTGACCTGTTTTTCGTTAAGCAATCGTCTACGGCATGCTCTGCGTAACCAATGTTGAGTCTCATATAAGGAGTCTCTGGCTATGCGCAAAAATCGCCGAATTTCGGGATCAGTCCCTCTGCCACTTCCTTCAGCGATGTTTGCTCCGATGCTGTCAACTGCTCTTACAAGCTGTTTGCCTACTGTTTCCTTGGCAAGCATGTCCCACCGAACAATAATTTCCCACAATTGATCCGACAGCTTTTCAGCAAGTTTGTAGATCTGCAGCTTCTCAAAATTCGTCCTCTCCATTCGAGATCTCCTCAAGCGGAGGGTGGTTATGCATGATACTGAATATCAAGCTCGGCGCGGAGCATACAAAGACCAAAGGCCCAAGGCCCAAATCATTTCCCCATCAAATCAACAACCTTAATTTCTCCGGCAACGATTTTCTTCTTCGCCTCTTCAACCTGCTGAATCATTTCCGGGGTTATCAGGTTTTTGTTGTTTTCGTCCATGGCATAGCCGACGCCGTCTTCCTTCAAACCGTAAACATGAAAGCCGGTCTTGAACTGACCGTTCACTACGTCTTGAATGATTGAATAGACCGCGTTGTCGACACGCTTGACCATGCTGGTCAGCACAAAGCCAGGTTTGACCATGTTCTGATTCGCATCTACGCCAATGACGAAATGGGTGGCGCGCCCGTCTTGTTTACCCGCCTGCTCAACCGCATCAAAAGCGCCGAGCCCAGAGTTGCCGGCCGCAGTGAAAATCACGTCGGCGCCTTTGCTGATTTGCGCGAGCGCGATTTCCTTTCCCTTGCCGGGATTGTTCCAGGCGGTATCAGTGACACCAACGTAATTTGGTATTACACGAATGTTCGGATTAACTGCGCGGGCGCCTTCTTCGTAGCCACCCTTGAAGCGATGAATCAAGCCAATGTCCATGCCGCCGAGGAAACCGATCGTTCCCGTCTTGCTGTTCTTTGCCGCTAACATGCCCACCAGGTATGAACCCTCATGCTCCTTGAAAACCAGCGACGCCACATTTGGCAAATCACTGACGCCATCGACGATTGCAAAACGAATGTTCGGATAGTCCTTCGCCACCAACTCGATGATCGGAGTTTGCGCAAAGCCGATGCCTATGATGAGGTCGTAATTGCGTTCAGCAAACGCGCGCATTGCTGGCTCGATCGAAGTCGGGTTGCCGGGTTCGATGTCGCGCAAAACAATCGGCAGCGTCCCTTTGCCGCAATCTGTTCCGTCGGGCCATTTGCCAGATTCCGCGCACTTCGCGCCGGCCCAGGCCGCCGCGTTGAAAGAGCGATCATCCTTGCCGCCAATATCGAAGACGATTCCCACCCGGATCTTCGACTTGTCATCAGCCGCACCATAACTGGTGCGGTGGCAGGCCGAACTAAACACCGCGAGCAAACACAGAACCGCGAGCGTCGAGCAGATTAGGAATTTCATTCGTTTATTACTTCCCTCAAGAGATGCGGTATTTCTGCGGGAGACTGATCGCCGATTTTGTAAGCTGCTTGAATACGTGCGGCAGCTTCCCTGGCCTTAGATGCGTCGGTGCAAAAAACGCTGCCAATAGTCGATCCTTCGCTAACGGTGTCGCCAATTCTGGCTTCGGCCATGAACCCGACTGCCGGATCTATTGAGTCGTCAATGCGCACACGCCCGCCGCCGATGGCCGCAATCGCGTGACCGATCTCCGCCGTATTGACTTCGGTAACGAAACCAGAACGCGGGGATTCTACCTTAAACGATTCCTTGACTAAAGGAAGAAACCCTGCCGGGTTGTCGCAAACTCGAGGCTCGCCACCTTGAGCGGCAACGTTCTGACGGAAACATTCCAGCGCCGCTCCCGAGTTCAGGATTTCCCGCAGACGTGCTCGAGCTGGAGCCAGTGATTCGTCAATATGCGAAAGCACAAGCATGTGCGCAGAGAGCTCCAGCGATAGATCGAGAACCGGTTGTGCGCGTTCAGTTCCTTCGCCACGCAACAGCTCAATACACTCTTTAACTTCAAGTGAATTTCCCACCGCCTGGCCCAGCGGCTGGTTCATATCGGTGAGCAGCGCTCGAGTGCGAATGCCGCAGGCGTTTCCGGTTCTAACCAACGCGTGGGCCAGGGCTCGCGCCCGATCTTCGTCTCGCATGAACGCGCCCGAACCAACCTTTACGTCGATCACCATGGCGTCTAACCCGGCCGCGCCTTTTTTTGAAATTATCGAAGCCACAATCAACGGGATCGCTTCAACGGTAGAAGTGGCATCGCGGAGCGCGTACATCTTCTTGTCGGCCGGCGCCAATTCAGCGGTCTGACCTGACATTGCGTAACCAACGCTTTTTAGCACCTGCTCGAACTCGCCAGCGCTGAGGTCCACGCGGTAACCGGGAATTGACTCGAGCTTATCCAAAGTGCCGCCCGTATGGCCCAGGCCCCGTCCGGAAATCATCGGCACGCACACACCACAAGCAGCAACCATCGGCGCGATCAGAAGTGAAGTCTTGTCGCCCACACCTCCGGTCGAATGCTTGTCAGCTTTGGGTTTTGCAATCTCTGAAAAATCGAGCGTGTGGCCCGAATGCAGCATGGCATCAGTGAGAATTTCCTGCTCGTCGTCGTCCATGCCGTTCAGGTAGATGGCCATTAGCAACGCGCTGATCTGGTAGTCCGCTACAGTGCCACGCGTCACGCCGTCGATGAAGAACTGGATCTCCTCGCGCGAAAGTCGCTCGCCGTCGCGTTTCTTTCGGATTACGTCCTGCGGTCTCAATTCGCTTCCCCTCTGCTCAGGAGGATCACGGCTTGCGCGGACACCGCCAGCCCCTGGCCCACCGCATCGAGCCCTTCTCCAGTCTTGGCCTTGATGCTTACACAGGAAATATCGACGCCCAAAACTTCAGCGATCTTTTCGCGCATCGAGAATACGTATGACCTGAGTTTGGGTGCTTCGAGCATCACGATCGAATCGACGTTTACAATTTGATGGTTGCGCTCATGAGCCAACCAGACCACGCGAGAGAGCAACTGCAAACTGCTCGCATCTTTCCACTGCGCATCAGTGTTGGGAAAGTGCACGCCGAGATCACCTTCACAAAGAGCACCCAGAACGGCGTCTGCTATAGCATGAAGCAGAGCGTCCGCGTCGGAATGACCTTCGCCGCCGCGTTCCGAAGCAACCAAGACACCGCCAAGCATCAGTGGCCGGCCCTCCACCAGCTTGTGCGTGTCGTTGCCGATCCCGATGCGATACATATTTCTTAGTCACCACTTAAGATTTTCCATTTCTCATTTGTTATTTCAAGACCAATCGCAAGTAGATCGTTGGCCTTGGCTTTGTCCTTCACTCATCTCGCCGGATAAATGACAAATGAAAAACGACAAATGCGAAATGGAAATCTTCTTCAGCGTATCCGGAATGCTCAGGACAGGTGTCTAAGCAGCGCCTCTCCAATCAACAGATCTTCCGGCCGCGTAATCTTGATATTTCGCGCGCTACCTTCAACAATCGCGATTCTCACGCCCAGGCGCTCAACCAGCGCACTCTCGTCCGTTAATACTGGATCGGCAACGTCCGCTTGCTCGTAGGCACGGACCAGTAGTTTATATTGAAAGCATTGCGGTGTCAGCGCGTTTCGGATTGTCGAGCGGTCCAACGTCTTCCCGACCGCCCCGTCCCGCACTTCCTTTATTGTGTCGACAGGCGCTGAAACCAGAATAGCTGCACCTTCAACGTTGGCCGCCGCAACGGTTCGTGAAATTTCCTCGGGACTGACAAACGGCCGGACGCCGTCATGAACAATTACGATCTCAACCGCCTCCGTATTCACAGCTTGCAGTCCGCGAAGCACCGACTCCGCTCGAGTGCTGCCGCCAGGGACCACGGCAACAATTTTTCGTAGGCCGTGCGCTTTAGCAAGGTCAAGAAAACCGTCAGTCTCCTCGGCAGCCAGAACAATTATGATTTCGTGAATTGCATCACACCGCTCGAAGGCATTGAGCGTGTGAATGAGAATAGGCGTGCCCGCTAGCTCCAGAAACTGCTTCGGCCGCTTGCCCGCCATCCGCGCGCCTAGCCCGGCGGCGGCAATGATTGCGACGTTCATAAGAAGCGACCGACGACAGGGGACGGACGACCGGAAAACCCGCAGTGAATCCGGAGCCGAAGATCGGTCGTCGGTCTCCGGTCTTCCTAAGATTCGGTGATCGGCTCAGCGTCGTTTAGGCGCACTGGCAATGGCCCAGTGCCACGCGAGTCGCGAGCCGGTCGTCGCACGGAACCGTTAATGCGATGCTCCCCGCTGTTCCCGTTCTCGGGTTCTTCCCAAAGACGTCCGAAGATCATCTTGCCGGCGGTAGTCTGTAGCACGCTGGTCACCGCGATATCGGCATTCTTTCCGATCAGCTTGCGCGCGTTATCGACCACCACCATGGTGCCGTCGTCAAGGTAAGCAACGCCCTGGTTGTATTCCTTGCCCTCCTTGAGGATAAACACGCGCATCGCTTCGCCCGGCAGGACGACTGGCTTCAGCGCGTTTGCCAACTCATTAATGTTGAGCACGTTGACGCCGCGAAGCTGCGAAACCTTGTTGAGGTTAAAATCGTTGGTGACGATCACTGCGTCGAGTTGTTTGCCAAGCTCGATCAGTTTCAGATCAACTTCACGCACCGCGGGAAAATCCGTCTCGACGATTTGAATATCAAGCGAGCTGTTGTTTTGCAGGCGGTGAAGCATGTCCAAGCCGCGCCGTCCACGTTGGCGTTTTGATGAATCAGGAGAATCGGCGACTTGCTGCAACTCGCGCAGGATGAATTGCGGGATGATTAGAGAGCCACTCAAGAATCCGGTCTCGGCAACGTCTGCGATGCGACCGTCGATGATTACGGACGTATCGAGAATCTTAAGATCGCGCCGCGATGCTTTGTCAGTGAGTATGCCCCCCAAAGCCGAGAGCTCGAGGTAGTCGCCTTTGGCGGCGCCAACCATCAGTCCCACGTAGGCCATGAAAAAGGTCAGCGACAGTGTTACGAAGGTCTTGATTTCAGGATGATCTGTTTCCTGACGACTAATCAAAGAGCCGATCAGGAAGGCACCGATGATTCCCAAAATCGATCCAACTGCGGCGCCGATCAAGGTCTTCAAAGACGCGCGTCGAATTCTCCGTTCAAAGAGAATGATGCAAATTGATATGGCGGCGCCAGCGGCAGCAGAAATCCATGGATCGCTCTTGATGGGGTGGAGCCAATATCCAGAAGCGACCAGAATTGCAGTAAATATTAAGCGAATAATAACTACATCAGTATGCATAACGGCGGAATCTTAGCACGGCCTACCCTGCCCGTCATTAAAAACCGCCTTGCTGAAAGGGCGAAGGGTAAATGGGGAACCAGGTGCGGAGGGTTAGGCGGTGGTAAGCCCGCCTTCCTGACCCTGAGCTGATTGGACTTGAAGCACTGAATTGCCTTGAACGCATTCAAGATTGAAGTTGTGGCTAGATGGAAAGTCTCGGGGTCGGGGAGGCGGGCTTGCGCCCTCTAACACGGCGCACCCGCTTCCCTCTTGTCCCCTACCCTTCGCCCTTTGGTTCTGGCTATCGCTGGTCCGGGTAAACGATGCGGGCGCTGAAGCTGCCGCTGTTATCGCTGTAGTTGTCGTCATTGACTGACAGATAGAGTCGACCATCAGACGCAGCAGTAAACGTCAGTTGCGTGCCCACGTAGAACGCCTGCGCTGACTGGCCGTTACTCGAAAGGAGGTAGCCAATCAAAGCGCCAACGCCGGCGGTGGGTACCGGATAGGTTGTCGCGCCAAACACCGATGCTGCGCTCTGCCGTCCTCCTTCGGGTGAAACTACGCCGGCGCGCCGCCCAGCTGTAACATTTCCGCTGGCCGAGATTGTTACCTGATCGCCGGTCCGCAATTCGATACCAGTATCCACGCCGCGCGATTGATTGCCCGGCACCTCAACAACTTTCTCGAGCGTGCGATTGTTTCGGCTTCCGCCACCTTGATTGTTACCGGGGCGTCTTGAACGCGTCGCCGCGGGACCGCTTCCTGAGTCACCAGGATAACCAAAAGGATCGTAGTTTTCGTCATTCTGATTGCGAGTGTCGTCAATCCTGGTCAGGGCCGCCAGATCAACCTCACGCCGGATTTGAACTTTGTAAACACCGCTGCCATAAAACGAATCGCTGCTGCGACTCGGATTCGTCGTCAGGTTGGGAGTCAGGTAGAGGCGGCCGGCGCGGTCGGCGACAAATTCACGGCTGGCGCCTAGTTCGATGATTGGCGAATCATACTCAGTTCCGATGGCGCCGATCAGTTCGCCTTCAGCTCCAGGCGGCAGCGGCGCACTGCGATCAGTCGTGTTTAGGCCGGCGGGGCTGATGCGCCTGCGTCCAATGTTGATAGTTCCAGTCGCGTCCACTCTTACGCGCTCACCTCGTTTAAGATCGACCCCGCTATCGACCCAGTTTGAATCCATCGCCACATCAACCATCCGCGTTTGATAACGGGCATCGTCCAGCGAGCGTCCATCAATCTCAATGCGATCGATGTCGCGTGGACGGAGGAAAACTACTTCGCCGGCTCTCACGGTGCGGTTGGCGCCAGTATTGGTCTGGTTGCGACTATTCCCCGGACTAGCAGGCAAAGTGGCATCACTGGTCAACTGGATCGCAAACCGGCCGTTAATAAAACCGAGCACGTTACCGCGAAGCGTGGAACCCCCGCGAAGGTAAATCGTATCTGCGGCAGCAAGCGAAATGGAGCCCAGGATAATAAAGAGAACCAATACTAATTTTTTCATAGTCGTTTCCTCACGCGTAAATTTTGGGGCTAAAACTTCAGGAGAGCCTGATTGTTGTGGAACATCAACTGACTTGTGTGAACTGAAGAAAAGGTTACACCGAAGGAAGGAACAATACAAAGAGCGGGGGCAAGCCCCTTCCCGACCGCCAGTTGCTTAAGGTTGTCGTAATCCTTCAACTAACACCAATTCGCAGGTTGGGAAGGGGGCTTGCCCGCACTCCTTCCCCTACGGCTTTACTGTAACTGCCGGCACATTCTGATCGCGCACAAGTTGATTGAACGCCGGCACTTCTGTCTTCATTGTCTGGGCCAGCTTCGCCAACTGCACGTCGATCTGAACTACCAATTCGTCGTAAACCGCGTATGACTGATCGGTTGGCGCAGCGTCAGCGCTCTGCACAACTCCTGCTAACGCGGCCAACTTGTTATTGAGCCGGATGGGAAAGTTCAATGGGTCCTGGCTGCTCCGGTTTTTCGTTTGATACAAACTCTCCTCGACTCCTGTCAGGTTCTTTTTCAACGCAGACGCCGCATCATTGATTACTTTGTAGCTCGGCTGTCCAGCGACTCGTTTCAGTAGATCATCGACCTGTTTTCGCACGTCACGGATTTGAATAATCGCATTGTGAGTCTCGGTAACCTTGTCGCGAATTTTCAAACCTAGTTCGAGTTGCTTCGCATAGTCAGCCGGCGATGTCGACAAACCGGGATTAGCTTTTACTTCAAAACTCTGGCTGGTTGTCTGGCCATCGACAGTAAGCTTGACCTGATACATGCCTGGCGCCACGCGCGGCCCGCGCATTTCGCCGCCCCACAAAATCATCCCTGGAAAACGGACCGACTCGGGATAGCGCAGGTCCCAAACAAAACGATTCAAACCTACATCGGTGGTCACACGTGGCGACCGTCCGCTGCCAAAACCTTCCGATTCTTCACCCGAAGGCGCCTGCGGCTCCTCTGTCGGAGTTGTCACCTGGGCCGCCCCTGGAGTTGGCGTCGGCGAAGCTTGCGTGCCTGCCGGTGATGCCGCCGGCGATGGCTTTGCTTCCGGTTTTGCCAGCTTGGCCGTGAACTTTTGAATCGACTTGCCCGACGCGTCAAGGAATTCCAAGACGACGTCAGTCGCTGGCTTGGCTTTCAACGAATAATAGATCACCGCGCCGTTTGCCGGGTTCCGCCCGACTGTCGCAGTTGCCGGCAACGGCGGCGTGCCGCCATCCATTCGATAAGGATTTTCCGGCTGGAAAAGCTTTGTCTGCTTAACTGCCTTCATCCCGCCGGCATCCATCAACTGATGAATCAGTGGCAGGTCGTCGAATATGTAGAACGAGCGTCCCTGCGTGGCCGCAACCAAATCCTGCTCGCGTTTTTGAATCGCTAAATCGGTGATCGGAACGACGGGAAGTCCAAACTGCATTGACAGCCAGTTCGCTCCGTCATCAAACGAAATGTAGAGACCTGTTTCCGTTCCCGCGTAAAGCAGACCACGCTTGTTTGGGTCCTCGCGGATAACGCGCGTAAACGCCGTGGCTGGAATCCCGTTAGTTATTTTCTTCCAGCTCTTGCCGAAGTCGCTCGTTTTGTAGAGATACGGTTTGTTGTCGTCCCATTTGTACATTGTGGCAGCGACGTAAGCGGTGGCGGCATCGTGCGGAGACGCTTCAATCGAATTGATCTGAATCCATTCCGGCATCAGATCCTTTGACGGCGTGACGTTGTTCCAATTCTTCCCACCGTCGCGCGTTAGCTGTACAAGGCCATCATCCGAACCGGTCCAAATAACGTCCTTTTGAACCGGCGATTCCATCACCGTAAAGATCGTGGCGTAGTATTCGACACTGGTGTTGTCTTTTGTGATTGGGCCGCCAGATGCACCCTGCTTTGCTTTATCGTTGCGAGTTAAATCCGGACTAATCACTTCCCAACTCTGTCCTTCATTCGATGACTTGAAGAGGACATTGGCTCCGGTGTAGAGCGAGTTCGAATCGTGCGGCGAAAACAGGATCGGGAAATTCCACTGAAACCGGTACTTCAAAACATCAGCGCCGGCGCCCATCGGATTGTTCGGATAAGGCGATACGTCGCGGAGCTGTCCAGTGCGGTGATCGAGACGTGTGATCAAGCCGCCGTAGGAACCGGAAAAAACAACTTGCGAATCCTTCGGCGACGGAGCGATCCAACCAGACTCACCACCACCGACGTCGTACCAATCGCTGGTCGTAAGCCCAAAGTCTGTATTCCGGCTCGAGATGCGCACTGTGGAATTGTCCTGCTGGGCGCCATAGATGTGATACGGAAAATCGTTATCCAGAACCACGCGATAAAACTGCGCCGTCGCCTGATCCTGTTCGGTCCAACTCTTGCCGCCGTTGAACGACACGTTCGCGCCGCCGTCATTACTTTCAATCATCCGACCAGGATCATCAGGGGCAATCCAAAGATCGTGATTGTCGCCATGCGGCACCCCAATTCCTGTGAACGTCTTGCCGCCGTCGTTTGACCGGTAGAAACCGGTGTTCAAAACGTAGACCGTGTCAGCGTTTTTCGGATCGGCGTAGATGCGCGTGTAGTACCAGGCGCGCTGGCGCAAGTTGCGCTGATCGTTAGTCTTCGTCCAGGTTTTTCCGGCATCGTCGGAACGAAAGACACCGCCGTCTTCCGCTTCGATGATTGCCCACAAGCGATCAGGATTTGCAGGAGAGACTGTGATGCCAACGATGCCGGTCATTCCTTTTGGAAGACCGGGGTTTCGGGTAATTTCATTCCAGGTGTCGCCGCCGTCCGTAGATTTGAAGACTCCACTACCGGAACCGCCGCTCTCCAGCGTCCAGGGCTTTCGGTAAACTTCCCAAAAGCCGGCGTAGAGAATGTTTGCATTGGTTGGATCAATGATTAGATCGCTCGCGCCTGCTTTGTCGCTACGATATAAGATTTTCTGCCACGTCTTACCACCGTCCTTCGAACGAAAGATACCGCGTTCAGTGTTTGGCCCCCACACGTGTCCCTGTGCTGCAACATAAACGACGTCTGGATTTTTTGGGTGCACACGGATGCGCGAAATCTGGCGCGTGTCTTCGAGACCGATGCGTTTCCAGGTCTTACCTGCGTCCGTCGATTTATAGACACCATCGCCATGCGAAGTGTTGCCGCGAATAGCCGACTCGCCCATGCCAACATAAATCGTGTTTGGATCAGAATCAGACAAACCAATCGCGCCAACTGATCCGGTGCCAAACACTGAACCGTCAGTGATCGGTTCCCAGTTGATGCCGCCGTCAGTCGTCTTCCAAACCCCGCCGCCAGTCGCGCCGAAGTAATAGACGAACGGCTGCGAGGCGACGCCGGCAACAGCGTCTACGCGTCCACCGCGAAACGGACCAATCAATCGCCACTGGAGCGCCTTGAATGGATCGGAGTCGACTGCTGGCGAACTAGTTGGCGTTTGCTGCGCGTTTGCGACAGGGGAAACCGCGACAAGCAGAAGAAGAAACAAGACGTAGCTAAAGCGGTGACCTTTAGCGGACGAGGTCTGCGACATATGGTTGGCGCTCCTTAACAGTTGGCAAACAGGAATGTAAAACGGTGCCCGATAATAACACGACGCCTAGCCCCATGCAGATCAACGGTATAAGATTTACTTTCATTGGCCGTTGAGATTATGAGTAACTCAGATCGCAGTCGAGTGTTCCTTCTGGCGAACGCGCGAGCACGGATACCGGGTCCTGCTGGCGAGCACGCTGTTAGCGTCCTGCAACGCGGCAGTCTTAACCTGAAGCTCTCGCTCCCGGTAGCTCCAAACCAACAGACTCCGCATGAACAGGACGAGATCTATGTGATTGTGGCGGGTACGGGCATCCTGGTCCACGATGGCCAGCGAGACGCATTTGCGCCTGGCGACGTGATGTTCGTCGCGGCCGGAACCGAACATCACTTCGAAGACTTTACTGAGGACCTCACTATGTGGGTTGTCTTTTATGGGCCGTCAGGTGGAGAGGCCTAACCCTGCGTGTGAGCAGAGGCGGCTGCGCCGCCCCTGATGTGCGGTGGCGGCTACGCCCCACCGGTGACGTTTTTGAATTTCTCTTTTGGGGCTACGCCCCATAAGTGGGCGCAGCCCCTCCAGCAAATAGCGCTTTCGGAAGGTCAGAGACCTTCCGCACATCAGACGGCAAAGCCGCGCCCGCACAACCTTCCGACCTGACAGAAGCCCTCTCTGCGGTTAATATCTTAGTTTCGCGATCAATAGTTCGGTAAGAGGACAAACATACTTGTCTCACATATTGCGAATTTTCTGCCTGGCACTGGCATCAATGCTGATTTCGTCTGCCGTTTCTGCGCAGATTGAGAACTCGACACCGCGCATTCCTGACAATTACTACTCCGCGATGCAGTGGCGTTGCATTGGTCCACATCGCGGCGGGCGCGTGCTCGCAGTTTCCGGCGTTCGTGGCGAGCCGGATACTTTCTACTTCGGAGCAGTAGCCGGCGGAGTTTGGAAGACTACGGATGCCGGACACACCTGGAAGCCGATCTTCGATAGTCAACCCGTCGCTTCCATCGGCGCGCTCGCAGTTTCCACTTCAGATCCCAACGTCATCTACGTCGGCACAGGCGAAGCAGACATGCGCTCCGACATCTCTTATGGCGCGGGAATGTATAAGTCGCTCGATGCCGGCAAGACGTGGTCGTTTCTTGGACTGAGTGATACACGACAAATCGGTCGCGTTCTAATCGATCCAAAAGATTCCGACGTAGTGCTGGTCGCGGCGCTGGGTCACGGCTTTGGTCCAAATACTGAGCGCGGTGTCTACCGCACCACTGACGGTGGCAAAACCTGGACGCGCACCCTTTACAAAGATGAGAACACCGGAGCAGTCGACCTTGCGTTTGATCCCGATAACACCCGCACCGTCTATGCATCGCTTTGGAATGTGCGTCGCCCGCCCTACAACGCTTACGCCCCAATTACCGGTCCGGGTGGTGGCATTTACAAATCAACCGATGGCGGCGTGAGTTGGAAAGAGATCTCGGGTCATGGTCTACCGACCGGTAAACTCGGCCGGATTGGTCTCGACGTTCCCGCCGGTCAGCATGGCAAACGCGTCTATGCCTTAATCGACGCCGGTGCCGCAAGCGGACTTTACCGCTCGGATAACGCCGGCGATGATTGGACATTGCTAAGCACCGACGCGCGCATACTCAGTCGCGGCTGGTACTTCGGCGAAGTGCGCAGCGATCCTAAGAACCCTGACCTCGTTTATGTTTCCAACGTCTCGCTCTATCGTTCCCTCGACGGCGGCAAAAACTTCAAAGCGATTCGCGGCGCGCCCGGCGGCGACGATTACCACTCGCTTTGGATCGATCCCGAAAATCCAAAACGCATGATCTCCGGAGTCGATCAGGGGACGATTATTACTCTGAACGGTGGTCACACCTGGAGCACTTGGTACAACCAACCGACGGCACAGTTTTATCACGTGGCTGTGGACAATCAATTCCCCTATTGGGTCTATGGCGCGCAACAAGACAGCGGCACCGCGGCGGTGTTAAGTCGGAGCGACTACGGCCAGATCACTTATCGGGACTGGCATCCCGTCGGCGCGGGTGAGAGTGGGTATATCATTCCCGATCCAGTGAATCCGCAGATTGTTTACGGCGGCAGTACCGGCGGCGACCTTTATCGTTTCGATACAAAGACCGGTCAGGTTCAGGACGTGTCGCCCACGCCGGCCGAGATCGGCATGAAGGTTCGCCATCGTTATGGGTGGACCACCCCGCTCGCTTTTTCCTTTCAAGCGCCGCACGCACTTTACCAGTCTTCACAGTTTTTGATGAAGACTGCTGACAGCGGCAAGAGTTGGAAAGTTATTAGTCCTGATCTGACATTGAGGCCCGGTGAGAAAGGAGACGGCGCGCAGGGCATTATCTACACGATCGCCACCTCGCCAGTTGCGGCCGGCACAATTTGGATCGGTACCGACAATGGTTTGGTTCAGTTAACACGAAACGATGGCACAAGCTGGAGCGAAGTTACGCCGCGTGGCTTGCCAACGTGGAGCATGATCAGCCTGATCGATGCTTCACAGCATGATGCCGCGAGCGCTTACGCCGCAATTGATCGTCATCAGATGGACGATATCACGCCTCACATTTATCGCACTCACGACTTCGGCAAAACCTGGACCAGCATCGTGAGCGGAATTCCCGCAAACGCCTACGTCCACGCCGTCCGCGAAGATCCGGTTCGCAAAGGTTTGTTGTTTGCAGGCACTGAGCTCGGCGTTTACGTCTCTTTCAACGACGGCGAACTGTGGCAACCACTACAGCTGAATCTTCCGGTAACTGCAGTTCGCGACCTGATAGTTAAAGGAAATGATCTGGTTGTCGCAACGCACGGCCGTTCATTCTGGATTCTCGACGACGTATCACCGTTGCGTGAAGTGAGTTCTGAAACTGCCGGCGAGGCGGCGCATCTATTTCGTCCGGGTTCGGCGATTCGCCTGCGCAAAAACGAAGGTCGCGACACGCCGCTGCAACCGGAAACGCCGGCCGGACAGAATCCTCCAGCGGGCGCGATCATTGACTACAGTCTCCGTTCAATCCCTGCAGGTGAAGTGACGCTGCAAATCGTCGACAGCGCCGGTGTCCTGGTTAGAAAATATTCAACTCGGGATGAACAAGGGAAGCCTGACGAGACTCAGGCGTTTCCGACCTATTGGTTCAACCCGCAGGCGCCATTATCGAAACACGTCGGGTTAAACCGCTTCGTCTGGGATTTGCGTTATGAACGACCGCGCGCTTTGCGCTACGGTTACAGCATCGCCGCGGCTTTTGGTGACGACGCGATCATGCAGCCTGAAGGCCCGTTGGTTTTGCCGGGCACTTACCAGGTACAGCTGTCGGTAGATGGCAAGACTTTCACGCAGCCGCTCGAGGTGAAAATGGATCCGCGCGTGCAGAGTGCGCCGTTAGCGCTACGACAACAGCTCGCGCTCGAGAACCAGATCGCAAAGGCGATGTGGGACAGTTACGACAGCGTTCGGCAGATTCGCGAATTGCGCAGTCAACTGAATGATCTGCAAACGAAGCTGAAATCAGAGGCGAACTCAAAAGTTGTGCTTGATGCTATTGCTGATCTGGATAAGAAGGCAGCCGAACTAATCGCTGTCGAGCAGAGTTGGCCGCCGGTAGGAGTCGTCTCGACTGCAGCTTTGAATGGCTCGTTAGGTTCGTTGATGGTGCTGGTAGATGGCGCAGATTCAGCACCAAGCGCACAGGCCAGCAGCGCGTTCGGCACGTATAGAAAACTGCTCGATCAGGAATTGGCTAAGTGGAAAACTCTGAAGGCACAAGATATTAAGGCATTGAATAGATTATTGGAGGGAAGACAACTGCAACTGATTACTGAGCAGTAGGCAACTTAGAACAACTCTGCGAGCGCTTCTTCTACTGATTTCACTCCCACAACATGCACGCCGAGCAAGCGCTCCAGTCCTGACTTGTTCGAACCCGGCATCACAATCTTCTTGAAACCTAAGGCCTGTGCCTCCCTGGCGCGCGCCGCTGCCTGAGTTGTCCCTCGCACTTCACCCGTCAAACCTACTTCACCAAACACCGTGGTGTGCGGATCGATTGGAATGTTTTTGAAACTCGAGGTGATCGCCGCAACCACACCGAGGTCAACCGCAGGCTCATCCACATCCAACCCACCGGCAATGTTGACGAAAACATCGTCGCCTAACATTTGCAGGCCGAGTCGCTTTTCGAGCATTGCCATCAAAAGCGCCACCCGGTTTTGATCTACTCCCTGGGTCATGCGGCGCCCAGTTCCGTATTTCGTTTCCGAAACCAGCGCTTGAATTTCCACCAACAGCGGCCGCGTGCCTTCCATGCAGGCGGTGACGACGGAGCCGGCAACATTCTGCGGCCGCTCCTGCAGAAACATTTGCGACGGGTTTGCCACAGGAATCAGACCGGCGCCAGTCATTTCAAAAACACCGATCTCGTTTGCGGCGCCAAAGCGGTTCTTCACCGCGCGAACAATACGGTGGTTGTGGTGGCGTTCACCTTCGAAATACAAGACCGTGTCGACGATGTGCTCAAGCGCTTTTGGTCCGGCAATCGATCCGTCTTTAGTAATGTGGCCGATGAGAAAAACAGGAATCGTGCGGTTCTTGGCAAGCAGGAGAAACTGATGCGCCGCTTCCCTCACCTGCGAGACTGAGCCGGGCGCCGATTCGATCATCGCCGAAAAGACTGTTTGAATAGAATCAACCACAATCGCGGAGGGGTTGAGACGTTCAACTTCGTGAAAGATGTTTTCGAGGTTGGTCTCCGCGAGCAGGAAAAGGTTCTCCGCTTGTATCCGCAGCCGCTCACCACGCAGTTTTATTTGACGCTCCGATTCCTCGCCGGAAATATAGAGTACGGTGCCGCTGCCGGCGCCCTTCGAACTGAGCCGATCGGCAACTTGAAGCATCAGCGTGCTCTTCCCAATGCCAGGATCGCCGCCGATCAGCACCAATGTTCCAGGCACTAGTCCGCCACCGAGCACGCGGTCGAATTCGGTCACACCTGACGAGATACGCGTTTCGTCTTGTGATTCAATTTCGGAATAAGCGATCGCGGTTACCTCACGGAGCTTGAAACTGTTGCGGGCCGAGCCTTTCTTTGCGGTCCGATCACGTTCTTCGACGAGCGAATTCCACTCGCCACACTCGGGACATTTTCCCAGCCACTTACGCGATTGATGACCGCAATTCTGACAAGCAAATATTGTTTCGGGTTTCTTCACTGTGTATCAGCAACAAAGGCGCGCTACAGCAGTGCCTTCACGTTTTCGGTTGGTCGTCCGAGCACGGCGCGTTTGCCGCGTTCGACGATTGGCCGTTGAATTAAGTCGGGATGTTTGACCATCAGCGAGACGATCTCATCGTCAGTAAATTCGTTTGTACCCAATCCGAGTTCTTTATATATCGCCTCGCTGGTGCGCAGGATGTCCCTCGGAGTCAGCTTCATCTTGCTGAGAAGCTCTGTGATTTTTTCTTTCGTCAGCGGCTCGATGTAGTAATTGACTTTCGAGAAGTCGACGCCATTGTCGACAAGAAAACGATTCATCTCCCGACACTTGGTGCAGGTTGGTTTTTCGTAGACTGTTATCTGGTCTGACATTCTAACCTCTGAGCTTTGAACGTGGAACTTTGTGCTTTGGACTTTGTGCTTTGGACTTTGGTCTTTGGAGTTTGGACTTTGGTCTGAACAAGTTGACACTCAACTCGGCCACGAACAACTCCAAAGTCCAAAGGCCCAAGACCATTTTACGGAAATATCCCCCGCACGCGCGTCGCTTCCGCAACGCGTTCTACCGCAAGTATGTAAGCCCCGGTTCGCATGTCAGTATCGTAGCGCTGGGCCGTCGCATAAACCGAATTGAACGCAGTGCGCATCGCCTGCTCCAACGTGTCGTTAATCTGCTTCTCAGACCAGAAGAACGAATACTGGTCCTGCACCCATTCGTAATAACTCACGGTAACACCGCCCGCGTTGGCAAGAATATCCGGAATTAAAAAGACTCCCTGGTCTGCCAACACTCGATCTGCGCCCGGCGTCGTCGGGCCATTGGCGAGCTCGGCAATGATCTTAGCCTTCACCTGGCCAACGTTGGACAGGGTGATTGCGTTTTCCAAAGCCGATGGCAAAAGAATATCGCAGTCAACGCCGATGATTTCTTCCGGCGAAATCGAGCTGGTGCCGGCAAGCCCCGCGAGCGATTTTGTTTCAGCCTTGTGACGCAGCGCGGCTTGAACGTCGATGCCGCCCTCCGCATACAATCCGGCTTTCGAATCACAGGCCGCCACTACTTTCGCGCCATCGGCTGCCACGAGGCGGGCGATGTTCGCTCCAGCATTACCAAAGCCGTGAACTGCAACCCGCGCCCCTTTGAGATTGATGCCCTTCACCCGGCAAGCTTCGCGCAGCGCGTAGAGGCATCCACGCGCAGTAGCTTCAGCACGCCCCTGAGAACCACCGAGCGAGATCGGTTTTCCAGTGACAACTCCCAATTCCGTATGACCGCGAATCATCGAGATGGTGTCCATGATCCAGGCCATCGTTTGTTCGTCGGTATAAACGTCGGGCGCCGGGATGTCGCGATCAGGTCCGATGATGGGAGCAATCTCAAATGCGTAGCGACGCGTTAGGCGTTCCAATTCACCTCGTGAAAGGCTCTTCGGATCGCAGATCACACCGCCTTTTCCGCCGCCATAAGGAATCCCAACCGTCGCGCATTTCCAGGTCATCCACGATGCGAGCGCTTTCACTTCATCGAGCGTCACTTTTGGGTGATAGCGTATGCCGCCTTTGCAAGGTCCACGAGCGATATTATGTTGCACGCGATAGCCTTCAAACACCTGCACTTCCCCGCCGTCCATTTTCACCGGAATGGAGACAATCAACTGCCGCTTGGGACTACTCAAAACGTTCCGCGTGGATGAATCAAGATTGAGATAGTCGGCAGCCCGGTTGAATTGTGCTTTGGCGATTTCAAAGGGGTTGAGTTCTTCAGCGAGAGCTTCCCTGGTTGCCATCTTGTTCTTCTCCTGAAAGTGGGGGTTTGAGAGCGGGATAATCCTACCAGCGACGAGTCTTAAGTCCCAAGGCGGAGTTCCGAGTTCTGAGTGCTGAGTCCTGAACCCTGAGCCCTGAGTTCCGAGGTTGAAGTTTGGAACTCTGATCGGAGTTGCCGATGCCAAGCCCTGAAGCGAATCCGGAACCCGAAGCTCAGGACTCAGCACTCAGCCGTTGAAACTCGGAACTTCCTATCACAGCCGGAGTCTAATGTGACCGAATAGCTGCGGACCCGCATGGCACCGGCGAAGTAGTCAGATAGGAGAAACAAAGAGATGTTTAATAACCTGATTGAATCAAGCTCGCACGCTGGCGAATTCAAACGCCGCGGTTCGTTTGTTCTCTTCACGATCGCAACCTACGCCTTGCTTTTTGTTGTCGCAGGCGTGATTAGCATCTATGCCTACGACGCGCGGCTGGATGACCAAAACACCGAAATCGTTACAATGCTAAATCCTGTAGATTTACCAGCGGCGCCGGTCACGATCACTCATTCCGCTCCTCCCCGGAGCAACAACAATAAGCCGACGGAAGTCGTCCGCCAGGTTGCGATGGCCAGCGTAAACCATCCGGAGATTGTCCCGCCGACTACTTCGGTGACGCCAATAACAAATTTACCGGTTCCCGACGCTGGCGCATGGCGCCTTGGTGATCATGATTCAGGCCCGATCGAACCAGGCGGGCCCGGACGTTCGACCGGTGACGGCACCAGCAACAGCACCGGCCCGGCCGTGGTTGAGATCGTTACACCGCCACCGCTGCCGCCAGCTGTCCAACCGCCTCCACCGCGAGTGATCAGCAGGGGCGTGATCACCGGACTGGCGCTGACGCTGCCAAAGCCGGTCTACTCTCAGATAGCAAAGCAGGCCGGCGCACAGGGTACGGTAAGCGTGCAGGTGCTGATCGATGAGAGTGGCAAAGTGATTTCGGCGAAGGCGGTCAAAGGTCATCCGCTGCTCTTGGCCGCGGCGCAGCAGGCAGCGATGTCAGCACGCTTTTCACCAACCAAACTCAGCGACCAACCGGTCAAGGTTTCGGGTCTTATAACCTACAACTTTTTACTGCACTAAGACTGCCTGAAGTCTATCCCCTGGAAGGTTATCCTACCGAAAGAAAGAGGTACGCGGACCACCCAGCCCGCGTACCTCTCCTGCCGTCACTTTCGCTCGACTTTGGACGTTGGACCAATACGTGGAACTGTGCCGATGTCGATGTTCAGCAACCTGATTGAACACGCGCATCGGAGATGCGCATAGAGGGTAGCCGGCGGTGAAACCTCTGAATTGCACTTTGTTCCAGATCAGCGACGTATCACGCCGCGGCCGCCGCCGGTCATCACTTCCTTGCCATGTTGGTTTCGACAAACCCAGGTTGAATTTAGTTTGAAATACTTTTCCTGGGGTTCCAGCTCGGTGAGTGTTACTTCGCAGGTAATCGTATCACCAACAAATACCGGACGATGAAACGCGAAAGTCATTTCGCTTGCGATCAAATTAATGTCGCCGCCAATTTTGGTGGGCAGCGTCGCCGTCAGTAACCCATGCGCCATCAACCGTCCGTGTTCATCGGGAACAAAATGATGTTCGCCGTCGTCACCTGAGATCTTCGCAAACAAGCGAACGTCTTCCTCAGTGAATGTCCGTTGCCAGGTTATTACATCACCAGCTTGCATACTGCAGTCCTCACTTAGTTTGCCGTGCGAGCCTAGTATCGCTCCTGATCCTTGCCAACGCTGACTGCCCCGCTGAATCCTCCGGCACGAACACCGGCAAGCAGATCGTCATCGCTGGAGCCCATGCGAATAATGTGAGTAAGGATCAATAACTTAGGCTTCGCCCGGGAAGCAAGCGCGCCCAGTTCAACGTCGGAAGTGTGAAACTCGCGCATGTACTGCGGCCAATACTTTCCTCCCGGTCGATTCTCCGGAGCGAGATGTAGCGGGGAATAAACTTCGTGTACCAGAACATCGACGCCTCGCGACGCACGCTCAAGCGCATCACTCGGACGTGTGTCGCCGGAGATCACAATTGACCGATCAGAAGTATCGATTCGGTAGGCGTAAGCCTCTTTCCAACTTCCGTGCGGCACTGCGATCGCGGTGATCCGAACGCCGTCGCGTTCGTAAACAACTCCGGATTTGATCTCATGGACCTTGACGCGATAGCCACCTGCAACTTCACGTTCCAGGCCGTAGGTTCGAACCTGTATATCCTCGCGGTAGGCCGCGAGCAGGTGCGCGGTCATCGATCGAAGTCCCCGCGGCCCGTAAACCGGAAGTGCTGTAACGCGGCGCATAGTCCAGGAGGTTAGAATCAGATCTGCGTAGCCAAGTGTGTGGTCGCTGTGAAGGTGCGTTATGAACGCTGCTTCCGGACCAGTGATGGGAAGCCTGGCTGCATTCATCTGACGCATCACTCCCGCTCCGGCGTCAAACAGAAACACACGCTTACCAACGACGACTGCAGTCGCAGGGCCGGAAGCCTTTGGATCCGGGTACGGCATCCCGGTACCAAGCAGGATAATTTGCGTCGCGTCCTGCGGCTTACCTATGGATTGCGCGGCCGCAGACAACAACGAGAGCAAAAGAAATGCGCAGAGCATTCCTAAGCGAAAGCAGTTCGGATGTTTTGTCATTGGGGGTCCTGATGGAATGGATTGCGGAAAAAGTCGGGCGTGAATCAAAGCGCAATCCCGTTAGCGAACAGAGGCAGCTGAAGTACGGCGAGAGACGGAGCGTTCGCGGCTGCCCCTGCTCCTGCTCCTGCTCCTGCCCCTGCTCCTGCTCCTGGTTCTACGGCTCCTTCAGCGCCAACCTCAACACTTCCTTGCGCGCTGCAATAAACAGCTCATTCTTGTCGTTGAAGACCATTCCGGAAGCTATGCCGCCCGGACTGAACGTCGTCAGGTAGCGGCCATTAGTATCAAACACCTGTACACCTTTGAAGTCACTGACGTAAACACGTCCCTTACCGTCGACCGCGATTGCCTGTGGGGCGCGAAATTGGCCGGGTTGGTCACCTGCGTCGCCAAATTTCGTCAGGTATTTTCCTTCTGGAGAAAACTTGAAGACCGCATTATTGAAGGAGCCAAGCGCATAGATATTCCCCAACCCGTCGATAGCAACCGCCGTGTCGAGTTCTGAATCATCGGTGACCGAGCTGATGGCCGCGCGAATTGTGCGGACGACTTGACCGGAAGAATTGAACCGCACGATGTCGTCGCGGTTCTTGTACCACGAGGCCACCAGTCCGCCATCGGCCGCTACGCGAATGTCATCGAAACCCCAGCCCTCTGGATAGGACATCGTGCCCAGCAGCTTTCCGGTTTCGCCTTCATGACGAGTAATGGTCCCGCTTTGCACGACATAAACTACGCCATTGCGATCGGCAGCCATTCCGGTCAGCGGCATTTTCGGATCGTCCATCCATTGCGTGATGAACTTGCCCGCCGAGTCAAAAACCTGAATGCGTCCCCCGATGTATTCACCAACATAAATTTTCCCCGACCCATCAACGGCAATGCTGCGCGCGTCCTTAAACATTCCCGGACCAATGCCCTCGGAACCAAACTGGAGAGTTGTAGTAGCAAATGCATTCGGGTCAGTAGTTTTTCCACCCAGAGCTGGAGGCCCTGTCCTCGTCGGCGGTCTGGTCACGACGGGTGGCGTAACTCGACTAATCGCCGACGAAAGGAACCCGCCCATGGCGATCGCGGCGATAACAACGCCGACTACCGGAATCAATATGATTAACAAAATCCACTTGGTGGCTTTGGCGCCTGTGTTTCTCAGGTCGATGTTTATAACCTGGGCCGGCCGCCCGAGCATTTCATCTGGCACCGAGAGCATGCTGTTGCAGTAGGGACACTTCGCAGTCAGATTCGCGCCGACTACGTCTTGTTCATAGTTCACCGGCGCGCCACACTTTGGACAATCGAAAGTTTTTAGCATCCGAGTCTTCTGCCTCCCGCGATCTTCGTCTTCTACTGCTTACTGCTCACTGCTCTCACCAACCCAGCCGTTGGCGCAACGAAGTGATCTGCGCAACATGATGTTGACCGTGCCAGGCGTAGAGGGCCACGTTCTTATCAAGGCTCACAACTCCAAGCTCGGGATGACGGAAGGTGCGTTGAAAATCCTTCTCCGTGAGCGTACGCAGCAGCCAAACCCAACGACGGTGAAGCGCGTCAAGCAAATCAACTGACATTGCGATTGGCGCCCGCGCGTCGTCTAACTCCGCCCAACGATCTTCGAAGTATGACTTGATAGTCGGTTCATCTTCGGTGAGCGCAAGTTTGAAACGAGTATAGGAATTCAAATGACTTTCGGGCACGTGATGTACGACCTGGCGAACAGTCCAGCCTTCCGGACGATACGGCGTGTCTAGTTGCGACTCATCCAGACCAGCCACCGCCGCGCGCATTTCTGCAGGAGCTTGTTCAATTTTTGCGATGCAAGCTTGGCGATCGGATTCGGTGAATGGAGTTATAAACTTGAATTCTCCGACGGGGTAACGCAAATCCATATTGACCTCCGAGTTGTGTCTGCTTATGAGTTCGGCTTATTCTCGCCGGGCTATTCTATAAGCTGATCTTTGGTCGCCACAACTATGACAGAAACAGCGGAGGTCGTAATCATTGGCAGCGGCATCGTTGGATCGAGCGTAGCCTATCATCTTGCCGAACAAGGCTGCACCAACGTGCTGGTAATCGAACGCGAAGCCCACCAGGGAAAAGGTTCAACTGGAAAGAGCATGGGTGGCGTGCGTGCTCAGTTTTCCACCCCGGTTAACATTCAGATGTCGCGCTACTCCATCGATTTCTTTTCGCGCTTCGATGAAGTGGTGGGCCACCCGGCCGACTATCGCGCCCACGGTTATCTCTTCTGCGCAACCACAGAACGACATCTCGAGTATCTCAAGGCGAATCGTGAACGCCAGCTGGCGTTGGGCGTCAAGAATGTGGAGTTGGTTTCGTCCGAGGACATCGCGAAGTTTGTACCGCAGTTGCGCGTCGACGATATTCTCGGCGGGACGTTCTGCCAAACGGACGGCTTCGTCGATCCGCACAGCGTGATGATGGGCTTCATGCTCAAGGCGCGTGAAAGCGGCGTGCGACTTTGGCTTGATACCCAAGTGACTGGCATCGATGTCGAGGGCGTCTCGCCCGCCCACGATTCAGGATCGACAACGTCCCGGATCACCGGCGTTATGACAACGCGTGGTCGCGTCTCAACGCGGATCGTCGTCAATGCCGCCGGCCCCTGGGCCGCGCAAGTCGCACAACTCGCAGGAGCTCAGTTACCAGTCGAACCACTGCGACGTCAGCTCGTCCCCACCGAACCATTCGACGGTTTGCCCCAACGCTTTCCCATGGTTATCGACATGTCTACTGGATTTCATTTCCGCCGCGAAGGCAAAGGAATTCTGTTGGCCTGGAACGATCCCGATGAGACCCCCGGTTTCAAAACTGATTTCGACCCGAGCTTCGTAGAGAAGATTCTGACGCGCGCCGCGGATCGCGTGCCGCGTTTGGCTGAAGCGGAAGTAAATCCGCGCCGTGCCTGGGCCGGTTTCTATGAAATGACACCCGACCATCACGCCATCATCGGCCCTGCACCCGACGTTGCCGGGCTGTACTTCGTCAACGGCTTCAGCGGTCATGGCGTGATGCACTCGCCCGCTTCAGGTCGCATCACAGCGGACCTGATTCTCCAGAACCATTCAGATCTCATCGACGCAGGGCAGCTCAGTGTTCGCCGGTTCGCGAGTGGAAAGCTGTTGGAAGAGACAGCGGTACTTTGAACCTTAGTTCGACAGCCTCAGGGTACCCGGCTTGCCGGTTCTGGACATTGACTCCAAATAGATTCTCACTTATAAACCATCCGCACGCTCGCTTGGACGATGGCCACTAGGTCATTCTCACGAAACCTCTAAGGATCAAAACTATGCCTCCAACAATCAGCACTCGATCGATCACCTTCGAAAATAATCATGTGGCGAGGGCGCTGTTCCCTACGGCCGGCGCCAAGGCTGAAGAAATCGTTAACGCTTTGGATCTGGCGAGCTACAGCGCGGTCCTCCTCGTCATCGGCGGAGCAGACAAACTGGCCGATGAGCTGAAGCCGAAGCTCACTCAATTATTTGGCCGCGGCATTGCTCGCGCCGCTCTGAGTGTGAACGCAGTCATTATTGACGGCGGCACAAAGGCCGGCGTGATGGAGCTGATGGGCCAGGGTGTGGCCGATCGCGGCTTTGAGTCATCCTTGATCGGAGTCGCGCCGGTCGGACTCGTCGGCTATCCCGACAACACTGGGCCGGACAAAACCCCGCTCGACCCCAATCACTCACATTTTGTTCTAGTTGATGGTGATAGCTGGGGAAGCGAAACCGGCGTCATGTTTGATCTTGTTCGCGAGCTAGCAAAGGCCAGGCAACCGCTCGCAGCACTGCTTGCCGGTGGCGGCGAGATTACGAAAAACGAAACCTTACTGGCGGTCCGTCAGAATATTCCTTTGATTGTCGTCGCTGGTAGCGGCGGACTCGCGGATGAAATCGCCGGTTGGAAAGCAAGTTCGGCTCTGCCTGACGATCCGATCATGGCCGAGATCATCGCCGACGGCAGGATAGAACTTTACCCGTTGAACAGTTCAGTAAAGGGTGCTGAGCGTCTCGTCGTTCGCGAACTGGGTGGAGACAACGTGCTGCTGCAGGCCTGGGAACGGTTTGCTGACTACGATCTCAACGCGAGTCTGCAGCAGAAAAGATTTAGCCGCCAACAGATGGCGATCCTCGTGATCGGACTTGCGGTTACGGCTCTGGCATTGATCAACGAGATCTACAAGGGGAATGAACAGCGACTTACTTTTGAAAAGTGGTGGCCGCCATCTCTTTGGCAGGATATCACTAAAGGCCCGGCATTCTGGACGCTCGTTCACTACCTATTGATAATTTCGCCGATCATCGTAACGGTCCTGGTAACCGCCGCTGGTCGTTTCAAACAAGGGAACAAGTGGCTGCTATTGCGCGCCGGGGCCGAATCCATTAAGCGCGAGATTTATCGTTTTCGGGCGAGGGCCGAGGCCTACTCCGGACAACCCGCAGCCGCAGCAGCCGGCGCGACGGCGACAACTCCAGCGCTTCCGCCGCCCACTCCCGAACAGGTCTTGGCGCAAAGGGTTGAAGACGTCACCCGCCGCGTGATGCGCACCGAGGTGAATTCATCGTGCCTCGTTCCTTACGACAAGACTAAAGGCTTTCCGCCTGACATGGACGCCGCCGCAGGCGGAGATGACGGCTTCAGCATGCTCACGCCGGATCAATATATTCAAGTGCGTTTGGGCGACCAGCTGAGGTTTTACAGGGGAAAAACTCTCGGGCTCGAACGGCAATTGAAACGCGTTCAGTGGTCGATCTTCCTTATCGGCGGGTTGGGGACTTTTCTCGCCGCAATCAGCCGGCAGGTGTGGGTTGCGTTGACTACGGCAGTCGCCGGAGGACTAACCACGTTCCTGGGTTACAAGCAAACTGAAAGCAGTTTGATGAAATACAATCAAGCTGCAACCGATCTTGAAAACATCAAAGCATGGTGGACCGCATTAACGGCGGACGAACAAGCGAAACAGGAAAACGTGACTACGCTTGTGAATCATACCGAACAAGTTTTGCAGTCAGAGTTGGACGGCTGGGTGCAGCAGATGCAGGACAGCCTGGCTCGGTTACGCGAGAGCCAGGGACCGAAAAAGGAAACGCCGCTGCCGGAAGAAGGTCCTAACCAACCGCCGCCCCCTGCCAACGGACAGCCGTTAGCTGGCGGTCAACCGCCGACTGATGCTGAACCACCAGCTGCCGGCGAACCACCGGCTGCTGGCGAGCCGCCGGCTGATGCTGAACCACCCGCTGATGCTGAACCACCAGCTGCCGGCGAACCACCGGCTGCTGGCGAGCCGCCGGCTGCTGGCGAGCCGCCGGCTGATGCTGAACCGCCAGCTGATGCTGAACCACCCGCTGATGCTGAACCACCCGCTGATGCTGAACCGCCAGCTGATGGCGAAGCACCGGCTGATGCTGAACCACCCGCTGATGCTGAACCGCCAACTGATGCTGAACCACCGGCTGATGCTGAACCGCCGGCTGATGCTGAACCACCGGCTGATGGCGAGCCGCCGGCTGGGTGAGCCGCTTAAATGATTGTAGAATAACCGCCGATGACGGACCCGACTCTTGATCGTCTAGTGAAGAATAAGCGTGGGCCGGAGTCAGATCAGAGTTAGAACGTCGCTTTATTTCTGTTGAAGCCAACCTATGATCGTGTCCATGACCGACGCATAGATCTGCTCTTGCGGGCCGAGGCTCTTGGGAACCTTCAACGAGTGGTCGCCGCCTTCGACAACGTGCAGAGTTGGACTGAGATGATGCTTCTTAAACACCGCGCGCAATTCGTCGGGTGTGCCGAACGTGTCACGTGCGCCCTGAACGAAAAGCATTGGCGACTTTATGTCCGGAAGGTGAGCGTCGCGAAGTTTATCGCGCCGGCCGGGTGGATGGAGTGGATAGCCAAGAAATACCAGCGCGGCAATTTCACCGGAACTCTCGGGCTGAGCGGCGACCTGAGAAGCGATACGACCGCCCATTGACTTACCGCCAATAGCCAGTCGGTTCCCTTTCAACTTTTTGTGTTTCAGTGCGGCATCGATCACAGCTTGATAACAGGCTTCAAGTTTTGCCTTCGGATCCGGCGCGCCGCGACGCTGTTCCATATAGACAAAGTTGAAAGTCATGACATCGATCCCGCGTTCAGCAAGTCCACTCGCAAACAAACTCATGAATGGATGCAGCTGACCTGCACCTGCGCCGTGGCCGAGAATGAGCGTGATTCCGAGGCGCAGTTTTTTTGCAGCGGCATAAAGCAGCGCGGTGATACTGTCGTTCTCGTTGAATGTGATCTTAAGTGCTTCTGGTTCCATCGCGATCTCTTCGACTATTCCAGCCTGCGCGCAAATGAGTTTTGATCACTCGTTCGAAACGTACAACCGCGGCACACGCTCGCTGATACCACAGGTCACTTCATACGAAAGTGTCCCCACCGTTTTCGCTATTTCTTCAGCAGAAATCGAAAGGCCGCCTTCCGTACCCATGAAGGTTACTTCGTCGTCTGTTTGCACTCCGGGAACATTGGTAACATCGATCAGCGTCAAGTCCATTGAAATTCTTCCGATCACTGTGACATAGACGCCGCGAATGATAGCGTGTCCGCGGTTCGATAAGGCGCGCATATAGCCGTCATCATAACCAATCGGCACGGTAGCCACGAGCGTCTTTCGCGAAGCTTCAAACGTGCAGCCATAACCAACTGTTTCCCCTTGAGGCACCCACTTGAGCAAGGTGATGCGCGCATGAAGCGACATCACCGGCTGCAGTTTCACGTCGCGATCCTCGGGAGCGAGTATGTCGCGCCAAAGGCCATAGAGGACCCCGCCGGGTCGAACCAAATTGCCCCAGGCGGAGGGCTGACCGAAAACCGCAGCCGAATTCGCCAGATGCCGATAGCTCGGCTCAAAGCCATGTTCGCGAAAGGCAGCAACCGCAGTTTCAAAACGTTCAATTTGATCCCTGGTCAGCGGCCCGCATGACGGCTCATCCGCCGCGGCGAAGTGCGTCATAAAACCATCAACCCGAATATTCTTAAACTGCTTGAGCGCTCCAACAAAATCTGCGATTTCGTCGAAGCGCACGCCCAGCCGTCCCATGCCCGTGTCAATTTTCACATGCACAGCGGCAACGACGCCACGCTCGCGCGCCGCGCGATCGAAGGCTTCGATCAGATCCAAACGGTAGACTACCGGAACGAGTTTGTGCTGCAGACAGGCGGCTGCCTGTTCGCCCCAGAATCCAGCGAGACAAAGAATCGGCAGCGCAATACCCGAATTCCGAAGTTCAATTCCCTCTTCAGGCAGCGCCACGCCAAACCAGTCTGCGCCCTCCCGCTCGAGCCGTCGCGCACACGCTACAGCTCCGTGTCCGTAAGCGTTGGCCTTAACAACCGCCATCACCTTAACGTCGGGTCCGACCCTTTCTTTGACGAGATGGAAATTTGCAGCCAGCGCCTCGAGATGGATCTCGGCCCAGGTGGGTCGTCCAGTTTGAAGAGATTTACGTTCGGATGTAAGCGACATGCAGTCTGTTTGATTGCCTGGCAGAAATGAAAATGCAGAACAAGCTAAATTACACCGAAAACAAACAAAGCCCCAACCCGGGGCTTACAAAGTGCTTAACATTGTCGAGCAGGAGATGCGTAGGGATTGCCGGGCGCGCCTTAATTATTGACGAAGCTAATTTTTTTTACAGCTACTTTTAAGAGGTCGCCTGGATCAACCTTCGCAGGCTTCACTAAAGTCAACACAATTGCGCCTTCGTTTTTCAACTTGCCCTGGGTCGCTACGATGAATTTTCCCGGGTTGTCTGAAGGAAACAGCCCAAAGCTGCCCAGGTAAATTCGCTCATTCGTTTTAGCCTGATAGTAAACC
The DNA here is from genome assembly GCA_036009765.1 of Pyrinomonadaceae bacterium. Classification (GTDB taxonomy): domain Bacteria; phylum Acidobacteriota; class Blastocatellia; order Pyrinomonadales; family Pyrinomonadaceae; genus PSRF01. Next base: position 10,284 of record DASYLB010000027.1, on the reverse strand, counting down.
TCAAACGCAACCGGATGTTTCTTTTGGTTGACTACCTCGGTTACTTCAACCTTTACGAAGCGGCTGCCCTCCGCGTTGTCGTTAGGCGCGATCGGCTGCACGATACTGGGCTTGTCCAAGTCCAGGTAATACAATTGGCCATCGCGGCCCTTCCTGCTCACGCCATCGTTTCTCTTCGCAGCGTCGTTATTTACCAAACTTTTAGCGGCGCAAGAGGTCAACACGATCGCAGCAAAACAAGTACAGCAACACAGCTTTTGCAGCATCGTTATCATCGTAAAAAAGATGCTTCCAGAGGTAGCGGAGATGCCCGAGGGGTTGGATTACTCCATCCCGCCGTGACGCTGGACCCGGTCGACGAATCCAGCGCCACGACGAGAATGAAAGGCTATTCTTCCGGCGGCGGGTGGACTATCACCGGTGTAGTAATAATATCTATCTTCTCCAACTGTAGTTGCGTGTCGGCTTTTTCAAATTGTCCGCGGAACGGCGCCGGCACCAGTTGCACCGAAAGCGGCGTTCCATCTTTAAGTTCACCGGATCTCTTTAGTTTTTGCAGAGCGTCGGTGATGCTTACGAGAAACTGTGGCTGGTGTCGATGTCCGGCAAAATCGCTTGGTTCAGTTGTACCAAAGAAACCAAAACTGCCGGCATAGTGAGGGTCGGTGGTCGGCGTATTGCTGTTCGCAGCCGGTAAATTGACGAACACCCGAACAGCAAAATCGCTGGCCGCAGGCAACTGCGCGAAATCAATAGTTACAAACACCTTTTCCTTTGAGGCGTCGGCGTTAATGATGCTCGAGAAATCGGCGGCGGACAGTTTTGTCTCGCGCGACATTGGTCTGGCAATACTTACTTCCGCTTTTTCGGCAAGACGCACCCTCTGCTTTACCTCAAACTTAATGTCCGCTCCCGCCTTGATCCGCGCCTCAAGCTTCTTGAAGTCCTTGATAGCCGCCTTCGCGGGGTTGCTGCCGATGGCGCTGCTTTCGTACTGGTAACTCAGCAACGGGAGGATTGTGGTTAATCCGGCTGCCATACTGGCAGGGTTCCCGTCCTGGTCCACAAAGTGGCTGTTCACGTGATTCACCCAAGCCGGGTCGTTGGTGTTGTTGTTTCCCAGGTCAAAGTTCCACTTGGCCCAGCAGTAATCGATCATGCAGTGATGTGTCCAGAAGACTGGATCCAGGGCTGAAGACGCGCCGCCCATGGTGCCGCCAACGTTTGAGTGGACCAGGTTATGCGGTGTGCCTTCAAGCTGTTGCCGGAACGAAAAGAAGTTGGTGTCAGCCATGATTGGATCGAGTTCAGCAGTGCTTACAAATGAACCGCCGGTCATGTCGGTGTCGGTTCTGGCTAGAAAAAGCACGCTGCTGGGATCCAAAAACGCGGCATTGATTGCCCCATTCTGGTTCCAATTCCAATAAGGCAGGCCAAACTTTGGTTTATTGGTGAGCTTTTGGCAGATCCTTTCGAAAAAGAGCAGATATGCCCGGTGCCAATCAAAGAAGTGATTTGTGCCATGCTCGCAAAAATTAAAACAGCAGCCCGAACCATGTATGGCTGCAATTGCGTTCCAATTTCGCAAATCGGCTGCGGGCAACCCTTTCATTGCCGTGACGGCGTCACGGTAAATGGCGATGTCGGCATCCACTTCTGGTACGCCGGGCCTTAAGCGGCGTCTGATGGGCCGGTTCTTAATGTCCTCGATAATTTTTTCGCAGCCTCCGAAAAGTCCCATAAACAGACCGATGCTGACAAAGCCAAGACCCTGAACAAAAACGCGTCTGCTGTAACCATTCGGGGAGACTAGTTCTTCCGCAAAACTTGGGGTGGAATTTTCCATAATGTTTGACCTTTCGAATCCTTTCGTCTGCACGCGGCGGCGTTAGGTTGCGAGTACGAATTTCAGGCTGGATCAAGCGAGTCGGCGAGTGAAACGGCGCGTGAGAGTCAGCCTTCGTGGTTCGTCCAGACGATATTCTCCCCCACGGCAAAAGTCAACGGGTTTTGTCGGAGGTTGAAATTGTAAAACCTATTCGCGAGAGCAATGAGGGTGTAACTATGCGTCTACTCAAAAGATGGACCGCCGGGAGCTCATTGGATTAGCGTTATCTAAGCGGCGGGCTATCTATTGAAACTGCGCATGCCAGCGGACGAGGCCGCCTTCCTTATCAAGGAATCTGTGCAGACCTGGAAGTTTTAGAATGTCAGCCTTGATGGCGGCAGCGTTCGTTGTAACTGGTCTCACATCAAACGCTCTTCCAGTCAAATGCCGGCTAATCTTCATTAGCTCCTCAGGTGCCATCGCCTTCATTACCTGCTCGAGTCCGGCAGTGATCTGATCGACGGTTTTCGCTTCTGAGTGTTGGTCGACCCATTGCTGCAGCTTGGCGCCGGCGAGATATGTTTTCGCAATCCAGTCGCGCCGTTTTACCACGTTTCCAGCCATTGCATGGGCTTGTTGAAAAATGCCGCGTCGCCCGCTGGTGAATTCAATTGTCGGGTGTTTGCTTAACAGGATCTTCGCGGCGTTCTTAGCTACCGCTTCGAGGTTCATTTCTTCGATAGTCATCGACTCTCTCCGTCTTGAGATTGTAAGGATTTATTCGCCGCGGTAGAGATTATCAAACCGCATGCTGGAAGGTGTAAAGCGAAGTCTCACAGTGTCGGTCGGGCCGTTGCGCTGCTTGGCAACAACGATTTCGGCAATGTTCTTTTCATCGTCAGGCAGGCTGTCGCGCTCTTCGGGAGTCTTGTAAATCTCCGGGCGGTAGATGAAGGCAACCACATCAGCATCCTGTTCCAGCGCCCCTGACTCGCGCAAGTCTGCGAGTTGCGGGCGGTGATCAGAGCGCGATTCCGGCGCGCGCGATAGCTGCGAAAGAGCAACTAACGGCACGTTCATCTCCTTCGCTAGCCCTTTGAGTTCGCGCGAAATCTGCGACACTTCCTGCTGTCGCGACTCGAACCGCTTGGCAGAACCACTCATCAACTGCAGGTAGTCCACCACAATTAGATCGAGTCGCTTTTGTTCTGCAGCCAGCCGGCGACACTTCGCACGCATCTCCAGTACGGTGATTCCGGCGCTGTCATCGAGGAAGATTCTTGTGTCAGATATCGTATTGAGCGCCTTACCAATTTGCGTCCACTCGGCACGCGACAGAAACCCGTTACGGAATCGCTGCGCATCGATGTTGGCTTGCGAACACAGCATGCGCATCACCAACGCTTCTTTTGACATCTCCAGAGAAAACATGCCGACGACCGCGCCGGGAACATGAATCGCCGCATTCTCAGCAATCATCAACGCAAAACTCGTTTTGCCCATCGAAGGACGCGCGGCAACAATGATCAAATCCTGTCGCTGCAAGCCCGAAGTCAATGTGTCGAGGTCAGCAAAGCCGGTAGTCAATCCGGTTAAGACGGACGATCGACCTTCCATTTCCTGGATCTTTTCCAGCAGTTCCTGTGCGACTGGCTTAACGTGAACGAAGCCCTGGCGCAGCCGTTCGTCAGCCAACTCGAAGATGGCATGTTCCGCGTGATCGAGAATCAACTCGGGTTCGTCTTCCTGTTCGAGAGCTTCCTGAGTGATCTTATTCGCCGCCCTAATCAGCTGGCGCAGCATCGACTTGCCACGAACGACCTTGGCGTAGTGTGCGATGTTGGTTGAGTGCGGCAGGCCGTAAGTGAGATTGGTAATGAAACTGATCCCGCCAACCGATTCAAGTGCGTTTTCCTTTTTGAGCTCCTCGCCGATCAGGATCGGGTTGATCTCGGCGCCGCGTTCGAACAGCGCGGTCATCGCGAGGAAGATGCGCCGGTGCGACGGCACATAGAAATCCTCTGGGCGTAGCAGTTCGATCGCCTGACTGATAAGGCCATTGTCGAGAAGTATGCCGCCGAGGATAGCTCGTTCAGCCTCGGCGCTGTTTGGAAGCGAACGCTCGAGCGATTGCTCGCGGATAGGATCAGGACTGGCCATATGAATTCGAAATGATTGTAGTTCAGGAGTGCGCCGTGCAAAGAAAATGACGCTGCAGGTAGAACTGAATCCTGCAGCGTCAAACTATAATCTCAGGTCACTTAAAAAGCGACTTTCGAGATGTTTTATTGCTCGCCGGCATCAGTCGATTCCTCAGCTTGAGGTTCGACCTGTTTCGCCATCTCCGCTTCCTGTTCGGGTGTCGGATGGCCAACGATAACTTCGCCTTCCGGAACCACCTTGATCTGGAGATCAATCGACACTTCCCGATGAAGGCGCAGCGGCACATTGAAATCGCCCAGCCGTTTGATTGGTTCGCGCAGATGCATGCGATGCCGGTCGATCTCGTATCCGCGCTCCTTGAGCGCTTCGGCGATGTCCATCGAGGTTACGGAGCCGTAAAGCGCGCCCTGTTCGCCGGACTTGCGCTTAAACTCGAGCACCAGTTTGCCAAGTTGTTCGGCCTGTCCTTCAGCGGTGGTCCGTTCGGTCGCTGCTTTCTTTAGCAACGCCGCGCGCTCGCCTTCAATTTGTTTGACGTTGCTGTTCGTGGCTTCGACGGCCAGTTTGCGCGGTAACAAATAGTTGCGCGCGTAGCCGGCTTTGACGCGGACGATCTCGCCGCGTGCACCCAGATCGTCAACATCTTCGCGTAAAAGTATTCTAGTGTGCGCCATCTTGGCTGCTCCTTCCTTAATCCAATCCGAAGTGCACGACTTAGTCAGTCGTGTACGGCAGCAGCGCGATGTTGCGCGCGCGCTTGATTGCCTCGGCCAGCATGCGCTGGTGTATAGCGCAGTTACCGGATATTCGCCGGGGCAGAATTTTGCCGCGCTCAGGGATGAAATTTCCCAGGAACCTGGCATCTTTGAAGTCAAGAATGTCTACCTTTTCAATGCAGAAACGGCAGATGCGACGCCGGCGCATGCGGCGGCCGCCACGACCTTGAGAAGGACGGCCACGGTCAAAATCATCATCGCCGTTGTAGCGCCGTCCGCGGTCTTCGTAATTTGTCGACATAGTTACCTCTTAGAACAGTGAATCGTGAACAGTAAATCGTAAATAGAAAAGGCGAACGGATTTACGAAAGCCTTCACACGCGATGTTGCGAAACGTCTACGCAGCGTCTTCGTCTGCCTCGACCTCCGGTCGAGAAAACTCAGCTGCCGAGCCGCGCCGTTGGTCCTCTTTCCCGGCCGATCGTTTCTCCGCTTTGCGCGCGCGCTTCGCCTTAAACTTCTCAGCGCGGCGGCGGTCCTCATCCACGCGAACCGTGATGTAGCGAATGATTCGGTCGTTAACGCGCATGCGACGCTCGAGCTCTGCAATCTCTCGACCTGAGCCTTCAATTTCCAACAACCAAAAACTGCCTTCGGTTTTATGCAGAATCTCATAAGCCAACTGCCGCCGGCCCATACTTTCCGACTTGGTGATCGTCCCACCCTGATCGGTAACGATTTGCTTAAACCCGTCGGTCAGCCGTGTAACTTCATCTTCATCCGCAGTGGGGTCAACAATGAACACCACTTCGTATTGTCTTTGCGTTTCCAAAATCTTCTCCTCCTAGCACGGTGAAAGTTGAGCAGTGAAAGGTGAAAAGCAATATCCTTTCACTTTTCACCCTTCACTGTTGTAACTGCTCATCGCTTTCAAAACTCCATCCCTGAGGATGGCACGAACTGCATCAGCACTTCTTTCCAAAATCTCTGCAACCGCCGGACGGGCCGCGCCCGCAAACGAATCAAGCACAAATTTCTTTGAATCCGAGATCGGATGCTCAGGTTGAATCCCAATTCGCAACCTCGTGAACTCGTTTGTCCCGACCACGCCAATGATCGACTTCAGACCGTTGTGGCCACCGGCCGAACCGCGCGCTCGTATGCGAATTTTGCCGAGCGGCAACGCCAGGTCATCGGAGATGACAATCAGATTCTCACCCGGCTCCGGAAGCTTGTGCTTTGCAAACAAACAAGCGAGAGCTTCTCCGCTCAGGTTCATGTACGTCTGCGGCTTTACGAGTTTGACGGCGCGTCCCTCAACCTCACCGCGTCCGACAAGAGACTGACACTCGCGACGCTTTACATCGATACCAGCGTCAACAGCTAACTTGTCAATCAACATGAACCCAAGGTTGTGGCGCGTCCACTCGTACTCTTTGCCTGGGTTCCCTAGGCCAACTATCAACACCATTTCCGATTGCCAATTTCTTGTTTGGACTTTGGTCTCAGGTCTTCGGCCTTAGAACTGGCTCCGGATCGAGCTGAACTCAAAAGCAAGGACCTAAGACCAAAGACTTCCGGGATTATTCCTTCTTGCCCTTGTCGGCTTCGCCGCCTTCTTCATCTTCCTTCTTGCCCTTACCGATTACTTCCGGCTCGGCCGCGCCTTCAGCCTCAACCACAGGAGCAGCGACCTCTTCCTTCACTATGCCTACGGTCGCAATGACCGTGTCGGCCGGCGTAAGAATTTCGATCCGCTCGTCAGCGGGAATATCAGAAACGTGAAGCACGTCGTGCACCCCAAGGTGCGACACGTCAATGTTGAAAGCATCGGGAATCTCGCGAGGCTCGCAACGGATTTCAATCTCGCGAATGATTTGTTCCAGCACGCCCTGTTCTTCGCGCACGCCAACGGGCTCACCAGTCAGGTGGAGTGGAACGGTAACCTCAATTTTTTGACCCTTCACCAGGCGGGTAAGATCCGCGTGTATCAGTCGACCGCGAATCGGGTCGACTTGCCGGTCATTAAACATGACCTCGCTCGATCCTTCGCCTTCAATTTCGATAGTGAAGATCGTATTACGTCCTGACTCCGACCGCAGAATTGCCGCCAGATCGCGCAGCGGAGCAAGCGCTGACACGCTGCCGCCTTCGCCGCCATAAATTGAAAGTGGAACCATGCCTTGGGCCCGGGCGCGGCGCGCATCGTTCTTACCGCGACCTTCACGCTTGGTTGCGCGGACCGTAATATCGTTCTGTTCTGCCATGACTACTCCTCTTTACAAACGTTCAGCGATCAGCTTTTGAGATCTCAAATCTCCAATCTCAGATTTCGCCTTCCAGATAACGACAATGCTTGTGTCGCCACCAGGCAAAAGAATCTAAGATCTCAAATTTGAAATCTCACCAGCTGATCGCTGATGGACTTCTATTTAGCCATCAGTGTTTGCCCTTCGCTAGACGAAGAGCGAGGAAACGCTGGTTTCCTCATGGATCGACTTGATCGCTTTCGCCAGAAGCGGCGCGATACTAAGTACTTTTATCTTTTCAAGCTCGCACGCGTGATCGCGTAGCGGAATCGTATTCGTAATCATTATTTGCTCGATTTCGGATTCGTCGAGCTGCTGCACTGCATGTCCTGACAACACCGCATGCGTAAAGCAGGCGTGAATCCTTGCAGCCCCAGCATTCTTCAAGGCCTTGGCCACCTTTGTCAACGAGCCACCAGTATCGCACATGTCGTCGACGATCAAACAACTGCGGCCGCGAACATCGCCAACGACGTTCATAACTTCGGCTACATTGGCCTTTTCACGGCGCTTATCGCAGAGTGCAAGTTCGGCATCAAGGCGTTTCGCATAAGCGCGCGCCCTTTCGGCGCCACCCGTATCTGGCGCGACTACAGTCAGATTGGGCAAAGGATTCTCCTGATAATAGCCAATCATGACCGGCGCCGAATAAAGGTGATCAACCGGAATATCAAAGAACCCCTGAATCTGCGCCGCGTGCAAGTCGATCGTCAAGAGCCGATCGGCGCCAGCCACTGTGATCAGGTTCGCCACCAGCCTCGCTGAAATCGGCACGCGCGGGCGGTCTTTTTTGTCTGAGCGACCGTATCCGTAATACGGAATCACGGCCGTGATGCGTTCTGCTGACGAACGACGAAAAGCGTCGAGCATTATCAGCAGTTCCATCAGATGCTCGTCAGTTGGCGGACAGGTCGGCTGCACTATGAACACGTCGCCGCCGCGAACGTTCTCATCAATCTGAAAATTAAACTCACCGTCCGAGAAACGCTCTGTGATAGCGCGGCCCATGTCGCAACCGAGGTGGCGGGCAATCTCCTCCGCCAGGCTCGGATTTGCATTTCCCGAGAAAACCTTAATGCCGCCAGTTGTGCCCATAAGAAAATGAAGAGTGAAGAGTAATAAGTGAAAAGCGCTGAGCATCGGCTCATTACTTTTCACTCATCACTTTTCACTGCTGTGATGGCTGGGGCGGGAGGATTCGAACCTACGAATGCCGGTTCCAAAGACCGGTGCCTTACCACTTGGCTACGCCCCAATATCAGATCCAGAGTTAAAAGAGCGTAAGAACGAAGTATCCCACGAACCTAACGCGCGCATGTATTCGTTCCGCGACACTGTAACACACGGAAAGATGCGCCAGCCTGCTTCAAGTTTGATTTCATTTACGGCGCGCTGCTGATCTTCGCGGTTGGTAAAGATACCAAAAACGCTCGAACCACTTCCAGCCAATAATGCGCCACGAGCACCAGCCTGAAGTAAGGTTTCTTTAGTTCGTCTAATCTCAGGCTCAATATCAAAGATCACCGACTCAAAAGTGTTCTCCAGAGAGTCTTCGAGACGCCACAGTTGCGAATCTCTCGCTTTTGCCTCGTCACGCGAACTTGAAAGAATAGATTCACTACTCGATTGTGTCAAGGCAGCGGAACTTACCGCTGCATACGCTTTCGCAGTTGAAACACTGGCATTTGGGGTGATTACCACGAGGTGGCGTACCGTGTCATCCGCGCTCGCCGGCGACGCAGAAACCGTAGCTCCGGTTCCTGTCGCTATGGCGCAGCCACCGACCAGAAAAAACGGGACGTCAGCACCAAGGGCAGCGCCCATCTCAACTAGAATCGTTGCGGGAGCATTAATCTTCCACAGATGCGCCAGCGCCAAAAGGGTCACAGCAGCGTTTGAAGACCCGCCTCCCAGACCCGCTTTGGCTGGAATCCTTTTTTCCAGCCGGATCTTCACGCCTTCCTGAACGTTGTATCGACTCTTCAGGACAGTCGCAGCGCGAACAATCAGGTTCTGATCATCGATGGGTATATCGGGCTCGTCGCATGACAGGGCAATCACGCCGTCGTCGCTAAGTTCGAAATGAATGTCGTCGTGAAGTGAAACGGTCTGGAGGACCGTCCTTATTTCGTGGTAGCCATCGGGCCGCCTGCCTAAGATCCGCAGACTCCAATTGATTTTGGCAAATGAAGGAAGACTGAGAGAGGGCTGATTCACTTTTGGGTGGCGGATACCACTCCTGGCCGCCCCCGTCGATGAATTTGGGCGTCTAGCGAGCGATGAAAACCTGCGTTAGATAAGTACTGCCATCGGCGGCAACATAGCTACCAATCGCAGAGGCTTCAAAACCGGCGTAAAGCATGTTCGCACGATGTCCTGATGAGCTAAGCCATCTTTCAACTGCAAAACCACCCGGATCATCGTAACCCTTATTATACGCGATGTTCTCGCCAATCACTCTGAAGTGCAGAATGCCACTGTCGTGAGCGCGCTCCTTGAGCTGCAAGCCTTCAGGCGTCTCGTGGGAAAAGTAACCCTGCAGCGCCATTTGTTCCGAGTGGACTCGCGCCATTCGGCAAAGTTCCGCATCCCAAACTAACAACGGTAGTCCGTTTTCGGCGCGCGCAACATTTGTCTGTTCAAATGCGCGAAGTTCGATGGCATTCCCTTCGAGGTCTGGCGCGGCGCTGGCCGCAGCTTTCGCCGGGGTCGATGAGTTTGCTGGTGAGCTCACGCGGCGCGGTCGCGAGAAACTGGCGTCGTTTACGGAACTCGCCATCAAGCGAGCAACGGGACGCTGAACATCTTGCGCCAGTGCCGTTTGGCAAACGCCGAGCATTGCCAGCAAGAGGACGGCGGAAGGAATTGCGCGAGCGTTTAGTTGGGAAATGAGCGAACGTGCCCCGGAGGTATTCAGTTTTGTGCCAAGCATGAAGAGGTTTCCCGCTCGAGCACATTGGCCGAAGCGATGCGCTAAGCGAAAGGCCTTGAGGTAGGCTGTTTAGGAGTGAAACCTAGCCGGGGCAGGCAGGTCAGGAACGCATGTCCACACTACCAAACGGATAAACCAAGATCAACACTTTTCTCTTAGTTTGTCGTTAGCACATGATATGTCCGGTTCCATTAGCACATGAAGTGTCCGATCTGAGCGGTGGGTGTCAGAGCAGCATGACAGGATGCTGTTATGAAGCAAATGACAGTGACCGCAGTGGAGCGGGCGATGAAACTACAAGACGTAATGTTACGGGCGATGGCAAAGCGGATCACC
>DASYLB010000026.1:0-83753 GCA_036009765.1 Pyrinomonadaceae bacterium | reverse complement strand
GACACTTCATCGAGGAAGTGTACAATCGCAAGCGACTGCACTCGGCTCTTGGTTACCTACCACCCGTCGAGTTTGAGCAGTCCTTGCCTCAACCAAAACTTGCTTAACTATCTGTCTCATTTCGGCAGTGCACTACAGACCTTGGACTATAAGACATCAAGACGGACTGACCAGTATGGCAACAGCTTTCGCTACCGTGCGAAGGTCAAGGACATCCACGACGCGCAGCTTGGTCGTTGGGCTTGGGACGTGTTTCTGTTGGAAGGTCCATGAATCCGTGCTGTAGCGAAATTCCAAAGAAGAAAGGCGGACCCGAGTGTTCGTCCTTTTCGCTTTACCCAGTCCGGCATCCGTCCTACAATGAATTGCAGCTATTACAGTCTGGATTGGAAGTAGCGCGCGGCAGTTTCCCCACGTAGCCGATCCCCAGCTAGAATTACGAAAAATTCAGGTCTTCGGACATCACGGCTTCTGTATCCGGCATCTGTGTTTGCAGTCCTATCTGGATTTGCAATCAACAGTTCCCCGGTCAGTAACGCTTGCAAGGAACGCGAGGCTCACATGCACTTTGCTCCTGGACGCGTCTTTACTATCGCCATAATCTCCTGTCTGGTTACATTGCTTCTCGTTTCGGTTTCTCCAGTCGCGCAAGCGCAGGAAAAGAATCCGCAGAAACCTGCAAGCCCATCACCGTCACCGTCGCCCGATCGAATCATTGATCCCGTTCCGGTTGCACCCGTCGATCCGAATAGCCCGCCGGCCACTGGTCAGAAAACTGATTTCGGCCAGGGTCCGGTAATCACGAATACCGATCTGATTACCGTTACTGTGACAGTCACTGACACTTACGGACGTTATGTTTCGGGGTTGGGCAAGGGCGCTTTCACGATCCTGGATGAGAAGAAGCCTCAGGAAATTACCTATTTCAGCGACGACGATTCACCGGTTTCAGTCGGCGTGATCTTTGACGTCTCCGGATCCATGGGCGGCGACAAGATCAAGCGCGCGCGCGATGCGCTGTCGAAGTTTGTCCAGACTAGTCACAACATGGACGAGTATTTTCTAATCGCCTTTAATTCCAGAGCGCAATTGCTGCTCGATAAAACTCGCGACGGAAATCAAGTCCTCGACAAACTGACTTTTGTGCAGACCAAGAACAACACCGCGCTCTACGATGCGTGCTATCTCGGTGTCGAGAAAGTGCAGCGCGGGGCCCACCCCAAACGCGCCCTGTTGTTGATTAGTGACGGGCAGGACAATAACTCTCGCTACACGTTTGGAGAACTGCGACGTCTGCTGAAGGAATCGGATGTGACGCTCTATGGCATCGGCATCCTGAGCGGCAGCGACGCCGGCAGTTCGATGGGTATGGAAGGCCAGGGCATTTTGGATGAACTCTCGAGCGTCTCGGGCGGGAAAGCGTTTTTTCCGAGAAGCAACGCCGAGATGGACGACATCTTTGAGCAGATTGCGCTGGAGCTGCGCCATCAGTACTCGATTGGCTATAAGCCGGTGGATTTCGCCAACGACGGCCGCTGGCACAAGATTAAGGTAAGAGTCACGCCGCCCCGCGGTTTGCCGCGTTTGTTCGTTCGCTCTAAAGAAGGTTACTACGCGGTTCCCAGCTCGCGTTGATCGCTTAGTCCGAACCGGAATCAACGACGACCGGATGATTTGCACGTCGGCAACGCATTATCTCTCCAGAACATCTTTCATAACGTCGCCCGCGCAGCGCAAGCTGTTTCACCGGCGGCCCGTAAAGGGTTAAACTTACATAGAAATTGGTTTTTCTGTGAGCATCGGCAACCATTGGGTTTCTACTCAGTGAGGACGTTTCAAACTGAGGCCCTCCGAGGAAGCCTTCAAGTTAACAGGGGGACGGGAGACGGGATGAAAGGTTTTCGGAGACGAAGATTAGTTTTGACAGTGACGCTCGGGCTGGCGGTACTTTCGATCGCTTTTTCGAACCTCGTTTCAGCAGCTCGAACGCAGGACTCGCGGCCACGAAACGTCTTCTCAGCTGCCAGACCGACACCTACGCCGACTCCCGCGCCGCGTCCAACGCAGCCCGTTAACCGGCCAATTACCACGACACCAACGGCCACCCCGATTCCGACACCGCGACCAACTCCGCGTGCGACTGCCGAGCCCACTCCGATTGACCGTATTACGCCACAGCTGGGCGAACCTCCGCCGCTTCCCGTGCTCAAGCCGAAGCCGACACCGACGCCGCCGGAAGAATTTGATGAGAACGAGATCGTTAAAGTCAACACGGAACTGGTAACCCTAAATGTCCGCGTGATCGATCGAAATAATCGCCCGATCGACAATGTGCGGCAAAACGATTTTCACGTTTTCGAGGATGGGGTTACACAACCAATCGAATCGTTTTCGCGTGAAGAAGTACCCATCAGTTATGGACTGGCCATTGATACTTCCGGTTCGCTGCGCTCGCAGTTGCAGGCAGTGATTGATGCCGGCAAGACGATCATCACTAGCAATAGACCAGGCGACGAAACTTTTCTGGTCCGTTTTATCAGCAGCGACAAGATCGAAACTGTTCAGGACTTCACTGCCAGCAAAGACTCGCTCATGGATGGCCTTGACGAACTTTACGTCGAGGGGGGCCAGACGGCGATAATCGACGCGGTGTACCTCACCGCGGAACACGTTGCCGAGTACAAAAAGGAAAATGACAGCGACAGACGGCGCCGCGCCTTGATTGTAATTACCGACGGCGAAGACCGATCGAGCTTTTATTCACAGGAGAAACTTTTCGAGCGCTTGCGCGAGGAAGACGTGCAGATCTACGTGATCGGATTTGTCAGGGAGCTCGACAAAGAAAGCGGCCTTATTCGGAAGAGTCCACGCGAGAAGGCCGTTAGCCTCATTAATAAACTCGCCACCGAAACCGGTGGGCGCGCATTTCTTCCTGAGTCGCTTTCTGAGTTGCCGCAGATTGCCAACGAGATTGTGCGTGACCTGCGTACCCAGTATGTCCTCTCGTATAATCCCACCAACAAACTGCGCGACGGTTCTTTTCGTGCGATTAAAGTCGTGGTCGACGACGGCGCCCGCGACAAACATATCGCCCTGACTCGCAACGGGCGCATCGCCCCCAAGGGCGAACTTCCCGCAATAAAGGCTCCAGCGACGCGCACTAAACCAGCCGTCGGGACAAATAAGACACCCTAGCTAATCTGCTATTTCCCTGGAGCGCGCCAATCCTTGACCAGCTCAACCAGCTGGCCGATTTGGGCCTCACGGCCCTGGCTCTTGCGCATTAATTCTTCCAGCATCAGCTCACTCTTAAGGTTCACCTGGAAATCCTGTTCCGCTGCAAGGCGGTCTTTTTCAGCGGCCCTGTTTTGCGACATCATGATGATCGGGGCTTGCAGGGCGGCGGTCATGGACAGCATGAGGTTCAGCAGAATGTAAGGGTAGGGATCATATTGCGCCCCATTTTCGCCATGCCCGTAGTGGATCAGCACGAATGTATTGAATCCCATCCAGCCCACCAAAAAACTTACATAAATAATAATGAAGGTCCACGAACCGCCAAACGAAGCGACCCGATCCGCGATGCGCTGGCCAATCGTCGAGCGTTGTTCCATCTCAACATTTATATTTCGGGTCGCGCGTTGCGAAACAAGCATGTTGGTTTGGCGCATGCGGGCGCCAATTTCGCAAATCACGTCAATTGCCACATCCGGGTGTTTCATTAGAAACGCCTGAAAGTCGTCACTGCTTAGACGGTGCAGAGTGGTTTCCCCGATAGCCGTTGCATTAGTCGAACGCGGTCCCCGATCCAGCACCGCCAGTTCTCCAAAAAACTCGCCTGAGGTCAATTCTTTCAGGGTCACTGGCTTCATATCTTCATCGAGCACCCAAATGCGCACCGAGCCGGCCTCCACAACGTACAAGGCATCGCCCTTGTCCTGCTCATTGAAGATTGTTTCGTCGGCGTCGAACTTCACCTGGTCGACTTCGGCTGCCAACTGTTCAAGTTCCTCCGGCGTTAGGCGCCGGAAGAGTGGTATGCGCGACAAACTGTCGGCTTCATCGCTCGGGATTATGTCAACTGACATGGCGCCAATCTCCTATGCTGCTATGACTGCTTCAGAGTTAGAAATTTGTCTTAGGTGGTTATGCGGCTCAATTCCTCTTCACTGAGACCGAAGGGATCGGTTGGTGGTTCGTTCTTGCTTATATGCTCGACCACGCTAACCAACTCCAGCAGAGCTCCACCCAGCACCTCGTCGCTGGAATTGATCTCAATGCATGACGGCGAATCAAACGGAGTCATAAATAGATACCGTGGGGTTTTGGTTTCGTCGGGCGACTCTGCCGGCCCCAGAATGAGCAAATTGTTTTTCCAGCGCGAATATCGGTGGGCCGAGCCAAGTCTTCGCTCCCAGTGCAACTCGCCTTTTTGGGTAAGGGAGATTAATTGCTGCAGCAGTCTGGACAGACGATCGCTGGTTTCCTGGTCGCGGGACATTGTGGGGCTCCTTGGTAGATCTGTTGGTACAAAAGAATTTCCGGTTTGAAGTCGCCGAGGTTATCACCTCCGGAAATAAATGGGAATACGCTCCTTCCCAAATCAGAAGGTGAACGTCCCGGATGCATTGATTTGTTTCCTCAGCAGTTCAGTCTGTTTACTCTGAACCCAGACCTGCGGATTACGTTTTGACCGGGTGACGATGCTTCTTGTGTTTCACCTCATGCCGGACTTGAGCCTCTTCTACTGAGTGACTCTGCGTCAGCTTAAGATCGCTTTTCGCCATGGTCGCGAGCTTCTGATAGTAAGTGTGCAGCGTTTTTATTTCGTCTTCCGTCAGATCTTCCACGTCAATCAGTCGATTGCTCGAGCCGTCCAATGCCGCCACAATTTCGTTCAGCTTTAGATGAATTGCCAACGCGTCTTTGTTCTGGCTGCGCTGAATCAGGAAGACCATCAGGAAAGTCACGATGGTCGTGCCGGTGTTAATAACCAACTGCCAGGTATCAGAAAACTTAAACAAAGGCCCACTAACTATCCAAACAATAATGACCAGCAAGGCCAGAATGAAAGCGGTTGAGGTTCCGGTCGCCTCCGTTGCCTTACGCGAGAAGCGCTCCAGCAGTTGACCGATTGGATTTCTTTTCTTCTTCGCCATAACTACGTTCCCCTTCTGCAGTTGCTTGTTTCCGCGACTAACTCAGGTGCCCGGCAAGGCACGCAGCGATTCGCTCAAGTGAGACCGGTCCGCCAGCGAATGCAACAACGGCCCTTCCCGAGAAAACTCAACAACGCTCACCGATCCCACCGGGCAGCCGAGGCGGTAGCGAAAGCGGCCCACATCAATGCCCAATAAGCCGCAAAGAATTATTCTTATGGCTGCCTTGTGAGAGACGATCAGAATATTTCCGTCGGCAAACTTACACCTAATATCATCAATCACCCGCAAGCTGCGCGTGCCCACAGCAATCGCCAGTTCCCCGTCGTTTGGCGCATGCCACGCCGGGTCGGCCAGCCAACTAACGTATTCGTCGTGATATTCCCGCGCGACGTATTCCCGGGTTTGTCCTTCCCATTTTCCGTACCCGATCTCGTTGAGATCAGCACGCGCTTCCGGAGCAATTCCCAATTCGTCGCAAAGTGGTTGAGCGGTCTCAATAGTTCGTCGCAAGGCGCTGGAATAGATCGCGCTCCAGGCTTTCGAGCGATAGGCTGACGCGAACGCCTGCGCCATCTGTAATCCTTCAGGAGTTAACTCAGGATCGAGCCCGGAACCGCAGAAGACGTCGTCGCGACTGAGTGCGGTTTGGCCGTGACGCAGGAAATAGAGAGTTAGGCTCATGGTCGAGATTGGGGAACACGAGCGCGGGATGTTTCGATGGCTGGAGCTGCTACTTCGCGCGAACAGATCCGCTAATCTTCTTCTTGGTCGTTTTACCTGTTTTCAAAACCGGCAGACCGAGATCGACGTCGCCATGCAATTGCGGGATCACATGCGTAGCAACTACCTGGCCAACCTTTCTGCCGGCGGCAGCTCCAGCATCCACGGCAGCGCGTACCGCAGCGACATCCCCCCGCACGATCGCCGTGACTAAACCAGCGTCGATCTTTTCCCAACCGACGAGGCGCACGTTAGCAGTTTTAACCATTGCGTCGGCCGCTTCAATCATTGCTACCAGGCCCATGCATTCAACCATGCCGAGTGCTTCTGCCATAAATGCTCCTTGCGCTGCGCGAAGTAAGGAAAACTTAAGCCCTAGCTGGCGATTTGTCCAGAGTTCTTATTGAAAACGTCACGCCGAAACGCGGGCCAGGCGTCGTACAGATAGATCGCAAACGGAACCCACCAGATAAGATCGTTCGTGAGCGACAGCACGATCGTCGCGCGGGGCCAAGCGCCGCTCCATATCAACTGGAAGAGACCAATCGGCCCAAGCACTTTTCCTGTCAACCCGACTGCTGCCAACAACCAGCCACGTTCCGGAACGCGCGCTACTTCGAAGTAAATGATTCCATAGAGGCCCACCACCATGGCGAGACAAGCAAAAATTTGTGGGTGATTTTGCAGCGGCAACCCGGAGTAGCGAAACAACCACTGCGGATCCCAAACTGAATAAAGACCCCAGACGATGTTGTAAATGCCGGCGGCGCAGAAGATGAATCGATGGAATCTTCGTCGCGCGATCATTGCTCTACTCCTCGGATCGTCTTGGAAGTTAGCGACAACTCCTTGGAGTGCGGCGACCTGTCGCCGCTTTAGTGGACCGCGATTGTCGCGGCCATGCCCGGCTTGAAGCCGTGGAGTGACCATGCCGACGACTCGCCAAGACCAACGCGGCGACGAGTCGCCGCACTCCAAAGAGATGTGTCTAATTTCTCAGGGAATGAATCGGCGCCGGAATCCGACCGCCGCGACGAATAAAACCCGCGGAAGAAAACGCGTTCACCGCCATAATCGGCGCGCGGCCGAGCAGTCCGCCGTACTCAACCATTTCACCAACTGACCGCCCCGGCACCGGGATAATTCTGACAGCGGTCGTCTTGTTATTCATCACTCCGATCGCCATCTCGTCCGCAATGATCGCAGAAATTGTTTCGGCCGAAGTCGAACCTGGTACGGCTACCATATCAATCCCAACTGAGCAGACGCTGGTCCATGCTTCGAGCTTGTCGAGTGATAGCGCGCCGAGTTGCGCCGCCTCGATCATTCCGGCGTCTTCGGAAACTGGAATGAACGCGCCACTCATCCCGCCGACCGATCCGCTCGCCATCGCTCCACCCTTTTTCACCGCGTCCGTAAGCAGCGCGAGCGCGGCTGTAGTGCCGTGAGTTCCGGCCCTTTCGAAACCCATCGCTTCGATGATGTTGGCCACGGAATCACCAGGCACCGGAGTTGGCGCGAGCGACAAATCAATAATGCCGAAAGGAATTCCCAGACGTCGTGCGGCTTCCCTTCCCACTAGTTCGCCGGCGCGTGAAAGTTTGAACGAAAGCTTCTTGATGATCTCCGCCAACTCCTGGAGCGGCAGATCGGGCGCAGCATGTCTGACGGCGTAGTTAACCACGCCCGGGCCGGACACACCGACGTTGATGACCGCCTCCGGTTCGCCAACACCGTGGAAAGCCCCAGCCATGAAAGGATTGTCTTCAACCGAATTCGCGAAACAGACAAACTTTGCGCAGGCGATGCCGCCTTCATTGCTAGTGCGCTCGGCGGCTTCTTTGATGATGAGCCCCACCTGGCGCACCGCGTCCATGTTTATGCCGGCCCGCGTAGTCGCGACGTTGACCGATGAACACAGGCGCTTGGTGACCGACAGCGCCTCCGGGATTGAGTTGAGAAACTGGTGCTCGGAATCGGTGGCTCCCTTGTGAACCAGCGCCGAATAGCCACCTATGAAATCCACTCCGACTGACGCTGCAACTTCATCAATCGCTCGCGCCAAGTCGACCGGATCGCCTGAGGCAGCCTCCGTAATCATCGAGACGGGTGTTATCGCTATTCTCTTATTCGCAATCCGTATCCCAAATTCGTCACCAATTGCATCGACGGTCTTAACCAGGTTATCGGCGAACCGGTGAATTTTCTCGGTCGCGCGTTCGGCGGTGCGCGCGATGGTTTCAGCTGCGCAGTCGCGCAAACTTAGTCCCAACGTCACCGTGCGGACGTCCAGGTGCTCCATTTCCGTCATGGCAACGGTTTGAAAAATTTCTGCCTGCGAGTATTCCATGGGAATTAGTTCTGAGTACTGAGTACTGAGTAACTGCGTCCTGAGTTCTGAGTCCTGAGTCCTGGGTGCTCACCTCAGTACTCAGTACTCAGCACTCAGCACTATCTCTATACCAACTTATTCAACACAACGATCACGAGAAACAGAATGAAGACAATGGCGGCCACCAGGACAAACCGCAGTCCGGGGTCGTCTCCCGCCTCCTCCAAAACCACGCTCGAGATCCGCCGAACTTTCCGGACGCGATGAGCCACATCACCTTCAACTCCACGAGCGATTGTGTTAGCGCGGCGCAGTTGATCTCCTACCGCTCCACGCACTCCCACGCCGCCGGTTTTGCTTTTCTCCAGAGGTCTTTCAATCGCGATCGTGTCAGACATTGAACGAAAATTCGCAGATGCTTGCGGTGTTTCGTCAGGTTTCTCAATTGCGATCGTTGGAGACATGAGTTGCGACGGCGCTGGCGTCTCCGCTTGAGGCGGTTCTATCGCGATTGTGTCTGACATAGATCTCTCGGGCGCCGCAATTTCTGCGTCTTGAAGGGAAGCGGTCTTTTTCGACGTGCTTTGCGGCTCCGCGTCAGCGCGAGCATGAGGTTGCGGTTGCGCGTTGCCACATTGTGGGCAAAATAGAGCTACTTCGCGAATTGATGCGCCGCAGGTGGGACAGCGTCGAGCAATTTCTGGTTCCATGTTAGTGAATAGTAAATCGTGAATAGTTAATAGTCACGAGGTTCTTAGTGCGAACGCGAACAAAACATTTGCAGCGGTGTAGCCATCCAACTTTTATTTACTATTCACGATTTACGGTTTACTAAATCCGGTGCATCGCGTTGAAGAGATCCTCGCGCTGCGCATAAATGCGGACGCCAAGTTTTTCACCTTCGCTACGCAGTCGTTCTTTCAATTCGGCGGCGCTGTCGCGCGCCAGTGAAGTATTGGCGATGACTATCATCGCAAACTTGCCCTGCACCACGGTCTGATTGATATCCGCGATACTGACGCTGGCTTCGGCGAGTATCTTTGCGACCCCAGCCACAATACCTGGATGGTCGACGCCAAATACCGAGATGATCATTCTATCAGCAGAGCCTTCCGGGGATTGCGAAGCGGCGCTGCTGCTCGAGGGAAAAGTTCGTAGCGGTGAGTATGACGTTCCGTTTGGCAGGAAAGGCTCCACCTCGCGATAGACTTCCGTTACCAGTTGCTCGACAGTTTGCTCATCTGCTGCCGATCCTAGTCGACCGTAGACGGCCTGCGTGAGCCGGTAAATCAGATCTTCGTTTGCCATAAAAGCAGTGAAAGGTGAAAAGTGAAGAGTCAAAGGCCGTTCATTCTGACTCTTCACTCTTCACCCTTCACTTTTCACCTTTCACCGTTTGCCATTGTCGCTTGTAAGTTGGCGCGCTGCCTCGCGCATCTCGTCCGAAACCGTATCGGTGATGTCCACGCGATCAACTATCCCAACCACTGCTGCTTCGATCGACATATCCTGATTGCCCATCGCGGTTCGCGCCGCTTTACCGTAGGCGCAAATCACCATCTCGCCACTTCCGGCGCCCAGCCGATCGGCTACAACAACGATGTTTCGCGTCGGCTCCTTGTCGAGATCGTAGGGATGAACTATCAGAAAGCGAATGCTTTCAAGATCAGGGGATTTCTTGGTGGACCAAACTGTGCCGACGACTTTTCCTAGAAACATGATTAGTAAATAGTGAATCGTAAATCGTGAATAGTCAGAGTTGCGAGGCGTTGTGATTCAAACTACGAGGCACAACTATTTACTATTTACGATTCACGATTTACTAGCCTTTACGATTCACTAGCCCTTTGCAAACACTTCTCCCGGTTCGCCAATGTCGCGCGCCGCCGGAGTGATAATGGTTTTTGCGTTGATATAGATCTTCTCACCTTTTTGCAGCGCGCGTTTCACGTCGTCTTCGCTGACAAAATCAACGGTCTTGTGGCCGTTTGCGGACTGTGCGACGTTGCCGGCTACCGATGAACGCGACGGGCTTGCGGCTGATCTCGCAGCATTGCCCGGCTGGCTGCTCGTTCTCTGATTGTCGCCGGGCCCGGCATACATGCTGCCGGCTTCACCTGCCGGCCCAGTTGCGGCGCGGGGAGATTGTTGTCCGCTTGCAGGTGGTTCTGGTTCGCGCCCCGCAAGAAACCGGTCAACAATCGCGGCGATATCTTCACGGTTAATTTTGCCTCCCGGACCAGCCACCGCGTGAGGTTGAGCTGGCGTCGCACTCGCTGCGCTTCCCGCATGCACGGCCGCCGGCGGCGTAGCAATCGTCGCAGCTGAAACTGCCGGGCGCTTACTTTTCACTGGTCTAACTTCAAAAGCCACGCGCTTGATATCCAGCAAGTGTAGTGGTGAAACGTTGTCCGAGGTTACGTTGCCGCCCCATGAACCGCACCCGAGCGTCATCGACGGCGGCAGCGCCGTTGAAAAACCAATCGCCCCATGCGTTGTCGGGGTGTTGACTGCAATACGTGAGGCCGGCATCTCGCCGCCGAAACGTATAGCAGCTTCACGCGAACGCGTGTGAACACCGGCAGTGTGGCCCATACCGCCGTAGCGCAGGATCTCATAACAACGTTCGGCGCCGCGCGTCAGGCCGTCGACAACGTAGAACGCCAGAATTGGTGAAAGCTTTTCCATCGACAGCGGATACTCACGGCCCACGCCGGCGACGTCAACCATCAAGCAGCGCGTGCCTGACGGAACATTGAGCCCTGCCATCTTCGCAATCACTTCGACGGACTTTCCAACTATCCCGGGATTTAGAGAACGTTGCGGCGTCGCCACAACCTTGCCCAGCTGGTCAGCTTCAGCAGCAGAGAGAAAATGGCCGCCTTGCGCTTTGAACTGTTCTCTGACCGCTTTCTCGATCGGAGCGTCGCAAACCACCGCTTGTTCAGAGGCGCAAATCGTTCCGTTATCAAAAGTCTTTCCCGTCAAAATATCCTGGACCGCTTTTGGCACGTCTGCGGTGCGCTCGATAAAGACCGGCACGTTACCGGGGCCAACTCCAAACGCCGGCTTGCCTGATGAGTAAGCAGCGCGCACCAGTCCAATTCCTCCGGTCGCCAGGATGACAGCGGTCTGCTTGTGTTTCATCAATGCTTCAGTGCCCTCGATGGTTGCGGTCGTCATACAGGCGACGCCGTCGGCCGGCAAACCTTCCTTGATGCCCGCTTCTCGCATCACTCGCACCGTTTCGTTGATACACCGGGCGGCGGAAGGATGCGGCGAAAGCACAATTGCGTTTCGGGATTTGACGGCGATCAAAACCTTGAAGATTGCAGTTGAAGTTGGATTGGTGGAAGGGATGATAGCGGCGACAACACCGCGCGGGCTGGCAATCTCTACAACATCTTTTGATTCTGAAACCACTCCGACCGTGCGCAAACCGCGGAAGTAGTTCCAAACATCTTCGGCAGCAAAACGGTTTTTCTCGCGCTTATCATCGGCAACACCGAAGCCCGTTTCCTCCACTGCCATTGCGCCGAGGCGGGCGGCTTCGCGAAGAGCGGCCTTTGACATCGCTTCGCAAATTCGATCGATCTTTGCTTGATCAAATTTAACAATCTCGGCCTGCGCTTTGTAAGCGCCTTCAACCAGATCCCGCGCCTGCTGTACCGATATCAGGTCCTTGTCTGCCGACATGACAAATCTCCCGCGCCGGTGATCAGTGGCCAGTGTGCAGTTAGAGAAATCCTGCTGGTCACTGACCACTGATCACTGACCACTGTCCCTCACCTTGCTTTTTCCTTGCTGCCCTCGCGCGCGCCTGAAAGCGCGCGGCCCTGGTCGCCCTCTCCCAGTTGGCCTCGAGCACCACCGCCAAGTGCGCGTTCATCGGGACTCAAGCCGGTGCTTCCGTCAACCGGTAAAACACGTTCGACTTCCGCATGTGGTCGAGGAATCACGTGAACACTGATTAACTCGCCGACTCTTCGCGCCGCTGCTGCTCCGGCATCGGTGGCTGCCTTAACGGCGCCAACGTCGCCACGCACGAAGATCGTCACGTAACCGGCGCCGATATACTCTTTTCCAATAAGTTGAACGTTCGCAGCTTTGACCATCGCGTCTGCAGCTTCCACGGCTCCAACGAAGCCTTTGGTCTCAACCATTCCGAGTGCTTCTAAGGGCATCTCAAGTAACCTCACTTTTTGTTATTGTAGAAATTAAAGTCGACGTTCGATTGCAGCCGCAAACCTATCACCGTGGGCGCGAAGAATCAAGAGAAGCCAGAGATCAGGCATCAGAGATCGGAAGTCAGAGATCAGAGGTCAGCGATCAGGGGTCAGAAGTCGGAACCAACGCTGAGGAGGATAGGCTAAGGCTGAAAGCCGAGGCTCTTGGCATTTGACTGCTCTCTCTGGCCTGCACCCTCTTCTCTCTGTCGTCTGTCTTCTGACCTCTGGTCTCTGCCCTCTGACTTCTGACCCCTGGCCTCTGTCTTTCCAAAGTTTGACAGCGTTTAGCAACGCAAGTATATTCGGCCAAACAATTAGGTGAATTGACCGTGCGGGCTAAACCGCCTCCGATGCCAGCGCACTTGTAGTCTACTTCAATTGGCATTCAACGAGGCCCACCTCCACCGAAGCATTAGGCAGAAGGCTGAAGCAAACTGGTGATGGAAGCGACTATCGGTGAACAGTTGCGACTCGCTCGTGAGGGACGCGGCATTCCGCTACGTGAGATTTCCGATCAGACGCGAATCTCGATGCACTACCTGGAAGCAATTGAATCAAACGACTACAAACGATTGCCGGGTGGTATTTTCAATCGCAGTTTTGTAAAAGCCTATGCCCGTTACGTAGGATACGACGAGCAGCAAGCCGTTGAAGGTTACACGCGCTACATGCGTGAGTCGGGCGATCCGGGAGAAGAAGTAGCTACAACTCCCTATCATTCGAAGGTCTATACCGATACGCCAGCCACTCGTTCGCCAATCCTAACGGTCGTGCTGGCAATCGTGATTCTTGCAGTGCTTACTGCTGCAGCGCTGGGAGTGCTCCGCTGGGTCCAGCATCGATCCGCGAATGTAGATCACAAAGCTCCGCTTATTGTAAGTGTTGCTGGTTTGGATATTCAGAAAGCTGACTACGAACAGTTCCTCCAATAGATGTTGGCCGAGAGAGTTTGTGCCTGAGGGCTCAGGACACAAGCGTGTGCGCGCTCGCCAGAAAGCCCGCCACAAGTTTGTCGGTATCGGAAGTTGTCAGACTGCCCGCTCGATTAGCGGGCGTTTTTGTTTTCATTATTCAGTTCAGCTCATAACCTATCTTCAAGGAGTGAATAGCGACTTATGATCTCAGCAGAAATACCAGAAGGTCTAACTTTCGATGACGTGCTCTTAATCCCGGCGCGCTCAGACGTGTTGCCAAACGAAACCGATACCTCGACGCAGTTCACCCGAAATATCCGGCTCCATATTCCGCTCTGTTCATCCGCGATGGACACCGTGACGGAGGCGGCGCTGGCAATCGCGCTGGCCCAGCAAGGGGGCATTGGAGTTATCCACAAAAATCTCAGCATCGAACGGCAGGCTGAAGAAGTCGACAAAGTGAAGCGTTCAGAGTCGGGGATGATTGTGGATCCGATCACAATTCTGCCCACCAAGCCGGTGCGAGAAGCGCTGCAGATCATGGAGCGGTTTCATATCAGCGGCGTGCCGGTAGTGGACGAAGCCGGGCATCTCGTTGGCATTATTACCAATCGCGATCTGCGTTTTGAGACTCGTTTTGATATTCCGGTGTCGGAAGTTATGACGAAGCAGCCGCTGGTGACTGTTCCCGTCGGCACTACGTTGGAGCAAGCAAAAGCGGTTCTGCAAAAGCACCGGATTGAAAAGCTGCTCGTCGTCGACGATGACAAGCGCATCAAGGGCCTCATCACCGTAAAGGACATTCAAAAGGCCATTAAGTATCCGACGGCAGCTAAAGACGATCTGGGTCGGTTGCGGGTCGCGGCAGCCATTGGAGCTACCGGTGACTTTCGCGAACGCGCGAATGAATTAGTAAAGGCGCGCGTTGATTGCTTGGTAATCGACACAGCACATGGGCATTCATTGCGTGTCATCGAAGCGGTGCGCGAGATCAAGCAACGACACCCCGAGACGGATTTGATCGCCGGCAATGTCGGTACCACAGAAGGCTCGCAGGAACTGATTGACGCCGGCGTTGACGCGATCAAGGTTGGCATAGGGCCAGGTTCGATCTGCACGACGCGAGTCGTCACCGGCGCTGGAGTGCCTCAGATCACGGCGATTCAGTCCTGTGTAAAAGCTGCGCGGGCGGGCGGCGTGCCGCTCATCTCTGATGGCGGTGTGAAGTTTTCCGGCGACGTTGCTAAGGCAATTGCCGCGGGCGCTGATGTTGTCATGATCGGTTCACTATTCGCCGGCACAGAAGAAGCTCCCGGCGAAGTCATCTTGTTCCAGGGACGTTCGTTCAAAACATATCGCGGCATGGGATCGCTGGGAGCAATGCGCGAAGGCTCGCGCGATCGTTACGCACAGGAAATGGCCGAGAGCGATGCGAAACTAGTGCCCGAAGGAATTGAAGGCCGCGTCGCTTACAAAGGCACGATCGCCGAGATGACGACGCAACTGGTCGGCGGGCTACGGTCCGGCATGGGCTACACCGGTTGCCGTTCGATCAAAGAGTTTCAGCAGAAGAGCAAATTCATCCGCATCACGTCTGCGGGACTGCGCGAGTCACACGTTCACGACGTGATCATTACCAAGGAAGCACCAAACTATCGTTTGGAATAACACTAACCGAACTGCTTCATTGCACGGTCTAGATGCATCGCAGAGCGCTCATATCGACATCCTGAAGGTCGGAGGTGCGCGCCGGCTTGAAATAATAAGCGCCCGACGAATTCCAGGTTTCTGCGTCAAATCGGCGCCGGGCACCGCAACTATTGCAGACACGGTACGTTTCACCATGTCTTGAAAAAGGACGGCTCATTTCCCGGTGTTTGCAACCAAATAACTCGCCTGTCCAACGGGCGAGTGCCAAAGTTACACTCTCCAGCGTTTTTCGCTCACCTTGCGAGTACTGCTCCACTGTTCCTAATGCTGCTGACATACTCCCTCCCTGCCAAAGTTGAAATCTGATGCTGTGTCAGCAGCAATAGCAAACCAGATGCCGAGCAGGAGCAGGAGCAGGAGCAGCAAACGCAAAGAGGCGCTACGCAGTTTCAACTTGCGTAGCGCCTTTCTCTTCTACTGTCTGCTGACTACTGATTGCTGACTACTGTTTTTGCTTTCCCCTCACTTTTTTCCCACTGACAGATTACCGCCAACGAGAACAGCTTCGTGTGTAACGGTCCGAGTAACTTTTCCAGCCACATGACGGCGGGAGAGTAACGCCGTTTTAGCCACAGCGGCACGCGGAAGATCATCGAGTTAAGCACCAGCAAGTAAGCCACGCTGCCTACGTGCTTCTCAGTTTTGAATTCAAACAAATCCTTAAACTCATGCTTCAGAGCTTCGATGTCCAACGACTCTTCATTCTCCGCAAAAAGTGAATCGTGGCGATACCAGAGTTGCCGCAAACGATCAAAGATTGATCCCTGGTGCGGTTCCGCAAAGCAGAAGGTACCACCGTTGCGCAACAGTCGATGCATCTCGCGCAACGCATCCGAGAGGTGCGGGTGAAGATGATGCAGGCCCATGATCACAACGATGCAATCATATGATTCCGACGGCAAACCCGAGTCAGTTGCCGACGCGCAGATCGCTTCACAAGTTGGCCAGCGTTCTTTGAAACTCGCGATCGCTTCGTCAGAAATATCCAAACCGGTAACAAGCGCGCGCTTCTGGTTCAGCAGGTATTCCGTCGCGTGGCCGCTGCCGCTCAACGCCTCGAGTACATCTCGGCCTTCGAGATCCAATCCGGCGAGCAACGGTTCGTACAAAAATCGCTCGCGGTAAACAAGACCATCGGGATCGCCGTATTGGGCCTCATATTCAGCCCCAATGCGGTTGTAGTGTTCTCTTTGGGCGCCTTCAGCTTGCATGTTTGTTGCCGTGGTCATCCGTGGCGAAATTCCCCGTTCGCGCTATCAATGCCGCCACTGAAAGACTCAAGAGCGGTCCGATGATATTGAACATCGCGCGAGCGACCGTGCCACCGGCATTACTATACGCTCCCAACAAAATTGCGAGTATTGAAGTTGCGATCGCCGCCGCGCGCCATGGCTTCGGGAAAATCTGTAGACGGCAAATTCCCAAAGGTATCAACCAGCCAAACACGTACCAAAAGCTTCGCTCAGTGAGACAGTGCCACAGAGCAACGAAGAAATTAACTCGCGCACTTGCCTGTCCCGCAATCTCCCAAGGCCATTTCAATTCTCCGGAGACTGCGCTGTGAACCGCCATCACTGTAGCCAGGCCGGTTACTGCAAGCGCAACGATCCATTTCATTCTCGAAGCCGCGTTCGCTGACTCGCGTCTGGCGACCAACCACCAGGTGAACGCAAACAAAGTTGAAAAAGGAACGAACGTCTCTTTAGCCAGCGCACCCAATACGCCCCAGAGCGGAAGTAGATACCAGCGATCGTTTAGCAGACTCCACAGCACTGCGGCGAGGAAGCAGGCTTCACCGCTATCGATCAGGCCGGCAAGTTGAAGGTTGGATACAGCAAAGCTTGACAGGTAGAGCACGGCGCCAAAAAAAGCAGTGCCGGAATCATTGAGCAGCTTGTTGCCGATGCTCGCAATTAGACACGCGGTGGTCGCGCAAAAAAGTGCGTTGGCCATTAGCAGACCGAAGAAGCCCGGGTTCCAGGTCGGCAGATACTTTTGCGCAAACCAGTAGAAGGGTCGAGCAACGTAAGGAACGAGCACACGGCAGCGAAACATTTCTTTGAAACCGGAAGTATCGGCGCCAGTCGTTATCGCGTAATACTTCGGCGTATCGCTCATGCCTTCAGTAGTTCGTGGATCGTATCGTTGCAGGGTCGGGTAGCCCAGACCAAAGCAGATTGCAAAGAACAACGGCCACATGAGAAGGAGGGTTCTAATGCCAAGCGGCCGCGGTTGCGAAGGTGAAGCGCTGGATGCCGTAAACTTGATAGCTTTGCCTCTTTAGTGGCTAAAACAACCGACCCGCCACTCAAGCGAATTGCTGGGACCGCGGGCGTCCCGCCCGCAATAAGCGCGGAGCGCGAAAAAAGTTGCTGACCTAAGTTCGTAAGAACTGCGCGCCTGCGGCGCGTTACGGGCGGGACGCCCGCGGTCCCAGCAAATCGCTTGACGCCGTATTATGAACCCTTAAGCCACGCGGCCCGCAGAACCTTCTGTTGCGGGGTTGCGTCTCGACGTTCCTCGATTCGATAGTCGAAGCGTTCCGGGGCCCCGACCACAAGTGTCGCTTGAATGGTTTGTCTGTCACGCTTCACTGTAATCGGCACGCGTTCGCCCTGCTTGAAGCGCGCAAGTGAAACGAGAAAGTTCTCGCGCGAAATACTCTTTTTCGCCAACGAGATTATCTCGTCACCGGCCTGCAATCCGGCGTCTTCCGCAGGCGAATTTGGGCGCACTACATCAATCGTCAGTCCCTCTCGCTCCTGAAAATCAAGACCAATTCCCAGGTTAAAAGGCTGCCGTGCCTGCTCGCGAACAAGGGTTAACCCGACAAAAGCAAAAGCCTCGTCATAAGGCAACACTGCCACACCACGGACGTGCGGACCAAAAAAACTATGCAGGTCGGATCCTCCAACCTGCGTGACAACGCGCTCGAAATCTTCGCTCGTGTAACCCCGTCCGCGCAGGTAATAAGTCGCGCTGGGACTCTTAAGATAAAACTCGTCATACATGCGGCGCATGACATCATCGAGCGACGCCTTGCCGTTAGTCCTTCCGCGAATAAGCAAATCCAGGACTAAGCCGATCAATTCACCCTTCGGATAGTAGCTAATGGAGGTGTTATCGAGATTGGTCTGTTGCGCGTGCGGCGCATCATCGATGAACGGCGCCGATAACGAGGAATCTTCGGCACTCATCAAACGACTGCCGGGCGCGTTTTCGATTTGCGTGATGGTTTGGCTTTCGCGCCGCAGGAAGCCTGCGTCTTCCCAAAGTCCTGCGCGTCGCCGCAGCAAATGTCCGTAGTAGTTTGTTACGCCCTCCGCGATCCAAAGGGCCCGCGTGTTTAGAGGACGCGTGAAGTCCCACGGGCCAAGCTCCAGCGGACGAAGTCGTTTCACATTCCAGACGTGGAAAAATTCATGCGCCACGGTATCGAGCGTGCTTCCATAAACACCATCTTCCTCCAATGCGCCTTGCTCGATGATCTGCGTCGACGTCAGATGCTCCATGCCGTCGCCCGAATGATCGTCGGCCGCAAAGTGAATCAGGAAAGTATAGGAATCAAATTCTGGCGGCCCCCACATCGCCGTTTCGGCGCGCACAATCTTTTCGATGTCGCGGACCAGGTTGTCGCGCTTGCCGCCTTCATTGCCAAACGAATGAACAACAACGTGATATTTCTTGCCGTCGACCTGAAACTGATCGTCAGTCCAGTTTGGCGCGATCTCGGTCGGCGTATCAATTAGGAAGTCGTAATTGGGAAACTTCCATTCGTGTTGATCGCTCGTCTCCATCCGCCCGTTGACAATGCGCCAGCCCGAGGGCGGATCAATCACGAGTTTCACTGGGTCAGGTTTGTGGCCCACGACATACATGAAGATCGAGCCACCGTTGAAGTTTGCGTGCCGAGTGTCTAACTGCGAAAACGTGCCGGAGAGATCGTTGGCAAAGACTTTGTAATTGATTACTACCTGATTGCCGACTATTGGGGTCACGCGCCATGTTTGATCGTCCACTCGCGTGACCGGCAAGAGAGTAGGATTGCAGTCAAGCGCGCTCCCTCTGGCTCCATGACGCTTGCAATCGAAGTAACTCGCATTAAACTCCTGCACATTCTTCGCGAAATCAAAGACCGCATAACGTCCCGGCGACCACTTGGGCATTTGAAAGTCGAGCGATTGGCCGGATGCGTTGCCGGCAAGCTCGAGGTCCATAGTTACTTCGAACAAATGAGACACCGGCCGTGACATTCCCAGCCGATACGTTACGGATTGCAACGGCGATGGCGTTTGCGCGAGCGAGGTGACACTCAAGGAAGCGGCCAGTGAAAGCAACAGCACGAAGCGGCGCATGAAAAGTGTTCTGAAGATGTGACTCATAAAAGCGATCTGCTAACCAGGAAGCGTGGACGACGGGAAGCACGCGGATTATGTTGGTTTTCGGGGAAGACTGTCAAAGAATGCCAAGCTTTCAGTCTCAGAGTTCAAGCAAATAATCTCAGGTCAGGCAGGGGCCTTGCCCGCTTTCTGTTTTGAGTAATCAGCTGTTACCAGATCGAACAGCGCCGGCAAGCCCCCACTGCTGGGCAGTGACCTAATTTGAAATCCTCTGTGCACAGAGAAGAATTGAAATTAGGTCAGTACCCACTCCCGGCCCTGAGGTTACTAGCCTTGAATAGTCCTTTGCTTACTTGCATGGGCTTCCGTGTTGGTTTATTAACTGAAGCATGCCCCCGACCGAACGCCTTTACTATTACGACTCTCATCTAATCGAGTTTGAAGCCCTCGTAACTGACAAAACTGATCGGGTCAGCGGCTGGGCCGCAGTCACACTCGATCGCACCGCGTTTTATCCCACCGGCGGCGGCCAGCCGAGTGACACCGGAACGCTCAACGGCGAGCGCGTCCTGGAATGCATCGATGATGAAGACAACGGCGTGCTCCACGTCATTCAAGGGCGCGCGCCTGAGGTGGGCGCAACCGTCAAAGGAAGAGTCGATTGGTCGCGGCGACTCGATCACATTCAGCAACACACCGGACAGCACATTCTCTCGCAGGCTTTTGTGACACTCTTCAACGCGCCCACGCGTGGTTTTCGCGTTCTAAGCGAAGTCTGCGAAATCGACGTCGAAATAACAAACCCCACCAACGAACTAATCGAACGCGCAGT
This sequence comes from Pyrinomonadaceae bacterium, assembly GCA_036009765.1. Lineage (GTDB taxonomy): Bacteria > Acidobacteriota > Blastocatellia > Pyrinomonadales > Pyrinomonadaceae > PSRF01. The sequence goes on along the minus strand of DASYLB010000026.1, from coordinate 63,514 downwards.
CGAATTGGCCAACAACGTCATTTGGGAAGATCGACAAATAACCATCACGACCGCTACGGCAGAAGAAGCGACTCAGCTTCCATTACGTAAGGACCCTTCACGTGACGGTGATTTGCGGTTAATCGAGATCGAAGGCTTCGACCTGACTCCTTGTGGCGGCACGCACGCCTATCGAACGGGCGAAGTCGGAATGATTGTGGTGCGACATTGGGAACGCGCCAAAGGATTAACACGAATCGAGTTTGCCGCCGGTACGCGCGCGCTCGCGGATTACCGTCGCGCCAATAAGACCGGGCGCGCGGTTGCAACGTTGTTCAGCGCCGGCCGTGACGACGCGGCAAAACTAGCGGCGCGCATGGTTGAAGAGAACAAGGAACTTCACCGGCGCCTGCGCCATCTCGAAGAGATCGCCGCACGAGTCGAAGCAGATGAACTGCTGGCCACTGCCTCGGCAAACGCGAGCGGCGTGAAAATTATCACTCACATTTTTCCTGGTCGCGATGCGGAATCGCTGAAGCGCGTGGCGTTAGCGCTGATCTCTCATCCGAATACGATTGCCTTACTCGGCTCACGTGACGAGGCGGCGGCGCGCCTGGTCTTTGCAAAAGCTGCTGATGCGCCCGGAGATATGAACGCTCTAATGCGCGCAGCCTGTGAAACGCTCGAGGGCCGTGGCGGCGGCAAGCCCGATATGGCGCAAGGCGGCGGCAAGAATGTTGAGAAACTCGAGCAGGTGATCGAAGACGCCAGGCAAGTGATTGGTTAATTGCAAGTCGGCTTTTTGCTTTAAAGTCGTTGTCGACAGCAAAAGTTCGACGCGTAGCGTCGCTATGAATTTAGCCCGGCCTTTCAAGGCCGGGGAACAATAATTGACGCTGACAACCTCCGTCGCTTCGCGACGACATGAGATTCTTGAGATTTATCTTCATTGCGTCGCCGACGCGACGCTTGGTTTAAGGACCCACGTGATCCCAGCCTTGAAAGGCTGGGCTAAATTCACACCGACGCTACGCGTCGAAATCACTGTTGCGACTATTTGGGCAGAGCCTTAGAACCCAGTGTACTTCGGGAACCCGTAACAAAAAGCTAACACGTTGGCGCGATGCCTAGAAAGAAAAAATCAAAAAAGCGACATCGCAAATCGCTTCGCCAGCCGGAAATTCACGAGCAGCAGTCCCGCCTTCAGATAGTTCTGGAGTTTGGCTGGGCGCTGCTCTTTTTCGTATTGCTCGCAGTTGCCAAGGAACACTTCGTCGACCGCAGCATTGTCGGCCAACACATCAAGCAAACTGCTTACGACATTTCGCAGGTCTGGCTGGCGGCCTCTCGCAAGCCCGCACAGCTACCGATCGCTGTTGTGGACATCAGCACGCTACAACCTTGTGCGCAGCGACTAGCTGATGGCTCCGTACTATATCCACGGCAAGCGATGGAGGCGGCAGTCGCGGAAGTGATGAAGCAAAAGCCGGCGGCGCTGGCAATTGATATCGATTTCTCGCCGGGCAAGGACATCGGCTGTGCGCCGCTGGACACTGAAGAGTTGGAACGCGACAAGGAGTTGTTCACCGACCAACTCCAATTCTCAGAACGTGGCGGCCCGCCGTTTTTCGACTTCTGTCTCGATCAGGAGCGGCCGATCTTCCTGGGCGTCTATCGCAGTCAATACGATGCTCCCGCTCAGTGGCTAGGATCTCCTGACTACTCAGGACTCGCGGCAACGATCAGTCTTCCAAATGAAACCACGGGTGAAGAAGAAATGGCTAATGAGTCTGAGGGGGAGCCTGATGGCGTGCGGCGATCGATGACGCGGCAAATTACACATGCGAGTGGAACGGCGCTCGATTCCCTCTCGTTTGCGTTGTCGAAACACAAACCGCGACAACTCTCCTGGAGCCAACGTCTGCTGGAACACTTGCCCGTCGGAACCTTTCCGATTATTCAAACACTGGAGGTCGGAGAGGGTTTTAAGCTCGACAAGTTTTTGGTGGATTTCAGTTCGCTCAAACATCTGGAAGAAACGAAACTCGCCTTTCGCGATGGCAAACTCACTCCCGGCGAAGATCTTAATGACAAACTCGTGTTGATGGGCAATACGGATACCGCCGAGGCGGTCGATAAGTTCATTGCTCCCGGCGAGGTGAGACAGGTGGCAGGAGTTTTCTGGCACGCCAGCGCGGTCGACACATTGCTCCGAGGAATACTGGTCCAGCCTACAAAGAAAGGTGAGTTGCTGCTTGATCTGCTGTTCTTTGCTCCGCTCACGCTATTAATTTTCGGGCTGCGAATGGCCTATGCGGGCAAGCCGGATGTTCATATTCCGCTACACCGCATTGAGTCGATTGGCACCAAGATCGCAGCGGTTGTTATTTTTCTCTTTGGCACTTACTTCGTAAGCACCACGCGTTTGATGTGGGATGGCTTTCTGCTGGTGGCGCTCGTCACAGCTTTGCATCCGACCATAGAATCCTATTTCAGATCCGCTGCTGCCTGGGCATGGCAAAAACGAAGACGCAACCAGTGATTGCGACACGTAGCGTTGCTGTGAATTTAGCCCAGCCTTTCAAGGCTGGGATCACGTCGTCCCTTAAGCCACGCATCGCGTCAGCGACGCAATGAAGATAAGTCTCAGCAATTTCATTTCGTCGCTACGCGACGGACGTTGTTGGTTAATTATTGCTTCCCGGCCTTGAAAGGCCGGGCTAAATTCACATCGACGCTACGCGTCGAACTTTTGCTTTCGACAACAACTTTTAAGGCGAAGCCAGGCGGTAGCTTGGCTGGTTGATTCCGAGGGACAGACATATATGAAAATGACCATAGCCTGGTTCGCGCTGCTGGCGGTCATCGCTGTTTTACCTACCTCTTTCCCATCACCTGCGGTCGACATTTCAACAGTTAGGCACACGTTGGGAGAAGTCCCGCCATCTCCCGCCGACCAGATGGTTTGCAAACGTGCCAAAGCAAAAGCTAACGACGGACAGTATGCCGGCCTCATCAAGAATGTCGGCAGTCGATGCTATCGACAGATCGGCGATGGACCGCAGCAGTTGCTCGATCCGAAACGCGATCGAGTGGCCAAGGTAAACGTCGGCGAAAGATTTCAATGTTTCGACGGATCGATCATGTTTGAAATGAATGGTAGTGCAGGTGGGCAAGGTGCAACCTACACCATTCGTCCGGCCGATGGTTGTCACACGATCAAGGAGCCGTCCACTCCGCGCAATGACGCAAGCCAGGCTGGCGTCAAGAGTCACGGCACTTCGCGGGCTGGCCTAACACGAGGAGACTCCGGTCCGTTTTGCGGTCCCGCAAACAAATCCTGGGTCGTCGCTTCCCAAGTTGAAATTCGTTGGCTCCCGGCGGCGGTTGGCTCGGTGTTATCGGTTGGAGTCTTTGGCGACAGCGGCGTCCTCTGGTATCGCGACGGCGTGCAGGGAACACTGGGTGAACTGATTAACGATGAAGTCCGCAGCAAGTTGCAGACTTATCGCGACAAGGGTGGCTCGAATCCCGTCACACTAATAATCGAAGACAGCAAAGGCCAGAAATACTCGATCGAGTTTTCACTGCTCTCAAAAGTCGAAGAAGATTCATTGGCGAAGGACCTCGACAATTGCACGACGGTCAAGGACGACATCATGCTCGCTCTTTGTCGTGTCGCCGCCTTCAGAGATCGAAGGATGTATGGTGAGGTGACGCGAGAATATGACAAGGCATTGCAGCTGGCGCCAGAGAGCGAAGAATTAATTGCCAGAACAGCCGAAGCTTACGAAGCAGTTGGTGATGCCGCCTGCCGGCGCCGCTAAGATATCTGATGCGCGTCAAGCGATTTGCTGGGACCGCGGGCGTCCCGCCCGCAACGCGCCAGAGGCGCGAAGTCGGTGTTGTTACCGCCAAATTTGGCTTAACGGGATTTGTTCGCGCTACGCGCTCATTGCGGGCGGGACGCCCGCGGTCCCAGCAAATCGCTTGTTCATCCCGAAATTAGTTACTGGCAGCCAGCCGACGACGCGCCGCGGAGATTCAAATTATTCGACGCGCCGGTTAACGTGAAGGCCGCCCAGTAATGAGGATGTGCGGTTGCCTTTGCGGCTGCGACTTTGGTCATCGCCAGCCGCAGTGCTTCATCTTTCTGTTTGCCCGCGCCGAGGGCTTCATAGAAAGCCAGCATCAGCTCGCTGGTACTTCTGTCCCCCACTTCCCACTGACTGGCAACCAGCGATCGGGCTCCCGCATATTGAAACGCGCGCGCAAGCCCGACAATTCCCTCGCCGCGCACCGTTTTTCCCAGGGCCGTATCGCATGCTGAAAGGACGACGAGTTCCGCGCGCAGCCGAAGTTGACTAAAAATCTCCCAGGCCTGGAGCACGCCATCGTTATCCATCTCGCCGGCCGGCGGATCCACGCTCGGCGGCGACAAAAGAATTCCAGACGACATCGGCATTGCGGCGCGCGTCACTGAATGACTGGCGAGATGAATTACATCGGCGCCTTCGATGTCTTTGCGCAGACTCGCTTCGTTTGCTTCGCGACCCAGCAGCGGCGTTGTGCCAAACAAACAACCCACGCTCTTCGCTTCTTCGCGAGAATACTTGAGCGGCGCCGGAGGTGAATTCCTGCTGCGCAAGGCGGCCCACACGGTTTCACGTTTGTCTTCGGATGCCGAAGTATTTGTGGTTCCTGTTGCTGCTTCTCTTAGATCAAATAGCGGATCCCCGATGACCAGGGCCACCGGCTTCTGGCCCGGCTTCAAGTTGGGCGTCTCTTGACTAGCGCTTAAGTAAAGAGACAACGATTGCGCGTAGGTGATGGGTTTGAGCAACCCGAGATACTGCGGTTCCTGATTCGCATTGCGGCCGGTCACCAATGCCGCGAAGGGCAGGTTCCAGAGAACCGAGTCAGGCGAAATCACCAGATGTTCGGCGCCGAGCGCCAGCGTGCGTATGCGACCGGGGAATAGATATTTAAAGAGCGTCTCGCCTTGAGTGTTGATTGCCGCGAGATCCTTTTCGCTTGGTTCCGAATCAAACGCGTCGCGAAAGTTTGGCGCGAGCGCGCCCAGTCCCAACCCTTTGACGTCGAGAGTCTCGGCCACGACTTCTGAATTTCCTCCGCGCAAGGCGAACACCATTAGACCGTCTCGGTCTCTCGAATACATCAGGTAGACGGTCCCGGCCGGGAGCGACTTTTGCATCTTGAGTAAGTCGAGCGGCGCTTCAACACGCGAAGTGTTGTCGAGCAAAATCCGCCAAACGATATCGGCAGTGGCCGTCGCCATTGCGAGTAACTCGGCCGCGTTGAAAGCTTCCTGCTGTCGTTCCTTGAGCAGAGTCTCAGCTTCCAAAATCGCTACCGGGCCTGCTTTTCCATTCTTCAAACTCGTAAGCGTGCGACCCGCCACGACGCTCGCGCTTGCTGCCTGCGCGAAATCGCTCTCCGCACGATAACGATCGGACAAAGCGGTCTTATGGGCCACCCACTGTTTGCTGTCAACATCTTTGCGTTGCGCGAGAAGTTGAAAAAGCCCGCGCGCGCGCGTTCGTTCCAACGTAAGAAAAGCCGCGTCGTTTTTCTTCTGCTGGATCTGGAGCCACGCCAGGCCGGCCCCATAGTTGGTGAACATCGACGAATAACTTTCGCCGGCTTCTTCGCCGGTAAATTCAGGGGCTAACTTCCTCATGTGGTCCCACGATTGAAACGCAAGCTTCTCCGCCTCGGTTAGTTTTCCTGCCGTACGCAGCGGATCCATCAGGTTATGTTCAACCACGGGAAGCGTAACGCTTTTAGGCGCGCTCTTTTCCAGTATGTCCTTCGCTGCCATCAGAAGCGGTACTGCTTCCTGGTTGTGGGTCTCGTTCGCTAAGTTGAAAGCGATGCTGTTCAGAACGCGGGCCATCATCACGCTTTTTGGCGCCAACTTGTTCAGGGTCTCCCGTGTTTCGGTTAAGTCCTTCATTGCCTGCTCGGGCGATCGGTCTACGTCGAATGTGCCACTAATGAGTTTCACGTGCGCGACCTCGAGCGGCATTTCATACTTCTGGTAAACGGCGAGAGCAGTTGGCAGATACCCGGCTGCGAGACGCGAATCACCCATGCGCGCAAACGTCTCTCCCAGGGCCAGATTGTTTGCCGCCCACGCCAGCCGATCGGTGTGCTCCAGATCCACATTCGCGCGCGCAACCTGAAGAAAATTTTCTGCGGAAGAATAATTGTGTTGTTCGACTGCGAGCATACCTAACGCGATCTCAGCCTGGGTTGTCTCAGCGACTGAGTGCTCTTTAATTGCGAGGCTCAGAGCTCTATTCAGATCGTCGCCGGCGGAAAGCAGTTCGCCTTCTTCCAGCTTCAGCAGCCCGCGATTTCGATAAGCCAGGGCTGTCATCAACGGATCTCGTCCTTCAGCGGTGAGAATTTTTATCGCCGTGTCGAAACTGCTTTCCGCCGCAGTTGAGTCGCCCTGCGCGCGAGCAATCTCTCCCAGCCTGATGTAAGTACGAGCCAGTTGTCCGCCATAGTATCCCCGGCTCGCCTCGAGATCTGCTATCTGGTTTCGGTAGCCCTCGATCAACAGCAGGTCCCTTTGATTCGCCTCCTGCGCTTTACGATTCATATCGGCGATGTGGGCCGAAGCGTTATCACGCAACGTGCTCCAAAGAGTAATGTTCTGCTGCAGCCGGCTCTGGGCCTGCCCAAAGTCGCCTGTTTGAAAAGCGAGGTAGGCGAGGTCGTATGAGCTAAGCCCAGTTTCCTCGACCGCGTCCGGAAACTTCCGAGCCATCTCGAGCGCCGCGGAAAAAAATTTCGCGGACCAACTCAGACTATTTTCTCGCAACATTGCTCCGGTGCCGCGCAGCACGCGGTACATGCGTCCGGGACGCACCGTCTCCGCCTGTGCGAGTTTCAAAGACCGGGTGAGGAGTTCGTCGGACTTTTGAGGATCTAATTCTGCGTATTGCATGAGCGACGCGAAGCGAGCCAGCGTATCCACCTCGCCGACGGTGTCGCTGGCCCTGGCAAACGCGTCGACAGCTTCGAGAGTTGCAGTCAACGCCTCCTCATTTTTCTTTTGAGCAACAAGGTCCAGCACTTTTCCACGCAAGGCAAAGCCTTCGTCAACCGGGTTTGAATGTCGCGCCAACTCCAGGCCTTCTTCTCGCGTCCTCAGCGCCGCCGGATAGTCGCCCTTCTTTCTGAGGTTGTCGGCGCGTTCGAGCACCTGGGCCACACTCGGCGTGACCTGCACTAAAACGGGCTCGGGAGGAAAACTGCCGACCGGTTCGAGCCGGACACTACTCGGAGTATCCTGGATCTCTCGAGCAACTAAAGGCGAATTCGGAGCGAAGAAGGTTTTCGGAAGCGTTTGGGTTTGAGCATTTGCTGCAAACGTTGCCAGGAGCAGCAAAGTGGTGGAAACCTTGAGCGCCTGATTCATGGCGCGGATTGTAAACCTTCGATCAGGTTACTGTCAGTATCCTGACGGATTCTTTAAGGCAGGAGCGCAGCAGTGTTTGACTAATGGAATCGCAACGGCGCAACAAGGCTTTGGAAACCGGGGCGCTTGAAACTCGAATCGTGAAACTATATGCTTGGGCGCGTGGGGCAGTAGCTCAGTTGGCAGAGCGCCGCGTTCGCAATGCGGAGGCCAGGAGTTCGACCCTCCTCTGCTCCACCAATATCACTCCAGCCCTCAACTACTTACAATCACAACTCCTGAAGACCCAGATTCCCCATGTGGCCAATACGTGGCCAGAAAAAACAGCACCCGGTAGAAAACCGGAAAGAAAGGTAATGAATGGTAATCGGCTGGTCGAGGCCGCAGTTGCAACTCATTGTATTGAGGTCATTTAACTTTTTTGTTTGTAATGCGGAGGCCTGGACCAGATCAGACTAGATAGTCGTTGTTGAATATCTCGTGTACCGCGACAGTCCGGATCGAGAAATCACTCTCCCTGCAATGTCTCGTAAGGTTCTTAGGGTTAGCGGCAGCGGCCAGGATAGCAACGCTGATTTTAGTTCCACCGTTCGAATAGGTTAGGTTCTGGTCGGCCGCGGCGACGATGTTCTCTACGTTAACCTTTAAGAAATCGTCTGCATATATTTTTGTTGGTAGACTCAACCTTCTAGGTGGCAAGGTCATTCCATTTCCTTTAGCAGATCCCGATGAGTTTCTTTTTGCAGGCTGAGACTTGCAATCACGGCCAGGAGTTCGTCCGGTTCTACCGGTTTTGCCAGATGCGTTTGAAATCCTGCCAGCAATGCCCGCCGTCGATCAGCAGGCGTCGCATACGCCGTTAACGCAACCGCAGGTACCCGACCTCCCTGCTTTTGGTCGAGGGAGCGAATCTTCTTGATCAAGTCATAGCCGTTTTCCCCCGCCATTCCAATATCGCTAATTAGTATGTCGGGTATGCCCTGCGCCATCTCTGCCAAAGCTGCGTTGGTAGAATTGACCCCTCGCACCTTCGCGCCACATTGCTGAAGGATGGTTGTTAACAACTCTCGAGTATCTGCCTCATCCTCAACGATGAGGATGCGAAGACCCTTCAACGTCTGGTCGGCGAATGTTTCGGATTTCTCCAACATACTGCGGGCATCTTCTGAGAACAAATCTACTCGTCCTAAATCACTTTCGTTTTTTCCTGGTTCCCTCTTACGCCAAAGCCAAAGATGGGCATCTCCGCGCCGTTATTCAATACAACGTTTTCGTGATTCACTCTCCTGAGGCACCATTCGCCTCGCTCAAATTAACTTTATCCAAACACCGAACGCCCAACACCTGTTATCCAACTCAGGGCCTGCGCAGTCGGAGCCGAGCATGTCACCGCAGCTTCGAAACGCCGTCTCGCGCCATGCGCAAGTGCATTCTTAACGTAGGCAGCGTTTGTCGGGCGAAAGATCGTAATTGCCTATCTGATCCCGAGTTTGCTTCGGCTTCAAAGTCCGCGACCGCTTTTTCGTGGTCCGTAACCATCATTTCCATGTAGGCGCGATCAAACTCGCGTCCCGACAATGATGAGAGCCGGTCCACAGCATCTTTGCCCTCAACATCAAGACCGGCGGGCAGGTTGATTCGCTTCCTTGCCGCAATCGCTTTTAATTTATTGCCGGCTGCCGTGTGGTCTGTGATCATGCGCGTTCCGAAACTCTTCACTGAGCCCGACCGTGCGCGTCGCGAAGCAATTCGACCCAGTCGAACTTCTTTATTACCCGCCGCGGCGGCCTTCATCGCAAATCCTTCGTCTTGTCCCTGCGCGCTTACGGCTGCACCTAAGGTGAGACTCACCAACAAAACAGCGAACATTAGCGCCGTTGCTTTTACAGACTTCATTTGTTTTCCCCCTGTTTAGGTCTTAACACAGCAATTTAATGTCGTTAACTTCTCGTATGGCCTGATGCTTGATTTTCGAACAGAAAAGCAAAGCGCAAGCGCCGAGTGCAAGCGATATGCCGTGCGGCTTGGTTAGTTGGAATTAGAGAGACTTAAAGGACGTGCTGTGATCGGTAGAGGACAGACCGGTGAACTAGCGGGATGTACTGTGAGACCAAACAAAACAAGGGTGGCCGAGAGGCGCCCGCCTAACAGTTCGAGTCCTCGTCCTATTTTCCCCCGGCTCTTGAAGTGCCCGTCTCCAGGGGATGAGTGATTTCAATCATTGCCCCTATGAAAGGCCACCATGAAGATCCCCAGAATTCTCCTCGTTGAGGACCATGCGGACACCCGCGAACTGATGGTGTTTCTCCTCACACAAGCAAATTACGAAGTCTTGAGTGCCGGCTGCGTTGCCGAAGCGTTGATCCTGTTAAAAAAGGAAGACCCTGATCTAGTGGTGCTGGATTCATGGCTGCCGGACGGTAACGGGCTTGAGCTGTGTAAGCACCTTCGTCACCTTACGCCAACAACCCCGATACTTTTCTGTTCGGGTCTGGCCTATGAAGCTGATAAGCAGGAGGCACTGACGTCGGGCGCGCATGCGTATCTGGTGAAGCCGGTCGACCCCAATTTGTTGTACTCGACCGTCGCCCAACTGCTCACGACAACGGCAGAATCGAAAGGTGTGGCTACTGTTTTATAAAAGAGGATGGGGAACGTCCGGAAGAAAGTGTCACCCGAAATCGTTGACTGAGTTAGCGGACTGAGTAGCAGTACCTTAACTATTCCGGCGGCGTACCCTGCGTTTCGTGACCATCGATCGCGTCTTTTAAAGCTGCATAACACTCACACGAAAATTCTTCCAAGCCCGGCCGGTCCTTAATAGTGATGTGCCCGCGACTGTAGCGAATTAAATTCGCCGACTGGAGCGTTAAAGCCGCTACGTTCACGGTCGCTCGCCTTGTGCCTAACATCTCCGAGATAAACTCCTGCGTCAGATTCAATTGTTCTGACTCAATTCGATCGTGGCACATCAGCAACCAGCGCGATAAGCGTTCTTCCACTGTGTGGCTGGCATTGCAGGCAGCAGTTTGAGAAATCTGACGCATGAGATCGTTGGCGTATTCCAGCACACTCTTTTGAAGTCCTCCCCCCAGGGCGAATTCCTGTTTCACTACCGTCGCTGGGAGACGCATTCCGCCGTCAGGAATCTGCACGATTGCTCGTTCAGCCGATCGGTTTTTTCCGAACAAAGCTGACAATCCGGTGAGGCCATCCTTACCCACGAGTCCCACCTCGACGATCTTGCCATCCAACATCTGGGTGACGAGGGATACCATTGAGCCGAACGGAAAATACATGTAATCGATTGGCCCATCGATTTCATAAAGGATGCGACCGTGGGAAAATTCAAACGGTTCCAGGTGCGGTAAGATCCGTTGATACTGATCTTCAGGTAAAGCGGCGAGAATACAATTCTTGTTTTGGATGGACACTTGAAGCCCCCTATGCCTTGTGCGTGCGGGAAAACAGCAACCGGCAGCGAGGAGATTTAGCAGTGTCTCCGAGTGGCGAGTGTTGAGTTCTCAAAAGAACTGACGGAGAGTCAAATTCGCTCCTCCGTTAGAGTGTGTAACCACCCTACGCCTTATATGGCCCAATAGCAAAGCCCCACATTCCTTACTGATGCAGGTTCGTAAGCGAGTAGCGGTCCCATGAGGCCAGTACCACCCAGCGGTAGCGGGTGGGTTGTAGCGATTGCCGATTGCTGATTGTTGATTTCGGATTGTTGATTGATTTATCGTCACTGGCCAATCTGCAATCGCCAATTCGCAATCGCCATCGTATGACCCACCCGCTACGGCGAGGTGGTACTGACCTCATGGGACCGCGCGTTGAATATATGCAAACGCCGCATCGCGACCTCCAATCAGAACAATCACGCCGCACCATGGCGCAAATAGCCGCCGATGCAGACGCGCGCTGGGAAAGTAATCGTAATAAAGGGCCGGCCGTGCCGATGATTGGCGACGCCGGCCCATCGGCATTAGCCCGCCTGCGGCGGCGTAGGTGTACCCGGGGCGTTTGGGGTCGACGTTTTTGACTTTCGTGGCGGCCGCTCCACGTGGCGCGCGCTCATCCAGGCAGCCAGCCGAGCAGGGTTGTCTCGAAAAACGTTTGGCATAATCCCATCAAACTGCCGTATCGCATTGAGGGCATCTTCCAACGACTCGTTGATGCCGGCTTTGGCTGTTACGTGCGTACCTCTGGCGGATTGCTGCATGGTCAGCGCGGTTTCAAACTCTTCAATCTGATCGTTTAGATCGTCAATGAAGGTTGCGGGCATCGAGTAGCGAATGAAGTCGTTTTTCGCTGGCAGGGCATCCGTTGCGAATGCGCGCGCTGTGCCAATCAGACCCTGATCGGTTGAGTTGCGCGGAATGCGAAACTTGCTATCGAGACCCGGCATTGTCCGCGCCATCGCGCGCGCCGTCCGGCGTATGCGCTCCAGGCTATCCTGCAATGCGTCACGGGCCACTCCCTTGGTCGCTGTTCCTTGCCGCGCCGAAGTGCTTCCCGAAACCTGTTGGGCCACGTGATTGCCGAGTTCGTTTGCGGCGTTGCTAACCAGCCCGGATAATTCGGCGCCGAGAGAGCCAGGCGGAAATCTGGCCGCCTCTTCAGTGAGAAATGTGCGGACGCGTAATACCATCTCGTAGCTGCGTAATTCGGTATCTTCCATAATTAAGCTCCTGTTGTGTAAGAGAAGGAAACAACGCTGCTGAGGTGTTTCCTGGGTTGAGAAACCAACGCAATCAGGCCGGGCGAATACCTGAAGCTAAAAAACGCATCTTTGCACTGCTAAAACCGATCTAAGCACTGCTAAAACCGATCCTCGCCGTGCTGAAACCGATCTTTGCATCGCGGAAACCGATCTTCGCACCGCTAGGACCGATCCCAGCGTTTGTGAAGCGAATCCTGCCGTTGCTGAAATTGATCTCCGCGTCGCTAAAATGAACCGGGCCACCGCTGAAGCCAATCTTCACCCCGCTGAAGCGATCTCGGCATCATCCGACGGCTGACACTAACGACAGCGTTCGGTCGTGGGGCGACAAATACAGAACCGGGAAGCGGTAGCGACCGGGTCCCCGCGCGACAACCAGCGTGGAATGCTCGTTGTGAACGTAGCCCGCGCGCGCAGTTTCACGCGGGCTACTGCGAGCGACTCCGTCAACTGTCAATCGCGCTTGGTCTTGCTACACGCTTATACCGTTCGAGTTATGCGTTGAATCCATGACCCGGTCGCTACCGCTCCCGGTTCTGTATTTGTCGACCCACTAACTCACGGCTGTTTAGGCAACAGTTCTTATCTATGGTCTATGGTTTGGCTGAGTCGGCGAGTTTGCGAGGATGCAGCCTCGTGAGAATTCAGCCGCAATCAAAACGCGGCAAACTTATTACTGTTGGTTGCAAAAGTCAATAAATAATAACCGCACGTGCGGGGATATTAGCGTGTGATTAGCCTTCTCCCTTCGTCGTAATTACTCATCCCTCGAACAACAAGGTATCCTGCGGCTAGCACAGTTATCCAAGAGGTAGTATCGCTTATTGATTGTACCCGCGTGATACTCGCCCAGCTAACCGCCAAGGCAAATCCGATTTCTGCTAAACCATAAAACTTTTGATGGCGCTTCTTAAAATAGAAAAGTGCCGCCCCGAGGAGAAGAACTAGTATTGTTCCAAAGAGTGTTACCCCCCTGAGATTGAGCAGCCACCACAATGTTGTAAACAAAAAACTTAGCGCTTGGTAAAACAGGCCTCCACAAATGATTGCGAGTAACGGTCCTAATACCCAGTCTACCAAGAGGGAATGTTTTGCGTTGTCCTCACTCATCGTTGCCTCCATCTCTTAGACCGGCGCAGTCAGCACGTCCTCAATACCGCAACTACTTTTTGTATTGCGAATAGCTGTTGCTTTTCTTAGCTTGTGGCGAGTATCAACTCCACGGCTTTGATGCAACAGTTCTTAGCTGTGGTCTATTGGTTTGGCTGAGTCGGCGAGTTTGCGAGGATGCAGCTCGTGAGAATTCAGCCGCTATCAAAACGTGGGGAAACTTATTACCGTTGGCTGGAAAAGTCAATAATAAATGCATTTGAGATTCATCGATTGGGGGGTCGCTTGCTGCTTACTTTGGCAAGCGCGGCAGCGCCTTTTCCTGTTGTTGCCTTAGTTCGCTTCCCGCGCTCTCAATTTCTTCCTGGATGTCCCTCAGATTGAGAATGGCCTGGGCGAGGTATTCTGTCTTGTCGCGTGTAGCACGTCCCTGCTCTCGGCTGCGCTCAAGGTTATCTGTGGCACGCCGGCAAAGACGATACGCTTTTCGTAGTCGCTCTATTGCAGTTACATTTTTTAGAAGTGAAACCGATCAAGGGATCGGCATACTAGCAGCGGTGTTTCAGGCGTGCAACAAACTAATTCAGTGGATCGGTCCCGGATCGTGCTTTGATTACGCCCTGCTCAGATCGATCCTGTTTAGGTGATCACAACGCTTGCAAAGTGGTCTATCACCAGTTCCCGGGGCCACATGTTCAGGAGCAATCTGTTTCCCCGGCAAACACTTTTTGTTGTTATGGTAGACGCGTTGATAGTAGAGCTCTTTCGAGCTGTGCCAGGACTCCATTATGTTAGCGGGATCCTGGTGTCCCGCTCCTCTTTGCCAATGTAATAACCCAGCCCTCTACAGCGACGACAACGGGAGTCTTCGCCCAAGCAAGCACAGAACACCTTTACCTCATTGCCGGTCTTACGAAGAAAGTTTGTGTTGCCGCAGAAGGGACAGATCACCGCTGCACTAGAGACTTCTTTGTGGCATTGGGGACAAGGGCCGAGCGACATGTGCTGCGTTGTATCACACCCGCCCCACAAATAATAGGGCGTCCTCAGCGGTCAACTTGAGAACGCCCTAACTACTACCCCCTTGTGCCCCTTGTCAGACTCGCGCCGGTGCTAAGGCGCATCGGGATTAAAGGGCAACGGTAACCTAAATGGCGGGTCCTTGACCGGACGCAGCGGTGGATCGTTAATGAACGCCACGACCGGACAGTTAACCTCAATGCCGGCCGAGCGCAGCGGCAATCCTCCTGGCGACGAAACGAACAACTCTTCACCCAGACTGCGGATAACATTGCTGTCAGTTTGCGCTACATTGTCACCGCGAGCCACGGCGCTTCGACTCCAAACTGTAAGATGAAAGTCCCAGGCTGGACTGTACTCTTCGCGAAATGGTGATACCTCTGTCGGAAAGACATCAAGTACATTGCGGGCATCGCCGCCATTTCGCAGCGCCGTAAGCAACGCAACATTATCAAGCGTGGCTTCTTCTACCGCATGCCCATCCAAAACCAGGTGATTCAGTCCCTGAGCGGGTGGACTCGAAGTCCCTAGTTGTCCATTTGCGAAACTGAAGATCGCCGCTCGTGCACTGTCTCGCCGAAATTCGCCGTTCGGAAACGGTAGATCGCCGAGGACCGGGGTGAACGTAGCTCGTTCGAGCACCGCCGCTTCCTCAGTGGTTGAATCCATCGCCAGATAAACAACCTCCTTGCCGGCGGCGAAAGCTCGTACCACTAACAGTTCAACGGTTCCCGCCGTTAGATTGATTCCCAATACTCGGTCATGAGTGAAAGTATGAAGTGGTGACTCCGATCCAGACGGTCCAGCTTTGCCAAACTTAGTTCGCAAGTCGCGACTAAGCGTTCCTTGGTCGTCCCCGACGGCAATTATTGGTGCGTTGTACACGATGGTAGTGCCTGCGGGCTGCACGTATGGCGTGTAGTAAAGTCCCGCTCGAGTGCCGGGTTGGGCGGTGATAAGGGGAAATCCCGTTGGACCAGGAACCAGAATACGCTCTGGCGAGAAATCCGGTATGCCTTTGAACTCGACACCTTTAGCGTTGAGAATATTTGCCGGTACGTCCAGCGTTTGAATGCAGCCTGGACAGTTATGCGGCGCATTCGCAAGCTTCGGAGCAAAGTTTAATCCCAGTTCTGTAGCCAGCGTGCTATCGGAAACATCCGTAAGAATGTACCAGACAGTCTGATCAGCATAGGTTCCGCGGTGAATTGGCAGCGTTACTGAGTGATGCGTCATATTCACCTGAATTGCACTGCGTAACACGTGTTTACTTGGATCGAGAATTTCATCTTGCGCATGGACCGATAACGGCGCGAGAAACAACAAAGCGCCTAAGCAGAAGAGTTTTACAAAAGAAGTTAGGGTTGGCGTGGGCAATACTGGCGCGACAGGTGTCGGGCGAAAACTCGGGTACCTGTTCATTGATCCTCCTTGAACTTGCGACTGTAATTTGATGCAAGCGCGAACGCATTGATGAAATCTGGGTTCCTCAAGCGAGGCGCCGACCACGAAATGAAATGGATACAAGGGGGGTTTAGGCCACGGCGTGATTCAAAACTTGTGCCATACCCTGGCCCAGGTCAGCGGTCGGGGGAACGATTCGAATACTGCCAAAAAGCGCTTGCATGAAAGCGCGATCGAATAAAACGTCGTATGGAATTGAAGCGAGAAAACGCTGCGCTACGGTAACCTCTGAACTGAAAGCGAGCAGCACGAGTTAGCTGGGGTCTAGCGGATTACGACGCGCCCCGTCGCTGGGACCAACCAGTTCGGACACGTCTAGCGGATAGTCCTTGATGAGGTCTATAGAAAAATCTCATCGACTCATCTTTCGCGAGAAAAAAAAGATTATTTCGGTATAGGTTTTATTTAACTTCCGGATGTGTTGCGCGATTGCAAGGGGGGCAGCGAGCGTGGGGCGCACGATTCTAGTGGTCGAAGACACTACGGATTCTCGCGAAGTTGTGAGGTTGATACTTGAGGCCGAAGGCTATCGCGTGCTGGAAGCGGAGAATGGAGTCGTCGCAGTCGATACCGCACAAAGGGAGGAACCGGACGCCATTCTAATGGACATGAGCCTCCCGTTAATGGATGGCTGCCAGGCCACCAGGCTCATCCGCAAGTTACCGACGCTTCGGACAACACCCATAATCGCGTTTACTGCCTACAACCAATGGGATTGGCGCAGCAAAGCAATCCTCGCAGGTTGCAGCGATTTCGTGACTAAGCCAGTACAACCAAAAGCTCTTTTGGAAGTACTCTCCCGTCATCTTCATTGACTAGCGGACAACGTCGACGCTCTGCTCATCCCTAAGCAAAGAGTACTCACCGCGTCGGACGAGCCTAAGCGACATTTTTCAATCCACTTCATCCGCCCTCCTTTCGCAAACTGAGACTCCATTACCCGCACCGTTGAGCTTTAGCGCGTAGCGGGCGTTGGAATAGCGTTTGCTAACCTCCGCATCGCTGTCACATTTTGTATGAGATCAAAACGGCGGAGGTTGAGAGATGTTCGCCGCAAGCGCTCAAAGCAGGGTGTTTCACCTCGTCGTACCAAACGATCTTCGAACCTTATGCGGTCTCAGGGTAAGCCGCTTTGTTAGTGGAATACCCCGCGGCGAACGCGTTCACATTGTTAAATTCCAACCGCCGGGACGTCCTGAATGCAAACATTGCATGAGGATGAAACTGTGGAGTGAAAGCTCGAAGGCGTCTTAAACGATCGACGATGTCGTCTCGGAAATAAGTTCGAGCTGTGACGAAAGTGTTCAGTGTTCGGTAGCGATCCAACTAGCAGTAAGGGCGCTGCTATAAGTGCGAATCGAATAAGAAGCCCCGACGATTATTAACAGCATGCTTCGCGTGCGTTTTCTCAAGCGGGGACACCCGGCTTGACTTACAAGGAGGTAGACATGCCAGACAAGGATAAGGGAGACAGAGGCGGGAAATCAGACGGCAGCCAGGGCGGTGGAAAATCCGGCGGCGGCGGCGGCCAATCGAGCAGTAAAACCCAAGGCGGTGGAAAAGAATCGGGCGGCGGTCGTGGCGGTTCACAGGGCGGCGGCCGGTCAGGCGGAGGCAATCGTTAGATAAGGAGTGGGATGGCGCGCCGGATGGAGGGCGGGGTTAACTCGCCCTCGTTTCGGCAACCTTTATCTGAGCATTAGTTCAATTCATAACAGGGGGATCCAAATGAATGCGTTCACATTACTAAAACAAGATCACGAAAAGGTCGCCGGCATTCTCGAAAAAATCGAGGAAACCACCGAGCGCGCGATGAAGGGCAGAGAAGAACTCTTTACGCAGCTCAAGCAGGAATTGGATCTTCACGCCACGATCGAGGAACAGATTTTTTATCCAGCATTGGAAGAGACTGACGAGGCTCGCGATATTACCCTGGAGGCTTATGAAGAGCATCGACTTGTTAAGCAGTTGCTGACTGAGTTGGCTAATGAGCCCAAGGACACCGAAGAGTGGACGGCAAAATTTTCTGTGCTGAAAGAAAATGTAGAGCATCACGTGGAAGAAGAAGAGGGCGAACTCTTTACAAAAGCCCGCCAGGCGCTCAGTCAAGATGAAATTGAAACGCTCGGCGAGCGATTACAGGAAGCTAAACAGCAGAAGAGTCGTGGGGCTGCTTCCTGAAGAGTTAGTGCCGTTGTTTCGAGGCCGAATGTTGCAAGATGTAATGAAGCTGGGCCGAAACGTAGCTGAGAGTTCTCGTGTATTGAATTTAGGCTCGCACATTTGCATTTAATTAAGGTGGCAATCAGTAGGCGAAATCTCGTCGCAGCAACTGCAACCGGAATTCTCACTGCGTAGTCGACCGTTCAATCTAACAGGAGTGGAGTATTTGGGATCCGCGAAGAGCGGCATCCGGTAAGTATTACTGTCTTAATTTCAGAAATAAGGGGAAGACTTATGTTGAGAAAAGATAATCAAGTGCCAGTAGAACGGGATTTAGTTTGCTTCTCGCATCTGCGTTGGGACTTTGTCTATCAACGGCCGCAGCATCTGCTGACACGTTGTGCTCGCGATCGGCGCGTATTCTTTATTGAGGAACCTGTTTTCGGTAACAGCTCGATGCGACTTGAAATCCGTGAAGTTGAAGCCGGCGTTCAAGTGGTAGTTCCGCACTTACCCGAGGGATTGCGGAGTGAGATTGCGACTACCGCGGTTATGAAGGAGATGCTCCGGCGTCTTTTTCTCGAACAGAGTATTCGCGAGTATGTCTTTTGGTATTACACGCCCATGGCGCTTAAGTTTACGAATCAGTTCAGCCCCTTAGCTTCCGTTTATGATTGCATGGATGAACTTTCCGCTTTCAAGGGAGCACACTCGGACCTACCGGCGCTCGAGCGGCAACTGTTTCAACATGTGGATGTGGTTTTCACCGGCGGCCAGAGCTTGTACGAAGCGAAGCGCAATGCACACAAATCTGTGCACCCCTTCCCCAGCAGTATTGATGTCTCGCATTTCGGCGAGGCGAGAAGGATAACCAGCGACCCACTGGATCAGGCGGACATTCCCCATCCGCGGTTGGGATTCTTTGGAGTAATCGATGAACGCTTTGATATTAAGCTACTCGATGCGCTCGCAAAAAGACGACCCGATTGGCACTTCGTCATGATTGGCCCCGTCGTGAAAATCCATCCCCGTTCGTTGCCCAAGCACCGGAATATTCATTACCTAGGAGCGAAGAAATACGATGAATTGCCTTCTTACCTGGCTAATTGGGATGTCGCTCTCTTGCTATTCGCGCGGAATGAATCGACCAGGTTTATAAGTCCCACCAAGACCCCCGAGTATTTGGCTGCGGGGAAACCTGTCATCTCCACTTCGATCCGCGATGTGGTGCGGCCGTATGGACAATTAGATCTGGTCAAAATCGCTGATAGCCCCGACGAATTCATACCGGCTGCCGAAACCATGTTGAAGGACTCAACTGACCAGGCTGAATGGCTTAGCAGGGTGGATGATTTTCTTGCCGGTATGTCATGGGACAGAACCTGGCAGGAAATGTCTGACTTGATTAATGCGGCCGTTGCTGCGCGACGGTCACGACCGGGTTCGCGCCCGATTTCTACGGTCGGACAAACAGCCGCAGCAGCAGCTTTGTAGATTTAGCAGTTAACCAGGAGGGGGTTTGAAGATGTTTGACTATTTAATTGTCGGGGCCGGTTTCGCCGGAAGCGTCCTGGCGGAACGCCTCGCGAACGGTTCGAATAAGAGGGTCTTGCTTTGCGACAAGCGTCCACACATTGGGGGCAATGCATACGATCACTATAACGAGGCCGGAATTCTGATTCATAAGTATGGTCCGCATATATTTCACACGAACTCGCGCGACGTGTTTGAGTATCTTTCCCGCTTTACTGAGTGGCGTCCGTATCAGCATCGCGTGCGCGCATGTGTGGATGGTCAGATCGTTCCGATGCCGATCAATCTCGATACCATCAACACTCTCTACGGCCTGAGCCTGACATCGTTTGAAGTGGAAGAGTTCTTCAAGAAGGTCGCCGAGCCGGTTGAAAATGTGCGCACTTCAGAGGACGTAGTTGTGAGCAAGGTCGGGCGCGAACTTTATGAAAAGTTCTTTCGCAACTACACCCGTAAACAGTGGGGCCTCGATCCTTCAGAGTTAGACGCAAGCGTCACATCGCGTGTGCCCACCCGAACCAACCGCGACGACAGATATTTTACCGACACTTATCAGGCGATGCCGCTGCATGGATACACACGCATGTTTGAAAACATGCTGGATCATCCGAACATCAAGATCATGTTGAACTGCGATTATCGCGAGATCGAGAAAGAACTACCTTTTCGCGAGATGATCTATACCGGCCCGGTAGACGCCTATTTTGACTATTGCTTTGGAAAACTTCCCTACCGGTCGCTCGAATTCAAACATGAGACGCACGAGACACAGGTTTTCCAATCGGCGCCGGTAGTGAATTATCCAAACGATCAGCTCTACACTCGGGTAACTGAATTCAAATATTTGACCGGCCAGGAACACGCGAAAACGAGTATTGTTTACGAGTTTCCCAAAGCCGAAGGTGACGCATACTATCCGGTACCTCGCAAAGAGAACGCCGAGCTTTACTCGAAATATAAAACACTCGCCGATCAGACGCCGAAGGTTCACTTTGTCGGACGGCTGGCCACGTACAAGTATTACAACATGGACCAGATTGTCGCCCAGGCCCTGACTACATATGGGAAAATTGCCGGCATGCGTCGGGTGGAAGCAATGGTCAAGAGTCAAAGTAACGGCGATGGCAATGGACAGACTAATGGCAACGGGCACAAGCCGGCTCTGAATCCAATTCCTGAGCCAGTCATGGCGGCAGTTAACGGATAGGAAGAAAAATGACTGCCGACGAATTACCCACCAAGAAGCTCGAGTTGTGGTTAGGGGTGGAGTGCACAGTCAACCGCGTGGGCGATAGTTACTCAGACCAACTCGAACGCAGCGGGCATGCATTGCGAGTTGCAGATCTTGAGCGACTGGCACAATTGGGAGTTCGCACCGTTCGCTATCCGGTTCTTTGGGAGCGAACTGCGCCGCAATGCCTCGATGAGTTCGATTGGACCTGGGCCGATGAGCGTTTGGAGGATTTGCGACGGCTTGAGATGAAGCCCATTGTCGGTCTCGTCCACCATGGCAGCGGACCGCAATATACCAGCCTCCTTGATCCGCAGTTTCCGGAACTGCTTGCGACCTATTCCGGGGAAGTTGCGCGGCGCTATCCATGGATTACTGACTACACACCGGTCAACGAACCGCTGACTACCGCGCGGTTCAGTTGTCTCTATGGTCATTGGTATCCTCACAGTCGCGATCCGTTGCAGTTTGCCAGAGCGTTGCTCAATCAATGCCGTGCAGTAATTCTCTCGATGCGTTCAGTAAGGCACGTCAATCCCGCAGCGCGTCTAATCCAGACCGAGGATTTAGGAAAAACGTTGAGCACGCCCACCCTCGCTTACCAGGCGGACTTTGAAAATGAACGCCGTTGGCTGACGTTTGATTTGTTATGCGGTCAAATCACACCGGGAACTCCCATGTGGGAATATATGTGCTGGCTGGGGATCGAACCTGCCGAGTTGGAATGGTTTCTTATGAACCCGTGTCCGCCGGACTTGATTGGGATAAATCATTACATCACCAGCGAAAGGTTCCTCGATGAGCGCTTGAACAGATACCCCGCAGCTTTCCATGGAGGCAACGCTCGGCACTTATACGCAGATGTTGAAGCCGTGAGAGTTTGCGCGGAAGGTATCGCGGGACCGAAAGCCATTTTGGCCGAAGCGTGGGACCGATACGCGCTACCCTTAGCGATCACCGAGGCACATCTCGGCTGCACCCGAGAAGAACAATTGCGCTGGTTGAGTGAAGTCTGGAATGCATCATCTGAGTTGCGCACAGAAGGTATTGATGTTCGAGCGGTAACCGCGTGGGCAGCTTTTGGTGCTTTCGACTGGAACACACTCTTAACAACGAATTCCGGATCATATGAACCGGGGGTTTTTGATTTGCGTTCGCCTTCCCCCAGGCCTACGGCGCTCGCCGGAATGATTCGCACGTTGGCTGCGGGAAAGCAATTCGATCACCCGGTCCTAGATACCCCGGGCTGGTGGCGCAGGCTGGATAGGCTTTGCTATCCGCCCGTGACTCATCGGGAGTACGGAGTTTCGTCAAGTGTGAATGCGGTTCGACGACCGGGTACGTCAAGTCGCTCAATTTTGATTACCGGTGCGACTGGAACCCTCGGCCAGGCGTTCGCCCGGATTTGCGAACGGCGCGGTCTCGCCTACCACTTGCTATCCCGCAAAGAAATGGATATTGCGGATGGACATTCTGTACGGACCGCATTCGATTTCTACGAACCGTGGGCAATCATAAATGCCGCCGGCTACGTCCGTGTTGACGATGCCGAGACAGATAGGGAGACTTGCTGGCGTGAAAATGTTATTGGACCAGAGAATCTCGCTAGAGAGTGTGCTCTAGACACGGTGCCCTTTGTTACTTTTTCGTCCGATCTCGTCTTCGACGGTGTTAAAGGAGCGCCATATATTGAACACGATTCGACTTCACCGATCAACGTCTATGGAGAAAGCAAGGCAGCGGCTGAAGTTCGGGTGCTCGATCAGTTTCCAGAAGCGTTGGTGATTCGCACAAGTGCTTTTTTTGGTCCATGGGATAGGTTTAATTTTGTTCACGCCGTCGTAGATACACTATCTCACGGTTGTCCATTCCTTGCTGCTGAAGATGCGGCCGTTTCGCCGACATACGTTCCCGATCTCGTTAACTGCACCTTGGATTTGCTGATCGATGATGAGCATGGAATCTGGCATCTTGCGAATCCCGGCGTAGTCACCTGGGCGGACTTCGCGCGCCTGGTTGCGACAAGAGCGGGATTCGATCGTGCTCGAGTTCACAGCCGGTCCAGGCATTCATTTGGATTGGCAGCCCGCCGGCCTTTGTTGACTGCATTGTCCAGCGAACGCGCCAAATTGATGCCGTCACTCGAAGAAAGCCTGGAAAGATGTATTCAAGAGAATAGATGGAACCAGGGCAATGCAGTCGCCGCTCAGGGTAGGTCGCACTAAGCTCGGGAAGGAGCAACGTTTAGCAATGAGAGTGTTGGTAACCGGCGGGGCGGGCTACATCGGTAGCGTGGTAGTCGAGGAGCTGTTACGCGACGAGCACCATGTCACGGTGTACGATAATTTATCAAAAGGTCACCGACAGGCTGTGTCGCCGGGTGCCGAGTTTATTCAGGCTGATCTGCTCGATCGGGAACGCTTAATATCAGCCCTACGCCAAAGGAAAATCGAAGCGGTTGTCCATATGGCAGCGGATTCCCTCGTTGGCGAATCGGTTGAACATCCCGCGAAGTATTATCAGAATAACGTTGTCGCCGGCTTATCCCTGCTCGATGCAATGCGAGAGGTCGAAGTCCAGCGAATTGTGTTCTCTTCAACAGCGGCAGTTTATGGTGAACCGTCGAAACAACCGATCGAAGAGTCAGACCCTCTCGGTCCGACGAATCCATACGGCGAAAGCAAACTCACGCTTGAACGCTCGCTGCACTGGTACAGTCGTGCCTACGGACTGCGCTACGTTTCGCTTCGATACTTCAATGCCGCCGGCGCTTCCGAGCACTGCGGCGAATGGCATCATCCTGAGACTCATTTGATTCCTCTGGTGTTACAGGTTGCAGCTGAACTACGACTACATGTCCAGATTTACGGGGATGACTACCCAACCCGGGATGGGACCTGCGTACGCGATTACATTCATGTTATTGATCTCGCTCGCGCCCACATTCTCGCACTCGATGAACTCGGAGAACTCAGCGCCATTTACAATCTCGGCTGTGGCGGCGACGGCTATACGGTCGGCGAAGTTATCCAATGCGCGCGTGAAGTAACGGGCCGGGATATTGCGGTTAAGGTGGGGCCGCGTCGCGCGGGAGATCCTGCAGCCTTAATAGCAAGTTCGATTCGGATCAAACAAGAGCTGGGCTGGTCGCCCGCGTTTCAGAACCTGGAAGACATCATCAGTTCCGCATGGTCATGGTTACAAGCAAATCCGAAAGGGTATCAGACTTTGCAATCAGTGACGGGCGCTTCTTGAGGAAGGAAATATTGATATAAGGAACAAGGAGGGTGAGCGATGAGCTTGCGAGAAGGCGGCATCTATCGTTTGCCAAATGGCCGCGAACTTGTAGTGCTTCGAAAAAACGAAGACGACGCGCGACGACTTAAGCTTCGCGGCTGGGAACGATTTGAAATGTCCGAGTACGAGGTAAACGAATCCGGGCGGTTGTTATCTGACGGCAAACTAACTGCTTGGGACGTGGGCCATTTGAGAGATACGGGGCGAACCGCGCCGGATTTACTCATTCGATCGAAAACCGAGATAAAGGAAACGAAGCTTTAATTTCATGAACGACAGTCTAGGCGAGATGAATCTTCGGCGCATTACGCTCGCTGACGGGCGCTACTTGATCTTCTATGAGTTTTCCGGCGATATCGATCAGATCGAGGTAGCCGACACTCAAAGTGAGGAAGCGCAAGACCAGCGCGAAATCGACCGGGGGTCAAGTGTCTGAACTACGCTGGAATCCGCTGTTAGGCGAGTGGGTTGCCACTGCCACGCAGCGACAAGACCGAACGTTTCTGCCACCTGAGGGCCATTGTCCTCTCTGCCCCACGAAGCCGGGTGGTTTTCCCACCGAAGTGCCAGCCGCCAATTACGACATCGTAGTATTTGAAAATCGTTTTCCTAGTTTCCGCAGTGTTCCCGAGAAACCGACAGTCGCCGGTTCAGATCTCTTCCCTGTCCGCCCGGCCCAGGGCGTATGCGAGGTGGTCCTTTACAGCCCTGACCACACGACATCACTCGCGCAGGAACCCGTTGAGCAGATCTATAAACTGGTGCGCGTTTGGATTCAACGTTTTCAGGAACTCGCCGCCCTGAAATTCGTCAAATTTGTTTTTATCTTCGAGAACAAGGGAGAAGCCATTGGCGTCACTCTTCATCACCCTCATGGTCAGATTTACGCATACCCATTCATTCCCCCTCGATTAGCTACTGAATTGGCGCAATGCGCCCGGCATCACGAAGGTAACGGCCGTTGTCTGCTTTGCGACATCCTCAGTGAGGAACGGCGTCACGGGAGACGTCTTGTCGCCGAGAATGATTCGTTTGTCGTCTTTATTCCGTTTTTCGCTCGCTGGCCATACGAAACGCACATCTATTCGCGGCGCCACTTCCAGGCATTGACGGATATGACAACTGCGGAGCAAAAGGATTTAGCCGCCATCCTAAAAGCTGTGCTTGTCGCCTACGACAATCTTTTTGATATGTCATTCCCTTACATGATGGTCATACATCAACGCCCGGTCGATGATGAAGTCTATGATTACTATCACTTTCATATCGAGTTTTATCCGCCCTTAAGGACCGCGGGAAAGTTGAAGTATTTGGCAGGCAGCGAAACCGGCGCCGGAATGTTTATCAACGATACCCTTCCTGAAGACAAAGCTGCGGAGTTACGAGCGCACGTCGAGCCGGTGGTTTGGAAACAATAGGGGTTAATGGCGATGTTAAGTCCGGGCGACTTGCGCAATTCTTTTTTTCAATTATATGGAGCAGAGCCGCGCTTATTTTCCGCGCCAGGCCGAGTGAATCTAATTGGCGAACATACTGACTACAATGAAGGCTTTGTTTTGCCGTTGGCCGCCAACAAGCGAACCTTTGTTGCGGCCGCGCCACGTCATGATCGTTTGATTCAGGTGCATTCGTTCAATCTCGGCGACTACGGAAAGTTTGATCTCGATATGACGCCGCAGCCAACGCACCAAAGCTGGCTTCGATACGTTGAAGGCGTGGCGCGCGTATTAGAGGAGGTTGGATTCAGGCTGAACGGAGCCGATTTGGCCGTCTCATCCGAGGTGCCGATTGGGGCTGGGTTATCGTCATCTGCTGCGCTTGAGGTTTCTGTTGGATTCGCACTACTAAGACTGGCGGGATACGAAGTCGACCTAATGAAACTTGCTTTGGTGGCGCAAAGTGCGGAACAACAGTTCGTCGGCACGAAGTCAGGTTTGATGGATCAGCTCACCGCCGTCTTCGGTATGCGAAACCACGCGTTATTAATCGACTGTCGGATGCTGGCTCGCACAGTAATACCGCTTAACATCGCGGCGATGGTCATAGTAGTCTGCGACACCCGGGTCAAACACGAACTGGCCACATCGGCTTATAACCAGCGACGCAATGAGTGCGAACAAGCGTTGGCACTACTGCGCGCACGCAACCCCCAAATTCTGTCTCTGCGCGACGTCTCGGTAGCAGACCTTGAAACGTACCGGGAAGAGCTGCCCGAGACCTTGTACCGCCGCTGCCATCACGTGGTATCGGAAAATGATCGCACCGTGTCTGCTGCGGAAGCACTAAGGTCCGGTGAGGTTGACTACCTCGGCCAGCTAATGAATCTTTCGCACGAATCGCTACGCGATGACTATGAAGTGAGCTGCCCGGAACTCGATATCATGGTTGAGCTCGCGCGTAAGCAAGATGGCGTGGTCGGCGCGCGAATGATGGGCGGGGGATTTGGTGGAAGCACAGTCAATCTTGTTTTGCGGGATTCGCTTGAACAGTTCTCCAGCGGTGTGGCAGAAGCCTATCAGCGCGCCACCAATTTGACCCCGGCTATAACCGCTATTGAGGCTGACGATTGCGTGCTGGAAACGCTCTAATAAAATGGTCACGTATGCCGCTAAGCCAAAAAAAAATTTCCCGCCCTGAGTATCCCAGACCGCAATTCGTACGAAGCCTTTGGTTCAACCTTAACGGCGAATGGGAATTTGACTTTGACGATGCCGATGAAGGATTAACGCAGGATTGGCATGACGGGCGCGAGTTGCCCCTTCGTATAGTGGTTCCGTTCGCGTACCAAACTTTGCTTTCCGGCATGAACGACAAGTCTGTCCATGAAATCGTGTGGTACGCACGATCCTTTGACGTTCAAGAAGAATTTCATAACCGCGATTTATTATTAAACTTTGGAGCGGTCGACTACGCTGCGACAGTTTGGGTTAACGGTTACGAGGTAGGGCATAACCGCGGCGGTCACGTTCCATTTCAATTTGATATTGCGCCTTACGTTAACGTTGGAAAGAACCGGCTTACTGTTCGTGTCGAAGATCGGCAGGATCCGAAACAACCACGTGGAAAACAGTCTTATACCGGGTTGCCGGAAAGCATTGACTACTATTGCACCACCGGAATATGGCAAACCGTTTGGCTCGAGCCGGTGCCTCCGATTCGCATAGAAGAATTGCGCATCATCACTCATGCGAAAAGAAATCTTCTGGAGTTAACTGTCTTTCTCCATGCGCCATCCGCTGTCTGGCGCGTAGAGGTTGAAGTACTGGAACAAGGCAGGCGCGTGGCGCTCGGAGAAGACCACACCGCCGTCGCCACCGGGCGCCTCGCCATCACAATTCCTTACGCCAAGCTTTGGTCGCCCGAATCGCCACATCTCTACGACCTTCAAGTTCGCCTTTACGATGGGGAGAACCTCCTTGATGAGGTTGCCTCGTATGTTGGCTTACGCGGTATAGAATTGCGGGAGAGGCGATTTCTTCTCAATGGAAAGCCGACCTACCTGAAAATGATTCTCGATCAAGGGTATTGGCCGGAGGGCTATTTGACTGCGCCCTCAGATGAAGCTCTGCAAACTGACATTGGCTGGGTCAAGATGTTTGGCTTTAATGGCGTTCGTAAGCACCAAAAGATTGAAGATCCGCGCTGGCTCTATTGGTGCGATCGTCTGGGTGTGCTGGTCTGGGAAGAAATGCCTAATGCACGGGAGTGGTCGCCAAAGGCTGAAGATCTGCTTTCAGCAGAATGGCAAGATGCCGTGCGACGTGACTATAACCATCCTTGCATTGTTGCCTGGGTGCCGGTGAACGAGAGTATGGGATTCCCCGGTCTGAGCCAACAGCACGCCGGCCAATACGCCTTTATTGAAAGAATGGTCCGAGTGACGAGGAGACTTGATTCAACGCGACCGGTCATCGACAACGATGGGTGGGAGCATACTGACATCACCGACGTCTGCGCGATCCATGATTACACGCCTACCTCAGAAAAACTCTCAACGCGATATCAGGACATGTTGAGCGGGGGCAACCTACCGTTGAATGTTTGGCTTAGCGATAAACCACTTTTTGCGCGTGGTTCAAAGTATCGTGGCCAACCCATCATATTGTCTGAGGTTGGAGGATTTCTGGCGATACCTCCGGAGGTTTCCGCTGAAAAGCGGGATATGCTGTATCAATTCTACGATTCATTTCAAACGTCGGACGAATTGTTGGAAAAGTATCGGGACTTGATGGAGGGCATTGCGTCACTAAAATTCCTAGCGGGTTTTTGTTACACTCAACTTACCGACATTGAACAGGAGATCAACGGCCTACTGACATACCATCGTCAGCCCAAATTGCCGGCTGAACAAATAGCTACAATTCATCGTGAGGTTTTTGGAGAATAGCCACTTCCAACTGAGAAGCTTGACAATGCAACAACGTGGGACCGCGGCGACTGCAGTCTCGTCATTTTTCTCACTGATGACCCACCTTCGGAAACTACGAACGGGAAAGTTCTCAGGGGCCGCCTACCGGTGGCCCCTGAGAGGTTTGTCGACCCACAAAGCCGCATGACTAGCGACGCTTGCCGATACCAGTTCGCTTCTTTCCTCTAAAATCTATGAAGCTAAATCCCTGGAAGTTTTCGTTATAAGTAAAGCCGTAGTCCTCGAGCAGTGAAATTGCCACGTCTTCCCCACGCAGGATTGAGGCAGTATTGTCCGAGCGCCAGTGTACGCCTGCGAAGCAGCGACCGAACCCTATATTGCTGGCCAGCTTATTGAGTTCAGTTCCGACTGTCAGTTGATTGGCGTCAGAACCGGTGTAGGGAACCAGGGCGGAACCACTAGCGTTTGGCTGTTTGGGATTCGGAATCAGCGCTTGATCGTTAAAGAATGCCTTGAGGATGGTGACACAGGCGCCGGCTGCCGTCGCATGCCCCGCCGTATAAGACGGATGAATAGGCGAGCCTTCTGGGAACGCCTGCGGCAGGAAATAGTAGCCGCCTGTTTTCGTCGCGATTTTGGGGATCACCGTCGAAGTTCCAAGCACTGAATTGATGGGGTAATCGCGCTCATTCCGAAAATCGAAATTAACCCACCCGCCATACTCCTCCGGCCGGAGACGACGATGAACAAACCATTTCTCATGCCATGTGTGCGTGTGCGCGGCAAAGGCCGCCTTTTGAATCATCGAGAGAATGTGCGATGGGCCAAAGGTAACGAATCCTTCCTGCGTGCAACTGTGGTTGTACGGATCTTTAGGATCGAAGGCAATACCATATCCGCCGCCATCGTTCCGTTGTGCGTCCGGCACCTGCAAGAGCAGTCCAAAAGCGTTGTTGTAGGGCTGAGTGACATAACAGAATTCAATGTAACGATCAAGGTCGCGACCGTTTGAAATATATCGGGGTGTCGGCAGGAGTTGTAGCGGGCTCGGCATACAGCCCTTCTGCACGTTTAGCCAACTAGTCGGATTCATCATGTAATCCTGCGCCACCGCCGGCTGAATCTTGGCGGGAACGGTCTGTGGGCCGTAGGGTGCGTCCTTAATTAGGAACTGAGAGATGAACGGTCCCAAGGCGTCGGTTTTGGTGAAGCCGCGAAAGAGTGTTTGTAGGGTGATGCTGTTTCCCACACCTGGTATTTGTCCAAGCGGAGTGAATGGTTGAGTTGGAAATCCGCGCGGCTCCAGTCTCGGCGTCACTCCCGGAGCAACGATCTCATATTGTGGCAAGCCGGCGTAGAATTTGAATCGCGCATTCAGATCGGAAATTGCCGCGGCGATGTTTGTGTCCGTACTCCAGTTGATGAATGGAACATCGCGTACAAGCGACTGCCAATAGAGCTCGACCATCTCCGCAGCAGTGTCAGCACTCGCCAACGTGGGAGCGGGCGGGGCAGCAAGTTGCGTCACGCCAATGTTTTCCAACTGATGCGACAATCCTGATTGCGGGTTGGTCAGTCGTCGTTGAACTGGCGGCGTGTTCGGACTGATTCCCAAGCGCGCTTGCGACTCATTGGGTACACTGTTGGCTTGGTCATAATCAGCCTCCTGCTGATCGGCTAGATCCTGGGCAGGCGTATTAACCGTACCGTCATAAATTCGGCTTTGTTCCGATGCGGATAGTTGCGAGCCGTCCGAACTGGACGAATACGGTCGCGGATCGGGAACGATGCCCTGCGCCGTCCGGAAGTTGTCGTCATTCATGAAGTTGTCAGCCCGTTCATCACTAACGCACGGGGCACAGCCAAGTGGAATGGCTTCAAAGTCTCCTGGACTATTGGTTTTGATAGCCTTCAGCAAGGCGCAGTAAGCCACCGGATCAACCTCGCCAAAGTTATTGATCTTCCTCAGACCCTTGGTAAAGTTGCCGATATAATTTTGATTTTTGTAGAGCGTCTCATCATTGTTGCAGGGATGGGGTGGAACCCCCATGCTGCGGTCGAAGATCGCCGCAACGATGCGTTTGGCCAGTTGTGTGTTGGCTCGGCCAGTTGGTGTCAGGTCTTCAATGTCACACCCTGTAATACAAGACAGAGTCTTCTCGCCCTCACCTTGTGCGAATGTCAGATTGGGCTTTCTACCACCGAGCAAACTAGCCGTCAACGCCGCTGCCGTGGCCTTGCCCATGAATGATCGGCGGCTGGTCGAAACCGCAGATTTCTTTTTTTGTTTGCCAGCTGTCGACAAATCGTCTGGCTCGATGTTTTCTGAAGTGGATTGCTGGTTTTTTGTTTGGGCCGCTAAGTTACGAGTAGTTTTTCTGTCCTTTCGCATGTACGCATCTCCTTGCTGCTGACGGTTCAGTGGTAACCGCCTGGCGCGCTATAATGCTTTGGTGATATGAGATCATTTGCTGGCGCGTCAGTGCGGCATTTGGTGTCTATACAGAGGGGTCCTATCGTTGCTTTTTCGAGAACGGCGACGGGACTCCTTTTTGTTGCTTTCATTTCGGCAATCTTGGTTGGTAAGCCCTGAAGCTTAACCAGAGTAGCGGTCGGGCTTTCAAGACTTGCGAGGTACTGCCCTTTTTCGGGAAGATTACCCACGACAATCTTCCAAGTTTGGAAACGGAGGCTCCTCTTTGTTTCCTCCATAGGTACAAAAACGTTCGGTTCTAAAATAAGGAATGCGAGGAGATAGTTGCTGCCAGCAGAAAACTGCAGCAGACAATCCCGGGGTTGAACCTGTAGCTCCCGCGACCTTTGATCGCCGGTTCACCGACTAACTTGGAGGAGGGTTAGACGCTTTGACAGTGCGACCAAATTACTTGCAACAAGCCTAACGAACACATTAAGAATTGCGTGTATGTTTATTGCCTAAATATAATTTTCTATTTTCGATCAGTCTGTACGGTTACTGGCATAATTACATTTCAGAAACATTTGTGATGGATTAAGATTTTTTCTCACCAAAATGAAATAGCAATGCGACGTACCCTCGACACAGCGAGGGTAAGTTAACTGTCAAACTTGCGATCTCATTGAGACCCCCTCTGAAAACAAAGCTGGGGCTAGGCATTCCGTAGTGTTCCTCCGAGGCAGCCCCTTTTTCAAAAAAGACTGTCGTTTATCGAGGCGACATTTAGTCGTCCGCATCGGCGAACTTGAGCGAACTCTTCAAGCAGGAGGACACATGATTTTGCACCGCAGGTTTATCAATACGGGAATTGCGTTAGTGGCAGCCAGCGTTGCTTTGCTTCTCTTGGTCAGGGTAGGTAGTACTTCCGGAATTATCGATCATTGGATAAGCACGGTTGTACCGCGAATTCAACCAGCGACGGAGGCAGCGTCTGAGTATGAAGTTGTCATACTAAACGCTGCCCCCGGCTTGACGGATACAACAGGCCGGGGTGTCGGCGGCAGCCAAAGCGTCGGAACAGGTCGCATAAATGGGGCGCCGGATCCAGAGCAGACTCATGCTTTGGTGTGGTTACAGGGCAGCACTGCCGGGGTGGATTTACATCCGCTGGACTTCCGCTACTCCGCTGCGTTCGACACCAATGGACAACAGCAGGTAGGTCAGGGAAATGGAGCGCCAACCGGATATCAGCAACATGCGCTTCTTTGGAATGGCTCCTCATCAAATTACATAGATCTTCACCCTGCGGGAATCTGGACAGCATCAACCGCGAGAGGTATCAGCGGCAATCAGCAGGTCGGAAACATTAACTATTATTACGAGGGAAACGAATCGTCTCCGCAGAGCCTTGAACACGCAGCGTTGTGGCGCGGCTCGGCTGCGAGCGTTGTCGATCTTCATCCGACCGGCATAGGTTGCGACAGGAGTTATGCCAATGCCACGGATGGAAGTCGACAGGTGGGTTACGGATACTTCTCAAGTCCAAACAGCGCAGCCCCATACCGGGCTCTTCTCTGGTCTGGTTCTGCGACGGTCGTCGTACTTCATCCTGCGGGGTATACCCATTCGTTTGCAGAAGGAGTCGGCGGTAATGAACAGGTCGGTTATGCCTTCAACTCGCAGGGCGATGGTTATGCTCGAGCGCTTCTCTGGCACGGATCGCCGACAAGCGTCGTTAACCTTCACCCGGCAGCCTACTTGTCATCGACAGCACTAGCGACAAACGGGACAACCCAAGTTGGATTTGGCGGAGGCCCGACAACTAACTGGCAATCGCACGCTTTAAGATGGTTTGGTAGTGCCCAGAGTGTGGTTGATCTTCATGGGTTGCTACCGGCCGAGTTTATCCAGGGCAGCTCAATTGCCTACGATATTGACGGAATGGGAAACATCACGGGCTTGGCGCAACGACCGGACGGATCCACAGTTGCGGTGTTATGGCGTAGAACCGGCGTCAATCCATCGCCCACTCCAACTCCAACTCCAACTCCGCTTCCTACACCAACCCCCACGCCGACGCCGGCTCCAAATATTTCGCCAAAGGTTCAACTCAACAGTCCAACCTCCGGACAGGTATTTAGTGAAAGAGATCCTATTCAGATCGAGGCCACGGCAACCGACTCCGACGGCTATATCACTCGCGTTGATTTTTATGCCAACGATCAATTGATAGGAACTGCAAAGCCGGGCTCTCGTGGCAACGTCTATAAATATTCCTGGAACGTTTCTGTGCGACGCTCGTCTCAGTACCACCTACAAGCACAAGCCATTGACAACCGCGGTGCGAAGGGACTTTCGAACAAAGTTACGATTACTGTGAGGCCCTGAGAGGTTTATTAATCTCCACATTCGTAGCCACGGTAGCGGGGTCTTTCGCTACCGGAGTCCTTCAAGTCTTCGATTCGAAAAGGAATTTGTGGACAGGAATATTGTCCGCGATGATTTGGCAGCAGTAAGTTGTGAAGCGAAGAAAGGCCGTCTCACGCATAGGAGACGGCCAAACCTTGGTTCCCTTCCCAAGCCGTACTAAGCAAACTCATACACGATCCATTATGATTTCTTAGAAGAGGACTTTTTCTTCGACGACTTCTTTCTGGACGAAGATTTCTTTTTCGAAGACGACTTCTTGCGCGGGACCTTGCCGCCTGCCTTGCGCGCTTCCGAAAGTCCGATTGCAATCGCCTGTTTCTTGCTGGTCACCTTCTTGCCGGAGCGGCCACTCTTAAGCTCACCTTTCTTTTTCTCGTGCATGGCCTTTTCAACTTTTTTAGAAGCCTTCTTTCCATATTTCGCCATTCGAACGCTCCTTTGTGCTCTCCAGTCTTGTCAGCCTATTTGCTAAAAGACAAAGGCGACCTCTCGGAGGTCGCCAATGTTTCTGAAATCACGATTGCTGCATAATCAGGCCTCGCACTGCCTTCTTAGCTTTTACGAAGCCGCACTACGCGACAGCGTCTCTACATCAGGATCCCTCGTATCTTCGGTCGGCAGATCGAATTGGAACGCTTCTGTGTATGCTGGTTTCTCGCCGGCTTTATAAGCTTGGTATAATCGCCCGTATTCCTTTCGCGCCTCTTCCACGGACCGTCGCCCGGAAATGTCATGGGCCAAATTAATGGCAACAAAGTTCATGGATGTGCCGCCGCACCGTGCCGACATTTCGCCTTTAGTGCGTTCGATGATAACGCTGCCATCGTACTCGGCTAATTTTGAGTACATGTGCAAGGGTACCTGGTAGTTTATGAACTGTTCCAGGTAGTCCATATGTTCAGCTGGAAAACCATGAGGCACTTCTTCACGAGATAGCACCGTACGCTTCCATCCATCCTTCGTGTCGTACCAAATTAATTGCGATTCCGAATGCTCGTCAGGCTCGCCGTACTCATCAATTAGTCGTTTAGCTGCCTCTTGGGGATCTTTCGGCCAGTCCTTAATTGCTTGCTCTATCGATTCGTTCATGTCGCGTTCTCCTGTTCTCTATTTCTACGGACACATTTTTAATTGCGTCGGCTGCTGTGATCTATAACCAGTTCGACATTCAAAGTTATTTCACACTGTTAGCCTTAGCCAATCGCTGATGAACCTTCAATGTCGGTAGGGTTTTGGTAACAAATTTTTTGAGATCCGGGTCCGCGGCGTTACTCGATTTTTCTTCGAACGCCGTCACGTCTTTGTCATGGTCTGCCACCATCATCATCATGTATTCACGGTCAAAGTCAGCGCCCGAAAAATTTGAGAGTTTCTCTTTCTCACTCATTTGTTCCTGGGGAAGCTCAGTAGGCAAAGTCACTCCCTTGCGCATTGCCAATTGTTTTAACTCGGCATTGGCTTTTGAATGGTCGCGTACCATCCGTTGACCAAATCTTTTGACTTTGGCGTTTTGTCCTTTGGTGGCTGCCATTCGACCCAATTCAACCTCAGCCATTCCTCCGGTCGCGGCTTCCATCATAAAGGTGCGATCGTCGTCACTAAGTGAAGACTGCATCGACTGCATCTGGGTGAAATAATTCGCTCGAACAGAACCTGCAATGTTAAAAGTCAGCAGAACAGCGACCGCGATAGTTAATGCAGTAGCTGTCAAAGGATCTAAAAACACCTTCACGGTTCTCATAAGCTGTGTCCTTCCCTGGCTCGTAATCTGGCTCGAAATGTGGAGCTGTGGAGATTTGCAGTAGCAATTCACAGTCCTCACGCTTGGTCCCCAATGGATTAGGCTAGTTGGTCTTCTCGGCGAAATCGTGCGCCTCGGCCGTACAGGTTCCGTCCAAATCCTTCTGGCTTTCGACTTGGTTCGATACGAACTTTGAATGTCCGGTATCTTTCATAAATAATTAAAACAAGCGAGGATCACGAATATATCAGGCGGTGCCCAAGGGTACCCCGGTTGCTACTGTGGCGGCTGGAGGCCGATCGGAAACTTATGAGATCGATACGAGGAGGGAGGACGCACGATGTCAGACAAGGATCGACAAAAGAAGATCACAAACGCAAGGACAAAGAAAACAAAGCAACGCGTGAAGGACGCAGCGCTCGCGAACAAGAGGCTCGCCAGGATGCGAGGGAGGGGTCAAACTCACTGAGCCAGAACCAGAACCGTTAGTAGTGGCCTCAGGGAACAACGAGTTGATTAGGAGGTTTAGGAAGATGGGAGCACAGCAATCGCAGAAACAGGGAGTTAAATCTTCCGCACAGAAAGAGGAAACGGCTCGCAACGCGTACGCGCCGCTGCCTGCCAGCAATCCAGTAGGTGGGGCATTCGGAGACGCTCAACCAAGTAGTCAATCTGATGAAGACTTATCGCTGTCTTTGGAAGAAAAGCGTAACCGAAAACGTAAGAACAATTCTTAGGGCGTTAGTATTTTATTTTTAAACCGAGACGCACCAATGCGGGCGGACCTTGGGTAACGACCGGGGTTCGCCCGACGTCGTAACGTGAGTTGAAAAGATTCTCGCTCGCCAGAAACAAGTCGAGATGCCCATTCAAACTTCGTGCAGCGTAGGCATCGATCGTGAAGAAGGCGCGGAGCGGTAACGTGTTTTGATCGTCTTCAAACTGGGAGCCGGATATACGACCCTGCAAGCCAATTCGATAATGTGGACTTAGATATCGAGTCTGAAACGTGAAACTGTGCTGCGGCGTTTGCGGAATTAACAAACCTTCCAACGACGTATTCGCTGAGAAACTAAGCACTCTCGCGTTGGCAAAAAGATACCCGGCGCTGATCTGCCACTTATCTTTCACGCTTAAGGTCGTGTCAACTTCAATTCCCTTGGAACGAGTCTGACCAAGGTTTTCGCGCTTTCTGGTAACCAGGGCGGGTGAGCTCGTCAGTGTAACGTTCGCAATCGGGTCGGCGATCGAGGTGGAGAAAACACTTGTCCGCAGATCAAAATGGTCTCGCCATAATGATAATCGCAATCCCGCTTCTATGCCTGAAGCTTGCTCGCGGCGAAGGTTCTCGTTGGCCAGAGTTAAGACGTTACCCAATCGGAACGAGCGATAAAGTTCATTGAGTGTAGGTTCACGAAAGGCGCGATTGACAGAGCCGAACATGGCCAACGCCCCGGTTGCGCGATAAAGAACGGAAACGTAGGGGCTTACTGAAGATTCCGATGAACCTGGAAGTTTCATCACTGTTTGCGGTGCACCGAGTGAGATGCCGCGGCTGACGCTCAAGCCGTTTGTGTTCTTGAATAGATCAATTCGAGTCCCGACCGAGATTGAAAAGTTCGGGCGCAGTTGAAACGTATCTCTGAAAAAGACCCCATACGATCTTTGCCTTCCACCTGCATCCACAAACGACGAGGGGTTCCCGCGATCGTGAGCGATTTCGTCGCTCGCCCCGCGAACCTCGCGCTCTTCAAATCCGCCGACCAGAGTATGTTGGTCAATCGGCCTCGTCCATTGAACTATCAAACCCGCGGCTTGCGCCGGCACTTTTTGCAGTCTAGTTAAAGTTTCCGAATTCCTGTCCGCGGCAATCGCGGAAAAGGTTTGATCATAGGTTTGCCCGCTCAAGTATCCTCGGAACGAAAATACCCCGTAATGTGGATGACTCCACTCCGCTCCGGCATCGACCTCGCCTATGTGAGTGCGATTAGCCTGAAGCGGGGTACCATTAGTCCGGCGCTCAACAAAGTAGGAAGGTCTCAGGAACAGTCTAATATTGTCTTGAGGCCGGAATCCAACTTGAAAGAAGATCGAACGGTGCTGCGATGAGACCGGTTCGTCAATCGCGCCTCGCTCACTCTTCCTTACATTTATGTAACCGTCGGTGCCGAAAGCTTCGCCCGCAACGGCTATTGAAAACTTCTTCAAGCGTCGGCCGGCATATATCGAGACATTCTGTGTGTTTTCGGTTCCGTAAGACGATTCGAGTCGAACCGTAGGTCGCTCACATAGCTGCATAATGATGTTAATAACACCGCCCAGCGCGTTGCTGCCATAAAGGTCGGACGCGCCGCCACGGACAATTTCCACCTGTTCTATTGCCGCGCTTGGCAGACGATCCCAATAGACCCAACCTCCGAAAGGATCCATGAAAGGAATACCATCAGCCAAAACTAAGGCCCGGCTTGCGCCGCTGGCCCCAACCCCTCGAAGACTAACGCCTTGCGAAGTAGGATTCGCAACCCGACTTCCGCTCCGGCGAAATAGTTGGAAACCCGGAACCTGACGCAAGGCATCGTCAATTGTCAGGGCGGCAGTCGTTGCCAAGTCGTCCGTCGAAATTAAACGAACACTTGCTGCGGTAGCAGACAGCGGCGTTTCGGTCCTCGTAGCAGTGACGGTGAGTTGTTCTCGAACTGCAGCAGGCAACAATTGGATTACAATTGGTGACGCCTCACTGTCGTTGTTTAGCGATCGAGTGAAATCGGCGAAGCCCGCAGCAGTTATGAGTAAGCGATCACCTTTTGCCGCATTCGTGAACATGAAGTTGCCTTCTGCCGAAGTTGCCGTTACGCTCACCCGCGAACCACTGCGTAACTCGACGCGCGCTCCGAATATCGCAGCACCCATTTCATCGTGTACCCAGCCCTCTAATCGGAAGTTAAGGGTTTGCCCGGTGCTAAAACCGACGTTAATTTGAACAAGGATGAGCGACAGCAGGCAGATCCGAGAGAACGAATGAAACTTACTTTTCGGACGGTGGCGCATCTTGTCGTGGTCGGTTCCAAATCTTAGGGCTTGATCGCAATTCCCCATGGCCCGTCTCCGGCTCTGATTGTTGCCACTACTTTTCCCGTAGTTACATCAACGACTGAAACATCGTTCGATAGACCATTGGCTGTGTAAAGTCGCGAGCGATCAGGCGAGAATGCAATCCCCCAAGGCCTTTGTCCCACTTTGATCAGCTGCAAAAGCTTCTGACTTTCGACATCAATAACTGCCACACAGTTACCGCGGCCGGTAGCAACGTATAACCGCTTTCCATCTGCTGAGAGCACTAAGCCTTTTGGCTTTAACCGCAAACCTTCGTTATCGCTTGGCAGCGAAATAGTTCCGACTACCTGGTGGTCTGTTGTATCGACAACCGAGACACTGTCTCCATTTTCAGCCGAGACGTACGCTCTCGATCCGTCCAGCGAAAAAACCGCCTCGCGAGGACGCGCGCCAACAAGGAAAGTTTTGGCAACTTGATTGCTGGCCGTGTCTATGACTGCGACCGTGCTGCTACTCTCCGACGTCACATAAACCCAACGACCATTCGGACTCAGCGCGACGCCTTCGGGTTCCAA
The DNA here is from genome assembly GCA_036009765.1 of Pyrinomonadaceae bacterium. Classification (GTDB taxonomy): domain Bacteria; phylum Acidobacteriota; class Blastocatellia; order Pyrinomonadales; family Pyrinomonadaceae; genus PSRF01. The sequence continues at coordinate 24,956 of DASYLB010000026.1, read as the reverse complement.
TCCAACCGGCATAGTTGCGACCACATGATTATTCTTTACGTCGGTTACCGAAGCTGTGCCAGCATCTTCGTTAGCGATGTAGAGAAGTGTTCCATCATGATTTACTACAAACTGTTCGGGGTCCGTTCCTGCGTCATATTTCGCGACTATTTGTTCAGAATCGCAGTCTATTACTGCAATCTTGTCTTCGCCCTGCGATTGGTTGGAGGGGTAGCTTAGCGCCACCCAAATTGTTTTCGAATCTGGACCGAGTTGAATGCCACGAGGCCGTGCGCCGACTTTAATAGTAGAAACCGTTCGGTTGGTTTTTAGATCGATAACGGAAACCGTACCATCGCGTTCATTGGTTACGTAGGCAAGCGAACCGGTCGGCCTTCTGGCACAACCTACCATGATCATTAGTGCGGCAAGGCAAAGTGTTCGCCTTGCTACTTCCAACAAGTGCATTAGTCTAACTCCAGCGGCAAAAGTTCACTGACGGGGCACGTTAACTTCGGGCGTTCTGGATCAGTGAAGTCGAGTTGATTCCATTTAATCCGATAGCCGCCTTTGATTAGCGATCCAAACAGCCCCAAAATGGTTCGTCCAATCTCCCAGGCTGCCAGCCTTTCCAGAATCGCATAAGTTCCAACTTCAAACTCAGTGACGTAGGCGACACCCCTTTGCAGATCAGCGCAAACCTCTTCCAAACGCCCCACGGCTCGGCCGTTCAAGCTGTAAACTTGCTTGCCTATCAACAACTCCAGATGGATTTCCTGCGTGCTCATGAAGCTCCCGGAATTCGCGCGATGATGTTTTTGCGAAGCCATAACTCCCAGGCAAGTGCTGGAGTTTTTTCGGCTTCAACTCCAGCAATCACTTCAGTCCCGGCCGAAACAACTTTGGACCATGGGATACGGAAAGGATCGCGATTAACCACGCTGCTTCGTTTTGAAATGGACTTCACCAGTCTTCCCAAACTTTTGGTCAATCGATTGGCCTGGCAAACCGCTCCCAATTCGATGGCTGACACTATGGGCCTACGACCACCGCTCAACTCAATAATGATGCCGTCGACGCGACCCATTTTGTGGCCCTTTCGATCCACGACTTGTTTATCAAGACAATCACGAATCAACTCCATCTATCCCCCTCCCAGAATCTGCAATGGGATACTCACAACGGCCAGAACGAAGGTGAGCAAAATAATCAAAATAACAACGGAGTTTGAAAACCAACCGTTAGTATGTTCTTCAAGATAGTTGCGATCGTTCATAAGGATCAGAAACGGCACTACTGAAAGGGGCAGCGTTGCTGCGGTTAGGGCCATGGACGTAATGGTTATCTTCAGTGGATCAGCTCCGGTTAAGACAATAAAGATCGCCAGTAAAATCACTACGGTATAAGTCAGACTAAAACGGGCCTCTTTCTTCGGCGGTTGATTCTCACTCCAGTTCCAGCCAAAACCCTGGGCGGCAAAATAGGCCATTTCCAGGGTGATCTCGAGGGCCGCACCCAAACAAGCAATACCCAACGACAAGATGAAAAGTATGAACCCCCAATGCCCGAATGCGTCTTGCAGCAACAGAGCAAGTTGCGAATAGTGGTCTGCGTGCAATCCGCGCGGCAAAAATACCAGGGCTCCCAGGACAAGGACCGCCACCGAAATCAAACTTCCGAAGCTCATCCCTGTGAAAGCGATCACTCGGTTAACGCCGATATAATTTTCATCCCAGCGATCCTCGATCGCCCCCGACGAATAAAAAAAGAAGAGGTAAGGGGAAATCGAAGCTCCAAGAATCGATACAGCAATGAACCAATAATGGCTGCTGTCGTGAGACGGTAGAGTTGGGATTGCGCTACTTATGACTCTATTCCAATCGGGTTTCATTGCGATGGCGCCAACAATGAAACAGATGGTTACGAGACCGAGAATCGAGACACCTTTTTCAATGACCCCAAAGGTTCCCTTCCAAATAAGTAGCCACACCAGCAATCCAATCGGTATCGCCCACCATTGAAAGCCGATACCTGTAGACAATTCCAGCGCGATACAAACACCACCAAGTTCCGCACTCAAGACGAGCAGCGTGACCAAGCTGAGCACAATGAAAAGCAGAAAGAAGTAGTTAAAGCCAAAGCGTTCCCGGATTGCGCCCGTAATAGTGTGGCCGCTTACGGCAGCAAGCCGTCCGGATTGCTCGACCAGAAAGATTACACAAAGTCCGCCTAACAAAACCGCCCAAATCAATTGAAAGCCAAAGTCGGCTCCGGCCTGCGCTGCGGTCGCTATCGACCCAATTTCCAAAAAGCCACCGACGCTGGTAACGATACCGAGGCTGATTTCCAGTAGCTTTTTCATGGCTATGAAATTCCAACCCAGCTACGTTCTCGCCTCAAAGCTCGCTTCTCTGCCTCCCGAAGCCAACCTGCTACTAGGGCCAGTCCGGCAACGGCGTAACAGACTCCTGCCGGTATCCACATAATCAAACCTCCGACCTGTTGATCTTCCACCGGCGTGAGCCCCCACGATGCAGTCAATCCAATGTAAGAGGGATACCAAACAGAATGCGAAAAAGTCAGCAATGCGCCAAGCAGTCCGCTATGAAGTGAGGTTGTGAATACGTAGAGTGCTGCGGCGCCATATCCCATTAATCCCTGTGGGCCTTTAATCAATGCCCACCAGAACAGAAGCGCGGACAGCAAAAAACTCAGGTGCTGTGCGGTATGCACCAACTCGTTATGTAACACGGCTTCAAATAATACGGGGGCATGCCAGATCCAAAGGGCGACCGCGTGAATAGGCCAAGCCACGATCGGCAAGGTCAAGACTTTCCATACTTGGTGGAGCCTGGGGATTTTCCCCACAGCGCCGAGCCGCCTGGACCATCTGACGGGCAGCGCCCATAGGAAGGCGATTAAAGGCCGACCCAGAACCAAAAATGGAGCGGCGACCAACATTAAGATTTCGTGTTGCGTCATGTGGGCTGAAAAGAGCACTCGCCCCCACGCGTGAACTGGCGAGACGAGGGCGATAAATAAGGCGAGCCAACCTCCGGCGAAGACGAGGGCCTCCCACTTGCGAATTCCCTTCCCGGTTCCTGAGTGTCGCCAAACTTTTAGTAATCCCCTACTGAACAGTACGGCGGTTGCTATTAGCGAAATGACGACCAATGGCTCAAAGCTCCAGCTTCGCCATAAATCATGCCAGGTATGCGGTTTACCTTCATGGGCCAAGGCCGTACTCGCAAATGTGAGTAGCAATACGATTGGTCTTAGGTAGACCAAGCCGCCTGCGACCAGAATTCGAGGTGGCGTCGGTCTCTTGTTGTCGATCTCAGCTCTCATGACTGACACGGATTGAAAACAATTCCCGCAACACCCTGCGCGATTACCGCCAGTAGAAAGATCGCGCACATTAAGATTCCTAGGATCATCATGAATCGAGAATTAGATACGACCGCTCCCCATTCAACTCTTGCAACCTCTGCTGATCGGTACCCACTAGTCCAGGCGCATAATCCAGTCAAGGCAATCAATAAAAGCGCAACCAGCGTTATCGCGTTGAGTCTTAAGTTGCTGCCGCGCGCACATGCGCCGCGCACCGCCCAATAGTTGAGCTGCATCTGTATTGCCCAGATGGCCGGAGGGAACAACACACCAGCCCATAAGGCTGCGCTTACTCCCATACTAGGTCGAGCTTGACTTTCCTCTGCCAATTCGTCGGTCATCACTTCTGCCTCAACTAAAGCGTGGTGCCCAATAGACCACCGCGTAAAGCACCATCCAGATGCCGGCTACCCAATACCAATAGACCGCGAGCGCTGTGATATCCACCCGATGCTTCATGTCAAAATCTCGTGTGAGCGCCCATCCAGTAAGGAGCACCGTCTCGCAAGTCAGCGTGATCAGGTGCAGCATGTGCATTCCGAGGATGAACCAAACCACGGAACCGTAAGCATTACTGTCCCAGCGAAACTTAACCGCGCGAAATTCGAATGACCGTAGAATGATGGCGATGAACGCAAATACCAAACAGATGATTAAGCCGCGTTGCGTCGCGCCTTGTGAGCCACGTCGTGCTGAGAGATCCACCCACATCATCACGAGACAACTCAACAGCAATACGAGAGCGTTCGCAGTGCCGAAGCCGAGGCCAGGGAGGGGGCTAAACGGAGCTGTAAGCTGCGCCAGCGGTGGGGGCCATGGTGAGATGTTCTGCCGTAGATAGAAATAGGTTGCGATCAAGATAGCAAACATCGATGTCTCGATCGCGAGCAATAAGTTATTCCCCCACCAAATCGTATCAACCGTATCAAATCCATGATGCGGTAAATCCGAAACATCGATGACGGGACGTGTGTTCATACTTCCTCACTTCGCAGGTATTGCAGCGCATCCGCTGCGTCTCGCGGCTCCGGTGGCTCTTTGGCGTCAACGTTTTCATAGTTCGGATCGCCAAAAAACCATCCGATAAATACGGCGAAGGTTAGGACCGCTCCAATCGCGAACGCCCAAGCCGTAAAAATGCCAACAATGAAAGTTTCTGCCGTCGCGAGCGAGAGTAGTACAGGCCAGAGCGACGGTCCCGGCAACTCGTACCTAAGCTCCGGCACCGCATCTACTACGCTGGTAACCAAAGTTTCACGTTTAGTTGAGCTAAGACCGATAACTACGGGAATCTCCTGAGACCGATCCCATAGTGCGTATCCGCCTTCGACTACCGGAATCCGAAAGAAATTGTAATCTGGCGGTGGCGACGCGAGACTCCACTCAAGTGTGTCCGCGCCCCATGGGTTATCGCCGGCGACAACGCCAGACCTTCGCGCCCAAAAACAGTTCACTATGAAAAACAAAACTCCTATTGCGAGAATCAACGCGCCCACAGAAGCAAGTAAATTCAAATTGGCCCAACCAGTTTCAGGCAAGTAGGTGTAAACCCGCCGAGGCATACCGTTCAGTCCCAGCTGATGCATCGGAAAAAAGACCAAATTGAATCCGATGAACATTAATGCGAAGTTCCATCTGCCCAGACGTTCGCTAAGCAGCCTGCCGGTCCACTTAGGAAACCAGTAATAAAATGCGCCGAAGAGCGGAAACACTGCGCCGCCGATGAGCACATAGTGCAAGTGAGCTACGACGAAAAACGTATCGTGAATCTGCAAATTAAGCGGGACAGACGCGAGCATTACTCCGGTCAATCCTCCCATCACAAAGATCGCGACGAATCCAAGCACGAAGAGCAATGGCGTTTTGACATTCAACTTCGCGCCCCACAAAGTGGCGATCCAACAAAAAATCTGCACTCCGCTTGGAATTGCAATCATCATGCTTGCCGCTGTGAAGAAGCTCTGGCCGAGTTGTGGAAGCGGAGTAGCGAACATGTGATGCACCCACAGGCCAAAGCCGAGGAAAGCCGTCGCAATTAAAGACAACACCATCGCCGTGTAGCCAAATATTCGTCGTCTCGAAAATGTAACTACAATCGATGATATGAATCCAAGGGCCGGTATGAAAATTATGTAGACTTCCGGATGTCCGAAGAACCAGAACATGTGTTGATAGAGGATCGCATCGCCACCTTCAGCGGGATTAAAGAAATGTGTATCGATCAATCGATCGGAAGCGAGAAGGCTACTGGCCAGCATGACTGCGGGCATTGCAAAAATGATCATGAAGGACGTGACCAACTGCGCCCATACGAATAACGGGAGGCGATGCAGCGACATCCCAGGCGCACGCATCTTGAAGACTGTCCCGATGACCACAACCGCTCCACATAATGCGGAGATCTCGGTAAACGAAATCATTTGGGCCCAGATGTCCACGCGCTTGCCCGGCGAATAGCCCGGACCTGAAAGCGGAACGTAAGAAAACCAGCCAGCATCCGGTCCAGTATTGAGAAAGAACGCAACGTAAAGCAGTATTCCGCCGATTAGGTAAACAAAGTAGCCGTAATTATTGAGTCGAGGGAAAGCGACGTCGCGAGTGCCAACCATCAAAGGCACCAGATAAATGCCGAGCGCCGTCATGATGGGCACGGCGAAAAGAAACATCATGGTCGTGCCGTGGACCGTGAAGACCTGGTTGTAAAGATCCGCACTGAGAAAATGATTTTCGGGCCGCGCCAGCTGAATACGCATCAACGCCGCTTCGATCCCACCCAGAATAAAAAATACAAAAGCGGTGACAACGTACCGGAGTGCGATCGCTTTGTGGTCAGTGTCGGTGAACCAACCAATGATGCCTGGAGGACGCGCCCAAACGCGTTCGAGCTCGCGTATCTCACGCCGATCGGCATCAGTTTGTGCCGCGTGCTCTGCTAATGATTGAGGTCGCTCGGCCATGCCAACCTTTCACTTCAAACTCTGTAAATAATCTAGTAACGCTTGCATATCTTCCGGACGAAGCTTGTTAGCAGGCATGCGATTGCCGGGCTTAACTTGTTGTGAATCATCAACCCATTGCTGGAGGTGGCTTCGGTCATTAGCCAAGGTCGCGGCGGCTATTGTTTTGCGAGTCGCGAGATGAGTAAGGTTTGGTCCGAAGTTAGCGCCCGCCGGCGTCCCATTTATTGCGTGACACATCACGCACGCCGATGAAAGAAAGACCTGTTGACCTTTTTGCTCGGAGGCCGACGCCGGAGAGACTGCCGATTGAATTTGAGCGCGTCGCCACGCGTCAAATTGCTCAAGCGGTTCGGCAAATATCCATAGGGCCATGTGTGCGTGTTGGTGTCCGCAATATTCAGCACACTGTCCTCGATAGACGCCAGGCCTGTCTGCCTGCAACCAGATAGTTGAAATTTTCCCCGGAATCAGATCCTTCTTACCATGAAGATTGGGTACCCAGAAACTGTGGATCACATCACTGGCTTTTAAGCTGAAGGTAACCGGCACACCCACCGGAATATGGATCTCATTGGCAGTAGTAAAAATGCTGCTAGCATCGACGTCTTGATAACGTACTTCCCACCACCATTGATGCCCGGTGATTTCTATGTTGAGGCCCTGTTTTCGCTCCAGCTCCGCCGTTAATCCTCTTCCCACCAAGAAACTATCCACCATGAAGGCGAACAGGATCGCTACTGTCACTCCAGTCGCCAAAATCACTATCAATCCTTTACGTCCTTTGGTTCCTACTGTTTCTTTCTCGGGCGAGCTATTGGTTGGCTTCGTTCTGGAATTTACTGCTAGCCATAAAGAGATCATCACCAATAAGAAAACAGCTGTAGAGACAAACAACATGAACCACCAGAGCCGGCTGATGTGTTCCGATTGTGGTCCACCTGGATTCAGAACTGACTGGAACCCGCCGCATCCATTCAAAAACAAAAGTGCAGCAACGAGGACGAGCCAACGCAAACGAGCGCGACGGAAATACCAACGCCCGAAAGATTCAACTTGCGCGATCTGACGTTTTGCAATCATTACGGTTGTTCGGCCGCTTTCGGAATCGCTGATTGCTCAGGCGTCTTCCGTTCTACCCTCTGCTCAGATGGATGCGCATTCATGTCATCACTACGACCTGGCGCTACATCCTTGCGTATCTGACCGCTAAGTGAGCGCACATAAGCTGACAGTTCCCAAATCTGGTAGTCAGAAATCTTGTTACGAAACGACGGCATGCCATTCGGACGACCCTCTACGATGGTCGCGTAAATATTTTCTGGTTCGCTGCCGTAAATCCACTTCTCGTCCATCAATGCCGGACCAATCGCGCCGCCGCCATTGGCATGACAGCCCGTACAGTTATATTGCGAAAACAGGCGCTTGCCGTCTGACAAAGCAGTGGCGTTCTCTTCAACTGGATTTCTCTCAGGCGAGGGCTTGGTGGCACCCGGTTGGAGATCGCTCATAACAACTTTTTGTTGACCCATCGGCGATGGATCGAAGTTTCTCGTCTCACGCTTGCAGGAAGCGAGCAGAAGCACTGCCACCATTCCCAGTGCTGCAGATGTTCCACTCAATTTTAGATTTCTTAAGTACATGTCTTGCTTAATGATTCACACTATCGATGGCAGTATCCATGCGCGGCACTCCATACTCTGCGAGTAGCCGATCAATATCGCCGCGCTTGTTCGTGAGTACACGTTCGAGTTGCTCTTTCAATTCCTGATCTCCGCGGCGGACTCCCATAGAGATGTCATATACAAACGGCAAAAAAGGCTGATCAACCTGTGGCGACACTGGCACAATCTTTAACGGCACTTTGCTTTTCCCGGCGAAATATCCCGCTAAAGGGCCCCACGCAATCGCCACGTCAACTTCTTTTGTAGTCACAGCATCGATGATTCTGGCTGGAGGATTCGGCTGGGAATAATCGCCGTACAGCGTATAGCCGCGAACATTTTGAACAATGTTTCGTCGGGAGAGTGCATGCGCTGGGGGTGTATTACTAAAGTCGTCGCCAACCATTTGCACAGCTATCCTCAGCTTCTGCAATAGCGGATCGTCGAACGATTTGATATCGAGATTTCTATCCTTGCGCGTGATGAAGACATAACTCGAGCGGTAATATGGCGCAGTGGTTAAGGCCATCTCAAAACCTGATGGCACACCCATCACAACATCACAGGTGCCCGCTTTGAGCGTATTACGAAAGAACCCGCGACGTTGCGCCCACCACGTGTATTCGACTTTTTCGCCAGTATCGCTGGCGATCAATTCTGCGAGTTTGTTTTCAAATCCTTCGAGCCGCTGATTTGAAAAAGGCAGATTATTTGGATCGGCACAGACTCGCAGCACTCCAAGCACACGAGTAGGTTGTTGGGCAGGGACTGAAGACACTTGAAGGTGGTGGGAACAGGACGCAAACAATAAGAGGATGCCTGCCAACAGGAATTTCGCATGAGTTTGCATGCGCTCAAGGGAGTGCAAATACATAAAGCATTCCCCCCTTGGTAGTGGCATCAGGCAAATCTGTCATCGCATTGACGAATCCTAGCGCACCCGTCGGATCACGAGGATCAAGACCCGCGGCCACAATGGCGCCCGACCATCCGCCTACACCTGCTAGTATTGCGACATATTGATTGCCGTCGGGTCCGCGATAACTAACTGGCTGTCCGATAATTCCGGAACCGACTTTGAACTGCCACAGTAGTTGGCCACTCTTGGCATCCACCGCTTTAAACCAACCGTCCATCGTGCCGTAGAAGACAACGTCCCCGGCTGTGGCTACTGCACCACTCCAGACAGGAAATTTTTCCGCGATGGCCCATACCCTCTCCCCTTTTACTGGATCCCAAGCCAGGAACTCCCCTCGGTTCCCGCCCGGCCCGGCATATATTTTCACGTTCGCTCCGACGTACGGCGTGCCGGCGATATAGTTTGCTTCAAGGCCTTCAACGTCCATGCATAGATTTTGATGCGGGATGTACATCAGTCCCGTGCGAGGCGAAAACGCCGAAGGCTGCCAGTCCTTCGCCCCTGGAGCTGCGGGACAAATCTCTCTTACCACCTTGCCGACTTGTGGATTCTTCTCTTCGTTGTAAAGAAGTTTTCCGGAGTTTAGATCGACACCTTTGGACGAGGTTATGTAAGCGAACGCGTTCGCTGAAAGAACCTGGCCATTGCTGCGATCAAGAACATAAACATAGCCGTTGCGCTCCGGACGGACCAAAACTTTTCGAGCTTGACCATCTATCGGCAGCTCGAGAAGTATTTGTTCATTGACGGCGTCATAGTCGTGAAGATCGTGTGGACTGAACTGGTAAAACCAAACTGCTTCGCCGCTTTCTGGTTTGCGCGCGAAGATTCCGCAAGTCCACTTGTTATCTCCCGGCCGTTGTTCAGGGTTCCATGGTCCAGGATTACCGGTGCCATAGAAGATCAAATCCAGATCGGGATCGTAGGAAATCCAACCCCACGTGGTGCCACCGCCGATCCGCCAGGCATCTGCGGGCCAACTTGAAATCCCCAAGTCTTTTCCCTGGTCTTGCTGATAAAACGGATGAAAATTCTGACCGATCAGCACCTCGGAATCTGGGCCAGTATGATAGGCGCGCCACTCAATCTTCCCGGTTGTAGTGTCTAGCGCCGTTAACCATCCGCGAACCCCAAATTCGCCGCCACTGTTGCCGACTAGCACCTTATCTTTTACAACAAGCGGCGCCATCGTCATCGTTTCGCCTTTGTTAATGTCTCCGACCTGAGTTTTCCAGAGCTCTTTGCCCGTCGACGCGTCGAGACCGATGGTGTAGTTATCCAGAGTGTTGAAAAACAGTTTGCCTTCTGAATAAACCGCGCCGCGATTGATCACGTCACAGCAGGCAACTCCTTGCGACGCAGACGCGGGATTCGATTCATATTTCCACTTAACCGCCGCGCCGGGTTGGGTGAGGTCGAGTGCGTAAACAATATTTGGATACGGGGTCACTACGTACATCGTGTTCTCAGCGACGATGGGGGCAGCCTCATGACCTCGTAACACTCCGGTTGAAAAACTCCACGCCAGTTTTAGATTTGTCACATTGCCGGAGGTGATTTGATCAAGACCACTGAAACGAGTACTCGCGTAGTCTTTGGCAGGCATCGTCCATTGCCCATCTTCTGCTTCTCCATGTTCTTGTCGGGCTCCCGTCGATTGATTTTGAACACGATTGGCAGCCGGTGGATGTGAAGCTCCTCGGCAAGCCAGAAGACTCGCGATCATGGCAATAGAGATCAAGAGAAAGTAGCTTGCGCTTCTTTCGGTCATTTTCTCCCCGACACCTGGTGATACTTTTTACGTAAATTGGAGAGCGAATTCCGTACCAGAGATGGCCCACACTGTGAGGTGAGTAGTGCTTCATGGATCGGAGGTTTTTGCAGCTTTTACGCAATGTAGTTTGTACGAAAATGCTCGTCGCGCAGTCAGAAGATGGCTGCTTTCAATACGAGATGGCGGTTGAGAATGAGAAGACGTCAAGACCATTCTGAGGGCGGCTTTCTCGTTGACTACTAAGATTGGCTGTCCGAATCCAGCTTTTTCATGCGTTCGATCCCATGCTTGCGATCGCCTTACTCTTGGTGGACCAACGACTCGATGCCGAAGCTGAAGCATAGTAGTGGCAGCGAGGCGTGTGGTTGGCCAGTTGCAAGGTCGGAACGAGTGATGAGCAGAGACCTTGAACCACTCCGCCAATCAGAGGGCGACACAACATAGATTCGTAAGGAGAAAGTATGAAGACTCAACCGGATCCGAACCAAGTCGCTGGAAGAAAGCGGACGGGGTATGCCGAAACACAACCACCACGCGACGATCGCAAAGCACAGAGAGGTGGGCCACAAACTGATCAGCGTATCGGACAAACGAACGAAGGCGCTCACAATCAGAAAGCCAAGGGCAGAAACCCAGAAGGCAACGACAATCAGTAATCACAATAATTTATACTTAATTAACCTTGTCGATCCTCCTCGTCACCAGCTGGGCACAACAATTTTTTCGGGGCGTCGAGCGGGCCGGTCCGCTTGGCATTTTTGTTTTGGGAACTCTCGACGCTTCGTTTCTCTTTCTTCCTTTTGGCAACGATCTCCTTTTGGTGTCATTGATCGCCAGCCATCCGCGCTGGGGATCATTCGTTCTTTACGTCAGCATCGCCGTGCTGGGATCGGTAATGGGAGCTTTTATTGATGATCTGTTGACCAGGAAGACGGGAGAAAAAGGACTACGGAAGTTCGCAAACCGAAAACAAATTAGCAAATTGAAGCCTCGGGTGGAAAAGAGCGCCGGCTGGACCTTATTTGCCGCCACATTATTGCCACCGCCCTTTCCTTTTACCGCAATTGTAATGATTGCTGCCGCTCTCCAATATGCCCGTCTAAAACTATTGGCCGTCGTCATGGTTGGACGTGCAATCAGATTCGCGGTAGTCGGTTTTTTGGCAATGTATTTTGGCTCAACGCTGTTGCACCATGCGAACTCGCGCGTAATTGAATATACCGTCTATGCGATAGTTGGAATTTCGATCGTTGGAAGCACGATTGCGATCATCAGGATGGTGCAGAGTGCTCGAGGCTAAGAGAACCCAATTGCGTCGCATCATGGCGCTCAATTTACAGCGGCAGAGATTACTGAGCCTTGGTTGCGCACTCTTGGCTTGTCTCTTCTCCATAAATTGCCCCCGCGAAAATCACGCCGCCGTACCAAGCCAGCCGCAATCGAACAAAGAAATTTCTCAACCTATGAACGAACAACGAACTCAGCAAGTGCGTCTGAGCGAGGGACCAATAAATTACGTAGCACTCGGCGACTCAACCGGCGCTGGCCTAGGCTCGAAACATGGTGGTTACGTCGTAAGGCTATTCGAAATGTTGCGCCGTCAACGATCGGGTTCAAAACTCAACAACCTCTGTGTAAGCGGAGCGACTACTGCTGACGTTCATAGTTTTCAACTGAAGCGAGGAATTGATTCCAAGCCGCAACTCGTTACCATCGGGATTGGCATAAACGATATTTCTCATGGTGTTTCCTTGGATGAGTTTGCGGCGAATTTCGAAAACATCTTACGACGCTTGAAGGCAGAATCCGGGTCAACCCTCGTCGTTAGCAATATTCCTGATGTTTCAAGCTCTAGTCGGGTTCCACCTTCAATGCGTGAGCAATCTCAAGCAACGATTGAACGCTTTAATAATCGATTGCAGCAGATCGCCGAAGCAAACGAAGTTATCGTGTTCGACGTTTACGGCGTAACGCACCAGGAATTACCGAGTCATCCAGAATATTTTTCCGCCGATGAATTTCATCCATCTGATGCCGGGTATCAGCTCTGGGCAGATCGGATGTGGCCGACAGTAGCTACGGCCCCGGGGGTTAAAAGACTAAAGTTTTTCTCGGAGCACAAATAGCAAGAGCCAAGCGTCGGAGTAAGTTCGCAGCCAGGGCTTCTAGCCGGAGGGATTTGATGAAGAACGCTCAAATGAGTGTTCACGTTCTTATCACAGATTGCCTAAAGGCGATTCTGCGCCCATCTTTTTGCGAGCTCACTTTTGAACAGTGATAAAGCGAGTAGCTGCCAAGCTCGCGCGAGCTTGGGGCTTAACAAGGATTCTGGCATGAGTAGACTATACGATTGTATTGTGGTTGGTGCGGGCCCCGCTGGACTGTCCGCCTCTTTGTTTCTCGCTCGATATCTTCATCCAGTTCTGACGTTTCATCACAACAGCCCGCGTAATGAGTACGCCCACGGCGTTCATGGGTTTCTGGGCCACCATGGAATCGCGCCTGCTGAACTATTAGCGCGCGGTCGTGATGAAGTCTCGGAGCATGGCGGGTTGATCATCGAGGCTTGCGTCACAAGCGTTAGAAAGATTTCCGACGATCATTTTCGCATAACATCGGGAGCTGAAAATCAAGAGCCAAGAACATTTGATGCTCGACGTTTATTACTCGCTACGGGCCTCCGAGATCTGACCCCAGACTGCCCGGGATTTCGCGAATTTTACGGCGTAAGTGTTCACCATTGTCCCGATTGCGATGGCTATGAATCCAGAGATAAACGGATAGCAGTACTCGGGAACGGCAAGAAGACAGTTGGCTTTGCGCTGAGTCTTCTGACATGGACGAACAAGATTACTCTCATTACCGGCGGAGATGCGGGAGGCATAGACGCCGATGATCACGCCCGACTTAAGCCTTTCAATATTGAAATACGCAATCAAAGCATCACTGCGCTAGAGGGAGACAAAGATTCAAAGCAACTTAGCCGAATACTCCTTTCGGATAATGATTCGATTGAGTGTGACTCTCTCTTCTTCAATCTTGGCACCGAACCTGCAAGTGATTTGCACGAGATGCTTGGATGCAAACTCGACGAGGAGTGCGGCTTGATCTGGGTTGATGAAACGCAACAGACAAGTGTGATCGGCGTCTACGCCGCGGGAGATATTACCCCTAATTCACAATTGGCAATTGTCGCGGCTGCCGAGGGAGCAATGGCGGCAATTCATGTTCATCAATCACTAGTCCCGGCGGAACGAAAGTTGTAAGAGTGATTGATATGGAAACTAACCGTCAAACAAGAACTCACAAGACTGTGGATCATCCGGGGACAACGCGAGGTCCTGGTCACGAACGCTCATGGTTAAAGGGTGCCAAACGGGCACGGCGCAAATTTCTTCGCTTCTTCCCGCAAGGATTCCGAGATCAAACCTATCTGGATTGGGAGCGAGGATATAAATGGAAAGCCCACCAGCAATGGAGCCATGATCTAGACCGCTCACAGTTTCATTCGCTGTTGCGAGGCCGCGATTTTCAACAGATCGCGGGGCATGCAGTCAGGATCGAATCGCGCACCAACTTACTGTTCTCTTTCGAAAAGATGGCCCTTCGCGATGCCCTCAAATCCAAAGGCGGCGCCCAAATGTTTTCGGAAGGTCTCTACGATTTCCTCTATGGCACGGCGAGCGCGCCCGTAAGATTTAGCCGTTGGTGCGATGTGGTGTCCGAGTTACCCCGGAAACAAACCAGAGTACTTACTTGGCCAATTGTGACAGTCTTCGGTTTTATTGCCGAACCTAAAACTAATATCTTCCTCAAACCAAACGTTACGAGGGCCGCTGCCCGCGAGTATGGATTCGACTTTCACTATGAGTCTCGTCCGTCGTGGGAAATTTACGATGGCTTGCTAGAGTTCGCTAAAACTGTGGGACGCGATTTGAAGGACTTCCGGCCAAGGGACCTGATCGACATTCAATCCTTCATTTGGGTGCAAGGCTCGGACGAATACGAAGAATAGTGCTAAAAAGCCGCGGCGAACTCGAAGGTTGAGCCTAGGGCTGAGTAGGGTTCCGTTAAATTAATCAAAAGATAGCGCTTTCTTTGCAGCTTCGATTCGCTGCGTCTCAACTTGGTCGCGCTGCTCTTGTGCACGTTGCGTTAGCCGCTCGTAGTCGAGTATTCGCAAAGAGGATGATTCCTCAGCTGCTGCCATTAACGCTATCCACAAAGAACGCTTGCCTTCAATTCCCAGAGAAAGGGCTTCCAGCGATTCAAATAGTCGTAAAGCCCCATCCTCGGGATCATCAAACCGGAGTTTGAGCTCCGTCATTTTTTCAGCGAGCCATGCCGATGCCTTTCGCGTGCGGCTCTCGGCGATGTCAAGACGCTCCATCAAATTTTGAAGTTCGTCGCGGTCAGCCGCAATATCGGCACGAAGCTGTCTGAAAAAAATCGCGCGCTCGTTCTCGGAATGAGTGACTTCCAAATGATCCAACAGTTCAAGTGCTACAATTGAGCCGGCCATATGGTCGTTGAGATACGTGGTTAGATGTTCGTTCGCCATATTTATTCCTGCCGAATCGCCCCCTAAGTTTAACTCTAAGCACCCTTGGTTCTTGCCTTCTGCTGCAATCAGTAGATTCAAACAAAGCTTGCAACCAAAGTGCCAGCGCTGCGAATATTCGATCAGTTCCGATGAAGTGACCGGAAGTTGCCAGCCACGAGGAACCAAATTGAATTGGTCTTTCGTTTGCATCCTTGGCGGACGCTCGAGATTCAGCGGCGCTTAGAGGTTAAGTAAATCGTTATGCAACTCGTCCAGCTATTGATACCACTCCATGATAACCATAAACAGCCATTTCCAGCCGCCTACTTCAACACGGTTCGTGAGGATTTGACGAATCGCTTCGGGGGCGTGACCGCCTTCGTGCGTTCTCCCGCAACCGGACACTGGAAGGAACACGCTCACATAGATCGTGATGAAGTGGTGATGTTTGAAGTGCTCACTGAGCAACTCGACAGAGACTGGTGGGCTCACTATCGGAAGCAGTTGGAAGAGAAATTTCGGCAGGAAGAACTTTTAGTTTGGGCTTCGAATATCACGAAGTTGTGACGCGGCCTTTGCTCTTCCTAAGAAGCTAGTGGCACTCTTCTTGCCCCTTCCTCCGTATACCTAACTTTGTAGCTGCAAGCTGTTTTGAATTAATGCAGCTCAATCAAGTCAACGTCGGTTTTGAGACTTGACGAACAATCAGCAGTTTACATTTCGGACATGGGAGGAAGACGCGCTTTGTTTACGCCTTCAGACACGCTGGCCGAACAACATCGAAAACAGGCAGAACCCGGTTCGGCAAACAAGTAGGAGAGCGAGATGAGCGAGACTCAGTTGACGCAGGAGGCCACAAACGGCGGCTCCACCCATGATGGAACAGAGAAGAATGGGTTGTATGCGAAAGCTAGCAGTCATCCATTTCTCGCTGGGGGCGCAGTGCTCGTGGGTGCGAGTTTGGTTTATGCCGCTGGGAAAGTAATCAGCAAGTCGAGCGAAGATGACGCAGTAGCTCGGGCAGTTCACCTGGAAACATCGATAGCGATCGACAAATCGCCCGAGGAGCTTTACGCCGGAGTTGAACTGATAACTTGTTAGGAGGAGAGCGCAATGAAAACAGGTCAGGCAGTAGACGATCGCGGTACGGATCAATCCGAAGCCGTAACCATACTTAGAAACTTGCGCGATCGTGCGTTTGATTCGAGTGACGAGAAGCTGGCGCTGGCATTGGGTCGGCCAACTGAAGAAATCGAGAGCTTGATCGGTGGCCAGGAAGCAATTGATGACGATCTGGTGATGAAGGCGCGCGGGATCGGGCAAGAGCGCGGTGTTGAGCTTTAATTTTCGAAAAGCAATTTTCGCAAGTTGCGCCGACTCTGATCGCTTGATTGATAAGCCTGTGACAATGTCTCCATCATCAGACTTACATGGCAACGCTCCCGACAAATCTGAGATTGCTCTCGTTCTCATCGATGTGATTAATGATCTTGAGTTTGAAGGAGGCGAAGAACTTCTGCTCACTGCCTTGCCGGCAGCTAAGCAAATCGCTCGTCTCAAAGACCGCGCGCGGCAAGCGCATGTGCCGGTGATTCATGTGAACGACAATTTTGGAAAGTGGCGCTCTGACTTCAAACGGACTGTCGCACATTGTCTGCAGGAAAATGTCAGAGGGCGAGCAATTGCAGAATTACTGTTACCTGACGAACCAGATTATTTCGTTCTCAAACCGAAACACTCTGGTTTCTTTTCCACCACGCTGGACCTTGTCCTGGAATATTTAGGAATCCATACCTTAGTTCTTACTGGAATCGCGGGAAACAATTGCGTCCTGTTCACGGCCAACGACGCATACATGCGCGACTACAAGTTGATCATTCCAGCGGACTGTACGGCTTCGATCAATCAGCAAGACAACGACAGCGCACTGCAGCAAATGCAGATGGTGTTAAAAGCTGATATCAGCGCATCAGACGAGGTTGAATTCAATCGGGGCGTTGAGACCGGACGAACGCGCGCAATCGGTTCTTAGTGTTGGATGGAACTCACCGATTGCGCACTTGGGATCCCATGATTGATTTGGAGCCTTTCGAAAAAGCCTCTGGACACCTTAACGCCATCATCGACACGATAGGCTCATCGCAACTGCTGCCGATTCTCGGAATCACTCCCACATCCGTTCCTGGGAGACTTAAACAATAACCTCGTTCACGAGATTGAGCAGTTCTTCGTGTCTCACAATAAAACGAAGGGAAAAACGTTCAAAATCATGGGTCGCGTCGGTCCTGATCGAGCGCGTTCCATGATTGCCTCTTCTGTTAAGACCTTCAACCGGTCACGCCGCTGCAGGCAAATTCTCCAAACCCACCAAGCATTGATGGCCGATCATCTTCGTCATACTAAAAGAAATCATCCTGATGAGATGGCGTTCGCTTAAGATACAGGTCCCGGCCCCTGTAGAGAACTTCCAACCGCTCGCCGATCTAGTGTTACAGCCATAAGCTACCGTCGTATGGGCTCAAACCGCCGAATCTCAAACACGCCCAAATCCAAAAATATTCTTCGTATTGATTTTACTGCGGTATTAAGTTTGCTTAGTGCAACTCTGCCAACGCAGCTTTCGGAAATTCATCAGTAGATCTGCCAGTTACACAATGAGGAGAGGGTGAAACTATGGATGCCTTTGAACTGTTAAAAGCGGACCACAAGAAAGTAGCCGAGCTTTTTGATCTACTCGAAACCGCTAGCGGCAAAAGAAAGCTTGACGTGTTCAAACGAATTAAGAGCGAGTTGGAAGTCCACACTCACATTGAAGAAACGATCTTCTATCCGGCTCTGGAGAACCCCGAGGAAACTCACGATCTGACGCTCGAAGCCTATGAAGAACACAACGTGGTTAAGACACTGTTGGCCGAGTTGTCAGAGGCGAAGTCCGCGACTGATGAATGGCAGGCCAAGGCCAAAGTGTTGCGCGAAAATGTCGAACACCATGTCGATGAGGAAGAAAACGAATTGTTCGACAAGGCCGATGATGCTTTGACTGACGAAGAAATTGAGGCGCTCGGAGAACGGATGACGGCCGAGAAAGCTCGCAAACAGGGCCAGCCAGTGCCCAAGCAGTCCGGCGCAAAGGATGAAACAAGAAAGAGTGCCGCTAAACCCGGAATTATTTCAAGGATAGCCGGCCTTGTTGGCCTTGGAAGCGGCACCGCTAAGAAAGCTGCAAAGAAGGCGCCTACGAAGAAGAAAGCCGCCGCAGCGAAACGTTCTGCCAAAGGGGGCAGGCCTTCCGGCGCAGGGAGCAAAGGCACGGCAACTAAGCAAGCGTCGAAGCGACCCTCAGGTTCAAAATCCTCTGGCTCAAAGAAACAGGTGGGCAAGACCAGCAAGAAGTCACCGAAGAAACGAGCGAGCCGGAAGTGAGAGTTTTCTTCTTTCGACGTACTCCATTCAAAACTTTTGTAAGCAGGAGAATCAGAAATGCGAACAATAAGTTACAGGAAACGGTTCCAGTCGACCTGCTTTACCAGGCACTGGAGACTGAAAAGGGCGGAGTTCAAATCTACTCGACCGCGCTGCGATGTGTCATCAACGAGGATCTGAAGGAAGAGGGAATAAGTATCTCGAGCAAACAACGCACGTGCAGGTTTGACAGACATTTTGCTCGAACTTGGCCTCGACCCAAACGCTGAGACACCTGGCCGCAAAGTCGTTCGGTATATCGGTACCTCCCTGGTGAAGGCGATGGAGTTGGCCTGCGTTGCGCCGATCTTCAAGCGGCGCAAATTGTAGCCGCCGAATGCGTGGCGCTGGCCGAAACCAAGGACCACCTCAACTGGGAATTGATCGGGGAACTCGTCAAGAACGCCGACGCGGCACTCTTGAAACCTGCTCACGAGCAAGTTGAAGAAGAGGAAGACGAGCACCTCTATCACACCACAGGTTGGACGCGCGAACTCTGGATTGAAGCCCTCGGAATGCCAGCCGTCTTACCCGCCCGAAGAGGTGAGAAAAGTTGAGACTGCAATCGAAGCCGCAAAAGCGAAACAATCCAGGAAGATTGCATTCTTGATAGCGGATAGTTTCGATGATGTCGCAGTTTCCGAAATAAAGCGGGCGTTGCTAACAGCAGGAGCAGCATGATGACAGTTGCACCCAGATTGGGAACGCTGACTGGAGCCAACGGTGAATTAGTAAAAGCCGATCTGAGTTTCCTTACTGGTTCCTCTGTCATGTTCGACGCGGTCTTTGTTCCCGGCGGAGAGGCGAGCGTGGCAGCTCTCCAGAATGAGAACGAACCGTCCAACTTCTTAAATGAGGCCTACCGGCACTGTAAGACAATTGCGGCGGCGCTGGAGTTCAGTTGTTGAAAGCAGCCGGCATTCGCGACTCACCTGACGCCATATCTGCGGAGCGAGGCATTATAACTAATGCCGGGAAGGATGCCGTTCCGATCGCTTCGGCGTTTATTAAGAGTATTTCGCAACATCGACACTGGGAGCGTGAACTGTCAGTGTGAGTCATGAGCGTCAGTGGTGAGTTCATACCGGGCGAGGCGTCTTTGGGCCGGGTCGCTAATGTTCTTCAACACGAACTTCAAGTTAACCAGTTTGCTTAACCGGCCGGGTGCCAGACGAGAACTTTATGACGACAATTGAACCAAGTTACGAAGTATTTGAACTACCAGTTTAGCAGCGCGGCGAGGCGCCATGGGCCGCCGCCGGCGAACGCAATAAAGAAAAAGACGAAGCAGAAAAAGACCGCCGACTCGCCACCGTTCTTCATGGGCCAGAATCCTTTTGGCGCGTGAGTTATGAAATATGCCATCGCCATCTCTCCGGACAGCAGAAAGGCGACCCATGGCGATCAATCAGAGCCACTATTGGCAATAAGAGCGTTTCCAATCTAAAGCTAAATTCGTTAGAGCGGTGGGTCCTGAAAATGCAAACAACCGGATGTGGTTGTTAGCCTCATCCGGTTGTTGGTTTGGGCCAAGCGTCCGACTTCAGGAAGCCTGGTTTTCGTCATTCTCCACACGAAGATTATTCGTGACTGAGAAGGCGCCAAAAACGCGCGCCGCCATGTAAGCCAATTGACTGTCCATCTTGCTATTGACTACACCTTCCAAGGTCAGTTGACCGCGGTTAACGATGATGTGAATCGAAGGATTCGCACCCATCGCATAACGATACAAGCCGGCAGTATTAAACACCGCACGATAAGTTTGCCTGCGGATCGAATCGTCTGAGGCGGTTCCGTTAGGACCCGCGTTGCGTGCCTTTCTACAACGGGCGGATCTGGGAGCGCTAGCAAGCGCAACCGTTATTGTCCTTATGAAGAGTATCGACGTGTTCCTGATTGATAGCGTTGACAACGCTGTTGCTGAATACAATATTCGCAGGGTACTAAAACTCATCTCTGCCGTATTGATAGGCCTCATCCTGATTTCAGTGCTTTTCGTCAATTGGTACACGGCAGTTGTTTCGTTAGGAGTGTTTTCCGTAATTCTCGGTCTGGCTCTGCAGACAACTTTCACTGGCTTCATTGGCTGGATTTACATTTTGCTTCGGTCACCCTATCGCGTCGGCGATAGGATCCGACTTGGGGACGCGACGGGCGACGTGATCGATGTGAGCTATCTCGATACAACGCTGTGGGAATTCGGCGGCGACTTCCTATCCACCGATCATCCCAGCGGCCGCGTCATTCGCTTTCCCAATTCCTTGGTACTGAGCTCAACTGTATATAACTATAGCTGGCCCTTGTTTCCTTACATTTGGAACGAAATCAAGTTCAGTGTTGCCTACGAAAGTGATTTGGATTTCGTAGCTCAGACAATGCAAGACATTGCTGCGGAAGAACTAGGCGAAGCGATGCTGGAACGCGTGCGAACTTTTACTCATCTGTTGGCGGAGACTCCAGTTGATCAACTGGAGGTAAGAGAACGGCCGACCGTGATTTTTCGGGTGAACGGAAATACGTGGTTGGACGCTATCGTTCGGTATGTCGTGCCGCCCCGGGAAGCAGGCAGAATCAAGACGCGCTTAATCAAGAAGATGTTGGCAAAGCTAAATGCCGAGCCCGAACGTTCCATGTTTCCCAAATCTAATGCTCGATAAGACGATCACTCCATTTGAAGGGCCACAATGCCACGCCAACCGGCAAGGCGGACCCTCCTCTGCTCCACCAAATAACTCCGTCGCATTCAAATACTTCCAGCCGCAACTTCTCAAGACCCGATTTTCCCAAGTGGCCAATATGTGGACAGGTTATGCGGAGGGCACTCTCTTCGGTTGAAAGAGCAGCTTAAGCACTCCCTTCCAAGGGCCATGGACTGAATTGAGAGGGCTGGCACCTCAGTCATCGGCAACAATCGCCCGACCTAAAAGTGCGCTCAAGTAGGCGGTCTTCAGCGCGCATTCAACCACCTTTGTCTTCCGGGCCAGGGCCTTTGTTTTCTCATCAAGATTCGCGGTAGACAGCAACACGATCGGCATTCGTTTGCGGTGACCTAGGGAACGGGCGAGCCGCACAAGTTCCAACCCTTCACTTCCGCGCCAGTCGTGATCGATTAGCATTAGGTCGTAGGGAATATCGCTCTTGAGAAACAGGATAATGCTTTCGTTATCTGAACCTGCCACCAGGCGGTAGACATGTTCACTCACTGCTTCTCGAAACGCTGCTATGAATTTCACGTCGTTACCAACATACAAGACGCGGTACGTTGACCCCGTCGCGAGCGGATGCACAAAACCGGGCACAGAAACACCTCCTTAAGGAAAGAGGGTGATCAGTTTCGGAGCGGCTTCGTTTGCGGGTTAACGCGGCGGGTGATTGGTTAGTTAGCGGAAATAGTTCTGCGGCCTCAGTTGGTTCTTCTGCGCCTTCTTCGACCTAAGCGACGAGCCCCCAGGTTGTGCGCGTTTCCTCAGGTCCGAAGGACTGGCAGCAAGTAGCCCCGTCCGTGAGGGCGGGATTACGTTCCCATATTCGGCGCGAGGCCCGAAGGGCCGGCACAAATCGTGGCGCGCCTTCGGCGCTCATAAATATTGCTGCAGTGATCCACGCCCTTACGGGCGCGGCTATTGACTGCCGGTCCTTCGGACCAAAGAAGTCAGGCCGGTAGCCGCGAAATCGGGTGAATAAAACGGACGGCTTCTGCTATGCTCTGCGGCGTTAGGGTGTTTGATAATCAACAACGGCCAAATGCGTAGCTCAACCCTCCCAGAAAGCGAGTGATGAGCATCGCCGTTGAGAGTGGAAGGTTCCAACTCACGGCGAATTGCATGAACGCAGGCATTATACCCGCAACTGCGGGTAAACGCAAGGGTATCGCGTTAGCACTCCTAGGAGGTAACTCCTAATGGGCTATGCGCGTCCCAGGCCTAAACGTTTGTCAGAGAAGCTTAGACAAATTCGGCTTGCGCTCGCATTGTCTCAGAGTGAAATGCATCGACGTTTAGAAACAGGAGAGCAAATTCCTTTCAAGCGGATATCAGATTATGAATTGGATAAGAACGAACCGTCGCTCATGACAGTGCTGGCCTACGCGCGAGCCGCTGGCGTACTCGTTGAAGACATTATCGACGATGAATTAGATTTGCCAGCAAAGTTACCGGGTAACGTGAAGTATCGAGGTCTTAGGCGTCCCTCCCGTTCCCTCAGCAAATGCTAGATTGCTTGGCCAAGACCGCATTTGAGCGAGTTTGATTGTAGATATAGGCTCGCAAGATCACCGATGGCGACTGAACTAGCTTACATAACACCTAAAGTTCTCGGTTGGGCACTTGACCGGAGTAGCGAGAGTGTCGCCACTATCATCAAGCGTCTAAATGTTACTGAGGGTCAATTGATCGCTTGGAGGAAAGGTGACACTCACCCGCAATTTAACAAGGCTATCAAGCTAGCGAAAATTCTGAATGTTCCATTTGGTTCTCTCTTCCTTTCTGATCCGCCAAGAAGCGAACCACCAATTCCTGATCGCAGGACGCTGCCAAATAGCGTCTCCCGTGAACCAAGCCCTAACTTCCGCGACCTTCTCAATGAAGTTCTGGTTCGCCAAAGCTGGTATCGAGAATATGCGGTTCAAGAGGAGGGCACGCTACCGCTTCCGTTCGTTGGCTCTTTTAGCGTGAATGGCGCAAAACCTGTTGCGGCCAGCGTCACCAAGACACTTGGAATCAATAACGACTTACGGAAGACGGCCCGCGACAGAGATCACTATTTGACTTTGCTTTCTGCCAAGGCTGAGGAGGCAGGAATCCTCGTGATGCGCAGTAGCATTGTCGGCAATAACACGCGCCGGCCCCTTTCCGTACAGGAGTTTCAAGGCTTCGCAATTGTGGATGCAATTGCCCCGTTGGTGTTTGTGAATACCGCCGACTTCAAAACCGCCCAGATTTTTACATTTGCTCACGAGCTTGCTCACATTTGGATCGGAGACAGTTCGATCGATAAGCCAGACGAAACAGGTACAGAGCCGATTAATGTAGCGCGTACCATTGAAGAATTCTGCAACAGGGTTGCCGCTGAGATCCTTGTGCCAGAAGCAGACTTCCAACAAGTTTATCGGGCACCGATCAACCTACCGCAACTCGCCAGATATTTTTGGGTCAGCACATTCGTAATCCTTCATAGAGCCTACGACTTGAAGAAGCTCGACTATGACGCCTTCAGTCGCTTGCTAAGACAAGAGAAGGGAAAGATAAGCCGGGCAACGTCCGGTAGCGGAGGAACCTTTTACCCAACCCTAACGACGCGCCTGGGACATAAATTCCCAGAAGCTCTAGCCCGCGACGTAAAGCACGGTGGAACTCTTTACCGGGACGCTGCCCATTTATTGGGCGTGAAGGTTCCGACCGTTACCAAGATTGTGGAGCGACTAACCTGATTGCGAGTCTATTGGCTAGATGCAAACGTCTACATTCAGGCTGCAAATGGCCCGTATCCATTTGACTTGGCTCCTAAGTTTTGGATGTTCCTCGACGAGCAACTACAAGCTGGCAGAATTCGCTCGCCCAAAATGGTTTTCGAGGAAGTCACTGATTACGATGACTTCCTCGCTAAGTGGGCTAAACAGCGACGGCAAATGGGTCTTGGTGTTACGGCCAATAGGGACGTTCAAGACTGCTTCGGTAGGATCGTCAATTATGTTTACGCTAACTATGCGCAGCATCATGCTGAAGAATTTTGCCGTGGCGGTGATGGTTGGGTAATAGCCCACGCGATGGCAATGGGGGATGATGGAATTGTAGTTACACACGAAACTCTGCGCAGCGCCAAAGGAAAAATCAAAGTACCTACAATTTGCGATGTGTTTGCCGTAAGATGGATCAATCTTTACGAAATGCTCCGCGATTTGGGTTTTAAGTTTTAGTTAGAGAGCCTAATATGCCGAAGTCAACGGCACCCAATCCAGCAGGCAGAGCAGGGAAACCTATAATCGTTCCCAATATGAGTCTCGATAGCGCCTTGAGCAAAATTCTGAACAGCAGCACCAGCAACAAAGCCTGAAAAGCGCACTTTTGGTTGATCGATATCTACGAGCACGCCATGGGCGCGCAATAGCGCCATGGAGCCGCCCTAAGTCTGTAACCCTCCCCAAAAATCGGGCCATTGAAAAGTAGAGGTTTCCGGGCGAGTATGACGCCAGGAGGCCTGCATGCGAAAGAGCAAATACAGCGAGACGCAAATCATCACCATCTTGAAAGCTGTCGAGGCGGGCAAGACC